>NZ_JBPKGD010000001.1:0-1192495 GCF_051207415.1 Haloarchaeobius marinus | reverse complement strand
TCGAATCGGATTCGACGGCTGTACCGACAGCGGACGAAGCGTCGTGACCACGCACAGAACGCGCTGGTGCGCGACCTCGTTGAACGGCTGTACGACGAGGGCGTGGCGACGGTGTACGTGGGCGACTTGACCGACGTGCTGGAAACGCACTGGTCGGTCAGGGTGAACGAGAAGACGCACAACTTCTGGGCGTTCAAGAAGTTCATCCACCGTCTCGCGTGCGTCTGTGAGGAGTACGGAATCTCTCTTGAAGCCGAGTCGGAAGCGTGGACGAGTCAGATGTGTCCCGAGTGTGGCGACCACGAGGAGACGGTTCGCCACGGAGATACGCTGACGTGTCCGTGTGGGTTCGAGGGGCACGCCGACCTCACGGCGTCTGAGACGTTCCTTCGAGAAAACAGCGGTTGCGAAATCAGGCCGATGGCACGGCCCGTGCGATTCGAGTGGGACGACCACGATTGGTCGGGGAAACCACACCCTCATGAAAGTCCCAAAGAAGTGCGCACGAACCCGCAAGTTGCCTCCGTGGGTCGGTAGCCGAACCCCCCAACGGAGGAATCCTCGCGCTTTAGCGCGGGGAGGATGTCAAACTCCCGAACAGCCGAGTGTCTAGCTGATCGATGTCACCGATACGAATCTGACAGAACCCCGGCAGACGAATAATGTTTGTTTTTATACGTGAACCCTCGTCGACACGACTGACTCGGGTCTTTCGGACCGGGTGATGCAGGACCACGACACGTGCCTGGATGGTGATAACCCGGATTCAGTTTCTTCCACGGCGCCGACGTCACCCGCTGGATGCAGCATGCTGGTCTCGACGGGGTGGGTGCGAGCGACAGTGTGCACCTGTGGCACTTCGAGTTCGTCGACCGGGGCGTTCCACCCGGCCACTCGAACGGACAGTATCGGGAGTCCCCGGTTCCCGGCAGCAGGTACCCCTTCTGTGGCGCAACCGAGGTGTGGTCCGCAGACGTCTCTCCGAATCCCTCGGCGGGACGGGAGCACCGGCCGATCGGCACAGCCTGTAACCGCCCACTCCGGGGTGTTGCAAACCGCAACAGTCCCAACTCACCGGTGCAGTGCTGTGGGAATCCTCGCCGGTCAGGACGGGGAGGACGTCGACGGACGGCGTAGCGACTTCTCACCGAAGCCACCGGCCTGGGGTGTCTCTCCCTCGACGGAGCCGGTCCGGTCCGTAGCCTCGGCCTCTGTCGGTAGGAGCCAGCAATACTCATCGTGAGATATAAATACCATTATAGGGCGATTCGTGCACACGTCCTCGGAAGACGAGGAACACGCTGGACTCCTCCTCTGGGGGAGTCCGTCCTGGCACGGACTCTTGCTCGTCGTGCTTAGTCTAGGGGTGGCAACAGTCGGAGTGACGTTCGTGGATTTCGAACCGGTCCTCGTTCCGCTCGGCGCTCCCGTGTGCGGCTTCGTACTCCTTCCACTCGGCGTTCGGGTTCTCGTCCAGCCGAAGTGGTGGCTGATGTTTGCGGTCGGTGTCTTCCTCCTGGTCCCTGCGGGGTTCGCGATGAAGTCCCGCTCGGTTCCAGCCTTCCTCTACCTGGGATTCTCTGCAGGTCTTCTGATAAGTATGGGGATGAAGCAGGGGAGATTCCCGAAGAGAGATCACGGTTTGTAGAGACAGAAGCTACCGCGAGCGTTCGACGACCGTCAAAGAGCGATTCTACGGCCAGTCGCCGGGGAGTTCGTCCTCGTGGGTGATCATCAACTCGACGAGCGGCGCGATCTCGTCGTAGCGCGGGCCACGGATGATCGTCCCGGTCTCCTGGTCCCACCTGATGAACCCCGTCTCCTCTAGCTTCGGGAGGTGGACGTGGTGGAGCGACGTCAGAAACGCGTCCAGGCGGTCATCTTCGGTGGCGAAATCGTCAGGCGAAAACGACTCGTCCGCTTCGTCCCGGGGGTTCGCTCGGGCGAGGGCCGTCAGAATCCGCCGTCTCACCGGATGACTGAGTATCTCGAACAGTTCGTCGAGCGAGCCCTGTGTGTCTGTGGTGCTCATGGGTGTGATGCTCATGGCGCGTTGGGGGCGGCGGGATGGACACCGAGTCCTCCCACGCCCCAATGTCACGGTATAGCATGACATCTGGCCCCGGCTCCAAAAAGTGTTGTGATTATCGCAATCATGGAACTGGTTCATCCGCAGAAAAACATATATATATATATATATATATATTGTGATTATCGCAATCGTGTCGTGTGGTTGAACACTCGCGTGGTGGGTCACTCGCTCTCGTCGAACTCGAACTCGGCCCAGGGGCGGATGTAGTGGTTGGTGACGATCTCGGAGGAGACGATCTCGAATCCCATGGCGGCGAGGTCGTTGGTGATCTCGGTGAGGTCCCGCGTGTCGACGGCGACGACCTCGACGTAGATGTTGCGGGTGCTGGTGAGCATCTCGCGGACGTCGACCACCCCGTGGCGGTCCAGCGCCCCCACGGCGAGTTCCTCCCGCTCGTCGGCGGGGGCGCTGCAGACGAATAGCACGTGCAACGGGTAGTTCGCCAGCTCGTAGTTGATCTTCGGATAGTACCCCTCGATGACGCCGGTCTCCTCCAGGCGCTCGATGCGGTTGCGAACGGTGCTGGCGGAGACATCCACGTGCTCGGCGATGTCGGCGATGGTGTGTTGCGTGCGTCCTCCTGCAAGACGTACAGGATTCCACGGTCCACCTCGTCCATCGAGACTGAACTCATGTGCCAGTCCACCACCCGCGACTGTAAGAATCTTCGTCCGATTCGTGGAATGCACAGTTCTGCGTGGCCAGGTCGCCTATCCGGTACGGGACCGTACTCGTCGCGCCAACCTGGATGCGGAATTTGCAATTTGCGGGGCTATTTCCTGTGCTTTTTGCACTTCCGGGGGAACACTTAATGGTACCCGTGCGTATTTGAGGGTATGAAGACGGACTCCGCCTCATTTCTCGTCGTCGGAGAAGTGGCCCGGGAGGAGGGCGTCCCACCCGAGGAGTTGTCACCGCCGTTGGGTACGGTCATCGATGCCGAGGCTCTGGACAGACTCGTCCAGTCGGACAGGGCGTCGCCAGAGAACCCCGTCGAGATCGCGTTCGAATACCGGGACTACACGGTTCGAGTTCGAACCGAAGCCGAGGTACGCGTCTCCGTCGACGACGCATCCGATTCGCCGGACGCCACCGAGTTGCTGCCCGAAGAAGGGGCCGAGCGGTCGGACTAACGGCGCCGTAGCCCGACGACTTTTGCGCCGAGCGGAGGTGCTTCAGCCCGGGGGTGCAACGCAGGCGCGGACGCGAAATCCGAGTTCTGTCCACTGGCCCTGCGTCTACGGTCACGTCTCGTTGGCGATGGTCTCGACAGCGACGACCAGCCGATAGAAGAGGTAGATGACGAACAGGGCCGCCGCGAATTCGAGGATCTGGATCCACCATATCATCAGCTCTAAGACGCTGCCACGGACGATGACACCGTATACGAGGCTGGCTGCGAATAGCACCACGACCGATCCGACGCCGACCTTCCAGTTCGGAACCTCGTCACGGAACTCTCGTACTGACATACTGTGGGTGAAACAGGGCACCCAGGTGAATCGCCTCGGGGTCAAGCCCCGGGGCTTCCCGTTTCCACGACGTGACTTGCAGACACACGCTGGAAATCAGCGGCGTCCGTAGTGGTCACAGTCTCTACGGGCGTGTCTTCGGGCCATCCCAGCCCTAGTTCAGAAAAGCCGCGTTTCAATATGTTCATCGCTGCATTCGCATCCCTGTCAGTCTCGAACCCACAACTCGGACACGAATGTTCCCTGACCCAGATGGGCTTCGCCGTCTCCACACCACACGACGCACACTCTTTCGTGGTACCTCGTGCTTCGACCTGCTTGACGTGCGTGCCGTACAGGTCGGCCTTGTATTCGAGGAGTGTGATGAACTGTCGCCATGCTGCATCTTGCTTGTTACGAGCGTTCCCATCGCCCTGAAGCATCCCGTTCACGTTCAAATCTTCCACGAACACGGCGTCATACGTCTCGGCGAGCCACGTCGTGAGTTTGTGCTGGTAGTCCAGCACTTTCCGACGAATGTGACGCGTGACCTTTGCCACTTCTCGGCGTTGTTTCTCGTGGTTGTTCGAGCCGTTCTCCTTGCGAGACAACTTCCGTTGCTCACAGCGAAGACGCTCGTAGTCGTCTTCGAGATCGAGCCAATCCACGGTCTTCCCATCACTTGTGTGGATGTAGTTGAGAATGCCGAGGTCAATACCCACGCTGTTACTCGGGTCGAGCGAGTCCACGTCGGGATTCTCAGGCAGGTCGGCGTCGTCGGTCTCCAGACCGAAGGAGACGAACCACTCGCCAGTCGTCTCCTTCTTGAACGTGACCTCTTTGATGGTGGCGCGGTCGGGAATCGGGCGGTGATAGCGTATCTTGACCCACCCGATTTTGCTGAAGCGAACGTACGCATACCTGTCTCGGCCCCTCTTTTCATCGAGGTCGAAACCAGACTGGTTGTACGTCACACTTCGATACTCACTGGGTGCTTGCCGCTTGAGCCAACCAACGTTGTATCCCTTCTCTTTCTTCTTGCGAAGGTTCGAGAGGTTGCGGTGGAAGCGTGCGACAGTGGCTTGTGCGGCTTTCGAGTGTATCTCGCTGAACACAGGCCACTTGCGTTTCCAGTTGGGGAGTTTGTTGTTCTGGTCGTACTCGCTCGGCTTGCCGCCCTCGGGACTGTTCGTGTAGTCCCAGCGGAGGTGGTTGTAGAGTTGGCGATGAACGTCGAGATGGTGTTCCAGTTCAGCCGCTACCTCTTGTGTCGGGTAGGCGTGGTAACGGTGACTGTATTCCATCGCTGTCTCTTGATTAGGAATGTTTCGACTTAATGGTTTGTATCACGAGTTGTCGGCTTCATCCCCGAGGTCAAGCCTCGGGATATTCGCCTTGACCACTGATAAAGATACGCATCGTTCAGAGGCGGATATAACCTCTCGTGTCAACCTGAGTAACACTCGCCCTGTCCGCATCTCACGAGTGTAACGTCCAGTCGAACGCATTGCCGAGGGTCTTCGGTGAAACGTCGATGAAACCCACAATCGGTGACATATCTCGGCGACCGTGCTGAATAGAGCGCGGATGGGTCACACGGTCTTTCCGGCCACGGTGTCACAGGCAGGGGATGCGTGTATCGAACGGTGCATTGGATACGGAACGTCGAGGAGAGAGCCCCGCCGTTCAGGGCGGGCAGGATGTCAATGTAGATAGTTTATCCGTGCTGTAACAAATCATCAAAACCCCAACATAACACATATATTAAGGCAGGAAAATTATGATTGTATGGTGGAAAACGACTCGGTGCCCTGGGTAGACGTAATCAATGGCATTGGGTCCGCACTGGTTGGAATACTGGCGGTTCTTACTCTCTCATTCGCAATCCCGTTGGAGTGGCGTAGTCCTTTCACACTTGCGTTTCTATCAGTAATTGGGATAATTGTCACAGTTGGGCTATACTCCTTGCTCAGCCGAACATGAACGGTTTGTCCGTTCCCCGTCCCTGCGATGACGAGTTTACACGACTCACTCCCCGGATTCTCGAGTAGTGGAGTAGCTATAGACACCTGCTCCGAGAGCGACGACGAGACCGACCAATCCGATGCCGACGATGGTGTAGTGGTAGCGAAACGCGAGTTGGTGTGACTGCCGGGACAGTGTATGACCGCCGAAGAAGACGGTCGCGAGCTGGTCGCCGAGTGCCGGGACGACCAGTACCGTCTCGAGTACGCGCTGGCCCGTGTAGAACGCAAGCTGGTTCCACGGGAGCAACAGGCCCGACACGACATACGCGACGACCAGGGGCACCGCCACGAGACCCCCGACCGCGTAGGCTGGTCTGATTACGACCCCGAGAATCACGGCGAGCGGCACTATCAGGCCTGCACCGACCGCGAGTAGCACTCGAAGACCCCCTGCGCTCCCATCGGACGGCGCGGCGACCAGGAGTAGCAGGTCGAGACCCAGGAGTATGGCGACGAATCCCCAGAACAACCACTCCACCAGCCAGCGCGAGGAATCCATGCGCTCGAAGCGCCCCTGCATAGTTGGATGCCTGACTACCCCCTCGCGTATACTTTGTGCTTCTCCTGTACAGTCGCACACTTATCTAACGGCATTCTCACCATCGAGGGCGTGAAACGAACGTCGACGGCTTGCTGACTACGGCCTCTCCATGCAGCACGCCACGACTGACAGCAGCTACCCAGACTCCAGTCGCGTGCTGCACAGACCGGACGTCGAAGCAGCAGCCGGTTCGAGAGTCCAGTTCCGACGCATCGACTACCGCCGAGTGACGGTCGCGTCGATGTCCGGTTCGGGCCTGAGCTGGAGCGACGGCGTGAAGGTCAGCGGGCCGTCCACCGAGACGTCCAGCTCGACGGTGTCGAGCATCGTCGCCAGTACCAGCGTCAACTCCTGTCGGGCGAACGGCGCGCCGACGCAGTTGCGGGGACCGCCACTGAACGGGAAGTACGCGTACTCGGGGCGGTCACTCGGCTGCTGCCACCGAGATGGAACGAACGCCGTCGGGTCGTCCCAGAACCGTTCGTCGCGGTGGACCGGCCACTGCGGACACAGGACCTGTGCTCCGGCCGGGAGTTCGTGCCCGTCGAGGGTCACCGCTTCGGTCGCCTGGCGGGTCACGCCGAGCGTCGGGGGATACAGCCGGAGCGTCTCGGACACCACGTTCCGGGTGCGCTCGAGGGCAGCGGAGGACTCACCGGTCGGCCGGTCACTGGCAACGACGTCGTGCGACTCGTCGACGAGCGCGGCCCGCACGTCGGGATGGCCGTCGAGCAACCGCACGGCGTGGGTGAGTGCGACCGACGGGGAATCGTGCCCCGCGAGAAGCATCGCAACCACGTTGTGGCGAACCTCGTCGAGGGAGATGTCACCCGCATCGTGCGCGTCGAGCAGTACCGAACAGACGTCGTCACCGAGCCCGGTCGTCCGGCGTTCGGAGATGAGTTCGTCGACGTACGCATCGAGTTCGGTCACCGTTCGCTCGAACCGGCGGTCGGTCGGCGTCGGAATCCAGTCGGGGAGCAACTGGCCGGGTCTGCGGAGATTCGCCCGGTCGACGAGTGCGTCGGCGGCGTCCATGACGACCTCCTCCCGTCCACGGATATCCACGTCGAGCATCGCGTCGGCGAGAACGTTCACCGACAGGAACCGCATCTCCCGGTAGAGGTCGATGCGCTCGCCGTCCTCCCACTCGTCGACGTAGGTCGTCGTCGTCTCCACGATTCGGTCGGCGTATCGCTGGATCGCATCGCGGGTGAACGCCGGGCGCAACGCCCTGCGCAGTCGCTCCCATCGCTCGCCCGTCGTCGTCGTCACGGCGTGGTCCTCGATCCCGCGGAACGTCTCGCGCTGGGCGGGACTGATCGTGAACGTCTCGTGGTCAGCGACGAGGATCTGCTCGATCGGCCCCGGCCCCGTGACGAGGTACATCGTCCGTCCCGGGATTTCGAGACGTACGATGTCGCCGAGCGACGCCCACTCCTCTATCGCTCCGACCGGATTCCGGGAGAACGCGAGTCCGTTCCCGAGGAACGGGACCCCGTCCGGAGTCGGAGGGGACGTGGTACCTTCGGCGGCCGAACTCTGTCCGGTCATGGGTGAGTGTTCGAACGCCGACGTGTTCGATATCACGGCGAACCTCCTAGCTCCTTTTTATATCCGAGGTGGTAGTCCACCTGTGTGTCATGAAGTACCTCGACCTGCGACTCCACCTGCCGGACCGACTGCTGCATCCGATACAGGCGTTCATCCGCGAGGGGGACGCCGTCAGGTACGAGGAGATGCTCGCCTGGCGCGTCCGTCCCGACGAGGGGATCGAGTACGCGCTGTACTACGTCGAGGCGGACCTGGAGCGGTATCGGGCGGCGGTACGCGGGGTGGAGACGGTCGTCGACTGTCGAATCACCCCCATCGACGACGACGCCGCACACGTCTGGGTATGCGAGGAGACGCGTCCGGAAACGCGAGCGTGGCGTGACGCCTTCGCCGACCGCCAGTTGATTGTGGTGCCACCGATCCGGTTCGACGACGAGGCCACCATGGAGATGACGATCGTCGGCGATGGCGGCGATATCCACGACACGCTCGAGAACGTACCCCCGGCGGTCGACGTGACGGTCGACGAGATCGGAACCTACGACCGGCGTGGTGGAACCCTCGCCGGTACCCTCACCGACCGCCAGCTAGCGGCCGCCAGCACGGCACTACGACTCGGCTACTACGAGGTTCCCCGTGAGGGAACACTCGACGACGTCGCAGAGACGCTGGGGTGTGCAGAGAGCACCGCGTCTGTGCTGCTCCGGCGGGCCGAACGGGACGTCATCTCCCGAGTGCTCACCCGGTACGGCGGGGACGTGTCGACCGGAGCGTGAAGTCCATGCTGGCGATCGTCGCGATGCCCTCGAGGCCCCATGTCGACGGCATAAACCAGCCCCACATCTGGGGCGAGAACTATTTTCCAGGGGAGCGTAAATCCCCAGTACGAGACGTGGAGGGAGTCACGAATGCGTGAAGCAGTCATCCAGGTACCGCAGACGGAGTTCGAGAAGCTCGGACTGGAGGGGTTCGTCTCGCACATCCGGGCGGCCGGGCTCAGAGACCTCTCCGAACTCGTCTGCTACGGTGACGGCTGCCTGTTCGTCGTAACCGTCGAGTCTGAGATCGGTGACGACCTCGCACAGGTCGACCGGCTAGAGTGGTACGAGCAACTCTCGGGGGCGACGGAGAAGGTTGTCTACCTCTGTAAAGTGGTCCCCGACGTCGACGGCGAGGTCCGTCCCATGCGGACACTGGGTATCTCGAGCCGCGACATCCAGGTCGGCGAGGGTGGCGTCGAGGTGACGCTCGTCGGCGAACAGGACGACATCGCACAGGGGGTCGATGCCTACGACGACGCGGGGATGAGCGTGGTCCTGCAACGTATCTCGGACTACACGGGGCCGACGACAGCACTCGATACACTGACCGACCGCCAGCTCGAGATCCTCGAAACGGCCTTCGGTCTCGGATACTTCGATGTCCCCCGGAACGTCTCGACGGAGGAGGTGGCTGAAGAACTCGACCTGGACCCATCGACGGTCGCAGAACACCTCCGTCGGGCAGAGCGAAATCTGCTCTCGGAGTTGCTCGCGTCGGCGTGACTGCCGTCCGTACTCGCCGGTCGTACGGTAACCTGCGAACCGACCGTCCTGAATCCTCCCGAGATGAGGGGAGATGAACAGACAGGGGTAGCGGGCGTCACGACGACGTGCATGCCGACCGATACGAACCAGTCCGTACTGGACCGCCTGTGGAGTCGCCTCGAAGACCGATACGGAACCGACGACGTCGGGTGTCGCTGCGACGCGAGCGGGGAGGCACAGAGTGTCCTCGACCGGACCAGCCTCACCCGCGACGACGTCGCTGCCTACCAGCGCGGCGAGCGGACCATGGCTGACCTCACCGCGAAGCTCGACGTCGACCTCGACCCAGACCGGATCGACGACGCACGCACGCTATTCGAGGAACTCGCTGCGGCGTTCGAGGCCTCTGACGGGCAGACTCCGTCGTCATGACACCGGAGATCGCAGCAGTGCCGCTGACGCTGCGGGCCGACCTCCTGGATTCGGCCCGGTACTTCGCCTGGCTGTTCGCGACGATCGTACCGCTGTTCGTGCTGGCATCGTTCCTCGTCGGCCTCGTCCAGGAGTACGCGTCGCCGGGGCGCGTTCGAGAGGCGCTCGAACAGCGTGACGAAGGGAGCGGTAACCTCGCAGCCGCGGGCCTCGGCGCAGTGACGCCGTTCTGCTCGTGTTCGAGCATCCCGCTGGTCGCGGGCCTGCTGCAGGCCCGTGCGCCGCTGGGCATCGTGTTCTCGTTCCTGCTGGCCTCACCGCTCGTCAACGAGATCGCGGTGCCGCTCCTCGTCGGGTTGTTCGGCCTCCGCGTCGCGGGCCTCTACGTCCTCGTCATGTACGTCGCCGCAGTTGCCGGTGGACTGGTAATCGGCCGGTTGCTGGCATTCGAGGAGCACGTCAGGGTCGACGGCATCGCGTCGGTCAGCCCTGATTCGCCGGCGATGGCCGACGGCGGAACGAACGGGGCCGTCGCGAGTCCGGAACGACCCCACCGGGAGCACGGCCGAGCAGCGGCAGGCCACGCCTGGTCGTTCCTGCGCGAGATGCTTCCCTACGTCACGCTGGGGATGGTCGCAGCGGCGCTCATCCACGCTGTCGTCCCCGTGTCGTGGCTCCAGTCCTTGCTAGGGCCATCGAATCCAGTCGCAGTCCCGCTGGCCGTCCTCGCCGGCGTCCCGATGTACTTCAGCCTCTCCGCGATGCTGCCGGTGGCTGCGTCACTCGCGAGCAAGGGAATCCCCATCGGAACGGTGCTGGCACTGCTCGTCGGGACCGTCGGCGTGAGTCTGCCCAACCTCGTCATGCTGAACAAACTGTTCAGCCGGCGGTTGCTCGTCGCCTACGTGAGCACAGTCGTCACCATCGGAATCGGTGTCGGGTTGGCGTTCAACGCGGTCCTCGTGTGAACGGCGGTTCTTAGCATAGACTCGGGATTCCATCGAGGCACGAACGGAGGCGTCGTCGGCGGTAATCCCACGAACACTGCCACGTCGGCCCGGGGAAGCGTCCGTCGTCGCTGGCGTTCGGCTCCGGTCAGCAAGCCGCGTCCTCTTCGCCCTCGGCCGGGCGCAGGTACGTTTTGCCCCACTCCTCGAGCGAGTCGATCACTGGTTCGAGTGACCGTCCACGCTCGGTGAGCGAGTATTCGACAGCGACGGGCTTCTCACGCACGATCTCGCGGTCGACCAGGCCGTTCTCCTCGAGGTCTTCGAGGCTCTGCGAGAGCATCTTGTTCGTGATCGCGCCGACTTCGTCGCTGAGTTCGTTGAATCGGAGTGCGTCGTGTCGTAGCAGTCGGTGAACGATGACCGGGTGCCATTTCTTCCCGATCACGTCGATCGTACACGTCACCGCACACCAGTCATCGCCCGCACACCACACTGCCAGGCATTCGTCTTCCGGAACGTCCGCGGAATCGCTCATACCGTTCGTTTGTACGTCCGGACGGAAAGTAGTTCCTCGAAGATACGTCGTATACAAACGAAACCACGGTTACGCAGACGAAACCCCATATCATAACATAAACCTGATATTTATCCCCCGGGCGCTCCTCGGTCGAACTGCAATGACGGAAGTCACCATCGAGTACTGTGTGCCCTGTGGCCTGCGCGAGTACGCCGTCGAGACGCAAGAGACGTTGCTCGACGAGTTCGGTCGTGACCTGGATGGCGTGCGGCTCCAGCCAGGCCACGGTGGTGTGTTCAAGGTCCACGCTGACGACGACCTGATCTGGGACAAAGACGAGCACGATGGCGATATCGATCTCGAGGCGATAACGGCGGCCGTCCACGAACGGGCACACGCCCACGCCTGACCGCCGGCGGCGACCGGCCCTTCAGGAAACGCCAATGCTCGAACTCCACCAGGCAGAGGGATGTCGCTACTCGGCGACGGTACGCCAGACGCTGACCGATCTCGGCGTCTCGTACGTCGTCCACAACCCCCGCTCTGCCGCCGGCGAAACGCGCAACGAACAGACCCACGATCAACTCCGGACACTCGGTGGCGACGACCAGATTCCGTTCCTCGTCGATCGGCAACGCGGCGTGACGATGTACGAGTCCGACGACATCGTCGCCTACCTGGAGGAACACCACGATGGCTGAGCCAGTCGAGAGGACTGCCCGGCCAGTCCCCCCTCACAGCGTGCAACAGAACGGTGTGCACCCTCCGAGGTCACCGAGCACAGCAATGGGGAGGCGCGCCGCGTTGCGTGGCCTCGAACGTGGTCGACCACGGTGACGACGGCAACCCGGTCCCACTCGACGGTACTCGTCGACCTACTCGAGGACTACCTCCTCGTGTGGATTCTGTTCTCCGCAGGTCTGGGTATCGCACTCCCACAGGTGGCGGTCGTGACACGCGCCTCGACGCCTATCCTCGCGATGATGATCGGCAGCATCTCGCTGACGCTGTCGGTCGAGGAGTTCCGGCAGATCGACGCTCGAACGCTCGGCCTCGTTCTATCGGGACACGTCACGATGCCGTTTCTGGCGTTCGGCGTGGCCCGAGGCCTCGGTCTCTCTCCGGAACTGACCGTCGGGTTCGTGGTGCTCGGCGCGGTGACGCCCGAACTCGTCACGCCGGTGATGACGGAACTCGCCGACGGCGATACGGCCCTCTCGACGACCGCACTGGTCGTCATCGGAATCGGAAGCGTGGGGTTCGTTCCGGCTATCGTGACCCTGCTGGTCGGGGGCATCGACGTGCCGACGACACCGATCGTCGAGCAACTGGTCGTCGCGGTCGTCGCCCCGATAGTACTCGCGGTCGCCATCCGGGCGTGGCGGCCCGACCGAGTCGCCCGGTTCGACGCCTACTACCCGGCAGTCTCGGCGCTGATGGTGATTCTCATCGTCGGAGGGGTGACGGCCGCGAACGCGGCGGTCATCGGGGCGAACACCCCGCTACTGATGGGCGTCGGGGCTGGCGTCGTCGCGCTGAATGGACTCGGGTACGGAGTCGGCTATCTCGTCGGCCGTCGCGCCTCGCGCCCGGTGCGCATCTCGTCGATTCTCTCGGTCGGCATGCGGGACTTCGCCGTCGCGGCAGCGCTCGTGGTCGCCGCCGGACTCCCGACGATCGCGTCGCTCCCGGCCGTCGCGTTCGGGGTCGTCGAGATGGCGACGAGTGCCGGCCTCGCGAGGTGGTTCAGTGGAACTACATGAGTACTCACTCGACGCCCTCGTAGCCGGGTGATTCGGAGACCGGTCGTAATTCCTCCGTCTTCGTCCGGTCCAGGGCGCCGACGTCGATGCCGAGGAGGAACGCGATGTACGTCGCCGTGGATCGGTGCCGCTGACTACGTGGAGGGGAGTGACAGGGTGGAGCAGACCGCCTTGCTCCGCCTGTAGATTCCCCCAGCAGAGTTGACAAAGTTTTTATACTATGGCTGTATCGGCTCGCCCATGGCCCGCCTCGCCCTCCACGCCCTGCTGGTCGTCTGTGTCCTGACCGCCGGCTGTTCGACGCTCGGGTTCGGCCCCGACCCCACGCGCGAGGAGCGCGCCGTCGGGGCCCTCGACAACGCGACGGCGGCCCTAGCGTCGACCGAGTCGTACCAGTTCGAGTCGGACATGACAGTCGCCGTCACCGCCGACGGCCGCTCCGAGCAGGTCGACCTCGACCTGACCGGCGCCGTCGACGCTGCGGCCCGGAAGATGCGGTCGAACACCACCAGCGACGGCGAGTCGCGACGGGCGTTCGTGCTGAACCGGACCGTCTACCGGGAGTGTGCACCCCCGTGGGACGGCTGGGCGGTCGAGGAACGCGACGACGACGGCGAGTGGATGAGCCAGACCCCTGCCGTTCGGCAGCTGTCGCTGCTGGAGTCGGGGTCGCTGTACTGGAACGGCACCGAGACCGTCGACGGCGAGCAAGCCGTGGTCCTCTCGGGCGAACCGACCGCCGACGCGCTCACCCAGTACCAGGACGAACGGTCGCAACCCGTGTTCGGCGGTCCCAGCATCGACGACGTCGAACTGCGCGCCTGGCTCGACGCCGACACCGGGCGACTCCTCCGGACGGAACTTCGGTTCGCGGTGTCTGAAGGCGGCAACACGGCGACGGTGACGATGACCACCACGTTCGGCGACTACGGCGAACCGGTCTCGGTCGACCTGCCCGCCGAGGCGCAGACGGACCCGTACGAACTCGGTTGCCCCGGGGAGTGACGTCCCCGGGTTGGGGAGGTCGTCGACGAGTCTCGTCGTTCGTCCGACGTCCCATGGCCTCTTTCAGCAGACCCGGGGTCGGTCGGCGTTCGAACGCCCGCACGTTCGTCGAGGCGATTCGACAGAGACACTCGACGCAGATACCACCAGCAGGGTTTTTCTGGTGACGTGTCGTGGCTGAACGTGTGAGCCCTAATAAAGACGACAGCGGGCGAGACACACAGGAGACCTCGTCAGTGGACGTTCCGGCCGTCTTCGACGAGGTCGGCGTGGCGACGAGTACCACTACAGCTGTCATCGACGTGCTCGGGTGCTCCCTTGCGGTTGCTCGCGACCGTCTGAAGGCTCTCCACGAACAGGGGAGCGTCGACAGGCGAACGTCCGGCTGGACGGTTCTCTGGTGGCGAACGGATGCGATGCCGTCGTGGAAAGAGACGTTCGGCGCGCTCGCAGATACCGACGTCCCCGAGGGCATGGAGGACCAGCGGGCGCAACTGCGCGAGGAGTGGGCCGATCGCTGACGTGGCCCCTGCTCGACGTTTCGTAGTGTTGTCCAATTGTATCGGGGGGGAATCGGAAACGGAGGAGACTGGTAGAGCAGATGTGGTGTCTCGACGAGCAGAGAGCACCACGCAGGGAGATCAGTCCGGGTTCGAAAACAGTATTAGTTGTCAGAACTGATGAGTATCCATGGTTGGAATCGAGATCTCAGGGACGTTCGCCGTTTTCCTCGGGCTTATTGGAGCGGTCTTGATATACTTCGATGGGCGAGAGCATGGGCTTGAGACGGCCGACATGTGGGCTGTTGGTTTCTTCGTGGGCATGTTCATCCCGCCGATTATCGGTGCTGTAATCGTTGGCGTCCTCTACCTTCAGAAGCGGAACCCAGGGAGAGGGAGCCCCATCTCCGTTCGGAAGTACCGCTAACTGCGTTCTGCGTCTCGGTTGGGCTATTCTTCGTAGTCGGTGGAGAAGCACGACGGAATCAGTCGATTAGTTCCGATACGAGCGCGATTCCCGGGTGGAGAAGATTCTAGGTGTCGTAGTTCTCCTGAGTAGTGTATGCGCGTCGAACGCAACGAGACCTAGCACTCCTCTCGCTGCTGGCTCATCCCGACGAGGACGACCGCCTGAAACACGCCGTCCGAAGCGTTCGCTGCTCGTTCGTCGTCCAGTCGGGTGGCGAGAGAAGGCTCCGGAGCCTTCGAGGTTCCTGGACGCGGTCACAGTTCCGGAACAGCCGTGAACAGGAGAACGAACGCGTTCACGGTCAGCAGCACCAGGACGAACCACTGGAAGATGCGCTCGGGGATGTGGTCGAAGATGTAGACACCGGCCCACGCACCGAGGAACACCATCGGGACGGCTACTGCGGCCTCGACCAGCAGCGGCGCCGTCACGGCCCCCGTGTACGTGAGGCTCACGAGACGGTACAGCATGAGCGTCCCGAAGAACGCGGTGAACGTCGCCTTCATCTCCTCGTCGCTCCAGAACCCGCTGGCCGACATGAACGCCCCGTAGACGATCATCGGCGGGCCGGGGACGGCGACGGCACCGCCGAAGATCCCGGCGAGGAGCCCGGCCGTCGCGCCAACGATATTCCCCGGCCTGTAATCGTTGTCCTCGATCCAGTCCGTGACGGTATCGAGTTGCTGGGTCGCGCCGACCACGATGACCGCGAGCACGAGAACCGCACCGATGGCGACGCGCATCTGTGCTTCGTCGAACTGACTGAATACGTAGATGCCGAGCGGCATCCCGACGACGAGTCCGCCGACGGGGACGATCCACTTCTCCCAGTCGAACGCGTCGCGGACGCTCCACCAGACGCGGGCGTTACTCACGACCGCAGTCGCGGTGAAGACGATCGAGGCGCTGGAGGGCGACCGGAACAGCGGCATCAACCCCATCGACACCTGCGCGAAGCCGAACCCGGCGATCCCGTGAATGACGGACGCGACCAGGATGACGGCCGCAGACAAGCCTGTCGTCACCCAGGTACTCGTCATCGGTATCGCCTCCAGGCTCGGGTCGCCGGACGCATCGTTGGAGACGATACTACGGCGTCCGCGCTTAGGGGAGTTGTCCCTAAGAGCTGAAGGTGGACACCCTCGGTCTCGTTTCGATATCACATCCCCAACCGCGCCACGAGTTTCTGTCTCCTACGCAGGGATAGTGACTCTCGGCCATCGTGTCCGATCTTCTGCGATACAGCCCTCGTGGCGGGTCTCGTTGAGGATTTCGAATCACAACCCCAATCCATGAACAGGAGGAGGACGTACGTGCAATCGTATCACGATGAACGGGAGCGAGACGTCCATCGGCGAGTGGAGGTCCCTCGGTGGCGACCCCGCCGGCGACGGCGCCGACGACCCAGACGTGGTCTTCACCCACGTCAGCGACCTCCACGGGCAGCTGACGCCGCGCTACCAGGTCTACTACGACAATCCAACGTCGAAGCCGGACTTCGATTTCGGAGACCAAGACCGCGTCATCGAACGCGGCGGCGGGATTCCCCTGCTCGCAGCCAAACTCGACGAACTCCGCGAGGACTACGACGTCTGTACGCTGATGAGCGGTGATACGTTCCACGGCTCCGCCGTGACCACCTACACCGACGGACGAGCGATGCTCGAACCCATCAACGAGCACGTCGTCCCCGACGTCTACGTCCCCGGGAACTGGGACTACTCGAACGAGGCCGCCGAGGACGGTGTCTTCGTAGCGCTAATGGACGACCTCGACGCCCCGGTCCTCGCGAACAACCTCTACGACTGGGAGACCGACGACCGACTGTACGACGCGTACACCGTCGTCGACGTCGACGGACTCTCTGTGGGCGTCGTCGGGATGACGAACGTCTACGTCGACCGGATGGCCCCCGCGTTCTACGAGGGGAAGTACCGCTTCGGCAAGCACCCCGCGCTCCTCGAGGAGTCCGCTCAGGCCGCCCGCGAGGACGGCGCAGACGTCGTGGTCGCCGTGACCGAGATCGGACTCCCGTGGATGGTGCAGGCCGCGAAGGACTGTACGAGCGTGGACGTGATGTTCAGCGCCCACACGCACGAGTACACCTACGACCCCATCGTCGTCGAGGAGACCGACACCGTGGTCGTCGAGTCCGGGATGGGCGAGGCACTCGGTCGCGTCGACCTCCGCGTACGCGATGGCGAGGTGCAGTTCCGACACCACCTCTACTGCCTGACCGAGGACGGCGAGCACACGCCCGACCCCGACGAGGCGGCCAGGGAGACGGTCGAGTCCGTCCGTGCGCCGTTCTTCGAGGACGACCCCGGGGTCGAACGTGGAGCGGGGACGCTCGACCGCCCGCTGGATACGGTCGTCGGCCAGACCGAGACGGCGCTCTACCGGCAGTCGTTCCTCGAGAGCGCGTGGAACACGCTGTTCAACGACGCGTTGCGCGCGCACTTCGAGACCGACCTCGCCGTCTCGCACGGCTTCCGGTACGGAACTGCCATCCCGCCCGGGGAGGTCACACTCGGACAGCTCTACACGTTCTTCCCGATGGCGACGCCCGTCGCCCGCGGCGTCGCGTACGGGCAGCAGCTCACGTCCCACATGGAGGGGTTCCTCGAGGACAACTTCTCGCCGTATCCCTACAATCAGGAGGACGGCCGCGTCCGGAACTTCTCCTCGAACGTCGAGGTGACCGTCGACCCGACCGCCAAGCGCGGCCGTCGCCTCGTCGAGATGCGCGTCGACGGCGAGACGGTCGACCCCGAAGCGACGTACTCGGTGGCGACGTTCCGCCGGCCGGGCGACCCCGAACGCGACCTCGGCAACTGCGGCTTCCCGTTCTAGGACGTCGCGGTCGACGACGGGGCGATACCGGTCGACGTCATCGCCGAGTACCTCGAAGCGCACTCGCCCGTCGGCTACGAAGTGATGGGCCTGGTCGAAACGGCCGACGACGGCGGCCGAGCCCAGAACACGCCCGCCGACGGGCCGTACCCGTTCATCCAGCCCGGCGTCGACTACGCGGACGGCGAGGCGTACTGCGAGACGGCGATGATCCCCCGCGGAAACGCGTTCCCCGACGAGGGACGGAACCGGAAGCGATAGACGATCATCGGTATCGAGTCGTCCCTGTACGGATTTGCCTATCCTGTCGTATGTGTCGTGTGATAGGTTCCACGTATACAGCACGACAGCGACTGCATACCACTACGTATGACTTTCGAGGAGGCCCAGACATTCACAATTCGGCCTGACTCGGGACGGTACTGTCAGAACCTCGTGGCAACTCCCGCCTAACTTTGAACGCGACCGCAGCACTAGTAACGTATGCCGCAGTTCGAGATCGAGTCGTACGAAGCCAACGTCATGAACCGGCCGGGAGAGAAGTGGGAATTGATCAGCCTACGCCCGGCCGATTCCTACGATGGGCCCATCTGGAACACCGTCATATGGTTCAGATACGACCGAAACTACTCCGGTGTCGGGTATCGGGGGAACGGGTACATCTTCGGCTTCGATTCCAGAGAGCGGTTCGAAACCGTACACAGGCTGCTCCAGTCCGAGGCCCCGGTGTTCTTCCGGTGGTATCCCGACCAGCTGGGCTTCCTCGATTCGTACGACATCACTACGGAGGAGGAACCGCCGGGCGAGGGGCCCGGTGAGTAAACAGAGACGTACACCGACCATCTCGAATCAGAGAGTTTGACCCCATGCCCACCATCACCGATTCGCCACCGACAGCCGTCCAGTCTGACCTCGACGACCTCACCACTGCCATCGACGAAACGATTCCACCACGGACCGTCGACGAGAACCTCCTCGTCGGGACGTGGAACATCAAGGAGTTCGGCGGCCTCACCGAGAAGTGGCGGGCCGGTGACGGCGACAGCCCGAAGCGTGACCTCCACTCGCTGCGCGCGATCATCGAGGTGCTCCGCAGGTTCGACGTCATCGCCATCCAGGAAGTAGTGGGGACGTTGAAGTCGCTTCGTCACGCGTTGAAGTTCCTGGGCGACGACTGGGGAGTCATGCTCACCGACGTCACGCGCGGCGACGCCGGTGACGGTGAACGACTCGCCTTCCTCTTCGACCGACGTCGGATCCAGCCCAGCGGTCTCGCAGGCGAGCTGGTCGTCCCGGCCGAGGAACTCGAGAACGACGACATCGGCGAGGATGCACTCCAGCGCCAGTTCGCCCGAACGCCGTACGCGGTGAGTTTCCGGTCCGGAGACCGGACGTTCATCCTGGTGACCTTGCACGTCGACTACGGCGACTCGGCGGACGAACGGACGCCCGAACTCCGGGCGATCGCCGACTGGCTCGATCGCTGGGCGCGACAGATCAACTCGTGGGACCACAACCTCATCGCCCTCGGCGACTTCAACATCGACCGCATCGGCGACGAGCGCTACGAGGCGTTCACTTCGACCGGACTGCACGTACCGGACGACCTGAACGACGTGCCACGAACGATCTACGCCGACGTCGACGACCCGACAGCGAAGTTCTACGACCAGATCGCGTGGTTCACCGGGGAGCACGGCCAGCCAGCGCTGTCGCTGGAGTACCGCCAGTCGGGGACGTTCGACTTCCGGGAGTTCGCGCTGCCTCGACGGGACTTGACCATGCGCTCACTGTCGTCTCGCATCTCGGACCACTATCCGCTGTGGACGGAGTTCTCGCTTTGACGTCCTCCCCACCCTGACGGGCGAGGATTCCACGAAGCGGAGTCTGCGGTTCGATGGTTCCCCGGGGGTCGAGAACGAATTCTCGTGAGTCCAGTCGATTCGACCATCGGAGTCATGTCCGCACGACCGCACGGGGCGTTCTCCTCGATTTCCGTGACTCCTCACACGTTCGAACGTACAGGTATCGCCCGGAAGGGGTCAGCCGTCGTCTGCCGACCAGAACTCGCTCGCCTTCGCTTCACCTCGTTCCATCAGTTTCTCCAGGAACGCCGGACTCCGGTCGAGTTTCGAGTGGACGTCCAGGTCCACGTCCAGTTCGACCTCGCGTAGTTCGATGTGTTTGTACCGGTCGTCGTCGATGACGCCCTCGTCGACGAGGTCGTTGATGGACCGTATCATGTGTTTCTCCTGTTCGAGCGAGAGGTTGCCCGAGAGTTCGTTGCGCCGGTCGGCGATGTCGTTCAGCGAACGCGGTATCTCACGACGCTCGTCGGGGTTGATCCGAACGATCCAGATCTGGTCCGGCTTCTGGTCGGCCGGCACCTCGCTCGTGAAGTGTCGGATGGGTGGGTTCTGTGAGAAGAGTCCGTCCCAGTGCCCGTAACTGTCGATCTCGACCGCCCGGAACAGGGTCGGGACGGCGGCCGACGCCAGTAACGCGTCCGTGCCCGCCTCGCCGTCGGCGAACACCTCGAACGACCCGGATTCGACGTTGACCGCACCGACGAACAGGCGTGGTGGTGAATCGCTGGCCGACCCGTCGAACTCGACGTACCGTTCGATCGTCTCCCGGAGTTCTCGCCGGGCCCACACCGACCCCCAGTGGTAGTACGGACTCGTGCCGAACGACCCGAACTCACCGGTGAGCCGACTGCTCCAGAGGGTCGTGTCGTTCACGAACTGCTCCCAGAACGAGTCCGCGGCCACGTCGTGCCAGAACCCCTGGAGACGGTCTCTCGCGCCTCGCACGTCGTCTCGCCGGAGTCCGTCCCACGCGAGCGCTGCACACATGGCTCCGCCCGATGTCCCGCTCAACGCCCCGATTCTGTACTCGTCCGGGCGATTCTGCAAGATTTCGCGGAGGACGCCCGCGGTGAATGCAGTGTGACTCCCGCCGCCCTGACAGGCTATCGCGACCGTCGTCTCTGTCGCCTGGGACATGCCGGATAGTACGAAGCGCACGAAAGTGAAACGTGCCCCCGAGGTGCCTGTGTGATGTGTCCGGGACGAACCGGGCGCTTCGACGCGGTCACCAGCACGGAGTCGGCCGATTCGAACGACCGGAATGCTGGGACTGGTTGGCAGCTCCGAAGTCCTCGATCCGGAACCCCCTCTCCTGGCCCGAAACGCGAGAGTGCCCCGCGGGACCGGGACGAGATTCGCGCCCTGTGTCCAGTACTGTCAGCCAGAACTGGCGGAGAGTTGTCATAGCCGGCGTGTGAAAATAGAGCCGGTATCCACCACTCCAGACCCATCAGTTACGAATGTGATTCGACGTGGGATTCCCATCGGTCGAGAACAAGGATATCCATAACAATATCCGACGTGCCCATACCGTAGCCTACGGTGAAATTTCCATGACGTCGATGGAACCCGACACCTCATGAGCTCGCCGGAGGGACTCTCGCGCCGACGGTATCTCGGTGCAACCGGTGCGGTCGCGTTCGGGGCCGTCTGGCGGTTCCCGGCGGAATCGACGGTCTCGTCCCTTCAGGCCGAACGCCCGGTCGAGGTCGATCGAACGGTCGGCGACCTCGTCGTGTTGCCGGCCGACCCCGAGACACTCCTCACGGGGGTCATCGACGTCGGCCCGGACTCGGATTTCAGTCAGTCGACCGAGTTACTGGTCCGCCTCTCGGCTTCGGATGGCTCCGTCCTGGCCAGTGAGTTTGCCGAGATCTCAGAGACCGGAGAGTGGGAGGTAGTGTTCGACCTGGCTGACGCCGAACCCGGACAGCCCATCGAGATCGAGGTTACCGAGGACGACGAGGTGACCCTCGTGACGGTCCCGGGCGTGATCGGCGCGGTCACCGGGTCGATCACCTTCAGCAATCAGGAGGCCGTGGACGAAGCGCGGGTCGTCGTCGTCGTCGAGGACGTCTACCTGGAGGTCGGGGGCTTCGTCGCGATCTACGAGGAGTCCCCGGCCGGGCCGATTCGTGGCGTCAGCGAGTTCCTCCCGGCAGGAACCAGACGACAGACCGTCGAGATCCAACTCGAAGATCCCGTCGAGGGGGAGACCACGCTCGTCGCGGTGGCGCACGTCGACTCCGACGTCGACCGCTCCTTCGGACACGTCGAGGACACTGGGGTCGACCCACCCTACCTGGAATACGGAGATCCCGTGTTCGACGAGGCGCTCGTGGCTGGGCACTTCCCGCCGGTGACCGAGACGACGACGCGTGCTGACGATACCGGGGGGCTCCCGCCAGGGCTGGACGTCGGGGTCGGCGCAGCCGGGGGACTCGTGGGCGTGTGGCTGCTCCAGAAGGTACGCAACCCACCGGGGACGGGCCAGCAGGGCGAGAAACCGACCGACGAGGACGATAGAGACACGGAGAACCGGCCGCCACATGCACAGATCGTCTCCCACCCGGAGAACCCGAAACCGGGACATCCGGTCCTGTTCGACGGGGCTCTCTCCTTCGACCCGGACCGGGGCGACCACGTCGTCGAGTACGACTGGACCATCGGCGAGAGCGAACCGACCGGCCAGCGGGTGGTCCACGTCTTCGGAACGCCCGGCGAGGTAGACGTCACGCTCACCGTGACGGACAGATACGGGGCCTCTGGCGCCAGTACCAGGACGGTCACCGTACAGGATACCGGCGGAACGCTGGCGCTCTCGGACGCCCATCCCGACGCCGGTGGCCGAGACCATGAGCAGTTGCACGACGAGTTCCTGACCTTCGAGAACGTCGGGGATGCGAAACTGACACTCGGCCAGTGGACGATTCACGACGCGGCCGAGGAGGAGGGCCGCGTCACGAAGGGCGACCACACCTTCACGATTCCCAGCGGGGTCACACTCGAACCCGGAGCGACCCTGACGGTCCACACCGGTTCGGCCCCACCCACCGACGAATACGAGGAGACGGATTCGGAGCGGCACCTCTTCTGGAACAAACGCTGGCCGGTCTGGAACAACGACGCGGACGTCGTCGTGGTGTCCGACGACGCCGGCCATCCGGTACTGGCCACGCGATACGAGCGGACGACACGCGGCGCGTACGAGTTCGAGGACATCACGCCGGCGAGCCTCGTAGATTGGTTCCCTCCGGTGACTGTGAAGAGCGGCGACGCGACCACGGTCGGGCCAGTGAGCCTCGCCTCGGAGTTCGAGCCCACGGCGGTCTCGAACGCAGTCGAGTTCGTCGCCTCTGCCCTCTTCCTCAGGGGTACGAAGCAGTTCGTCAGCAGCTGGGCGCTGCTCACCAGCTTCTTCCTCATCTCGGGAGTGACGTGGCTCGTTTCGATCATCGTCTGGCCCCAAGCACAGTCCATCCCGCTCGGAATCCCGCTCATGCTCCTCCTCGGGTCACTGGTGCTCACCATCGCAGGGGAGATACTCGTCCTCCTCCAGCGGACGATCGGCTCGATCGTCGACCCGGGGGGCTGAGGACGAACCGGATTCCTATCGGAACGGCCAGAAGTCCCGAAGACCCCGGGCAATCTTCCGGGTCGCGACGGTCGCAACCCTGCCCGCTCTGTACGTACCCGTCTTCGTCACTGTCCGCTTCCCCGTCACCGCTGGAATCGCGTCCGTCGTCCTCCGTCGCCGCCCGCAGCGGCTCGATACCCTCGCCGAGGTCGTCGCGCGCCGAACGACTCGTCTCCCAGAGCGACCGCGCCACTCGCCGTCGGCGCTCGCGGTCGCCCTCGTAAAGCGCCGTCAGCGCTTCATCGCGGTCCATCGATGTCGAACTCCCGCTCGACGAAATCGACCACACCGGTCGCATAGCGGCCCTGAGCACCCGAAACCGAGGTCCGCTCGACGATACCATCCTCGCCGGACTCGATGTAGCAGGCGTTCTCTCGGTTGCAGCAGGGCACCTCTCGGGTCGTCGACGCAACCGAACGGACGCCGGTATGAGCACTCCGCGACGGCCGAGACGGGGCTCTGGCCGGTCTTCACCGAGTGGGGTGACACGTGCTTTCTACGTCAGGATGAGACACTGCATCAGTTTGAAATACTATACTCATTTGCATAATATTAAAGCCGTTTCCAGCGGATAGTATCGGGTAGCCGCCCACCCACCGACAATGGATATACTGATAACTGATTACTACTGTGCATCGAACCGGGGGGACGCCGCGATACTGGAGGGCGTCCGCCACTCGCTCGAAGCGGTGTACCCCGATGCCGACGTCACGGTGATGACCGAGCACCCCCAGGCAGCCGACCTGGTACACGGAATCGACTCGGAGGAACAGGTCCTCGCAGGATTTCACTGGGAACCGTCGAGGGAGAACCTCGCCCGCGCGTATCTCTCAGCGACCAGCCCCCTGTACACACGTGGGGTGACGCCGCCGGGATTCGAATACGTGGTCGAGAGAGGGAACGTACAACCGTACCTCGACGCCGACCTCGTCGTCTCGACTGGCGGCCAGTTCCTGACTGACGTCTACTTTCCCGGGAAGGTCGGCGTTCTGTGGGAGCACCTCTTCCTCGACCAGCTCGACACCCCGGTTGTCATCTACGCGCAGACGCTCGGCCCGTTCGACCGCTCTCCGTACCGCAGGATGACCCGGACCGTTCTCGACAGAGCGGAACTGATCGTCACACGGGACGAACGATCGAAGGAGGTGGTGGAGGGGTTGAACGTCTCCACGCCAGTACACTGCACCGCCGACGCGGCGTTTTCGATGGCCCTGGAGACGAACGAAGGAACTCCACTCGACGCGCTGGATGCGAACGACACGCTTCCCGACGAGTACGAGACGACGGTGAGCATCTCGGTCAGAGAGTGGCAGCATACGGACGAAGAGACGGCTGTAGACGACTACGCCCGGGCCGTCGCAGACGTCGCCGACTGGTTGGTCGAGGAGACGGAGTCGAACGTACTGTTCGCATCGACCTGCACCGGGTTAGCCGGCTATCACAGGGACGACCGCCTGATGGCCGCACGGGCCGTCGATCTGATGCGCCACGGCGACCACGACGGCGTACAGATTCTCACGGGAGAGTACACGCCACGAGAACTCGTCGAAATCTACGAACGGGTCGACCTCCACGTCGGGATGCGCATGCACTCCAACATCCTGGCGATGCTGGCAGAGACCCCGGTCGTGGCGATACAGTACCAGTTCAAAACCAGGGGGCTGATGGAACTGTTCGGGCTACTGGAGTACGTGATCGACGTCGACGACGTGGATAGCGAGTCCCTTCGACGAATCGTCGAACGCGCACTCGACGACCGTGCCTCGATAGCGGACACCGTCCGGGCGGAGTTGCCGGCCGTCAAGCAACGGTCGCGCCGGTCGGCAGAACTCGTCCGAGAGCATCTCGAGGGCGATTGAGAACCGGTGACCCCGGTGCGATTCGACCCGTTTCGAACGGTCCGCTGCCGAGAACCCACCCCCGAGCGGTGCTCACCCAAATAGCCGGTCGAAAACGCGCCTCCCACGACGCGCTTTCGACACCCCGTAGGTCAGCGTGTCCCGCCCCAGGAACGACAGGAGATAGAGGCAGGCCGAGCCGAGGTTGTAGCGATTCTCGGCCATCGACTTGCGGAAGAGAGTCCTGGCCGGAAGCATGTTGCCCTTCTGGGCCTGTAACCGACCGAGGACCCTGTACTGATGGGAGATGTACGCGTTCGAGAGTTTCTCCTCGTGTTTCTCCAGAACCCTGTCGAACCCCTGTCGCTTCCGTCGATAGCAGCTTCCGATGTTCTCGTCGAACACGTGTTTCGAGACGAGGACCTCGTCGATTCCAACCATCGTATTGGACTCCAGTACGCGGAGGTAGAAGTCGAGGTCCTGAGAAGCGAGCAACTGTTCGTCGAACCACCCTCCCGCTTCGAGTAGCTGTGACTCGAACGTCGTACAGGACAGCGTCCCGATGGCGTTCCCATCGGAGAGGTAGTCGACTCCGACCTCTGCATCGGGCGCACGAGAGATACCAGCGACCGTTCCATCGATCAGTCGCTCGAACGAGGTGAACGCTCCCACGCACTGGTCGGTGCTCTCCGCTAACCTGTCTCTCACCCTGGCAAGATGTTCTGGGTGGAGTTCGTCGTCGGAGTCCAGAAAGGAGATGTACTCCCCCGACGCGTGCTTGACCCCACTGTTCCTGGCCGCGTTCGCTCCCCGGTTCTGCTCGTGGCGGACGAGCTGGACCCGGTCGTCCGCGTACGATTCCACGACAGCGACGGTATCGTCGTCGGACCCGTCGTCGACGACGATTATCTCGAAATCGTCCACCGTCTGGGAGAGTACACTCGAGATAGCACGCTCAATCGAGCCACATCGATTGTACGTCGGTATTACCACGCTCGTGGTGGGCATCAGGCAACTTGTCCCCTCACAGTGGCTTCAGTATACGGTGTGTAACCCTGGTATCGTCCTCCCTGGCCGGCGACCCTCCGTTCGGTCGTTGTAACTGCATCGCGTGAACGGGTTGTCGAGTGGTTTTTCGGTCTGCTCGCGGACTGGCCCGGTGAGTGCTTCGAGGTCTATTGCGAGGTGGTTCTGCACCGCGTTCGGTCGACGGTCCAGCGAACGCTTATCCCTCTCGACGCCCACCAGTTAGTGTCCGATGGGATTTTTCAGCAAGGTCGGAAGGCAGGTCGAACAGTTCAAGCAGACGGCTACAGAGGTCGCCAAGGAGGACGCAACCTACCAGTGTCAGGCGTGTGAAGCCCGCTTTCACGCCCAACACGACCAGTGTCCGGAGTGCGATGCCCAGTCGATCGTCTCGACAGAGGAGTGAGTCCCCGACGCGTCCACGGGACTCGCGTGTTGTCGTGTCGACCTCGTCCTGAACGTCGCCCACGTCCGCCAGTCGTGGTCAGCAGTCGAGACTGGTGTCCTCACCGCGTAGCCGCGGGCTATCGAGGACCGTGTCTGCCGCCCCCGCTGGCGAACGTCGAGTGCGGCCCCCTCGACTGCTGTGTCTCGACGACCGGGTCCGAGTCGGTGGAGGAGTTCACTCGTCGAATCCGTCGTCGTATTGCTCGTAGGAGATCGTCAGTTTCCCTGGCGACGGACGCTTCGCTGCGTCTCGGAGCGCTTTGAACTCTTGAAGGAGTTGACTTGCGTCGTCCGAACCCTCCCGGACGCTCCGTGACTCTTCTCGAACCGTGTCGTACACTTGCTCCAGCATGGTCCGGACGGCGTGCGAATCTGTTCTCGAGTCTATCTCGAAAGAAGCCTCGTATCGCGACATGGTCCTAGTTGCAGTGCCAGCGAGTTAACGTTCATCCGCTCCCCCGTCACAGTGAAACCACGGCGACCGGACGAGCTGCCCCGTCGATGGCTGTCAGTGAGTGTCACCGTGGGATTGCTATCGTGGGCGTCGACGTGGCCGGGTCCCACCAGGGGCTATCGTGGACTGCATGGGTCCCGGGGCAGGGTCCGGTGGCGTCCCTGACCAGTCGGTGCGCGACTCGTGTCTGGCGGATAGCGTCATCGCGAACTCGTGGACCGGTCGCCACGTCTCTCGCCGGTACCACAGTCGGGTCGAAACCTGTGCCGGAATCTGATTCCGGCGTGGCTACGGCGTCACCGCTCGTCGAAGAGGGTGGTGACGTCGTCCGGATCGATCTGACCGTTCGAGTTGAAGTCGAAAGCGTTCGTGTAGTCCGTTATCGTGGTCGCATCGAGGTTGTTCGAGAGGACGACCACGTCGTCGAAGTCGAGGCGGCCGTTCCCGTTCACGTCCTCGTAGTCACCGTCCCCGTCGGGGTCGGTGGGCGTCCCACAACCGTCGCAGACCTGGACGACGGCGTCGACCTCGACGTGGCTGTCGACGGTGTCGGCCGCGATGACGTCGCCAGAGTCGTCGTCGAGCGCCTCGACGGTGACCGAGATGTTGGTCTCACCGTCGGCGGCACCACGCACCTCGAACGTCGCGAGCGAGACGTTCGTCGCCCCAGGTTCGACGGTGCCGTTCAGGTCGGCGGCTTTCACGGTCAGTCCCGTGGCCGAGTCGTAAGAGGTGTCGGTCAGTGCCCAGCCCTCGGGGAACGTGGCGTTGGTGATGTCGAGAACGCTCCGGTTGCTTCGCTTGATCGTTATCTCGTAACCGGAGACGCCCTCCGGCGCGTCGGAGAGCGTCAGGTCGAGGGTCGTCGTGCTGTCGAGGGGCAGCGTCGAACTCTCCAGCGCGACCGTCGCGTTCGACGAAGTAGTGTCGTTCCCGTCGTTCTGGAACTCGAACGGGGAGACGCCGCTGCCGTACTCGCTCGATTGCTGGAACGTCCCGTTCCCCGGGAGGTCGAAGTCGACCCGCCAGTTGTAGACCCCATCGGGGAGTTGCGTGGTGTCGAGCGTCGTGGTGAACGCGTCGGCCGATGCGTCGTACGTGATGGGTTTCTCGACCTTCGTGGTGTTGTCCCGCCAGTAGTCCTGGCTCGCGTTGTAGACGGTCACCGTCGCGTTCGCCTCCGTCGGCAGAACGTCACGTGGGAGGGAGAGGTCGACCACGCCGGAGGTGCCGTCGGCAGAGAGTAGGCCGGTATACCCGAGGACGTACGAGCGCGGTGCCGCCTGGGCGACCACGTCGCCGGTACTCGCATTGTGCAGCGCGACGCTGTAGTTGGTCAGCCCGGTCGCCGACGATATCGACCCGTTGGTCACCGTGACCGGGACAGAGTCACCGCCCCACGGCCGCAACGCGGGCTCGGAGAGAGCGGTTCCGTACGGGTCGTGTGTCCGTACCGTGACTCTCCCGCCCGCGGTCTCCGGGTCGACGGTGACGTTCCCATCGACCCGGAGCGTGGCAGACTCGCCGGTGTCCTCGTTCGTCAGGACGAGGCGGTAGTTCGTGCCGTTGGCGAACGTGACGGTCTGGTTCGCATAGAACACCGGTGGGGCCGAGATGTGTGGCTGGTCCATCGTCGTACTACCCCCAGACATCTCGATGTCCAGTTGCCCCGTCTGCAGGCTCGTCGAACTCGCGTCTGTTCCGGTCAGTGCTGTGACGGTGCCGCCGGTGGATGCGACCACCAGCAGGAAAACCGCCAGCACGGCTTGCGTCGAACTCGTCTTCCGTTTATACATCGCGATTGGAGATTCCGCCGTTACTGTAAAAACATTATCATCTCGTCGCACGAGAAGTATACCGGTATCTGCTGGAACGGGACTGGCTACGCGTGACCGTCCACAGTCACGTCCCAGTCGAGGACGACCCGGTCTCGACAGACGACAGACCCGCCCAGGGAGAACGGGAATCTCCCCCGTACAACAACCCTACTGAGGATAGATAGTAACTATATCATTACAACTGGTGGTACGATATCTATTACAAATTTCCAGGATAGCAACCTTTGGCATCATGTCTCAAAACGGGGCAGATGACGCAGGGACGGACGACGCAAGCGCTGCAGACGAGGCCGCCGACACGGGTACCTTCGTTTCCTCACGTCGGTCCGTTCTCGCTGGCACTGGAACGCTCGCGACCGGGTTGGGGACCCTTCCGAACGGAGCATTTGCCGATTCCGGCCAGGGGACGACCCAGGTTCCGAACGAACCCGACGAGAATGGTCAGGTTCGAGAATACACGGTCCACGCCATCGAGGTCGACATCCCCTTCAACCAGTTCGGCCTGCACCAGCCGAAGGGGACGATGTACGTCCTCGAAGAAGACCTCGACGCCGCGAACGAGGCGTCCGGAACGCTCCCCAACGACGGGTACGAGGCGGTCGACGGAGACGAACAACGCGTCGACTTCTATTCCAGCGTCGATGGAGATGGAGGAGACGAGTGTATCGATTCCGAACATATCGACCTCGACGGGTCCAGGACCTCGACTCCGGGCCGCGTGGACGACGGGCCGGATACCTCGGTCCTGCAGCCACTCGTCATCCGGGCCAACGAGGGGGACGTCGTCGAGATCGAGTTCCACAACGACCTCGACCGGCGGGCATCCATCCACCAGACCGGACTCCCGTACGACGTCGGAGACTCCGACGGCGCGAAGGTCGGGAACAATCCCGACACGACGGTCGCTCCCGGTGAATCGACCACGTACCGGTGGTACGCCAGCCACCAGGGTGGGCACTTCTTCTACGACCTCGCGAACCCCGCGATGGACAGCGCGGACCAGCCACCACAGGTAGCCAACCTCCTCTCGCGGGGGCTGTTCGGAACGATGATGGTCGAACCACCGGGTGCGACCTGGACCGACCCCTTCACCGGGGAGGAACTCCGTAGCGGCGTCCAGGCGGACATCCACGACCCCGAGTTCCTCGGGACGAGCTACCGGGAGATCGTCGTCCATTACCACACCCCAGAGGGAATCCAACCGGACATCACGTTCCCACAATCGGACACGCCACAGACCACCCACTCGATCAATTACCGGGCGGACCCGACGGGCCAGCGAGTCGCACAGGAGCGAGCCGACGAACTCGGTCTCGACCCCGACATCCTGAAGGAGTTCTTCTACAACTCGTGGGTAAACGGTGACCCCGGCGGCGGGGACACCATGTACCCGGTCTACAAGGGCGATCCGATGAAGTTCGTCGCGGTCGGGGCCTCGACAGAGGAGAACCACGTCCATCACCTCCACGCTCACCGCTGGAAGACGGTCCCGACGCGGTCGGATTCGGACACCATCGACTCCCAGACGCTCGGATTGGGTGCGACCTACCCCGTCTACTTCACCGCGGGACACGGTGCAGCACAGGGGTCTGCAGCCTCCGGGCCCATCCAGACGGTCCGTCCCGACATGACCTTCGAGGAAGCGTTCGAGATCGGTGCAGGCGGTGCACACGGCACTGCCGGTGACAACATCTTCCACTGCCATCTCTTCCCCCACTACGGCGAAGGCATGTGGAGCGGGTTCCGTATCTTCGACAAGGAGATCTGCGGACTCGAACCGCTACCGAGTACGACCATCGCCGAGGATCCCGTCCCAGACGAGGTACCGTTCCGGGAGGGCATCCTGCCGGAGGAGTCAGACATCCCGGGCTTCCCGGATTTCGTACCCGGGAACGTGGGCAGTCCGCCACCGGATAGCCCCCTCGCGACCGGAGAGAACCCACTCGAGGACGGCCGGCAACCCACTGCCGAAGAGCAGGAGGCGCTCGGCGACATCGTTCCGGGGGCACCGTACGCCGACCCCTGCGACCCGTTCGTGGACAACACCGAGTTCGGCGGCCCCCCGGCCGGCGACGACGCGCCGGTGAAGGAGTACACCATCGTCGTCCTCCCTGCCAACATCGTCTACAACGACGAGGGTGATCACGACCCCGACGGCATCATCTACGTGCTGGAAGAGGACGCCGAGGCGGTCCGCAACGGCGAACTCAACCCCGAACCGCTGTTCATCCGCGCCAACGTCGGTGACTGCGTCGATGTCACCGTCAAGAACGAGACGAGCGCGCCGGTATCGGTCCATCCCCACTTCGTCAGCTTCGACCTTCTCGGGTCCGACTCACTCGCGATGGGGTACAACTACGACCAGGACACCGAACCGGGGGGCCAGCGCACGTACCGGTGGTACGCCGACGAGGAGGGACCCATCTTCTTCCACGACCACATCTTCGGCATCGACGACTCGATGCACGGCGAGTTCTGTGCCCTCATCGTGGAGCCAGAGGGGTCGGAGTACCTCGACCCGTACTCGGGCGACCCCATCCGCAGCGGAGCCCAGGCCATCATCGAGACGCCTGACGACCAGAACGACTTCCGGGAGTTCTGTCTCCACCTGCAGGACTTCGCCCAACTCCGCGACCGCGACGGACAGTTCGTGAACCCCGAGTTCGAGCACAACGAGAACGCCGGCACGATGGGCATCAACCTCCGGAACGCACCGCTCTACCACCGCGACGACGAGGACCCGGCGTACACGTTCAGTTCCGCGGTCCACGGTGACCCCCCGACTCCGACGCTCGAAGCGTACTCGAACGACCCGGTTCGAATCCGGTTGCTGCAAGGCGTCTGGGAGGAACAGCACAACTTCCACTTGCACGGCCGCCCGTTCGAACCGGAGGGTCTCGCCGTACAGGACACGGTCTCGCAGATCATCGGCACCTCCGAGCAGTTCACGTTCCACATCGACCCGAACGAACAGGAGTTCGAACAACAGGACAACCCGTTCGGACTGCCGATCCGTGACCACCTCTACGGGTCCAGCGTCGTCGACGACCTCTGGACGGGCATGTGGGGAATCCACCGCGTCTTCGGCGCCCGGACGCCGCACCTCGAACCGCTCCCAGACCGAGGACCACCCGGAGAGAACAGGGGACCCGATGGAGGTCAGGGGACGGACCGCAGACCGATCACCCCAGGTGACCTGCTGCGTATGGGTCACTTCGCACCGTTCGTCGGACTCGGTCGGCTCAACCGACTCGGCCAGCGGGCGCTGTTGCTGTACGACCAGAACGACGACAGAGAGTTCCCGCCGGACAAAGACGCCCGTCAGAACCGGAACGTCGGTGAAATCCCGCCACAGGCCCGTGACCCGGGCGACCCCTGTCCGGACGATGCCGACGTTCGGCGGTTCGACGTCACCGCGTTCCAGACCGAGATCGAGTTCAACGAGTACGGCGACGTCGATCCCCACGGCATCGTCTACGCGCTCGACGACCACGTCGAGGACATCAAGAACGGGGATCGGCCTGCCGAACCGCTGGTTATCCGGGCGAACCAGGGCGACTGCATCGAGATCAACCTGACGAACGACCTCGAAGACTTCGACAACGACCACGCCCATCCCCTGATGCGGGTCGAGCAGGACTGGGAGGCCTCCAACCGCATTTCCCTCCACGCCCAGCGCGTCGTTCACGACACGAACGGGTCGGACGGAACGACCGTCGGGTTCAACTTCGACCAGACGGTCGCCCCCGGCGAGACCATCACGTACCGGTGGTACGCGCAGGACGAATTCGAGTTCGTCGTGCTGTGGGACATGGCAGACGTCCGGAGTCACCGCCACCACGGTTCGTTCGGCGGACTGGTCGTCGAACCCCAGGACGCCACGTGGCTCGACACGCGGACCGCTGAACCACTGCCCGCAGGTAGCGGTACGATGCTCACCGACGTCGAAGAGGACGCCAGGGAGTTCACACTCTCGTTCAGCGACGCACGATTCATCGTCAACGAAGACGACCCAGATAACTGCGTGGTGCCACCGGGACCAGACACCGAGAACCCGGATGCACCCTGTAACCAGATCGGTGACCGCGAAGACCAAGGATACCCGGCCATCAACAACCGGACAGAGCCGTTCATCCGTCGATTCGAGCTCAACGACCCCGCACAGCATCTCGTCTTCGACTCCGAGACCCACGGCGACCCAGCGACACCGCTCCTCAACGCCCTGCTCGGCGACCCCGTCAAGTTCCTCGTCGGGAAGACGGCCGACAAGGCTCGTGGGCTCTCGTTCCACCTCTCGGACCACCAGTGGCGACGGTTCACCGGTGTGCCGGAATCACCGGTCATCGGTGTCGACGACAAATTCACCGTCGGCAAGTCCGGACGCCTGGACCTGCTCGGTGGGGCCGGTGGACCCGCCGAGAAAACCGGTGACTTCCTCTACGGCGAACTCAAGGAACGCCGGCGTCTCGAGGGTGGCTTCTGGGGCATCTTCCGCGTCGAAGACCAACCGAACGACTTCGAGACGCTGGTTCAACCGCTCCCCTCGGCTGGTGTGGCCGCCGAAGACCGCCCCGGGTGGGTCGTCTTCGAGGCCAACATCACTGGCTCCGGATCCACCGACCTCGTCGTCGGTGTCCCCAGCAGTGACATTGGTGCAGGACAGGGCGGCTCGGTGTACCTCTTCGAGGGCAAGTCCACTGACGACGTCGTCAACCTCGCGGACGCGGACATCCTGTTCGTAAACACCACCGCGATGGAACGAGCAGGCACCGACATCTCGTTCGAACAGACCCGTCGACGGGGCGTTCCCAACCTCGTCGTCGAAAAGGCACGAGGCAGGCCCGTCGAGATCCCGGGCGGGAGGAACCTGACGAACATCATCGACTCCCCGCCCCAGTCCGACATCGCGACGTTCGTCGACAACACCACGAACAACGACATCGGGGCGATCGTTCCACTGGAGATGTTCGAGTGAAGTGACCGCCTCCATCGACGAGCGATCGGATGGAGGAAACGCATCTTCACGGTTCTCGGACTCGGTCGGCCTTCGGCCAGTAGACCCACACCTCCGATGGTAGTGGGGGACCGGACTCCCGGCCGGACCCGACGAACTCCGATCTTCAGAATCGGTATTACTGAACGAAACCCGGCGGCCTGCTCTGTACGGCTCTCTGAACGGGTTCATAATCGGGGTCGTCCTCCGCAAGGGGAAGTGTGACCCGCCAAGTGTGAGTCGACTAGGAAACCGTGGTTCGGTCGTCGTCGAAGCAGGGAACCGGGCGCATGGTCGCTACGGCTCCGGCGACTGTGGCCGCCGAATCGCCCCGTTCGAATCTTCATGATCGGTTCACGTCTTTCGGTTTCGCTGGTCGACGAACGGGGTTCCACCGTCGAGCCGGAAGTGTGGATTCGACAGGGAGCTGGCGCAGCGCGCCTGTCGGCCGTTCCGGCAGTTCGAGTGGGCTGTTCCAGTCGACTCGACGTCTCGTAATCACCACCGCAGAAGCCACGGTTTCGCCACCTTGCGGGCCCGAGAGCCGATTATGAATGTCTGTCAGCGAACCTGCGACGCCGAGACTCGTTCTGGACGGTTCTGCGGGCTGAACGCCGATTACGACCATCGGAGCGGTCGCGGCCCGATTCGACCACCCCTGTTTCTCAGGGTTCCTTCTCGAACGGGAGCGACGTTTCCCCCGGGGTAGTTCGACGACCGTAGGGCAGTGCACCCCTGATCATCGTCGGCAGGTTGATGCGCCCCTTGGACGACCAGGTATCGACCGTCTTACGGAGCCGAGCGCGCCGCGTGAGGTCGGCCGGCGTTATCGGACTGCACTCGTTGACGAACAGGGTCATCCACGCCAGGTGGGTTTGAAAGACCGGGTCGTCTGGACTGTCCGGCGAATAGTACCACGCGAGCTCGAGGTTCTTCCCGAGCCCGTCCCACGTGAGATTCGCAGACCCCATGACGAACGCCGGGTCGTCGCCGTCACGGAGGTAGAGCTTCGGGTGGACGAACCCGTCCCTGTAGGTCAACAGTCGGATCCGGTCGTCGATGTCGAGGTCCCAGATGGTGTTCGCGACCATGCGCGAGAACTGGTCTGCCCCGGTCGAGACGATGATGACGACCCGGTTGGTGGGCGACCGTGCGAGAAACTCCTGAAGACGGTCACGGATGGTGAGATACCCGGACCACGTGAGGTACCCCGTCGCCAGGTAGATGGTTCCGTCCCCGTCGAACAGCTTGAGAACGGCCTCAGCGACCAACCGCCCAGTGAACCGGTTGTCGAACACCTCGTGGTCGACCATCCCAGTGTTGTACGGCACGACGACGATTAAAATTGACCCTCCCGGACGGGGCAGTGTTCAGATACAGGACACGTATCGGTCGTGCGGTCCACCGACCCTGACCGAACTGGCACTTGTCACACGGGCGGCCACTGTGTTTCCGGGTAGGATTGGGTTCCGCCGTGGCTGTTGCGAGCGACGAGTTCGACGGTCGCCGAGCGTTTCCCGTCCCGCCGCTCGCTCGACTCCTCGTAGTACAGGACGGTCAGGTCGAGACAGGCGTGGAGCAGTTCGTTCGAGCAGAACCGGTGCCGGTCCGTACTCGGCCCTACCTCTGCCGGTGGCTCCGAACGGAGGTGATGCTGGTAGAACAACAGCCCTTTCGGTTTCAGCGCCGCCTTGATGTCGTTCAGTCGGTCGAGCGTCCGGAAGAAGCTGACCGTCACCACGTCGTAATGCGCCTCCGGATAGACGAACTGGGTCGCGTCCGTCTGTATCAGATTGAGCTCGTCGGCGACGTCCTGCTCCGCCGCATTCGCTCTGGTGATACGGAGCCCCTCTATCGACTGGTCGAGCGCATCCACCTCGTAGCCCCGGTCGGCGAGGAAGACCGCGTTGCGTCCCGTGCCACAGGCGACGTCGAGAGCCCGTCCGTCGGACGTCTCGTCAGTGTACTCGCGCAGCACTGGCGATGGATCCAGCTCAGACGGGTACTCGCCGGTACGAAACCGTTCGTCCCACGTTGTCATACAGTACCGATACCGTCCCTCGCCCTTGTCAGTACCTCTCCAGACGTGTTCTCGTAGCGGTCAGCGTCGGTACACAGGGGGACCGCCATCAGTGCGTCCCGGAGCTCTGTTCGCGGGCAGTCCGTCCGGCCGGGGGCGGTCCGGATTGCGCCCCACGGGACTCGCAGTGGTGCTCGCCGCCGGTCGCGCCGGCACCCACTACGTCCGAAGCAGACTGACGCGGAACCATCGGCGCACCGTCGATGAGTCGATTCCTCAGACAGCGTCGACCATCAGCGTTCGTGGTAGCGAACCGTCAGCTCGCAGTCGAACCCTCGGGTCGTCCCGCTTCGGTGGCGGGTCCGTCGTCCATCGCCACCGGGTCGACCAGTTCGTCGTCGTCACCGTCGCTGTGACGGTACAGCGCCAGGTCTCCGTTCTCGATCACGAGGTACGTGTTGTGGACGGGGGCCGTCGATTTCCACGACCCCGGGTTGGCTGCGACGTTGTCCGGGTGGACGTACGGGTTGTGGGTGTGTCCGTAGACGAGTTTGTCCTCCGGGATCCGTTCCAGGTACGCGTGTGCTCGCTGCTCTCTCCGCGGATGCGGGGTCACGTCGGCGGCGTCACCGGACCGCAGGCTCTCGTAGGTACTACGGAGGCGACGTTTCTGCGTCTGGACGATGTCACGACCCTTCGCGACGATCGGGTCCTTCAACCCGTTGGTCGGGTCGATGTCGCCCCGGTCGCCCGGCCCGGAGAGGTGGTTCGAGAGCGCGTCGAACTGGAGCCTGTCGAACGACTTCCCGTGGCAAAATCGGATGCTGGTGTCACCGCTCTCCATGACGAGGTCGTCGTGGAACTGCACGTCGTAGAACGCCGAGTCGAGGTGACGGAGGTGCGTGTCGTGGTTCCCGAAGACGAAGTAGACGGGGATCTCGTCCGCGAGGCGTTTGATCTGCGTTATCGTCTCACTCGTCTCCCAGGCGCACCCGAACGGGTCGCGTCGGATCATGTCCCAGACGTCCCCGAGCAGGACGAGCGACTGCAGTTCGTCCCGTCGTCGGTATCGAGACTCGAGGAAGTCGTTGAACGCTGCCACGTCGGCGTGTTCTGCACCGAGGTGTGCGTCCCCAGCGACGACTATCTTCCCGCTCACTGGCTACCACTACCCATCGGTACTCGCGAAGGTAGCAGTCGGGGAGTGTTCACACCGGACTGCCGTTCGCCCCGAAAACCGGGGCCTGACTGGTAATCACTCATTTCGTATCGTCGGTTGGCCACGCTAGGGGTCTATCGCTCATATACCTTTCCGGGCCGTTCGTCCGACGACGGTGGTTTCGCCGGGGCCTGAGTCCACGGAGGGTTCAGCTACTCGTCGGGGGACGTTACTGGCGGGCACTCGTAGTTCGAGGCCACGTGTGCGGCGACGGGGTCGACTGGCGGGCATCGACGGCTCACACAGGAAGCCACCAGACGGAGGAGTACCCGACCGCATCGACAGCCTCCGCGCCCCGATGGACGAGGATTCCCGACCGGCGCTGGGATATCGTGGTTTGCGGCGTGACCTGTTCTCGCGGTGCGAACGCACCGATTTCCCTTTCGAACGAGTACACCGATGGCTGTGCCAACCGGTCGATACTCCTCTCTCCCCCATCGCAGGCGAGACTCGGAGCTACGTTCTGCCGGATGTTCTCGGCGCCATTCACCTGTTACGGATTCAGTCGCCCTCGAAGGTGGTCACTCCGAATGCTCGTTCTTTTCGACTTCAGTGACGATTACGTCCCGGTCGGGATGCTCGACTCCATTCCGACATTCGAATCCACCCTCCACGTCGATTCCATTCTCGTAGGCCCTGCGAAGGAGCGCTTTAAGCTCCCCATTCAACTCCGCCTTCGACGTTAGCGGTGTCTCCTCGGAAGTCGTATTCCCGTGGCTCTCTCCTGTTCCTCCGCATTCGGTTCGTGTTCCGGTGTAATAGTGACCACACCGTAGCTGGACACGGTTATCGCGTGGTCCTCGTGCGTGAATGAGACGTTGATGTCTCCGGTCGTTCCGTTACGAACGCGGACGAACGCGTCTAACGCGTCTGGATCAACTGTAGAATGGAGCGGGGCGAGTTCGACCGAATTCACGCTGAACCGCTGGACTGCGGCTCGACGGATCGAAGTCGGGGTCGTCAGCTCGGTTCCAACGCGTTCGCCGGTGCGTGCGATTCCGTTCTCTGCGAGTTATCAGTCTCCCGAGTGCAGGACGAGCCCTATCGTAGTGCCGCTACCCTACAGTCTAGCAGAATGCGTATCGTTCCCTCCATCGGCGGAAGCGTACTCGTACCAGAACCGAGTCCGCGGCAGTTGGAAGCGTACGCCGACGTCGTCACGACACTCGCTGAAGCGCACGAAATCTGCGTCGTCACCGGGGGTGGTACCCCCGCGCGTGAGTACATCGACGTGGCTCGGGCCCTTGGAGCGAACGAAATCGAGTTAGATCAGATCGGTATCGCCGTCACTCGGCTCAACGCTCGACTGCTCATCGCGGCGATCGGGGATGATGCCACCCTGGCGCCAGCGAGGGATTTCGAAGCGGCGGACAGGGCGCTCCGCCGTGACGAAATCGTCGTCATGGGTGGAACAGCACCGGCCCAGACGACTGACACAGTGAGCGCCATCCTCGCCGAATACGTGGACGCAGAGCGTCTCATCTATGCGACGAGCACACCAGGCGTGTTTAGTGCTGATCCGAACACCTGCCCGGACGCAGAACCGTTCGACGAACTGGCTCCGAGTCAGCTGGTCTCTCTCATTCTCGATACCGACATGACCGCTGGAAGCAGTGTACCGATAGACCTCCAGGCTGCGAAGATGCTTCAACGGGCACAATGCGACACGGTCGTCCTCGATGGAACCGACCCCGAGCGCATTCTTACTGCTGTTCGAACCGGGGAGTTCGAGGGGGCGAAGATCGTCCCGGATCGAAAGAACGATTCCCTTCCGGGTTCCACTACGAGGCGTCCTTCGAGATAGACTCGACGACCGATTCGTATCCCGCTCGACGCATTCTGGAACAGGTATACGATGCGATTCGAGAAGGATCTCGGAGCGTTCGAGTAGGGACAGACGGTGCCGATGAACTTCCGAGAGAGTTCCAGACGCTTCGAGACGTAGCGAAGCGGCCCACGCCAGGACGACCGAATGTCACCGACGAACGATACGACGAGGACGATTGCTGTAGCGTACAACGCGTTCTGGTAATCGACTGGTGCCCATACCAGTCCTTTTCCCGCGTCAGCACCTCTATCTGGTGTGGCCTTCTCTATAGTTTCCATTGTAGTCCTGGGTCTCGGCTCGACGTCCGTAACGGCCGAGATGCTCGTCGTTTTTGCAATCATCCTGCTCGCGCTCGTGTTATTCGCCACTGAGTGGTTCCCGATCGACGTCACCGCGATCCTGGTGATGGTGTTGTTGATCATATTCGAACCGTGGACGCAAATCTCTCCGCGGGAGGGAATCTCGGGATTTGCCAATCCAGCTACGATTACTGTCCTGGCGATGCTTATGCTGAGCACGGGGATCAATCGAACCGGCATCGTCCAGCTGATCGGGCGAAGGATGGCGGCGTTTGCGGGAACCGACCGGCGCAAGCAACTCGCTGCGACAGTCGGCGTCAGCGGACCGGTCTCAGGGTTCGTCAACAATACGCCAGTCGTCGCAATCCTCGTTCCGGTGATCAACGATCTCGCCCACAACGGCAAGACCTCACCGTCGAAGCTGCTCATCCCGCTGTCGTTCGCTTCGATGCTCGGGGGGACGTTGACGCTCATCGGAACTTCGACGAACATTCTGGCGAGTGATATCGCAGCTCAGCTCGGGGCGGAGTCTCCCGAGCTGGGTCTGCACGCGTTCGGGATGTTCGAGTTCACCAAACTCGGAATCATCGTCTTCACGGTTGGTGCTACCTACCTGATGACGGTCGGCGTTCGGCTCCTCCCCGAACGGATTCCCGCCGACGAGGACCTCGTCGAAGAATACGCCATCCAGGAGTACCTCGCAGACGTCGTGGTCCCTGCGAACTCGTCGTTGATCGGGCAGACGGTCGAGGAGGCACTGGGAGACGACGAACTCGACATCGACGTGTTACAACTGATTCGATACGGCGAGCGCTTTTCGGAACCACTCGCTCGCAAAGAGATTCGCGAGAACGACACGCTCCGGCTCAGGACGAATCGTGAGACCCTCGAACAGATCATGGACACGGAGGGCCTCACATTGTCAGGCGGTCCTCGGACCGAAGACGACCTGTATCCAGATGCGGACGAACCGGTCCTCGTCGAGGTCGTTATCCCGTCAGGGTCGTTCCTCGTCGGTGAGACCCTCGCGAGTTCGACCTTCCGACAGCGCTACGATGCGAACGTCCTCGCCTTTCGAACCCGCGGTGACATCGTCCGGGACCGGTTCGAGGAGATCCGTATCCGGGTCGGTGACACGCTCCTCGTGCAGGCACCGCCCGATAGCCTCACTCGCCTCGTCGAGAACGAGGACTTCATCGTTGCCCACGAGTTCGACGAGGTGACCTACCGGAGCGAGAAGATCCCGTTCGCAGTCGGCATCATTGCCGGTGTGGTCGCACTGCCAGCACTGAACATCCTCCCGATCGTCGTCTCAGCACTTGCCGGCGTCGTGGCAATGGTCTTCACTGGCGTCCTCAAACCGACCGAACTCTATTCATCGGTCGAGTGGAACGTGATCTTCCTGCTTGCCGGCGTCATCCCTCTCGGCATCGCTCTCCAGCAGACCGGGGCTGCGGCGCTGCTTGGCGACGCCGTTGCTTCCACGGCGGTATTCTTGCCCGCGGTCGGTGTCCTGTGGGTCTTCTATCTTGCGACCGGGCTGTTGACGAGTGTCATCAGCAACAACGCGAGCGTCGTGCTGATGATCCCTGTCGCGGCCAGCACCGCCCAATCGCTCGATGCGAACGCGTTCGCGTTCGTCCTTGCCGTGACGTTCGCGGCCTCGACGGCGTTCATGACGCCGGTGGGCTATCAGACGAATCTCTTCGTCTACGGGCCTGGCGGCTACAAGTTCTCTGACTTCATTCGCGTCGGTGCACCGTTACAGTTGTTGCTGTCGGTCGTCACCGTCCTCGGAATCGCGTTCTTCTGGGGTGTCCGTGTGTGATATGTGTTCTACAGGTGGAACAGGCCGAGGTAGTTCATCTCGCTTCCGAAATATGGCGCAACGGACACTGAGAACAGTTTTCTTTCCCGGAGTTGGCGCAGAGCTCACGGCAGAGACCAGCGAATCACCTTACTCTTCCAGGAAGTGCGGATCCGTCATTTTCACTGCGTAGACACGCTCTCTAGGGATGTACGTGTACTCGTCGTCGCCGTGGTGAATCTGCCAGTGCTCCTCTCGATAGTTCAGTTTCTCGTCGTCGATCTCTTCCGATACAGTGTCGTCTACGTCTTGATAGACAATCGTCGCCATGAACTACGGTAGGAGGGCAACGTGTATAACGTTAGGGCCACCCACGGCCGGCATCGTTCAGATTAGCTGATTCCAGCAGGCTGCGAAAGGCTGCGAAGGCTTGTACCCACGTTTCTGCGGTGTCGGGTTCGACGTGTCTGAAGTGGTTTGCGAACGACTCTGTCCGACGTTTAAGCCTCGTAAACACTCGTTCGACGGCGTCCCTCACAGAAGTGCTTGCCCCAACCGACAACCAGACATACGACTCCGCCGATGATGTTCGAAGCCGGATTCTGGGACTGATACGCCGCTAACCGCTGTTGTCTCGGTATCCACTATTGCCCGTCTCCTCTCTGTATACTCGGAAGCCGAGACGTTACTGCTCAAGGTGCTGTCCATGTTCGTCATCGCGGCAGCCGTCGAAATCTTCGTCGCCAAGGTCTGGGAGTTCCCCTACACCGTCGCACCCTTGTCGGCCGGACTGGCAGTGTCAGTACTGGAGCCATCACCGACATCCTGGCAATCGAAATCTGACCCTCCCACGGCACCATCTCTCGTGAGAGCCGGTTCTCACTGGAGACCGGGTTCGGGGGTCGGCTGGCCGAGTGTCCGTGGCTGTCCGCCTCTCTGAATGACGTCGAACGCCCGCATCATGTCTGTCCGAGAAACGATTCCGACGAGGTCACCTGCCTCGTTGACGACCGGCAGGCGACCGACGCCGTTCTGCTGCATCTGCTGGAAGGCGGTCATCGCGTCGGCGTCCGGGGAGACCGTGTGGAGGTCGGTTGACATCACGTCCTCGACGCGATATGCATCGCGTTCGACTTCTTCGACAGCACCTGCATCGTCCAGCGTCACCATCCCAACGAGATCGCCGTTTCGCAGTACTGGATACCCGATATGGCGCTCGGTAAACATCCGCGCGAGGAGATCAGAGATGGGCGTCTCCTCGGAAACGGTCTCGAGGTTCTCTTCGGGTGTCATCACGTCGCTTACGGTGATGTCTTCGAAAGCTGCCTTGATCGTGGTCTGCTGTGCCTCGCCGGAAGCAGCGATGTAGATGAAAAACGCCAGGACGATGAGAAACCAGTTGATGAACAACCCGAGAAGGCCCAGGCCGAACGCGAACACTTTCCCGACGGCAGCAGCCTGTTGGGTTGCTTTCGCGTGTGGCTGGTTCCGGGCGAGGAGTGCCCGGAGAATACGTCCGCCGTCCATCGGAAAGCCGGGGAGCAGGTTGAACGCAGCGAGCACTATATTCAGGATGGCGAGATAGCCGAAGACGAACCGGGCTGCGTCGACACTCGGCGGGAGACTGGTAAAGGCCACGTAGGAGCCCACGCCGAGGAGGACGCTCACGACGGGGCCAGCGATAGCGATCACCAGCTCGTGACGCCAGTCTTCGGGGAATTCGGTGAAGCTAGCCACGCCGCCGAGTAACCAGAGTGTGATCGAATCGATCTCGTATCCGTATCGCAACGCGACCAACGAGTGGCCGAACTCGTGTAACAGGACGCCGGCAAACAGTCCCAGCGCCGAAGCCAGTCCGAGTACCCACGGGAGGTTCCCCTCCGTCAACTGGTCCGGGTCCATCGTGGCGCCGAACGTCTGGTTTATCACCACTACCAACTCGGCGATATCCCAGGCGATGAATACGGCGAAGAGCGGAAGGACGATCAGGAAGGTCCAGTTGAGCCGGACCGGAATACCGAACGCCGAACCGATTCGGAGTCCTCTCATGTACGAGTGGTAATCCGCGGAGCAGGTTAAAACAGACTGGTAGTCAAATCGAGCGGCAGCAGTAGGACGGTGAGACGCCCCCTCGACCGCATCCATTCGTGACGAACGGACGTACAGCGCCAGGACCAAAGCGGACAGAGTCTACGACAATGTGGGAGTCGACCCGTCACGTAACAGGAACCCTTCCGGGAATTCGATACCAGCGCAGACACAAGGACTCGGGGAACCGTTACACGACTTTATTGTTCTGACGGTGTAATGGTTCGTATGGGACTCGATGTAGCGGTTCCGGAACCACCAGACCTCTCGAACCGAGGGATGCCGCGCGAGTTCGAGTGGGAGGACGAAACGCTCGGGTCAGAGGACTTCTACCGCGAGGATCTCGAAGACCTGCTCCAGGAGGGTGCGTGGAAGGAGGGATTCAACGAGTGGACCGAGTACACGGACCTCGACGAAGGGCACGTTCGAATCGTCAGCGACCTCGGCCTGTTCCAGGCGTTCGACTTCTACTGGGACCCGACCGAAGACCGACTTCGCTTCGACGCCCCGACGATACCGGACGACTGGCGGGAGCGGGACGCGACCGAGTCGTTCGATTCGAGCACAGTTTCGATGATCGACGTCGCGTTACAGGATCTCGGTCGAGCCGTCCACGAGACGCTGCAGGACTACCTCGAACGGAACGACGAAGCCTCCGACTTTGGCTGGGGGAACGAAACGTACGGCAAACGAGGCGAGTGACCCCCGCGTGAGTACTTGCTACCGCGAACAGCAGATCCCACTAGCGGAGCCCACGTACGACCAAATTCTCGCCCCTACGGACGGAAGTATCGAGGCCGAACAGGCTGTCAGTCGCGGGTCCGGCCCCGCACGGTTCTACGACGCGACGGTTCACGCGGTGTACGTGACCGACGAGAGCGAGTACTCGGCCGTTACAGTCGCCCAAGCGCACGAGCAACTGCGGTCCGCAGTAGGGAGACTGGGACGACGAGCGACCGCCGACATCACCGAGACGCCCGCCGAGTTCGACCTGACGGTCGAGCGCGAACGCCGGCAGTGAACGTCCTACGACGAGAGACTCGACTACGTCGAAGAACAGGATTTCGTGATGAAGAGGAGCTCCGGTCGCTCGAACGCCCTCCCCTCAAGGAGACGATGACAGATGCCGTGAAAAGTGAGAGAATTCACAGGAGCACGAGTTGCGCCAGTCCGAGGAAGATAAAGAACCCGAGGACGTCAGTCGCGGTCGTGATGAAGACAGTAGCCGACGTGGCCGGATCGTAGCCGAGCCGATCCAGTACGAGCGGAACGAGTGCGCCGAAGAACCCGGCGATGACGAGATTCAACACCAACGCGATTCCGATGACTAGCCCCAACACCGGGCTCTGGTTGAACAGGGTGGCGATGACAGCCACGATAACTCCGGTAATCACGCCGTTTGCACCCCCCGCAAGCACCTCGTTGCCGATGGCGCGCCTCCCTGTCCGGAGCGAGATCTGCTCCAGTGCGATGCCTCGAACCGTCACGGCCATCGACTGCGTACCGGCGTTACCACCCATCCCAGCGACGACCGGCATGTAGATTGCCAGCAACGTCAACGCCGCGATCGTGTCTTCGAATAGCCCGACAGTCGCTGCAGCGAGAAAGGCGGTCCCGAGGTTGATGATGAGCCACCTGTACCGCCGGCGAACCTTCTCGAGGGCGCCATCGAGAACGCTCTCCTGCTCGTCGACACCGGTGAATTCGTAGAGCGTCTGGCCGGCTTCCTCCTCGATGGCCCGCAAAAGGTCGTCCGCATAGATGACTCCGAGAATGCTGTCGTCTTCGTCGAGAACGACGATTTTACTCCGGGGGTTGGCTCTGAACACTTCGATAACCTCCGAGTCGGACTGTGCGTATCGAACCGTGGGAGTGGGGCGAAGATACTCGGTGATGACCGTCGGCCCGTGACCAGCCAAGGCCAGAGTATGGCCAGGTAACTCCCCCAGCACCTCGTCGTCATCGGTGACGAAGACGGTAGGGAACCGCCCAGTTCGGGCCTCGTGGCGCCGGACGAGCCGTGCCACCTCCTCGAAACCGTGGTCCCTGTCGACGGTGACGTAGTCGAGATCCATCATACCGGCAGCACTGTCCGGGCTGAATTTCAGGAGGAACTCGATTCGTTCTCGTCGATCTGCATTGAGCTGACCGAGTACAGTCTCCTGGGCGTCTCCGTCGAGCAATCCGATCACGTCGGTCGCATCGTCGGGGTCGAGTCGGCGGACGAATTGCCGTACCTCCTGGCGATCCATGCCGTCGAGTACGTCTCGCCGAATCGACTCGGGTAGCTGGAAGAACACGACTCGTTGTCGCGTCCACGGCAGTGCCTGGAACTCCTCACCTGGTGTCTCCGAGGCGGCTATCTGCTGTTGGACGTCGATCGTAGATTCTTGCATACGATTACTTCACCTCGCGTCGCATGAATTCAGGAAACGGACGTGGCGTAGCGGAGTGCGGAGGATTCGAACCGATCCCGAGAGATACGTCGCGCATCGCTCTTCCGACCCCCGAGATCGCTCTTGTTCTGGGGCGAAGTCGAGAAACACGCCGTCCTCATCACGTTTTTCTATGCGCCACTCCGACCAGGCGCGGGCGACGTTTCCACACTCCGTGCAGCGTTTTGGATGAGCCTGGAGGTACGGCTGCATGAAGTCGATGAACGACTGCGTACCATGGCGGTGCGTCGGCATACCTTGTTCGTTCGAGGTGTAAGCGTTTGACCTCCTCCACGCCCTGAAGGGCGTAGAGTCCGACCATCGGATTCGGGCAATGCCCGTCTGTTCCAACCCACACTCGGAGGGAACCGGCGACACACCGGGAGAACGCTCGTTTGTCTCCCCCTCGTAGGGCTGTGGCCCGGCCAACGAGGCCCCATCGGATCCCGTGTCATCGCCGTGGGAACCACCGCTGGTTCGCCACCCCTTCTGGTTCGGAGACGGCATCTCACCGAATCCGTAGCGTCCATGTGAACGGGGGCCACCGGAATAAAGGACACTGTGACAAACAAACCGAGTGTTGCTCGACCCTCGCCTGAAGACGGAGGTATGCGCTCGTCTCTCTATCAGTAGCGAGGAAGTGACCGGGAGGATCGCTCGTTCCTGATGCGACGGCGACGTTTCGGCCGTCTACAGGCGGAACAGGCCGAGTGCCTCGGGGTCGTTCGGAAGATCTTCGATCTTCCGTGATGACGAGAGACATACGGTCTCTCGAACCACTCGACCCCGTGGTAGTTCACTGCCCCGGGAACAACAGCAGCCGCCCCGCAACGAAGGCGAAGTACAGCCCCAGCATATAGCCACCCTCTGTCCGCGTGAATTCCCCCTCTCGCCAGTACAGCGCCCAGCCGAGCAGTCCGACGCCGGCGAGAAGCTTGAACGGGAAGTCCCAGAGGATGACGGCCTGAGGGACGGAGTAGGTCGAGAGGGCGCCGCCGAGACCGATGCCGACGAGGGGATTGACGATGTTGCTTCCGACGAGGGTCCCGAGGGCGACGTTGGGCGACCGCCGGCGGATGGCGTCCATCACGGCCGTCAGCTCCGGCAGTGCGGCGGCCACGCCGATGGTCACGATACCGACCATCGATCCACCGATGGCGAGCGTGTCGACGACCGTCTCGACGACCGAGAGCATGAGCGAGGCAGAGAGCAAGACGAGGACGAGCAGACCCGTGGCAACCACAGCGTCCCGGCGAGGATTTGTACTCGGAGCCTCCCGGAGCGATTGGGTACGCTCTCGACGGGCGAATATCACTCCGACGTACAGCAGGTAGAGACCCAGTAGCAGGAACCCGTCGAGCCGACTGATCGTTCCATCCAGGGCGAACAGCATCGTCACACCGATCGCGCCCAGCATTGGCAGATAGCTCTCGTAGACGAACGCCCGAGAGATGTGAACCGTACCATACCCGATGAGAAGAACGCCGACGAGGAGGAACTGCTGGACGGTCGAAGAGCCGGTGTTCCCGCCGATGACGACGGCCGAGGTAACCTGGTAGTCGAGGACGCCGGAGAGTATTCCGAGTGACGCGACGAGGTGGGAGCTGAGTTCCGGCAGGCTCGTTCCCAACGCGAGGACGGTCATCCCCACGAGGACCTCGTCGACGTCGTAGTACTCGGCGAGCGCCAGCAACCGGCCGATCGCCCTGCTCGCCGCAGTCACGAGCGTGTACAACGCGACCGCCCCGATAGAAATCTGGGTCAGCAATCCGCCAGAGACGAGCATATCAGCGTTCGGCCAGCCAGGTGTCGGTCCAGTCTCGTTCGTAGGCAGGGTCAAACGGTTCGAGGGTCCAGACCGGACAGTTCTCGCACTCCCAGACTCTGCAGACCGCTCCGTCTCGGATCACGACCCCGACAGACGCCCAGGTGTGGGTCTCGCAGGTCGGATCCTCGGACATATGTGGGCCAACAGACGATTGCTCTCGGAAAAAGCCTTTCCGTTGGTCCAACCAGTACTCGCTGGCCGCACGTACGTCCAAGCGGTCCAAATCGACGCAGGTGTGGAAGGAGGTACGTGCCTTCGCCATTCTGGCCGACGGTGGCCGAAAATCACATGGATACGTTCATGGGACACCGTCTAGTTTCGCACCTCCTCGGTCGGCGTTCGTCCTTCGAGTGCGTGCACGATGCTTCAGCGCGAGCGTGGCTCGGTTCGGTCGACCTGGAAACCGGACAGGTCGGCTGCGTGGGTCGCCTCAGCGACCCGGGCGCCCCGGGATTTCGTCGGCCGGGATGCCCGCCTGCAGCACGAAGTGGTCGTACGCGCCAGCGACCGGGAGTTCGAGCAGGCTCCCGTCGTCCGCCGTGTAGTCGTAGTACGCCTCCGAAGGGTCGAACCCGCCGAGCACGCGGAGGGCCGGTTCCCCGGACTCGGTGAGCGCGGTGAGTTCGTCGCGGTCGAAGACCGCCCTGAGTACGCCGTCCTCGCCGTCGCCCCGGACTGCCTGGGCCTCCACGCGCTCGCCGGTCCGCGTGACCGCGTAGAAGCTACCCTCGACCGGTTGCTCGATGGACCCCGGAACCTCGAGGAAGGTGCTGACGCGGTCGCGGTCGACGGTCACGGCCTGTGGGTCCGTCCGGTCGTCGACCCGGAGGATACGGTTCTCGACGCGGGGAGAGACCTCGCCCTTCGACTCGAGCAGGTCGAGCGTGATCGGCCCGAGCAGGCTGTCGGACTCGTGGACGACGTCGGCGTCTGCCAGCTCGTCGAACCCGGCGACGTACGAGTTCGTCACGAACGTGTAGGTCCCGTCCGGGTCGAGCGCCTCGCCCCCGACGTAGACGTTCTCGACCTCGCCGTCGCCGAAGTGACCGGTCCACTCGTACTGGATGCCGCCGACCTGGACGGACTGCTGTGCGCCGAACGAGGACCACGGGAGCGCCGCGACCTGGCTCTCCAAGAGGGTCCGCAGGGTACTCCCCGAGACCTCCATCGTGACGATGGTGTTGGGGAACGGGAGGATGTCGAGCCAGTCGAGTGCGGTGATGCCGCCCGGGCCGTACACCTGGTTCGACCGGATGCCGCCCGCGTTCTGGAGCGCGGCGTCGACCTGGTCCACGCCGGGTGCGTGGCCCTCCACGTACTCCATCGTGAGGTCGCAGATGAGGTTCCCCAGCGCGCTCTCCCGGGCGTAGTTCGTGGCGAACCGGGAGTCGAGTTCGACGTCGGTGGTGAAGTAGACCTGCCCCAGTTCCGCCTCGAGTTCGGCGCGCCACGTCGAGACGATGTCGGCCATCCCGTCGTCGGGGGCGAGTGCGGTGGGGTCGGGGTCGTGTCGCTGCCAGTCGACGAGGTTGCCCTCGGCGTCCAGCGTGAGTTCGCCGAGGTGTGCGAACTCGTCGCCCACCTCGCTGATGACGGTCCCCTCGTGGACCTCGGGCGCGTCCATCGTGACGTCCGAGTGCGACCCGACGATAGCGTCCAGGTCGTCGACCGCCGCCGCTATGTCGTAGTGGGTCGAGTGGTCCGTGTGGGAGGCGAGCACGACGACGTCCGCCCCGGCGTCCTTGAGCGCGGCCGTCGCCTCCTGACTCGCCTCGACCGGGTCGAGCACCTGGTGGTCCGCTGGATAGTCGGTGATGCCGTGGAAGTCCTCGACGCCGCTCCCGAAGATGCCGAGCGTGAGTCCGCCGACGTCGCGGGTCACCCAACGCTCCGTCCCCGGAATCGGATTCCCGTCGGGCGTGAGGAGGTTGGCGACCACCCAGGGAACCTCGCTCTCGCCGAACCGTTCCGTCGCGACGTCGATACCGAAGTCGAACTCGTGGTTCCCGGCCCCGATGGCCACCGGGTCCATGTAGTTCAGCGCCTCGATCATGTGCTCGCCCTCGTGGACGAGCCCCAGAATCGACGGCGCGAGGTCGTCGCCGTTGCCGAGGAACACCGCGTTCTCCCGGGCAGCGCGTCGCTGGTCGATGAGTGTCTGGTACCGGGCGATGTCCATCGCCGTGTCGTCGTTCGGGTCCCCGAACCGGCCGTGGAAGTGGCTGTCGTGGAGGATGGTCACCGTCTCGGCGGCCGCCGCGGCCGCCGTCCCGACCTGCGATAGGCCGAGCCAGCCCGCGGCGAGTCCGCCGCCCGTCGCCGCGAGTACGTTCCGTCGGTTGACTTCGTTCAATTTGTCACTTCGGTCGCTAGTGTTTACCATGCCATTCCCGGTTTCAACATGTAGAAGTGTTAATGTTAGGGTGGTCGTCGGAAAGGTTACCGGGTGCCGCGGGCTCAGACCTTCGTTTTCGGACGCCTCGAACCCTGCTGAACGGATTGAACGTCGATAAACCCGCGTGGACAGTTTCCACCTTTCATGACCCCTGCACTCCGAGGCCGAACTGGAGGCACCCCCAACAATGAAACGTAACAAGATTGTCGTAATCGCCCTCGTGGCAGTCGTAGCGACGGCGGGTGTGGCCGTCGCCGTTGCCGGGAGCGTCTCGGCACAGCCATACGCCGACGATTCGGACTACGACACCGACGATCCGGACTACAGCAGTGACGACGATGACGACGACCGTCGTGGCGGCCCCAGCGACAACGGTCCGTCCAACGCGAACAACGCGCAAGGGCCCCCCGTGGACATGCCCGACCAGGTTCCCCACCACGTCGTCGAGATACACTACGAGATTCGAGACTTCCTCGATGGCTACTTCAGCGGGACGCTCGGTGACGCCATCAGCGAACTCACCCCCGACGACGGTGCTGCCTCGGTGAACGCTGCGGGCGCGAGCGCCTGAACCAGAACGACTCACCTCACCATGTTTTTCGAGTACCCACTACTGGCCGCTAGATTCGACCCGTTCGAAGGACTCGTCGTGTTCGCAGCCAGCCTGCTCGTCGGCGGAGCCGCGATACACGTCGCCGCCAGACACGCCGTCTACCGGGATACTCCCGGTGGGCTGACGTACGAACACGCCGTCGTCACGGCGCTGTTCGGCGCGGTGGCGTGGGCGCTGCTGTCCTGGGTCCCCCTGATCGGCTCTCTGCTCGCCCTCGCCGGATGGGTCGGCGTCATCCGGTGGCGCTACCCGGGCGGCTGGACCGATGCGGTCGTCACCGGGGCGGCGGCCTGGGCGGCCGCCGTCGTCGTGCTCGCCGCCCTGGAACTGCTCGGCGTCGGCTCGGTGTCGGCGCTGGGCGTCCCCGGCGCGTAAGGCTCGTTTCGGCCGGTTCCTCGCCGGTCGTCTCGGCGACCCCAAGTGTTCCGTCCACCGGCCGAATCGGACGATGGACACACACCGGATGACCTATTATCCGGGCATGAGTAGCGCTAGCATGGACGCTTCGATCGAGGAAATCGAGTTCCTGGCGCGGTCGGACCATCGTGCCGGCGTGCTCGACACACTGGCACGACACCCCTGCGACCGGGCGGACCTGCAGCGGGCGACGGGTGCGTCCTCGCCGACTGTGGGTCGAATCCTGGGCAACTTCGAGGACCGTCGATGGATCACCAGAGACGGTGCGACGTACGAACTGACGCCCCTGGGCGGGTTCGTGGCCGAGCGGTTCGCCGACCTCCGCAGTGCGATGCGCACCGAGCGCAAACTACGCGACGTCTGGCGGTGGCTCCCGCGCGAGATGGAGGGGTTCTCCGTCGACCTGTTCGCCGACGCGGTGGTCTCGTATCCCGGACCGGGCTATCCGTACCAGCCGGTCGAACGCATCTCGCAACTCATCGAGGAGACCACCGCGATGCGAGGGTTCGGCACGACGGTCTTCAAGTCCATCAACAACGAGACCGTCTGTCGAGGGGTCCTGAGTGGCATGGACTTCGAGTACATCTACTCCCCGGAGGTCCTCGAAGCGACCATCGCGTGGAACCCCGAACGTGTCGCACAGGCGGCCGCGTGCGAGAACTGTACCATCTTCCTGCACGACGACCTGCCCGACGAGAACCGGTGTGGAATCGGCATCTTCGACGACCGCATCGGCCTCTGCTGTCACGACGCCGAGACGGGGATGCTCGAGGCCGTCGTCGATACCGACGCCGTCGAGGCCCGCGAGTGGGCCGTCTCCGTCTTCGAACGACATCTCGCCGACGCCCGACCGATAGACGCCGACGAGAAGGCGGAGCTCTTCCCGTCGACGCCCGTCACGTGACCGGTCGGGGTCGGCGCTCTGTACGGCGGCTTTCACGCCGTGAAATATTTCACTGGGAATCATCACGTTCTCCGCCCCCGTACCTCTCTCGAGGAGGAGACAATGACAAGACAGAGACCGACCGGAGGTCCCGACGCCCAGACGAGCATCGTCACTCGCGAGGGCCCGACCGTGACGCTGTCCGAGGAGACGGTCGAGACGTTCAGCCAGCGCGTGCGCGGTCCGCTGCTCTATCCGTCGGATGCGGGGTTCGAGGTGGCGACGACCATCTGGAACGGCATGATAGAGAAGGAGCCAGCGCTCGTCGTCCAGCCGACGGGGACCGCCGACGTCGCTGCGGCCGTCGACTTCGCGCGCGAGCACGACCTCTCGCTCTCGGTTCGCGGCGGCGGCCACAACATCGCCGGGACGGCGCTGGCCGACGGCGGCCTCACCATCGACATGTCCCAGCTCACCGGCGTGACCGTCGACCCCGATTCCCGGACTGCGACGGCCCAGGCCGGGTGCCTCCTCGCGGACCTCGACCGGGAGACACAGCTCCACGGACTGGCCACGCCACTCGGCTTCGTCTCCGAGACTGGTCTGGCCGGGTTGACGCTCGGCGGCGGCTTCGGCTACCTCACCCGCCGGTACGGGTGGACGGTCGACAACCTGCTCGAGGTCGAGGTCGTCACCGCGGACGGCACGGTCAGGCGTGCCAGCCGCGAGGAGAACGAGGACCTCTTCTGGGCGCTCCGCGGTGCCGGGCACAACTTCGGCGTCGTCACGAGCTTCACCTTCCGGCTCTACGACGTCGGACCGACCGTGTACGGCGGGCTCATCGCGTGGCCCTTCGAACGAGCCGACGAGATACTCGAAGCCTACAGGGATATCACGGCCCAGGCTCCCAGGGAGCTGACCGTGTTCCACCTCGTCCGACGAGCCCCGCCTGCACCGTTCGTCCCCGACGAGTGGCACGGCGAGTTGATCTGTGCCATGCCCGTCTGCTACACCGGCGACCTGGGCGAGGTCGACGAGGCGCTCGCCCCGATTCGGGCGCTGGGCGAACCGGTGGTCGACATCCTGCAGGAACAGCCCTACACCCAGTTGCAGTCGTACCTCGACGCCACCCAGCCGAAGGGCAACCACTACTACTGGAAGACCGAGTTCGCGGCCGAACTGAGCGACGACCTGCTCTCGACCGTGCAGGAACTCGGTGACGAGTGCCCCATCCCGGGGGCGCAACTGGTCGTCGCCCACATCGGCGGGGCACTCAACGAGCGCGAGTGGGACGACGGCGCCGTCGGCAACCGGGACGCCCAGTTCGTGTACGGCGTCGCGGGGATGTGGGACCCGGACGAGCCGAAGGGTGAGGAGTACCAGCAGTGGGTTCGCGACGCGTGGGCCCGGCTCCGACCGTTCTCGACCGGCGGCAACTACGTCAACTTCCAGACCGCCGACGAGGACCCAGAGCGCGTCCGGGCGACCTACCGCGACAACTTCGACCGACTTCGAGAGGTCAAGGCGAGGTACGACCCCGACAACGTGTTCCGGGCGAACCGGAACGTCAGTCCGTCGAAGACCGGGGGTCAGTAGCCGAGTGTACCCAGGCCCGGGCACCAGAGACCGTCGTCGAGGTACCTCGACGCGTGACAGACGTGACGGGCCCCGAGCGTGGCCCTCACCCGGACAGGGCGAGGAGAACGGTTATCACGCCGCCAGCAGCGACGCACCCACCGATCACCTTCGTGAGCAGGACGTTCCAGTCGGCCGGTTCGACGCTCCCGACCTGCCGACTGCTGCCGATGGCGTCGAGGTTCTCCTCGAACCGCGTGATGACGTAGGCGTGTCTCACGCCGAGGAGTCCGAGTCCCAGCAGCACGAGTCCGAGGAGGACGCCCTGAATCGCGACCATAGGGAAACCGGACGTACGTTCCGTGCTATGCGAGAAAAGCCTTTCACTATGACCGCTGGCCGACGTATTTAGTGCCGGCCCGAGAACGGGGTATCGTCGTTCACCCATGGCAGGCTACATCGAGACCGCCCGGTTGCTGGACAGCACCACTCTCCGGGCGATAGTTCACGCGATTCGTGGCGACGCTGACCGGTTCGACCCACCCGAGACGCCCGACCCAGCACTCGTCGGCCCGGTCGACCGCCCCTTCGACTCGATACCGGACGCTGCCGACCGCCTCTCGCGTCTCGAAACGCGCTTGCGGGACCGGGAGGACAGGCGTTCCGTCTTCCTGACCATCTACGTGCAGATGACCCGGGAGGTCCACGATGGGATACGTGGCGGCCGGTTCGCGGACCCCGACTGGATGCGACGCTACCTCGTCACGTTCGCGAACTACTACCGCCGGGCGTTTCTCGCGTTCGAACGCGGGAACCTCGATGCCGTCCCCGACCCGTGGCGTCTCGCCTTCGGTTCTGCTGTCGACGGTCAGACGCTCGTCGTCCAGGACGCCTTCCTCGGCGTGAACGCCCACATCAACCACGACCTGGCGCTCGCCCTCCACGACGTCGGTATCGACCCGAACCGGGACCAGAAGTACGCCGACCACAGGGCCATCAACGGCATCCTGGCCCGACTGGTAGACGTCCAGCAGGAGGTGCTCGAACGGACGTACGCCGCGGGCGTCGACGACGTCGATGCGATATTCGGCCGGTTCGACGAGTCCCTCACGTTGCGCTCGATGACGGAAGGCCGCGAGCAGGCGTGGCGCGTCGCGGTCGTCCTGACCGACGTCGGGGTCGCGGCCGCCAGGTCCGTCGCCCGCTGGGTGTTGCGAGCGACTGCGACCGGTGGGGGGTTCTTCGTCCTGAGTCCGCACCTCGACCCCTCGGTCGTGCGAACGCTCCGGACGGTAGAATCGGAGGGCATCGATACGATTCTGGAGCGGGTACACGAGCAGGTCGACGGAGGTTCGTGACCTGGAACTCGGCACCACGACGAGCGCGACACCAGACAGAAAAGATAAGTATCTATTAACAGATTACATATTTGTTTTACCCTGGACCGACGTTCGTTCGTTGCAGGGTCGACGGTCACGCTGGACGTCGGTTCGACGGACGAACGCCGAAACCATCGGCGAGCGCCGGGGGAGCACTCCCCCAAGAGTCGCGAACCTGGTCGAATCGTCGGTTCGGCGTGCGGAACCGTGCTTCGACCGGGTTCCCGTCGGTTCGTCGACCCGGACGGTCATCCAGACCGAGTGAGAACGCTGTCATCACGGGCCCGTTCGCTCGAACCGCAATCCCTCGACGCGCTCGAAGCGCCGTGGTTCGCACTCGGTGTCCGCGACTGCCACTCGTTCCCGACAACCTCGACGTGTCTCGGCGTCCCGTTCGACCGGGCGCCAGTGATATCAACTATTGTATGTATCTCGTGCCTGTATTCTGTTACTATTGGGGAGCCTGCTCGTCACGGAGACCGTCGATTCCGAACGGCCCCGGGACGCCCGTCTGCTCGGGCTGTAGCGTTCGACTGGCGGGGACGATTCGTCGACGTCGATACTGTCTGAATACAAAACCTTATGATGGCCGTCGACGAACACCGTACTGGCTCCTGGCAGTGAGCCCAGGCACCTGTCATGCCAGATACTGCTACCCCGGATAGACGCGTTCGACCAGTGCCGCGACGGGCGTCTGAACAGTCACCGTTCTGATGCCCGTCGCGGCCGGAACGCAGGAGTCCTTCGTACCCACGTCCGAGGATACCCGTCCGCAGACATCGTGGAACGTCTCTGCCCGCCGAGACGTCCGTCTCCTCCGTGATCGATTCCGACGAGCAGGACGAGTCGGGACCGCTCGCACGTTCCACTCGTCTCTCGGACCCGACGACGGGCGGGTCGCAGTCCCGGTCGGCGGTCCCCGTTTCAGCGCGTCGCGAGCGTGACGTACCCGTCGAAGTTCAGCGCGACACGCTGGGCGACGTCACCGAAGAGGGCCTTGCCCGTGGGCGACCGGTGCTCCCCGAACAGGAACACGTGGTCGCAGTCTCGCTCTTCCGCGACGTCGAGGAGCGCCGCCGCCGGGTCGTCCGTCGCCCGGGCGACGACGGTGACGTCGACCGCGTCCGGGACGTCGTCCTCGACGAACGACGTGACGTCGGCAACTGCGCCGTCGAGGACGGAGTCGCTGGCGTAGTTCGTGTTCTCCACCCGGCCGATGGACTCCAGCGTCTCGGCGTCGGCCTCGAACTGGTCCTCGGTCATGGTCGTGAGCAAGACGAGACTTGCCTGTGCGCCCACTGCGTGTTCGAACGCTTCGACGAGCAGTTCGCGATGGTCGGCACTCTCCTCGACGAGTACTAGTCCTCGTTGCATCGTGGTCGAAGTGACACGTGAACCAAGATAAACCCATCGTCACCCGGGAGAGACGGACCGTCACGAATCGCCCTGTGCGTCGAGGATGTCGACGAACCGGTCTGCGAACTCGACCGTCCGGGTCGGGAGGCCGTATCGGTCGGTCCCCATGTCCACGTCACGGAGTGCAGACACGAATTCTCCGGTGTGAGACATCGTCGTCACCGACTCGCGGACGTCGACGGTGAGTTCGCCGTCCTCCGTGTCCAGCCACGGTTGTTTGCGCTGGGCCTCGTCGTACTCGATGGTGTACGTCTCGCCGCCGACTGCGTCGACGACGTCGTCGACCGTCCCGACCTCGACCCTGTCGGCGTCCGAGACCAGCCACAGCGTCCCATCCACGCACTCGGGTTCGTACCGTCTCATGGTGGTACCGTTCGCCTGTCGCGTATTAATTCCGTGGGGTCGGACCCGACCGCGTCCTGGCCCACGTCGGCCATCGAAGCGTGTGACAGGGGACACCGATTGGACAGCGTCTCGGCTCAGTCGCCGTCGGCCGGTCTCCCGTCCGAGTCCGCCAGGGGTTCGCTGTCCCAGTACGCGTGGCCCGGGTCCTCGCGGAAGCAGGCGGCCTTCCCGTCCCCGTCGTCCAGGGACTGCAGGGCCGGCTTCTCCTCGCGACACGCCTCGCGCGCGACCGGACAGCGCGTGTGGAACCGACAGCCAGACGGCGGGTCGACCGGGTCCGGGACGTCGATCTCTCTGATGGGCGGGTCCGTCGCCTCCATCGCCTCGAGGTCGAGCGACGGCGTCGCCCACCGGAGCACCTCCGTGTAGGGATGGCGCGGGTCGTGGATGAGCCGTTCGGCGGACCCGATCTCGACGATCTCGCCGAGGTACATCACGGCGATGCGACCGTCTCCGTGCTCGGCGAAGTAGCGCGCGTTCGAGAGGTCGTGCGAGATGAACAGGAACGACGTGTCGAACTCCGTCTGCAGTTCCAGCATCAGGTCCATGATGCCGATGCGTAACGAGACGTCGACCGCACTGATGGCCTCGTCCGCCAGGATGGCGCTCGGGTCCATCAGCAGCGCCCGCGCGAGGGCGACGCGTTGCTTCTCCCCGCCAGACAGCTGGTGCGGGTAGCGGTCGAGGAAGTCACCGGGCGGCGACATCCCCACGCGCTCCAGGAGCGACCGGATGCGGAGCCGGCGTTCGTCCCCGTCGATGTTCGGGTGGGTGTGACGGAGCGGTTCCGAGAGGATGTCGACGATGCGCCGGTTCGGATTCAGCGCACTCCCGGGGTCCTGGTGGATTATCTGGAGCGACGACCGGATCTCGCTGAACGGGACGTCGCCGTCGCCACGCTTCGCCTCCCAGATGTCCGTTCCCTCGTACTCGATGGAGCCGCCGGTCGGGCGCTGGAGGCCGATCATCGTCTTCCCGAGCGTCGTCTTGCCACAGCCACTCTCCCCGAGCAGGCAGACCAGGTCCTGCTCCTCGATGTCGAGCGAGACGCCGTCGACTGCCCGGACCGTCTCGGGGTCCGAGGTGAACCGCTCGAACAGTCCCTGTTCCTTCTCGAAGTGGACCTCCACGTCGTCGAGCGACAGCAGTGGCGTCCCGTCGTCGCTGGTGCCGTGGCCGGTCCCCGACTCGTCGGTCGACGGGGACGGACTGTCGGACGAACGCTCGTCGCCCGACTGCCCGAAGTTGAGTGGAATCTCCTCGCGGGCAGTCTCCCGGTGGTGACACGCCGCCCGATGCGTCCCGGCGACGTCGACCGCATCGAACGCCGGGTTCTCGGTCCGACACTCCTCCGTCGCGAGTTCGCATCGTGGATGGAACCGACAGCCGGTCGGGACGTTCACGGGTGCGGGCCCCTCCCCCTCGATGGGTTGCATGTCTTCGAGCGGTGCGTCCACGTTCGGCGTCGCGTTGAGTAACTCCCGGGTGTAGGGATGTGCCGAGTTGCCGATTATCTCGTCGCGTGGCCCGATCTCTGCGAACTGGAACGCGTAGATGATGGCCATCCGGTCGGCGAGCGACGCCACCAGCGGGAGGTCGTGGGTGATGAAGACGATGGTGAGGTCGTACTCGGACTGCAGGGTCTCGAGCAACTGCAGGATCGACCGCTGCATCAACAGGTCGAGTGCCGCGGTCGGTTCGTCCATCACGAGCACCTCCGGGTCGAGCACCATGCTCAGGGCGATGAGCGCCCGCTGTTGCATCCCGCCGGAGAGTTCGTGGGGATACGAATCGAGGACACGTTCCGGTTCGAGGTAGAGGTTCTCGAGGAGTTCCCAGGCGAACGCCATTCCGTCGTCGACGTCCCGGTCGTGACTCAGGAGCGTCTCCTTGAAGTGGGCGCCGATCTTCATCGTCGGGTTGAACGAACTCATCGCGCCCTGGAAGACCATCGACACCTCCTCCCAGCGGAACTGCCGGAGTTCCTCGTCGTCCAGTTCGAGGACGTCCACGGACGTCCCGTCCTCGCGGTTGTATCGAATCTGTCCGGTGAGGACGCCTGGGTCGGGGACGGCGTCGAGGAGCGCAGAGGCGAACATCGACTTCCCACTGCCGCTCTCGCCGACGATTCCCAGCACCTCCCGGCGTTCGATGTCGACGTTGACGTCGTCGAGGACGTACGTCTCGCCGTCACTGTAGGTGACGTTCGTGTTCCGTATCTCCAGGATCGGGTCGTCGACCCCTCGGTCCGTCACTGCCGCGTCGGTGGATGAACGTTCGGTTGCCATCTAGAGTACCTCCGTCGTCGACGTGCTGTGTTCTTCCTCGACGGACTCGGATTCGCCCGTGAGACGGGTGCGTACCCGCGGGTTGAATATCCGGTCCATCCCCTGGCTGACGAGGATGAGACCGAACGAGAGCCCGACGATCGCGATTATCGGGACGAGGAACCAGTGTAGTGCCTGCATCGTGAACAGGCCACCCTGGTTGTAGGCGTTGTTCAACGTGACGCCCCAGTTCTGTCCGGAGTAGGGCAGCACGCCGATGAAGTACAACCCGACGGAGGCGAAGATGGTGTAGCGTGCAGCGAGCACGAAGTTCACCATGACGTAGGGCATGATGTTCGGGAGCACGTCCTTGCGGATGATTCGCGGCGTGCTCGTGCCCATCGTCCGGGCAGCCTCGACGTAACTCTCCTCGCGAATCGAGAGGACCTGCGACCGGATCGAACGCCCGAGCCCGGCCCAGTAGTTGATGGTCAGGATCACCCCGAGGAAGACGGGGTTCTTCGGACTGAACGTGATGGCCAGGACGATGACGAGTGGCAGGCCGGGAATCGCCATGAAGAAGTCGGAGATGGACATGATGACGGTATCGACGACACCGCCCTTGTAGCCCGAAACCGTGCCGACGACGATGGCGACGCCCGTCGCCCACACGCCACCTGCGACGACCATCGACAGGATGAACGGGGTCGAGTCGATGATGAGCGCGAGCAGGTCGACGCCGGACTGGGTCGTCCCCAGGGGATACGACCAGTTCTGGAACGGTGGGAGGAGTCGCCCGGCCTGACTCGGACTCGGGTCGCGCCAGAGTCCGAACAGTTCGACGCCCGCCATCGCGACGTAGACGCTCAGGATGAGGATTCCGAATCGGGTGCGCGCGTCCGACCACGCGACGACTGCCGGTTCGTACACCTGTCGTCGGTACGTCTCCTCGAGTCGGTCCCGACTGCTCATCTCGACCGACGAATCGCCGGAGCGCCAGTCGATGTCCTCCGACGACGATTCCGACTCAGTAGCCATCGGACTCACCCGTGCTGATGCGTGGGTCGAGCAGTCCGTACGTCATGTCCGCGACGAAGACCGACACGACGAGCGTCGTCGTGATGACGAGGAAACACCCCATCATGAGCGGATAGTCGTTCGCGTTGACCGCCGCGATCAGGTAGTCGCCGAGCCCCGGGTACGTGAATATCTCCTCGAGGATCACGGTCCCGCCGAGTCGGAACCCGATCAACAGGAGCAGGCCCGTGTACATCGGCAGGATGGCGTTCTGGGCGACGTACCGCGTCGCGATGCGGGTGTCGGAGAGGCCGCGAAGTCGAGCGACCTCGACGTACTCCTCGCCGAGCACCTGGATGCCGTTCCCCCGCATGTTGAGTGCCGTAGACCCGATTCCGCCGATGGTGAACGCGAGAATCGGCAACACGGCGTGTCGCAGGACGCTCACGTAGTACTCCAGTCCGACGGCTGGCGTGAGGCCCCGTGCGTGCGCGCCGCTCGTCGGGAAGAACCCCTGCTGGAACGCCAGCACGTACAGGAAGATGACGGCGAAGATGTAGTACGGGACGGACATCAGGAGGGTCGACCCCCCCGAGACGACCGTGTCGAACGTCGAGCCTTCCCAGTACGCCTGGACCGCACCGATGAAGACGCCGACGACGAACATCAACACCGTCGACGTGACGACGAGGAAGACCGTCCAGGGGAGTGCCCGTGCGAGGACGTCCATCACGGGTTCGTTGAGGGAGATCGACTGACCGAGGTCCAGCTGGACGAGCCCGACCATGTAGTCGAGATACTGGACGTGCAGTGGGGCATCGGGTCTGATGTTCTGGAGCGCCTCGATGCGGGCGTCGACCTGTTCGTTCGGAACGCCCTGACGGACGAGCTGGATCCGGAGTTGCGTGAACGGTCCACCCGGGAGGAGTCGTATCAGCCCGAACGTGAGCGATGCGACTGCGAGGATGGTCAGCGGAATCCGCGCTGTCCGTCTGAGATAGTAGTTCATTTGTTGCTCTCTGGTGTACTGTCGTTCACAGTAGTAACGTTATCCCCTGTACTGCAGGTCGCCCTCGTGGATCCACCAGTTCTGCGGCCACTTGACCCCGTAGTTCGCGGTGTCCGACGGCGCCGTCGTCCAGTCGTCGGTCGTCACCCAGGACTGGTCGAACTTCCCGACCAGGCCCAGGAACGGGAGGTCGATGTGGTTGTACCACGCCGACCGCTGGACGTACTGCTGTGCCTCGTCGTCGGACGGTTGCTGGGCGATTTGCTCGGTCACTTCCAGCGGGTTGAGCGTCATCTCGCCGCCGTCTCGACCGGGGACGGTCTGTTCGGACTCGGCCGTCTCGCGGTAGCCGTGTCCGCCACCGATGTCGGTCCCCATCAGCTGGTAGTGAAGCGGGAAGTACGGGAACGCAGACCGCGCTCCGCCGGGGAGCCAGTAGAAACAGCCCACCTTGAAGTTGCTGTTGGAGTACTGGCCGAACCAGTCGTTCGTCGGTTTCGTGGTGACCGAGAAGTCGAACCCGAAGTCGTTCAACTGGCTGACGACCGTCTGGGTGAGGGTGGTCCAGTCCGTCCAGCCAGCGGGCGAGTAGTAGTTCCCGCCGAGCGTGTTGCCGTCCGCGTCCGTCCAGGTGCCGCCCGATTTCGTGTAGCCGGCCGATTCGAGCAACGCGGCGGCCTGGTCGGTCTGGCTCGAATCCACACCGTACGTCTCGAAGTCGTCGTACCAGTCACCGAGCCAGCGCTCCTGGTCCTGGGGCGCGATGCCACAGGGAATCGGTGCGGGGAACTTCGTCCGCGGCCCGGCGTTGTCGACGAGTTCCTGCCTGTTGAGGACGTGTGCCATCGCCTGGCGGACCTCGCGCTTGCCGAAGTCCTCGTCGGCGTGGTTGAAGACCATCCCGTAGCCCCACTTGGCCGGGAGTCGGACCTCGCTGACGTTGTCCGCGAACTGGTCGGCGGTCTGGGGCGGGGTGAACAGGCTCACTGCCGCGTCGACCTGTTCCCCGGTGAGGAGCGCCTGGTGCTGGGCGTTGTTCCCGCCGTAACTCTCGATGAGGTACGTCTCGAAGTTGACGTTGTCCGACTTGTAGAACGAGTCGTTTCGCTCCAGCTCGAACGCCTGGTTGTCCTTGTTGGCGAACGAGAACATCCCACTCGCGACAGGGTCCTCCCACGCCCACTGGAGGAGTTCCGCTGCCGGCTTGTCGAGCCACTGTTCGTGCGTCTCCTTCTTCGTGTCGACGAAGAAGTTCGTGAGCTCGAACTTGATGATCTGCGGGTTCGTGGCACCGGCGAGTTGCAGCCGTGCCGTCTTCTCGTCGACTATCTCGTAGCTGTCGAGGTACCCCCAGAGCGAACTGCCGGTCTTCTTCGCGAGTTCGAGTTGTACCTCGAGGTCGTCGGTCGTCCAGTCGTCACCGTTGTCCCACTGCAGGTCCTCCCGGAACGTGAGGGTGACCTCCTGCCCGTCGACCTGCAGGTCGTCGAGTGCGCCGAGCAGGAACTCGCCCTCGGTGAACGAGTACTTCAGGAACGGCGCGAACACCGCCCGCCCGGCAGGCCAGCCGTAGTTCTGGTCGGCGTAGGAGTTGAAGTGCAGGTCGGCGGGATTCCCGTTGTAGGCGTTGACGAACGTGGCGTCGTGGACATCGCCGTCCCCGGTGCCAGGTTCGGTGTCGGTGTCGGCGGGGTCGCTCCCGTCGGTGGAGCACCCTGCGAGTGCTGCGATTCCAGACGCGCCCGCAGCCGCGAGCATCTTCCGGCGGCTGAGTACGTCCTCGTAGTCAGACGGCTTGCTATCAGCTGACATAACATCGGAACCGACAACACAACACTTTATAAAGATTTTGGAAGTGGACGAACAGTTCCTGGTCGCCACAGGTCTTCAGCGAAACGGCACCGGCGTGCGTGTCCCACCAGAGACGCCGTCTCGTGGTCGAACGACGCGGGACTCGCCCGTCAGCGCACTCGACGTGCAGTCGTGGTGGGGTCGTCGGACAGCGTCCCGGTCACTCGGTCGTCCCGTCGATGGTGACGGTCGTTTCGGACCCGTCGACGTACACGTGATACGTTCCGGATTCGACGACGTGTCCGTCCGGTGGCCGATAGTAGCCGAACGCGGACGCGGGGACGGAGACCGTCCGGTCGACCGACTCGCCCGCGTCGAGCGTCACCCGGTCGAACCCGACCAGGGTCCGTTCCGGCCGGACGCGGGCACTCGTCTCCGGGCGGGTGTACACCTGTATCGTCTCCGTGCCGGCTCTGTCACCACTGTTCGAGAGGGAGACCGTCACGTCGACGGTGTCGTCGCGGGAAACGGAATCGGACGTGACCCGTACGTCGTCGTACTCGAACGACGTGTAGCTCAGGCCGTGACCGAACGCGTACAGCGGGTCGTACGAGTCCGGGTGCTCGTCGGCGCCGATCGGATAGGGGTGTGCGAGGGCGTCGTGGGTCTGCGGGATGTCACCCATCGACCGCGGAATCGAGATGGGGAGTCTGCCACTCGGGTCGTTCTCCCCGAGGAGCGTCTCCGCGATGGCCACGCCGCCTTCGCTCCCGGGATAGTAGGCCATGAGGATCGACGGGACGTTGTCGGCCAGCCAGTCGACGATGAGGGGCCGACCGGTCACGAGAACGCCGACGACGGGCGTTCCTGTCGCGTGAACGCGCTGGACGAGTTCCCGCTGGGCCGACGGGAGGCGGAGTTCCGACCGGGTCGGCCAGTCGCCGGTCTCTACGCCGGCGATCTCTATGGGCCCGAACTCGTGGATGTACCATCCCTCGCCGAGCGCGAGCACCGCGACGTCCGCAGCGGCGGCCTTCCCGACGGCCGAATCGACGTCCAGCGGCTCGGTGTGCGACGTCCCCTGCTCGTAGGTGAGGGTGCCGTCGAGGCGAGCGCGAAGGGCCGAACGGATGGTCTGTCCGGGGACGTCGGTGGGGTCGTCGACGCTCCACCCGCCGAGGAGCGCGACGAGGTCGTCGGCGTTCGGGCCACCGAGGAACACGTCCTCGTCACCCGAGAGCGGGAGCAGGGAGTCGTTCTTCAGCAGCGTCATCGCTTCACGGGCCGTCTCACGGGCAGTCTCGCGATGGGCGGTCTTCCCGAGCGTCTCCCGTGCCGTCTGCAGGTCGACCGTGGGGTCTTCGAACAACCCGAGTTCGAACTTGAGTCGGAGGACCCGCCGGACGCTCGCGTCCAGCGTCGCCTCGTCGAGGTCACCGGTCTCTACGAGGTCCACGAGGTGCTCGACGGCCTCGACGTGGCCCACCGACTCGACGTCGAGTCCGGCGACGCGCGACTGCCGAACGCCGTCACGACGGTCGGACGCGGTGCGGTGGTCCTCGTTCAGGTGTTCGACGCCGCCCCAGTCGGAGACGACGTGGCCCTCGAAGCCGTACTCCTCGCGGAGGAGTGCGTCGAGGTACGTGGTCGACCCGTGTATCGGTTCACCGCCGATGGAGTTGTACGACGGCATGACCGATTCCGCGCCCGCGTCGAGGGCGGCCTCGAACGGCGGGAGGAACACGTTCCTGAGCTTGTACTCGGAGACGTCGACCGGGGACGCGTCCTCGCCGCGCTCCGGTTCGCTGTAGGCCGGGAAGTGCTTCGCGGTGGCGACGACGGCGTCCGGGTCGGCGATGCCGTCGCCCTGGTACCCACGCACCTTCGCTGCAGACATCGCCGCACACAGGCGCGGGCTCTCGCCGAACGTCTCGAACACACGGCCCCAGCGCGGGTCCCGGGCCACGTCGCACGACGGCGAGTAGTTCTGGTGTGCCCCGACCCGTCGCGTCTCCACGGCGGTGACCTCGGCACCCGTCTCCACGAGGTCTGGGTCCCACGTGGCTGCCGCGCCGAGTCCGTTCGGGAAGACCGTCGCCCCGGCGACGTAGGCGTTGCCGTGGATGGCGTCCACGTTCAACAGGAGGGGGATGCCGAGTTCCGTCTCCTCTACGGCGTACTGCTGGACTTCTGTGGCCGCCTCGACGGCCTCGTCGAGACCCGTCGCGTACGCGCCCGCCCACCCGAACAGGGCCGCGACACCGACGTGGTGTTCCCGAATCGCGCGCTTGACGTCGTCGAGGTCGTTCGTCTCGCCGAGTTTCCCGGCCCAGGTGCCCACGACCTGTCCTGCCTTCTGTGCCGTCGAGAGTCGGTCGAGGAGGTCGTCGACCCGTTCCTCGACCGGTAGTGACGGCCGTCTATACGGTTCCACCGCTGAATCGGGCTGCATGATTTACGTAGACCAGGGTATCTGTTAAATATCTTCGTGTCTCTGAAACGACCCCGGCGGCACCGTCGTCCCCGGCATCGGACCCCGTCCGGGTCGCACGTTCGTCGTCCTCGTCCCACCGCCCGACCGATTCGATTCCGTCCCTCGATAGCCTGACGCGCTGGTTCGCGTCGACGTCCTCGAACGTCCGGGTGGTTCCGTCGGGGAACGTCACGGTCAGGTCGACCCGGTCGTGGCTCCCCAGGCCGAGGTGGGAGACCCGACTCTCCTGAGAGAGGAAGTCGGACCGGACCGTCTGCTGGACGACCGTCGACCGACTGGCCGTCGAGACGGTGACCTCGGCGCCGTACACCGTGGCCCCCCGCACGTCGACCACCCGGAACGCGATGCTGTTCGCAGTAGCACCCACGTTCTCGTAGAGTCTCACGTCGCCGTCGTAGGGGGCCACGACGACGTCGCGGTCGCCGTCCCGGTCGTAGTCGAGCGTCACCAGTCCGCGACCGTCGTGTTCGCTCAGGTTGCGGGCGCTGGCATCGAGCGTCCTGAACCTCGCTCCGTCGCGCTCGAACAGCATCGGGTAGGTGTAGTGCGGGTCGTCACGGTCGATGCGGGCGACGTACTGCGTCGCGTGGATCAGGTCGCGGTCGCCGTCGTTGTCGAGGTCGGTCGCGCTCGCGGCCCAGCCCCAGCCACCCTGCCGGACGCCGAGGCCGACCGCCCGGTCGCTGAGATTTCCGGTCCCGTCGTTGACCATGAGCGTGTTCCCCTTCGTCCGACCGGACTGGATGACGTTCCCGAACAGGAGTCGGAGTCGCTCGTGGCGTTCGTCGTCCTCGACCTCGTCGAGCGGGAGGTAGATGTTCGTCGTGAACACGTCCTGTGCCCCGTCGCCGTTCACGTCGACCACCTCCGAGGCCATCCCGTTCCGCGACGTGTTGCCCCGCAACGGTCGCTCCTCGAACGTCCCGTCCCCGTCGTTGACGTACACGACGTCGGTGTTGTAGTCGTTCGCGACGTGGACGTCCGGGAGGCCGTCGCCGGTGAGGTCCACGAAACTCGCGGCGAGACTCCAGCGCCGCGAGTCACTCAGGGTGGAATCCTCGACGCGCTCGAAGCCGTCCCCGGTGTTCTCGTAGAGGACGTTCGGGTGGCCGTTGTCCTCCTCGACGACCTCGTAGAGGCTGAAGTAGCCCTCCGGCTTGCCGTTCGCCCAGTCGCCCGACTGGTAGACCAGCAGGTCGAGGTCACCGTCCCGGTCGTAGTCGGCAGCGGTCGCGCCCATCGGGTAGGCGAGCGTCCCGAAGTCGGTCCCGGACCGCTCGAACTGGCCCCCGTCGTTGTGATAGAGGACCGGTTCGTCGTGCGGTCGAAGCAACAGCAGGTCCTCCCAGCCGTCGCCGTCGGCGTCGAAGAAGAGCGCGCTCTTGACGGAGTCGCCGACTGCCGAGAACGTCCTGGCGCGACCGAACTGGCCGCCGTCGTTCCTGAACAGTACCGGCGCGTCTCCGCCGACGGCCAGCACGTCCTGCCAGCCGTCGCGGTCGTAGTCCACGACGTACACGCCGTCGTTCCCGTTCCCCGCACCGCCCCCGTCCGTCCGGTACTCGAGGCCGGCCGTGTCGCTCCGGTCCCGGAAGTCGATGGTCGGGTCGGGCGCAGTCGGAGGGGAACCCATCCCCGCACACCCCGCACTCGCGAGGAGCAACGCCGCCACGACCAGCGTCCGAACCGCGAGCCACGACGACCGCGAACGAACTGCAATCGACGGGGTCATCGGTTGCTGGGGAGGGCTCTCGTCGCCCGCGGCGGGACGAGGTAGGTGCTCCGCGAACGGGTGCCGAGGTAGTCGACGATGCCGTGTCGGTCCGCAGGTACGTCGAGGTCGTACTCGTCGACGTCCATCGCGTTCCGCACCGCGACGAACTTCCGGGTGTCCGTCTGGACCGAGGAGAAGTTGAACGACGAACCGTCGACCTCGTCGGTCGCGACGCCCTCGGACCTGCGGAGAATCTGTGGTTCGAAGTCCCCGGACCGTGCCGACGCGACCTTCTGGGCGTGTCCGACGATGCCGTGTTCGGCCGCCAGGTCGTCGATGTTCTGGACGTCTTCCTCGGTGATGCCGCTGTGGTCCCCCATCCTGTCGCCAACGTCGCCGACGTCCTCGTACTCGTGGGCGGGACAGTACATCTCCTTCAGTCGCCGTCGGTGGGGCTGGTCGTACCAGTCGTCCAGACGGGTCGTGATGCGTGACACGGCCAGCGTCGTCCCGCCTGCGAACGGTCCCGTCGACAGCGTCGCGACGTCCTCCGACGGGAGACTGTTGTCGAACCCGGCCCGGAATCCCATCGACAGCGGGGCGTCCTCGGGGATGTCCTCGTTGTCGAGTTCCGCTGCCGGCCGACCCTTGCCGAGGACGCCGGTCCGGCGCGCCACGACCTCGAACACGCCAGTTAGCCGGTCCGCCACCTCGATCCCGTTGAGCGTCTCTTTCTCGCCGAACAGGGCCTGCTCGGCCGCCAGCAGGATGGACGCGTAGTCGCTATCGAGCAGCAGGAGTGCGTCGAAGTCGGCAGCCAGCGACGGGTCCTCGCCGAGGGCCCGGAGGACCTCCTCGGGGGGCTGGAGGCCATCGACGTCGACGTCGACCCGGTCGAGGTAGCGGGGTGCGTAGCCGAGCATGAACAGCAACCCGTCGTTGACGCTTCCGCTGGTATCGAGCCCGCTCCCCCACTGGAACGCCCGTTCGAGTCCGGCGAGCGCGCGCTCGACCTGGGCCCGTTCTGCCTCCGTCGGGGGAATCGACCCCACGTACGCGAGTCCGAGGAGCAACTGGTGCTGGCTCTGGGTCGTCGTCCCGTGGACGCTGTTCACCAGATAGTCGTCCCAGACGTGCTGGCCGTCGGGGAGGACGGACCGGTCCTCGACGCCGCGAGGGAAGTCCGGGGGGTCGGTCGTCGTCTCGTCCGCGCTACTGTCGTCCTGGGCACGTTCGACGTCCTGGCAGGCCGCGAGCGCGCTCGCACCACCGATTGCGAGCGCGGCACGGACCAGCGACCGTCGAGACAGCCCACGTGAACCGTCGGCAGGCATACACCGTCCATTCCGGATAGACCGACAAAACTGTTTGTGATAGGACGAGTCTGCTGCTTGGGTGTCGAGGACGAACCGGGACCGACGTGGCACGAACCCATACGTATTTCACAGCGGCGGTCGCATCGGTCTGTCATGGGAACGGACGCGTCGGAACCACTGTCCGGTGTCTCGCCAGAATCGGTCACGCCAGAGGCGGTCGACGAGGACGCGGTCCACGCCGCGCTATCGTCCGAGAACCCGCTGGTCTGCCAGCGGGGGATCGCGGTGTGCGAGACGCTCGCGACCGCGGACGTCGATGCGGTCCGACCGTTCATCGACGCGGTCGCAGCGCTCACCGCCGACGAAACCGTCGCCACGTCGCTGCGCTCTATCGCGGTCCTCGACACCGTCGCGGAATCCGAGCCAGCAGCCCTGGACGGCCACCTGACGCCACTCGTCGGCGTCCTCGACACCGACATGGTCGACGTCCAGCTCACTGGGGCGGAACTGCTCGGCACGCTCGCCGTGGCACGCCCCGCCAGCCTCACCCCCCACGTCACGCACCTGGTCGAGGCGATTCGGACGACGGAACCGGAGCCCACGCCGGACGACGTCGGTGACGTGGTGGCGGACCGGGTGACCCGTCGGACGATACGGGAACACCAGCTGGACGAACGGCGACGCAGACTCGGCGCCCGCCGGACGCTCGTGAACGTCGTGGTCGCCGTCACAGAGCACGACCCTGCGGCGGCGACGGACGCCGTCGACGCCGTCGTCCCCCTGCTCGACGACGTCGACCCCGAAGTCGCCGGCGGGGGAGTCGACGTCCTCGGCGAACTGGCGACAGCGGACCCGGCCGTCGTCGCACCGGCCAGTCGGCGACTCCGCGAGTGTCTCTGCCACGACACCGTACTCGTTCGCGCCCGCGCGGTCCGGGCGCTCGGTCACCTCGGCGACGACGCTGCCGTCGCAGACCTCAGACGGGTCGCGGCCGACGACGAGGACGAGAACGTCAGGTCCCTCGCCGAGACGACCGCAGACTACCTCGAGAACCGGTGATCCGGGCTGGCGGCTCACCCCAGTGACCGCCAGACGCCCTTCTACTCCTCCATCTCCCGTTTCGTACAGTACCAGAAGGACCCGCCGAAGAAGGCGAACGCAGCCCCGACGAGAACGACGTCCAGCAGGAGGATGGGGAACGCGTCGTCGCCCGGACCCACGAACAGTGCGGAGAGGCCGAGAAAGAGGCTCATCGCGATGAGGACCGCGAGTACCAGCTTCATCTGTTGGCGCTGCGCGCAGACGAGGTCCACCAGCGTCGACGTCTTCGACATGGACGATTGCTCGTAGCGGGCTGTAAAGAATGCAGTGGTCGCGCGTTCCGCCGGACTCTCCCCGTGTAGTCCACCGGGCCGTGACTCGCACGGTCCCCGACACGGACGAGTGTCCGTGTCCGAACGGCCGTCCTGGTTCGATTCGTCCACCCATCGTCTATCAGTCAACTATATGTCTTGTATGGGTCGAAATAGAAAATTCTCCCAGAAACAACCTGCTCCCTCACTGCGGAAACGCCCGAACTACTATGGAATTTAATACTACCACATCCCGCATCATGGCTGGCTCGCCCTCGCCAAAATCGCCGGTTTCGGAGGCACAATGACTATGGTAGCCAGTCTGCATTCCAGACACATGGACACAGAGGAAGTGCGGGAAGCGCTCGAACGGGCCGGGTTGACGAGGTACCAGTCCGACGCCTATCTCACGCTCCTGGACCTCGGAATCGCGCCGGCGGTCGACGTCGCAGAGCGGTCGTCCGTCCCCGTCGCACAGATATACAAGGTGCTGGACGACCTCGAGGAGAAGGGATACGTCGAGACCATCGACCGGGAACAACTGCACGCACGCCCGAGCGACCCGGTCAACGTCCTGAACCACCTCCGGTCGTATCGCGAGGTGCTGGACGCCGCCGACGAGATAGAGAACCGCTGGAAGGAACCGTACGAGGAGGACCACCAGATGAGCGTCGTCAAACACCAGTCCACCATCTACGAGCGAGTGCGAGCGTCGCTCTCGGACGCCGACCACGCCATCGAACTGGCGGCGACGCTCGAACAGGCCCAGGACCTCCTCCCCCTGCTGCGCGACGCGCACGAGAACGGCATCATCATCAGGCTCTCCGTCTACAGCGACGCACCGTCGACCGACGTCCGGGACGAACTGTCGCTGGACGGCGTCGCGCTGGAGGTCCGCGAGTGCGGGATTCCCGGCCCGTTCCTCGCGGTCGTCGACCGCCGACACACGTTCTTCGCCCCGAACGACCGGAGTCGCAAGCCCTACGGCGTCGTCATCAACGACGACATCCTCTCGTTCATCTTCCACTGGTACTTCCAGACGTGCCTCTGGTCCGTCCAGAAGCAGATATACACCGCCCACGATGGCCCGCTCCCGTACATCAGCATCGAGGAGTTCATCCAGGACTTCGTCACCCTCTGGCGTGACGGCGTCGACGTCCACGTCGTCGCACACGGCTGGGACAACAACGAGAACCGGATGCGGACCGTCACCGGGCGCGTGACCGACATCCGATACACGGACCGGTCGCTCCAGGAAGAACGGCCGTCACTCGAACAGCTCGCAGGTATCGCCACGATCGAACTCCAGCGGGACGACGGCCAGTACACCATCGGTGGCTGGGGTGCCGTCTTCGAGGACATGGAAGTGTACGAACTCGTCGTCACCAGGATCGAGTTCACCAACCCCATCTGATAGCCGACCGGCCCGCCCCGGCGACGCGACCACGAGACCGGTCGGCGAAAACCGTGTCAGCTACCGTTCGAGCGACGATTGGGGTTCCTCGCCGACGTTCGGGTCGGCGCCGGACTGTTACAGGCGTACGACTGTAACCGTCGTCCCGGCGATGTCTGTTACACTCCTATGAATGTAAACTCCGTCCGAGATCGTCCCGTCGAGTTCGTCGGCCAGCGTCGTAGCGCCACGAGAAACATAAGGAAGCAGTTACTTACAGCATCTCTATATCAAAAAGACACTTCTGGAGGCATTCGAGCCGTCGTCGTGCTCGAACGAACGCCGGACCCAGGGTCGGGGCCGTGCGGTTCGCAGGAGGCTGGACCCTCGACGAGAATCGGTGCGGGTTCTCCCTGCTGGTTCTCGTGGCTGCACGATACCAGTCCGACGAGTCGCCTGGTCCGTGTGAGACCGCCGGGTCGTACGTACGTCGTTCGGGTCGGAACCGGCGTACCCCCCGGCGCTCTCGTCGACGACCTGCATCCCTGGTTCGTCGACCGGGGAGGTCTCTGGGTCACCGTCACTGGCCGACTGTAGAGTGGCGCTCTCGACCGGTCGTGGACGGTCGTTCGACACCGTGGACGACCACATTTATCATCTTCCTATACTATCTTTTACTTTGGTGGTTTTGCGATATCGCGTCGACTACCCACCTCGACGGTTCCCCAGCCGGCGCACGCGGCACGACTGGCGAGTCGGGTCACCCGCTCCCCGTTCGGCCTGTCTGCTCGGACAGCACGGCCGAACCTCGACGGAGTCCAACAACGTTCCACGACGTTGCGGGCAGGACCGGTCCCCGACGTAGCGGGGTTAACCACCACCAAGCGCACGTTAGCCGGAAGGTACCGGTTAGAAATCGAACGGTAGATAACTAATTCCAGGGCCGAAGCCGGCTGATAACAATGGGGTATCCAGACGTGGCTTCGGATGCGGTAGGGTCGCCCGATGGAACGGGTACCGTCGCGGTCAGGGGGAGTGCCCTCCACGACGGAGACCTCGTGAACGGAGGTCGCGTGCGGTTCGAATCCCACCCCTACCGCTTCTCTCGCAGTCAAGTGGTCTCGGCATCGTCGGCAGCCACTGTCGATATCCGGTAGCACGTCCCCTCGTACTCGACGTACTCCGCGTCTCCGATACCGAACGGAGGGCGACTGTCGGTGAACTCCTCGACGGTGACCCGCGCCACGTCGTGGTCGAGCAGGAGTCCCAGCGCGTCCCGGAGCGGTTGCCGTCTGAGCACCTGCTCGGCGATCGGACGGGTCACGGACTCCTCCGGCCGGTCGGCCCGCGAGATGGTGTACCTCCAGAGGCGGGTCCCGTCGTCGACTCCCCGGGTCGACCGCGCCGTGAGCGAACCTTCATCCAGTGTGACGATCTCGACGGCGTCCGTCGGGGTCACCTCGACGGCATCTCCACGCAGGTCGAACGCGGCGGCGTACTCCGTGCCGTCGTAGCTGCCGACGGTGAACGCGTAGCTCCCGCCGCCGAGATGGCCGACGTCGTGGCCGTCGTCGCATGGTACGGGGTCGTCGGCGAAGACGCGGAGTGCGTCCGTTCTCGTCTCACCGGGTGGCAGGGCTTGGCGGGGTTGTGGGAACCCCGACGGGGCGACGTGGAACCACCGCCCGTCGTGGCGTTTGAGCACCGACCAGCACAGCGGATTCCCGACCAGGGAGTGGTCGGAGCGGTTGACCAGCGTGAAGTCGATGCGGCCCGGAATCTCCGCTGACTCGGCGGTCGGTTCGAGGTAGACGTCCGTCTTCCCGTCGGCGTCGTGGAACCACGAGACCGAACCGGGGAACCGGCCCTTCACAGAGTCGACCAACGAGGGAAGTGAAAGGCCTGCGAACCGTGGTTCGTCGACGGGTCCGGGCCGGTCGGTGTCCCAGACCGCGAGTGAGAACCCACCTCTCGACGCGCCACTGGCGAACCGGTACCGACCGGTCAGCAGGCGCTCGCTGTCCACCCCGCCGAGCAGGTAGTACTCGCCAGTGACCGACTCCTCCGGGTCGAGCCAGATGGACGACGGCTGTTTCGGCGGGACCCGGGTGGCGCCCCAGTGGCCCGACGGCCGTCGTTCGTACGCAGGTTCCCCATCGACGAGCGGATGGCTCGCCGTCGGTGCGAGGTATATCGACGACTCAGAGGACGTGTGGTCTCGTAGCAAGGAGTGGGCGACCCGGTCGAACGGGGGGACCGACCGCGTCCGGAACTTCGCCCGGAACTCGTTGTGGTTCGTCAGCGTCGCCCGCAGGCACGCTGGGCTCTCGGCCGTCGCAGTCGAGACCCACTCCATCAACACGCCCGCACCGTTCTCTGTGGCGAACGATGCGGGGAGGAGCGAGACGGTCCGCTGCTCAGCCTCGAGTTCGAGCAGGTCGTACTCACGGGGGGCCATGGTGTGACGGAACACGGACCACGCACGAATCAATCTTGCTGGCCCCGTGTCGAACCGTCGCCGACTGGTGGCCGTGCGACCCCCTTTCGTACACGTCAGTACCGTGCTCCGGAAACTGTCAATACGAACGTCTTCGTACCGGTCGTATGGACCCGAACATCAGCGTCGTCACCCTCGGTGTCGACGACCTCGAGACGGCCAGGGAGTTCTACGAGGACGGGCTTGGATTGCCCAGGTACGAGTGGGGTGACGACGGAGACGTCGTGTTCTTCGAGACGTCCGGGACGTGGCTTGCCCTGTTCCCGTGGGACGAGCTCGCCGAGGACGCGACGGTCCCGCCGGAGGGGTCCGGCTTTCGCGGCTTCACGCTCGCGCACAACGTCGACTCGACGGAAGCGGTCGACAGGGTGCTCGACGAAGCCGAGGCCGCAGGGGCTACGGTCGTGAAACCCGCACAGGAGACCTTCTGGGGCGGCTACTCGGGGTACTTCTCGGACCCCGACGGCTTCCTCTGGGAGGTCGCGTGGAATCCACACTTCGACTTCGAGTGAGACTGGTCGGGGACGACGAAGCGCATCAGGCGAGGACCGCCCGCAGTATCCACGTCTCGGGGTTCTGCCGTTTCACCTCGAACGTGTCGAACGACCGGTCAGGGGCCAGTTCCAGCAGGAACGCCCGGACCGGCGTCGGGTCGCGGTCGCTCACGACGTAGAACGCCTCCCCGGAGTCGACCTGCTCGAACCCCTCCCTGACGCGGTCGTGGCGGTCGCCCGGGGACACGCCACGGAGGTCGACGGCCCCGTCGGGCACGTCGACCGACCATATCTCGTCGAGGCGGCGCTGGACGGCGGCCCCCAGGTTCCGTGCGTGCGCCGACACGCCGTCCGGCGTCGCCCCGGGCGACGACTGCAGGTCCGGGTCGAAGGGGAGGTCCGCGAGGACGGGCACGTCGAGCGCGTCGATCGGGTCCGGCCCGTCGAACAGGTCGTGGGGTTCCCCACAGTTCTCACAGACGAACTCGCCCATGTTCGAGACGACGCCGAGCACCGGCACGTCGTTCTCCTCGAACAGCTGGACCGACCGGTGCGTGTCCGACACTGCGGCGTGGAACGGGGTCGTGACGAACACGACGCCGTGGACCGGGACCTCCTGCAGCGTGGTCAGCGCGACGTCGCCGGTCCCGGGCGGCAGGTCGACGACGACGGTGTCGGGGTCGTCCCAGGCCGTCTCCTCGAACAGTTCCGAGAGCGCGTCGTGGGCCATCGCGCCACGCCACGCCAGCGGCGCGCTGGAGGACAGGAGGCCGACGCTCATCACCTCGATTCCCCCGGCGTCGACCGGGATTGGGTTCCCGTCGTCGTCGGAGTGGACCGGACCGCTCACCGAGAGCAGGTCGGGCACGTTCGGACCGTGGATGTCGGCGTCGAACAGGCCGACCGACGCCCCGTCGGCGGCGAGGGCACAGGCGAGGGACGTCGCGACGGTCGACTTGCCGACGCCGCCTTTCGCGCTCGCGACCGCGACGATGCGGTCCGCGGCGGTGATGCCGACGCGCCGGTCGCCGGTGTCCGGGCGGGACTGGACGTGCTCGACGTGGGCGTGGCCGACCCCGTCGACGTCCGTGGCCGCCCGGACCATGGTCGCGGTGACGGCCTCGGCCTCCTGCGGCGGGAAGTCGGCCAGGTCGCCCTCGACGACGACGTGGCCCTCGCTCACGTGGACGCCGTCGACGAGGCCCGCCTCGAAGAGGTTCACGTCCGCCTCCGGGTCGCGGACGTTCCGCAGGGCCGCCTCCACGTCGGCCTGCAATCGGTCGTCGTCCGGGTGCGATTCCGTATCGGGGTCTGGTGTCTCCGTGGGCATGGGTGGGGTATCAGAGGTCTGGCTGGCGGTTGAGTCGGCTCTCTCCGGGGAGCGACGCGCTCGCGTTCTCCGTGCCGCCGGTGAACTGTCTGCGGAACTTCCCGGGGTCGGCTTCGAGCGACCGGGCGGCGGTGCTGCGGACGACCTTCGGTTCGGACTCGTCGTTCGCCACCTCGGACAGTCGCCGTTCGGCGCGGTCGTCGTCGACGCCGGCGAGGAGGTGGACGGCCCACTCCCGGACGCGCTCGCTGTCGTCGCGGGTCTGGTCCAGCAACACGTCGAGCAGCGCCTCGCCGCGCAGTTTGAACAGCGAGACGGCGGCGTTCCGACGGACCGCGTGGTGGTCGTCCCCGAGCGCGGCCTCGACGTGTGACTCGTATCGCTGCCTGTCGATGCGGTCGAGGGCGACGACCGCCTCCGCCCGGACCCAGGGGTCCGGGTCGTCGGTCGTATCGGCGGCGGCCTCGCCGGCCCGGTCGCCACCGAGGTTACCGAGCGACTCGACGGCGAACTGCCGGACGTCCGCGTCTTCGTCGGTGAGTCCGACGTGGACCAGCGCGTCGAGGACCGCCTCGGTTCGGTCCTCGTCCCCGAGTGCGAGCGCCGCACGTCGCCGGTCGACGACGTCGCCCTCACAGAGCGCCTCGACCTTCTCGGCGACGTCGTCGTCCGCGACCGGCGAGAGGTCGGTCGCCTGTAACTCGCGCTGGGACGCCTCGCCGATGGTCACGTCGCGGCTCACCTCGATGTCCTCCAGGCCCGTCGGCTCCTCACCGAACCCCGGGCTCTCCTCCGGGTGGACCCGGGGGTCCGTCGGCCCGTCGGTCGCCTCCTCCTCGTCCCTCACGGTGGCACCTCCTCGCCGGCAGTCCCGACGGGACCGGCCAGCGTCTCGACCGGGAACAGGACCAGCGTCGCGCCGAGCAGGACGGCCATCGCCCGGGGGAACGTCGCCGGGATGCCGGCGGCGAGCAGGATGCAGGCACCGGCGGCCGTCTCGTACTCGGCGCGTCGAACGCCCGCGACGGCGACGCCGACGCAGCTCCCGGCCGCGGCGGCGACGAGCAGGTGGGGGACGCCGACGACGGCGAACGCGACCAGCAGCGCGCTCCCGGCGACGTAGGGGTTCGCACCGACCGCCAGCGTCGTCGCCAGGAACGCGAGGACGCCGGCGGCGACCCCGACGCGGTCGCCCTCGATGCGGACGCCGGTGCCGACGAGCGCCCCGACGGCGAACAGACCGCCGAGGCTCCGCAGTCCGGCGTCGACGACGCCGATGGCTGCCCCGAGCGAGACGGCGATGCCGGCGACGAATGCGAGCGCGACGGCGCCCCGCCGGGCGGCCCGGTACGACGACGGGACGCCGAGCGTCCCGGCGAGTGCGACCCCGGAGCCTGCGGCGACCCCGAGTGCCCCCGGCAACGTCGCCGCCCGGGCCAGCGCCGGGAGGACGCCGAAGACGCCCGCGAACAGCAGGCCGACCCTGACGGTCGACCGGCCCGTCGCCACCGAGAGGGCGACGAGGGACGCCGCGAGCACGACCAGCGTCGTCCCGGCGACGGCCGACCGGAGTCCCGGCGCCACCGGGACCGGGTCGAACGGGAGGTTGTAGAGCGTCCGGACCGCCGTCGTCCCCACCACGGCGAGCGACGCGACGCCCCCCGTCGCCACGACGACGCGCTCCCGGTCGACCCGGAGCGCGTCCGGGAACCGGGTCGAGGACGGGTCGCCGGCGTACTCGCCGTCTCGCTCCTCGTCCGTGGTCGCGGGTTCGGTACTCATGGCGCTCCCTCCCCGTTCAGTCGCGCGTCGAGGTCGTCCACGTCGGCGGCCGTGAACCGGTCGAGGAAGCTCGCGAGTTCGCCGTAGAGTCCGGTCCCGGGTTCGGATTCGAGCGCATCCGCGACCCCGCTGGTGACGACCCGGAGGTGGCGGTCGTGGAAGTCCAGCCGCGCCCGGGCGACCACGGGGTCGACGGCCGCCTCCCGGCGACAGAGGTAGCCCACGAACTCCAGCTGGAGCCTGACGTGGTCGTGGTTCCGACGCACCTCCTGGTCGACCTGACAGCCGAAGTGCTCGTACGCCCGGGCGAGGTCGAGGTTCACGTCGTTCCACGACACCTCCGGTCTGTAGTCCGTCTCGTACAGCGACACCGGGGGTGCGTAGTTGTCGACGGTCCCGTCGGTCTTGTCGACCACCTCCGAGTAGCCGACGACGAACAGGTCGTTGTACCGTGCCGAGAGCGTCTCGTGGTCGTCCGCGACCGAGAGGTCCGGCGGCGCGACGTCGAGTCCCGTCCGTTCCAGGAGGTCGGTCAGTTCGTCGGCGACGTCGCCGGCGTCGAGCGCCCGGTACAGTCGCTCGTCCGGTTCGGTGAACGTCCGTGCGACCAGCGCGTACACCGCACCCCGGGCACCGGCCTCGACGTCGATGGCCCCGGCGAGGCGCTCCCGTTCGGCCGGCGATGCCGCCCCATCGGGGTCGTGCGACGCCACGCTCAGCCACCCCGCGTTCTGCGGACGCCCTCGATGGTCACCAGCGTCGTCACGACGATGGCCACCCCGGCGACCGTCCAGAGGATGAGTTCGTAGGGCGGTCCCGCCGGTCCCGGCCCCAGGGCGAGGTAGTACCACTCGCTGGCCGCCTTCTGCCCGGAGCGCTCCATGTTCCCGCCGTTCCAGACGGCGAACGCGACGTCCATGTCCTCGTCGGTCGGGACCGTCGTCCGGTTCGCGGTCGACCCCTCCAGCGGTCGCGAGAACACGACCTTCCACCGGTCGTTCTCGTACGTCGCGTTCGTCCGCACGGTCGGGTCGCTGTACTCGGTCGTCGTGCCCGCGCCGCCCGCGAGCAACTCCTCGGTCCTGTCGTCGGCCGCCCAGTACCAGACGTTGACCAGGTTGTCCGGACTCCCCATCGCGATGGGCGGCCGGGCGGTCGCGTTGACGGGCAGTTGCACCGCGACCGCGTCGGTGAACGTCCGTATCTCGTCGTTCGAGACGTCCCGCGACGGGTCGGCCCACGTCAGTCGCAGGTAGAGTCGGTCGTCCGTCCGGACGGCCTCCACCGTGACCTGTTCGACGGTCGTGTTCTCGGCCGCCGGGACGTCGGCGCCGGCACTGCTGACCGGTATCGTCGCGGCCGGGGCCTCGCCCCACTCCTCGCCGTCGACGCGCTCCAGCGTCTCGCCGTCGACCTCGTAGTTCACGGGAATCTCGTAGGCCGGACGGGCGTCCACGAACGCCGGGACGACCGCCGTCGCCGCGAGTACGACGACCGCGAGGGCCCCGACGAGGACGAGGTCGTCACTCGTCATCGAACACCTCCAGCCGGTACTGGTCGGCGGTGTCCTTCGTCGTCAGCATCTCCATCACCTCGCTCTCCTCGCCCCGTTCGACCCTGTTCCGCTCGCGCTCGATGGTGTTCAGCGCCTCGTTGACCTTCGGGCCGAACAGCTCTTCCAGGTAGGTGCGGGGGATGCGTTCGGAGTCGAGGGACTCACCCTCCTCGGAGTGCTGTGGTGGGGCGAACGGCGGGATGTAGTAGACGTTCGGCTCGGTCCGGTACTCGGGGTGGAGTCGCACCGCCACCTCGTACTCGTTGACCAGCTTGTGGATGGGACCCTCCTCGTCGTCGAGGTAGCCGACGAGCCTGAGCTGTGGCGGGCAGTCCGCCGCACACGAGGGCGGTCGGACCTCGCCGTCCGGCCCCTCGCCCTCGATGCGCGGGTAGCAGAAGATGCACTTCTCGGACGTCTTCTTCATCGCGTTGTAGTACACCTTCTTGTACGGACAGCCCTCGACGCAGTACCGGTAGCCCCGACAGCGGTCCTGGTCGACGAGGACGATGCCGTCCTCCTCGCGCTTGTAGAGCGCGGACCGCGGGCACGCCTCGACGCAGGACGGGTGCGTACAGTGGTTGCAGATGCGCGGGAGGTAGAAGTAGTAGGAGTTGGGGTACTCGCCCGCGCCCTGGTCCTCGTCCCAGTTCGGCCCCCACTCGGCCTGGTCCATCGGACGGAGGGGTTCGTCGCTCCCCTCGTACATTATCTGCTGGTGGTTGAAGTCCCAGGGCCGGCCGTAGTCCTCCTCCGTGGGCAGGTCGCCGGGCGTGCGTTGCTCGCCCTCGTCGTCCCAGCCACCGCCCATCTCCTCCCAGTCCCGGGGGTAGCCCGCGCCGGGACGCGTCTCCACGTTGTTCCAGTACATGTACTCGCGGCCGCCGCCGTCCGTCCAGTTCGTCTTGCAGGCGATGGTGCAGGTCTGACAGCCGATGCACTTGTTCAGGTCCATCACCATCGCGACCTGGTGGTCGATGCCCTCGGCGAGCCTGACCTCGTCGCCGTCGTCGGCCTGGCTCATCGGTCGTCACCCCCGGTCGCCGCGGCGGTGCGATCCGATGCCCCGTCCTCGACCTTCTCCACCTCGACCCGGACGTCGCTGTTGACACCCGTCGGTCCCCAGTAGTTCGGGAAGAAGTACAGGTGCTCCCCGGTGTCCTCGGGGTACTGGACGAGTTGCGTCGGCTTCGCGTACATCCGGACGAGCGAGTTGAAGTTCTCCCGGTTCTCGTACTGGAACGTCTCCCAGGCGAAGTACTGGCGAACGGTCCCCGGTTCCCCGCTCGGGTACGGCTTCGCCATCGCCTCCACCTCCGAGAGGTCGTTGAACACCCGGACCGTGTCCCCGTCCTCGATGCCGCGGGCTGCCATGTCGTCGGGGTTGAGGTAGACGACCGGTTGCCCGCGGTGCAGGCGCAGCATCTTCTCGTTGTCCCGCCAGGTCGAGTGGATGGACCAGCGACCGTGTGGCGTGTTGTAGCGCAGCGGGTACTCCTCCGGGTCCATGTCGCTCTCCGGCGGTTTCTGCGTCGGCAACTCCTCGCCGAGTTCCAGGAACCAGTCGTGGTCGATGTAGTACTGCTGGCGCCCGGTGAACGTCGGCCAGGGCTCCTTGTCCTGGACGAACCGCTTCCACGGGGTGTAGGCCTCGCCCTCCTCGATGGGCGAGGTCCAGTGGTCCCCCGTGGCCAGGAATCGCTCCGGCTGGCCGTCGTCGACGCCCTCGATGTCGTCGAAGGTTATCTGTTCGGCGCTCCCGGTGGGGTTCGACTCCTCCGAGTGGTCGAGGACGAACTCGCAGGCGGCGCGGTCCTCGACGAGCGCCTCCGGTTCCCCGGTCAGCCAGTCCCTGACGTAGTCGTCGTACACCGACTGGAGGTCGATGTCCCGGTCGAACGAGCGGTCCGCGACCGGACCGACGTCTCGGTCGCGTGCCACCTCCTGTATCTTCGCCGCGAGTTCGAGGAATATCTGCCAGTCGGTCTTGGCCTCCCCCAGCGGTTCGACCGCGGGCGTGAACGGGTGCACGAAGGTGTGCATGTCCGTCATCGAGAGGTCGTACTTCTCGTAGTGGCTCGCGGTCGGGAGGACGATGTCGCTGTACATCGCCGTCGTGTCCATCCGGAAGTTGACGTCGACGACCAGGTCGAGTTTCGGCCAGAGGTTCTGCCTGATGGCGAGGTGGCCCGTCGCCTGGTTCAGGTAGTTGCCGCGCCAGACGAACATCGTCGAGGGGTCCGGGCGGGTGCCGTCCTCGCGCTCCTCCGGGTAGACCGGCATCCAGTCCCTGTCGATGGACTCCCGTATCATCTCCGCGGTCCGGTCCTCGGCCCGGTCGAGGTAGCCGGCGTGGTAGTACGACCACAGCGTCGTCGGGACGCCGCGGACGTTCCCGGTCGGGAACGAGAGCTGTTGCCAGCCGTGGTACGTCCATATCTTCTCCTGGCCGACGTAGTGGTCCAGTCCGGTGCCCTGCCGGCCGAGGTTGCCGGTCAGGGTCACGAGCAACTGGACGGCGCGGTTGCCCAGGTCGTTGTGGTACCAGTCGTTGACCCCCTTGCCGTGGATGATCTTCGCCCGGTCGGCGCGGGCGAACTCCCGGGCGACCTCCTGGTAGGTCTCGGTGCCGACGCCGGTCTGCTCGTGGACGGTCTCGGGTCCGTAGTTCGCGAGTTCCTCGCGGAGGCGGTTCCAGACGGACCGGACCCGCACCGTGCCGTCTGCCGTCTCGACGCTCCGGTCGACGGCGAGGCGGGGGTCGAAGTCGAGTTCGATGCTCGCGTCGGGGTCGTACTCTCCGGCGCGGTTGCCGAGGGACCCGGGCGCGAGTCGCAGGTCGCCCTCGCCGTCGACCATCACGAACACCTTCTCTGCGCCCTCGCCCGACTCGCCCACGTCGGCCGCCCGGAGGAACTTCCCGGTGTCCTCGCGGACGAGCAACGGCATGTCGGTCTGCTCCTCGAGGTGGGCCTCGTCGTGGAGGCCCTCGTCGACGATGGTGCGTGCCATCCCGAGCGCCAGCGCCGTGTCGCTGCCGGGGTCCGGGCCGAGCCACTCGTCGCAGTGGATGGCCGTCTGGGAGTAGTCGGTGAACACCCCGACCCGCTTCGTCCCCTCGTACGCCGCCTCGAGGAAGTACTTCGCGTCGGGGATGCGCGTGACGTTGATGTTCGACCCCCAGGCGACGATGTAGTCGGCGTTGTACCAGTCGGCGCTCTCTGCGTTGTCCGTCTGGACGCCCCAGGTTATCGGCTGGCCCGGCGGCAGGTCGCAGTACCAGTCGTAGAAGGAGTGCGAGACGCCGCCCAGCAGGTTGAGCAGCCGCGACCCGCTGGCGAAACTGACCGGGCTCATCGCCGGGATGGGGGTGAACCCGCTGATCGCGTCGTAGCGTCCCGCGGTCACCTCGTCGACGACGTGCTCTGCGATCTCGGTCAGCGCCTCGTCCCAGGAGATGCGCTGCCACTTGCCCTCCCCGCGCTCGCCGGTTCGCCGCATCGGGTGGAGCACCCGGTGGTCGGCGTTGACGTAGTCCGAGTAGCACGCCCCCTTCTGGCACCCGCGGGGATTGGGGTCCGGGAGCTGGTCGTCGAACTGCGGGTAGTCGCTCGACTGTTCCTCGCGCCAGACCTGTCCGTTGCGGACGAACACCTCCCACGAGCAACTGCCGGTGCAGTTGACGCTGTGGGTGCTCCGGGCGCGCGACTCCCAGTCCCACTCCTCGCGGTAGAGGTCCTCCCAGTCGCGGTAGGGGTAGGAACCGATGGGGTCCTCGACGACCTCGAGGCCGTCCATCTGGAGCAGGTCGTCGCCGAGGACGCTGCTCGCCCCCGTGACGGTCGCCGTTGCGCCAAGTCCCTTCAGGAAGTCCCGACGGGCCAGGTCGAGGCCGTCGGCGTTCGTACTGTCGTGGGTCTCTCGTTGGTCGCTCATTGTTTGTCGATGAGTACGGTCGCGAGTCCGACTGCGACGCCGAGTGCTGCGAGTGCGATACCGATTGCCGTGTCGCCGCCTACCTCCAGGCCGCCGGCGATGAGTGCGATACCGGCCAGTTTCGTCGCCCGGTCGAGCCAGCGGTACCGGCGGGGAGAACACGTGAACCGCCCGCGGGTGTCGGTCATCCGTCGTCACCTCCCTCGTCCGTGGTCTGCTCCTCGCCCGCTTCGACGGGGGGTTCCGCGTCCCGTTCGACGTCCGACTCGTCCTCGTCGCTGCCGAAGCCGCCGAGGACGGCGTAGCTCGCCAGTCCGGCGGCGACCGGGACGACCAGCAGCGCCGCCGTGAGGTACGGCCGGATGACGGCCGTGTTCGTCCCGAGGAGGTCGGCGACGATGACGTCCATCCCCGCGAGTGATGCGACCATGATGAACACGACGCCGGCGATGCCGACGGCGGTCTGCCACGGCCTGTCGACGGGGTCGGCGCTGAAGTGGACCTGCGTCGACTCGTAGTCGACGAACGGCCAGACCGCGACTGCCGCGAACACCAGTCCCGGCATGACGAGGCCACCGACGAACTCGGAGCTGAAGTGGACCCCGAACAGGTCGAAACTCATCCACGAGGGGGTCAGCTTCAGGAAGCCGTACCCCCACATCAGGAACCAGTCGGGCATGATGAGCGACGGGGTCGTCGCGGGGTCGTTCGGCCCGTACTCGGCGATGTTGTGGACCGGCAGGAAGCCGGCCAGCAGCGACAGCGTCGCCAGCGTGAGGAAGAAGACGACGGCGCTGACCGCCAGCTGGTTCGGGACGGCCGGGAGGCCGACGACGACGCTGTCGTCGTCCCGGTCGACCGGGGCGACCCCGGTGGCACGGGGGTTCTCCCCGGCACCACCCTCCCCGACCCCGTCGGCCTGCACGCCCGTCCGTCCGGGGACGTCGGCGTCGCGCCGTGCCTCGGTGTGTTTCTGGCGCACCAGGATGAGCATGTGGACGCCGATCAACCCTGCGATGACGAGGGGTAACACGAAGACGTGCAGGAAGAAGAACCGAGGTATCGTCGCGCTGGACGGGAACTGGCCACCGAAGACTATCTTGCCGAGCATGTCGCCGACCAGCGGGATGGAGATTGCGACGTTGTAGCCGATGCCGGCGGCGGTGCTCGCGAACTCGTCGAACGGGAGCGCGTAGCCGGTGTAGGCGGCGAACATCGAGGTACCGGCCAGTCCGGTTCCGACGAGCCAGTTCAACTCGCGGGGGTTCCGGTAGGCTCCGGTGAAGAAGACGCGCAGCATGTGCAACGCCAGCGAGGCGACGAACAGGTGGGCCGCCCAGTGGTGGAGCCGCCGTATCAGCATCCCGAACGGGACGTCGTAGGTGATGTTGAGGACGCTCACGTACGCCTCGGGGAGTTCCTCGCCCTGGTACTCGGCGACGCTCCCCTCGTACTCGACCTCGGAGGTGCTCGGCTCGAAGAAGAACCCGAGGAAGGTCCCCGTCAGGACCAGCAGGACGAAACAGACGAGCGCGACCTCGCCGAGCAGGAACGAGTCCTCCGCTGGGAACGCCTTCCCGAGGAACGACTGTGCGCTCTGCAGGTCGAGGCGCTCGTCGAGCAGGCCGTACACGCGGTCGAGTCGACTCATCACTCACCCCCCGGGCCGACCGGCCCGACGAAGTCGCCCGTGGCGACGAGGTAGCCCTCGCTCGACAGGGTGACGGGGAGCTGTGGGAGTGGTCGCGGTGGCGGGCCGCCCGTCACGCGCGCGCCGCTGAGGGGGTCGAACCGCCCGGAGTGACACGGGCAGACCACCGTGTTCCCGTCCCGGTCCGAGACCATGCACCCCGCGTGGGTACACACCTTCGAGTAGGCGGCGTACCCCCCGACCGTGAACTCCAGGTTCGTCCCCTCGCCGTACTGGTCCTCGGGGAACCGGACGAGCAACGTGGGCGCGTCGGCGATGCCCGGCCGCGGTTCCGGGAACACGGTCAGCAACTCGCCGTCGGACAGGCGCCCCTCCTGGATTCGCGCGCCCTCGGCGTCGACGAGCGCCACGCCGTCGGAGTACACCGGTCCGGCGTAGCCTCGCTCGAACACCCGGGTCAACCCGGCAAGCGGGGCGGCGAGGCTACCGAGGGCGGTCAGACCGCCGATGGTCGCCAGCACCTTCGCGTAGTCACGCCGCTGCAGTTCCGCCCGGTCGTCCCGCCAGAACTGTCGGTAGATGCTCGGCTGGACGCGGCCCGCCGACTCGCATGGGCACGTCCCGGAGTCGCTCCCGTCCGGGTACTCGCGGTCCCCGTCCGACCCGGTCATCGGTGCCCCCTCCGTTCTGCCACCTCGACGTGTGGCATGAACCACGCGTAGTACGACACCGTCAGTCCGGTCAGGGACATGAACATGCCGAAGGCGTAGACGCCGAAGTACTGGGTCCGGGCGAGGGTCAGGTACTCGCCGGTGAACAGGGCGGCGAAGACGATGGCCAGCACGGTCAGTCCCCCCATGGCGACGAGGCCTGCCAGCGCGTCGCTCGCCGGGGCGTACTCGACGACCCAGCGGTCTTCGGTCTCGAACCACGAGAGGCCGGGCGCGGTGGCCCCACCGTCGGCGGCGGTCGAGTCCGCGTCCCCGTCCGGTCGGGCAGCGTAGTTCATGAACCGGTGGAAGAACGAGAGGACGCCGACGAGCGCCAGCAGCGCGACCCAGACGACGACCCCGACCTGGCTCGGCGAGAGCTTGTTCGGGGTGTCGACGAACCCGTCGAGGGGTCGTATCTCGCTGACGCTCTGGTCGATCCTGATCTCCTCGGACGGTGGCTCCCCCTGGATGGCGACGAACCACATCGGGAGCAACACCGCCAGCACGATGGCGACGAGCGCGAGTTTTTCGTGTTGCATACCTGATCTGCATCGGGTCTGGTGGTCGTGTGGCGGTGCGAACCGGGCGACGACGGCCGTCCCCGGGTCGGCCCGTTCGCGTCGGACACGGCCGGGAGGCGTCCGGTCTCCGTTCCGGACCATTCGTTCGCCCAGCCGTGGGGACCACGGCATCGGGCACCCCCGACCGGTCCAGGCGTGGAGGCCGTCCGACCTGCCTGCAACTACATCGTGTGGTATGTTAAAACCTGACAATCGTGATACGAGGGGCACGCCGTCCGTGGAGCCTCGCCGGAACGGACTCGCAACGGGGCTATAAGGTCTTGCCGGACCCACGTCCAGGCGTACCGATGGAACTACCGACGACCACCCGGGGAGGCCCGCGATGACCACCACGGACCCCGTCCCCCTGGCGACGGCACTCGACGACCTCCACCGGCGGCTTCGGCCGGTCGAACGGACCGAGTCGGTGTCCCTCCCGGCGGCGACGGGCCGGGTCCTCGCCGAGTCGGTGACGGCGACACGGAGCATCCCGCACTACCGACGTGCAGCGATGGACGGCTACGCGGTGCGCGCCGACGACACGGCGGGGGCGCGTACCGACGCGCCGGCCTCGCTCCGACTGACGGAGGGCCGCGTCGGGTCGGGCGAGGCAGTTCCGGTCCACACCGGGAGCGAACTCCCGGACGGGGCGGACGCCGTCGTCCGGGTCGAACGGACGGTCGACGTCGACGACGGCGTCGGCGTCACCCGCCCAGTCGCCGCCGGGAAGGACGTCGCGCCCGTCGGGGAGGACGTGACCCGGGGAACCGCGCTGTTCGACCCCGGTCACCGACTGGGACCCGCTGACGCCGCCCTGCTGAAGAGCGTGGGGACGCGGTCGGTCACCGTCTACGGGCGGCCGACGGTCGCCGTCCTCCCGACGGGGGAGGAACTCGTCCAGTCCGACCCGGCCCCCGGCGAGGTCGTCGAGACGAACGGGCTGACCGTCTCGACCTGCGTCCGCGAGTGGGGTGGCGACCCGACGTACGGGGACGTGGTTCCCGACGACCACGACGCGCTCGCGGCGGCCGTCGAGGAGGCCCTCGACCACGACGTCGTCGTGACGACCGGCGGGTCGTCCGTGGGCGACCGTGACCTCGTCCCCGACGTCGTCGACGACCTCGGGTCGGTGTTCGTCCACGGCGTCTCCATCAGACCCGGCCACCCGGTCGCCCTCGGCGTCGTCGACGACACCCCGGTCCTCCTCCTGCCGGGTTACCCGGTGTCCTGCATCGTCACCGCCGTCCAGTTCCTCCGACCCGCGGTGAAGGCCGTCGGCCGGTTGCCCCTCCCCGAGTTCCCGACCGTCGAGGCCGAACTGACCGAACCGATAGACACCGACCCCGGGGTTCGGCGCTTCGCTCGCGCCACGCTCGACACGGCGGACGGGCGACGGGTCGTCCGAGAGACGCGGACGAGCGGCGCGAGCATCCTCTCCAGCGTCGCACTCACCGACGGGTGGGTCGTCGTCCCCGAGGACGTGGTCCGACTCGACGCGGGGACGACCGTCGAGGTCCAGCGGTGGGAGTAGGTGTCGAGTCGACTTCCCGCCAGGGCGTGAGCTTCATGACCGTGCGAACGAAAGGCACACCACACAGATGAGCGGACGAGAGACGGCCGGTCGGCGGGACTCGAACGGAGACGCCCACCGAGTACGCGTGGGCGAAGAGGGCTCGCTGGCGGCGCTACTCGACAGCCCCGACGTCCGCACGGTCGACCGGACCCTCGGGTACGAGTGCCTCACCGGTGGCCAGGTCGACGCGACCTGGCGCGGAGTCCCGGTCGCGGACCTCGTCGACGCCGTCGGCCTCCCGGGCGAGACCACCCACCTCGTCGTCGAGAGCCGCGACGGCTACCGGAGTTGCGTCGAGGTACGCGTCGCCGTCGAGGGCCTGCTCGCGTTCGAACGCGACGGCGACCGGCTCGACGGTCCCCGGTTCCTGGCCCCGGCCATCGAGGGACCCCGTGCGGTCAAGGACGTCGTCGCGCTGCGGCCCGTCTCGCTCGACCCGGACGAAGACAGGGCGGCGTACGAGGGCACAGGCGACGACGGTGCAGATGGGGTCTGAGGAGCCGATGACCGGCGTCGTGCTCGCCGGGGGCGGGAGTACGCGCTTCACAGACGGCCACAAGGCGCTCGCGACGCTCGACGGCGACCCCCTCCTCTTGCGCGTGTCGGAGGCCGTCCGGGCGGGGACCGACCGGACGCCAGTCCTCGCGTTCCGGACCGAGGACCAGCGCCAGCGACTCGGCAGCGCGGTCGGCGACGTCCGCACGAGGTTCGACGACAGCGCCTTCTCCGGGCCGCTCGCCGGACTCTACGGTGCGCTGGACGCCGTCGACACGCCGTGGCTGTTCCTCTGTGCGTGCGACATGCCACTCGTTTCCCCCGCTGCGATCCGGTTCCTCGCCGACAGGCGGGCCGACGAGGTCGACGCCGTGGTACCCATCGGCGCCTCGGGTGACCCCGAACCGCTCCACGCACTGTATCGGCGTGCCGCGGTCGCTTGCATCCGGGACGAGGTCACCCCTGCTGCCGGCGTCCGGGCACTCCCGTCGCAGTTCGACGAGGTCGCGTCCGTCCCGGTCGGTGACGCGCCTGCCGGCGTCGACCTGGAAGCCTCTACGACGAACGTCAACACGCGGGCGGCCCTGGCGCGACTGGAACGGTGACGGCCTCCCCCTCCGGCGGCCGACCCCCGTCCGGTCGACCCGAAGATGTTCCCGACAACCACCATACGGCACTGCCGAGAACCCGACCGCATGGACATCGGACCCGGTCAACTCGCGCTCACCGGCCTGACGAGTCTCGGACTGCTCGGCGTCATGCGGTGGGTCACGCAGTTCAACGAGTGGCGGTCGTACGAACCGACGGGCGGGACGGCGGGGCAGGCGACTGGACACGCCGAGAAGCCGTCGGGACTCACCCGCTGGCTGACGACCGTCGACCACAAGGACATCGGTCTCATGTACGGCGCGTTCGCGTTGCTGTCGTTCGCGTGGGGTGGCATCGCGGTCACGCTGATGCGAACCGAACTCGTGACCCCGCCGACCGACCTCCTCGGGTACGAACTGTACAACGCGCTGCTGACGACCCACGGCGTCACGATGCTGTTCCTGTTCGGAACGCCGATGCTGGCGGCGTTCTCGAACTACCTCATCCCCCTGCTCATCGGTGCAGACGACATGGCCTTCCCGCGCATCAACGCGCTGGCGTTCTGGCTCCTGCCACCGGGGGCACTGCTCATCTGGGGTGGACTGCTCCTCCAGCCACTTGGCGTCGGCGTCGAAGGCGCACAGACGGCGTGGACGATGTACACGCCGCTCTCTATCGAACAGTCCAACCCGGGCGTGGACCTGATGATACTCGGACTGCACCTCACCGGCGTCTCGGCGACGATGGGTGCCATCAACTTCATCACCACGATATTCACGGAGCGCGACGAGGACGTCACCTGGGCGACCCTCGACATCTTCTCGTGGACGGTCCTGGTGCAGTCGGCACAGATACTGTTCGCCTTCCCGCTGCTGGGCAGCGCGCTCGTCATGCTGCTGCTCGACCGCAACTTCGGGACCACCTTCTTCACCGTCGAGGGGGGCACGCCCATCCTCTGGCAACACCTGTTCTGGTTCTTCGGCCACCCGGAGGTGTACATCCTCGTCCTCCCGCCGATGGGGCTCATCAGCTACATCATCCCCCGGTTCTCGGGTCGGAAGCTGTTCGGCTTCAAGTTCGTCGTCTACTCGACGCTCGCGCTGGGCGTGCTCAGTTTCGGCGTCTGGGCGCACCACATGTTCACGTCCGGCATCGACCCCCGGCTTCGAGCCTCGTTCATGGCCGTCTCCATCGCCATCGCCATCCCGAGCGCGGTCAAGACGTTCAACTGGATGACGACGATGTGGAACGGCAAACTGGAGTTGCGGACGCCGATGCTGTTCTGCATCGGGTTCATCGCGAACTTCATCGTCGGCGGCGTCACCGGCGTGTTCGAGGCGGCGATACCCATCGACCTCGTCCTGCACGACACCTACCACGTCATCGCCCACTTCCACTACGTCATCATGGGCGGCATCGCGTTCGCCGTCTTCGCCGGGGTCTACTACTGGTTCCCGCTGTACACTGGGAAGTGGTACCAGCGGACGCTCGGGAAGCTACACTTCTGGCTGACGATGGTCGGGACGAACCTGACGTTCTTCCCGATGATCCTCCTGGGCTACGGTGGGATGCCACGCCGGTACGCGGGCTACGAACTGACGGTCGGCCCGGTCGGGTACTTCACCGACCTCCACCAGCTGGCCACCCTCGGCGTCTTCGTCCTCGTGGTCGGCCAGCTCCTGTTCGCGTGGAACGTCGTCACCTCGTGGCTGGAGGGTCCGGAAGTCCGCGACGGCGACCCGTGGAACCTCGAAGCGAAGGGGCTGTCGACGAAGGAGTGGGCGTGGTTCGAACGGCGGCAGACGACGGCGCTCGTCGACGGCGGGTCCGAATCCGACGGCGAGCAATGACGATACCCGTTCCCGGACGACCGGGCCGGTCACCACGGGATGATAAGTCGTTGGCACGAGTGTGACGGCGTATGACTGTCGCGACGGTCTCTCGGTGGGCGCGTCGGTACGTTCTCGTCGCCGCGACGTTCGCAGTACTCTGGCAGATAGGCGTCGTCGCCGGAGTCCCCAGACGTGCCGAGGTGGTGCTCGGACTCTACGGGTTCGTCCTCCTCACGGTGTTCGGGAAGGCGTACTCGCTGGTCCCGACGTACTTCGACCGCCGACTCGCGTGGTCGAACGCGCCGGTCGTCCAGTTCCCGCTGGTCGTGGCCGGCGTGGTCGGACTGGCGGGTGCCGCCCTCCGACCGGGACAGGCGTGGCTGGGAACCGCCGGCGCGGTCCTGTGGACGCTCGGCGTCGCCGTGTTCCTCGGGACGCTGGCGTGGACCGTCCGGACCAACCCGACCGGCAGGGAGACCGCGACCGGCGAGGCGAACGCCCAGCGACGGCCGGTCGACCGGGTCGCCAACGGGTTCGTTCCTGTCGCCCTCCTGTACCTCCTCGCCGGGACCTACGAGACGCTCGCGATGCACACGGGCCTTCCCCCGATGTTCGACGGCTATCCGCCCCGCACGACGCACCTGCTCGCGGCCGGCACCGCGAGCCTGCTGGTCTTCGCGCTCGGGTTCCGCCTCCTCCCCCGCTTCCTGGTCGCGCGCCCGGTCGGGGCACTCGTCGCACCGGTCCTGCTCGCCGGGGCACTGGGCCCGGTGACGATAGCCGCCTCCCTCTGGTCGCCGCCGTGGTTCCACGTCGGTGCACTCCTCGAGGCCATCGCCGTGTTCGGGTTCGCCGTCAGCTACGTCGTGCTGTTCGTCCGGTCGGACCGCCGACGGGTCGGGTTCTACGGCGTCCTCCTCGGGGCGGCCAGTGGCGTCGCCGGGGTCACGCTCGGCCTCTGGTTCGCCGTCGCGGGTTCCACGGCGGGACTCCCGACGTCGCACCTGCGATTGAACCTGCTCGGGTTCCTCGGGCTGACGATACTGGGCGTCGGCTACCAGTTCTATCCGCCCGCGGTCGGGGTCTACAGGGGTGCGTCAGACCGGACCGCGTACCTCTCGCTCGGCTGTCTCGGGGGCGGCCTCGCGCTCCAGGTGGTCGGACTGCTCGCCCCGGCACAGGTCGCGCTGGTCCTCGGCCGATGGCTCGCCCTCGCCGGCGCCCTGCTGTACGCGTTCGTGCTGCTCGCCGTCTTCGCGGCCCGGTAGGGACCGTGGTGAGGACCCGACACCAGCTGCCGAACCTCAGTCGGACACGGGAGCCTCCCAGAGGAGTATCGCCGCCGACCCGACGACGAGGACGACGCCCGCCACGGCCAGCGCGTACGACGGGGACACGAGGTCGGAGATGACACCACTACCGAGCTGGAACGGGACGACGGTCAGGCCGCTGACCATCGCCATCGCGCTCAGGACCGTCGCCCGGCCGAGGGTCTCGATGCGGTCGTTGACGTACTGGCCGGCGAACGACCGGGTGACGTCGGCGAGTCCGCGGGCGACCAGGAACGTCGGCAGTGCGAGTACCGGCACGAAGTACAGTCCGACCAGCGCCCCGCCGACCACGAACGGGAGAACCAGGAACCACGTTCGGATACCGACGTACTCCTCGATGGCACCGGTGTAGTAGCTGAGCAGGGCACCGACGAGGCTGTACGCCGCGTAGAACCAGCCGAGGAGCGACTCGACCTGGGCGGGCGGAACGCCGAGGTCGACGACGACCGTCTCGAATACCGGTTGCAGGAACACGAACACGAGGTACGTGACCGCGGCGTAGAGGACGTAGTAGTAGAGAATCAGCGACCGGATGTTCGGCCGCGACAGGGCGTCCCTGACGACGTCGAGCGTCCTGCGGAGGCTCAGCTCCCCGGTGTCGGTCTCCCTGTAGGCCTCCGGTTCGTCGACGGTGAGGAGGACGATCGCGCCGAGGCCGGTGACGGCGGCAGCGACGAACCACGGGAGCGAGAGGTCGATGCTACCGAGGTAGCCCCCGAGGACCGCCGCCACGGTGCCCACAGCCAGCGAGACCGACTCTCCTCGCCCCCGGACCTGGGCGAACTCGCCCTCGGAGCGGTCGTCGGTGAGCGTATCGTACAGCCAGGCGTCTTCGCTCCCCGACCGGAAGTTGTAGCCCATCGACCAGACCGCGTACAGGACTGCCAGCGGGAGGAACGAGTCCGAGAGCCCGATTCCGACAAGCGTCGCGGTGATGAGGACCGTTCCGACGAGCAGACTGTTCCGTCTCCCGACGCGGTCACCGACGTACCCCGTCGGAATCTCGCCCACCACGGTCGTCAGGTTGTATATCGCCTCGAGGATGGCTATCTGCGTGAAGTCGAGCCCCTGCTCGAGGAAGAAGAGGTACATGATCGGCCGGTAGAACTCGACCGCCTTGGTCGACTTGTAGAGGTAGTACTTCAGGACGCTCCCGGGCGTCGACCTGAGACGTCGCCCTGCGGCCGTATCGTCCATCGACTGACAGTAGACGAGAGACCGTCAACTGCGTTCCGGTATCCGGGAACACCGTTGTCCATGATGCGGCCTGGACGGCCGGACGTCCCCAGATGGGAGAAACCACTATTTCCCTGATTGTTCTGGCTAAAAGTAGCATACTTTATATATTCCGGGGCGCGACCACGTGCCACCTCAACTTCGACGTATAGACGCCGTTTATTACCATTCAACGGGCTAGAACACGAATCCCTCAGCAGGTGGCCTCCCGACGCCTTCGAGTTCGGTACCGGACGTAATATCGGCTCAGACGGAGAGACAGAGCATATTCGATTCAGCGGTAGGGGGGACCGGCCGAGGTCGTAGTTCTAGCAGGTATAAAATAAGGACACATACTCTTTTTCTGTTGAATCGGCCTTGGACTCGACCACATCTCTGTGGCGACCCGGTCCCTGGAACCGGGTCACGACCCACCGTCGTCGGCGTCCGGTTCGTCGGCCCGCGACCCGACCTCCGGGCTGACCACGGTCCGACCCGGTATCTGAACCTCGCGACTGGGCGTCCGGGTGACGAGGCGCTGGAGCAGCGTCTCCTCTCCCGGGTCCGACTTCTCCAACACCTCGTACTCGACGACGACGCTCCCGTCGTCCGCCGGGGAGAGACGGAAGTAGTTGAGCCGGTACGACGAGTAGAAGACCGGCGGAGCGATGCCGGCGACGGACCCGACCCGATAGAGTCGCTTCAGCCACGTCCCGGTGTTGAGAACGAGGCGGTCGCCGACCTCGGTCAGCGATGGCCGATGCGTGTGCCCGTACACGAATACGGCGACCGCCGGGTTCTCAGCGAACACCTCGCGGGCACCGTCGACGTACTTCTCGGTGGGGTCGGTGTCGTCGGCCGGCCGGACGAGTCCGAACCGCCGGAGTGTCTTCCGGACGTCCCGGGCGAACACGTACAGCGGGATGGAGACGAGCGTCAACAGCCCGACGATGACGAGGTTCGCGGCGAGAAAGAGGTTCACGACCTCGCCCACCGGCCCGAACAGGGCGAGCACGTCCTGGACGGCGTTCATCGGCAGCGACCAGATTCCGCCCCGGTCGAGCAGGAAGATGGCGAGATAGAGCGTCGCCAGGTTGAACAGCAGGAGGAACGGGACCGAGGCGTACCTGAGCCACGCGCTCATCTCCCTGTAGAAGTAGTTCGATATCATCCAGTCGGGGATCTGGGTCATCGGCGTCACCGCCTGGATGTCCTTCAGCCAGTTGTACTTCCCGCGACCGGAGAGTCGGCCGGCCCGACTCGTTATCTGGCGGTTCACGAAGTACCCCGGTGGGTTCGCGTAGGGGTTCCCGAAGTCCGGGATGCGGTTGCTCGGGTCTCGTTGCATCCCGTGTTCGACGTAGACGACGTAGTCGCCGACGTCTCGGGTGATGGACACCTCCTGCTCCAGCGTGACGTTGTACTCCGCGAGTCGGTCGACGTACTCCGGGTAGGCCGCGAGCTCGTAGTCGTGGTTCCCCGGGATGAGGGTGATGGGAATCCGGCTCCCCGTCGCCCGGAGTTGCTCGAAGAGTTCGGGGTACCGTTCGAGGAGCGCGTCGAACTTCTCCATGCCCTCGACCTGGGTGAACTCCCACAGCCCGAAGGCGTCGCCGTTGATTATCAGCTCCGCGTCCTCGTCGCTCTCTTCGAGGTCCCGGAGGAAGTCGAGCAGTTCGTCGAGGAAGTCGACCCGTTCGAGTTGCTCGTCGCCACCGATGTGCAGGTCGCTGATGAGGTAGTACGTGTCCGGCATCTCAGACGCTCCGGTCGGGAACCGGGCCAGGCTCCACCATGTAGGACAGGTATTTGATACGTGGTCCAATCAATCTATCGTCGATGGGGTGGCAGGGCCGACGACGGGCGGACACGCCGGCGAGAACGTGCTGCACTCCGGCACCACTCGCGTTCAGTCGACGGGCGTCTCCAGTTCGAACACCCCCTTCGCCAGTCCGAGGAGAATCGGCCCGTAGAAGACGCCGAGGAAGCCGAACACGGCGAGGCCGCCGAAGATGCCGATCATGACCAGCGCGGGGTTCATCCGCGCTGCATGACCACCGATGAGGGGTCGCAGGTAGTTGTCGATGAGGCTCACGAAGAAGAGTCCGTAGACGAGCAGGAGGCCCCCCGCGAGCGGTCGACCGGTCACGAACAGGTATATCGAGGCCGGGATGTAGACGACGAACGACCCGACGATGGGCAGGAACGCGAAGAGCGTCGTTACCACTGCCCAGAACACGACCCCAGGCAGTCCGACGAAAAAGAACCCGATACCCAGAAGGACGCCCTGCACGACGGCGACCGAGATGTCGGCGACGATGGCTGCGAACGTGAGGTCGTCGGCGTACTCCCAGATGTCGTCGAGTTGCTCCTCGGGGAGTGGCGTGCGTGTGCGGACCCACTCAGAGAGCGCTCTGCCGTCCACGAGGGCGTAGTAGAGGACGAAATAGAGGATGGTCAGTCCGATGAGGGCGTCCGAGAGGCCACCCAGGAGCGACACGGCATCACGAGCGATGGTCGCCAACCCGACGTCGCTGTTCCCGTCGCTGAGGAACTGTCCGAGCGTGTACGCCCCGTCGAACATCGTTCCGAGCGACGTGTCCGGTACTTCGGTCGTGAGAGTCCTCTCGCGGATCAGTTCGAGGATGGTCCGGAGCGCATCGAGGAGCGCCGACGCGAGAAGGAGGAACGGTGTCAGGATTCCGATGGTGAACACCACGATGGAGGACAGTGCCGCCAGTCGCTCTCCGATTCGGGGAGCCAACCGACGGTAGAGCGGATACAGTACGTACGCGACGAGGATCGCGGCGAGGATGTACGAGAGATACGGCGCGAAGAGGACGTACCCGACGACCGCCGCGACGGCGTACAGTACGAGTTTGAACACTGCTGATGTGTCCATAGACGGGGTATTCGACACCGCAGCATTTAGTCGTTCGTCGGCTCGAGGCGCCTCCAGCGACGAGCGACGCGTTGGTCGACGAGGAACCGGTCGGTGACGCGTCGGTCGACGACCGGCGGTGACCGGTTACGGACGGATGGTCAGTGCCTTCAGTCCGAGCGTCGCAGGCCGGGCACCGAGTTGGTGGAGGAGTCGGACGGTGTCCTCGACCATCCCCGTCTCGACGATGCGGCCGTCGTCGACGTGGTGGATGGCCATCCGTGCCACGTCGATGCGCTCCCCGGTCGGGTCCACGCCGAGGAACCGTCCCCTGTGGGTTCCGCGCAGCTGCATCCGGAGGACTATCTTGTCCCCCTCCGAGACCGTATCCTCGATGGTCACCTCCAGGTCGGGGAACGCGTCCCGGTACCGCTCGACGAACGCCCAGTAGGCGTCACGGCCGCGCAGGTCGTTCCCGGTATCCAGGTGGAGGACGCAGTCGTCGGCGAGAACCCGGTCGAGCGCCTCCCGGCGGCCGTCGTTCCAGACTGCCTCGACCTCGGTGCGTGCGAGGTCTTCGTTCTCCGCCGGCGCGGAGAGCTGGGTGACGACCGGCGTCGCCGCGACGCGACTCGTCGTCGACACCGGGGGCGCCGGTTCGGCGTCCGCCAGTTGCCGGAGCAGACTCCACTGCTCGAAGAGCGACCATATCTTCGATACCCGCCCGTCTTCGAGGTGGAGAATCGTGATACCCGAGAGTTCGACGTCCTCACCGGTCGGTTCGATGTCGAGGAACGACCCGGTATGGGTTCCCGTCCCCCGCCAGCGCACCGCCACGTGGTCCGGTTCGACGACGAGTTCCTCCACGCCGAACCGGAGGTCGGGGACCGCCTCCCGGAGTGTGCTTGTGAACTCGACGTACTCCTCCGCCCCGAAGACGGTCGACGTCTGCTCCGGGTCACCGCGGAGGTACCCCCGGAGTTCGACGAGGCTGGCCGGCAGGTTCGCCTCGAACGACGGCAGTGCCATCTCGTCGAAGACAGCATCTCGCTCCGGCGTCCACGCGGTCTCCACCGCCTCGCGGGCCACGCGCCGGTCCCGCTCGGTCGCGAGGAACCGCTCGGCCTGCTCGCGGCCGTGGGTCCACAGTCGCTGGAGGAACCGTGGAGACCGGTCGAGCTTCGTCGCGTAGTCGAACGACCGTCCCGGCGACGCGAGCGACTCGTCCAGGTTGATGGTCTTCACCTCGATGGGGTCCCACGCCGCCGTCAGTTCGCCCTCGGCCCGCCACTGGTTCAACTGCCTGATGAAGCCAAGTTCCTGGTTCACCGAGAGGTTCCCGCCGAGTTCGTTCCGGCGGTCCGCGATGGCTTCGAGTCTCGTCGGTATGTCGTCCTCGCGCTGTGGGTTTATCTGGACGATCCAGAGTTCGTCGGCTCGTTCGAGCCGTTCCTCGGACTCCATGAAGAGTTCCCCGAGCGGGGGGTTCTGCGAGAAGAGGCCGTCCCAGTAGTATCGCGTCGTCCCGTCCGGTTGCGTCACGGGGGCGGCCTTGAACAGGTTCGGGACCGCGGCCGAGGCGAGGACTGCGTCGTACGTCACGTCCCGTTCGGTGAACGTCCTGAACGTCCCGCGCTGGACGTCCACGGCACCGATGTCCAGACGCGGCGGGAGGGGGTCGTCCCGGCCGACGACGGCATCCAGGTCGGCCGGGTCGATGGCGTCTTCGAGGGTCTCCCGGAGGACGTCCCTGCTCCAGTCCGAGACCGGCGTATCGTAAGGGCTGAACGTCGGGAGGGGCACGCCCATGCTCTCCGCCCGGACCATCCCGACGCCGACCGTGTTCACCAGCGAGTCGACCGTCGCCTTCGCGCTGATGTCGCCCCAGATTCGACGGAGCAGTCGTCTGGCCGCGTTCCGGCCCTCGTCGCTGGCCAGTCCGAACCAGGTCGCGAACGCGCAGATCGCTCCACCCGAGGTTCCGCTGAGTCCGACGACGTCGAACTCGACGTCGTCCTCGGAGAGGAGTCTGTCGAGGACGCCGGCGGTGAACGCAGTGTGACTTCCGCCTCCCTGGCAGGCGATCGCGACTCTCGAACCCTCTCGGTCGGTAGCAGCCATCGTGACCTGCCGATACACCGCGAGATTGTATCAACGTTGTTTCCAGTTTGCCGGCAGGTACGTTCTCCCGAGGGCCGGGACGAGTTCGGCCGACGAATCGAGATGGACGTGGTACTAACTTACATCAGAGTTGGCATCGAACAGCCTATCATATGAGTTCGAGCGCAAGCGACCCGACGGGCGGGGCGACGTCTCCGGACGAGCGGTCGGCGGGCGGACTGCAGTACTGGGGCCCGGCGATCGCCGTGAGCCTGTCGATGTTCATCGCCGTCATCGACTCGACGCTGATGAACGTCGCCATCCCGGCGCTCGTCGTCGACCTCGACACGACCGTCACCGTGATACAGGGAGCCATCACGTTCTACTCGATGGTGATGGCCGCACTCATCCTCCCCGGCGGGAAGCTCCCGTCGATGTACGGGATTCGGCGCCTGATGACGGTCACGCTCATCGTCTACGGGGTCGGGACGCTGCTGGCGGCGGTGAGCTGGAACCCGGCCGTCCTCTACCTCGGCTGGTCACTCATCGAGGGGGCGGCAGCGGCGGTGTTGCTTCCGTTGACGTTCACCGTACTCGTGGTCAGTTACGACGGGCGGGACCGGGCGAAAGCGCTGGGCATCCTCGCCGGGGTGAACGCTGCCGGTGCGGCTATCGGACCGCTCCTCGGTGGTGCCGTGACCACGTTCGCGAGCTGGCGGTGGGGGTTCGCCCTCGAGGCCATCATCGTGGTCGTCGCCCTCGCGTTCGTCCGGTACCTCCCCGCTGAGCGATTGCAGGAGACGCGTCTCCGGTTGGACGTCGGCGGGACGGTCCTCTCCATCCTCGGCACGACGACGCTCGTCGCCGGTATCCTGCTGGCCAGCAGGTACGGATGGGTGCTGGCACGACGCCCGTTCGTCGTCGCCGGCGTCCAGTTCAACCCGTTCGGCACGTCGCCGACCGTCTGGCTGGTCGCCATCGGTCTGTTCACGTACGCCGCGTTCGTCCAGTACGAACTCCGGCTGGAGGCGGCCGGGCGGGACCCCCTGGTCCCCATCCGCGTGCTGAAGAACACGACGTTCACGGCCGGCATCGTCACCAACACGACGCGGTCGATGGTCATGGCCGGGTTCATCTTCGTCATCCCGGTGTTCCTCCAGTCGGGCGTCGGGTACACGGCGTTCGAGACCGGCCTGGCGATGCTGCCGTTCTCGGTCGGGACGTTCGTCGCCTCCATCTACACCACCGGGTGGCGTCGGTACGTCTCGCCGAAGACGCTCGTCCAGGGTGGAACCGTACTCATGGGAGTCGGACTCCTGTCGCTGGTCGGACAGACCAGCATCGAGCTGACGTTCGCAGAACTGTTCGTCCCGATGGCACTGTTCGGCCTCGGACTCGGACTCGTCATGGGACAGCTCATCGACATGACGCTCTCCGCGGTCGGCACGCACGACGCGGCCGCTGCCTCGGGCGTCCTGAACGCGACGGCGATGCTCGGCTACTCGTTCGGCACCGCCATCGTCGGTGCCTACCTGCTCAGGGATTTCTACGGGAACGTCGTCGACGGCGTCCTGCTGGCCAGTGGAGCAGCTGTCTCGGGCGCGCGTCGGGACGCGCTCGTCGTGGCGCTCGAAGATGCGGCCGAGACGGCGACCAGCCAGACGCAACAGGAGCTCCTGTCCCGGTTGCCGCCCGACCAGCAGGAACTCCTCGCCCGGGTGTTCGAGGCCGCCATCGTCGAGGCACAGCGAGCCGCGCTGTTGCTCCTGACGCTGTTCGTCCTCCTCGTGCTCCTCTCGTCGACGCTGCTCCCACGGGTGGCCCCAACCCTCGACGACGACCCGGAGCGTCGCGAGGCGGACCGGGACGCGGCCGACCACGAGTGACCGACGAGAATCAGATAACACCGACTTAAGAGCGTTGCCCGGAGCTTATCGTCCCACGATGGGCAGGTGTTGGTCGGAAACCTAGCGCGGGGATACCCGCCGAAACGGACTACTTCCAAGAACGAACAGCGAGGTTTCTGGCGACGGGTGCCTGGCAAGGCCAGTATAACAATTCCAGTGTCTGTCGAAGTCCGAATCGGCCCGCAGGAGCCACGAGTGGTTCCAAGGGCAGCACAGTGATACGATGTCTCAGCAACTACAGCAACCAACGTCGGCGACGTCGGGTGTACAGCAGGAATACCAGCCACAGTACCAGGCCCAGACACAGATGGGCCAGCAGTTCCAGGGGAGCCAGGTCGGCCAGTTCATGGGACGACGGTTCCAGGAGACTGTCCCGCACGAGGTCCAGCAGGCAGTGAGCGACCTGGAGAAGTTCGAGACGCTCATGGAATGGGCGAAGTCCCGTGCGGTCCAGCGAGGCAGGCCGCGCGTCGCGGCGCGGTGTGACGACCTCGCACAGATCGCCCACCTCGAGAAGGGACTCATCCTCCGAGAGTCGCCGTTCGCCGAACCCATCGGGCACGCGACCCGCCAGACCATCCAGCAGGGCATCCAGGAGCTCCAGCAGCGCGCGAGCGAGCCCGAGGTGCAGGAGGCGCTCCAGCAGGGCCAGCAGACCGCCCAGGCCATCAGCAACGCGCTGGGTCGACTCCAGAGCTTCGGCCAGCAGGGGATGCAACAGCAGGTCCAGCAGCCGGTCCAGCAGCAGGGAACCCAGCAGTACCAGCAGCCCCAGACCCAGTACTGAACGACTGGACGACCAGCCTACTCAGCGACTCCCCCACTTTCTTTCGTGCAGTCCGCCCCGAGACTGTCGCCCGTCGCGGTCGCGCTTGCAGAACCTCGTGGAAACGGCTTTGCCAATCGAGACCATACCTCCACGTATGTCAAGCACCACTCCCCGTGAGTGGGTGACGCTCGGTTCCGGCGAAGAGGTCGTCTGGTCCGGCCGGCCGAGCCCCTACCTCGTCAAGTACTGGATCGGCGTCACGGTCGGCGTGTTCCTCGCCGGACTCCTCACGATCTGGATACTGCCGACGAACTGGCACTGGATCGGATGGCTCGTCGTCCTCGGTGCGGTCGGCGTCGGTGCGTACGCCTACGTCCTGTACCAGTCCGTCGTCTACGTCATCACCTCCGAGAAGGTCTACCGGAGACGGGGCCTCCTCCACAAGAGCATCGATACGATCCGGCTCGACCGCATCCAGAACGTCACGTTCACCCAGACGTTCCTCCAGCGTCTCGTCGACTGCGGCGACATGAAACTCGACACGGCCGGGTCGGGCAAGGCCGAGATGAGATTCCGGAGCGTCCCCGACCCGTCGTACATCAACGGCCTCCTCGTCGACGGGATGGCCGACGGACGGAGACAGCCGACGTCTCCCTGAAGACCGTTCGCTCGTCGAGACTAAGCGCCTTGCGAGTCGTCGAGACTCGACAGCAGACGCAACTGTAGCGCGCCGTTTATCGGTATCACCAGGAGCCAGACGAGGATAGCCGCCGTCGGCGAAACGAGGGCGACGGGTATCGCGGCCGTGAACACGAGGGGCGAGGCGAGGTACTGGGCCGCTCGAATCTGGACTGCGCGAGACGTCACTCCCGTCCCGATGAGGTCGCGTCTCGACGCGTACAGCCACAGTATCGCGAGACTGTACCCGGTGAGCGCCAGGACGCCCGAGAGGAACACGATACCGAGTCGGCCGGGATACGTCGTGAACACGGACGTCGCGTAGGGGATGAACGCGACCAGAAGGAGGAAGACGAGATTGAGAGAGACCACTCCGCGTTCGTGCGTCTCGATGTAGACGAACGTGCGACGGTGGAGGACCCAGTACTGGCCGATGACCAGGAAACTCAACACGAACCCGAAGAAGTCCTGCCACTGTTCGACGATCCGCTCGACGACGACCGACGTCGGACTGCCGGCGGGGACGGTCGGAACCGTGATGTCCAGCACGAGCAGGGTGATGACGATGGCGATGACCCCATCGCTCAACGCGGGTAGCCGGCCCGTCTCGCCAGCCTCTCGCCGAAAGGGAACGCTCATACTACGTATAGTAGCGTGTCGTCCAGCAAACATCTTGCGGCGTCCCCCGGAGTGGTTCGCGTTCTCGAAAAATCGGTCGGGTCGATGGTCCGGGACTCCTCACCCGGCGACTTCCTCGGCGGCGAACGTCTCCCGGAGGCGGGTCTCCTGTTCCGGCGAGAGGTTCGTCTCGATTATCTCGAACTGGAAGTCGGACAGTTCGTCCTTGATACGGTCCATCTGTGCGTCGCGGGCGAGCAGGAACAGTCCGGATTCGCCGGGGTCGATCTGTTCGCCGACCTCCTTGATGAAGGAGTCGTCGATGCCGATGTCCGAGAACTTGCCACTCAGCGCACCCGTCACGCTGCCGATGGCCATCCCGAGCCAGGGCATCCAGAAGATGATGCCGATGAGCAGTCCCCAGAACGCACCGCCGAGTGCGCCGGCACCCACGAGGCTGTGGGCCTGCTTGACTTTCACCTGGCCGTTCTCCTTGCGGACGGCGACCGCCGCGTCCTCGAGCGTGATCAGTTCACGCCGTTGCAGGTCGTACATCTTCTCGCGCATCTTCTCTGCGCCGTCCATCGAATCGAATGCTAGTACTACGAGTGAGCTCATTGGAACCTCCGCACCTGTGTTTCGATGGACACGTTCTTAACGATAGTTACCACGTACCAATCAGGACGTGACGTGTCGGTCGGCCGGCCCGACCGCCGAGGGACGTTGCCAACCAGAGCCGTCAGACCTCGATTCCCGGGCTGGACGTGCCAGCAAGAAACGTCTCCCACTTTTATCACCTCAGATGTCGTACACACCGTATGCGACTCGTACAGGTACTGATACCGGAGGGTCGAAGAGCGAACGTTCTAGAGGCCCTCGACGACCAGGGGATCGACTACGCGGTGTTCGACGAGGTCGGACGGGGTGACTTCGAGGCGATGGTCCAGTTTCCGGTCCCTCCCAGCGGCGTGGAAACCATCATGGATCGATTGACGGACGCAGGGGTTCGGTCGGACGCCTACACCATCGTCCTCCCGACGGAGACGGTCGTGTCGGAACGGTTGTCGGCCCTGGTCGAGCGATTCCCCGGGCTTCGCATCTCGCGCGAGGAACTGTACGCCCGGGCACAGGACCTCGCACCGGCCAACTCCACGTTCTTCGCGTTCCTGATCTTGAGCACGGTGATCGCGACCACCGGGTTACTACTCGACTCGGCAGCGACCATCATCGGCGCGATGGTCGTCGCACCGCTGATGGGTCCTGCCGTCTCCGCGAGCGTCGGGACCATCCTCGACGACCAGCGCATGGCTTCCAGGGGCGTGACGCTACAGGTGACGGGATTGCTCGCCGCCATCGCGACCGCCGCCGTCATGGGCTGGTTGCTGCAGCAGTCCATCCTCATCCCCCCAGAACTCGACATCAGGAGTGTCCCACAGATTACAGAACGCACCAGTCCGAACTTCCTCTCGCTCTTTCTCGCCCTCGGGTCCGGGTTCGCCGGGGCGCTCAGCATCATGCGGGGGTCGGGGTCCACGCTGGTGGGCGTCGCCATCGCCGTGGCGCTCGTTCCGCCTGCTGCGACGTCGGGACTCGGCATCGCCTTCGGCTTGCCGGGTGTCGCCATCGCCGGCGCGGTGCTCGTCGTCGTCAACCTGCTCGCCATCAACCTCTCCGCGCTCCTCCTGTTCTACCTGGCCGGGTTCAAGCCGCTCGAGGCCGGGAAGTTCGAGGGTGTGAAGGCCTCTCTCGTCTCCAGACTCATGGTCATCGCCATCGGTCTGGCCGTCCTCTCCATCGTCCTCGGCGCCGTCACGTGGACGACGTTCCAGACCGAGTCGCTCGAACAGCAGACCCAGTCACAGCTCCAGCAACAGTTCGACGAGGCCGACATCGAAGGGGTCGAACTCGTCAGCGTCACCGTCGACTACCGACCCGTCGACATACTCCTCGGCAATCAACCGCGCGTCGACGTCCTCATCGGGGTCCCACGGGACCAGGAGATACCGCCAGACCTCGCACAGCGGTTCGACGACCAGTTGACCGAGAGCCTCGGTCGTGACGTGGTCGTCCGGGTCGGGTTCATCGAGGCCCAGATCTCCGAGGACGAACCGCCGGACCCGCCGCTGGGGTGGCCATCGCGGACGCTGGAGTCGACCGAAACGCAGTCCGGTCACGTCGCGTCCGGACCGACCGCTATCGAGTCGACGATGTCCCCCGCATCCGACGTCACACGCACGAGAGCGCGACTGGACGCTACCGGGTGACACGCTGATAAAAAACCGGAGAACGTCGAATCGGTCGACGTCGACCGATCCGCGTTCAGACGCTCGGGGTTTCGGTCTCCGGCTTCTCGCCGCCCTTGGGCGCGGCCCTCCGACCCGTCAATGCGACGGATATCAGCGACAGCCCCGTCGTGAGCAGGCTGACACCGACCAGGAGCCCGACCGCCCAGATGGCCGTCGACGGGAACCCGACCCAGAGCAACGCGGCGAGGACCAGGGACACGACGCCGCTGAAGAGCACCCAGCCCCACCGTGGTTCGGGACGCATCTGGAAGGCCATGACGATCTCGACGATTCCCTCGACGAGGAAGTACGCGATGACCAGGATCGTCAGCGTCACCAGTCCGACGAGGGGGTTCACGACCAGCGAGATGCCAGCCAGCCCGTAGACGATGGCCAGGATTATCTGCCAGAGCGAGCCCTTCCAGCCCCGGACGGTGAACGCGTTGACGACGTGGACGAGCCCGCCGACGATCAGGAGCCCGCCGAGCAGGTACGATATCGCGATGCCCGTCACGAAGGGCGTGAAGAAGGCGAGTACCCCGAGAAGGGAGATGACGATACCCGTTCCGAGTAGGAACCGCCAGTTCTGTTGTAGTTCTGTCGGTACTGCTGGCGCTGCCGTAGTGGATTCTGTACTCATTGTTATGCCTCGGGTGAAAGATACGGCACCTCACGGGTTAATCGTTGTTCACATTTACTAGCGAGATGTGTGCTGGGTCGAGACTTCGCGGTTCCAGACAGCACACCAGTCGGTCCCGTCGCGTCGTGAGGGATCGGCACGACCAATTATTATGTGGTCACGGTGCCTCTCGTTCACATGAGCAACTCCGACCAGGGGTGCGTTCATCCGAGCCTCGACGCCAACCCAGGTGATACTCCATGAGTCAACGATTACCCGAAGAATGGTTCATCAAGGACGAGAAAGTGAACGCGACGATAACGTGGGTACTCACGGCCGTCCTCGTGCTCGCGGCCGTCGGCTACCTGCTCTCGTTCCTGCTCGTCAGCCTGCTACTCGCGGCGACGGCGGCCGCAGTCGCCATCGTCCCGCCAGTCCTCGCACGAACGTGGACCCGGACCGTGCCGTGGCCGTTACTGCTCCTCGCGTCGGCACCCATCGTCGTCGGCGCGTACGAACCGACGCTCTTCCGACTCGTCGTCATCGGTACGGGCGTGGCCGCGCTCGGCATGCTGGTGGTCGTCGTCCTCCAGATGACGACGACGGTCCGGATGACGCCCCAGTTCGCCATCGTGTCCGTCGTTCTCGCGACGCTGGCGTTCGCGGGGTTCTGGGCGGTGGGCTCCGCGTTCTCGGCGGCCTACCTCGGGGGGACGTTCGTCGAGACCAACGACGAACTCATGTACGTCTTCACCGCGGCACTGATCGGCGGCCTCGTCGGCGGCATCATCTTCAGGTGGTACTTCCGGCGCCAGCTCCGTCGTCCCATCGAACCATCGACCGCTAGCGATAGCGAGGTGGAGACGGCATGAACATCTTCATACGCGTCGGCCCCGGCCAGGGATGGCAGGAGCTGCTCGTCCGGTTCCTCCAGCTGGTCATGGTCGGCATCCTCGCGGCCGGGCTCTGGCTGGGCAACGGTGGCGTCGTCGTCAACGCTGGCGTCGGCCTGCTCGTCACGTTGCTCCCGGCGTTCCTCGAACGGAACTACCGGTTCACGATGAACGTCGGCATCGTGCTCTGGATCACCGTCGCGATGTTCCTGCACGCCCTGGGTACGCTCCCGCTCCCGGGCCTCGACCTGGCGACGCTGTACGGGACGACGACCTGGTGGGACCACGTGACCCACGCGCTCTCGTCGTCGCTGGTCGCGGGCGTCGCCTACGCCATCGTCAGGGCGCTGGACGAGCACACCGAGTACATCCACCTCCCCGCCCGGTTCCTGTTCGTCTACCTGCTCATGTTCGTCATGGCGTTCGGCGTGGTGTGGGAGCTGATAGAGTTCTACATCAGCGTCGCAGCACGACTGCTCGGGGTCGGAACGGTTCTCACCCAGTACGGCCTGGACGACACCATCCTCGACCTGTTCTACAACACGCTGGGCGGCCTGCTCGTGGCCCTGTTCGGCACCGTCCACCTGACGGGTGTGGCCGACGAACTCGCCGCCCGCATCGGAGCACGAGAAACGGGACGCTGAGAGTCACGAACTCAGCTATTACAAACCGGTTACCAGTACCGTCCCTCGTTCGGGCGGGGCGGTCTCGGTTGGACGAACGTGGGACGGCATGCCGGACGAGAAAGGACGAACGACGAACGTGGCCGGCCAGGAAAGGTGCCGTGAACGCAGATAGTCGTCTTCTACTTGCACGTCTACGGCAGCGGTGTCGCGGGCCGGCGAGTCGCACCGAGGGCCGGCAGGAGTTACACTACTATATCTGTAAAACGAGGACGTCGATGAGGGTACGTGGTCCGGTACGGCCGGGTTCGAGCGACGATGGGACGACGTTCGGGTCGAAGAAGTAGCGGTCAGCGTTCGGAATGATCGATCGCGTTCAAAATGATTGTGATTACGTTCGGTTCGAGTCGGTGCCGTCCTCACCGGGGGCCGGTCAGGGTGCCCGGGGAGTGGTTCCGACGTCCATCTCGTCCATCTCGGGACGAGCGCCGCGGCGTCCCTTCGCCCAGCCCCCGAGGGAGCCAGCGATGGCGCCCGGGATGGCGTTCACGAACAGGGCGAGGATCCCGACGAGGGTGCCGGCGAACGCCGGAACGACGCCCACGAACAGGATGCCGAGGAGCACGGCGAAGGCGAGGGTCACGATGCCACCGAGGACGGTCGCGAGGCCGCCGTGGACAGCGCCGTTCCCCGCGCCCGAAACCATGTAGCCGGCGACGAAGCCACCGACGAGGCCGGGCAGGGCGAGGAAGACCCACCAGATGCTAGCTAGTTGCTCCGTGAGGATGAAGGGTGCCGCGAGCGACACGCCTATCCCTAGGAGGATCGATACGACGAAGCCGGTCAATACTGCAGTCCAGTTGATTTCCATAATCGAGCTTACAGATGGATGGACGAGAGCTTAGTAATTATCTTCCTATCATGTTGGTAATGTATTCGGATGATACGACGATGGGATTCGGATGATTGCATCGGCAGGGCCGTCCAGTCCGGTCGACACGTGATGGGACGGTCGGTGACGGGACAGGGTGCAGGTTGCTAGCCGACCACACTGTTGCGAAGCGTCGTGGACGCCGCCCCGTCCACGCGCTCGAAGCGCCGGCTGTCACGTGCGATACCGTCGCGCTCTCGGCAACCAGGGTGTCAGTAAGCGAACTGTACCGCGCTCTGCACGCCGCAGCCTGGTGGTTCCTGTCGGTATCCGGCGTGGTACCGGGACGGCGTAAGGACCTCCTACCCGACTCGAACCCGGCACCATCCCGGGCCCGGCCCGCCGAATCGTGTCCTCGTCGGTCGTTCGCGTCCGGCCGCCACCTGCCCCGTGAGACTCGGTTCCCTCGAATCTACCCAGTCCGGTTCGTCGACGGTGGCCCCGTCCAGCGTGCTGAACGACCACCGGTACCGTACCGACACGTTCACCGTGACCTGCGCACCCGGTTCCGTGGTGGCCGTCGCCGTCCCGGCGTACCGCGTCTCGAGGGCGACGACCATGCCGCGTTCGTCGACGAGGAGCACCGCCGTCGCGGCGTCGATGGCGTTGGGCAACCTCCGAGGTCCCGGTCGCATGTCGTCCCGGTACCCGGTGCTGACGAACCGGTACACGGTCTCGTTCGAGTCTGCCCGCTCGACGCGCCCGTCGTACTCGAACGCGAACGCGGAGAGACTCGACTCCAGGGAGTGGTCGAGGGCCCACGCCCGGAACGTGTCGGCGGTCAGGTTCCTCGACGCCGCGCGGGACGTCCAGTCGGAGGCGTTTCGACGGACCCTGGTGTGCCACTCGGACGGGGTGGCGAAGTGCTGCAACTGGACCAGCGACCCGGACCGGACGACCCGTCGACGGTGGACGGACCGCGGCGGGGTCGCGTCGAGGGCGAACCGGTGGACGCCAGTCTGGTTCCACTTCCACCGGTCGGGTCGTGGGCTCCCCGCGGGCCGACTCGCGTTGATGCGCCGTTCGACCCGGAAGGTGCCCGCCGCCGTCAGCACCGACCGATGCGCGTCGACCAGTCGAGACACGTTCTCGACGCCGTCCGACGAGGTTCCCGGCGGGAACGGCGCGTCCGCCTGGGCCGACGAACCGGAGGGGTTCGGTCCCTGGGTCACGGTCACGAACCCGCCGGTCACCACGACGGTCACGAGGAAGAGCGAGGCGAACACCCACAGCCCCGGCCGACGACCACCGTCGGGTCCCGAGGCGGTCATACTCGACCGGACCGGTAGAGGCTCGCGACGACGTTCGACGGGAGGTACGAGTAGCGGTGCTCGCGGCCGAGTAACCCCGGTGGCGGTCGAGTCGTCGCCCCGGTGACCGCGGCGCGCGACATGAGGTACGAGAACCCGAGGTTGAGCCTGAAGTGGTCGCGCACGAGCGACTCGGGATAGGCGTCGACGAGCACGTCGTAGACCGCACCGCCGACCCGTCTCGCGTCTTCGCAGTCCGGTTCGGGGAAGAACTCGCGCGAGAAGAACGCGAACGCGTCGTCGGCGTCGAACAGCGCGGGCACGATGTCCTCGACGGACGTCCCCGGGTCGCGGCGCTCGGCCACGATGTCGTCGTCGACCAGGTCCTCGTAGTGGCGCATCGACCGGCGCTCCGGCGACGGGTCGTCCGCGTGCCGGTCCCGGTAGTGCTCGACGCAACACTCGGGGTAGCCGTGCAGCACCCCCCGATACCGGTCGAACCGGCCCGGGTCCTCCTCGACCACCGCCTCGACGTTCTCGCGGACGACGTCCTCGGGGTCGGGTGCGTCGCCGTCCCCGAAGACGTAGACGCGAGCGCCGTACCGGACCTGTGACCCCGTCCGGGACCAATCCGGCACGACGAAACACGTGCCGGGGACGTGCCGACGGAGGAACGTCAGCTCCGGGAGCGTCCGCAATCCGTCCAGCAGTCGGTCCGACGCCGCCAGCAGGTCCCGTCGGCACAGCGAGTCGAGCTGGAACCCCAGTTCCCCGAGCATGCGCCGGGACTGCCGGAGCGTCTCGACGCGCGGCCCGACGTCGGTGCTCGAATCGAGCGCCTCGAGGACGGCGCGCTGCCCGTCGAAGTACGACTCGTCGAGTTGCACGCTGGCCCCACGTCTCGCCCCCTGGACCACGGCGTACGCGTCGAGGGCGAAGAACGTGGGAACCGAACCGAGGGATTCTGCGTGGTCGACCGTCGATACGTCTCCGGGCACCATACGAGAACTGTCCACGTTCGGGTTCAAATAGCCTCGGCCGGGCGCGTCGCCCACTCGCGGGGGTGCGTAACCGCCCCGACGGCGGAACGGACGGTATCTGTCATCGACCGTGGACGATGGGCGACCTATTTGCACCCCAGGCACGTATCGTCTCGTGCAGTTGCGCAACACCGAGTACAATGACCCACACGATAGAGATAAGCGACGAACTCAGGTACCGACTGGACAAACACCTGGAGGACGACGAGACCTACGAGGAACTCATCGAAGAACTCGTCGCCATGTACGAGACCGAAGGGATATTTCTCCAGGAGGGCTACTCGGAATGACGCCCCACCCCGGCTGAGGTCGTCCGAACGCGATACCCGCCGTTCGTTCGCGCGTCGTGGGACGACCACGGCGGGGTGAGGAATTATGCGAATGGCGAACGAACGGTCGGTATGGCGCTCGTAGCCTTCGATTTCGACGGAACGCTTTCCCAGACTGACCTGACCGTCCTCCTGGGGCGGGAGTACGACGTGGGCAACGAGATTCGAGGACTCGTCGAGCAGGGGCGCCTGGGCGAGGCGGACTTCGCGAGTACCCTCCGACAGCGTGCAGCGCTCCTCGACGGGATGCCGGAGATCCGGGTCGACGCCGCCTTCGAGCGCTGCAAGTTGCGCGACGGCGTCGTGGAACTGCTCACCGACCTCCGCCGGTCGGGCGAGCAGGTCGCCATCATCACCGGGACCTTCGAGCGTGGCGTGGAGACCGCACTCGACCGGGCGGGCGCCGCGGTCGACCACGTGGTGGCGAACCAGCTCGTCATCGAGAACGGCGCAGTGACTGGGGCGGTCGAGGGGCCACTGGTCGAGGGCACCAAGGACGAGGCACTCGGGGAACTCGCCACCAGCCTGGGCCTGGACATCGGGCAGACCATCGCGGTCGGCAACGGGGCGACGGACCTCCCGATGCTCCGCATCGCCGGTACCGCCATCGGGTTCGACCCGGAACCCGTCGTCGAACCGCACTGCGACGTCGTCGTGCCGTCGATAACCAAGCTCAGGCTGTACTTCGAACAGCACGACATCCTTGACGTGCCCGGACGGTGATACCCTCTGATCGGCAGTCGCTCACGGACGACTGCTCGACGGCTACGGCTCCTGGACTGCGAGGCACCGTCGCCGCGACGGCACCGGTCAGTATATCTCCAGTTCCGTCACCATCCGTCGCACGAGTTCGGGTTCCTGGAGCACGCGTCCGGTCTCGTCGACGTGTCGCGAGCCGACCTCCTCGGTGAGGACGGCCGTGTCGTAGAAGGTGTCGTCGGACCCTTCGACGCGGTCGATTCTGTCGGACGGGAACATGACCGGCGACTGCTCCTCGCCCGTCAGCGCGACCCACCCGTTCTCCGCGATGAACGCGCGTTCCGTCTCGATCGGCTCTGCGTCGTCTCGGAAGTGGACGGTCACCATGTCTGGACCGACGTGGCCGTGGACCATCAGTTCGACGGCGCGTGTCGGGGTCCGTCGAGGACGGAGACGGCCCGACGGCGAGCCCCATCCTTTTCGTCCTCGCCGTCGAAGGTCGGGTATGGCCGTAGAGCAAGGGTCAAAGGTGAAACTCGCGTTCACCGCGACGTACCCAGACGGCGAACTGTACGACACCTCGTCGCGGGAGGTGGCGGCCGAACACGGCGTCGAGGGCGACAAACGGTTCCGGCCGATCGTCGTCGAGGTCGGGTCGTCCCCGACCATCCAGTCCCTCCAGGAGGGGTTGCTCGGTATGGAGGTCGGCGATACGAGGGAGATAACGGTGCCACACGAGGAGTTCAGGCTCACCTGGGACCGGACCGAGTTCGAGACGATGGTCGACGAGCCAGCGACCGAGGGGATGGAGGTGCACGCGAAGACCGGACTCATCGGCAGGGTCGTCTCCCTCGACGACGAGTCGGTGACGGTCGACTTCGACCCGGACCGGGCGGGGGAGTCGTTGACCTTCGACGTCGAGGTCCTCGAGGTCGAGTGAGGCGAGTGGGACCGTTCCGGTACCTCGGACCGACCTGCCGGGACGCGGGGGAAAGTTAACTGTCGCGCCGTCGAATGCCACGGTATGGAACTCGTCGAAGGCTACGACCACCAGCCCGGCGTCCACTGCGGGGCGAGCGCACTCCGGAACGTCACCGAATACTACGGCTGGCGATACACCGAGGCAGCGTGTTTCGGCATCGGCGGCGGCGCGACGTTCGTGCTCTACGAACATCCCGACCACCCCTGGGTCACGTTCCGTACCACGCCCCTCTGGCTGGAGCGTGCGTTCTTCGAGAACCTCGGCATCCCGCACACGTTCCGGGAGGGAGACGACTTCGAGACGGCCTGGGAGAACGTCACGGCGCACGTCGACGACGACGACCCGGTGATACTGTTCCTCGACCCGACACGGCTGGAGTACCTCCCGGAGGAACCGGACCACCTCCCGCCCCACGTCGCCGTCGTGATCGGATACGACGACGAGACGGTCCTGCTCTCCGACGGCGCACTGGACGGCCGACACGAGGTGTCGCGCTCGGTGTTGCGGGACGCCTGGACCGAAGACCGGTTCGCGTCGCTGGAGAACGAGTACCTCGTCGTGACCCGGGCGGCGAGGACGGTCAAGGGCAACGACGCGGCCGCCGCCGGACTCAGACAGGGCGCGACCTACATGCTCGACCCGCTCGAGATAAAGCGTGACCCCCGGGGACCCGGAGAGGAGGGAATCCCCGCACTCCGGTCGTTCGCCGACTACGTCGGAAGGTGGCCCGACCTCCCGGAACCGGCCAGACCGGTCAGGGCCGCCCGGCGGGCCATCAACGAGCACGGGGAGGGCGCGGCGTTCCGTGACCTCTACGCCGACGCGCTCGAGGAACTCGGCCAGCGGACCGACCTCGCCCCGGACATCGACGGGCGGATGGCCGACGTCGCACGCGAGTGGCGGATCGTCGAGGACCGCCTGGGCGACGTCCTGGAGGCGGACGACCCGGGGCCGGGACTCTTCGAGGAGGCGTCGACAGTCGTCGCCGACATCGCCGACCAGGAGGAGGCGCTGTTCGAGGCCATCGCGGACGAACTGGGGCGCGTCAGGACCGACTGACGGTCCAGACTCAGAACGGGGCGACGAGGTACGTCGAGACGGTCGTACCTGCTGGGTCGAGGTATAGCGAGGGAAGTCCCCGGACGAACGGTTATTCCGCTGGACGTAGATGCTCCCGTATGGAGCACATTCTGCTCGCGACGGACGGGAGCGAGTACGCACGGACGGCCGCGGCGCACGCCATCGAACTCGCCGAGGAGGAGGGTGCGACGCTGCACGTCATCTGCGTGGTCGACCAGCGCCGGTTCGACGACCCGGCGCTCAGTTCGGCCGAACTGGCGACCATCTACGCCGACGAACACGCCGACGTGTCCGTACGGGAGGTGAAGCAGATGGCGTCGCACACCGACGTCACCGTCGCGGGCGACACCCGTCACGGGATTCCCCACGAGATAATCGTCGCCTACGCCGACGAGGTGGACGCGGACCTCATCGTCGTCGGCGAACACGGTGCACACGAGGAGCACTTCTCCGGCGTCGGGCGGAAGGTCGACGAACTCTCCGACCGGGAGGTCGTGGTCGTCGAAGCCGAGTCGTAGCACCGACACCGACCGGGCCGACGCCGTCGCGCCCGGCCAGCGCAGTCACGTAGAGGAACCCCGTCACAGCATGAGTTCACGACTGTCACGCGCGTTCGACCGATTCTCGGGCGCGTCGCTCCTCTCGCTCGGAATCGCCGGCGCAGTCCTGGTGTTCCTGTTCGCCGTCCAGTTGCTAGGGACGGCCACGGAGGCTGCGGCCCCGGTCCTCGAACGAGTGTTCGCTCGCGTGGTCGTCGGCGACGCATCCGCACTCGGTATCGGGTGGTTCGGGGCGTACCTCCTCGCCAACGGGTCGGTGGTCGCCGCACTCTCCCTGTCTCTGTTCACCGCCGACATCGTCTCGCCCTCACAGCTGTTCATGATGATCGCCGGGTCGCGCCTCGGGTCCGCCGTCATCGTCGTCGTCGTCGGTGCGCTGGACTACTTCCAGAAGGAACGATACACCCTGCGGCGGTCGGTCAGCATGGGCCTGTTGACGTTCCTGCTGACGCACTCGATCTACGTTCCGGTCACGGTCCTCGGGTACGTCGCGCTCACACATCTCCGCCGACCGGTCGGCGCCGTCGGTCCGGCCTGGGTCGAGGGACTCCAGCCACTGACGTTCTTCGACCCGGTCACAGCCGCGGTCACGGACGCCATCGGCCCGGGGCCGACGTTCGTCCTGGCCGTCGCGTTGCTGTTCGGGAGTCTGAAGTTGTTCGACCGGTTCCTCGGGAGCGTCGACACGAGGGCCCTCCGTCGCCGGTTCTTCAGGCACCTCGAGCGGACGTGGCTCTCGTTCGTCATCGGCCTGCTGGTCACGACTGTCACCACGAGCGTCGCGTTCTCCATCGGCGTCATCGTCCCCCTCTACAACCGTGGCTACGTCGAGCGCGACGAACTCATCCCCTACGTCCTCGGGGCCAACCTCGGAACGCTGTTCGACACGCTCGTCGTCGCCGTCGTCCTGCGGTCGCCCGCCGGCGTCGCGGTGGTGTTGGAACTCCTGGTCGTCGCGACGCTAGTGACGCTGGTCGCCCTCGTCGCCATCGACGCGTACAGCGACGCCGTCGTCGCGGTCGACGACCGACTGCTAGACGACCGCCGGCTGTTCGTCGCGTTCGTTCTGGCGCTCGTGCTGGTCCCGCTGGGACTACTGGTCGTCCCGCTCGCGGTCGGATGAGCGCCGGCGCTGTCGCTGGCCGTCCGGCAGTCCAGCGCCCGGGACGGGGCTTATCCTGCCTCCCGTCGTAGGCGCTAGCATGGTCGACCGCGTCCTCGTCCCGATGGACGATTCGCCGCTGGCCCGCCGTGCGCTCGACTTCGCGCTCGAGGTCCACCCCGAGGCCGACATCACGGTCCTCAACGTGATCGACTACGTCGAGGAGAGCTACAGCGCCGAGATGCTCGTCGGCGGTGAGGAACTCCGGGCACGCGCGACAGAGCGGGCGAACGCGCTGCTCGAGGACGCACGCGAGCGCGCCACAGACCACGCCGGCGAGGTGACGACGGTCGTCGAGTTCGGGAACCCCTCGCGGGTCATCGTGGACTACGCGGAGGAGAACCCCGTCGACGTCGTCGTGATGGGCGGTCACGGTCGGTCGATGGTCGCACGGATGGTGCTCGGCGACGTCGCCCAGACGGTCGTACAGCGTGCCACGGTGCCGGTGACCGTCGTCCGGTGACCTGTTCGCGCGACCGACGGGTACGGCCCCCGTTTATTTCGTCCTGGCAGCCGTCGGTCCGGACTGGAGGAGACCATGCAACTAGACGGAAAGACAGCGATAGTCACAGGCGGGTCGTCCGGTATCGGGAAGGCCATCGCCGACGCGTACGTCGATGAAGGTGCTGACGTCGTCATCGCGAACCGGAACGAGTCCGAGGGGAGCGAGGTCGCCGACGAACTCGGTTGCACGTTCGTCCGGACCGACGTCAGGGAGTACGACCAGGTCGAGTCGCTGGTCGAGGCCACCGTCGAGGAGTTCGGCCGACTCGACGTGATGGTGAACAACGCCGGCATCGCGAGCGAGACCAGCGTCGAGGAGATGGAACTCGAGGAGTGGCGGAACGTCGTGGACACCGACCTCGACGGCGTCATGCACGGGACGAAGGCAGCGCTCCCGTACCTGGACGAGACCGACGGCTGCATCGTCAACGTCGCCTCGATATACGGACTCGTCGGTGGGAAAGGCGCCGCGTCCTACTCGGCGGCGAAGGGCGGCGTCGTCAACTTCACCCAGCAGGTCGCCGTCGACTACGCAGACGAGGGCGTCCGCGTCAACAGCATCTGCCCCGGGTTCGTCGAGACCCCGATGACGGAGGGCCTCCTCGAGAGCGACCGGTTCTACAGCTTCGTCCGCGACGAGACTCCGATGAACCGCCCCGCCCAGCCGGAGGAGATCGCACCCCTGGCGGTGTTCCTCGCCTCGGACGGCGCCTCGTACCTCACCGGGGCCAACATCCCGGTCGACGGCGGTTGGACGGCCCACTGAGGGGCTGGCGGAAGGTTCGTCGTCGGCCAAGTCCGTCCGACCACGCTCGAACGGGAGAAACGACGGATAACGCCGCCTCTAACGCGTCTAACCAAGTAGTTAGACAGGTTAGGAGGTAACAACCTGGTACCCGTCGGTGGGTTCCCGGTACTATCCATATAGTAGCCCTACAGCCGATTTGTAATCAACCTGTAAGCAATATTGTCACGTTTTCAAAATACTTTACCTATAACGAGTACCAGCCAATTTTGAAAACAATCTAACCTGACTATTACAATAGAACCAAGTGATTTTGACTGAGATGCATGCAAAACGTAAACGGAAGGCAGCGAGTGCTGGCCATACTTCTGGCAGTACTGACGGTCGTCTCCATCGTAGCCGCAGGGGCCACAGGAGCCCTTACGACGCCGAAAGACGCGTCGACGGTGGGGGGACAGTCGCTGTCCGTCGCGGACGAAGAGATTTTGTATCGTGCGAACGCGGGCGGGAGCTTCACGACCTCGACCGGAGACCAGTGGACCCCGCTCGTCGACTACATGGTCTCTGGGAACGACAACACCGGCTCGTTCGGGCAACCGAGCACGATTCACGATTCGGTTCCGACCGGGACACCCAGTCAAATCTGGGAGGTCGAACGGTACGATACCGGTTCGGCGGGCGACGGGAACGAGATGCAGTACGAGTTCTCCGTTCCCCAGGGCCAGCAGGTCGAGGTCCGACTCTACTTCTACGACGGTTACTCGGGCACCAGCAGCGTCGGTGACCGCGTATTCGACGTCAGCGTCGAGGACCAGACCATCGAGGACTTCGACATCATCGAACGGTTCGGCGACGACACCGGCGCGATGGAGTCGTTCACGGTCACGAGCGACGGGACCGTCGACGTCGACTTCGCGCACGTGACCGAGAACCCCCAGGTCAACGCCATCGAGATCGTCACCACGGAGGCCTCACCCGGCGAACTGGGCGGACCGAGCAGCGTAGACTTCGGGACGGTCGTTACCGGGGAGAGCGCGACGGAGACGGTGACACTGACGAACCTCGGGAACGAGAGCAACAGTTCGCATCCCGACATCGCTATCGACGGCGTCTCCGTCACTGGCACCGACGCGGACCAGTTCTCGAACGACTTCTCTGGGAGCACCACGCTCCAGCCCGGCGAGTCGACCACGGTCGACGTCACGTACTCGCCGTCCGAGGCGCAGGCTCACGCGGGCACGCTCGAGGTGAGCCACAACGGGACGAACTCGCCACTCACGGTCGACCTCGGCGGCGAGGGGACGAGCGACGTCCCCGTCGGATTCGGCAAGAGTCAACTCCAGGGCTTCGACCAAGGCTCGCTCACGGCGCTTGAGTTCGGTCCCGACGGCCGACTCTACGTCGCCCAGCAGAACGGGATGGTGTACGCCCTGAACATCACCCGCGACGGTGAGAACTCCTACAGCGTCGAGTCCCAGGAAACCATCGGAGCGGTCCAGACCATCCCGAACCACGACGACACCGGGACCTACGTCCCCGGCGAGACGACCCGACAGGTGACCGGGTTGACCGTCGGTGGAACGGCGTCCCAGCCCGTCGTCTACGTCTCCTCCAGCGACCCGACCATCGACGTCGGGACGGACGACGACGACACGGACACGAACTCGGGGGCAATCTCCCGGCTGACGTTCGACTGGAACGCCGACGGCAGCCTGGCGAACGTCGACCACACCGTGATGGTCCTCGGACTGCCACGCTCCGAGGAGAACCACGCGACCAACGGGCTGGACCTGAGCGACGACGGGAGTACGCTCTACGTCGCACAGGGTGGTCACACGAACAAGGGCGCACCCGGCAACAACTTCGGTCACACGCCGGAGTACGCACTCTCGGGCGCTGTCCTCGAGATCGACCTCGCCCAGATAGAGGCGAACCACAGCGCGAAGAACCTCCAGAGCTACGACGCCGACTACCCGAGCCTGGAGTTCATGTACGCCATCCCGACCATCCAGAACGACGACGCGACCGACGGTGACGACCTGCCGTTCGGTGGGAACGACGGCATCAACCAGGCCAAGTGGATCGAAAACGGCCCGGTGCAGGTCTACTCGTCCGGCTACCGGAACCCCTACGACCTCGTCCTCTCGGAGGACGACCAGCTCTACGTCATCGACAACGGCCCGAACGGCGGCTGGGGCGGCCAGCCCGTCGACGAGGGACCGAGCGGCGTCTGCAGCAACCAGCCCAACGAGGACGGGAGCTACGGCACCGGCGACCAGCTCCACCTCGCGACCGAGGGGAGCTATGGCGGTCACGCAGCCCCCATCCGGGGGAACCCGACCGGGGCCGACATCTACGACGCCGACGGCAACCTCGTGTTCGACATCACGGAGGCCAACAGCCCCGTCCCCGCCTCGGAGGTCGACCCGGTCGAGTGCGACTACCAGGACCCGACCGAGGACAACTCGATCGGTGACACCTTCAGCTGGACCGGCGGCATCGAGGAGTACACCGCCTCGAACTTCGGTGGCGAGATGCAGGGGGACCTGCTCGTCGTCGAAACTGCCAATTCCGTCGAGCGGGTCGAGTTGAACGCCACCGGCGAGGGCGTGACGAACCAGGAGAACAACTTCTTCAGCGACATCACCGCCCTCGGCATCACCGCCCAGGGCGACGGGGGTCCGTTCCCGGGGACCGTCTGGACGGCCCGCGGGAGCGTGACCGTGTTCGAGCCGAACGACATCGACACGGACCCGTGCAGTGGCGAAGACGACCCGACCCTCGACGAGGACGGCGACGGCTACGACAACGCCGACGAACTCGACGTCGGGACCGACCCGTGCTCGGCCGCCTCCACGCCGCCCGACTTCGACGACGACGACACGTCGAACCTGAACGACCCGGACGACGACAACGACGGTCAGCCCGACACGTCCGACCCGTTCGCGGTCGACCCGGACGATGGCACGACCACGACGCTCCCGGTCCAGATGGACTTCTCGGAGACCAGCCTGTTCACCGAGGACGGCCAGGGCTGGACGGGGCTGATGACGAACGGGCAGGACGACTACCAGGACCTCTACGACCCCGGCCAGATGACGGTCGGCGGCGCGGCCCAGGTCCTGACGGTAGAGAACGTGCCGACCGGTGACGCGGTCAACAACGACCAGCAGTTCGCGTTCCAGCGCGGCGTCGCCGCCCCCGACGACCCGTTCACCGTCTCCACGACGGTGAACGGCTTCCCGGCGGACCCGTCGAACTACCAGTCGATGGGCCTCTACGTCGGCAACGGTGACCAGGACAACTACCTGAAGCTCGTAACGGCAGCCAACGGTGGCACCGGCGGCATCCAGTTCGCCGGCGAGACCGGTGGCAGCTTCACCAACGTCGCCCAGCCCGACGACCCCAGCGTCACCGGGCCTGGCAACGACACGGACCTCTCGATGACGGTGTACCCGTCGAACGGCACCGTCGAGGCGTACTACACGCCCGAGGGAGGCCAGCAGACCCTCGTCGGCGAGACGACGATTCCAGACAGCTGGCTGAACAGTTCCGACGGGACCGGCCTCGCGGTGGGCGTCATCTCGACCTCCTACCAGGCGGGGTCGACCTTCGACGCAACGTGGACGCATCTCGACGTCGAGTACGTGGACCCACCGGCGAACCAGCCCCCGATCGCCGACGCCGGTGACGACCAGTCGGTCGACGAGGGGACCACGGTCCAGCTAGACGCCTCCGGGTCCACCGACCCGGACGGCGACGACGCGACCCTCGGCTACACCTGGACGCAGACCGCCGGACCGTCGGTGAGCCTGTCGGCGAACGACGTCGTGAACCCGACCTTCACCGCGCCCGAGGTGGACGGCGACGCGACGCTCACGTTCCAGGTCAGTGTCTCCGACGGCGTCGACAGTACCACCGACACGGTGAACGTCACGGTCCAGGACACAGACGCGACCACCGCCGGCGAGGTCGTCTACCGCGTGAACGCCGGCGGCCCCGAAGTCGCTGCCGGTGATGGTGGTCCCGCCTGGAGCGCCGACACGGCCACCAGTCCCTCGACGTACGTCAACGCCGACGGCGACAACGGCCTCGACACGTACAGTACCGGCGACAGCATCACGTTGAACGACTCCGTTCCGTCGGGGACTCCCGAGACGCTGTTCCAGACGGAACGCTACGACGTGGACACCGCCGGTTCGACCGCGGACGACACCGAGATGCAGTGGTCGTTCGACGTCCAGCAGGGCGAGACCTACGAGGTCAGACTCTACTTCGCGGAGATATTCCTCGACTCCTCGAACGTCGGAACGCTGGGTCCGCGCACCTTCGACGTCCTCGTCGAGGGTGATACGAAGCTGAACGACTACAACCTCTACGAGGAGTACGGTCACGACGTCGGCGTCGTGGAGTCCTACGAGGTGACGCCCTCGGACGGTACCATCGACGTCGCGTTCCTGCACGAACAGGAGAACCCGAAGATATCGGCTATCGAGATCGTGAACGTCAGCGATAGCGACGACGAAACCTTGTCCCTCGAGGCGGCGGTCGCCAGTGCCGACGAGACGGGGGACGATAGCCAGATCGAGTTCACCGAGGTTCAGATGGCCGTCAACTGGTGGCAGACCGGCCAGGAGGTCCCCGACACCGGCGGTGAGACCATCGAGTTCACCGAGATGCAGACCCTCGTCAACCTCTGGCAGACCGACGCGACCGTCGACGAGTCGCCCACCGCGTCGCTCTCGGTCTCGCCCCAGAACCCGACCGCCGGCGAACAGGTCACGCTCGACGCCTCCGGGTTGACCGACCCCGAGGGAGACGACCTGACCTACTCGTGGGTCATCGACGGCCAGCACGACCACGACTGGCACGACTCGACCGTCGAGTACGCGTTCCAGACGGCCGGCGACCACACGGTCCAGGTGACCGTCGAGGATACCGCCGGCAACGTCGACACGGCGTCCCAGACCATCACCGTCTCCGAGGCCACCGGCACCGCACTCGTCGAGATCACGCCGGACAGCGACGTCGAAGCGACGACCTACGGCCAGGGGTCCTACCAGGTGACCAACACCGGCGAGAAGAACATCGCGGCCGTCTCGTTCGACCTGAGCAGCGCGTCCTACCCGGACATGGTGTTCGACCCGAACGGCACCGCCGGCGACCCGACCGGTGAGGGCCTCAACATCGTCGACGAGGGCGGCACGAACATCACCACCGAGCCTGGCACCTGGGAAGCGTTCTCCCAGCCGCACAACGGCGTCGACGGTGACGACGGTTACGACGTGATGACCGTCGAGTTCGGGGACTTCGACCCCGGCGAGATGGCCACCTTCTGGGCGGACAACGACCCGACCAGCATCAAGGGAGCGACCGTCAGTTCCCAGGAGGCAGGCCCCGTCTCGGGGCTCGAACTCGCCGGGTCCACCGTGACCGTCACCTACGAGGACGGGACGACCCAGACGACGCAACTGATGGGCGACGGCAGCGCCGGCGGGTCGACCGCCAACGTCACCTCGAACGAACAGCCTGCGCCCACCATCGGCGCCGAGGGTGTGACCCTCGACTCGGGCATCCTCGACGCCCGCCACAGCGCCGCGACCGTCTCCTCGGCCAGCCAGACCATCACGGTCACCGGCCAGGCTGGCGAGACGGTGACCCTCGTCCGCGCCGAGGGCGAACTGACGCTCTCGAACGTCCCGGACGCCGACGACGACGGCGAGCCGGGGTACGATATCGAGGCGTACGAGGCCAACGACGTCGAGACGGTCGAGTACTACACGGTCACCCTGGACTCGAGCGGCGAGGCCACGGTGCCAGTCACCCTGACTAACACCACCTCGGACGGCGACGACAACGCCGGCTACAACTACTTCACCGCGGTCCACGGCGAACCGAACGCCGACGCCGGCCTCGCGTCCAACGTGGTCGTCCTGAAACTCGACGCTGGAAGCGACACCGGGACCACCGACCAGCCCGTCTACGCGGTGAACGCCGGCGGTCCGAACTACACCGCCGTCGACGGGACGGAGTACGTGTCCGACGCTAGCTTCGGCGGTTCGTTCAGCGGTTCGGCCGGCACGTCGAGCACGACCTGGGCCATCGGGAACACCGAGGACGACACGCTGTACCAGACCGAACGGTACGGCGACCCGCTCTCGTACGCCATGCCAGTCGACGACGGCACCTACAACGTGACCCTGCAGTTCGCGGAGATCTGGCACACGTCCCAGACCGGCGGTGCCGGCGACGACGCCGGCGGCGACGGCGAGGTTGGTGACCGCGTGTTCGACGTCTCGATCGAGGGTCAGCAGGTCCTGAGCGACTACGACATCTACCAGGACGTCGGCGGCCTGAACGCGACCCAGAAGACGTTCACCGTCGAGGTTACCGACGGGACGCTGGACATGACCCTGGACGCCTCGACCGACTACGCGAAGGTCAGCGCGTTCACCGTCGAGAACGCGAGCAGCACCGGCGGGGGGACCAACACCGCGCCGACGGTCGACGCAGTCGACGACCAGACGGTCATCCGTGGCGAGACGGTCACCGTCCCCGTCTCGGCCTCGGACGCCGACGGCGACGCACTGTCCCTGTCCACGAGTGGCCCCGCGTTCGTCGACTTCACGGACGATGGCGACGGGACCGGCACGCTGACCGTGGCCCCGAAGTCCGGCGACACCGGCACCTACACGGTCGACGTGACCGCCGACGACGGAACCGACCAGACGACCGAGAGCTTCCAGCTGACGGTCGACGCCGGCACGTCGCTCACGGACGGCGTCGCCTCTCACCGCGTGAACGTCGGCGAGAGCACGACCCTCGGCGCGACCGACGGCGGTCCCGACTGGACCGGCGTCGCGGGGACGTCCTCCCCGTACCTCGTCTCGGTCGGCAGTCCGGCCGGGAACTACTGCGGTGGAGACACCGTCACGCCGACGAGCGCCGTTCCGGCGAGCACGCCCGACGCCGTGTACGACTGCGAGCGATACGGTCCGATGCAGTGGACCTTCCCGACCGACGGGCAGGAGGTCGAGGTGCGTCTCTACCTGAGCAACCAGTTCTCGGGTGCCAGCGAGGTCGGACAGCGTCAGTTCAACGTCTCCGTCGAGGGGACGCAGGTGCTGACCCAGTACGACCCGGTGGCCGACGCCGGCCACGCCAACGGCACGGTGAAGGCGTTCACTGCGACCGACCAGGACGGCGACGGGAACGTGACCGTCGCGTTCGAGACCGGAGCGATAGAGAACCCGCAGGTCAACGCCATCGAGGTGGTGAACCTCTCGAGCAGTTCGACCACGAGTTCCGCCGAGCTCTCGGTCACCGAGAACGGCGGCATCGACGCGAGCACCTACAACAGCGGGTCGTTCGAGATAACGAACACCGGCGCCCAGGAGATAACGTCGGTCACGTACGACCTCGGCACGTCCACGTTCCCGGACGTGGTCTTCGACCCCGAGGGGACTGCTGGCGACGCGGGTTCGAAGGGGTTCACCCCTGACAGCGGCGGCAGCACCGTCGGCGTGGTCGACGGGTCCTTCACCAGTCCGCACAACGGCGTCGACGGCTCGGACGGCTACGACGTGCTGACTGCGACGTTCGACGACTTCGACGCAGACGAGACGTTCACGTTCTCGGCCGACATCGACCCGACGAGCATCAAGGACGCCACGGGGACCGGTGCCGCAGGTGCCGTCTCGGGGCTCGAACTCTCGGGTGCGACCGTGACGGTCGAGTACGCGGACGGGACGACCCAGACGAGCCAGCTGTTCGGCGACGGGAGTAGCGGTGGCTCGCAAGCCACCGCGAAGGAGACCGTCGAGAGTGCTCCCACCATCGGCGTCGACGGCGTGACGCTCGATTCGAGTGCGCTCGACCCCGAGCACAGCGCGGCGACCGTCTCCTCGGCCAGCCAGACCATCACGATATCCGGTCAGCCCGGTCAGACGGTCCAGCTCCTCCACGTGGAAGGCCAGCTCGAACTCGACCAGGCGACCGGCTACGAACTCGAGCAGTACGAGGCCAACACGGCGGAACAGACCGCCTACCAGACCGTCACGCTCGACTCGAACGGGGAAGCAACGGTCGACGTCACGCTCACGAACACGTCCACCAGCGGTGTCGAAGGTGGATTCAACTACTTCGTCGCCACCGTGCAGGACGGCGACGGCGACACCGGTCAGACCTCGACCGTGGTGATACTGAAACTGGAGAGTAGCAGTTGATCGGAACAGACCGATGCAGGAGACCGATGACGGCCCAGGCACTCCCTGGAACGTCTGTGGCGCCGTGGGTCGTGGGAACGGTCGTACCGTCCACGATTCGGCGGTCGCCCGACCAGTATCCTGCCCGAGGTTCCACCCCGCATCGGTCGTCCGACGACGCCGAGGCTCACACCCCTCGGCAGAGGCAGCGCACGACAACTAACCCGACAAACCCGACGCAAACACATCGAAAACAATGAAATCGACAGTTCAGCAACGAATGCGGCAGACGGCCACGGTGGTCGTCGCACTCGCGGTCGTCCTCTCGGTCTTCGGATCGGTCGGGACGGTCGTGGCCCAGCAACCAGACGTATCGGTCTCACAGTCGCCGTCGACCACGACAGCCACGGCGGGTGAGACGGTCACCCTGCAGACGACCGTCTCGGCGACAGAGGTCAACGGTCAGGGACTACAGATTCAACTGCCGGCCGGCTGGCAGGGCAACCTGACGGACAGCGACGGCGGCTCTGCGAACCCCCCGGCAGGTCAGGCGAACAGCTTCGCCATCATCTGGCTCGAATCGGGGACGTACACCGTGACCTACGACGTGTACGTTCCGGAGGACGCGAGCGCCGGCGACTACACGGTTGACGTCGAGGGGTCGGGGATCAATCCGGCCGACGGCGGTCGTATCGTGGACTCGACCCAGACCACCATCACGGTCGAGGAACCGGACCAGAACACGGCACCGATAGCCGACGCCGGTGACGACCAGACGGTCGACGAAGGAACGTCTGTCACCCTCGACGCCACCGGGTCGACCGACCCCGACGGCGATTCGCTCAGCTACACCTGGAGTCAGACCGGCGGCCCCGACGTCACGCTGAACGACGGAACCTCGGCGACCCCGTCGTTCACCGCGCCCGAGGTCGACGGCGACCAGACGCTCACGTTCGAACTCGGCGTCTCCGACGGCAACGGCGGGTCCGACACCGACACGGTGAACGTGACGGTCCAGAACGTCGAGGAGGCTCCGGAACCGTCGATAGAGGTCTCCCAGACGGCGACGACGACCACGGTCGACTCCGGCAACCGGACGACGTTCGAGGCTACCATCGACGTAACCAACCTCGACGAACCGACGCTCGACCCGGCCCTCCCGACCAACTGGACGATCGTCGATTACGACGCCGAGGGTGCCACGTTCGACTCGTCTGCGACCGAGTGGCAGTGGCCGTCCAGTAGCGTGCACACCGTCACGTACACCGTCCAGGTGCCTGCCGACGAGACGGCTGGCGACTACACTATCGTCACGGAAGGAACTGGAATCACCGACGGTGGCGAGGAGATGTCTGACACCGCCCAGACGACCATCACCGTCGAATCGGTCGACGATGGTCAGGACGGCGAAGATGGCCAGGACGGCGAAGACGGTCAGGACGGCGAAGATGGCCAGGACGGCGAAGATGGCCAGGACGGTGAAGACGGCGAAGACGGCGAAGACGGCGAAGATGGCGAAGACGGTGAAGACGGCGAAGACGGCGAAGACGGCGAAGATGGCGAAGACGGTGAAGACGGCGAAGACGGCGAAGATGGTGAAGACGGCGAAAAGGACGTGACCAAGGTCGACTCCTGTATGGTCATCGACGAACCCGGCACGTACCGTCTCACCGAGGACATCGAGGACAGCAAGAAGAAGGTCTGCATCCGAATCAAGGCCGACGACGTCACGTTCGACGGCAACGGTCACACCATCGACGGCGTCGGTCACGAGGACACGTACGCGGTGTACGTCGGTCACCACGTCTCCGACGTCGTCGTGAAGGGTCTTACCATCCACGAGTGGGACCAGGGAGTGACGCTTCACAAGGTCGAAGATAGCAAGGTGAAGAACGTCAAGGTCCGGAAGGTCCACGACGGAATCACGCTCATCAAATCGGATGACAACGTCGTCGAGCACAACGACGTCCGCGGGAGTACCGACGACGGCATCGTCCTGTACTCCTCGGACGAGAACCGGATTCGCGACAACAGGGCCAACCACAACGACGCCGCCGGCATCGAACTCTACGATTCGAACGAGAACACGATCGACGAGAACCGAGCGAACCACAACGGACACGACGGTATCGTGCTCCACTGGTCGAACGAGAACACCGTCGAGGACAACACCGCCAACCGGAACGGCGACGACGGCCTCTACGTCGACGGTTCCAACGGCAACGTGGTCAAGCACAACAAGTTCAACCACAACGCCGACGACGGCATCGACCTCCAGTGCGCGAACGACAACACGGTCAAGCGGAACTACGTCAAGTACAACGAGGACGACGGTATCTTCCTCCGCAGTGCAGACGACAACACGATCCGCAAGAACGACGTGAAGAACAACGAGGACGACGGCATCGACCTCCGCAACTCGGACGACAACACCATCGAGAAGAACTGGGTCAAGAAGAACGCCGACCGAGCGATCGTCGAGCGGGATAGTTCGTCGGGGAACGACTTCTACGACAACGAAGTCTCGGCCTGACCGACTCACCAACCTTTTACTCGACCGTCGACGGGGCCCAGCTGCGGACCGTCAGCAGGGAGTCGCGGCGTCACCCGTTCGTGAAGTCGGTCTCGGCGGCCTGTGCGAGGTACGACTTCAGGAACGGCGTGCGCTCTCGCGAGGAGTCTGAACGTCCGCGATTACGAAAGCAACGGGCTGGCTGCATACAGTGGACGGACAGCGTTTAAGGAACCGGCCGTCGACGTTCAGACTGTGTACGGACCATGGACGTGACGAACACCGCCGACAAGACCGAGTGGGACCATCCGGTTCAGGTGACCAAGGCACTTCTCTCGGACAGCGTCGAGAGCGAGTTCGACGGGAACACCGTTCACTCGGCTGAAGTCACGTTTCGACCGGGCGAACGGACCAAGTTCCACACGCACGCCGGCGTACAGGTCCTGTACGTCACCGAGGGGGAGGGAATCGTGGCCACGCGCGACGAAGAGCGTGCGGTATCGGAAGGCGACCTGATAGTCTTCCCGCCCGGTGAAGAACACTGGCACGGGAACAGGGAGGATGCGACGTCGCCGTTCAGCCACGTCTACTTCATCGCCGAATCCGGCGACGGTGAGATGACGGTTCTGGAGTCCCCGTAGCGACGGAACCCGAACCCGTCGGCCCCGTCCCGGTTTGGAACGCTAGGCACAACCCCATTGAACCCGGCCCCGTAACTAGATACCGCAGGGACAGTCGTGAGCCTGCGCATCGACGCAACCGACCCCGTACTTCCGCAAGCATGTCACTCCACAGTCTGCTAACCCAGTTCGAACGCGCGGTCGCGCCGGTTCGTCACGTGCTGAAACCGACCCTCTCCGACCCGAGGGTGATTGCGGTCTGGGTCGTCCTCGTCGTCGCCGCCGTCGGGACGCTCTGGTGGGACGTCCGGACGCGAAACCGGGCGCTGCCCTCGATGATGAAGGGGGTCTGGACGCTGGTCGTCCTCTACTCCGGCCCCTTCGGACTGGCTATCTACTGGTTCGCGGGCCGGACGCAGATCGACCGAGACTCCCTGTGGCGTCGCGGCTTCCGGTCGACGGCCCACTGTTACTCCGGGTGCGGCGCGGGCGAAGTCGTCGGCATCCTGCTGGCACAGGCGATACTCGGCCTCACCATCGGCTGGGTCGCCGCCGTGACGTTCGGGTTCGCGTACCTGTTCGGGTACGCGCTCACCGTCGGTCCGCTGTTGCAGGAGGGCGTCGCGTTCTGGGAGGCGATGAAGGACGCGCTGTACAGCGAGACGCCGTCGATAACCGTCATGGAGGTCGTCGCCATCGGGACGGACCTGCTGTTCGCGTCGTCGGCACACGTCGGCGACGTGCTGTTCTGGTCCGCGCTGGCGTTCTCCCTGTCGCTCGGGTTCGTCGCCGCGTTCCCGGTGAACGTCGGTCTCGTGCACCTCGGCGTCAAGGAGGGGATGCAGAACCCCGCCGAGATGGGTGGACGCCGCGCGGGGCAGGCACAGGCGGCCGACGACTAGCGACGGGCGCGATGACGTTCACCATACGTTCCTTCGAGACGGAGACCCGGACGAGGCACAAGGCGACGAGCCCAATGCTGACGGCCCAGGTCGCCATCCAGATGACCCCGAGGCAGACCGCACCGATTCGAGGAGTCCCTCGACGAGGGTAGCGTCCACAGGTAACAGTCCAGTCCTCGCTCGGCGTTCTTCCCGGTTGCTCTTACGAAACCAAAGTAGAGACGCCCGCTGTCCGAGCACTCGAAACCGGCCTCGCGGTCCAACCTCAGACGGTCGGCTCTGGGTCACCGTACGAGACGGACGCCCGGGTCAGCATCGCCGCGACGACCGCGACGACCAGCACGCCGGCGGCCGCGACGCCGAGCAGTGGCCGGTAGCCCACCACGGTCGCCGCAGCGGCGAACGCCACTGGTCCGGTCGCACGACCGAGGAAGGTCGTGCTGTTGCGCAGTCCCAGTAGCCCCGCGCGGTACTCCTGTGCGACCCGTTCGCTGACCGCGGCGTCGACGGCGGGCATGCTGAGTCCGAGGCCGACCCCGAACACCAGCACGGAGACGGCGACGAAGGCCGGCGACGGCGAGACGTAGACGCCGGCGAGCGAGAGCCCGTAGCAGGTGAATCCCAGCGCGACCAGTCGCCCGTTCGAGAAGACCCCCGCGAGCCGACCGCTCGCCGCGGCGGCGACGACCGACCCTCCCTCGGCCGCCATCAGCATCAGTCCGACGTACAGCGGGGTCACCCCGAACGCGGCGGTGAGGAGGAACGGGAGCGTCGTCACGACGGTCCCGAACAGCAGGAACTCCGTCAGGAACGCGGTGGCGAGCAGGCCACCCAGCGCGGGCGTGAGCGTCGATACTGCACCCCTGAGGTATCCAGCCGTCCCGCCGTCGGGTCCGTCCGTGCCACCGTCGGTGGCGCCAGCAGTCTCGCGGGCCGTCGCAGTCGGTTCCTCGAGTACCACGGACGCGAACAGGGCGACGGGCAACCCGAGCGCGTAGGCGACGAACGGCGCGTTCCACGCGACGGCGGCGAGCGCGCCCCCGAGGACGGGGAACGCCGCCGCCCCGAGCGAGAGCACCGCGACGTTCGCGCCGAGCACCGCGTTGCGATGGACGCCGTCGAACACGTCGCCGATGATGGTCACCGTCGTGACGAACAGGGCGGCCGCGGCGGTGCCCTGGACGCCCCGCAGCACGAGCAGGGTCGTGTACGTCGGTGCGAAGAACCCGGCCAGTCCGGTCAGGCTGAACACGACCAGCGCGGGGACGAGCACGCGCTTGCGCCCGACGCGGTCGGCGAGCAGTCCCACGAACGGCGAGACGAGGATGCCCACGACGAAGTAGGCACTCACCAGCAGACTGGCCTGGGCGTCCGTCAGGCCGAACGCGTCCCGGACGACGGGGAGCGCTGGCGCGACCAGCGGAACGCCCAGGGGCGCGAGCATCGTGCTCACGAGGACGACCTGGACGGTTCGGTTGCGCCAGGGAACCGCTCCACGGGGTGGGACGTGACTCATCGTGGCCCGGCCTCCTTGGTGGGTGCGTCGCCGGACTGGACGACCGCCAGGACCGTCTCCTCGCCGATTGCTTCGAGGAACCACTCGAAGAACACGCCCGGCCCGTTCCCGGTCTCTCTCCCGCTCTGACTGACTTCCGTTGCCATGGCCGTACGGAGGCCGTGACGGCCGAAATAGGCACCTGCGGAGACCGATGCGACGGAACGAGACCCGTCTCGGCCGGTGAGACTGGACGCCTGCCGGGAGACGGGTGCCAGCGCCAGTGAACGACCGCTCACAGCCCGAGACGGCCGTCGAGCGTCGCGACCCGTCCCGTTCGGTTCGACGAGTCTCCATCCGTACGTATAGCCCGGATGCCGTCCTCCCCGCTCTCATGACCACCGGTGACCGTACGGCAGTTCGAACGAGACGAGTCGAGTTTCCCGGGACGACCGACCAGCGGTTCAAGACGACGGCGCTGTTCGTGCTGGTCGTCCTCGTCATGGGTGGCGGGTACGTCGCCATCGACGTCGGCGTCGGGACCGTTCCGCCGTTGCTGCTCGCCGCGCTCCGGTTCTACCTGACGGCCGCCGTCCTCGTCGCGGTGGCAGTCCTCACTGGCGGGCAGTGGCTGCCACGAACGCGGGCCGACTGGACGGCCGTCGGCGTCCTCGGCGTCCTCGTCTTCGCCGGCGCGATCGGGTTCCTGTTCGTGGGGCAGCAACGTACGAGCGCGTCCGTCGCGGCGGTCGTGATGTCTCTCGGTCCCGTCCTGACGGCAGCCCTCGCCCGTGCGTTGCTCCCCGACGAGCGACTGTCCGGTCGCCAGTTCGCCGGACTCGCGTCCGGACTCCTCGGGGCGCTTGTCGTGGTCGACCCTGGTTCGACCGGGTTCGCTCCCGGAACGGGGGCCGCGATGGTCCTCTGTGCGGCCGGGAGCGGGAGCCTGGGCGGCGTCCTGCTCGGTCGCGTCCGTGCGACTGCGTCACCGACGGTGCAGGCGGCCTGGGGTGCACTGCTCGGCGGACTCGTCCTGCACGCCGCGAGCGTCTGCCTCGGCGAACCGGCGGACGCCGTCGTCTGGACGCCGGCGCTCCTCGGTCTCCTGGCGTACCTCTCGGTGATGGTCGGGGGTGTCGGCTACGTCGCGTACCTGGTCCTCCTGCGGACGGTCGGCCCGACCCGGACGAGTTACACGTCCTACGCGAGTCCCGTCGTGGCCATCCTCCTCGGCTGGGTCCTCCTGCACGACCCGCCGACGGTCGGGACCGCCGTGGGGTTCGTCGCTATCGTCGTCGGGTTCGCCCTGCTGCAGGGGGGCGTCGGGAGCCGTCGTGACGGAGCAGCGCAGTCGAACCGTGGAACGGGAGTCCGTTCCTGATTGCTCGAAGGGTGGCGGTCGAGGTTGCCCCGTCGACCGGACTCGCTCCGAGACGACGGATGCTGGTCCGTTCCCGACGGTTGGTCTCGCCCGGTGAGATAGGGTTAATCCGGTGCGACGCGTCCTAGTCAGCCGGTAGCACATGGAGGTGGTGTAAGTGACGAACTCTGTACTGGACGAGATACTCGAGACGACGCTGGAACTCGTCGGGAGGCAACGCACCAGCGACGTCCCGCCCGAGCGGATGAGCACCGCCGAACTCAACGACGTGGTCCAGCACCGTGGGTTGCTGGAGGTCCTCATCGACGGACCGCTGTACCGTGACGAGATCCAGGAGCGACTCGACGTCTCCCGGGCGACGAGCCACCGCTTCACCCGGTGGCTCCAGGACAACGACCTCGCAGAGCGCGTGGACGGTCGATACCGGTTGACGGGGAAAGGCACGACGTACGCCGACGAGGTGCTCCGGTTCGAACGCAACCTGCGGACGGCGACGGCGCTTGCTCCCCTCCTCGACGTCATCTGCGAGTACCACCAGGAGTTCGTCATCCCACCCTTCGCCGACGCGACCGTTACGACGGCGACGCCCGACGACCCCCACCGCCCGGTCGCCCGGTTCGTCGCGTTGCTCCGCGACAGTTCGACGTTCCGGGGGTTCAACACGACCCACATGGTGCCCCCCGCACTCGCAGACGTCTACGACCACCTGTTCGACGGAATCGAGACCGAACTCATCTATCTCCCCGACGTCGTCGACAACCTCGTCGAGACGTACCCCGACCGGCTCCGGGTCGGCATCGACGCCGGACACCTGCGACTTCGGACCCGCGAGGCGCTCCCGTACGGACTCGCCATCTTCGACGACAGAGTCGGCATCGCCGGGTTCGACGAGGAGACGGGGTCCATGCACGTCTTCGTGGATAGCGACTCCGCCATCGCCTGCGCCTGGGCCGACCGCGTGTTCGAGACCTACCGGAACAACTCCGACCCCATCGAACTGCACGCGTACCTCGACGATTGAGTCGATACGGTTCGGCGTCCTGCGAGGCGGTACATTCGGGCCCGGGATGCTACTGGGGCAGTTATTCCTGGGTGGCTATCGAATCGCTAGTCATGTTTCGAAGATTCCTCGCCGCGATCGGCATCCTCGAGATCCTCGTCCCGGAAGCGTTCATCGACGCCGTCCAACGCCTCGCACTCGAGAATCCGGACGCGCTCGAGGTGCGGCCGTCGGTCATCACGGAGGCGCGCGTCGAGGGGGTCCTCTACCTGTTCTTCGCGTGGCGGTCAGACGCCGGGTACTCGGCGTTCAAGAAGTTCCTCGGTCTGGTCGGACTGACCGCACTGGTCTCTCCGCAATACTTCGTCGACGCGGTGGCGAGGATGGCCTACGCCGACTCGGAGAACTGCGAGTGGAGAGACGGCGTCTACGCCGCCGTTCGAATCGTCGGGGTCGTCTACCTGCTCATCGCACTCGACGAGTGGAAGAAGAACCGGTCGGAATAGGGGCGAGTCGGTCACGTCCGTAAGGAACGGGCACACGGATCCCGCGATACCGACTGCTGACTCGTCGACGGGACCCGGGGATATCCTATAGCGATATGCAGTATAGCACGTCCGTCGGTCGGCAGGTGCGACGATAGAACCGGCAGAGAGCGGTCACATTCCTCCGGATTCGACGCCGGGGCGATGTCCACCGCGTACCCGACGCCCCCGACGAGGATGCTCGTCCTGATTCCCTCGACAGCCCTGTTTCGGGCGAAGAACTGCCCCAATCGGGTCACTGGTGCAAGAATCTACAACCCGTGCGACCAGGACGTCCGTGAGAACCGTGCATAACGAGAGCACTCCGGACCGGACGCGACGTCCGGTCCCGACGGGCAGTCGGACGTTAACGGAGCGCCGTCGGAGGAGTACGAGCCACACGATTGCAGGGATGCCCGTCAGTCGACGAATTCGTGGGATACGTGCGAGTGAGGCCATCGGAGCCGGTTTCGAGTTCCCGTGTGGTCGGGCGTGTTTGGTTTTCAGGAACGAGAAGCGACACCCAGCCCGCGATGGAACTCGGTATCCGACTCCATCTGGCTTGGCTATCGCTTTTGGATACAGTCTCTATACTCGATACATTTGGAATCAGTCTCTGTCGCTCGACTGCTCACAACTGGGTGCGGAAGGCCCATATACAGCCACTCGACGGTGCTGACCCGGACCACGTGGCAGTCGATGAAACCGTGATCCGACTCGACGACGAGCGTTGCTTGCTGTACGCTACGGTCGCCCCCGAAAACGAACCGCCTGCTGTACGTCTGTCGCTGTCCGACGAGAACACGGGTACTCACCGGGACGTTCCTCGCCGAACTCCGCGAGGAACGTCTCGGCGACGCAATCGTTCTCGTCGACGGCGCAACGTGGCTTCAGGCGGTCTGCCAGCCCACGGCCTCCGATTCCAGCACGAAACTCGCGGGGTTCGCAACAGTTCCGAACGTGTCTTTCGAGGGGTATAAACTACAACCAGGCAGTTCTCGAACTGTTCTAGCCACGTCGACGCAGCCACCGTCGGGAACTGGCTCCAGGCATTCGCCTGGCATGGAACCAGCTAATTCGACCCCTACCTCGCGAGAACCGACAGATCCACCGCAGTGACGCAGGGCCGTCGTGACCTGCTTCGGTTCGACCGAAGTGGGTGTCCTGGCCGCCTGCAGCACAGAGCCGAGCGTTCCAGGGCCCGAATCAGCCCTCCAGGGCTATCGGCGTCCTCGTGACTGCAGTCCACCGGGGCGTGGAGCGCGACCCACGGTCGTGTAGACCCGAAACGACGCGCGCCAGTAGGCGTTTGTCTCGTCGGGCCACGTCGACCGACCAGCAACCACTCGGGGCGCAGTCCTGCGGTTTCTCCCCCAGGTTCGTTCTCCCCCTCCGTTCTCCGGCGGTTTTCCCTCCGGTCGGTTCGCCCAGAATCGGAGCAGTTCGGGCCGGAGAGGACTGTCTCCGCAGATACGCCGTCGTGGGGTGCGAAACGGGGATAAATCATATATCGATATATCAAATCCGGGCAGCGGGCACGAGACGACGGCGTATCGCGAGGGGGCCGAGAAGCGTGGTTTCGGGCGATACAGGGGAGCTGGCGGTTCCGGGGCGACCGACGCGAGCGCCCCAGGCCGAGTCGCGGATCCGGCGTCTCTGCGCGCTCGAGCACTCACGGGGACCCGGCGTCGTCTATCCGATACGCGAGGAGAAGCCCCCGTCCGAGGGTGGAGTTGCTATCGATGCTCGATATCCGGTCACTGGCTGGTACCCGTGTCATAACAATTGAGGACGGGACCGAACCCCGAACCCGGAGAGAAACCGATGGTTCCCCGAAACGACTCCGACGCCGACGGCGTATCGCGTCGTACAGCGCTGAAGGCGGGCGTCCTCCTGTCGTCGGTCGGTGCGGTCGGTGTGTCGACGCTTTCGAAAGCAGCCTGGGCAGAGGACCCCCGGGCCGCGGTCTTCGACCTCGACTTCGCCGTCGGGAGTGGTGATGCAGACGCTGTGGGACCCGATTCGGCGGGCTGGAAGGTCGACCGCAAAGCGCCGGATGCGTGGGAGACGAGTACCCTCGAAGGCGACGGCGACGACGGCCGGTTACATATCGACATCGACGAGTCCGGAACCACCAGTGGGTTCCGCAGCGAACAGGGGAAGAAGTACCTCCCCGAGGAGGGAGGTCACTGGGACACCGGGCACAACACGGTCCTGAGCTATCGCTTCTTCATCGACCCGTACTGGGAAGACGACGACGGGAAACGCCACCAGACCGGGATGTGGGGCGTCCTCGCGGACGCGAACGGGGACGTCGTCGCGTATCCGGTACTCGAGTACCAGGACAGCGACAGCACCGGGAACCCCAACGAACCCGAGGACTACGTGAACGAGGTGCCCGATGGCCCCCAGTTCAGACTCTACACCCAGAACGACGAGTGGCTGAACCTGGGGCTGCCGAAGAAGATCCGCGTGGACCCGGAGGAGGGAGGCTGGGTAGACGTGAAAGCGAGGTTCCTCTTCAGGGGGAATCCCAGGGTGATGTGGTTCGTGAACGGCGCACTCCTCGCCGTCGACGATACCATCGACAACGCCGGCGACCCGGCACTGTTCCGCGAACCGATACTCAACAGCGAGAACTTCGGCGAGGACGCGGACTACTACTACGACGACATCAGACTGACCGTCCCGAGAGCCGGTGAAGACGGGGAAGGTAGAGACGGTGGCGATGCAGAGAGCCGTGAACACGAGGACGAAGCAGAACACGAAGGCGACGACGAGATAGGGGACGACGATGACGACGATGAAGACGGGTGTGACGAACGGGAAGACGACGAATGGGAAGACGACGAAGACCACGACGAAGACGACGAATGGGAAGACGACGAAGACCACGACGAAGACGACGAGTAGCCACTCGGCGGTCTCCCGGAACGATACCTCGAGCTCGGCTCCCGTCTCGAAGTCGTTCGTAAGACGCGTATACCCGCTTGCCGACCAACCCACCGGGTCAAGTCGACGTATCTCGCCGGGCCCGTCGAACCCGTAGTACCGGCAGAAACGGCGACGTCGAGGTGGAGAACCCCTCGGTGGTGTGGAACGCTCCAGTATCGTTCATAGGCCAGCCATCGAAAAACCGAATCGGCCTCGGTTAACTTTTTGGTAATATTACCTCAGTAATAACGAAATGTTATTTCTAATGGTTAACTGGCCGAAGGGTTAATGTGGTGCATCTCCGAAGGTGATAACCATGTTACCCACTGGTAATAACCTGGTAACTAACAGAGGGCTAAAATTGACTCCGAACGAAATCTTTGACAGAGGAGTCCGTGAATAATGCCCGACGTATCGAGACGATTGTTGCTGAAAGCAGGTGCAGCGTTGGGTATCGCGGGATTCGTCCCACAGAGCAACTTTGCAGAGGAGGGACACTCGGAGTGGGACTCGTCCCCTGAACTCGACAAGTACGTTCACCCGCTACCGATTCCCGAGGAGCGAGCACCCGACGGCAGACATCGCGGTGCCGAGTACCACGAGGTCGAGGTACAGGAGGCACAGCACAGTTTCCACCCCGACCTCGACGACACCACGATCTGGGGGTTCGACGGTCAGTTCCCCGGGCCGGTCATCGCCGGCCGTCGAGGACGGCGCCTCGCGGTGAAGTTCGACAACAGCCAGATGCCGGACGACCACCTCTTGGAGGTGGACGAGCGAATCCACGGGACCACCACGGAGAACTACGTCGGACACGACGATCCCGTTCCCGAGGTGCGGACCGTCACCCACTTCCACGGGCTCAACGTCGCACCGGGGAGTGACGGCCAGGCCGAGATGTGGACCTCCCCCGACGGCGTGACCGGCCCCCGATTCGAGCGGGAGGTCCAGGTGCTGCCGAACCGACAGTCCCGGCTGACGACGACCTACCACGACCACGCCAGGGGTATCAGTCGACTCAACAACTATGCCGGTCTGGTCGGCGCCTACTACATCCGGAGTCGCATGGAGGAGCGACTCGACCTGCCGGACGGCGACTACGACATCCCGCTCGTCCTGGCAGACCGGTCGTTCAACGACGACGGGTCGCTGCACTACCCGGACGAGTTCGTCGCGAACTTCGCCGGTGACACCCCCACCGTCAACGGTGCAGCGTGGCCGTACCTGGAGGTAGAACCCCGGAAGTACCGGTTCCGCATCCTGAACCCGTCCAACGGTCGGGTGTACGGCCTCGGCTTCGACAAAGCCGAGGACAGCGACGACGTCCACGCGCACGGGGCCAGCGAGGTCCCGACGATGCACCAGATCTCGCCGGGCCACGGGTTCCTGGACGACGTCGTCTCCATCGGTCACGGTGGAGACCTCGAGAAGCTCGTCGTGGCGCCGTTCGAACGGGCCGATATCGTCGTCGACTTCTCCGACCACGCCGGCGAGACGTTCACCGTCACGAACGACGCCGAGTTCCCGTACGAGGGCGGCTCTGGCCACGACGACGGCATGGATGGCGGCATGGACGGCGGCATGGATGGCGGCATGGGCCATGGAAACATGGACCACCCGCAGATCCACGAGATCATGCAGATTCGGGTCAAGGATACGGCGACCACGCAGGATACCACCACGCACCCGTCCAACCTGCGACTCCCGAACCGGCGTCGCAGTCCGGACCCGAACGACGCCCGCACGACCCGGGAGATCACCATGGAGATGGGCATGGACGACAGCGGGCTCATGACCCACACCCTGAACGGTCGGCGCTGGGGTGACGGAATCCATATAAAACCCCAGCTCGGATCGACCGAGGTCTGGGAGCTCGTGAACAACACCAACCACACCCACCCGATCCACATCCACCTGGTCGATTTCGAAGTTCTCAGCCGCGAATCCCGCGACGGCCATCACGGCCGACAGCCGCCCCTCCCGAACGAACGGGGTGGCAAGGACGTCGTCCGGGTCAATCCCGGGGAGACCGTCCGGATCGCCATCGAGTTCGGGGACTTCCCCGGTCAGTTCCCGTTCCACTGTCACATCCTCGAACACGAGGAACACGACATGATGCGATCCTTCGAGGTCGTCACCGGAGACGCACCCGGTGACCACCCGGACTGGGGGAACTGACGCACCCGCAGATACGTCGGTCCTGAACCGACCGACGACCTCGAAACGAGACGAAGACTGTGACACTCCGTTCACGACGGGCCGAATCACCCGTCGCTGTCACGGTTCTGTTCTTTTGCTACGGACCGGCGAGAAGCATCGGTTCGTGACCCGATTCGGCCCGCGAGTGGTGGTTCGACCGCCGTTCCGGACGGAGCTGGGTCGAACGACAGGAGTGGGGTTCCTACCGACTATCGCCGTCGGGTTCGGCGTCTCGTGACCCCTGGCCCTGGTCGTCCGAGACGCCGTCGTCGACGACGAACGAGAACTCGTCGTTACCGTCGTTGGTGGTCCATATCGCGTTGTCGTCGACGATGGCCGGCCGGTCGGGGTCGTCCCCGGTCTCGAACTGGTCGAGCTTCGAGGAGAGTTCGGACGCCTGCTGTGAGAGGTTGCTGACGGAGCGGGAAACCTCGGTGAGCGCAGTCGTCTGTTCTTCCCCGGCGGCTGCGACGTTCTCGGCTTCGGTGGTGGTCTCCTCCGCGATCGTCGCCGCCTCGTCGACCATCGAGACGACCTCCTGGGTGGACGCCGCCTGCTGCTGGGTGGCCGCAGAGATCTCCTGGACGCCGTCGCTCGTCTCGTCCGCGTACTCCGCGATCTCCTCCAGGGCGTCGACGGTGTCCTCGACGGCGTCGCGGTGGTCGTCGATCCGTTCGCTCGTCTGTCTGACTTCGGTGGTCGTGCGGTCGGCCTGCGACTTGATCTCCTCGATCTGTTGCTCGATGTCTTCGGCGGCGTCCTTCGTCTCCTCGGCGAGTTCCTTGACCTCGTCCGCGACGGCGGAGAAGCCCTCGGACGCCTCGTCCGGCCGGGTCGCCTCGATGCCCGCGTTCAGGGCCAGGATGTTCGTCTGCTTGGCCACGTTCGTGATGAAATCGACCAGTTCGTCGACCTCGTCGATCTCCTCCTCGAGCGATTCGATTGCCTCGATGGTTCGCTCGGAGTCGGCCTGGACCTCGTTCATCTCCTCGATGGTGTCGCTCGCGAGCTCCCGACCCTCTCTCCCCGTCTCTGCGGTCTGCGCCGCGAGGTCTGCGACGTTGTTCGAGGAGGCTGCAATCTGTTCCGTCGTCGTCGAGAGACCGTTCATCTCGTCGTTGACGGTCTGTAAGTTCTCGTTCTGACGCTCGGCACCGTCGGATATCTCCTGGATCGACTCCGTCACCTGCTCGCTGGCCGACCGGACCTCTTCGGTGCTCGCCGTGACCTGCTCGCTCGAGGCGGCGACCTCGTCTGCGAACCGTGACAGTCTGTCGACGGTCAGTTCGATCTCCCCTACCATCTGGTTGAACTCGGCGGCGATCTCGGACATCGCCTCGCTCTGGCTCTCGGGGTCCATCCGCTGGGTGAGGTCTCCCTCTGCACACTCCTGCATCACGTCGGCGTACTCGTCTGCCTTCGTCTCCAGATGGTCGTTGAGGCGATTGGCCCTGGCGCGTGCGTCCTCTACCTCTGCGATCCGTTCGCGCAGGGACGCCCGCATACTGTCGAACGCGTCGTAGAGTTGCCCGATCTCGTCAGTCCGGTCCGTATCGAGTTCCGCGTCGAGGTTCCCGCGTTCGAGTTTCGACGCCCGGTCGGCCAGTCGCTCTATCGGGCGGGTCGTGTCGCGTCCGATGACGACGCCCACGCCGGCGAGACCGAGCATCGAGAGGACGACCAGGGCGATGACGGAGCGCTCAATCTCGCTCTGCAGGGCGTAGGACGATTCGGCCGGGATGTGGGTCATGATCACCCAGTTCGTACCGGGGACCGGCGCGAATCCCATCGTCATCGTTCTCGCGTGTCCGTGGCTGACCTCCATCTCCATGTAACCTACCTCGCCCTGGAGACCGCGTTCGACGGCCATCGAGTCCACGCTGTAGTTCTCCGGCGAACCCACGTTCTGGGTGTTGATGTCGTGGTGGTGGTGACTCATCACGACCGTCCCCCGGGAGTCGACGATGTGGGTGAACGAATCCTCGGACGCGGCCGGCAGGTCGAGTTGCTCGGTCTGGGAGAAGAGGTCGACGACCAGAACGATGGCCCGGTCAGATTTGTCCGGCACCGGACTGACGAACGCGATCGAAGCGTTCTGGGTGACCGTATCGTTGTACGGGTGGGTGACGACGGTCTGTCGCGCGTCCCCGAGGTCGAGACCCTGGGCCGCCCACTCGACGCCTGCGTCGCGATAGTTCACGCCAGCGGCCCCCTCTCGCGAGCTGGCGAGGACCTCCTGGTCCTCCGTATCGTAGTAGTGGATGGCGGAGACGGAGGCCGACGATTCGGCCCCTTCCGCCCTGAGGTACGACTCAATCTCGGAGACGTCGCCACCAGCGACCGGGCCCGACGCCGAGATGTAGCCTGTCTTCTCTCGCATCCCCTCGACCCACTCTCCGACGGTGTTCGCCTGGAGGGACGTCGTCTTCTCCATATTCGCTTGGGTACTATCGTGCAGTGCTGCCCCCGTTTGCGCGTAGATGACGCCGCCGATGCCCGCGATGAGCAGGAGGACGAGCAGAAACAGCACGGCCAGTTTCCTTGAGAAGCTGCTTCTGATCGCCGAAATCGGTGATTTTGGAGTGTTGTTGCCCATTTCTGATAGCAACCACACAGTAGTGACTAATGATAATTGTGCTTCATCAGAGACGTATTCGATAAACAATCGATACTAACTGGTCGTTCACTCGGACGCAGGACCGACGTCACAGTACCGTGGGTCGCCGGCACGGGCCAGATACCCCAGCAACAGCACCAGGCCGCCGGCGCGGAGCAGGTTCCCGTGGAACGGCAGGGTCGCCATCGCGCCGGCGAACCCGAGTAGCCCGAGGACGCCGGCACCACAGCTCGCACAACCCGACGCGAGGAGGCCGGGGACCGCACTCGCGAGTCCCCGGGTCCCGGACGGGCCGACCTGCCCGAGCCGCCCCAGCGCGTTCGTGAGTGCGACGCCGGTCACGAGGGAGTACACGACGACGAGTCCGAGGCCGAGTTCGCCGATGGTCGAGTACGTGTTCGCCGTCAACGCGAGCACGGCGTCGTCGAGGTACGTCGCCCCGGCCCCGAGCATCTGGGCGGAGTACTCCGGGAACGAACTCAGGACGAGGAAGACGTACGTGAGGACCGAGAACAGGGCGACGGCCAGCGTTCGACCCGCCGTCGTCAACGGGTACGCGAGCGCGGCCAGCAGCCGTTCTACGTGTCGTTCCACCCGGCTCATGCGTTCTGGACTCGCCGGATGGCCTCCTCGAACCGTTCGTACGGTTGTGCACCCACGAGTTTCCCGGCGGCGTCTGCGTCGCGGTTGTAGACGACGAACGCCGGTGTCCCGCGGATGCCGAACCGTCGCGCCTGTGCCACGTCGTCCTCGATGGCCGCCTCGACGTCGCTCCGGTGGGTAGCCAGACAATCCTCGACGGCCGCCGCGTCGACCCCTTCGACGCCCCGGGTGACCTCCAGCAGGTTCGCCTTCGACGCCCACTCCGAGGTCCCGGAGTCCTGTTCGGCGAACACGGCCGAGTGCCACCGCCAGTACGCCCGGGCGTCGTCCTCCCGGACCTGCCGCCAGACGCAGCGGTCCATCACGGCGGCAGTCCACGAGCGCTGCCCGAGATAGGGGTACTCGATGAACACCAGTCGGACGTCGCCGGGTCGGACGTAGTCGTCGACGAGACTCGGAAGCGTGTCCCGCTCGAACCGCTGGCAGAAGGGGCACTGGTAGTCGCTCCAGTAGTAGATGTCGAGCGGGGCGTCCATCGACCCCATGACCGGATGGCCCTGCAACGCGACTCCCAGCCCGGTCGTTTCGGAACTGCTGTGCATGGGGGCCGGGGTCATCGACGACGGGCCGGACGGGTCGAGTCGCGACGCGCCGTAGACGACGCCCGTTCCCGCGAGCGTCGCACCGACACTGCCGAGGAGGGCTCGCCGCGTCGTCAGCGAATCGGGGAGTTCCATTCTGTACTGTACGTCTAACCCAACGCTCCGAAAAGCTGGTGCTTCCGGCTACCTGCCACGGGGCCGTTCGGACGAGGGGACGGGAGTCGATGCGACTGTCACCCCGGTTCGAGCCTGAAGTCGAAATCGGTTTGCGTGGTCGCCACGAGGTTCTCACCTACCGATGTCCGACGAACCAGACCGCCCCGACGAGGAGGGGCCCCCTCCCGAGGAAGTCGGCAAGGGACTCCTCGACGAGGAGATGGGGCCGAGTTCTTCGCTCGCACACCTGTACCGGGGCGAGGTCCATCGGATGAAGTTCTGGCGCGAACGGCTCGACCAGACCACAAACTGGGCAGTCATCATGATGGCGGCCATCCTGACGTGGGCGTTCTCCAGTCCGTCCCACCCACACTACGTCATCCTGGTCGGCATGGCCGCCCTGACCGTGTTCCTCTTCATCGAGGCCCGGCGCTACCGGGGGTACGACATCTGGCGCTCCCGCGTCCGGTCGCTCCAGCGGAACGTCTTCGCTCCCGGCCTGGACCCCTCACGCGAGATTCCAGACCCGGAGTGGCGACGCGACCTGAGTGCGGACTACTACAGGCCGACCATCAAGATAACGATGGAGGAGGCCGTCGCCCACCGACTGCGCCGCATCTACCTGCCGCTCTTCGGGGTCCTGCTCGCCGCGTGGGTCATCCGCATCACGGCGTTCGTCGAGGTGGAGTGGCCGTCGAGTGCCGCCATCGGCGTCATTCCGGGCGGACTGGTGACCGCACTCGTCGTCCTCTACATGCTCGCTCTGGTCGTCGTCGCGTTTCGTCCCCGGACGTGGCACGCGAAAGAGGAGATGCGCACGAGGGAGTTCCGCAGGAACCGCTAGCGGACCCCAGGGTGGACGCCGGCGAACGGGAGCCAGAGGGAGGTCACGTCGCTTCGCGTCGGAGAACGAGAAGCCGTCTCAAGGGACCGCAACAACGCTCAGACGAGGAGCTGGACGTCGGCCTCGGCCATGTCCTGGATGGCCGTCGCCGCGCCGACGCCGGTGACGACGCCGTCGAAGAAGTCGTCCTCGTCGTAGTCCATCAGGTCGATGGTCATCTGGCAGGCCTGGAACTCCACGCCCATGTCGAGTGACGTGTCGATGAGCTCCTGGATGGTCGCGGTGTCGTTGTCCGCGATCTGTTTCTCCATCATCTTCGTCGTCACCCGGTCCATCCCGGGGAGTGCGCCGACGACGTTCGGGACCGGCATGCTCGGGTTGCCGACCGAACTCAGCTGGAGCTTCTTCGATTTCTCCTCGTGGAGGATGTCCAGCCCCCAGAAGGTGTGGAAGACGGTGACCTCCCAGCCGAACGCGGCGGCCGTGCTCGCGAGGATGAGCGGGGGATAGGCCATGTCGAGGGTGCCCTTCGTCGCGATGATGGACATCTTCTTCTGGCCGTCGCCCGTCTCGGCCTCCACGTCGGCCAACCGGTCTTCGAGTTCGTCGATGCGTGCTTCGAGTTCGTCGCGGGTCAGCGTCTCCGCGTCGGTCGTATCGGTGCTCATAGGATCACGCCGTCTTCTTGACGTAGTGCTTGTAGACGTCGCCGGCCTCCTCCTGTCCGACGAGTTCGACGCCGTCGGTCGAGTCGGCCCAGCCGCCGAGGTCGCTCATGCTCCCGGGGTCGGTCGCGAGTACCTCGAGAATCTCGCCAGGTTCGAGGCCGTCGGTAGCCTGCTTCGTCTTGACGACTGGCATCGGGCAGTTCTGTCCTTTCACGTCGAGCGTGTCTGTGATTTCGTACTCGGTCATGGTATTGACTTCACTGCCCAATATTGGCCCCACCTGTAAAAACATATCGGTGGCAGTTCGGACATCGCACACAACTACTGTCCCGCCAACGCGGTTTTCTGCGGTTCCCTGTCGTCTCGTCGCGTGAATGCGGTGCAGTATTGCTCTAAATTAGAAATTCTATGCAAATGCTTTTGAGGGCGAGCCACGAACTACTTCCTACGATGACGGACCCCATGAGCGACATACTCCGGCAGGACATGCAGTGTGAGGGGCTCCTCCAGTGCTTCCACGGGGTGAAAGAACTCGACCTGGAGGTCTTCCAGTTCCTGACCGCGCAAGACGACCCGATGACGGTGGACGAGATCGCCGACGCGATAGAGCGCGAACGGTCGACCGCCTACCGGTCCATCCAGCGACTGGTACAGGCCGGATTCGTACAGAACGAACAGGTCAACTACGACCAGGGGGGCTACTACCACGTCTATCGACCGGCGGACCCCGACGAGGTCACGGACGACATGCAGCGGATGCTGAACGACTGGTACGCCAAGATGGGCCAGTTGATAGACGAGTTCCGCGAGAAGTACGAACACGCCGCCGACCAGACGGCGGCCGCCGAGGACTAGCCCCACCGCGGGGTTCGACGTCCAGTCTCCCATTTTTGCTATCGACGAACCACCGGACACGCCCCCGCCGGGACCCACGGCGTGACCGTCTCCGGGTCGTCACCAACGATTAACAGCGAGGCCGGTGAACTCAGAGTATGTTCCGGATCGGTGCGCACGTCTCCATATCGGACGGGTTCCCCGCTGCGGTCGACCACGAGGTCGACCTCGGGGGGAACTGCGGACAGATATTCGTCGGTTCGCCACGTGGCTGGGCGGTCAGCGAGGTCGACGAGACGGAAGCAGAGGCGTTCCAGGAGACGACAGAGGAACGGGACGTCCGCCCGTGGATCGTCCACGGGACGTACCTCGTCAACCTGGCGACGCCGAAGGACGACCTCGCGGAGAAGTCCGTCGATTGTGTCCAGTCCGAACTCGACGCGACGGCAGCCCTCGGCGTCCCGTACTACGTGTTCCACCCGGGCGCACACACCGGTGCCGGCGAATCGACCGGGATACGGAACGTCGGGGAGCGACTCTCCGAGGTCGACGTCCCGGACGACGTCACGCTCCTGCTGGAGAACACGGCCGGGAAAGGGACGACCGTCGGCAAGCGACTCGAAGACCTCGACGAGATGGTCGAGGTGTCGTCCCACGGGTACGGCGACCTCGGCATCTGCCTCGATACGTGCCACCTCTTCGCTGCGGGCTACGACTTCAGGGACGACGCGGGGATGGCCGACCTGGCCGACGACATCGAGGCGACCGTCGGCTACGAGAACGTCCACTACCTCCACCTCAACGACTCGAAACACCCACTCGGGTCCGAGAAGGACGAACACCAGCACGTCGGCGAGGGCGAGATCGGCGAGGACGGCTTCCGACTGTTCGTGAACCACGACGGACTCCGGGAGAACCCGATGGTGCTGGAGACGCCGGTGGACGAGAAGGGGTACGAGTGGAACATCGAGACGGTGAAACGACTGCGGACGGGCGACTGAACGTGCCGGAGACGTTGCCGGTGGAGTACACGGGTCGCACTCACGCGCGCGACGTTCGAGAGCCCACGATGGCCGTCGGCCGGCCCGGACCGGGCATGTCGCGCCGTTAACCACGACATATTAAACGGTGTGTGGACTACCAGCAGGTAATGACCGAGGTACGAATCGCCGGTGTCGGGTTGACCAAGTTCGGCGCGTCGCCGGAACGCACCGGTCGTGACCTGTTCGCGGAAGCAGGACTCGATGCGCTCGAAGACGCCGGTGTGGCACAGGACCACGTCGAGGCTCTCTTCTACGGGAACTTCATGGGGGAACTCGCGGAGCACCAGGGCCACCAGGGCCCGCTGATGGCCGAGGCAGTCGGCGTCGACGCTCCGGCGACCCGCTACGAGGCGGCGTGTGCGTCGAGCGGCGTCGCGGTCCGCGAGGCCGTCAAGAACGTCCGCAACGGCGAGCGAGACGTCGTCCTCGTCGGCGGGGCCGAACGCATGACGAACCTCGGAACGGCGGGCGCGACGGAGGCGCTGGCCATCGCCGCAGACGACCTCTGGGAGGTCAAGGCCGGCATGACGTTCCCCGGCGCGTACGCGCTCATGGCGAACGCCTACTTCGACGAGTACGGCGGCGGGCGCGAGGACCTGGCCGCCATCGCGGTGAAGAACCACGAGAACGCGGTCCCGAACGAGAAGGCCCAGTACCAGCGCGAGATAACGACCGAGGACGTCATCGAGGCGCCCATGGTCGCCGAACCCCTCGGTCTGTACGACTCCTGTCCCATCTCGGACGGGGCGAGCGCGCTCGTGCTCACCTCCGGCGAGTTCGCCGAGGAACACGACCTCGACGCCCCCGTGGCCATCGCGGGGACCGGCCAGGGCGGGGACATGATGGCACTCCACGACCGCGAGCACCTCGCACGCTCGCCCGCCGCCGACGAGGCGGCCGAGGAGGCCTACGCGGACGCCGGCATCGACCCGGGAGACGTGGACATCGCCGAGGTCCACGACTGCTTCACCATCGCCGAGGTGCTCGCACTGGAGTCGCTCGGCCTGTTCGACGTCGGCGAGGGCATCGCTGCCGCGAGGGACGGCCACACCACCCGCGAGGGGGACCTGCCGGTGAACCTCTCGGGCGGACTGAAGGCGAAGGGGCACCCGGTCGGCGCGACCGGAGCGTCCCAGATAGCGGAACTCACCGCCCTCATGCGGGGCGACCATCCGAACAGCGAGTACGCCACGGGTGCGACGACCGGCGTCGCCCACAACGCGGGTGGGACCGTCGCGAGTGCGGTCGTCCACGTGCTCGAGGTGGTCGCATGAGCGAACGACGTGAGCGACTGCGAGTACGCCGGGGCGTGGCTCCGGGGGTGGTCGCATGAGCGACGACGTCCACCACGCCGGCTACGACGACTGGCTGGACGCCGTCGAGGACGGCGAACCGTACTACCTCGAAGGCCCCGACGGCGACGGCTGGTTGCCGCCGCGGCGCGTCGACCCTGCGACCGGGTCGCGGGAACTCACGGAGGAACCGCTCCAGACGCCCGGCGAGATAGAGACGTTCACCGTCGTCCACGTTCCGACGCCGGCCTTCGAGGAGGACGCACCGTTCGCGACGGCCATCGCACGGTTCGGACCGGTCAGGATAACGGGCATCGTCGCCGACGTGGACCCTGACGCGGTCGAGGTCGGCACTGCCGTCGACGTCGACGTCGCGAAGACGGCGACGACCGGCGAGCGCGTCGTCGTCTTCCGACCGCACTAACTGGTCTCAGTCCTTGTTCCCGGGCTCTTCGACGTCTATCTCCACGGATTCGCTCCCGCCACGCTCGCGTTCGACCTGGACGCCCGTGTCGCCACGTCCCTCGCGCGCCCGCTTGCGTTCGAGACTCCGTCTTCGCTCCTCCGCGAACACCTCGGAACTGATCTCGGGGAGGTCGTCCTCGATGGCCTCGACGAACTTGTCGGGGTGCTCGTCGTGTGGCATGAGCCTCGAGTAGTCGATGACGACGAGTTTCGCGCCCGTGGCGTCGGCGAGCCTGCGCCCCTCAGCGAGTGGCGTGACGTCGGCCTCGCGGCCCCAGACCAGCGTCACGGGCACGTCGAGGTCCGAGAGCGTCGCCGCCAGGTCGACGTCCGGGTCCAGGTAGCCGCTGACGAACGAGGCGGGTGCGAACCGGGCACCGGGCTGGTGGGTCGTCTGCCACTGGTAGGACTGCTTCGACTGCGTGTAACTCGACACGTCGTAGTAGCCGTGGTCCGCGCTGAAGTGTTCGAGCGAAGGGTTCGACGAGACGGCGTTGAATATCGCCTCGCCGAGCAGGGGCGACCGGAGGACCGCAAGGACCGTGCGCTTGCGTCGGCCCGGCATGCTCGACGTCGTGGGACAGACGAGGACGAGTCCGTCGACAGCGGTCCGGTTCGCGGCGGTGGCGGCGTACGACCCCGAGAGGGAGGAGGCGAGTATCGTCGGCGAGTCCATCACGTCGGCGGCGAAGTCGGCGACGAAGTCCTCGTACAGCCCAGCGGTGTAGACCAGCGGTGGTCGTTCGGACCGACCGAAGCCGGGGAGGTCGACGGCGACGACGTGGTACGCCCTCGACAGTGGCTCGAATATCTCGTGCCACTCCTGGCTGGAGGCGGCGGCGTTGACGCCGTGGACGAACAGGAGGTCGGGCGCGTCCGGGTCGCCGGCCTCCGTGTAGGCGACGTCCATGCCACGCCAGCGGTACGTCCGCTGCTCGCCCTCGAGCGCCGGTTCGAGCGGCTCGGCCCGGCGCGACAGGAGTTCGTTCGTCGCCGCTACGGCGCCCACCGCGACGCCTGCCGTGGCTAGCGCCTTTCTGAGCTTCATAGGTGAACTTCGACGCGACGTAACTTAATAATGCCGACAGGTGGGTTCCTCGGCGACGGACCGGCCGAAATCGAGAGGACTTACCGGGACGGGTCCGAAGCCCCTGGCATGACGACGGCGCTCGCGGTGGACGGAGTCCGCAAGACGTACGACGAGACGGTCGCGCTCGGGGGCGTCTCGCTGTCCGTCGAGGCCGGCGAGGTGTTCGCGCTCATCGGACCGAACGGCGCAGGCAAGACCACACTGGTCAGGACGATGACCGGAACCACGGTCCCCGACGAGGGGTCGGTCGAACTCCTCGGGTCCGCGCCGGAGGACGCCGAGAAGTCCCGACTGGGCGTCCTGCCACAGGCGTTCTCGCCCCCGGGACGACTGACCGCACGGGAGGTCGTGGCGTACTACGCCGGGTTGTACGACGACGCGCGTGACGTGGACGCGGTGCTCGCCGAGGTCGGCGTCACGGACGCGGCCGACACCTGGTACGAGAACTGCTCGGGCGGCCAGCAACGACGGGTCTGTCTCGGTGCGACGCTGGTGAACGACCCCGAGGTGCTGTTCCTCGACGAACCGACGACCGGCATCGACCCGGCAGGTCGGCGCACCCTCTGGGAGCGAATCGAGGACCTCGCCGCGGGCGGGACGACGGTGTTCCTGACGACTCACGACATGGCCGAGGCGGAGCGACTGGCCGACCGGGTCGGCCTCCTCGCCGACGGCGAACTCGTCGCCGTCGGCACCCCCGGCGAACTCGTGCGCGAACACGGCGGCGACCGACGCGTCACGGTGACCGTCGACGGCGACCCGGCCGAGGCGGCCGACGCACTCGGGCGCGAGACCGCAATCGACGGCGACCGTGTCGTCGTCTCCGGCGTCGAACCGGCCGACATCGGCGGCCTCGTCGACGCCCTCGAACGCGCCGGGGTGGACTTCACCGAACTCTCGTGGGCCGAACCGTCGCTGGAGGACGTCTACCTGGCGCTGGCGGGTGAGAAGTTCCGGCCGGGCGGCGTCGAGGCCGCCCGGGTGACGGCGGACTGAGTCGCGGTCGTGTGACGACCGACGCGTCTCAGCCCTCGACGCCGCCGAACGACAGCCCGTCCTCGATGTACCGCTGTGTGAGCAGGTAGACGAGCATTATCGGGAGCGCGAACGTGAGTGCGAACGCCGAGAACTTCGGCCACGGCGTCGAGTACTCGCTGACGAGGAGGTACAGCCCCACCGGCAGCGTGTACTGGTCCGTCGTGAGCACGGTCTGTGCGACGACGAACTCGGTCCACCCCGCGAGGAAGGTGAAGATGAACACCGTCGCCAGCCCGGCCTTCGAGAGCGGGAGGACGACCTCCCAGACGACCCGGAACGACGACGCACCGTCGACGTAGGCCGCCTCCTCGTAGGACTTCGGGATGCCGTCCATGTACGTCTTCAGCAGCCACGTGTTGAACGGCACCGCCGTCGCGGCGTAGTAGAACGACAGCGCCAGTTTGTTCGCGTCGAGTCCGAACTTCACGAACAGCGCGTACAGCGCGATGAGGCTGGCGATGCCGATGCCGCCGCCGACCTGCGTGAACAGCACGTAGCCGTACAGCAACTTCCCGCGACCGATGAACTTCCGGCGCGACAACGCGTACGCGCCGGGGACGATCATACACATCGAGAGGACGACCGTCGGGACGGCCACGGTCACGCTGTTCCAGAGGTACCGCTTGAACTCGCTCGGGTACTCGACGCCGTGTGTGCTGGCGTCGAGCAGGACGACCTCCGGCGTCTGCAGGAAGACGTCGTAGCCGACGCCCGGAAGGGTCAGCGAGACGCGGTACCCCGGCAGGATTAGGTCCCCGACGACCCAGACGAACGTCCGCAACGTCGGGTCGCTCGGGAACAGTTCGATGCCGGTCGTCGCGAAGAACGACCCGGTCGCCCCCGACAGGGCGAGTTTGAACACCCAGTATATCGGGAACAGGAGCACGGAGACGGTGACCAGGGCGGCCACCGTCGAGACGAGCGTCCGGGCCACGTCGGCCGGTGCGACGTCGCCGGTCCGGAGGCCGACGACCGTGTACCGCACCTCGTCGTAGGCGCGCCGTGGCGCGTACGCCGCCGACTTCAGGTCCGACCCGACGCTCCGCGCGATGGACTCGACGAGGCTCATCGGTCACCGACCCCGTCGGCGAGTTTGCCCTTCTTCACGTTCAGCCACATGAACGCACCGATGAACAGCAGCGTCAGCATCATGATAGACGCCGCCCGGCCGTAGTGTGGCGGGGTGTCCACGAACGCCTCGTTGTAGCCGTAGTGTATGAGCAGCGAGTTCGTCCCGCTCGGACCGCCGTCGTTGAAGATGAACGGGATGAGGAACTGCTGGAACGAGGCCGCCGCGGTGAGGATGCCGCCGAACATGACCGGTCGCTTGATGGCGGGCAGGGTAACGTGTCGGAAGCGCGCGAAGTACCCCGCGCCGTCGACCCTGGCCGCGTCGTGGAGGTCCTCGGGCACGTCCTGCAGCGCGCTGACCGTGATGATGACGATGAACGGGTACGCCAGCCACACCTCGGTCACGTTGTACGTGAGAAAGGCCAGCCAGCGTTCGGTCATCCAGTTGGCCTTGTCGAGTCCCAGCTCGAGCAGGAGTTTGTTCGAGAGGCTGTAGCGCGCGTTGTCGAATATCTTCGACCAGACCGTGATGGAGAACACCGCGGGCAGGCCCATCGGCAGGATGACGAGCGAGCGCATGACGCGCTGGCCACGGACCCGGTCGCCGGTCAGCACCAGCGCGACGGCGATGCCGAAGGCGAGTTTGAGGGCGACGCTGGTCGCGACGAACAGCCACGTCACGCCCATCGAGTTCCAGAAGTTCGGGTCCGAAAGGATGGTGACGTAGTTCTCCAGTCCGATGAACTGCTCGTTGCCCTGGTGGATGCTCGTCGGCGGGGCGTTCGTCGCCCGCATGAACGAGAGGTAGAGCAGGTACAGGATGGGGTAGAACATGAACGCCGAGAAGAGGAACAGCCCCGGGAGGACCAGGAACAGTCCCACGTTCTCGCGGACCTGGACCGGCAGGTCGTACTGGCGTGCACGCCGGGCGATGCGGTTTGCGGTCGACATCGCTCACTCCCAGTTGTCCCTGACCTCGTCGGCGGCGGTCGAGAAGGCCGCCTCGGGGCCTTCCTGGCCGTTGTAGACGCGGGTGATGGCGTCGCCGACCGGTCCCCAGACGTCCTGCATCCGCGGGTTCGTCGGCATCGCGTAGCCCTGCTGGACGGCGGCGGCGTAGCCGGTGACGGTCTCGGGGAGGTCGTCGCTGTCGGCGAGGTCCCTGTGGACCGGGATGTAGGAGTGCTCCTCGGCGAGCGTCCTGAGCACGTCGGTGTTCGTGGTGTACCACTCGGCGAACTCGCGACTCGCGGTCGCGGCGTCGGCCGACCCGGTGCCCATCTTCTTCGAGAAGAAGAGCAGTTTCACGCCGGTGTACGGTGCCGGGTCGCTACCGTCGGCGGTGGGAAGTCGCGTCACGCCGAGGTCGACGCCGGCGTCGGCGGCCCCGCCGAGGAACCACGGACCGTTGATGGCGAAGGGCGCACGTCCCTGCTTGAACACGTCGGCCTGTGCCCCGTAGTCCGGCGAGTCCGGCATGTAGGGCGCGAAGTTGTCCATGTAGTACTGGAGGCCCTCGACGGTCGCCGGGTCCTCCAGTCCGAGTTCGTCGGCCTGGTCGTCGTAGTAGTACCCGCCGAAGGCGTGGACCCACGCGCTCACGAAGTAGGGGTCGACCGGGTAGCTGAGCCCGTACTTGCCCTCGCTCGGGGCGTGGTAGTCGTCCATGATGGACTGCATCTCCGAGACGGTCTCCGGCGGCTGGTCGACGATGTCCCTGTTGTAGACGAGGGCGACCGTCTCGGCGGCGTACGGGAGGCCGACGACGGCGCCGTCGAACTGGGCCGCCTGCGCGCCGACCTCGGTGAAGTACTCCGAGAGGTCGAGGCGCAGGCTGTCGCTCTGGTCGACGACCCAGCCGTTCTGGTAGTACTTGCCCGCCCAGTCGTGGGCGTGGTCGAACGAGTGCGGACCCTGGTCGGCCGGGATGGCCGTCTCCGTCCGGGTGCCCAGTTCCGCCACCTCGCTCGCGTTCAGTTCCTGGTCGAAGTTCTCGTTGAACAGACCGACCTGGTCCTGGAGGCTGCGCTTCTCGGCCTCGCGCCGCGAGTGCCAGAGGCTCGCCGACCCGCCCGAGTTCTCGGGTTCGAGCACGGCGAGGACCTCCTCGTCCGTCGAGGTGCCGTCTGCGGTGTCCGTCTCCGTGTCGTCCGCAGACGTGTCCGTCCCGCTGGTCTCCTCGACACCCAGACAGCCCGCAGTGCCCCCGAGTGCCGCCACCGTTGCCATCGTCCCGAGCAGGTCTCTTCTGTGCTGACTCATGCCTGAATCTATGATGAAATATGTGTTCATATATTTAGTTCTTTGGGTGCGAACGTCTCGCACCCGAGAAAAACGGGGCGGGACTCACTCGACGAACGAGACGGTCCGCTGGGCCGCCGCCAGCCCCCGGTCGGGGAACGACCCCTCCCCAGCAGCGACCACGGTCACGGGGTTGCGACCGTCGTCGAGGGGGACGTCGACCGCGAACGCGCCGTCTGTCGGCGTCGTCCGGATCGACTCCGTCCGCGTGCGGACGAGCACCGTCGTCGCGTCCGTCGTCCCCGAGACCGTGACCGAACTCGACTCGACGACGCTGTCGGGCCACGAGACGTCCAGTGTCGGCGGGGTCGGCGTCTCGCCAGACACGTACCGTCCCGAGACGAACCGGGGGGTCTCCACCGGCGCGCCAGCGTCGAGCGAGTGTGCGAGGCGGACGTACTGGGCCATGCTCCACGCCAGGGGCGTCGCGCTCCCGGTGCCCTCGCCGAACTCCCAGTCGTAGGCCGTCGCCCCGGGTCGGTCCCAGACCTGCTCCGGTAGCATCCGCCCGTCGTTGGCGAATCGCTGCATCGACCGGAGTAGGTTCGCCGGGGCCAGGGGACCGGACTCCGTGCCGGCCAGCAGTTCGTACTCGGCACGTTCGCCGGTGAGGAGGGGCCAGAGCCGACCCCGGCCCTCCCGCGTCACGGACCAGGGGGTCCCGGCCTCGTGTGGCCCCGACGGTCCCAGTTCGCCGTAGCCGTCGCCGTTGTAGCGGTACCACGCCGGCCCGTTCGGCGTGTCCACCCGGATGGCGTCGTCGACGACTGCGAGGGAGTTCCGGACGACGGGGTCGTCGGCCGGCGTGACCCCCAGTCGCACGAGTTCGAGGAAGCCGGCGTCGACGACCGCCCGCTCGTCGAGCGTCGGCCCGCCGTTCGCCAGCGACCGGGCCGTCCCGTCGTCGGGGTCCGTGTCGTCGCTCACCCGGACGTAGTACGGGGCCTCGTGGTCCACGGTGCCGGTCGTCGTCGCACACCAGTCGTCGACCGAGCGCTGCCAGTGGTCCGCGACCGCGAGGTAGGCCAGCGCGTCGTCCCCGTGACCCTCGTCGTGTGCCAGGCTGGCCGCGGAGGCGAGCCCCGCGACCGCTGCGGCGATGGTGCTCGGCGAGTAGCCGTCCTCCTCCTCCCAGCGCTCCTGCTCGGTCCGGGGGCCGCCGTGGACGACGTACTCCGCGAGTGCCCGGACCGAGTCGTAGTCGTACCCGGCGTCCGAGAACCCGTAGCCGTGGCGCTCGCGCAACTGGAGGGCCATCACGAGGGGGAACGAGATCTCGTCGAGTTGCTCCCCGCCCCAGCGCGTTCGCCCGTCGACGAACGTGTTCTGCGGGAGGAATCCGTCGCCGTCGTGCTGGTGGGCGAAGACGTACTCCAGCGCGTCGACCGCGCTCCGGACGTCGCCCATCGCGTCGAACGCGGTGAAGACCTGGTAGAGGTCCCGCGCCCAGACGAAGTTGTAGCCGTAGTCGCGGGCCTGGAGCGCGCTCACGCGTGACCCCCACGGGACGGAGGGACTGGCGATGCCCGCCCCGACGTAGGTCTTGTCCTCGACCGCCTTCAGGACCATCGCGGCCGACCGGTACTGGTCGGCCAGCGCATCGTCGCCGGCAACCGACTCGGGGACGGAGACGCCGTCGAGGTAGCCCCGCCAGGAGTCGACGTAGCCCGACCTGGCCGCGCCGAACCCGTCGTCCAGTGCGGCCGTCGCGGTGTCGAGTGCGGCGTCGGCGTCGCCTCCGGTGGCGAACCCGAGCGCGAGCGTCCGCGACGCCGTCGTCGCGCCGTCGGCGAGTCGTCCCCCGAACGTGACGACGCCCTCGGCCGTCGTCGCGGCGTCGACCGTCCGGCCCTCGTCGAGGAGCGCACGGGTCTCCGGTGCGCTCGATTCGCCCGCGCTGGCCCAGTCGAACCCACCGTCGGCGGCCAGTGCCAGGGCGACGACGTGGGGGTCGCCGTCGGCGTCCGTCATCACGATACCGTCGTCGCCGGTGTCGACGGCGACCAGTCCGGAACCCTCGCCGTCGGCGACGGGACGACGCTCGGCCGCGGTGTGGGCGGCCCGGCCCGACGGCGTGGGCGTGGCGACGACGAACAGGTCGAGGGGGACGGCAGCCTCGAACGTCACGTCGACGAGGAGCGCGTCGCGATTCGGGTCGGCCACGTGCTCGACTGTCAGCGTCCAGTCCCGGTCCGGGTCGGTCACGGTCTGGCGGAACGCGAGCGCGTCGGACTCGACCGGGTCGACCCGGCGCTCCAGCGCGTCGTCGGTGCCCGGCGGGGCGTGGGTCCGGGCGACGTAGCCCTCGCCGTCGGCGACGAGGAACGAGACGTGCCGTGCGTTCAGCAGGTCGATGCGCGGGAACCGCGGTTCGGTGAGCGCGCCGTCGGTGAGCGTGAACCAGACCCGGGAGGGGTCGGACTCGCCGTGGTCGGCGACGGTGCCCACGCCGTACTTCTCCCCCGTCGTCCACTGGGGGTCTGCCCGGGGCCGGGCCTCGCCACCGTCGGTTCGCGTCGGTTCCGTCCCGTCGGTCTGTTCGTCGCCGTCGTCGCGTCCACTGGCCCCGCAACCGGCCAGTCCGGTGACGCAACTCGTGGCGAGCGAGGCGAGCATCGTTCGTCGCTTCGGACGTGAAGGTGGCAGTCGGGTCACTCCTGCGTACTCGACGCAGCGCTCTAAAAAGACTACGAAATAGTCAATCACAATTTCACAAATTTGGGAAAGAGTTATGTGTTGTCACACACCCACACAGTACGATGGCCAGTCTTCGAATCGAGAACCTGCGGAAGGAGTACGACGCCGGCTCCATCGTCGCCGTCGACGACCTGACGCTCGACATCGCCGACGGCGAGTTCGTCACGGTGGTCGGCCCGTCCGGGTGTGGGAAGACGACGACGCTCCGGATGGTCGCCGGCCTCGAACGCGCGACGTCGGGCCACATCTACATCGGCGACGACGACGTGACCGACCAGACCGCCCGGGACAGGGACGTCGCGATGGTGTTCCAGAACTACGCGCTCTACCCGCACAAGACCGTCGCCCAGAACATGGCGTTCGGGTTGCGGATGAGCACGGACCTCTCGAAGGACGAACGCGACGAGAAGGTCCAGTGGGCCGCCGAGATGATGGACATCGAACCCCTGCTGGGGAAGAAACCTGGCGAACTCTCCGGCGGGCAGAAACAGCGCGTCGCCCTCGGACGCGCCATCGTGCGTGAACCCGCCGTCTTCCTGTTCGACGAACCGCTGTCGAACCTCGACGCGAAACTCCGGACGACGATGCGGACCGAGATACAGCGCCTCCAGAACGAACTCGACATAACGGCGGTGTACGTGACCCACGACCAGGAGGAGGCGATGACGATGGGCGACCGGATGGTCATCCTCCGCGACGGCGCACTCCAGCAGGCGGGCCGCCCGAAGTCCGTGTACGAGAACCCGGCGAACGAGTTCGTCGGCGGGTTCGTCGGGTCCCCGAGCATGAACTTCGTCGACGTCGAGGCCGACCCGTCCGACGACCCCGACTCGCTCGTCGGCGACGGCTTCCAGTACCGGCTTTCGGCCGAGTTCGCGTCGGTCCTGCCCGACGGCGACGAGTTCCGCCTCGGCGTCCGCCCGGAGGACGTCTCGCCGGCGTCGCCCAACGCCGCCGGGAGCGTCACCGCGACGGTCGAGGTGGTGGAACCGGTCGGGAGCGACAACTACCTCTACCTCGACGTGGCCGACCAGTTCATCGCTCGCGTCGATTCCAGCGTCGAACCGACGCCCGGGGAGGAGGTGACCGTCGCCTTCGACGAGTCGGCCATCCACCTGTTCGACGCCGAGACGGGCGAGACGTTCGACCGGGAGGCACGCAGAACCGACCTGCAGACGGCCTGAGAACGGCTGGACCGGCGTTCCTCGAAGAAGCGTCAGTCGTCCTCCGACACCACAGTCGCACCCGTCAGCGACTGCGATTCGTCGCGAGCGACCGTGACGAGTCGAATCGCGTGCGGCCAGCCGAGGGGCGTCGCGCTGTCGGGCGTCCCGTCGTCGAACACCTGTTCCGGCAGGTAGTGACCGGCGGAACAGAGGCTCCCGCCCGGGAGGAGTTCGGCGAGTAACTCGGCCGCCCGGGCCTCGAACCGGTCCGCTCCGTCGCGACCCTGGTCGTCGAGCAGTCGGGCGAGTTCGGCGGCGGCGTGGGCACCCCAGGCCGTCGCGACGGTCCACACCTTCGGCTCGGTCTGCGTGCGCGTGCGCCAGTCGTCCCCCTCGTAGCGGACGAGTCCGTAGACGTCGTCCGTCTGCCGGGCGAGTCCGTCGAGTGCGCACCCGGTGTGGCTGACGAGGCGGTCGAGTCGCTCCTCGGTGACGAGACCGCCCGCCGCTGCGGCGCGATGGGCTTCGACGAGCGCGAACGTGCTGGAGTCGAGTCGGTCGTCCAGTTCGCCGTCGTCGAGGCGGAGGCCGTACGCCTCGCGGTCGTGGCTCCAGAGCGCGTCGAGCGCGTCGAAGACGGTCCGGGCGCGGCCGGCTGCGTGGTCCGCGACCGACCCGACCGGTGCCCGGGCGACGCTGGCGTAGGCGTGCAGGTACGTCGCGGCGGTGTGCGTAAAGCGCCCGGTCATGTCCTCCCAGGCGTTCTGGCAGGGGGCTGGCAGGCCGTCGTCGTCGAGCCAGTCGTCGAGCGCGTCGACGCCGTCGGCGATGGCGGCCTCGACCGCCTCGGCATCGTCCGGGTCGCACCGCCGGCGGTACTCTGCGAGGAAGGAGACGACGCTGGCCGTCTGGTCGGCCTGGTACTCGCGCCCCTCGCCCTCGACGGTGGCGTTCGCCCAGCCCGGGGCGAGCGACCCGTCCGAGGGCCAGACCCGGTGGGGCCAGCTTCCGTCGGCCAGTTGCGTCTCCCGGTAGAACCGGGCACTCCGGCGGTGTCGGTCGTCGAGTCCGAGGCCCAGTTCGGCGTCGGCGTCGAGGAGGTACCGGGCGATCTCGGCGTCGTCCCGGAACCAGGTGTAGCCGTAGCCACCGGAGTAGGCGTAGTTGGGGTCGAAGTCCGGTCCGGCGATGCGTGGCCCGTCCGGGGACCCGAGCAGACCCAGGACGCGCAGGTCGGCAGCGACGCTCTCCGACGGCGCGGGCGTGAACTGTTCGTTCGCGACGCCGGCGAGGCGCGCCGGGTCGTGGTCGGCCGCGAGGGACCGGGCGCGTTCGACGGCCTCGTCCCGACTGACCGGGTCCGCCTCAAGGAGCGTCGCGACGGTCGCCTCGCCTGCCTCCAGCGGGACGACGACGAGGACGTTCCCGCCGAGTCGGCCCGCCTCGTAGGCGTCGTCCTCGACCGGCCGCGGGAGGTCGACCGCCTCGTCTGCCAGGAGTTCCGCGAAGCCCTCCGGGCGACGTCCCTCGACCGATTCGAAACCGGTCGCGGACGCGAGGAAGTCGTGTTCGCGCCGGTGGTACGCCTCGACGACACTGCGGTCGCGGTGGACCAGGTGCCCGACCTGCGTCTCCGCCCCCTCCGGTTCGAACGAGCAGTAGACGACGAGCGCGTCCGCCGGTCCGGAGACGTCGACGTGCGTCACGTGGCCGGCGTCGACCGTCAGGTCGGTCCGCTCGACGGTCACGGGACCGTCGCGGAACGTCGACTCCACGAGGGCCGTGTGGCCGTCGTAGCGCTGGCGGCGCTGCCCGAACCCGTCCAGCCATCGCGTCTCGCCGTCCACGCGGACGCCGAAGCGAGCGCGTGCCAGTCCGCCGAGGCCCGAGAATGGTGCGGAGAAGTCTTCCAGTCGCCCGTCGCGGCCGACGTAGACGAGTCGGCCACCGGCCCCGGAGAACAAGCCGTCGGTCGTCCGTCGCTCGCCGGGGAAGCACGACGGACGGCCGCGGTCGCGTTTGTAATCGTTCAGTGCGGCACGCAGGTGCATTGCTTCGAGGTTGCCTGGGGCGGTCATAAAACTTGTTGTAATATTAGTTCATAGTTTAATCCCGGTGCTGGCCAGTTCCCCCGTCGCACCGTCTCCCGGTCCGGGGACGCGGTCGTCGAGGACACGAAGCCTGGACTCGCGGCGTCGAGGTCGGGCCTCTCGAAAGCGGTAAGGGGTGGAGGGACGTGGGTCCGGTACGCACCAGGGGAACGAGAGACAATGGAAGACACGACACTGGTAGCCCGGTTGGAGCGACTCGGTCTCTCCGAGAAGGAGATAGACACCTACCTCGCCATCCTCGACCACGGCGAGGCGAAGGCGAGCACCATCGCCCAGGACGCCGGCGTCTCGAAGCGATACGTCTACAGCGTGAGCGAAAAGCTCGAGTCCCGGGGGTTCGTCGAGGTCAACGACCACGCCGTCCCGACGCTCATCCGGGCGAACCCGCCCGAGGACGTCGTCGAACGTCTCACGGCCGAACTCAGGTCGCTCGGGCCAGACCTCTCGGCCCGGTGGAACCGGGTCAGCGAGGAACAGCGCGAGTTCGAGATCGTCAAGGCCCGTCCGACGGTCATCAAGCGCATCCGCCAGTTCCTGGCCACGGCGGAGGACGAGGTGACCCTCTCGATTCCGGCGAGCCAGCTCCCCGAGGTCGCCGACGAACTCCGCGAGACCGTCGACCGCGACGTGCTGGTCTTCCTCATCCTCACCGGCGAGGACGCCGGCGACGTCGACCTGTCCGGCGACGTGCCCGTCGCCAGCGTCGTCCGGGTGTGGGGCGAGCGCGCCCCGGTCCTGTTCACCGTCGACACCCGACTCGGCCTGTTCGCGCCGTACGAACTGCTGGCACGGTCGAACACCGGCAAGCAGGCGGTGACCATCGCCCAGGAGCAACTCGTGCCCATCCTCGTCGGCTCGTTCTTCGGGAACTACTGGCCGACGGCCGAGGAGGCGGCCGTCGCCGACCCGACGCCGCTCCCCCAGGACTTCCAGAGCTTCCGACACGCCGTCTTCGCGGCGACGCGCTACCGGAACGAGGGCGTCGAGGTCGCCGCGACGGTCGAGGCCCGGCCGGTCCACGACACGGACGACTACCGGACCCTCACCGGGAGCGTCGTCGACGTCCGACAGACGCTCGTCGAACCCGTGAACAGTACGTTCGCGGTCGAGAACGCGCTCGTCCTCGACGTCGACGGCGAGACGGTCCCCGTGGGCGGTCCCGGCGCGTTCGTCGAGGAGTACGAGGCGCGGTCGGTGCGCCTCCACCGCGTCGAGTAGCGACGGCCGACCCCGACCCGAAACCGGTGCATCTTAGCGTCCCGGTGACCGAGCGTGGGACATGACGATGGCGAGGCGCGTCCGGTCCGAGTTCTTCGCGGCGTGGCACTCCTTCCTGCGCCGCCGAGTCGCTGTCTTCTTCACGTTCTTCTTCCCCGTCCTGCTGGTGGGCATCTTCGGCGCACTGGTCCAGACCAACCCGGCAGGTGGCGGCCTGTTCGCCGAGGACCCGGCGTACTACGTCCCGGGGTACCTGGCCGTCGTGGTCCTCCAGACGCCGCTGTCGCGCATGGGGTCCGAGGTCGCCCGCCACCGCGAGGGCCACCGGTTCGAGAAACTGGCGACGACGCCACTCTCGCGGGCGGAGTGGCTGATGGCGCACACGCTGGTCAACACCGTCATCATCGCCATCGCGGGGTTCGTCCTGCTCGCACTCACGGTCGTCCTGACCGGGGCTGACGTCGTCTTCTCGCCGCTACTGCTCCTGTTCGTGCCCGTCGGCGTCGTCTGCTTCTGTGGCGTCGGCTCACTGCTCGGTGCGTTCGCCGACTCGCAGGACGGCGCGATAACCGCCGCGAACGCCATCGGACTCCCGTTGCTGTTCCTCTCGGAGACGTTCGTCCCGCCGTCGATGCTGCCCGAGTGGTTCCACCCCATCGTGGCGCTCTCGCCGCTGACGTACTTCGCCCAGGGCCTCCGACAGGCCATCTGGCCGGGGGCGGAGTCGGGGACCGTCGTCCTGGGACTCGGCGCGGTCGAGTCGCTCGCCGTGCTCTCCGTGCTGGCGCTGGGCTTTTTCGCCTTCGGCACGCGGGCGATACCGAGGACCGACTAGAGGAAGTCAGAGAGCGTCTTCTCGCTGGCCTCGCGGGTCTCGACGTCGAACTCCGCCAGGCGGACGAACTCCATGCCGTCGTCCCGGAGCGCCCGCTTCACCCGGTCGCTGGCCGACGGCGCGACGAGCATCCCACGGACGTCGGGGTTCGACTCCCGGTAGAGTCCGACGTAACGCTTCAACTGGTCGAAGTTGTTCAGCGTGGCCTGCCGTCGCTTGACCTCGACGACGACGGGTCGACCCTCGTCGTCGCGGGCGAAGAAGTCGACGAACCCGTACTTGGTCTCGCGCTCGTGTTCGACGATCCTGATGCCCGATCCGAGCGCGTCCTCCGGGTTGCGCTCGATGTACTCGTGCATCTCGGCCTCCGTCCCGCGCTCCTGGTACTCGACGGGGTCGTCGGCGTCGAAGCGCGTCAGCTGGTACGGCTCGTGGAGGTAGACCCGGAGGTACTCGTTGGGGTTCGAGCGCCGGGCGTAGAGCAGGGGCGACTCGGACTCGCCGTCCTCGTCGTAGTCGTCGTCGACCTCGACCTTGATGGTCGCCCCACTGGGCATCCAGTTCACGGGCTTGTGGCCGCTGGGTCGGTGGACGAGCAGCGTCCCGTCCGGCTTGCAGACGACGAGTCGGTCGCCGGGACCGAGGTAGCCCCCGCTCCGGCCGTCGTACTCGACCTCGCAGGCCGCGAGGCAGGTCACGACGGCGCCGTCTCGCTGGCTCTCTCGGACGACACGTGCGACCGTCTCTGCGTCGGGCGACTGGTGGCGCTCCGTCGGCATTGCTCTCGGTGACTCGGGACGGGAGCAAAAAGGTAGGCGATTCCCACCCGGGTCGGTCTAGATTTCGAAACTCGGACCGCCCTAGAAGGACGGGGGATGTGGCCCAGTACCAAAGATTCGCCGTAGAAATCGAAATTATTGTCGGGCAAGTGGAATCGAAACCGGAGATTCGGGAACCTATCCGGTGGGTTTATGAAACGAACATTCTACCATCCGAAGGAGTCACCAGATGTCAGAAGACACCTCCAGACACGGACCGGACGACGCCGACGTCGACTCGGTAGCGTCCGACCACGACACGCTGACGACGAACCCCGGGGACCAGGTTCCCGCCACCCAGAACGCCCGGGGCGACGGCGCGTACGGGACGGCCACGCCCACGAACGACGTGACGTCGGAGGGTATCCGACGATGAACGGGTCCGAACACGACTGGTGGCCGAACCAGTTGAACGTGGGCCTACTCGACCAGAACGCTCGCCAGGTCGACCCGATGGGCGAGGAGTTCGACTACGCCGAGGCGTTCGAGAGCCTCGACCTCGACGCCGTGAAGGCGGACGTCGAAGACGTGATGACGACGTCGCAGGACTGGTGGCCGGCCGACTACGGTCACTACGGGCCGCTGTTCATCCGGATGGCGTGGCACAGCGCCGGCACGTACCGCACGAGCGACGGCCGCGGCGGCGCGGCCGGCGGCCGACAGCGCTTCGCGCCCCTCAATAGCTGGCCCGACAACGCGAACCTCGACAAGGCGCGCCGACTGCTCTGGCCGGTCAAGCAGAAGTACGGCCGCAACCTCTCGTGGGCCGACCTGCTGGTCCTGGCCGGGAACGTCGCCATGGAGTCGATGGGGTTCGAGACGTTCGGCTTCGCCGGCGGGCGCGAGGACGCCTTCGCACCCGACGAGTCCGTCTGGTGGGGGCCCGAGAACGAGATGGAAGCCTCCGACCGGTTCAGCGACGACGGGGAACTCGAGGAGCCCCTCGGCGCCACCGTGATGGGCCTCATCTACGTGAACCCGGAGGGGCCGGACGGGCAGCCGGACCCGGACGCGTCGGCGGAGAACATTCGGGAGTCGTTCGGCAGGATGGCGATGAACGACGAGGAGACGGTCGCGCTCATCGCCGGCGGACACACGTTCGGGAAGGTCCACGGCGCCGACTCCGGTGACCACCTCGGTCCGGAGCCCGAAGCGGCACCCATCGAGGAGCAGGGTCTCGGCTGGAAGAGCGACCACGGCTCCGGCAAGGGTCCCGACACGATAACCAGTGGCATAGAGGGCCCCTGGACCGACGCGCCGGTCCAGTGGGACATGGGCTACGTCGACAACCTGCTCGACCACGAGTGGGAACCCGAGAAGGGTCCCGGCGGTGCGTGGCAGTGGTCGCCGACGGACGAGGAACTGTACGAGAGCGCGCCGGACGCCCACCTCCCGGACGCGATGGTCGACCCGATGATGCTGACGACGGACATCGCGCTCAAGCGGGACCCGGACTACCGGGAGATACTGGAGCACTTCCAGGAGAACCCGGACGAGTTCCAGGAGGCGTTCGCGAAGGCGTGGTACAAGCTGATACACCGCGACATGGGCCCGCCCTCCCGGTTCCTCGGTCCCGAGGTCCCCGACGAGGAGATGCTGTGGCAGGACCCCCTCCCCGAGGTCGAGCACGAACTGGTCGGGGACGAGGAGGTCGCCGAACTCATGGCGGAGATTCGAGAGTCGGACCTGTCCGTCTCCCAGCTGGTCACGACCGCCTGGGCGGCGGCGTCGACGTACCGCGACAGCGACAAGCGCGGTGGAGCGAACGGGGCCCGCATCCGCCTCGAACCACAGAAGGGCTGGGAGGTGAACGAACCGGAGCGACTGGAGACGGTGCTCGACACCCTCGAAGAGATCCGGGAGGCGTTCAACGGCTCGCGGTCCGACGGGACGAGGGTCTCGCTCGCCGACCTGATCGTTCTGGGCGGCTGGACAGGCGTCCAGCAGGCGGCCGAGGATGCCGGGTACGACGTGGACGTTCCGTTCGAACCGGGCCGGACCGACGCCTCGCAGGAACAGACCGACGTCGAGTCCTTCGAGGTGCTCGAACCGGACGCCGACGGGTTCCGTAACTACGTCGCGGACGGCCACGACCGACCGGCGGAGGAGTCGCTGGTGGACAGGGCGGAACTGCTGAACCTGACGGCGCCCGAGATGACGGTCCTGGTCGGCGGCATGCGAGCGCTGGACGCGAACTACGGGCCGTCCGACCTCGGCGTCTTCACCGACCGGCCGGAGACGTTGACCAACGACTTCTTCGTGAACCTGCTCGACATGGGTACGGAGTGGGAACCGGCCTCGGACGCCGCAGACGTGTTCGAGGGGCGCGACCGCGAGACGGGCGAACTCGAGTGGAGAGGAAGCCGCGTGGACCTCGTCTTCGGGTCGCACTCCCGGCTTCGAGCCATCGCGGAGGTCTACGGAAGTGACGACGCGGAGGAGACGTTCGTGCGTGACTTCGTCGACACGTGGGAGAAGGTGATGACGCTCGACCGGTTCGACCTGGAGTGACGTCCCGCCGTCCGTCGACCCTCGGTCGCACGGACTCCCGTCGGCGAGTCATGCCGACGGCGAGACGGCGTCGGCGAGGTCAGAGAGCGGCCCGAACACCGCCTCGAACAGCGGTTCGACGACGTGGGCGACGCCGGCGACGTCGAAGACGACGAGCAGGTAGTACGCCGAGACGAGCAGCATCACCGCACCGGTCAGCCGGTTGATGGCGCTGCTCCGCCGGGCGAGCCACCTGGTGGCGCGTTCCCCGGTGGACTGCGAGACGAGTCCGAACGCGAGCAGTGGCGTCCCCATCCCGAACCCGAAGACGAGGAAGCCGGCGAAGGCGGCGACGGGCGTGTCGAACAGCACCGGCGTGCGGGCGAAGAACGCGGCCAGCAACGCCGGGTTGCACGGGAGGACGATGGCACCGAAGAAGAACCCGTAACCGAGCGCGGAGACGACGGGGTGGCTCGACTGCGGCGGTTCCCGCGTCGGGAGTCGGTGGAGGAGGTCGAGGTCGAACAGGAGCGCGACGCTGACGATGGCGAGCACGGCGAACGCCAGGGGCGAGACCACCTCGACGACGAGCGTCAGCGACTCCTGCAACAGGAACGAGACGACCAGCCCTGCCAGCCCCATGAACGCGACGACGCCGACGGTGACCAGGGCGGCGAGGACGCCCGTCGGAACGGCGTTCGACTCGTCCTGCGAGGAGAGATAGGCGAGGAATCCCGGGTACAGCGGGAGTGCACAGGCGGCCGTCAGCGGCGTCGCCACGCCGAGGACGAACACCTCGACGAACCTGCTCAGCATTCGCCGGTCCGCTCCCGGAGGTAGCTGGTTGGCTTGTGACCGTTCTGCAGTCGCGTCGCCATCCCGTCGGGACAGTACAGGACCATCGGGACGATGGGTGGACTCGTCATCGACGCGCCGAACTCGTCGACGAGCGAGCGCGTGACGGCGGGCGGAGAGACGGCGTACCGCCAGTCGTAGCCGTGCGACCGGGCGTGTTCGCGCACCGCCGCGGCGTCTTCGTTCGGGTCGGTGTTCAGGGCCACGCTGACCACGTCTTCGCCCACTGCGTCGTGGAACCGCTTCAGTTCGTCCTGCTGGCGTTTGCAGTTCGAACACCAGATGGCGAACGTCTCGACCAGCACGGGTCGGTCGAAGTCGGCGATGGTGAACTGCTCGTCGGTGAGTACGTCGGTCAGCGTCGCCGTCCGCCAGTCGACGTCGCCGCCGTCGTCGTCGCCCACGGACGTGTCGTCGCCCGTGGCACCCTCGAACGCGTCGAGACACCCGGCGAGGCCGGCGGTCACGCCGACGCCGGCGAGTCGGAGCGCGTCCCGGCGGGATATCGGGTCCATAGCCGTACTGACGGCCGGTGACTTATAAAGGACGGTCTGGTCGTGCGTGACCGGCGCACGACCGACGGGGTCGAGCCGAGTCCGACTCAGGCCAGCAGGCCGGCGAGCATGAACTCGTAGTCGTAGATGTGGTTCAGCATGACGTAGGTGACCACGCCGAGCGTGAGCGAGAGGATCCACGCCCCGGCGGCGACCCGGCCGACCCGTCTGTGTGGCGTGTCCCGCAGTTCGGCGGGGGTGTGGGTCAGACCGAGCACCAGGGCGTACAGCACCACGGGCACCGACACGACGGAGAGGACGATGTGAATCGCCAGCATCGCGATGTAGGCGTAGTAGACGAGTCCGACCGCGCCGACTATCTCCTTCTCGCCGCCGCCGCCGACCTTCAGCAGGTACATCGCCAGGAAGACGAGGATGAGCGTGAACGCGGTCACCATCGCGGCGCGGTGTTTCCGGACCTCGCCCTGTCGAATCCAGTACCAGCCGAGGACGAGGCTGACCGTCGCCACGGAGTTGACGACCGCGATGCCGTCCGAGAGCAGGTTGACCGTCGCGTGGTCGATCGTCGGGTAGATGGGTACGAGTCCGGCGAACGTCCCGAGGACGAGCGCGTAGCCGACCGCGGACAGGACGGCCGTCGTCGTCAGCACGTTGTCCCGTACCACGCCGTGAACGCCTGTAGTCGCCATCGTGCGGGCTTCGAAGTGCCGACGTATCGGCCTTGCGCTTCCGGTACGTCGCGTGGTCCTCGGTCAATTCCAGTCCCGTTGTATTACTACAGCTATAATTGTATAAACGGCCGCGAGCGGCGGCCGACGTTCCGTTAAAGTAAAACGCGGCGCTCCGGAATGAGAACGTATGAGTACCGACCAGTCGCAGCGGTCGATTCGATGTCTCGTGGCCAAGGTCGGACTGGACGGACACGACCGCGGTGCACACGTCATCGCGCGGGCGTTCCGCGACGCCGGTTTCGAGGTCATCTACTCGGGACTGCACAAGTCGCCCGACGACATCGTCCAGGCCGCGGTCCAGGAGGACGTTGACGTCCTCGGCATCTCCATCCTCTCCGGTGCCCACAACACCCTCGTTCCGAAGATCGTCGACGGACTGAAGGAGTACGGCGCGTTCGAGGACACGCTCATCCTCGTCGGCGGCGTCATCCCGGACGACGACAAGGCGGAACTGAAGGAACTCGGCGTCGCCGAGGTGTTCGGCCCCGGCACGCCGATGGAGGAGACGGTCGAGTACGTCCGGCAGAACGCGCCCGACCGATGAGCGACGAGACGTCGGCGTTGCTCGACGACCTTCTGGCCGGCGAACACCGCGCACTCGCCAGAGTCATCACCAAGATAGAGAACCGCGAACCGGGCTACCGCGACCTCGTCTCGGGCCTGTACGAGCACACCGGTGACGCCGAGGTCATCGGCATCACGGGCAGTCCGGGTGCGGGCAAGTCGACGCTGGTCGACAAACTCGCCGAGCACTACCGCAACCAGGGCAAGACGGTCGGCGTCGTCGCCATCGATCCGTCGTCCCCGTACACCGGCGGCGCGGTGCTGGGCGACCGTATCCGCATGGCGTCGAACGTCGGCGACATGGACGTGTTCTTCCGGTCGATGTCCGCCCGTGGGAACCTCGGGGGACTGTCGACCGCCACGGCGGACGCCGTGAAGGCGATGGACGCCTTCGGCAAGGACGTCGTCTTCATCGAGACGGTCGGTGCCGGGCAGAACGAGATAGACGTCGTCCGGGCCGCAGACACCGTCTGCGTGCTCGTCCCGCCCGGTGCAGGCGACAACGTCCAGATGCTCAAGGCCGGCATCCTCGAGATAGCGGACGTCTTCGTCGTCAACAAGGCCGACATGGCGGGTGCGAACCGCACCGTGCAGGAACTCACCGAGATGGTCCACCTCGGCAAGGGGTCGACGACCGTCGACCCGGGCCACCACGACGACGTGGACCTGGACGTGGAGATGCCCGGCGAGGAGGACGCAGAGACCGAACCGTGGACCCCGCCGATCCTCGAGACGGTCGCCACCGAGGGCGAGGGGGTCGCGGAACTCGGCGAGACGTTCGCCGACCACCGCGCGTACCTCGAATCGTCGGGCCAACTGGAACGACGTCGACGCCAGCGCATCGCCGAGGAGATACGGACGCTGCTCCGGGACGACGCGGCCGGCCTCGTGAAGCAGGAACTCGACGCCCATGGCGGCGTCGACGCGTTCGTCGACCGGGTGCTCGCCGGCGAGACGGACCCCTACACCATCGCCGACTCGGTGATGGAACCCCTCGAGGACTGTCTGGACCGGGAGTGACGGCGGCGACGATAACCGGACGCGACGGCGACGGTGGTCGCGGCGGACCCATCTGCCCGACCTGCGACATCGACCCTCTGGGACCCGGTCTGCTAAGGAGACGGGGGCCCTACACCCTGGTATGCGAGTCGTGGTCCTCGGTGCCGGGTACGCCGGCGTCACCCTGACGAAGCAACTCGAACGGTCCCTGCCGGACGACGTCGACCTCGTCCTCGTCGACGACACGGGCGTCCACCTCGTCCAGCACGAGCTTCACCGCGTCGTCCGTCGTCCGAGCATCGCCGACGCCATCACCGTCCCGCTCTCGGAACTGGTCGACGAGGCGACGGTCCGCGAGGGCCGCGTCACCCACGTCGACCGGGAGGAGCGGGTGGTCCACTTCACCGACGACGGTCGCCTGTCGTACGACGTGGCGGCCGTGTGCCTGGGGGCCGAGACGGCCTACTACGACCTCCCCGGCGTCGAGGAACACTCGACGCCGTTGAAACGCCTGGAGGACGCCTACCGCATCCGCGACGAGTTCGACCGCGTGCTGGAGTCGGGTGGCCGCGTCGTCGTCGGCGGGGCCGGCCTCTCGGGCGTGCAGGTCGCCGGCGAACTGGCGGAACTGGCCGAACCGAAGGGCGGCAGGTGCAGTCCGGACGACGCCGGGACCGCCGGGGGACGGGACCAGACGGACGAACCGCAACGGATCGACATCGACGCCACGGACGACCCGTCGTCGCCCGGGAACGCCGGACCGACGGACGACGCAGACGACCTGGCGGAGACGGAGCCGCCGGAGACGGTGGACGACGACTGGGGCACGGCGTCCGAGGTCGAACTCCGGAACGACGTCACGGTCACGCTCCTCGAACAGTTCGACAGCGTCGCGCCCACGTTCCCCGAACGGTTCCAGCGCGCCGTCCACGACCAGTTGACGTCGCGTGGCGTCGAGGTCCGGACGGGCGCGACGGTGACGCGGGCGACCGACGACGAGATACACCTCGAGGACGGGTCGGTCCTGGACTACGACCAGCTGGTCTGGACCGGCGGCATCCGTGGCCCCGACGCGCTGGACGGCGAGCGTCCGGTCGTCCGGAGTCACCTCCGCCTCGACCGCACGACGTTCGTCGTCGGCGACGCGGCACGCATGGTCGACGACGACGGCGAGGCCGTCCCGGCGAGTTCCCAGGCGGCCATCCGGGCGGCCAAGGTCGGCGCCGCCAACGTCGAACGCCTCGTCTCGCACCTGCGCGAGGGCGACGTCGACGACTTCGAACCGCGCCTGAAGCGCTTCGACTTCAACTCGCCGGGGTGGCTGGTCTCCGTGGGGAACGGTGCCGTGGCACAGGTCGGTCCGACCGTGTTCACCGGACGGGCAGCACTGGCGCTCAAGGCGTCCGTCGGGGCGGGCTACCTCTCCTCGGTCGGTGCCGTCCGTGAGGCCGTCGACCTCGTGAACGAGGAACTCGGTATCGACCCCGGCCGGGACGACTGACTCCGGTCCGCTGGTCGCCACCCGGGACCGACTCGTTAAAGTAGGCTTGTGCTAGATACGACGAAGTGATGTCCGAGCCGAACGGCGACCGTTCTCGCCTCGATGCCCGGCCCGCCGGTCGTCCCCTCCCGCGACGGGGTGACCGATGAGGCTGGTCGTCGTCGCCGGGACGACCCACACCGCCACCGTCGATGGCATCAGCGCCGCGGGCGCCGACCCCGACGCCCTGGTCCACACGCCGAGTGCCGACCTCGAGATACTGGCGTACGGCGAACCCGTCCGTGCACCGGTGGTCCCCGTCAGTCCGACCGGTTGTCCCACGCCGGCCGTCGTGACCAGGGCGGTCCGGACGTTCGCACCGTTCGACGTGACCGCCGTCGACGCCGGCCTCGCCCGGGAGACCGGTGCACCGACCGTCCGACTCGGCGACGACCCGGGCGGCGACGTGCGCCGTGACGACCCCGTCCCGAACGCAGCGCACCTGTTCGAACGCGCCCGGTCCTTCGGCCGCGACCTCCCCGACGCGGAACTCGCCGTCGCCGAGACCATCCCGGGAGGGACGACGACGGCCCTCGGCGTGTTGACCGCACTGGGCGAACGCCGGTCGGTCTCGTCGTCGCTCCCCGAGAACCCACTCGCCACGAAGCGACGCGTCGTCTCGGATGCGCTCGCGGCTAGCGACCTCGACCCCGGCGACGCCGCCGGGGACCCGGTCCGGGCGGTCCGACGCGTCGGCGACCCGGTGCTGGCCGTGGTGGCCGGCCTCGTCGTCGGTGCGACAGAGTCCGGGAGCGACGTCGTGCTCGCCGGCGGGACGCAACTCGCTGCCGCCGCCGCGCTGGCCCGGCACGCGGACGTCGACGCACCGCTGACGCTCGCGACCACCTCGTTCGTCACCGACGACGAGACGGCCGACGTCGCGGGACTCGCGTCGGACCTCGACCTGACGCTCCGGTCGACCGACCCCGGGTTCGACCGGGTCGACCACCCCGCGACGAACGCGTACGTCGCCGGCGAGGCCAAGGAGGGCGTCGGCATGGGCGGCGCACTCGCACTGGCCGAGGACGCTGGCGTCCCGATGGCGGACGTCCGCGAGCGCGTCGTCCACGTCGCCGACCGACTGCTCGCCGTCGCACCGACCGGGCCCGACCCGGCCCCGTAGGACGGTCGTACGGTCGCCGGGACGACCGACCGGGTAACCGCCCCGGCCACGTTCCGGGAACCGTGACAACAGGTACCATCGTACAGGAGTGGCACGGAGGATTTAACCGTCCCTCCTGCGTAGTGACGGTGTGAGTGAACAAGAAGAGCGGCGAAACCTTCGGATGCCTAACGGCGACGAACTCTTTGCCACAGTTACGGAGCACCTCGGCGGAAACCACGTTCGCGTCCACTGCCAGGACGGGAAGACGCGTCTGGGACGGATTCCGGGCCGGATGAAGTACCGCACCTGGATCGAAGTGGACGACGTCGTCCTCGTCGAACCGTGGGACTGGCAGGACGAGAAAGCCAACATCGAGTGGCGCTACACCAGCCAGGACGCGGACCAGCTCCGTGCGGAAGGGCACATCCAGTGACGGCGACCGCCGCCTGACGCAGGGACTTCTGGCCGATTCGATTATTCGACCCGAGAACGGACGTGAGAGACGTTTCTCCGTGTCGCGTGAGGCTGCGTCGAGCAGCGCGCCGAGGAATACGGGTCCCGGCGTTCGAGGGGGCAGGGTACGTCCGACTGGCCCGCTACGAGAGCCCGGGGACCGGAATCTCGGGTGCTGGATAGATACTCGTCAGACCGAGGTACAGCGTCAGGAACACGCCGAGCAGGACGAAGGTCCGCACCGACCAGAGCCACGCCGTCGCGAACGTCTCGCCGCCCCCGGTCCCCTTGCGTATCTCGTCGACGGCCTCCGGGCCGTACACCCAGCCGACGAAGACGACGCCGAGTAGCACCGACGTCGGGAGCAGTACCTGGTACGCCAGCGTGTCGAACCAGGTGAGCCACGCCGTGTTCCACGCCGAGAGCGACCCGAGGACGAACAGCGCCCCGCCGAAGCCGAACGCGATGGTCGGGCGCGAGTACCGGTAGTTGTCCACGACGTACGACGTGACGACCTCCAGCAGGCTGATGGCGGAGGACAGGGCTGCGATTAGGACGACGCCGAAGAACACGAAGCCGATGACGCGGCCGGCGAGTCCGAGGTCGGCGAAGGTCTGCGCGACGGAGACGAACAGCGCCCCCGCACCGCCAGACGCCGCGTCCTCGGGGACCTCCCCGAAGTGTACGAACAGCAGGGGCAGGACGACGAGTCCGGCGAGCAGGCCGACGAAAGTGTTCAGGACGACGATGAGCCCCCCGTCGGCCGGGAGGCTATCGTCCTCCCCGAGGTAGGACGCGTACGTTATCATCGCCCCCATGCCCAGCGACAGCGAGAAGAACGCCTGGCCGACCGCGAAGGGGACGATGGAGCCGAGGTTATCCGCCAGGAACTCGAAGTCCGGCGAGAGGTAGTAGCTGTACGCGTCGCCGGTCCCCTCGAGCATGAACGCGTAGACTGCGAGGCCGACGAGGATGATGAGGATGGAGGGGACCATCAGCCTGGTCGCCTTCTCGATGCCGTCCTGGACGCCGAAGGCGACGATGCTCGCCGTGAGCCCCATGAAGAGGCCGTGTAACAGGATGGCATCCAACCCGGTGGAGACTAACCCGAAGTACTCACCGACGTCACCGAAGTACGCACCCGTCGCGCTCCCGACGACGTACCGGATGACCCAGCCACCGACGACGCTGTAGTACGAGAGGATCCACAGCCCGGTGAACAGACCGAGGGCCCCGACGACGGTCCAGGCGGGGTGTTCCAGCCGGTCGAAGGCCTCGACGGCGTTGATGTTCGCCCGCCGTCCGACGACGAACTCCCCGAGGATGGTCGGGAGTCCGATGAGCAGGGCGGCGACGAGGTAGACTACGACGAACGCCGCACCGCCGTTCGTCGCCGTCTTGAACGGGAACTGCCAGATGTTCCCGAGGCCGACTGCGCTGCCGACCGCAGCGAGGATGAATCCGACCCGTGTGGCCCAGGTCTCACGTTCTACCATGCGTCTCACAATTCACCGGGCAACGAGAAAAGTGCCACGCCGCCGAGACGTGTCGGCGGCCAGTGTTGCGTCGGGACCGTACAGGGACCGGTACACGTCGGTCTGGTGGAGGACGTCGGTCGGTTATTTTTAGCTGTTTGCTTCCAGTTGGCGAGTATGGTCGACGTAGAATGGGGAATGAAGCAGCTCGATTTGGTCTATCATTCCGAGGACCATCTGAAGCTCTCACTCGCTGCTGAACTGGCTCAGATGTACGGGGATGAACACGTTCGGCTGGAATGGAAACCCGAGCCCGGGATCCACGTCGACATCGGGGTTCGGCGTGAAGGCGTGACCATCCCCATCGAGTTGAAGTACAAGACGGACAGAGCGACAGTTGAAGATGGGGTCTTCGGGGAGACGTTTGAGTTGACCCGGCAGGGAGCACATGACCGTTCCCACTACCGACTTTTCCGGGACGTTCGCCGCATCGAGAATATCGTAGAGGAGCAAGGCAAGTACGGATACGTAGTGCTGCTCACGAACGACTCGAATTATTGGACGGAACCAGCCGGAAAGGCGTTGTATGACGATTTCAGGGTCCACGAGGGGGAGATTCGGCAGGGTACGCTTGAGTGGACGGATACTCGTGACTGGATGGTAAAGGAGGGAGTCGATTCCCCCCTCGAATTGGATGGAGAGTACCGGATGGAATGGTCGGATTGCACTTATCGCGACGACGTGGAGGTGTCGAAGAACCCCGGCTTCCGGTACCTCGTTCTCCGTGTGGATTAGACGTGTCACGACGGCGGAAGCTTAAACTTGTTTGTCAGGGTACCTGTTGAGGAGTGTAAAAATGAGCAAGGGACGAGAATGGCTCTTTGAGCGACTGTGGGAAGTCAAAGCGACGTTGGGCTTCGGGGTTCTGGTTGGTATGGTGTATACCCTCCAGTTAACGTTAGCCGGAAGTATCGATAATACAGCTGCTTATGCGGTGGCCCGTGAGGTGCTGAGCTCAGGGGGAAATTTCCTCTTCCTTTCACCACTATTCCATTCCTACCACGCCCACGTCACAGAGAACCTGCTCTCGTTGGTGATTGCTGGCAGTGTGGTTGAAAGACGGATTGGCTCAAAACCCACGGCCGCTTTCATCTACCCCACTGGAATTGTCACAAATGCTATTCCAGCACTCATCGGAATCGGGGGTCTGAGCATAGGTATTAGCGGGACAACATACGGTCTCTGGACATTCATCGGGTGCGCTACATTCGTGTTATCAATTGAAGGGCCAAACAAGGTCAAGACAGCCGTGGTCAGGGGCGTACTGGGTTTCTTGGCTGTTATCCAGATCTTTCGTGGTGTCAGCCAGTTCTTTGGTTTCATTCCGGTCAGCGCGGGAGTTGCTGCTGGGGGTCACTTTTTGGGAATACTGCTTGGTGCAGGTCTATTCGCTGGGTGGTTCGCTGTACGGACGTTGGGTCTTGAATTGAGTCTGGACGGCACCCGGGCCGAAAGTTAGCCGTGCGCGAGAGGCGCAGAACGCGTAAGCAAGAGCTTCACGGTGGATGTTCGGATATTCACGGAACCGACAGAGACTCCAAGCACGGGGAAGAGAAGGGAAGGTTGCCATGTGAGGAGGTGGCGATTCGGGATAGCCCACAATGAGGCTGTACGGGTCTGGGCCTTACTTTCAGGGTGCATCCTGGATATTTACCAGTTGCCACAAACAGTATCCAGTGAAGTCAAAGACGGAAGGGAAGCACGTACTGCAGCGGGTTAGTATCTGCAGTTAGGGGACGATAGTATCGAAATACGTCGTACTCCCGTAGTGCGAACCACCGCCGCCACCGACCCGACCAGGATACGACTTACGCGACCCCCGGCGCGTCGGTACTCCGGCGCAGTTCTCGTTCCAGCACCGGAGACTCCCGATACCGAATCGTCCGACTCCTGTGGTCGTACTCGATGAACCCCCGCGTCGCCAACTTCGGTAGTGTGACGTGATGCAGTTTGACGGCGGCGCGTCCTCGGTCCTCGGTGAACTCGTCGTGGCCGAGGGGACCCTCTTTCAGTTCCTCGATCTCGACGACGTCGTCCTCGGCGGCTACCAGATACTCCAGAATCCGGCGACGGTACGCGCAGGCGAGCGTGTCGTGGACCGTATTCAGCGTATCGTTGTCGTTCATGGGTTCGGCAACGGCAGAACGTACCCACCCACTCTACTTTGGCGGTGTTGTTGAAGACTCAACCCCTATTTAGGGAGATGGCGTCACTCGAGGTCGCTCACGGACGAGAGCAACACTGACCGGAGAATCTTCTCGTTACCGCGGCGGATCCGGTTCGAGACGGCCTGTTCGCTGATGCCCAGTTCCTCGGCCAGGTCTGCGAGACTCGTCTCTCGCGGCGTGGCGAAGTAGCCCCGCCGGGTGGCGAGGACCAGTGCCTCGCGCTGTTCCTGCGAGAGGTCGAACCGGTGGCCGCGCTCGGTCGTCTCGGTCAGCGTGTACGTCCGGTCGATGTGAATCGGGACGTCGTGCTCGAGGATGAAGTTGTGAAAGCGCGAGAGTCTGTCGTGGTCCGGGAACCGCAGGCGGAAGGTCCACTTCCTGTCCCTGCGGGCTTCGAGCACGACCGCATCGGCCTCCGCGATGGCCTCGATGAGGTCGGTCGAACCGTCTTGCCATTCGATCCGATAGAGGGCGCTGTCGCCGACCCTGTCTAGCGCCAGAAACTCCTTGACGGCGGGCTGGGCCTGGACGCTGTCCTCGAAGGCCTCGTGGTCTTCGCCGGTCGCCCAGACGAACGGCATTATCATGGTACCCGTCGGGACGATGCGTTCGATTTCGAGGGACATGTTCGGAGTCCCAGAGAGAACGGTCCCGAGCTGGAAGTCCTCGCTGTCGACGGTGAACTCCAGGATGACGCTCATCCGTACTGGTACGGACGCCAGCGTTGTAGGGGTTACCCGGCACGTCCCGTTGGTCCTCCGGTGTATGTGCGCCGTGAGCCGTGTGTAGATGCTGGAGAGAACGCTTTCAAGATGGAATTGCACGCCGAGTACGTGGACTCGTCGGGGGTCTCGACCGGTGAAGACGTCCCACACTGTCGTCAGTGTTCCCGGATTTCGACGTGGTCGGAACCGCGACGGTGTCCCGCGGTCGTACCCCCCGGCGGCGTACGCTGTCAGCGGTGAGTTCGACCACCTGCGTGCGTACCGCGACGACGTCGTCTCGGCGGACGTCACGGAGACCGCGTCTCCCCTGACACGACGAGTGCCTGAAGACGCGCCGCGACCCGGCCCGCGACAGTTCGGAAGACGTCGCGCAACTCGCCCCCGTCGTCGCGGAGTGCGACGGGCGGGAGCGAGGTACCACCGCGCTCGGCACTGCTCCGTGGCAACTGCAGGCGTCCGACGAGCGGGATGGTTACGCCGCGTGCCGTCTCTTCCGAGGTCGTCTCGATGGTCCCGGCCGCCCGGTCGAGTGGAATCTGTCCGAGCAACGGTATCTCGAACTCGCCCGCGAGTTCCTCGCCGCCGCCGGAACCGAAGAGGTCGTGGCTGCCCCCGCAATCGGGGCACTCGAATCGGCTCATGTTCTCGACGACGCCGAGAACGGGGACGCCGTACTTCGCGAACTGCCGGAGTCCACGGCGCGCGTCGTCGACGGCGACGGACTGGGGTGTCGTCACCACCACCGCGCCGGTGACGGGCAGGTGCTGGACGAGAGAGAGCTGTGCGTCGCCCGTCCCCGGCGGGAGGTCCACGACGAGGTAGTCGAGGCTCCCCCACGCCACGTCGCCGAACAGTTGCTGGAGGGCGTCGTCGACCATCGCCCCGCGCCAGATGACGGGGTCGTCCTCGCCGACGACGTAGCCCATGCTCATCACCGTCACGCCGTGCGCTTCCGGCGGGTGGATGCGAGCTTCGCGGTCCGTTCGCGGTGTGGCGTCGCGGTGCCCGAGCATCGCCGGCGCGTTCGGGCCGTAGATGTCGGCGTCGAGGAGGCCGACGCTGGCCCCCGCGTCAGCGAGCGAGACGGCGAGGTTCACCGCGACCGTGGACTTGCCAACGCCGCCCTTGCCACTGGCGACGGCGACGACGTGCTCGACGTCGGGGAGGAAATCGACGCGCGCATCGGGTTCGGCCGGGTCGGAACGCCACTCGACGTCGACCCGCGAGACGTCCGACACCGACCGTGCTGCGTCGGCGAGGGCACCCTCGAGGCGTTCTCGCACGGCAGCGGCCGGAACCGGGAGCGTCACCTCGATCCGAGCGGTGCCGTCCACTACGGCTACGTCGCCAATCCCGTCCAGTTCCGAGAGCGGAACGAAGCACTCCGAACGTCCCACGTCGGCGTCAGCGATGGCCGACCTGACGGCGGCCGCCCGGTCGGCGGGGGACTCGGCGGCCATCAGTCCTCGTCGTCGCCGCCGGTCGACGAGCGCGTCTCCGAGTCGGGGTCCCACCGCTCGGGTCGGCCGACCGGGCCGTCCATGTACCACGCGTCGTCGCGGCCCGGGTCGGTCTCCGGTGCGATGGGGCGCTTGAGCCACTTCGGGCGCCGGAGTCCGTCCGGCCCCGGGGCGGGTCTGGCGTCTTCCAGCCACTCGCGGTAGATGTCCATCGACCGGTCGGTGTCGACGAAGACGTCGCCGTAGTGGTCGTCGTCCCTGGCCTGCTTCACGGTCACCGTCTGGTGCCAGCAGTGCATCCCGGATATCGGGTCCGGATGCGGGGCGTGGGTGAGGTTCTGGGCGACGCCGCCGTCGGTCCACCAGACGCGCTCGGAGTCGGGGTCGTCGGACTCGAACGGAGTGATGCCTGCCGTCTGGCGCATCCCCCACTTCGAACTGTCGTTGTCGAGGGAGACGGTGACCTTCCCGTAAGGGTCGCCACCCTCGTCGAAGTCGCCGTCGGCCTCGCCGTCGCTGTCGCGGTCGACCTTCCACTGGCCCATGTGGTGACTCATGGCGACGATTCCGGGCTTGATGCTCTCGGTCACCCACACCTCGTTGACGAAGTAGCCGATGTCGGTCTCGATGCGGATCAGGTCGCCCGTCTCGAGGCCCAGGCGCGTCGCGTCCTTCGTGTGGACCCACACCGGGTTGTTGTGGGATATCTCTTCGAGCCACTTCGAGTTCGACGACCGGGAGTGAATCTGCGTGGGGAGGCGGAACGTCGGCACCAGGACCATCTCGCCGTCCTCGTAGTCGAGGTTCTCGGGGTGGACGTGCGACTTCAGGTAGTTCGGGACGACGTACTCGTCGGCTTCCCACCCCCAGTCGTCCAGCGTCTTCGAGTAGAACTGCTGTTTCCCCGTCGGCGTCGGGAACCCGCGTCTGGGTTCGCCGTCGACCAGCACCCCGACGACTTCGGTGTCGTGTTCGGTGACCGTCTCCCGGTCGAGTTGGTCGTACTCGTAGTCGACGCCGCCCACGGCGGTCGACGCGGCGTCCACGTCTGCCTGGTCGTCGGTGCCTACGGCGTCCGTCTCGACCGCCTCCCCGTCCAGCACCCGGTGGACGGTGCCGTACTCGTCGACGTACACGTCGTCCTCGTCGAGGACGGCGGGGTCGAGTTCGTCCTCGTGGAGTTCGTAGCGGTTCGTCTGGGCCTCGAACGCGCCGTGATGCTTCATGTACTCCAGCGGTTCCATCCCCGCCTCCGCGGCGGCGTCCACGAGGTTCTCCTCGTTCTCGAAGACGTACCGGTAGTACTCGTCGACGGTCATCTGGACCGGGTCGCCGTCGTCCCCGTCACGATAGGGGCTCTCGAAGTACTCGCGGATGCCGAGTTCACCGTCCTCGTCGAGGCGCCACGAGAGGTCCATCCAGAACTCGTCTTCCTCCCACACCTCGCCAGGGTTGGCCTCGTAGGTCCGCTCTACGTCCTCGCCCTCGCGTTCGGCGTACTCCCGGAGGACGGGTTGGCGGTAGGTGACCCACGTCGCAGCGTGGGTCTCCTGGCTCTGGATGTCGTGGCGTTCGGGACTGTGGCCCATCGGGAGCACGTAGTCGGCGAAGTACGCCGTCTCGTTCCACGTGGGCGTGAGGGCGACGTGCATCCCGACCGCGTCCTCGTCGGTCAGCGCCTCTATCCAGGAGAAGCCGTCGGGATAGGTGTAGACGGGGTTGAATACCCGCGTGAAGTACACCGAGATGTCCCCGCGTCCTTCCTTCAGGAAGTACGGTAGCAGGAAGCTCATCTCGTAGTGGGCGAACGGGTACTCCGGCGGGAGTTGCAGTTCGTCCCAGAGCTTCTGCCGCGGCGGTTCGCGCGGGAGGTGGGGGTCGAACTTGTGCCACGCGTTCGGGGACGTTCCCCCCTTGGTCCCGACCGCCCCCGTGAGGACCGACAGGAAGTGGAGCGTCCGACTGACCTGCCAGCCGCCCCGGTTACCCGACGCCGCGGACCGCCAGATGTAGCTGGCGAAGCGGTCACCCGCCAGACCGATCTTCCGGGCGACCTTCTCGATCTGTGCGGCGTCCACGCCGCTCTCCTGGGCGGCGTACTGGGGCGTGAAGTCGGCGTAGAGGTCGTCTGTCAGCACGTCGACGTAGCTCTCGAACGTCCGAGGGCGGTCGGGGTACCGTTCGTCGAGGAACTGCTCCCAGTTGACCCACCGGCGTACGAAGGCCTCGTCGTAGAGGTCCTCGTCGAGGATGACGTTGGCCATCGCCAGCAGGACGGCAGCCTCGCTCCCGGGCTGGGTCGGTAACCAGAAGTTCGACATCGCGGCAGTGTTGGACAGTCGCGGGTCCATCACGGCGAGTTGGCCCCCTTCCATCACGCCCTCCATGATGCGCTGGGCGTGCGGGTTGAAGTAGTGGCCCGACTCGAGGTGGGCCGACAGGAGCAGGATGAACTCCGCGTTGGCGAAGTCCGCGCTGGCCCGGTCGTACTTGTGCCAGAAGGCGTAGCCCGCCCGGGCGCCCGCCGAACAGATGTTGGTGTGCGAGTTGTGGCCGTCGAGGCCCCAGGCGTCGATGACCCGGTCCATGTACTCCTCGTGGCCAGGCCGCCCGACGTGGTAGGTGATCTCGTTCTCCCGACCGTCCTCGATGGTCTCGCGCATCTCCGAGGCGATGTCGTCGAGTGCCTCGTCCCACGAGACGCGCGTCCACTCCCCGGACCCCCGGGGACCGTCGCGCTTCAGGGGGTATCTGATTCGCTGGGGGTCGGTTATCTGGTTTATCGTCGCCGGCCCCTTCGCGCAGTTCCGGCCACGGCTCCCGGGGTGTTCGGGATTGCCCTCTATCTTCCGGATTTCACCGGTGGACCTGTCGATGTAGGTCAACAGGCCGCAGCCGGCCTCGCAGTTGAAGCAGGCCGTCGGAACGACGGAGTAGTTCGTCGGTTCCCCGTCGGAACCGTACTCGCGCCAGTCGTCCCACTGTGAGGGGTCGGGGTAGCTCTGCAGTTCGCCCTCCGGCGCGATTCGGTCGACGCCGTCCGCTCTTCGTCGCTGTCGTTGCTTCTTCGTGTCGTCGGTCCGATTCGAGATGATGCCCAGCCGCTGGGCGAGCGTCTCGATCGAACTCGGGTCGAATTCGTGTCCCATATTATGCGAGTGAGATGGTCTGTGGTGCGGTTATCCAGGTGTACTCGAAGGCGAACAGACCGGCGACGGCGAGGACGCCCGCGAGAGCGACCATCACCGCACTCCCGGACAGGACGAGCATGGCGAGCGGAATCGCCATCCCGACGAGCACGCCGCCGCCCCAGAACGCGGTCCTGAATCGGCCGCTGACGATTCGGTGGGCGGCCTCCTCGGCGTCCTCGGTCTGGTGGGGCGTGAACAGCTCCGACCCGACGAGTGCGGCGTGGAGTGCGAGCGACCCGAGGAGGGCCCACCGGGACGGGTCGACGAATGCCTCGAACCCGAACCCGGCGAGTCCGAGCACGGCCGTCGTGGCAGCGCCGGCGAGGAACGCCTGCGTGAGCATGTGCAGTGGCATCGCAGGGCTCTGCCAGAGGTCTCGTCCCTTCGACTGGCTGAACAGGAACGCGGTATAGACGCCGGTTGCGGCGGCCAGCACCGCCCCGACCAGCAGGACGACAGGGTTCACGATGGCCTCGACGCCCAGCAGCCATCCGAGGACCGCCAGGCCGAGGAAGGCGCCGTACGCCGAGATGATGTACGCCCCTTTCACCAGCCAGGAGTTCCAGTTTGGCCGCAACAGCACCCAGTGGAACCGCGTCGGTCGTTCGAGGTCCAGGATGAGCAGGACGCCGGTCAGCGCGAGGAACACGCCGCCGACGAGCGAACTGACGCCGACTATCGTCGTGTCCGGCTCGACGAGTCCGAACGCCATCAACAGCGCCGGGAACAGGAAGACTCCCGCCGCTATCGACTTGGTCATCGTGTAGGCGTAGACCTCCCACCCCCACGACTGGTAGTGGCTCTCGCCGACGTCGTAGACTCGACGCGCTTCCTCGTGGAGTAGTTCGTACGCCTTCGACGTCCGGGCGCGCGTGGTGCCGGTGTCCCCCGCGTTCGACCTCGCGTCGGGGTCCGCAGAACTGCTGTATCCTCCATCCGAAGCGACGTCCTCGTCGGTCGAGGTACACGCGCACCCGCCGCCACACCCGCAGCCGCCGTCAGCGCGGGCATCGGACTCTTCCTCGCTCGTCGACAGCGACACGTCCGACTCGGCGAGCGACCGGGCCGCCTTGTGGATGTCGAAGTCCTCGCGTGCGGGACCGTGCGTCTCGACGTGGTTCGGTGCGTCGGACCACATGTAGTGCTCCTCGCGCCCGGTCGACCCAGGCGTGATGGACCCCTCGTCACCGTCGACGTAGAACAGCTTGGGCTCGGTCCCCTTCTCGGGCTTGCGCGCCTGCACTTCCTGGTTCGAGATGAGTCCCGAGATGTCGGTGTCGGGGTTCTCCATGTCCCCGGCGACGATGGCGTCCTCCGGACAGACCGTGACGCAGGCGGGTTCGCGCCCCGTGTCGACGCGATGCGAGCAGTAGTTGCACTTCGCCGCCGTCTCCGTGTTCGGGTCGATGTACAGCGCGTCGTACGGACACCCCTGCATACAGGCTTTACAGCCGATACACCGCTCCGGGTCGAAGTCCACGATGCCGTCTTCGCGCTCCCAGAGGGCGGTGACCGGACAGACGTCGGTACACGGCGAGTCGTCGCAGTGGTTACACCGCATCACGGAGAAGTTCCGACTCGTGTTCGGGAACTCCCCCTTCTCGATGTACTTCACCCACGTCTTGTTCACCCCGATCGGGTCGTCGTGTTCCGCCTTGCACGCCACCGTGCAGGCGTGACAGCCGATACACCGGCGATTGTCGATGACGAACCCGAAGTTAGTGATACCCTCCACCCCCGGCATCCGACTGTGTCATAAACTATCATGTGCCGGGGCAGCACATAAAATTTCGCCGTCGTTTTCGGTCGGTACTGGGGGCGAGCGCCCGGTTCGGTGCTAATTCTGTACGTCGCGACGTTCGGATTCGACAGGACGACGAACGACAAAGCGTCAGCACCGTTTCGAGCGCGTCAAGGTCCGTTCTGGAGACGACGTTCGCGTTCGGCCCGGTCTTTTATACCGAGCATCATCCCTCGTTCCATGACGAAATGCGGTAGTTCGTACGCCAGATACCGGGCGACGTATCCGATGGCCGTTCGAGTCTCGGGCTTCCGGCCGCGTACGATGAATCGCGTAGTCGCTTCGTCCATCGGTTCGAGGTGAAACGTCCACGTTCCGCCGTCGTGGCCCTGGAGAACGAGCGTTCGGCCACGGTCGACGTATTCGACCGTCATCGACGTGAGCGGACTCTGGAGCCAGTAATCCTCCCGGACCATCCGGATGGAATCACCTTCTTCCAGGTCCTGGAGTTCCGGGACGATGCGGTCGACGTTGTGGATGTCCGCCCCGACTGCGTTTTCGAGCCAGGTGTAACTGTAGAACCCGCCGCGTCCCTGGCCGAGCTGGACGACCCACGACCACACCGCCTCGCTGGGCGCCTCGACCGTGACCGCACGTGTGGTTTCGTCACCCGGTTCCGGGACCATCTCGTCACCCGGAAGCTGTCGACTCACTTCGTCCTCGCTGGCGCCCCAGGTTCGGTGCCACGGACGGATCAGGAGGTGATACACCGTCAGAACCATACAGACGGCGACCGTCGCGGCCCAGACGCTGCTCGTCCGGCCGCTCCGTGGTTCCCTCGAACCCACCTGACCGTCCGGTCTCGTCACTCCAGTTTCCATCTCGGTCTCGAAACTACGTCACCGAGGGTCAAGAGAGATGGTCCTGTCATCGTCCTCGTCGGTGTCGACGACGCGCTGGTAAAACGGGTAAGTTTCGGTGGCCGCTGCATGTTCTCCGACTGCGGGTTGTCGCGATCTAGTATAGTGGCGGTCCAAAACCCGAAAGAGAGGCTGGCACCCGTTAGAACGCCGTTTCGCTCCGCTCGACGGGTTGCTCGATTCGGTGTCCCGCTCGTGGTCACCATTCGCACGCGTGGATGCACCGAGTGGCGGGGAAGCTCTTTCGGGACGGTGTCCACGGTTCCGTTCGGCCGACACGGCAGTGGGTGGCCATCCCGAGACTTGCCCCGGATGGCGTTACTCCCAGTTGCAGATGGGCCGGTCGTAGACACTGGTGGTCTGGTCGAACTCGATCGCATCCCCAGAGAGTATCACTCGCCCGTCCCCGTAGTAGGTAAAGTCGTCCGTGAGTCCGATCTGCCACGTGTGGCTCGCCCGTCGTCCGTCCGCCAGTTCGGTCGTGACGGTGTACACGCCGAACTCCCCGGTAACCGAGAAGTCGGGCGGGGTTCCGTCCGGCGCGACGGTGACGCCGGTCCGCTCGAACACGCGGTCGCCGTTCTCGTCGGTGACTGCCACCGACGCCTCGATCGGTGCCTCGGTCTCGTTCTGGAGTGCGAGGTCCACAGGGGTCGTGAAGGCCGTCCACTCCTCGAAGGAGATGCGTATCGTCTCGCCGTCCCGTTCGATACGATGTTCGTAGAAGGTACCTCCTCTGTACAGGGGCGTTCCGGGACCGACCGCCTGGTCGTACAGCAGCGGCCCCTCGGTCTCGTACGCTCCGGTCTCGAACGCTTCGTCGACCTCCCTCGCGACGTCGTCGGGGAGGATGGAGTAGAGTACGAAATCCGCGTCACACTCCTCGTAGCGGGCCGTTCCGGGAGGACCGTCGGTTCGTTCACCAGTCGAACCTCGGAGGCATCCGGAGATGGAACCGCCGACGACTGCTCCAATGGCGAGGACGACCGAACGGCGATACCATCGAAGGGCCATTTTTCTTCCATGAGATTCGGCGAGTAAAAGCCTTCTGTTGGTGTCTTCGCCGAAGAATGGAACGAGAGTCCGCCGGGTTGTCCGTCACTCCGAGTGGTTACCGGCAGCGGGTACCTCATTGCCAGAACTCGGAGAACCGCCGTCACCTACAGCTATCGCGTACAGGTTAGTTGGCAAAGGTTTCAACAAAGGCAATCGAATCAAGTGTCGGTCATGGGCGCTGCAGGCCTTGGTCACGCGGCGTGACAACCCTTCCTTTTGGCGATTTCGGCCGATGTAGCCGTTGGTTCGGAACGGGCGGTAACCGGGACTCGTGGGGTTCGCTTGAACGGAGACGACCAACCATGAGTCTCGAACCAATCGATGCCGAAACCGCGCTTGAACTGTACCTCGCTGACAGAGGGAACGAATTATCGGAGGCCTCTCTGAAGGGCCACAAGTACCGACTCGGTCACTTCGTCCGCTGGTGTGATGAGGTAGAAGAGATACAGAACCTCAACAACCTTAGCGGCCGCCAGCTGCACAAGTACCGGCTCTGGCGGCGCGAGGATGGAGACCTGAACAAAGTCAGTGAGAAGACCCAGATGGATACCCTTCGCGTGTTCATCCGGTGGCTAGAGTCTATCGACGGTGTAGAACAGGACTTGAGTCAGAAGGTGCTGTCTCCGTCGATCACTCCCGATGAGAACTCTCGGGACATAATGTTGGACAGTGATAGTGCTTCGAAGGTGCTCGCGCATCTGGAGAAGTACGAATACGCGAGCATCCAGCACGTCTCAATTGCCCTGATGTGGCACACGATGATGCGCGTCGGCGGTGTTCACGCACTTGACGTTGACGACTACGACTCAGAAGAGCAGTGCATCAAGGTCCGTCATCGACCAGATACAGGCACCCCGATCAAAAACCAGGGAGAGGGCGAACGGATGGTCGCACTCTCAGACCAAGTCTGTGACCTCCTCGATGACTGGTTAGACGCCAAGCGACCGTCGGTAACTGACGAGAACGGTCGAGAACCGTTGCTGGCCTCGCGGGAGGGACGGACTAATAAGACGACGCTGCGCGCCTACGTTTACCGCTGGACACGTCCGTGTGTCTACAGCACCGAGTGTCCGCACGACCGCGGCCTCGGAGAGTGTTCGGCAGTAGAGCGGAATACCGCCTATCGTTGTCCGTCTAGCGTGAGCCCGCACGCAATTCGTCGCGGAAGCATCACGCACAGTCTGAATAGTGATATGCCGGACAAGGTCGTTAGCGATCGTGCGAACGTAAGCCAACGGGTGATCGAACAGCACTACGACCGGCGTACGGAGAGGGAAAAGATGGAGCAACGGAGGGAATACTTAGACAACCTCTAGTCTGACTCCACCGACGCTATCCGTCGGGACGTGGGATTTCGCCATCGCAGTCACCCTAGAGATTGCGACCGTCATCCAGACGATAGCGTCGCTACCCGCCGCTACCTTCTGCGTGGTCGAAATGACTACGCGTGTTGGGCTCGCGAACTGGTCAAGGCGATAGTCAGTCGACGCGCTTGCGGGACTAACGGGGCTGAGGCACGTACAACGGGCCGCTGACGAGGAACGTCTCCACGGTGCCGGGAGTTCTACGGTAAGCCAACTCGCCGCTACGGACCCGGTAGCGCTCTCTGAGCGATTGGGTATCAGCGATTCACGAAGCAACGTCGTGAGTCGAGCAAGCAACAGCTCTCCGGCTAGTTCGACCACTCCATTGTCCGCCAGACGGTCGGTCCGGTGAAATCCATGACGTCCCTTATCTGACGACGATGCCGCCATCGATTTCCATGTACGGGTGCCCATAGCCACAGTAGGTCAGGCAACTCAGCGTGTAATCGCTCCGTCGCGTCGCCCCTAACTGCCGAACGATGGGTTTGGTGGCATTTTGCGGCAGTGCGACTGGGTGCATCATCATTCCGCCGCCCATGTGGACCTGTCCGGATGGCATGATCGCGAGGCTGTGGTCGGGATACTGCTCGTTCGCTTCTTCGAGTAGCTCGTGGAAGTCGCCGTTAGATGGGTGCGGGATACGCTCCTTGTTTCGTTCTTCGAGTGCCTCGTGATCGGGAAGGGCGTCTCGGTCGACGCCGGGAGGGACTGGACGGCTTGACTTGCGAGTGTGTTGAATGAGACGACACGGAGAAGATTGTTCCGTTGCAGGCTGATACGGTCCTGTTCCTCGCCGGATTCGTCGAGGATGATGAACCCCAGTGATACGCGCCGACGTAGATTGTCCGATCGACGTCACCGCCACTCCCTGGGAGGTTACCGACGCAGCCCGAAAGACCTGCAAGGTCCGCTCCGAGCGCAGTGAGGAATTCGCGCCGCTGTACTGTCGGGGATATCTTAGAAGCTATTGTGACTCTTCTCGGCCGAGTTTCGCACGCCGTTCCTCGAACTCCTCTTCGGAGAGGTCGCCGCGAGCGTACGCCACCCGGAGTTCCTCGAGTGCCCTATCGCCGGTCAGCGACGACCCGACACCGCCGACGAGGCCTCGATAGAGGAGGTAGCCGATGCCGACGAGGACGACGAGCCAGACGAACATCATCCCGATGCCCCACAGCGGTGAGAGGCCGCCAGCCATCCCGCCGCCCCACCACCAGCCCATCATGCCCATCATCGGCATCGCGAACACCATCATCAACAGCGGGAACAGGACGATCACCGCGAGGACGATCAGGACGATGCGGAGCAGGCCGTCGGAAGTACGCTCGGTGGACATGGTGAATCACTAGGGAAATTCGTCGACTGCGTTCATAAAGTTGGGCAGCCGTCAGTACTGCTCCAGTCAGGGCTCCTGGCTTGGGAAACAGTGGCTCTATGAAAAACCCAAGCAGTGATAGGTTTCAGAGGTCGTGCTATATACAAAACACGGGCCTTGTTTTATTCAGCAGTCATAACCCTTCGATCAAAGCGATGGTATGCTCGGTGGGTATGAAGACATCCATGGCCTTCACGTTCAGAGACGCCGCATGTGGTCACGTAGACCTGAAACGTCTTGAACAACTAGAGAACGGATAACTCCTACTCTCGTCACCGGTTCTGTGGAGTTTGAGGCGCTCAGTGTTCGTCGGGGTGCTCTAGTGCCGCCCTGGTTCGTTCATTGAATCCCTCAATTTCCCGCCGAGCGACGTTGGGGAGTCCGTCTGCGGGTGGTTGGAGTGCAGGCTGAACGTTGGGATCGAGTTCTGGCCAACCGACGATCACGCGGCCGACCATGCCCGTCGCTTCGTGTGTTTGATGATGGCCAGGAGGGCCGTGTCCACGGTCGGGCCCATGGCCATGTTCGACGACGGTACAGGTGTAGTCATAAATCCCGGCCTCTTCGAATGTTCGCTCAAACGTCTTTCCCCTGGTTCGATACAACTCACTCCGCCACGGCCGGGCTTCTTCCGGCATCCGCCGCTCGGTCGCTGATGGGAGAAGGCCAGCATTGTCCTGATGGTAGCTAACCGTGTCGTGAGCGCCACTCTCCAAAACCCACCTGACCGTTCCTCCCTCCTCAATGTGAACGACGTGTGGGACGAAGTGGTTACTGTCGCCGTCCGATTCCATCCGCACGTCTATCTGTGTCTCCGGATAGCCGAGTTCGTGACCGCTCTCGTGATCGTGTTCATCGCTAGCGCCAGTAGATTCTCCGCCATTGTCGTTGTCAGTCGAGTTGCCGCTATTGTCATCGTCGCTGCCACCAGCGGGTGAATTGCTATTAGTCACACACCCTGCTAGGCTGGTCACAAACGCTCCGCCCGTGACTACGATCAGGCGTCGTCGCGTGGGCATAGTACTGTGGCTTGAACATCACTGTCACAGAGGACGCCGAATCCCTGGTCTTCAAGCGCGGCGATCGTCGTGTCGATGACGACATCGAAATCCCCCGATACAGAGTTTTGTATGGTATCTCCCATCCTGTCTACTACTCCCTGGACAGGGTTAACGGTGCGGGTCCGATGGGGCAATCGTCTTTTCCGTCGATTGGAAAATAGACTGCCTACTCAGACCAGTTGTGCTCTCAGACCACTAAGTACTGTGTTCAGCCTCTGTGTTCAGACGCGGCCCCCATCAACTGATTGAGGTTTCAACGAGGCTGGAACAGCCGACACGTTGCCCCGTCTCTTCACTGAGATGGGTTTCCTCAACTGCAGTCGGGGTCGTCGGGCGACCACTCACAGGCGTCGCCAGTCGTCAGGTCGTTTTCGTCCACGTAGGTCGTGAGACACGCGTAGTTGCAGAAGTACGTCGGCGTCCCACAGTCGTCTGTACAGTCGCGCACACAGATCGGGTCGTGGTCAAAGATACGTGACTCACAGTAGGCACACGTCTGATCGGTGTCGGGGAGTTCGACGGTTGTAGACATACCCGTGCTACGGGGAGAGTCAAGAAAGTATTTCCCCAGCTGGACATCCATACTTCGGCTCCGGACTGTCAGCGACGGCAGCGTGCCTAGACTGCTAAAATTCGATTGCCCCGATCATCGGCTCTCCAACGCACTTCGGGCAGACGTCGGTATCGTATTCCTCCATACAGTGCTGGTGGCAGCAGCACCCGCAGTGCTCGCAGACGAACACCTCCTCGTCGCTGGTGCACTGTGAATCACAGATGTAGCATCGAACCATTAATTCCTTGAACGTACGGTGGCAATCGGCATAAATCGCTGTGCTCGTGACTCTCAGTTGACGATACTTGGGTTCGGCACGGATCGTCTAGCGTCGAGATTGGCTACTGGCTTGTGATCAACGAGCGTTGGGCCCTCTACACGCACAGTATTCGAGAGGCTTCAGTTCCCTTGATCCTTCACTAATCGCTCACGGCGTCTCTGGAACTCCTCGTCGTCGATCTCGCCTCGTGCGTATCGACGTTGGAGGGTTTCCATCGCGGAACCGTCACTCTCGGGAGGGGAATCATCTCGACCCAGTGTCCAGTAGAGGAGTCCACCGACCAGCCCGAGCATTCCAAGTGCCCCGCCGACGAACGGCAGCCCGCGACCCCAGCCACCGTTTCGGCCGTTCATCATCTCCGAACCAGACCCCATCCCGGGACCCATCATTCCGCCATCGGAGTTCCCGTCACCTCCGGTGCTGGACCCATATGCTATGGCACCCTGTTCGACGATCGCGTCGCTCTCGGGCACGTCGCCGTCCGGAATCGGACTCTCCGCGGCTGGACCGCCGAGGCTGCCGACGACGATGCGACCGACCATCCCGATTGACTTGTGTGGGATACAGTAGTAGTCGTATGTGCCTGGCTCTTCGAACGTGTACTCGAAGGATCCCGACGAGATGGTCCCGCTGTCGAATGCGCTGGCGTCGGATGGAATCCGGTTCTCGTAGGCGGTCGCCGAGTGGGCCCCGGCCGCTAGCTCGAAGCGAACGGTCGTGCCGGGTTCGATGTGGAGTCCGATTGGGTCGAAGTAGTTGTTCCCCATCTCGACGACGGGCGTCTCCTGTGCGGCGACTGGCTGGGTGAGTCCCGCACTTGCGACTGTGCCGGCACCGAGTGCTCCTAGGAACTGGCGTCTACTGTAGTCTGTCATTGTTGTTTTACTGCTGTTATCCGCGGATGATGCTAGCGAGCCGTTGCGTGAGTCCGGTCACTTGCTGGTCTGCACGTTCGATAGCCGCCTCCAGTTCGTCCCGGTCGACGATGCCGATGAACTCGTCAGTCCGCTCCCCGTTCGCATACACGAGCGTCGATGGTGTCTTTCGAACGCCGTACTCCTCGGCCGTCTCCAGATCGGTCTGGATGTCGACCTCGCGAAATTCGACACCCGGATACGCATCTTCGATGCCTTCGTTTTTCTCTCGTTGCGTTGCGCACGCCCCGCACGTCTCCTGCGTGAAGAGGAGTACTTCTGTCATAGTAGCTAGTATGGTCTTGTGCCTTTAGCACATTTCTGTTCACATCCGAAAGCTGTGAGGGTCACAGATTTCGGAATCCAAGGGAAGCGGACGTGAGTAACGCGGGAGTTGGTGGTCGAGACGATTACTCCGACCGTTCGAGCCTCTCGCGGCGGGCTTCGAACTCTTCGTCAGTGAGGTCCCCACGAGCGTATGCCGTGCGGAGCTCCTCCATCGCGGGATTTCGAGACGTCTGCGTTTCGCTCATGCGCCGGAAGACGAGGTAGCCACCGCCGAGGAGGATGAGGAGGAAGATGAGCGGGACGAGCATCCCGACGAACGGCCACCACCCACCAGTTCCGCCATACTGACCCATCATCCCGCCGTACCCCATCATTCCGCCGAATCCCATCCCCATCGTGAGCAACGGGAGCAAGATGATCGCTCCGAGGATCAGGAGCACGATGGTCGTGGTGTCGAGCTGGTTCGATGAAGACATCGAGATCAGGCCTCCGACTTGGAGCCTAGTTCATCGGTGACGGCCGAGAGAACACGCTCGAAACGCTCGTTGACCTCGGTCGCGATAGAGTCAAGTGCATCGTTGTCGGCGATGCCAACCAGCTGTTGCGAATCGACTGCACTCACCATGACCTCGCCGTTATCGGTTTCGTAGACGATGACGTTACACGGGAGGAGCGCGCCGAGTTCGATTTCTTCGGTCAGTCCTTCGTATGCCAGAGGGGGATTGCATGCACCGAGAATGCGGTACTGGCGGAATTCTTCGCCGAGTTTCTCCTTGAGCGTCGTCTGGATATCGATGTCACAGAGGACGCCGAATCCTTCGTCTTTGAGCGCAGCAATCGTCGTGTCGACGACGTCGTCGAACTCACCGGTGACTGAAGTCTGTACTGTGTATTCCATGAAATATCATACCACGTCCACGGGGTTAACGGTTGGGCGCCGCAACGGCGGGCGTTGGGGGTGTGGTGTACCGGTTGGAACAGCAGCGGTTCCGGTCATCCGGTACGTTCGAGCTGTTTTCGCCGTCGATCGAATTCGTCATCCGAGAGTTCCCCGCGGGCGTAGCGCTCGCGGAGAACCGACAGCGACTGCTCATTGTTTCCACCGGACCCTCGGTTGAAGAGCGCATAGACGAGGTAGAGCGGGACGGCGATGAGGAGCCCCATCCAGAGGAGTCCCCAGAGCCCCATCGCTCCGCCGAAGAGGCCCCAGCCGCCGCCCATCATGCCGCCGCCGTAGCTCCCACTACTGTGGGCAGCAGCCGTTCCAGTTGCCGCGACCAGCAGCGGGACGGTGAGTATCGCGAGTCGACGAGCAGTGCGTCCGATGTGAGTGGTGAGTTGCGCCATTATCTTGAGTTGGTGAATCGTGGTGTTCGGTCGAAGCGATCGAAACGGTCAGGGCCTATCAGCAGTGGCCCTGCCCGTACATCCCGCCGTTGTAGTCGTCGTTAGCCCCGTTGTGGTATTCCTCGCCAGCCATGTCCTGGGCCATCTCGTCGACGGTCACACCCATGTGCGACTCCATCCATTCGACGCTACCAGGGCCCATGTGCTCGGTCATCTGCGCCTCCATCCAGGCCGCCCAGTCATCAGCGGTAGCCATCCAGGCCGCCCAGTCATCAGCGGTAGCCATCCAGGCCGCCCAGTCATCAGCGGTAGCGTTGTCAGTGGGCGCGTCGTCAGCAGCCGTGTCGGTGCCGTGTGCGCTGACCACGGGCGCGGCGAACGCGAGTCCGACGATCGCGAGCGCCACGAGCAGCCAGCGGCCGAGTTTGAAGTTGGTCATTGTCTTTCTCCTCGGTTACTCGTAGGACTGCTCGGGAGTTATCGACGTGGGTGTGAATCCACTCAGGAGAACGTTCGAGAACGTGTATAAGGCGACCTAACCGTTTTTCAGGATAAGAAACGTTCCTCCGACTCGAATTCACCGGGTTGGCACTCAACCCTTCCTCACCCGGACAGGACCAAGACCACACGAACGATAGTAGAACGATCCGAAACCGGCTCTTCAACCTGGTCACTCGACGTATTTTATGACACGCGCCATTCCTGCATCGAGATGGTAGAGGTTGTGGCAGTGGAATAACCACCGGCCGGGATTGTCCGCGTGGAAGTCGATCGTCACCTGCCCTCGATGTCCGGGGACGATGACGGTGTCTTTGACTGCGTTACCGACTTGGAAGAAGTGGCCATGAAGGTGCATCGGGTGAACGACCGGGCTCTGATTGGTCATCCGAATTCGGACGTGTTCGTCGGGCCGGATCTGGAGCGGGTCGGCGTCCGGGTAGGCCTGTCCGTCTATCGTCCACACGTACTCACCCCTGCCACGTGAGAGCGTCAGATCGAACGTTCGATCTGGTTCTCCACTCACTCCATCGAGCGAGGAGATCGCCCGCAGATCTCCGTACTGCAGTTGGTTACTGGCCGACGACGGGCGCTGTGGACTCCCCCCGCCCGCTGACTCGTACTCGACGACAGCCCTGGCTGGTGGTTCGTTTCCATCGAGCGCATCCGCTTGAACGACCCACGTGCCCGGATTCGTCGCCTCAACCACGGCATCATAGCGCTCACCGGCTCCGAAGGCGAACGAGTCGACGGCGACGGGGTCGACAGGTCGACCATCGGCGTGGGTAACCGTCATCTCGTGGCCAGCGATCCGGACACCGAAGATCGTCGCGCTGGCGGCATTCACGAATCGGAAGCGAATCCGCTCGCCCTCCGTTACGTCGAACGTCTGGGGACTCTCGGGGAGTCGACCATTTATCAGAAGCCCCTCGTATGGCGGCCGAATATCTCCCATCATCCCGCCCCTCCCACCCATTCCGCCACCCCTGCCTCCGTCCGAAGGAAGCTTCGGCTCTCTGGGAAGGTAATCATCGACGACTACAACGTACTCGCGATCGTACTCGACATGTGGCTCACGTTCTTCGACGATCAGTGGCCCCAGCAATCCCCGGTCGAGTTGGAGTCCGACGTGGCTGTGATAGAAGTACGTCCCGGCGGGTTCGGCACGGAAGGTGTACGTGAACGTGTCGCCGGAAGCGATCGGCTCTTGCGTCACGTTCGGCACGCCATCGACCGGATTCGGAACTGGGATTCCATGCCAGTGAATCGTCGTCTCCTCCTGGAGGTCGTTGGTCAGTTCGACGCTGAGCACGTCACCCTCCTGAACACGTAGCTCCGGTCCCGGGAATTGACCCTCGTACATCCAGTTGGTCGTCGACATATCGGGCGCTGGTCGAATGGCCCCGGACGCCGCGGTGAGGCTGACGGATGTATCTGGATCGGCCGTGACGGTTGAGCGTGGCGTCACCTCACGACCTCCACCATCGTCGGTGCCCGGTAGCTGACCGGCGCAACCCGCGAGCGCTCCGAGGGTGGTTGCCCCAGTCAGTTGGAGGAGCCTGCGGCGCGAGAGCGACCGTTGTTCTCTATGCGGCACAGTTGTTCGGCCCCAGTTCGAGTTCTGTCGCCTCGCCCTCGTCGTCGACGGTCTCTTTGCCGGTGTTGATGGCGATGACCCGCTCGTAGTTCGGGGGCTTCTCCGGGGCATCCTCGGTCAACCGCTCCACGAACGCTTCGCGGTCGAGCCCGAGGAAGTCTAGTTCCTCGCGGAGATCGCCAAGTTGGGCCTCGAGGGGTTCGCCGGGCGAGCCGTTCTCGTAGCGTCCGTCGCTCGTGACGGTGAGATGGCCCGGCAGAATCGTGGTGTCGTCCGGGAGGTCGAGGATCGTCTCGTGGAGCGAGTCGTACAGCAGTTCCGCTCCACGCGAGGCATCGTCCTCGCCGAACTGGAGTTCCGTCCGTCCGACGGAGTCGACGAACAGCGTATCGCCCGTTAACAGGAGTTCGCCGTCGACGAGATAGTTCATCATCTCCGAGGTGTGACCCGGCGTGTGGAGCGCCTCGATCTCGACGTCACCGACTTCGACGACGTCTCCATCCGACAGCGGATCGTATTGGTACTCGACGTCGCGGTCGCTGGCTGTGTCGCCGAGGTGGTAAGGAACGCCGACCTCGTCGGCGAGTGCCCGACTACCCGAGATGTGGTCGGCGTGGACGTGCGTATCGAGCACGCGGGTTATCGAGAGCCCAGCGTCCTGGGCAGCAACTTTGAACTGGTCGGTCTGTCTGGTCGCATCGACCACGACTGCCTCATCCGCCTCCTTCGAGCCGACGATGTAGCCGAGACAGCCCTTCGCGCGGCGCTGGACCTGCCGAACGACGAGGTCATCGCTGGCCGTCTCGATAGAAACGACTTCGTAGAGTTTGCTCCACTCCTCCATCCCGCCGGTGACGACCTCAACGTCGTCGTAGCCCTGGTCGTCGAGGTCGAACGCGAACGGCGTCGACGTCAGGCCCTTCCCGCAGATGGCGACGACCGGCCGGCTGTCGACTAGTGCGTTCACCTCGTTCAGTTGGGCCTCGCTCAACCCCTGGTCGGGGTCGTACGGAACGTTTTCTGCGTTGCGCACGTGCCAGGCCTCGAAGCTGTCTTCGGGACGCACATCGATGAGCGTGAACTGTTCGTCGGCGTCGATCTTCTCCGCGAGTTGTTCCACGGTAATGTTCTTGACCATCGTATCTCACCTGTATCGTGTCGTTCGCCGTTCGTGGGACTGTCGCGTGTACCGTCGCTATCTAGCGCGTTCGATTACGCCCTTCTTCGGGGAAAGCGTTCCCACGGGGAATCATGGACGTCTCGCAGTAGGCCGCTCCGTCCCGGTAGTCGACGCCCGGTTGGATGAACGGATACGGCCCGTCGGCGGGCGTGTTCTGTGCCCGACCGCCATCGTCTGCGGTCTCGACCAGCCCCATCACCTCGTAGTCGACTGGTGAGTGCTCTTCGAGGTACTCGACGATGACGTCGACAGGTATCGTCCCGTTGTCGACCTCGACGTCCTGAAACGGGAACCCGCAGTTGCCGAGGTCACGTTCTGGGTCGCCAGGACGGCGGAACGTCGCCACCGAGTACGTCTCCTCGGGGTCGACCCGCTCGCCGTCGATTTGCATCTCGACGAGGCGGCGGCCGCGCTTGGCGGTCGGGTCGACGGTCACCTCGACATTCGAGGAGAAATTTCGGACGCGTCCGTCCTCCTGGTCGTAGGGGTACGGCGTGAAGTTGTCCTCGAGGAACGCCTCCATGTGACTCGTGAGTTGCTGACCGTACGCGACGCCGCGGGCAACGGGCGTCGCCATCGGGAAGAACGTGTACAGTTCGCCGAGCGTGATCTCGCCGGCCGAGATAGCGGTCCCGTAACGGAACCCGTGTGAGACGGCGAGGTCGGTGTCGAAGTGTGCCCGCAGTGCGTCATTGAACAGCGTGTTCCAGGCGCTTTCGAGGAACGATTGCCGGTAGAGCGGCGTGTCCGTCTGCCCGACGGTCGTATCCAGGGGGCGTTCGAGCGTGCCGGCTCCACGCTCGAATTCTGGATTTTCTTCGAAGAACGGTGCACGCACCGACTCGACGGTTTCCTGTGCATCGGCGTCCGGGTCCGGCGTGTACTCGCCGTCCTCGGTGAGGCAGTAGAGGTGGTGTCTGAACTGTATCTCCCCGTCTCGAATTCGGAGGTCGACACGGCCGAGCGCTTCGCCCATGCCGGACTCGACGACCACGGTTTCGGTCTCCTCGACGACGATAGGTTCGTACGTATACTCGTGGGTGTGTGCGCTTAACATCACGTCCACGCTCGCACAGTCTTTCGCAGCCTGGACCATCCACGGCAGGCCGATTTCGGTGACTGCGACGACGACATCAGCGCCGTCATCGCGGGCGGCCTGTGCGGACTCTTCGAGGAGCGCGGGATGCTTCCCGAAGCGGTACTTCCTCTCCCAGAACGAAGGCGCCATCCGGTCGACGTAGACGTTCGTCATACCGACGACGCCTACAGAGAGTCCACCGACCTCGAGGATGCTGTACGCGTCGTACAGCCGCTTGTCAGTCTCCCAGTCGTAGAGGTTGTTCGCGAGGACCGGGGCGTCAAGGTCATCCATTAGTTCCACGAAGTTGCCGTCCTCGACGGCCTCGTTCGAGTAATCCCAGTTACCAGGCACATAGACGTCGGGCACGACGTGCTCGTTGATGGGCTCGAGCATCGCCCGCCCGTCGGTGTAGGTGGTAACGGCGGAGCCGTGGAACGTATCACCACTCATCAGGGTACAGACCTCGTCATCCTCGCGGAGTTCGTCCAGTTTGGCCGCGAGCAGGGGAACCCCGCCACCGCGCTTGATGACGCGGTCGTCGTCTCCGAACTCGAAGTTCGGCTTCGACGTCGGATTGTCGTAGTAGACTTGGTGGCGTGGCGTGAGCTGTCCGTGGAGGTCGCTGACGTGCGCGAAGACGACGTCTGGATCGCCTGTGCTGTCACGCGCAGGGTCACCGTATAGGGATTGCCACTCGCCGACAGGAGTCTCTTCCTGGTTCATCGTGACGCCACTGGAGATACGACCGTTGGCTGTTCATAAGTTGTGGTTGAAATTCGAAAGACCGAACAAGACCACGTATGGGTTTGCTATCGGCTACATAGTCGGTTGAAAGCCGAGACCGGTCGAGTTCGGTTTGCAAATCAGTCTCGTAGTGCGTTCTAGTGGCAGGTGCGAAGGATGAGTGGGACACTGGCCTTACGCTTCTTAGGGAGAACTTCCCTAAGAGAGAAGGCCGTAGTATTGGCCGAGCAGAGATGTACGCGCTTGTTCGAACGTCGAGGTGGTCTAGATGACAGCTAACTGGGTAACGACGGGGCTGTCTGCGGTCGTCATCCTCGTTGCGTCCGTTATTCACGGGATCGCCGGGTTCGGTTTCGCGCAGGTGTCGATGGGCCTGATGCCGCTGTTCCGGTCGCCCTCGAGTGCCTCGATCATCTTCACGGCGACGGCGGTCGTAAGTAATGCACGCGTCTGGTGGAGTGTCCGGGACGCGTTCGACTGGCGCAAGTGGATCGTTCCAGTCGGCGGACTCGCCGTCGGGATGCCGCTTGGCATCTACGTGTTCAGCCAGTTCAACCAAGCACAGATGCGCGTCGCCATCGGGGCGGTGCTCGTACTCGCGGTCATCATCGTCGGCGCGACCCAGCAACTCGAAATCGTCACGGACTGGATAGAAGCACGGGACTACCGACCGGGGAAGATAGTTGGCGCGACGGCTGGTCTCCTTGCGGGGATTTTCGGCGGTGCCGTCGCCGTCCCCGGCCCGCCGATGATCGTTTACGGCGCGTTCATGGCGGCAAGCGGGTTCTGGAGCGGTGAAGAGATGAAGGCGACGTTCACGGCGTTCTTCGGGACGCTCATGCTGTATCGTCTCGGGAGCCTCACGTACACGGGAGCGGTCACGACACCGCTGATGATCGAGGCTGCAATCGCCGTGCCGATGGTGTTCGTCGGTGCGTGGGTCGGCGTGTACATCTTCGACCACATCCCCGAGCGGATCTTCCAGTGGCTCGTGCTGGCGCTGCTGACCGTGAATGCGTTCGTTCTCCTGTTCACGTCGGTTCCGGAACTCTAATCGCGTCTAACTGTCGCCAGTTCAGGGCCCCTCCCCTTATCGCACTGGTTACAATCGCCAAAATCAGAAGTCAGCGTCCTCGAAAGGTGTGGATTCACGAGCCGTCCTTCGAGACAGCAAGTGGGGGCGACCTGAATCGGCAATTATCGAGCGAGTCGGCTCCTGAGAGTCGCCAGTAATCCGGACTGATCCCTCGCCGTCTGTTCCGTGTCTCGGGTGCCCGGTTCTTCGGTCCTCTCTTCATCCGCTTCGAGCCTCGCCGCTTCGTAGTCCGCTATTATGTAGGCGACGTGGCGATTACACAGGGGTGGATACGACGCCAAACTACAAAACTGGTCGATAAGCGCTAGCAGATGCTAGCTCTGACTCTGCTGCAGATCGTTACTCGGATAGATACGATACGTCCGGCCTTGGCGTTCACGATACAACAGACCACGTTTCTCGAGAGCACTGACCGTCTGGCTCACCTTGCTCTTCGAGAAGTCCGACCGATCCCGTAATTCGATCTGCGTGATGCCGGGCGAGGTGAGGACCGGTTCGAGAATCCGACGTTCGTCGTCTGGCAAGAGGTCCAACACGCGAGCCTGCGGCTGAGACTCTGGATTGATGGCCCCATTTGGCTGGGTGGCCACCGCTGGTGATTCTGCGCTCTCAGAGTCGGTCGGATCCGCCATCTCCTCCTGTGAGCGGTCGTTTGCGCCTGTGCTCGTGAGGTCGTCCCGGATCGCGAGATACCCCCCACCGAGGACAGCCGAGACGAGGAGGGTTCCGAGGACGTACCAGAGCGGATTCGTTCCGTGAACTGCCCCCATCGACGTGCCCATCATCGAGCCCATCTGCTCGAATGCCTGCTGTCGCTGGTAGGCTTGCCAGCTGAGTGCACCGCCGACGATGAGGACGGCAGCGACGAGAAGCCCGACCACTGTGTCGGATCGCTGTCGGTTCATCCATCCCACCTCGACCTGCCGTTATGCTTGTTCATGCCTGAGAGTTGGCGAGACATCGGTGTACCAGTTGTGATTGGCCGAAGCAATACTCGGGCTGCTTGGGCGCAAGACTTGGTCGCGAGACGTGGTATTCAGTGATGTTCATGATCCTGAGATGTCCCCATCCCTGAAACCTGTGGGTGTTGGTGGGTAAACTCGGAAGGGTGCTTCTCGAACGACCGCTTGCATCGCTTCGAGCAGAAGTAGTACGTCTCGCCAGCGTGGGTGAGGCTCGGCCCGCTGTCGTCGGTTCGCATCCCACAGACGGGGTCGCGGTACTGGCCAGGCGCGCCGAGTCCTCGGCGGTAGACGTAGAGGAGGAATCCCGTGAGCGCGAACGCGATGATATTGAGGTAGAACGTGTAGTTGAGCTCGAAGTACGTCTGTTCGGATGCCGTCTGCCCGCCGGCTAGATCCGGGACGATGCCGAGCGCGTCGAACAGCTCTTCCATCAGGAAGCCCGTGAACGCCATTGTGACGAAGAAGATGCCGAGGATGTACAGCATCACGTTCCAGCCGTAGTACTTCCGGTAGACGTTCAGTACGGGGATGGTGATGAGGTCGGCATAGACGAACGCGATGACTCCCGCGAAGCTGATGCCACCTCCCCAGAGCGCGACGGCGAACGGGACGTTTCCCATACTGCCGACGAAGCTGATTACGGCGATGGCGACGCCCATGATGGCGTTCTCGGCACTGACGAGGAGTCCATCACCCTGGAGGAAGAGCGTGTTCCACACCCACTGCGGGACGAACACGATAACGAATCCCGAGATGAGAAAGCCCGCAACGACGTCCTTCCAGATCATCGACCACTCCTTGCGGTACTGGTTCCCGATCTTGTACCAGCCCCCCCACGAAAGGAGTTCGTCGCGCCACCCGCCGCTACTTGCGGCTTCCTGCTGGTACGTTTCCATGCACCCTTCCGAGCAGAACTTCAGTGTTTCGCCGCCGTCGGTCGTGATCGAGTACTCGTCTTTGCCCTCCATCCCACACGTCGGATCCTCGGTGATCCCTTGGTCGTGGTCGCGTTGATTCAGTTCCTCCCGTACGTGCTCGAAGAGATTCTCGGGGAGCGTCAGATGGACGAGGACCGCCATCACGGCGATGAGGATGACGCCGCCAAGGAGTTCTGCAACCAGAAACTCCCACCCGAGCAGGATGAGGATCATCAGGCCGAGTTCGACGATGAGGTTTGTCGAGGCGAACATGAACGCAAAGAAGTTCACCGTGTGCGCTCCCTTCTTGAACAGCCCCTTCCCAATGGCGACCGCGCCGAAGCTACAACCACTACTCGCGGCGCCGAATACGGTTGCTTTCGTGAGACCACTCAGATTCCCCTCTCCGAGGACCTTGGCCATCCGCTCTTTCGAGACGTAAACCTGAACGAGACTCGTGATGACGAGCCCCATGATGATCGCCCACGCCGCCGTCCAGAGGAATCCGACGCCGATCCGCAACGACTCGAGAATTCCGTCGATGAGGGCGGCTTGCATATCTAGACTATCGCAGCCATCTGTTTTGTTATTTCTTCTTAAGAAACCGGGGCAGTGGGCGGAGTACATCTTGCATTCAAAGGTGACTCATGATATTCAGATGCGGTCAACCGTTCGAGGACTGCGTTCGCGCTCATCAGTTTTCGCGTGTCACTGATTCCAGTCGGTGGTTGCTCCCTGGTCTTCCGACGGACCGGTCACACAGATATGGGGGTTGTACCGCTGTTTCCCACACGATATTTTTGCTCCGTGTTACCAAGGGATCGCTCCCTTTCGAATTGTAAGAGAAACCCGATTGAAGGAGTAGAGCGTATCTCTAGTCATGAGCACTGCTACCACAAACCAAGACGGGTACGAAATGGACTCCACGACCAACGTGATGCACCTCGATTCGTTGGCACTGGCGGGCGCAGCAGCAGTCGTCTCTGCCGTCGCGATGCTCCTCCTTGGTGTGTTCGGAGCGATCGGGGTCTACGAGGGCGCAGTCGAAGCGATGGAGCAGTGGCACCTGTTCTTCGAACCGACCGTCGTCGGGACAGTGGCGGGCATGGTCGAGGCAGCGGTGATCAGCTTCGTCTTGATGTACGCCTTCGCGTGGCTCTACAACGGCTTCGCATCATAAATCAGGGAGTAAATCCATGTACGTCACCGACAAAGCCGAAATCGTCATCGACGCATCGTCCGAGGAGATCTGGGAGTACGTAACCGACCCAGTCCATTGGACGGCGTCGAACCCCGAGGAACACTATGGGCTCGAATACGACACGCCCGATAACCGTCCTCGAGAGGGCGCAACGTTCCACCAGGCCGAAGAGGTCGCCGGGATGTACGCCGACCTGCATGGCCGATTCCAGTATATCGACCATCCCAACGTGGCGGTCTGGACGGGGACTGCGTACTACCCGCTCTTTCGCGGACTCGTCACCGTTCGGATTCCCGAAGGAGGAACCATTCGACTTGAAGAGACTGCAGACGGGACTCGGATGTCACACGCCGTCTGGATGGACTTCCCGAACAACCGACGGGGACGGGCGCTGAAATGGGTGTTCACGACCGCTCTCAATGGGAAGGCGAAACTCTACGATCACACGAACAAGGAACTCGTCTTCTTCAAGGACCGCATCGAATCGGCGGCACCTGAGAAACCGAAGCCGCCGGGGACGAGTTCGTAGCAGAATCAGTTGTCAACCGAATCATGTACACCGACATCCTCATTCCACCCGATAGAAGTGACCGTCCACATCGTCACCCCGTCCATGGGGGAGACGATTCAAGGGCCACGTCACCGTAGGACAAGGTATGAACGAACCGTCTCCATTCGATGCAATCCGCGAATTCGAGTTCGACGGCACCTCCTACAAGATGGCCGACCTCACAGTCCTCGAAGACGAGGGTCTCTGCGAACTCGACCAGCTCCCCGTCAGTATTCGCGTTCTCCTCGAGTCCGTTCTCCGCAACGTCGACGGGGAGACGATAACCGCCGAGGACGTTCGCAATGCCGCCTCGTGGGAACCCGACGTCCCAGACGTCGAACTCCCGTTCACGCCCTCTCGAGTCGTCCTGCAGGACCTCACCGGCGTCCCTGCCGTGGTCGACCTCGCAGCACTCCGATCAGCGGTCGATCGCAAGGGCAAGGATCCAACCGTCGTCGAGCCGGACGTCCCGTGTGACCTCGTGATCGACCACAGCGTGCAGGTCGACTACTTCGGCTCCGAGGACGCCTACGAGAAGAACGTCGAACTGGAGTACGAGCGCAACGGCGAGCGGTACCGTTCCCTCAAGTGGGCCCAGCAGGCGTTCGACGACTTCCGAGTCGTTCCGCCGGGGACTGGAATCGTCCACCAGGTGAACCTCGAGTACCTCGGGCGGGTTGTCCACGCCCGCGAGCAGAATGGGGAAGCGTGGCTCCTGCCGGACACGCTCGTGGGGACGGACAGCCATACGCCGATGATCGGCGGCATCGGGGTCGTCGGCTGGGGTGTCGGCGGTATCGAAGCTGAAGCCGCGATGCTCGGCCAGCCGATCACGATGAAGCTCCCCGAGGTGGTCGGGGTCCGGCTCACCGGCGAACTTCCCGAGGGGGCGACCGCAACCGACCTCGTCCTTCACGTTACTGAGCAGCTTCGGGAGGTCGGCGTCGTCGATCGATTCGTCGAATTCTTCGGCCCTGGTGTATCGAATCTCACCGTTCCAGACAGGGCGACTATAGCGAACATGGCGCCCGAACAGGGCTCGACCATCAGTATGTTCCCCGTCGACGAAGCAACGCTCGAGTACCTCGAACTCACGGGCCGCGACGAGCAGCACATCGAACTCGTTCGCGAATATCTCGACGCACAGGGGCTGTTCGGTGAACAGAACCCCGAGTACACCGAGACGGTCGAACTCGACCTCTCGACGATCACGCCCAGCCTCGCCGGGCCGAAACGCCCCCAGGATCGCGTCCCGATGGGCGACATGAAGACGCACTTCCGGGGACTGGTCCACGGCGAATTCGAGGACGAACTCGACGATATCGACGAAGATGCGATCACGCGATGGATCAGCGAGAGCAGCGGTTCCGACGACGACCGACCCGACCCCGATCTTCCGGAACCGGACGTCGGCGATCTCACCGACCGAGTCGAAGTCAATGTGAACGGCGAGTCGACCGAGATCGGGCACGGCAGTGTCGTAGTCAGCGCCATCACCAGCTGTACGAACACGTCGAATCCGTCCGTGATGCTCGCGGCGGGGCTGCTCGCCCGCAACGCGGTCGAACGAGGGCTCGACGTCCCGGCGTACGTCAAAACGAGTCTTGCACCGGGCAGTCGGGTCGTCACCGAATACCTCGAAGCCTCGGGACTCCTCCCCTATCTGGAAGACCTCGGCTACAACGTCGTCGGCTACGGCTGTACGACCTGCATCGGAAACGCTGGGCCGCTTCCCGAGCCGATCGAACGCGCGATCGACGCCGAGGATCTCTGGACGACGAGCGTCCTCTCTGGCAACCGGAACTTCGAGGCACGCATCCACCCGAAAATCCGGGCGAACTACCTCGCCAGTCCGCCGCTCGTGGTCGCCTACGGTCTCGCCGGGCGCATGGATATCGATCTCGAACACGATCCGCTCGGCACCGACGACGACGGCAATCCGGTCTACCTGTCTGACATCTGGCCCGGCGCCGACGAGATCCACGCGGCGGTCCACGACAGTGTCGATTCCTCGATGTTCGAAGAGAAGTACGCCGAAGTGTTCGACGGTGACGAGCGCTGGGCGGCGCTCGACGCACCGACCGGTGACGTCTACGAGTGGGACGACTCCTCGACGTACATCCGCGAACCGCCGTTCTTCAGGGATTTCCCCCTGGAGAAGCCCGGCGTCGCCGACGTCGAAGACGCCCGCACGCTGATGCTGCTCGGTGATACGGTCACGACCGATCACATCAGTCCCGCCGGGCCGTTTACCCGCGAGCAACCGGCCGGAGAGTGGCTCGTTGAACAGGGCGTCGAACCCCACGACTTCAACACGTACGGCGCCCGGCGCGGGAACCACGAGGTAATGATGCGTGGGACGTTCGCAAACGTCCGCATCGAGAACCAGATGCTCGAAGACGTCGAAGGCGGCTACACGATCCATCACCCAACCGGCGACCAGACGACGGTCTTCGAAGCCAGCCGCCGCTATCACGAGGACGAAACGCCCCTCGTCGTGTTCGCCGGCGAGGAACTTGGAACGGGGTCGAGCCGGGACTGGGCGGCGAAGGGAACAGATCTGCTGGGTGTCCGTGCGACGATCGCCGAGAGCTACGAGCGCATCTTCCGTGACAACCTCGTCGGGATGGGTGTCTTGCCGCTCCAGTTTGTCGACGGTGACTCGTGGGAGTCGCTCGGCCTTGACGGCTCGGAACGGGTCGCGATTCACGGACTCGACGACGGTCTAGACGTGAACGACGAACTCACCGTTGTCGCAGAACGTGCCGATGGCTCGACCGTCGAATTCCCGGTCACGGCACAGGTTGGGACGCCTGCAGCCGTTCGATACGTCGAAAATGGCGGAATCCTTCATCTGGTGCTCCGTCGATTGCTCAGCGAGGAGTAGCCTCCTCTCTCCACCGAATCGTCTTTTTCAGGAACTACAAAGAATACCGCTGGTCAACAACCCCGACCGCCGATGAAACCCGCTGATGAAACTGATTTTTGTGACGTGTCAGTATTCTCACTTCTATTACGGGATACTGAGGAGGCAAAGTACCGGGTGGATCGAGCGGCATCTAGCCGGGCCTGAGAAGTGATCAGCTCCAGAATCGGCCTTCGAGATACTCGCATCGGCGGGCGAAACCAACAGGCGACACGCAGAGTCAGCGGTGCTCGGAGACGTTGACGGGCGCCTCGGGCATTTCGATCCCTTCGCTGGCGAAGGCGGCCATCGAGCGCTCTGTCACGTCCGAGGCGAACGCGAACTCGTCGCGCAGGTCGGCCACATAAGCCTTGCCGCGAATCGTCCGATAGTAGGATTCGTCCTCGACCAGGACCGTGAACGGGTGGTCGTCGTCGACGTAGACGTACTTCGAAGTCACCATGGCCTCCTTGACGATCGCGCTCGCTCGATCGACGTCGGCAGAGGCAGTGACCGCGAGTTCGACGACGACCATCATCTCCGGCTGGCCGTCGTTGGCGTTCGAGACGTTCGCAGTGAACATCGTTGCGTTCGGGATACTTACGGCGCTGTCGTCGGGCGTCCTCAGCGTCGTCGCCCGGAGATCGATGTCGGTTACCTCGCCGTAGTCGCCGTCGATGGTGACCTTGTCGCCGACCTGGTAGGGGCGCTCGGTGACGAGCACCAACCCACCAATTATCGCCGCGAAGAGGTCCTTCAGGCCGAACCCAAGAGCCGCCCCGAACAGTCCCGACACTGCGAGCAACTGTGCGGTCGATAGTTGGAGCAACGGTCCCAGGACCAGATACGCCGCAGTTCCGTAGATGAGCACCCGCGCGATCGGAATGAAAATCTTGATTCTGATCCGCCGGTGGGGAAGGCGCTCGGCGACCGCCCTGAGCACGTACCCGACGACCTGAGTGGCTAGGTACGCGGCTACGAGCACGCCCACCATTCTCGTGAGCGTCTCCTGGGCTATCCCCAGGTCTACCAGCGCCTGGAGCGCGGTCACAGTATCCGCCCCCGTTCGGTCGCCGGCGCGGCGGCCGGCACTGCCGCCGGTACCAGTTCCACGATATCGTCCTTGACCGTGACGAGACCGTCGCGCGAGAGGCGCCCGAGGACTCGGTCGAGTCCGTCAACAATTCCCGCGAGCTGTGCCCGGTTGACCCGCTCTTTCGCGAGCACGATCCGCAGGCAGAATGCCTCCTCGCGGTCCAAGTCCCGATCGGACGCGGGGACCGCGATGTCGCTCGGGCGCACCTCCGACTCGTGACGGCTCTCCCAGATCGCCGTGGCGACACCGATGTTCCCGTTCGAGACCGCAGCGAGCCGGCCGAACGTTACGTCCTTTGGATCCAGATTTCCATCCGAAAACAGGCCCCTGACTGCAACTGGACTCAGCATAGGGACCGGCACCGATACCGACCAGTCCCGCCAGCCAATCTCGTGGCGCGTCGTGACGACCAAGCCACCCCGCTCGGGGTCGTCGGCGACGAACGCTGGCATCCCGTCGTACCGATCTAACACGAGTTCCGCGATCCGTTCTGCGGGAAGGGGCTGGACCTCAACGGTGACGGGAAACTCCCGGTCGAGGGCCTGCACCGCCGCGAGGTACGCCCACGCATACCGGTTCCAGCCGGTCACCACTGTCGCATCGACGCTCGCCAGGTCGTCGAGAAACGCAGACAGCTCCTCGAAGCCGCCGATGCGACGCTCGTACAGGTGCTGGCAGTCCTCTATCACGACTGGCCCCTCGTTGATTCTCGCCCGGGTTTGGTCGACCCCGTCGCCCGGGTCAAGGCTAACCCGGGTTGCGTCCAGATCCCGCACAGCACGGTCCAGGACTGACCCGCGTCCGGAGAAGGGGTCGCCCACGACGGCAACCGGCCCGGCCTCCTCGCCCGAGAGGACCGCCTTGAACGCCTCGTGGTCCTCACCGAGGAGCGTGGGGACGTCGACGTCCGGCTTCCGACCTCTCCTTTCGACGGCGCTATCCTTCATTATATCCTTATCTTTGCGTCCAGCTGGTTGATAATACCGGACCAGGATCAACCCCGTCAGACAGTCTTGAGTGCCCTATCAATTCGTCTGGCTCGCGGCCCAACACGGCTGTGAGTCGTTCATTCGAGTCACTGATTGTTTGCCCTACCCGGCCCATCCAAGGACATTAGCGCTACCGCCGCTGAATACGCGCTCTGTATGCAGCAAGAGCTTTCCATACCCGCCCAGTCGCTGTCAGAAGATGCGTGCTGCATTTAGAGCGCGTTTCTGTCACTGGATCCCCTTCATTTGCCTTGGTCAGGGTAGAACTCTCTCGACCTGGTCACGAAGATGAGTCTGATCTGCGTTGGTCACTATATTTTTTTGGAGCGACGGATATGGAGGAAGTGCGTGAAGGAATCAGGACCGGAAAGCAAGGACACGGTTGATCCAACGCGAGTTACAGAGGTCCTTGATTCGTTGATCGAAAGCGGGTACCACGAAATCAACCGCGAGACGAACGGATTGTTACTGTCTGGATTCTCAGCCGGTCTCGATATTGGGTTTGGACCATTATTGATGGCGGTGATACTCACTCTTTCATCGAATGGGTACGGGGATCTCGGGACGGAGTTGCTACTCGCGAGTGTCTACTCCGTCGGATTCATGTTTGTCATCTTAGGACGGTTAGAGCTGTTCACCGAACATACGACCGTGGCCGTGATGCCGGTGCTCGCCGGACAAGCGTCACTCGCGGAGCTAGGCCGTCTCTGGGGGTTGGTCTACGTCAGTAATATCGTCGGTGGTGCGGCGTTCGTGGCACTCATCGTTACGCTGCTGCCCGATCTAGGTGTCGCCTCGCCGGAGGCCTTCGAGACTATCGCTCTCTCACTCGTTACCCACGATTTCACATGGCTATTCGCCGCTGGCGTGCTTGCGGGGTGGCTGATGGGACTGCTAGCGTGGCTGGTTACCGCTGCTCAAGAGACGACAAGCCGTCTCATTATCATCTGGATCGTCACGGGTGTAATCGGTATCCTCCACCTCCCTCATTCAATTGCGGGCAACGTTGAGGTGCTATTCGGCGTCTTTCTCTCGCCCCAAATATCAGTGAGTGACTACGTATCGTTCCTCGCGTTAGCCACGATGGGAAACGCAGTCGGCGGGGTTGTGTTCGTTGCCCTATTGAAGTACGGCCACGTTGTCCGGGGCGGGGAGTAGTGGCAAGTGGCCATGTTGAATCCCCACATCCAAGACAGGTATCGGTTGGCGTGCTGAATAGAGGGGAGCACATCTCTCATCGACAAACAGGCGACTACGAACCGCAAGTCACCAAGGGGTAATTCCGGAAAACACCGAGTGCGGCACAGCTCGCCAATCCTATTCGAAGAGATGGATTGAATCCACGCTACTGGATGATGGACCCGAGGTACTTGCGGAGGTCTTTTACCGCGTCTGTGACCCGCCGCCGGCGACGTGAGTTGACATCGACTTCTATGCCGTGACTCTCGATCCAGTGCCGCATTTTGGTACGACCGGCTTTCCGCTTGATGCCGATCTGCCGGAGGTGTTTGATCGGGTGTCGCAGCCAATTGTACTCCTCGTGGGCGAAAACGTCGATATACTCCGGCGAGTGGGCGATGAGGATGACGTGGATCTGTCTGTCGGCCAGCAGGGCACGTCGATACGCCCAGCTACCATTTGGCTCCGACCCAACTGACGGCTGGTGATACCACGCCAGCGGGTCCCACTCGAACCCGTGTTTCTGGAGTGTCTCTGTGAACTCGTCCAGCGGCTGCTGGACGGTGCCGACATATTCGGTATCACGAAGGCGGTACTCGGGCTGTCCGAGAGTTCGCCCAAGTCGGGTAATCAAGGGACCAAGCCGCGTTCTCACGCGGTAGGGAACATTGGGTTCGAGAGTCTCAACGATGGACTGCATTTGGTGACCGTTGGGTTTCCAACACCTCGAATGTATTGCAGACCCGGCGAAACGCAACTAAAATGAGCGACATCCCGCCACCGTATACTGAGCGGAATCGTCCCATGCTGACTACGTTCTCTGTATTCACCACGACCGCTTAAACCGATCATCAATTGAGGGTTTCGACAAGGCCGAAATAGTCCCTCCATCTCGGTGGTGGAGCGGGGTATAGAGGGCTGCAGTACCTACTAGGAGTGATGGCCGAATCAGAAGCGACCCAATGGGAGTACGAGACGCTTCGCCCACCGCGCGATGAGACCCAAAAAGAAGCAGAGGATCCGAAAGCAGAGTTGAATCAACTCGGTGCAGAGGGCTGGGAGTTTGTGGAGACGATCGACTACGAGGGAGGCGGCACCAAGTACCTCGTTTTCAAGCGACCTACCCGATCGAGTGAGCCAGTATGACTGACGAGACCGACATCAGTACGGCCAACACGATGCGTGAGCGTGCGGGAGAGAGTCGGATAAAACTCTGGGTGCTGCTTCGCGCGAACCGCCTTCTCGTATCCAGTGTCTTGACCAGTGCCGTGTTCGTTGCATTCGTTATCGCCGTCGCTGTCCTCCATCCACCGTTTTCACGGCAACTCGAGTCCGGCGACATGATCGAGACGATGTTCTCGACGATGATCACGGTCATAGTGACTGGGACGACACTCGTCGTCACGATCGGTCAGCTCGTCCTCACCCAAGAGAACGGCCCGCTCGGCGATCAGCGCGAGCGTATGTCCAGTTCGATGGATTTCCGGGACTTTACTGAAGAATTGATCGGGTCTCCGAGTCCTGTGGATCCATCCGAATTCCTCCGGCAGATCATCGGAATCACGGCACAACGGACTACGGCTCTTCGAGAGTCAATTGGCAAGAATGCTGACGAGAACCTCCGAGAAGAGGTCGATGAATTCGCTGAAAGCGTCACTGGGAACGCTGACACGGTACGTGATCAACTTGAGGGTGCGCAGTTCGGCTCGTTCGATGTGGTATTCGCCGCACTGAACTTCAATTATAGCTGGAAGATTTTTCAAGTTGAACGTCTCGCGAACGAATACGAAGAGAGCCTCACTGAGGAAGAACACGGTTTGCTTGACGATCTGAAAACAGCGCTGTCTCTGTTTGGTCCGGCACGCGAACATATCAAGACGCTGTACTTCCAATGGGCACTCATCGACTTGTCTCAGATGATTCTCTATGCTGCAGTCCCGGCAGTGGCCGTTGCGGGTATCATGGTCGGAATCGTCGATGCGGGGACCTTCCCGGGAAGCACACTCGGTCTCGATCACATCATCCTCGTCGTAGGCGGTGCGTTTGCGGTGACGCTTGTTCCATTCATGTTGTTCGTCTCGTACGTCCTTCGCATCCTCACCATAGCGAAACGGACACTCGCCATCGAGCCGCTGCTCCTCCGCGGATCACAACGCTGAGGCGTTACAGCTCCGCGTGGTGCTCGTCTGTGATTTTGATCTATTGTTCACGTCCCGAGTCTCGAATACCAGAGTCGACTCAGTTGAAAATGAGCGGCCCCATCGGAGAGTCTGTTTCGCGAGCGTCGCGAGCCGCAGGATGTACGATGTGAATAGGAGAATTGGTTGGTTTGAGATTGTGAACCCGACACTGGCGACCCAGGAATAATCTCGATCATGATTGTGATAGCCGACGATATACGGACACACCGCTCCGTTCTCGATCAGTACACGACGGGAAACAGCCTGTCAGCAGAGTCATCACCGTGAGAGCCGATAACATCTCATGGGTACCGAAATGCACCAGCAATGGGAATATAAGACACTTGATCCGCCAAAGGGATTGACCAAGCGAGAGACAGTCGATCCAACAGCCGAACTCAACCGCCTCGGTGCAGAGGGCTGGGAACTCGCAGAGACGATTAGCTACGACGGTGGCGGCACGAAACTTCTGCTGTTCAAACGCCCAGTCTCTCATGAGTGAGCTCTCGACGGACAACACGCTACGGGAGCGGACGGACGTCAACAAGTACTGGTTCTGGTTGCTGCTCGGGGCCAATCGGTGGGCCGTCGCCGGCGGGCTCGCCATCCTGATCTTCCTCGTGTTCATGCTCTGGGGCGTGATGAAACCGGTGTCATTGCATTCGACCATGCAGTCGAGCGACATGGTCGAGACGGTGTTCGCCGGGCTCGTCGGCGCGATCATCACGGGAACGACGCTCGTCGTCACGATCAATCAGCTCGTCCTCTCCCAGGAAATCGGCTCGCTCGGGAGTCAGCGTAGTCGGATGGACACGACGATGGATTTCCGCCAGAACACCGACACCCTCCTCGGGATGACGACGCCCGCCGACCCTGTGGCCTACCTCCACGCGCTCATCGAAACGAGCGAACAGCGAGCAAAGACACTGCGAGACACACTCTCCGAGACTGAAAACAAGGAGCTCTACAAGAAGGTGGACGAGTACGTCGACGACCTGGTGGAGAACGCCGACCACGCACGTAACCACCTCGAAGGCGCGGATTTCGGCACCTTCGACGTCGTATCGCCCGCGCTTGATTATAACTACGATCGGAAGATGCACGACGTTCGCCGGCTCGGGATGGAGTACGAAGACGCCCTCACCGACGAGGAACGAAGCGCATTCAGAAGTTTGCTCGAGGCGCTTACGATGTACGGGCCAGTCCGCGAGTACATTAAGGACCTCTATATCCAGTGGGCGCTGGTGAAACTCTCACGGGCCATCCTGTATGCCGCAGTGATTGCACTCACCGTCGCTGGGGGGATGGTCGTCTTCGTCGATGCGACGACGTTCTCCGGCACGTTCCTCGGCATCGAGAGCGTTCTCTGGGTTGTTAGCGCCGCGTTTGCCATCTCAGCACTGCCATTTCTCCTGTTCACATCCTACATCCTGCGGCTCGCGACGCTCGCGAAACAGACGCTCTCGATGGGACCGCTCATGCTCAGCTAACGAACTAAGGGGGCGTTCGGCTCCCGTACGTTCGACACCGCACCGGCAGCAGCATCTCGCCACCCCTGGCTCGGTCGGTCGACGGCCACGCGCTCGTGACCAGCGCGGGCTCGGGCGGGAAGTGGTCGAAAGAAGCACGGGCCCGGTTCGATGATGGCACTCGCCTGCCCGGCGAACTGGACGGCACTGTTCAGAGTGGGGTTCGCTCGGACGGCCGTACTGGACTGTACTGGTTTGTACTGAAATGTACTGCCAGACAGGACGGGGGTCCGACAGTCAGACCGGGCACGAGGTCGCCGACGGATTCCCCAATCCGAACACTGTCAAAATTGGACCGGGCCATGACTTATCCCCGTTCGACGCTAACTCACCACATGGAAATTCGTCCTGCGGAATCGGACGACCGGGAACGGATCAGAGCGATCGCACGCGACTCGCTGCAATCGTCGTACTCGCTCAGCCCACAGCAGATCGAGACAATACTCGAAGAGGAGTTCGACGACACGTCACTGAACGACCTACTCGAAGATACGGACACGACCGTGCTCGTCGTCGACGAGACGATCGACGGCACGGAGACTGTTTACGGGTTCATCACCGTCGAAGTCGGAACACGAGCGACGATCCGGTGGCTCCACGTGGATCCAGAGGCACGGGGCAAGGGCATCGCCACGGCGCTGCTTGATCGCGTTCGCGAAGAGTTTGTCAAGAAGCCGATTGCGGCGTGTATCCTCGACGAAGCCGTCGAAGGCGGCGACTTCCTCAAAGGGTTCGGCCTCAAAGAGAGCGACCACGACCAGATAATGCTCGGCGGGGAGGAGTACGATGTCACCATGTTCACGGAGGGGCAACAGACAGAGACGCCGAACGAACCCGCCGTCCCGATCCCCGAATCCGTCACCGTCGATGGAGTTGCCCGGTCCGTCAATCGCGATGAGAGCTTTCCCGGCAGGGAGGCCCCATTCTTCGCGGTGTCCCGTCTGGAGGACGAGGAGGACGCGTACGGGTACTTCTGTTCACAGTGCGGCAGTACTGACGTCTCCGCCGACGGACAAGGCAGGCTCGAGTGCGGGAACTGTGGCAACGCTCACCTGGCTGACGAGTGGGACGATGCGTATCTCTGAGATCGTCTCGTAATGGACGATGCTCAGGCGATGAATCTCGAGTCCTCCGACGTCGACCGGAACTCCTCAGGCGGTGCGGTACCTGAGTTCAATGAGGCGGATCAGCCCGACCAGCCGACTGTGGACGATCGGAGTGACGATGAGGCCGGGGCACCGATCGACGTGGGGATTCTCGTTGCGCACTCGCCTGGTGGGGATGTCGAGCCGCTCCGGTCGTTCGCCGAGCGGATGGGCCGGGACGGTATCGAAGAGCTGGCGGCAGCCACGGACGCAGCTTGGCGGATCCATTGTGTCGATCCGGACCCGCTCACCGACCGTGCTTCCCGACGGCCGTCGGAGTTCCTCGATGAAGCCGCGCTTCACATGGCGAAACGCCCGTACGACCTGGTCGTCGTCGTGACCGACGTGCCCCTCACCACGCGGGAGGAGCGATCCGTCGAGGGACTCGCTTCCCCGCTCGCCCGCGTCGTTGTCGTCTCCATACGACGACTCCTTCGGACCCACGACCGGGAGACGGTCAGAGCGCTCGATTCACCGGCCGTCCGCTGGAACGCTGCGACCCTCCTCGTTCACCTCCTGGGACACGTGTTTCGTGCGGACCACGATGATGGCGGCGTCATGGCTCCGTTCTCGTTTGACCCCTCCCGACGGAGCGTCCCGCCGTTCGATGCGGACATCACGGATCACCTCAGAGGGATCGCGACCCGCATTCCCCAAGCGGACGTCTCGCGAGGGCGGCTTCGACGGCTAGCGTTTCACGCGGTGAGCCTCGTGCGGAATCCGGGTATCGTCGCCGCGACGCTGCTGCAGAGTCGCGCCCCCTGCTCCCGTTCTCACTCCCGCGCCTCTCGACGGCCGCCGTGACGCCGACACTGATCCTCGTGTTCAGTGCCGAGGCATGGGACGTCGGGCTGAACCTGACCAACCGTACGGCCGAACTCTTCGCGATAGGGAGCGTCATCGCTGCCGCAGTCCATCACCTGTACGTTCAGCGCCTCACGTTCCCGCGAGAGCGCAGCCAGGTGTTCACCGAACACAAGCTCCAGACTGTGGACCACGGGCAAGTGGTCACCTACGAGGTCGACCGGCAGGTGGAGACCGCGAAGAGCGGTATCCTCCGGGTCGGCAGTCACTCGAAGTACGGCTTCGGTGAGCTGCGAGTGTAGCCCGTTGAACCCCGGTCGGACCAGTGTCTGAAATCAGAAGAAAAGACGAAGATCACCGGGTGAGATAGCTCATGCGAGACGGAGGAATCGGCACGAAAAATCACGCCGCGGACTGAATAAAGAAATCGTATTTGCAACAAAAAGTACGCGACCACACTCACCGACCGCGAGAACATCGGCGAAACGACCGCCGAGCGTCTCCGCTCTCGCCGTGACGTGTTCATCCGGTGGTTCGGTGGCGAGGAGTACATCCCCCGTTGTGACGACGACCAGCAGATCCTTTCGGGACAGCCAGGTCCATAGCGGGTTTGGCGCTATTCATCAGTATCTGGCAAGATCCGCCTGCTGAATAGAGAGTGGACTCAGCAAAGAGGTACCCACAGACGGAGTTTATCTCAGTACGGCCGGTCCAATTTGCGAGATGAGTGTGTTGGACCGTTGTGCTATCGGCCTATGAGTTCCAGTAGCCGTCTGTGAACGTCCTCGGCTGAGTCATACATTTCGTCATCAGTTGAAGCGAGCACGTCCTCCAGGGATTTCTTGCCGCCCTGAGTTTCAAGTTCATACTCGCCATAGGCCTCAACCAACTCATTTGTCGTGGCTGGATAGTCGTGCGATTTGAGCGCTTCATCAAGATCACCAAGCCCCTCACCAGAGTCGACGCGCATCGGCTCTTCTTCATCGGCGCGGGTACGTGCCTCCTCTTGCATCCGCTCTCGCTGGCGACGTTTTTGATCATCCGCTTGTTCATCTCGGCCCTGTTTATCATCTGCCATATACCACGGTAGGGGATTCAGGCGGATAACAGTAGGGCTGCCTATCGGAGATGTGGGTCGAACTTCCCCTCCCGACTGACCCAGATCTCGAAGCCACTCCCCAAGACCAGGAAAACGATTCAGTCGCCGACGGACGCGATCCCGGCGGCCCTGGCGCTGTTGCTGGTCTTCGGTTCCCACTGCTGGGTGTAGACCTCTTGGATCGAGAGGGCCTCCTGAGTCGCCAATAGCTCGGGAGCACGACCCATGTAGTTCGCGCGCGGTATTCGGTGGATTTAGCTACGGTTAGGATTTCATCCCGGACCACCTTCTGGAGCTTCTTGACCCCACCAACGCCCGCCAATCCACCGCTCGGCTCACCACCGTCCGCCACTCCACCCTCCGCCCCACCAACGCCCACCCTACTACCGCCCGCGTTCCTCCGTTACCTCGCTCTACTCTTCACGCTCGCCAAAGGGTTCCTCGTTCCGGTCGGAGGCGCCGCGGGTCCGCTGGAGGTAGTTCTGGAGTGTCTCGTGGACGGCCCGGCCGAGGTCATGTAATTCGCCGTTGATGGCCGAGACCGAACTCGAATCGAGCGATTCGGTCAAGTCGCGCTCGTGCCAGTCCTCAGGCACCGTCGGGGCGTCGAAGCGGAGGTGGTCGTCCGTTGGATCACGGTAGAAGTCGAAGGCCTGGAACAGGTCGAGGTCGTCGACGACTCGGACCTCCTCCTCGTCGAGATCCGTGTACTCCGCCCACTCCTCGAACGCCTCACGCCACGCGCCTTCCTGGAGGAGGTTCTCGAGATCCTCGCGGTAGAAGTCCTCGGATCCGAGGGTCTCCGATTCTTCCCAGTCGAAACCGCTCGGTCGCCCCCGGTTCGAGAGATCGGGTGGCTCCGGGATGGATACGTCGAGCGTCATACCGATAGTAGAGCGGGCACGACAATAAAGGCCCGTAGCGATTCCACGAGAAGGGAATCCGGGTGAAGTGATAATCGACGGGTCGCTCCTCCCCGACAGGCTCTGCGAACACATCGTCCCGAGTACCGCTCCCAGTCCCGTGACGAACAGTCACGGTGACTTGTCTAGCTTGCCAACGGACTCCCATGCAAGATTTGCGCTTTCTCTGTAGCAGACGTTGAACGAAGTCCCAGGCTATTGTCAGAACAGGCGTAGCCGACTTAGAGGATGAATTCAGCAGATCGGTAACGATAGGCTACAGCGTTGACGGTATGATTCGTGGCTAATAATAATAACCCGTGACCCTGTTACTCCATTACATGGCCAAATGTGCTCGATGCGGCCGTGATGTGGACGATCTCCAAAGCATCTCGCCAGATGTTATCTCGAAAGAACTAATCGACTCAATCGATCACGGCGAAGAAGACTTTGCCGGGGAGGGTGGTATGAAAGTTTGCGCCGAGTGTATGGCTGAACTGAAGGGGGACTGAAACCGAAGCGGGTATCGTTACTGATGATTTCAGCACGATCTGGATTACAAGATTCGCGCCCTCCATCTTGCACAAGCGCTCTCGACTACCGTTTCTCTGTCAAAAGCAGCGTGACCGGTACAGAGGGTAGATGGGGCGCCTAAGAGTGGAATAGTACGGACGGAGTTCCATTAGTAGACACTCTCGCATCGTCGCAATTGTTTCACCCGGCACGCCCGTATTTCTTCGAGATGTCTCCTAGAGTCTCACTTACCGAAAAGTGCGAGAACAAGTACGAACAGGTCGCCCTCGATACGCCGTATCTTATTTTGATGACGATGTCCGGTGTGCTTGCTGGTGTGGCTCTGCTCACCAATTCGATTCCGATCCTCATCGGGGCGATGGTCATTGCCCCGGCATTGACGCCGTTGGAACTCGTTTCCGCTGGCCTTGCTGCCAACCGGCTGAATCGAGCTGGATTTGGGGCCTTGGTCGCGGTCGTCGGTCTGTTGGCTGCGACTGCGGGGGCTATCGTGACGACGGTGACACTGAACATGACCGGAGTTCTCCCACCTGCAGAGAATCTCATCGATAAACCACTTCTCGAGGAGCGCATTACGGCCGGCTGGTTCAGCGTCGTTGCTGCTGCCGCGGCGGGTATCGCGGCGGGGGTAACGACCGACAAAGAACGGCAAGACACGCTCGTCGGCGTCGTCGCTGCCCTCGCACTCGTCCCGGCCGCAGCTGCCGGGGGAATAACATTACTGTCACGAGCGCCTGCCAAGGCCAGTGGCGGCCTCCTCTTACTCGTCCTCAATGCAGGCATGGTTGTGATAACTGGGACGGTGACACTCTGGCTCGGAGCTCGTGGCGATCGGAAAGCGGACACAACCAAATAGGCATGCAACGTATCTTTCGCCTGCTTCGCTCGTCCATGCCGAATCGAACGGACTCTTCTGGGAAACTCATCCTCCGTCCTCTGTATTCAGCAACTCGTTCCTATCAACCTCTGAGGGATTCAACAGAGCCAAGAGAGCGCAATCCCGAGCTGGCTGACAGCGAGATAGCCCTCGAGGTTATCGATGGCATCCTGTACCAGTCCTGCACCGGGTTTCCCGCGGTCGACGAGTGCGTTCACCCGAGTTGGCCGATTTTTACGAACGCGAATTCGGCGGCGACGAACACCCCATTCATGACCACGAGGAAGAACGCGAGGAACAACCCACCGATAGAGATCAACTCGACCATACACCGGTATTGGCGTGTGGGGGCCTTGTAGGGGGCGGCTGCTGTCGCGCCGCCTCTGCGCACGTCGCAGTCGTGATTCTGTCTCATCATAGCCCCCAGAAGAACGCGATGCCGGCCGTCGTGACGACGGTCAGGATGAGCTGGAGCGGCGCACCGACGCGCGCGAAGTCGGTGAACTTGTACCCGCCTGGCCCATAGACCATGAGATTTGTCTGATAGCCGACCGGGCTGAGTAGCGGCGTGCTGGCGGCGAACGTCACCGCGAGGGCGAACGCGAAGGCGTTGACGCCGAGTTGCCCCGCGACCTCGACAGCGATTGGCAGCATCAACACGACGCTCGCGTTGTTGCTCACCATCTCCGTAATGATCGCGGTGCCAAGGTAGAACGTCGCGAGCATCGCAATCGGTGTGAGGACGGCGCTCCCGGCCACGATGCCCGTCGCGATTAGGTTAGCCGTTCCGGACGCCTCGAACGCGATGCCGAGAGGGATGACGCCCGCGAGCAGGAAGATGACATCCCAGTTGACGGCCTCGTAGGCGTCTACGGGTCGGAGAATGCCCGAAAAGAGCATCGCGACGACGCCGGCGAGCGCGCTGACCATGATCGGGAGATACTCGAGTGCGGCCAGTCCGACGACGCCGGCAACGATGCCTAGTGCGATGGGGATCTGTGTCCGGTCGAAGTCCTCCCAGCGTCTGTCACTGGAGACGACGATATTGTTGTCCGCCCGGAGTCGGTCGAGAACGTCCTCGCTCGTCTGGACGAGCAACACGTCACCACCCTGCAGGCGCACGTCCCGGAGGCGCTGGCGAATCACTTCATTCCCCCGGCGAACCGCAAGCACTGTCGCGTCGTAGTCGCGTTCGAATCCGACAACGCCGTTCCGTCTGTTCAACCACGTCCCGGGGAGCAACACGATCTCCGTGAGCGAAATTTCATCCCCGGCTTCCTCTGGTTTTTCCGTGCTCTCGTCGTTGTTCGTGTTCGGGTCGGGTGTCGCTGACGGTCGGCTCCACGCGTGGTGTTCGGGCACGACCCCGTCGGGGAGCGGTTCGTGCCCGTCCTCTGCGGTGTCGAGGAGTTCCGGCAGGAAATCGAGGTGGTCGTCGCCGATGACCTGTTCGAGCGTCTCCTGGCTCGCTCTCACGGAAAGGACGTCGCCAGCGTGGATCCGCTCGCTCGGGAGGCCGCGGACGATGCTGCGGCCGTTGCGTACGATCTCGAACACATCCAGGTCGAGGTCGCCGCGCCGCAGCTCTCGGACCTGCGACCCGACGAGCTCGGAGTCCTCGTGCACGACGACGTCGGTCAGGTAGTCGGCCATCCCGAACTGGTCTGTGGGGGATCCTTCGGCGGTGATCCGGGCGGGTGTGAGGTATCGCCCAACGGTCAGTAGATAGACGATGCCGACAGCCAGTACGACGGCCCCCAGTTGTGTGAACTCAAACAGCGAGAACGGCTCGCCGGTCGGACCGATCTGCGCCCAGATATCGCTCGCAAGAAGGTTTGTCGACGTCCCGATGACAGTAAGAGTCCCGCCCATCATCGACGCGAACGACAGCGGAATCAGCAGCTTCGACGGCGAGGTCCCGGTCTTCCGAGCGAGGTTCGTGACGGCGGGGATGAGTACGGCGACGATGGGCGTGTTGTTGACGAAGCCCGCCGACGGGCCGGCCAGTCCGACCGTCGCGAGGAGCTGTCGTGACTCGCTGTCTCCCGCGAACGACTCCATCTTCTGGGTGAGGATCTGGATGACTCCGGTCTGTCGCACTCCCTCGCTGAGGATGAACATCGCCAGCACAGTGAGCGTCGCGGGGTTCGAGAAGCCTGACACGCCCTCTTCTGGGGAGACACCCGTCCACGGACCAAGGAGGATTAGCACGACCATCAGCGCGATGGCGGTCGTATCGATCGAGACTGGCTGGAGGACGAACAGGACGAGCGCGATGGCGACGACAGCGAGCACGACGAATACATCGATCGAGACCGGCAGCTCTACCGGGAGCTGCTGAAGGAGTGCCGGCGTCGCCAGTTCGAGGGTGTACAATCCGTCCGTCACAGAATCAATTATGTATGAGTTCCGGTGGGGCCTAACACTTCTTCGAGGGATTCCGTCCCGCCTTGGGTTTCTATCTCGTAGTCGCCATAGGCCTCGACCAATTCATCCGTCGTGATTGGATAGTCCTGGGCTTCGAGTACTTCATTGAGGTCACCAAGCCGTCCACCAGGGTCACCGCTCATCGCTTGGTCTTCGTGAGCGCGGTCGCGTACATCCTCTCGCTTCCGCTCTGGCTGTTGTCGCTGTTCGCCGTCTGGGTTCTCGTCTCGGTCCCGGTTGTCGTCTGACATCCTTTGGAATAGGCGTCCGATTCGGATAACTATGTGGACGCTCGGCGGTGTGGACTCCTCGAATACACGGTGGAGGGAGTGACAGCGTTGTCGAACCTACTCAATACCCTTCACCTTTCGAGATGAACGACGATCCGTCACTTCGTCAGTCGGTGAGAGCCGTTCTCCTGCTCGATCTTATTCGCCAGGGACGTTCGATGTCCCTCGGTGTCGAGCTTGTCACGAACGGTGAACGTAGCCTCCATTACCTGTGCAGTAGATGTTTCCCGTCCGCGCCCGAAAATACAACGATGGACCATCCAGCATCGACGAACGACCTCGCAGCCACGTTGGAGAGCGGGGGCGTTGCGCTCGGCCTGCTCGACAACACGTACAGTCCCACACTCGTGGAGTTCTACGGTGAACTCGACGTGGATTTTGTCTGGATCGATCTCGAACATGGTGGACCGGACCCGTGGGATGCGAATCTGATGGAGGACCTCCTATGCGCAGCTGAACGGACGGACCTCGAATTGCTCGTCCGACTCCCCGACACGGACCCAACGCTGGTCCGGAAGGCACTGGACCTCGGAGCCAGGAACGTCTTTCTGCCACGCGTGGAGACGGCGACAGAGGTCCGTGAGGCAGTCAAATCCGCTCGATTCCGCTACGACGACGGACCTGGTGATCGAGGACTTGGGTCGCCCCGGGCCAGTCGCTGGGGGCTCGCCGACGACTACATCGCCACCGAGGACCGGGAGACGATCGTCGGCGTGACCATTGAAACCGAGGCGTCCGTCGAAAATCTGGACGCAATCCTGGATGTCCCGGAACTGGGATTCGTCTTTATCGGCCCGCTCGACCTCTCCGTATCGCTCGGCTGTCCCGGCGAAATCGACCATCCGGATGTGCAAGAAGCCGTCGAGACCATTCGTTCAAACGCCGTCGACGCAGGTGTTCCCGTCGGCGGCCTCGGATTCGGGATGGACGATGTCAACGAGAAGGCAGCGAACGGCTACCAGATGCTGAACCTCGGGAGTACGACCGGAGCGCTCAAACAGACCGTGACCGATTGGTTCGACGCCTATACGGGCGAACGTACGGTGAGTGACTGAGTAACAGGAACCGTTCGTTCTGAACCGGGAGTTCGACCCGTGGCGATACAATGCATCGGAACCGTTTTCCCTATAGATTGCGATAAATAATTATGAATTCTGAAGAGGATATCCCAGAGGGCTGGGTGTTAGAAACCGAGCAGACAACACACGACGAATTCATAGGTCGGGATTATACCACGGTTCTCTATCGTCAGAAACACACCAGAAGCGCAGTATACATCCACGAGGTCATCGACGGAGGGAACGTCTGGGAATACAGCGTGCATCACTCGGGTCGGGACGGTGACCTTGGAACCGCCGCCGATCTGGAAACAGCGAAGGAGATAGCGTTCGCGTACATGAACGACGCCGTCGCCAGCGTGTGATCTCCGTCGCGCCGTCAGCGGCGGAATTCGCTCGCTGGAGTATGATAGCTGCGTACGATCACCAAACAGTGGATCCGATCGGATTTATCGCTGGGTTTGGCGAACGAACTCGTCGAGTTTCGCTTCGATGAGTGTGGCGACGCGCCCGCTGTATTGCCAGAGTGCCGCGTTGAGTCGCTCTTCAGTCTCGTCGTCGAGTTCGTCGCCGCCACGGAGGACGGAATCTCTGGTGATTTGCGGGTGATACACACAGACCACCCCGAGTGAGGTATCCGAACTCGAGGTCCCCGCCGTGTGAATGCCGTACTGATCGGTCCCCCAGACCCCATCGCCGCCCTGGCGCTCCAGTTCGGAGTCGAGCGCGTCGAGGAGTTGCATCTCTTCAGGGGAGAGGATCAGATCGTCGCCTTCGAACAGATCAGCGTACGCCTCCATTCGGGCATTTCTCGTCCACTGGTCCAACTGGGAACGCGCCCCGAGTACGAGCTGTCGGTCGTCTGGAAACTCGGCCATACTTCTAGCACGACGGCCAGGTGAATCAACGTTCGTACGACACTTCCAGTTGGAAATAGTGACGTTGGCGTACTATCTCAGGCAGAACGGTTCGTCTCACACGCGGACGCTCCAGAAGAACGCAATCCTGAGGACGGTGACGATCGAGAGGAGGAACTGTACCGAGAATGAGGGAAACCAGCTACTACGTAGGATGGCGCACCGACTCTTCTCTCTTGCTCGTATCATTCAAGCAGACGGAGGTGCCAGGGGTACAGTAGAGAGCAAACAACTCATGGTCGAGACAACCGCTGTTGTATTGGGAGTACTCGTCTCCTTCGTAATTGCTATCGGTGTCCGGTTTCTGGCAAATCGAGTCACGTTTCCATATACCGTTTTACTTGTCACAGTCGGATTCACATTGACGATTTTTCCTCTCCAGACGTATCTCGGCTTCAGCCTCGACCCTCTCTTTACGCATGACACGATCCTCTTCGTATTTCTGCCCGCAATTTTGTTCTATGGCGCTGCGGAGATCGATCACGATCTGTTTCGACGCAACTTGCTGATCATTGTAATAACCGTTCTTGTCGGGCTTCCCGTCGCTATTTTAGCAATCGGCTGGATCGGCGCGAAGCTCTTCGGAATCCCGCTGTTAATCATGCTACTATTTGGAGCGATGGCCTATCCGATAGATCCCGTTGCTGTCCTCTCACTCTTTGAGAAATCAGGAGCTCCACCACGATTGGCGGTTCTTGTCGAGGGGGAGAGCCTTCTCGATGATGGACTTGCTATCGTTTTGTTCTCGGCGGTGTTAGCACTCGTACGTGAGGCTAGCCCCACGGATCTTACTGGAACAGGGCTCTTCTCGTTCGACCGGTTGGGGGCATTTCTGATTAATTTTCACATTGTGAGTCTCGGTGGCATTCTGGTCGGTGTTGGAATTGGATACGCCACGTACCGGACACAACGGGTAGTGAACGACAGGACGAATCTCTTCATGATTTCGGTCATCGGGGTCTACGGGGGCTTTTACCTCGCGGAACACGTGCTCCACGTAAGTGGAATTCTCGCCACGGTAGTCACAGGCATCGTCCTGGGAACATTCTCCAGACAGTCTGCGCTAAGTGAGGAGAATCTCGAGTTTTTGGGGGAGATTTGGGAGAAAATCGTCTTCCTGTCCGAAACGATGCTGTTCGTCGCCATCGGCATCGAGGTCTCGTCAATCCAGGTGCTCAGGACCCTTCCGGTCGTGTTAACGACTCTTCTTCTTCTGATCGGTGTCCGTGCTGGCGTGATCTACGGGATCGTGAATCTCCTGAATCAGGTGATTAAGGACCCCGTCCCCGTAAGCTATCAGCATGTTATAATTTGGGGTGGGATGCACGGCGTGATACCAATTGCTCTCGCACTCAGTCTCGGGCCATCCGTTCCCTTCGGAAGTCAGCTCAGGTCGGCGGTGTTTGGAGTCGTCATCGCAAGCATGATCATCCAGGGACTGTCGATGACAAGTGTGCTCAAAGCGACCGGTGTAACCTAACCTTGTGAGGAGAATCGAATGAACACCGTCTTTCTCTAGCTTTAGCCCACTCTTTGCGTCCTTAAGTGTCAATACTGGCGCTGATTCGAAGGTCACCTTATTGTGGGAATTAGTGCAAATCCCCCTTTGGGGTGCCGATCTGCCTTGCGTTCAGTTGGGACATTTACCGTGTTGCATACGCGCCCTGCCTTCAACACAGCCGCTGAAACTCCCGAAGCAATGTGCTTCGCTGAGATGGCGGACTGTCTGTGGATCCGACACGATGGCACCGGTCGACGTCGTCGCTGCTTGGAGTGTTGCCATAGGTTTTACTCGGGGGCGTTTTTCTGTCCATCCCCCTTTCAGGGGAATAACAAACGCATCCTGAGACGAACCTGCTCCAGGAGCGTGAGCCTGTGTCGAATCGCTCCCGATCGGCGGAATCCAATTCCTCGGCGTCGATATCGCTAAGATTGCTGAGCGAACGGTGTATCCGGTAACTAGGTGTTTCTCGTGGATCCATGGGTCGCCTCGCCGATTTTCGGCGTTGACGAGGCGCAAGGCGTCTCGTTCGTACACCAGAACGCTTCGCGTTCTGGGGACGCAGAAAAACGTTCACGAGTGGATAGTAGAGCCACTCCGAGCGGTCCTATACTGGTCTTGAGTTATCCAACGACTATACGCCTCTATCCCGCATCGTTGGTTAAGCTTGGGCGCTATTTTGTAGAGCTACAGAAGGAATACAGCCCCTGCGATAGATACAGGGTGTTGATTTAGCAGAAGGAGCACTCGCTAAGTGGGTTCTCTGGGCGTCAGTTCAGGACTCCCAACACCAGATATATGTTACCGTGGCACATATTCCTCTGCGCAAGCTAACAGAAAGAGCACGCCACTCGCACGGCTACGTGGCTCATTCAATGACACATAGCATCTGTACATCGGATGCGGACGAGATGTTATCCTATTTTCAGCGGCTAGGACGAACGTTGTTTGCCCCCAATATCGAACCAAGAACCAGACTCGAACAACTATTCGAAGACGAAACCGCCGAATTCGACTTGGATTACGCGTTTCTGTCGCACATCGATCTAGAAAACAAGACGGAACGTTTTGAAGTCGTACATGGGTCCCACGAGATTCTAAAACCAGGTACCACCGTCCCACTCTCCAAAACGTACTGTCGGAAAACCATCGCGGACTCGGAAGGGACAATAGCCGTCAGTGATGCCCTCGATGAAGGGTGGGAAGATGACCCCGCATATGAAGCATTCGAGTTTGGGAGTTACCTCGGGACGACGGTCTCGGTTGCCGACGAACTTTATGGAACGCTCTGTTTTGCGGACACCGCCGCTCGTGATGAACCACTCATCGACAAAGACAAAGCCCTTGTGGAGATGTACGGCCAGTGGGTAGGGTACATATTGAGCTTCCGGGACGAAGCGCCGATTCAGGAGACGCCTATCGATATTATCGAGGGGCGCGGCGTTTCTTCGGAAGCCATTGACTCGATGATGGGTGCACTCACAGATCGCACAAGGCGCGTCATTCTCATGGCGCTGTTAGGGGGCACCACCGAGACCAGTATCGCCACGCTCGAACGAGAGCTAAACCACGAGAAAGGCCGATTACGACTCTACCATAATCACTTGCCCAAATTAGCCAACTCCGGATACATCAAGTGGGACAAGGATGCGAATACCGTCTCCAAGGGGCCGAAGTTCTCAGAGGTGGAACCACTCGTTCAACGGCTGAAAGAGTATGAGACGGCATTCTCCGGGTAGAGGTCATACGTTGCCCCTTCTATCAGTTTCGACAGACCGTTTGTCGATCAGTAAGCAGGCTTGACTGAACAGACCATTCTCCCCTAACCGAATTGAAATTAACTACCTTGTGAACTGTTCTATGACACCCTCGGCGTTCCACAGATCGAACGGTATCCCAGGGTACGATATCTTCTCGGCTGATAGCGTGTGACTCGAGTTAGCAACGATTCGAGGAACCACACCTCATTCGAACGCGGACCCCATATTCACATTCCGGCTTCGGTATCGCGTCGACTCGTCATTATGACACCACTGAGTAACATCAGGACGGCGAGCGCGACCATGCCGAGATCCCAGCCCATCCCAGCAGTCATGCCAGCTCCCATCCCGCTGCCCATACCGGAACCCATGCTTCCACCCATCCCCCAGTTCATGCTTCCAGTCGTACCGACGAGGGCCTGATTGAGCAACATCACCAGCGAGTAGCCGATCATCAGCGGACCACTCGCGTTTCCGAAGCGGCTGGCGTAGGGCGTCAGCAGGACGACGCCGTGAATCACAACGACGATGCCGAGAACGGTCATGAGGAGACCGCTGTTCGACCCCATCATCCCGGTGCCACCCGTCGCGGAGATCAGCGAGTACAGACCGGAAGTGAGCGCGATCGCTGCACCGTACTGCCGCGTTATCGTGTTGGCCGCATTCATGAGTCAATCGCCTCGATATGCCGCGTCGCGTTCTTCGACCGGCCCCAGTGTTCGAGGGACACGCCGATGATGTCCTCTTGGAGTCGACCCAGCTGCTGTGCGACGGCCGTGGGTGAGCCGTCGAGATTGCTGGTGAGTTCACCAGCCCGGAGAGAAGTAGGCTCGGCACTGACTGCCTTGACGAGATACGTCCGAACCAGTTGACGGGATGCGGTGGACATGATGGCTCTGAGTTGGTTGATTAGCGGAGTCGGCCGAGCAACTCGTAATCGTGATCCGGAGTGTACCGTCGGAACAGCAGGCTATTCGACAGCACCGACACGCTGGAGAACGCCATCGCGCCGGCCGCGAGCACCGGCTGGAGTAGGCCCAGCGAGGCGAGCGGGATCATCGCCGTGTTGTAGCCCAGCGCCCACACGAGGTTCTGTTTGATCTTCTGGAGTGTCGCGTCCGAGATGCGGATGGCCTTCACCACGTCCAGTGGATCGTCGCGCATCAGCGTCACGTCCGCCGCTTCGATGGCGACGTCCGTCCCGCTCCCGATAGCGGTCCCGACGTATGCGACCGCGAGCGCGGGGGCGTCGTTGACGCCGTCGCCGACCATCATCGCCTTCCGCCCTCCGTCCTGAATGCTCCCGACGGCGTCGGACTTGTCCTCGGGGAGGACCTCGGCGCGGACGTTCTCTGGGTCGATGCCCACCTGCTCGGCCACTGCTCGGGCAGTTCGCTCGTTGTCGCCCGTGATCATCATCACGTCGACGCCGCGCTCCTGCAGTTGGCTCACGGCCTCCGTCGCACTTTCTTTGATCGTGTCGGCGTCAGCGACCACACCGACGAGTTCGCCCTCGTAGGCGACGAGCATGGCTGTCTTCCCCGCGTTCTCGAGGCGCTCCATCGTTTCCTGCGCGGGCGAGGGGTCGATTCCGTTGTCACGGAGGAGTTTCCGATTGCCGACCAGCACCTCGCTGTCACCGACGGTCGCTTTGATGCCGTGACCGGGGACGTTCTCGAAGCTATCGGGATCGGTCACGTCGATGCCGCGATCTTTGGCACCGTCGACGATGGCACGGGCGAGCGGGTGTTCGCTCCCACTTTCGGCCGTGGCCGCGAGCCGCAGCACGTCGTCCTCGCTGAGGCGCTCCTGTGCGGTTAGCTGGCCCCCATCGGTAGCGGGATCCCCGCCGTCTGTGACGGGCTGTCCATCGCTGTCGAAGACGACGACGTCGGTCAGCTCCATCTCGCCTTTCGTGAGCGTCCCTGTCTTGTCGAAGACGACCGTGTCGACGTCCTTCGCTCGCTCGAGGATGTCACCGCCCTTGAACAGGACCCCATTCTGTGCGCCGATGGTCGTCCCAACCATCGTTGCGGCTGGGGTCGCCAATCCCAGTGCGCAGGGACAGGCGATCAACACGGCCGACGCGAAGACGATGACGGCGAACTCGAAGACCGACACGCCACCGGCCGCGACGGGGCCGCCTGCAACGAGGCCCCACAGCGGGAGCCACTCGACGAATCCAGCGAGGACTTCGGGGAAGAGGTACCAGACGAGCCCCCAGAGGACGGCGTTCGCGATGACCGCGGGGACGAAGTAGGCCGAGATGCGGTCGGCGAGGTTCTGAATGTCGGGCTGGCGCGACTGCGCTTCCTTCACCGTCTGGACGATCTGTTGGAGGGCGGTGTCCTTTCCGACCTTCGTCGCTTCCACGACGAGGACACCGTTCTCGTTGATGGTTGAGCCGACCACTTCATCGCCCTCGCTCTTCTCGACGGGGACGGACTCGCCGGTGACCATCGACTCGTCGACCGCCGACTGGCCGTCGACGACGACGCCGTCGGTCGGGATCTGTTCGCCCGGACGGACCTTCATCCGGTCGCCGACCTCGACGTCTTCGAGGGGGATTTCTTCCTCGTTACCCTCTTCGTCGACGACGGTGGCCGTCTCGGCCTCCATTTCGAGGAGCTTCCGGAGTGCTTCGCCGGCCTGCCCCTTCGAGCGGGCCTCGAGGTAGTTCCCGAGCGTGATGAACACGAGGATGAACGCGGCCGTGTCGAAGTACAGTCCGCCGGCGACTACCGCGAGCAGAACTGCCACGGAGTAGACGTACGCGGTGGTCGAGCCCAACGCGATCAGGACGTCCATGTTGGCGCGGCCGTTCGTAACGAGCGCCTTGTAGGAGTTCTTGTAGAACGGCCAGCCCAGCACCAGTTGGACGGGCGTCGCCAGCGCGAACATGATCCATCCGGACGGAAGGCCGAAGAGTTCGTCCCCGACGAGTCCGAGCGCCAGCAGGTGGTCGACCATGAACACCAGCAGGGGCAGGGACAATACGGCGCCGAACAGCGTCAGACGAAGTTGCCGACGGACTTCCTCCTGCCGGGCGGCCTCTCGCACGTCACCTCCTGACCCGTCTCCAGGTTCAGCGTCCTCGCGGACGGGTGAGTAGCCAGCGTCCTCGATGGCGTCGTAGAAGTCCGTGAGGCTCGCCTCGGCCGGATTGTACGTGACCTGTGCCTCGTCGGTCGCGAAGTTCACGTCCGCTGTGACGACGCCCGGCGTCCGCTCGAGCGCGTCTTGGACTGTCTCCGAGCAGTTCGCACACGACATATCCGTGATGCCGATGCTCACCGAATCTGTGACCGGCGAGTAGCCGGCGTCCTCGATGGCATCGAAGATTTGTCCGAGCGACGTTTCGTCCGGATCGTACTCGACGCTCCCCTCGTCGGTCGCGAAATTGATGTTCGCGTCCGAGACGCCATCTACAGACTTGACGGCGTCGGTGATGGTTTGCGAGCAGTTCGCGCAACTCATCCCCTGGATGTTAATTTGGCTTCGGCGCTGACTCATTACATACTCATACGGACCCCTCGTTCAATCGGTTTGCCCTTTCAGGTGTTCGGAAAATGAGGCTGTGACATTTCGAATCCAAAGCAACCTAGCAGACTTCCCTAATCAATTGGCTCCCTGCTGAAGCTGCTCGTACTTCTCCTCGAATCGGGATTCACACGATGGACAGCAGAACTGGTACAACTCCCCGTCGATACGGGTCGCTGTCCCCTCGCTATCGACTGTATTCCCACACTGGGCACAGGTGAGCGCGAACTCCGTCTCACCCAGATCGGGCGACCAATCAGCGCCTGCGAGGAGCGTCACTCCGAAATCTGCGATCGTTCCGTCTTCGAGCGTGTCGTCCAGCCAGCTCGCAACATCGTGGTCCGGCACTCGCGCAAAGACGACCAGATCGGCTTCAGCGGTGGTAAATACGTGTTCGACCGCACCCTCGTTGAGCAGGACATCTTTAGTTGACGCAACTCCCGGACCGTCAGAGGAGACGTCCAGCGTCAGCAACACCGGAATGCCCTTCCGGAGTTGTGAGTGATCGACGTCAAGCGTGAATCGGTTGATGATTCCCATCTCCTGCAGTCTCGCCACCCGATCCGATACTGCCGGTGCCGAGAGACCGACGGCATCAGCGATGTCACTGTACGGGCGACGAGCGTTCGACATCAATAGCTGGAGAATCTCGAGGTCGGTTTCGTCGAGGTCGCGCATAGTGGTACAAACGGTGACGAATGACTAAAGCATCTCGGCGGGATACGCTTAGTTTCCAAGTTTTGGGATGCCCACGACCCACTAGTTCAAAGGGAAAATCCGCATAAGACAGGGGAGCGTATGTATTCGTGTATGTCAACGACCATCACCGTCGAGGGAATGACCTGTGGCCACTGTGAGCAGACAGTCGAAGAAGTGCTTCGAGAGGTGAGCGGCGTGACCGACGCGACTGCCGATCGAGAGGCCGAACAGGCGAGCGTCGATGGTGACGCTGACACCACAGCACTCGTTCAAGCCGTCGAAGACGCTGGATACACGGCACACGCCTGAAGCGCTGTAGTCACACGTCACACCTGACTCCCTGTCCCCTACATCCATCACTATCCGGCGCGTACTCTCAGAAACACCGATGAGCTATGGACGACCACGAACACTCAGACGACGGCGACCACACCCATCACGATCACTCCGACCCCGGCGCGAGTGACGAACCGAATGAGATAGCCGACGACCGGGATGTCGACCGGGTCGAACAGGGAATACTCGAGGAGGAAGGGGAAGACGCCTAAAAAGCCGAAGAGGAGATCCACGAACGAACCGAGCACGAGATAGGTCACGGAGCGGACGGTCACGGAGACGGTCACGACGGTCACGACGGCCACGGCGGAATGCACGAGGGGCACGAGCAGATGTTCCGTCGGCGTTTTTTCGTCTCGACGCTTCTCTCGATCCCGGTTCTCCTGTACAGCGAAACCCTTCAGGGGTGGCTTGGATTTACGGTGCCGGCGTTCCCGGGCAGCGAGTGGATAAATCCCGTCTTCGCGGTGATCGTCTTCGCCTACGGGGGCGTGCCGTTCCTCCGGATGGCTCGTCCGGAAATAGAGGATCGCTCGCCCGGAATGATGACGCTCATTTCGATGGCGATCACGGTCGCGTTCGTCTACAGCCTCGCGAGCGTCGTCTTCCCCACGCAGTCGGCATTCTTCTGGGAGCTCGTGACGCTAATCGACATCATGCTGTTGGGCCACTGGATCGAGATGCGCTCCGTACGCCGAGCGTCGAGCGCACTCGACGAGCTGGCAAAGCTCATGCCCGATACGGCAGAGCGGATCACTGAAAGTGGGGATACCGAGGAGGTGCCGGTGAGCGAGCTATCGGAGGGCGATCTCGTCCTCGTGCGGCCGGGCGCGAGCGTCCCGGCCGACGGCGTCGTCGAGGACGGTGACTCCGACGTGAACGAGTCGATGATCACCGGTGAGTCCAGACCCGTCTCGAAAGAACCTGGCGACGAGGTCATCGGTGGCACTGTCAACGGCGATGGGAGTCTCCGTGTTCGAATCGACGCAACAGGTGACGAGACGACGCTCGCAGGTATCATGCGCCTCGTCGAGGAGGCCCAGGAGAGCAAGTCCAAGACCCAGGTGCTGGCCGACCGCGCGGCAGGCTGGCTGTTCTACGTCGCCGTTGCGGCGGCAGTCGTGACCGCGATTGCGTGGACGGTTGCGATCTCGTTTGATGCGACGGTAATCGAGCGTGTCGTGACCGTTCTGGTCATAGCGTGCCCACACGCACTCGGGCTCGCTATCCCGCTCGTCGTCGCGATCAACACGTCGCTTGCAGCCCGGAACGGTATGCTCGTCCGAGACCGGATTGCCATGGAGGAAGCCCGGAACCTCGACGCAATCATCTTCGACAAGACCGGGACACTCACCGAAGGCGAACACGGCGTGGTCGGGATGGAGACCATCGACGGCGTCGACGAGGACGACGCCCTAGCCCTAGCAGCAGCCGTCGAAAGCGACTCGGAACACATGATTGCGCGGGCGATCCGGCAGGCGGCCTACGAGCGGGGGATCGACGCGTCCGATGCTGATGACTTCGAGGCGATGAAAGGGCGGGGCGTCCGAGCGATGGTAGACGATGACGAGATATACGTCGGCGGCCCGAACCTCCTGAATCACCTCGACAGTGACGTTCCGTCTACACTCCAGACCTTCGCCAAAGAGGCCGGTGAGAACGCACAAACGGTCGTGTACCTCGTTCGTGAGGGCGAACTAATCGCCGCCTTTGCCATGGCGGACGTGATCCGCGAGGAGAGCTACCGGGTCGTCGACGCGCTCCACGAACTCGGCATCGAAGTGGCGATGCTGACTGGCGATTCCCAGGACGTGGCCGACGCAGTGGCCGACGAGTTGGGCATCGACACGGTGTTCGCCGAGGTGCTGCCCGAGGCCAAGGACGAGAAGGTTCAGGAACTCCAGGACCAGGGAAAACTCGTCGCGATGGTTGGCGACGGCGTCAACGACGCGCCGGCGCTGACGCGGGCGGACGTGGGTATCGCCATCGGGAGCGGCACCGACGTCGCCGTCCAGTCCGCGGACGTCATTCTCGTCCAGAACAACCCGATGGACGTCGTCCGTCTGGTGAAACTAAGCAAGGCGAGTTACCGGAAGATGCAGGAGAACATCGTCTGGGCCGCCGGCTACAACGTCTTCGCCATCCCGCTGGCCGCGGGCGTCCTCGCTCCAATCGGAATCCTCCTCTCACCGGCCGTCGGTGCACTCCTGATGTCGCTGAGTACCGTCATCGTCGCGATCAACGCACAATTACTCCGCCGGACCGACCTCTCGGTCCCGGGTCTCCCGGGTGTATCTCCGCCGGGTCAGGCGCGGCCGGCAGACTAGCGATCGCAGAATCTCCTCCATCGGCTACATACGGCGCCACTGTACGCGGTGTGCTACCATTTTTCGTTCCAGCGGTCGAACGCTGTGCCATGGGATCGAAACGCTCCGACCTCCCGATGCGGATAGAGAAGTTGGCCAGAGAGGACGTGGTCTCTGCAAGTCCGGACACGCCCGTCAGAGAACTCGCGGAAACCATGTTCGAGCGCTCCGTCGGGAGCGTCGTCATCGTCGAGAGCGATGAACCGGTCGGTATCGTCACAGACCGTGATCTCACCGTCGAGTTACTCGCCGGAGAGGGAGACGTAAACCTCTTCGAGACGGAGAGAGACCTCACAGAGATCACCGCCGCAGACGTGATGACCGCCGACCCGCTCGTCGTGAACGCCGACGATGAACTGCCGCGCGTACTCCACCACATGGACCAGGCTCACGCCAGACGAATTCCGGTGGTTGACGACGGTACACTTGTCGGAATCCTCGCTCTGGATGACGTGGTGATCCACTTGGCCGGCGAGAGTGCTCACGTTTCTGCGCAACTCGACAACGTTGCCAGTGTCATTCGCTCCGAGTCTCCCGAGCAGTAACCAGCAATGGCTGTAACAGAACGCGCGTGATCGACTGTGACCGCGACGACCGGAGTAGAGACACTGCTTTTCGGCGTGGGGCTGGTAGCCGGTGCTACCCTCATCGTTGGGCTCCTCATCAGTATTCGTAGCCCGACGTGGCGCTTCTGGCCGCACGGCGACCGCGACTGGACGTTCTGGATCGGTTGGGCGGCCTGGTTACTCTACTTTGGGAGTCTGTTCGGCGTGACCTCTCTCGACTGGTGGAACTGGTACCGACCGCCGACGCTCGTCCAGGGGATCAGTCTCCTACTAGTGTTGGCTGGAGCCGTGTTGGCTACTTGGGCCGTGTGGAGCCTCGGGTTTTGGGAAAGTAGCGGTCTCGAGGGGCACCTGAACACCGAGGGCCCGTACCGGTATTCGCGCAACCCGCAGTACGTCGGATACGTCGGCATGCTCGGAGGTGGCGCTGTCCTCGCCGGATCGTGGATGACAGCTGTCCTCGCTCTCGTCGGCATCGTCTGGTTTCTACTCGCCCCACTCGCCGAAGAACCGTGGCTCCGCGAGCAGTACGGAGACGCCTACGAGGAGTATCGGAGATCGGTACCGCGGTTCCTCGGCCGAAGACACCTTGAACCGTCACAGCAGGACCAGACCGACCGATCGAAGGGAGGCAATCTGTGACCAGTGATTCCCCACAACTAATCGGAGGAAGCGGGTGGACTGTTCCACCTGGAAGAATACCGAGATTTTGAAAAGAGAACACCAATGACTGGCCCATCACACCCGATATTTGCCCGACTGTACGACCCGGTGATGAAGCCGGCAGAGCGAACTGTGCTCGCTGACCACCGCCGCTATCTTGTGGATAAGATCTCCGGGGCGGTTCTGGACCTCGGAGCGGGGACGGGTGCGATGTTTCCGTACTTCAGTGAGGCCATTGCTGATGGTGGCAATCTCACTCTATTCGCGATCGAGCCAGACCCACACATGCGCCGGCAAGCAGTCGAACGAGCACGTGATCTGGGGCTCGACATCGAGATCGAAAGCGCCGGTGCTGAAGCACTCCCGTTCGCAGACGGTTCGTTTGACGTTATCATCGCGTCACTCGTGTTCTGTACAATTCCCGACTTTGATGCTGCACTCTCGGAAGTTGCCCGAGTATTGAAGCCGGGGGGCGAGTTCCGGTTTCTCGAACATGTCCGCGGAGAGGGCGCCGTCGGTGTCGCCCACGATGTACTTGCCCCAGCGTGGCATACTGTCGCTGGGGGCTGTCACCTAAATCGCGAAACTGACGAGATATTTCGAGACGACGAACGATTCGAACTCGTGGATTACACGCGGTTGGAGGACATCCCGCAGGTCGTTCCCATCGTCCGTGGGACACTCAAACGCCGACGTGAGGGATCGATTCTTTCTCAGTTCGTGTGAGTAGTGAAGTTGCGGTCACCTCTTCGCAACAAGGATGACGTGCTGTAGGAACGGCAACGCATGGTGCCCAGCCCTCACCTGCTCGGTGATCACCGATGGATCAAGGTCATACGCTCGTAGCAGTGGTTCAACGAGAGACCGGATTGGACTCCTGAGTAGCTGCAGGTACAGCGTTGTCCACTTCCGGAAGCGCCCGACGCTGTGCCCCGTGATGTCTTCGACTGCTTTGAGTTCAAAATTCGCATCGTCGAGAGCGGTGTTGTATTGTTCGACAGTACCCAACGACGGCATGTCCCACGTGTCTGCAAACGAGTCGACGTGTTCTCGTTCCGTCTCGCTCACGTCGGGCTGCATCACGAGGTCGGAAAGTACGAGGACGCCCTCAGATTCGAGGACATCTGCGATCGCAGTGAAAACGCGGTTCCGATCAGGGAGATAAACGAGCGCATCGATGGCCGTACAAGCGGCAAACGAGTCGGTCGAAAATGGGAGTTGCGTCGCGTCGCCGACAACGAACTCGGTCTCGACGCTCTTCCCGCGTGCGTTCTCGGTTGCCCGTTCAATATTGTACGGAACGAGGTCCAGTCCAGTGACGCTGAATCCGAATCGATCGGCGAGGTGGATCGCCGGACCGCCCCGTCCACAGCCGACATCCAGAAGAGGCACCCCGTCAGTAGCTGGCAGGTGCGACGCAATCCTCGAGCCGACTTCCGTGACGAGACGGCGCTGACTCGACCCGACAATATGTGGTTGGTACCACTCCGAGTAGCCGAGATTAAGAAACTCGTCAGTGTCGAGCAGGAGGTCGAACGCCCGCCAGATGTCGGCTCGTTCGCCACGGTAGGAGAACTGGTCGGTGATCCGCTCGCGGAGACGGTTCTGATTCATCGGCCACCTACTCCAAGTCGGAAACTTCCGAGTAGCAGTACTCGGATTCGCCGCAGTACGCGAGGTCGGCGCATCTGCGGGGTCGCTGGTAGTCGATCCCCTTGTGCCGTCGGAGATACGTCACGTAGCCGTCGTCGACACGGTCGAGGATGTCGTGACAGATCCACTTCTCCCCGAACCAGGTGGTACCTAAATTCCGATATGGGCACAGGAATATCGTCCGTTCGACCGAATCGACCTGTGGCGTCTCGACGATCCGGACACCGACGAGGCGATACGCGACGCGAAGTCGCTTGACAACCGCGTCAGGTGTCCTAGCGCCGAGGAAGAGAACGTGCGCAATCACGTATCCGAGGTCGTGGAGGAGGCGTCTGATCATCGATTAGACTGTATACTGCCGTCCCAAAGTATCTTGTACCAGCTGCTTTCGTCCAATCGAACGAGAGCTTCAGAATGTGCTCGTCTGGCTTGACTGTGGCTTCTATCGAATGCCGTTGGGTGAAGAGGTCAATCACTTCCTTACCGGCCTTGAAGAGTTGCGTACGGGCCCGAGCGATATTCTGCTTGAATTCATTTAGGAGCCTGACTGCGAACTCCTATCAGATCAAAGGTTTTGTCTAAGGTCTCTGTGGGTGACGTCGAACTGTAGGGAGATATCATCTGATTGACTACTGGTGTCATTGCCTTTCTATGGGAACGTTGTTATTCCAATCTACCTGATTTGACCTACTGTGCTAACTTAGATCGAGGAGATTCATGAAGTCAGAAAACAAATACCAACTATGACCGAACCTGCGACGGTTGACGGAGATCAAGATTTTCTCCTAAGCGAAGAGGAGATTGAGAGGGACATCACTTTAGTGAAAACCACAGATGGAGTATGGATAGCTATCGACGAAGTCCACGACGAAAGTGTCGAAAGGCGGAGTCGCGGCCAAGCACTACGGGCACTCGATGACTCCATTGGCATCTCATAGAGGAGTCGCGTTCCTCCGTTGAGGTGTTGAGCTAGTAATAGAGATTCGACAACGATTCATCGTGAATCCTTCTGATGATCAGGGTCGAACTGGTAGAATCTAAAGGCTGACCGATGACTGAGTACATCTGACGGTTTACACACTCTGGGAAAGGTTAGTCGTGATTGAACCCGGAGTTGGGATCGTCGTCGGCGTTCCGGAACTCGTCCTCAAAGCGTTCGCGTTCCTCAGCGTCGTCCGGAAGGTCGTAATGGAGCTTCTGAACTCTCGGGGAAACATCACACCGCTGCTCGATCCCCTCTGCTGAGACGCCCCTATTCTTCTGGTCGGTGATATACCCGCTCCGGATGTGGTGCGGGGCTCGACTACTAGGGCATTTGAAGGCGGAGTTGTTCTTCTGTGCCGCTTCGCAGTCCTCGGGGTCGCGGTCGTGAGGACAGTCTAAACCGACCATGCACGGTCGAGTCCACTTGTAGGCGATCTTCTGTAGCGTCGACGGACTCATTCTCCCGTCACCTTTTGTGAGCAACGGTTCTCTTCCCTCCTCATCAGTTTCAGGCGGTCGCTGATCATTGAGATAGTCCTGAATGATCTCTGGAACATCACTGTAGAGGGTTATCTCCCGTTCGCTACTCTCGTCGTTCTTGAGCGGTGTCGTCTCGTCGGTCTCGTACTTGAGAACCCGCTTCTCGTAGGCGAAGTCAGGGACATCACGGCCAATTAATCCGCCTTTCCGGGGACCAGACTGACACATCAACTCCATCGAAACATGCTCGATATCGGCGTACTCGTATTTCCGAAGGTAGTCCAGCGCTGCTTTCGCTATCTCCGGGTCCAGTTTCTTCTCGTCGACACCCTCGCCACTAGCATAGTCTATTTCCGGGATTTGGACGCACTTCTCGAAGCGAACTGGAGCCATCCGATGTTCGATCAGATACCGAATGAACTCGCGGAAGAGGTACATATCGTCGCTAAGCGTCGTATCCGCTAATGGTTCGTCCCGAGGCAAGGACTCGTACTTCCGCCATTTATCGTATTGCTCAACGTCCTCACTCGTGAGGTCCTCGGTCGATTCGATGAGCGCCTCGTCTTCAAGGTACGTCTGGAGGTAGTCTAGTTTCCGCCTGTACTGTCCCGTTGATTCGACTTCGTCCAGTTTCTTTTCACGGAACTCATCCAAGACCGTCTCCATTGGGCGGGACTTCAGCGATAACTCGGGAAACGAATCCGCCATGTGGTCCACGACAGTGGACGCAATTTGTTCGAGTAATTCCTCTGGCGGATCACCCGAAAGGTGTTGTTTGAGGAACTCTACGTCGTCGAGATGGTCGGGCATTGGTTGGAGTTGTTAGTTTGAAGTTTCGTGGTGGGGCGCGTCTCACTCGAAATCGTCAAGTGAGCTGTCGAAATCAGTGCGCGTGCTGTACTGTGTGTGGGCGTCGTCCGGCAGGATTCGACGGATGCGCTGTCGGAAGAGGATGTGTCTGTACCGTCTCCGTTTTTCAGAAGTGAGGTAGAAGTCTCGGACTGCCTTGGCATCGTTCGAGCCTTGTTCCTTGGCGATCTCACCTGCCGTTTCCAACAGGTCTGACTCTACATCTGTCAAGAGGTTGTAGTAGAAGGCTCGTCCGTGCTTCGGAGTACCCGCTTTACCGTCAACTTTCACGCCAGCTTTCCGGCACAAGTCTTTGAACCGCCGACGCATCTGCTTAGGGCCCAAGAACGATCGGTTCGGTGCGTCACTTGGGAAGAGGTACCCATTCCAGTTTGGTCGCTTTGCACGTTCGTCGAGCAAGTTAGCGAGTGCATCGAGGCCGAACATGAGGGAGACTTGACCCTGTCCGTTCTTTCGGTCAGGTTCCTCGAACTCGATGTATGAATCGTGTACGTTGAGCGTGATCTGGTCTACATGGACGGCGGGGAGTTCCTTCGTACGGACACCCCAAACGCAGTACCCAATTACCAGCATTCGCTCTTCATCCGTCTCGGCAGCGACCCACAGTCTCCGAACCTGGCTAGGCGTCAGAGGCGTCGAGTCAGAATGCCAGTCCCACCGGAACTCATCCTCGATGTTCTCCATCGGATCGTAGGCAATGCGGTCGGACCGGTCGAGCCACTCGAAGAATCGATGTGCAGCGCGCACGTAATGATGGGCCGAATCGCCCGAGGTCAGCTCCTCTCGAAGGCTCTTGACGACCTCCTTGAAGGATTCGTAGACATCGGTCTTACGTCCGGGGTCGTTGGCAATGGAGAGGATTCTGTCATCGTCGTATTCGTCTGTGAACCGACGGAGAACCTCGTTGATCCGCGCACGCTGTGTCCGCGTCGTGGAGGGCCTCCAACCGCGACACTCGATGCGATCATCGAGGTATGCGTTAGCCCGTTCGATGGTAGCGACGTCGTCGGTGCTCCATTCGTACTCTTCCGATCCGCCTGCTGAGGTGAGTAGAATGAAGAATTCGGGCGTTCCCATATCGTGTTTCTCACGGAGTACCCACCGGAGGTGCGAGTAGCCGTTATCGGTCAGCCATCGCACTGCCGGGTAATCCCGTGGTGATTGTTGATGATTTGTCCTCCATTCTTCGAGGAGTTCTTCCCCGATTTCCTGAAGGGTGGCCAGATCGTGGCTCCAGTCACGATACCCTTCGGGTTCGTTTGAGTTGTCTTCTGGGCTGTTCGCCATATCTCCCTATTACGGTGGTAGTAAAATAGAACTTGTCAGGATGATAATATGTATCCCGTGGGGATTTGTGGACGATCAAAATATGTTTCACCGGAAAATTTTTAATGCCAGTCCAAGACGGCGGCGGTCGCACACCCGGTACTCACGGACCTCACAACTGCTCCTACGAGCATCCCGAACGATAACATTCTAACTCTGTCACAATTGCACACGGCTGTGTTGAATTCTATGTCAAACCCGTTCGGCGTTCTGTAGTTCAACTGCGTCCCGTCGTCCAAATTCAGGAAAGCTGAAAACAACCGTGTGTAATTTCATGCGTGCATCCCACTGCCGTCCTGCATTTTCTAAATTTGTCATATCACGATGTAGTATGATAAGGATTCAGACAGGTCGGTTGTTACTGGGAGACTTGGCGTATTGATGAGACACCGATTCGGCATCAATCTCACCGGCAGTTGAACCGGGATGAAGGCATCCAGTGTTTAAGTTCAGACGGAATTGGCGTGATTATGGTATGTTCCAACGACATCTGAGGTGTCGTTCGTACTTGCTTCGTTACCAGCAGCCGGAATTTGGTCGTAAGTCACATTTGGGAGGGTTCCACGATCATACTCTCCCGCAGGGTAGACGGAGACACAAGTTCCGTTCAGTTGGGGATGGTGGGTGGCGTACAGCGGCTTCAGTACGAGTCGATCAGTGGTGAGTCTCTCGTAGAGGGCGTTAGGCAGATCGTTGATGATGGTCACCCGCGCACTGCTCACATCGTCTGATTCCAGTTCATCGTTACTGACACCGGAGAGTGCAGAGGCACCCACCAATTCTAGCGATGGTCTATCTATCGTGTTGTCTGCGAGGACTGCCTTCTCATCCTCTTCGTGGTAGTACCACGCAACCTTTGCGCTTCGAACAGTGTCCCATCGCGGGCTCCTGAATCCGACTTCACGCACGAGTCGTGCTGGAAGCTGAAACTGGTTTCCACCAATCACGGGACACCGAACTTCGGACGGGAACACTTCGCCAGACGATTCATCTTTCGTTGTCTTTGCCATCGGTCTAAACCCGTTAAATGGAACTCGTGAATAAGAACCCTTGCCACCCGCAAACGAACCGTCCTCAAACAAGAAGGGCTACAAGCCGGTAAACCGCGGTATCAGAGTACATCTCGCCGAATTCGGTAGAACTGCCCTCGGGAGCGATTGTCCGAGTACCGGCGGGGGCGGCCTCAATGAAATCTTTGGAACCAGTAGACAGCCTCCGTTTTTGCGATAATCCTGCTCCGATATCACAGCAGGACATCGTATCGAAGACGTCACCATCACCAGTATTACAGAGACTCGCTAAGACTTCGCATGCTCGGTTCTCCAAAACCTGCCGTGAATAATGAGAGTCGTGCCGGTCACCGTCCGCGACAACCTCGGATGTTCGGTAAGATATCGACTTGGTTACCAACGCCTCGTCTTCGATCTTCCACGCAAATGGTTCTCGCGGATCAAGCTCGTGTACCTTCAATACCTGCTCGTCCACTCGTAACGTCATTACGAGTTCGTCACCGTACTCCCGCGCCTGTTCCCGGCTCAGAACCAGGATTCTCAAAGTACTCGTCGCTGGTCGCCGATGGTGTAGCCCACTCGATAGTTCACTCCAACCCGATATCTGGGGACACACATCAAAAAGCGCCGTCAACGTCAGAAATACGTAGTGATACCTGGATTTGGCGCACCTCACCACGGTATCGCCGTTACAGTCAATACAAGACGAGATGATTCCCGCCTCATGGCTGGAAACTATGTCCCGTGTCTCGTGTGCGACCCTGAATTGCGACGAAACCCGGAGATCAGATTTCTTCACCCAGCGCACCATCAAACACACGCTCCTGGACTCCCTCACGACCACGAGTCCTATCGACAGTGGGTAGCTGAGGAGTACGATCTTGACCTAGACCATCCCGTGTTTGAGCCAGGTGGATTGACGAAACCAGAGGATTTCGAGGACTTTGAGCACCTATTCAAAGAGTAGAGTACCTGCTCGTCGCGCGTCCAAACCGTGGAACTGCGTCCGCCCAAAGTCGTTGTATCTCGCGTTAACTGTGGGGCGTAGAGTACGGACACGCGAACACTATTGACAGTGGGATGACTCTCATTTACTCATGGCTCGAATCTGGGTGACCAATGGAACGCCCACCATGCCGGGGATTTTGAATCCGCTGACAGCGGCCTGCGATCGTGGATACGTCCCGAATGAAGCATGGGTGCTTTCGAATCCAGGGGTTGCTGAGTCCGTCGCAAACGCCACCGACCAGTTCGAGGTCATAATCGAGGCGTACGGTGGCGACGCCGACGTGTCTGCGCACAAGTTGAATCACGAGACTGACTTCCGCGGCATCATCGAGTTCTACCGGTCTACTATCGAAGCAGCTCGTGAGAATGGCGATACGATTGCTGTTGACGTCACTCCCGGACGAAAATTCATGTCTGCCATCGCATTCCAAGCCGGATTCAAATTTGACGCCGACCACGTTTTCTATTTCCACCGGAAAGCAGGGGGCTATCACGGGCAATTCTACGCTGAAATCCCGCGAACCGCGACTGACTTGATCGACTTCAAGGAGGTGCTGTAATGCAAATCGAACGCCGTCGATTGATGGTTCTGTTGAATGCGTTGTACGATCAGGGCGTCGATTCGATCCCCGTCAAACATCCTTGCGAGGACATCGGCGAACTCGTCCGGATCGAACTGGAGGACGATGGACAAGCGACGGTTCGATTCACGCAGGGCACGATGACGTACCAGGACCATCGTGAAGCGATTCCTATGAAGCACGGTCAGCCCGCTTACGAGGATCTGCCGGATGCTGAGACGTATACCCGCATTGCGGTCGCCAGCGGCCATGTCCAACTCGCCAATCACGATGATGTCGGCGAATTTATCAAACGGCACGGTTATGCTGATCTCGAAGCCGGTCACGACCCTGTTGTCCTCGGGCTTGATGCGAACATCATTGCCTGGAGACTCCCAGAAGTACTTGGCATCGACAGTGAAACAGGAGCCACAGACGACCGAGATAGACGACCAACCAACGGGTACGCGCTTGCAACTGGCGTCAAAGAAGAGTTGGACTGGCATTACAAGCAGTACAACACACACGAGCTGACCGAAGCCTTCGGCGAGGAGTTTACACGTCTCGACAATCAGCCAGCCGGATCCAACCGGGAAGGATTCCTCGGCCTCTACGAGTACCGTCGCCTGAGAACCAACCGGACCGTCGATGTCGTTGAGTGCGACACCGGTGACGAAGCAATCGTCGCTGCCTATCAAGAGTTCAACCAGAACAGTCGAAAGCAAGCGGTGTTACTTAGCAACGATCACGGATTCGTCGACAGAAGTATCGACGCTGGCGTCCCAGCCCAGCACATCGTTTACCCGATAGACATTCCGCGGAAATCCATAGGAACATGGACGCAGGCAGCTGAAATCCTGTACTACCTCTCGATTCTATTCGGTGTCATTCGGCTTCCGAAAGTCACCGTCTACGGGGTTTGGAACGGGAAGGACGGTCGGCACTGGCAACACGAACAACTCGACCTCGACTGTCGGAGCCCCAAAATCGAACCTCAACTGGAACGAGATCTCACCATCCTCAACTCAACCTATTGATGAGAATAAGTGACTGCAATGTCTCAACGTGATAACGCAGTGCGGAAACGAGGTGTGCGGTTCTACGGAACGCTGTCAAGCCGAATTCGACTTGGGGCAGGGAAACTGATTACTGGTACCCGGATGTATCGCCGTATCAATGCCCCAGATATCCGATTTCTACTGTACGAACCCGGACTGTGAGTTCGAGATGCCGTCCGGCTGGGGGTACTACATGTACGCGATTGCGGGCGACGGTGAACGCGTCCACTGCCCACATCCCGGAGAGATGGGGCGAGCGCGGGAAGTGATTGGCGAGGACGCATCCCAAGAGGAGATTGACCGTCGCACCGGATTCAATACGCACTGCTTCTGTATCCACTGTGAAACGCAGGTAGACCTGGACTTGGATCGGGATGAGAAAGCGTGTCCGGAGTGCCGGTCGAACGCGGTCAAGACCATCGATGAACTCGTCGACGAACAGTGCCCGGTCTGTGAAACTGGAACGGTAGTCGCGGAAGACACCGGCGCGATAGCATAGTTGTCGAGCCGCCCCCGAATACATAGTCCAGCGCATCAATCCGAACAGAAGAAAGGATGAGAGTCACCGGGAACACGATTTACGAACACGACGAACACGGAGCGGTGCTCGTTCTCGACGTTCACCACGTCTTCGACGAGTACGATCTCGAAACCGGAAGCGGGGAGCTTCACTCGCGCGTCGTTCGATACACCTCGAACTGGGATGACTACGGACCGATGCCGGGAAGCATCCAAGTAGCGTCAACGGACGACTTCCGAGAGCAGCTGGGTGACCAGGTCAGAACGTTCGAACCGCCTGAACCGCAGGCTGAAACGGACGAGTAGCGCGTATCACGCAGGCATTTATTGACTGACAGACGTAATGCCGCGGTATCATGCACCACGCGTTTCGGGTCGGGCAACAATACCGCGACACGGGGAGTTACCGCAACTCGAACGACCAGTTCCTGCGGTGGATCCGCGGCCCGCTCGACACCGGCATCAAGAATACCGGCGGCATCCGTGATCTCGGTGCGGACCGGTCTGATACGCCCGCGGCGCTCGTGCTCGTCTCCAACGACAGCGGCATCTCCCAGCACGACGACCCGTGGGAGGACACGCTCGCCGTCAATGCCGGGTACATCAGCTACTGGGGCGACGCAAAGGCCTCGAACCCTTACGACGAGTCCGCGCAGAATCAAAAGATCAAGGCCGCTTTCGACACCGCCGCGGCCAGTCGTCGTGAGGACGTCCCGCCCGTTCTGGTCTTCCGCAAACCCGAATCAGGCGTCGTTGAGTTCTGTGGTCTCTGCGTTCCCGACCACTTCGAAGTCCGCGCGTACCGTGCTGAGGACGGAACGCAGGTTCCGAACTACCAGTTCCATTTCTCAATCCTCAACACGAACTCCGTCCCTGTCACGTGGCTGCACGACCGCGCCCTGCAGAATGACGACAGCGAGGCACCGGACGTTTGGCAGCATTGGGTCCAGACCGGGGAGGTGGCCCAGTGGCCGACTGGAGAACCCCTCGATTCGAGTGGCCGGATTCGACGCTATGAAACGTCCGAAATCACCGTGAGCGACGCCTTCCGGGCAGACATACTCGACCGCTACGACCACGCGTGTACCTTGACCGGTATTCAAGAAGACGACCTGCTCGATCTCGCACACATCCTCCCACGAAGTCAACGCCCCGAACTCGCCGAACATCCGGAGAACGTTCTCGTATTGAACTCGCTGCACCACCGCGCATTCGACGCCGCTCTTTTCACCATCGACAGCAATTACCGCATCCAAGCAAGCCCCTCATTCGACCCAGCCCATCCGTTCCTCCGCGAAACGATCCTAGACCGGAAAGGCGAACAACTCTCGTTCCCGCCCACTGTTCAGATCCGGCCGTCCTTCCTCGAAGAACTCAACACTGGTCTCTCGTGGCTATAGTTCATCCTGACAATATGGAACGGCTGAACTCGGTTTGTATGGAGTCTCGCCCCGTCGCCGATGTCTGACTCGATTCACGTGCGTCTCAGTCCAGACGTGAAATCGCCCATCCCGCTCGGTCGCGCACTGTCTCGTCCAGATCGTTCTCTTTCACTTCTTCAAGCGTCTCGATAGGCACGCTCACGTACGCGTTCCCGATCAACGAGCACACGTTCGCCCGGACTTCCGGACTCGGATCCTGCAACGCAGCCTCTAGCCGATCCTGTTGTACTCGAATCGCAGCAGGATCTGCCTCACCTGCTCGCTGGAGTGCAATCGACGCGTTCACCCGCGCCTGAATATTGTTATCCTCCAACCGTGCCGCGATCTGATCAGCGTACTCAATCACGACCGCCGGATGTTCCTGCGCGAGGTCACCGAGCAACCCGACCGCATTATTCCGAACGCGTTTCGCGTCGGCGTCCAGTACTGTCACTAACTCGTCCACGATGGGTTCCGCAGCGTCCGGGTAGTTCGACGCGATCTTCCCGAGCGCCGCTAACGAATTCGTCTGCGTCGTCTCATCCTCACTCTGCATCGCCTCAACCAAGGCAGCAATCGCGGGAAACACCTCTTCAGGATGCGCTTCCGCGACGCAGGAGAGTGCGTACACCGCGTAACTCTGTGTTGCCCCCGCCTCTGCCGTTGCCGCCGCTTCGAACGCGGGAACTGCGTCGAGAACGCTCGCCGGATCAGCGTCCGCCAACTCCATCAAGCAGTGCGTCGCGGCTGCCTGGTACATCGAGTCCTGACTCGCGTAGGCTGCCAGGTCTCCCACGTGATCGTTCACCACCGCTGGGTCGTCCGTCGCGGCTTCGTGGAGTGCTTGGAGCGCCGCTCGGTCGAGTGCCGACGGCTCGTCAGCTAGTAGCTCGAACGTTGTATCGACAGCGAGCGCCCGAACGTCGTCGCAGTGCTCTACCGTGGTAATCGCCAGATGAAGCGCTTCACGGCGATCCACGTTCGCTGCGTCCGCGGCCGCATCAGACAGCATCGTTTGGAGCGTGTCTTTGTCCACCGAGGCAGGGTCATCTTCGAGCTGTTTTCGAACCGCTGCGAACGCAACCCCCGCGAATGGATCAGCGAGGCGGTCATACGGGACAGGATGCAACGCCTCAATCTCGGGGAGTCGAACGGAGAACCGCTCGTCGTTTCCGACAGTCTCGAACCAGAACGCTGGCGGGCCTTTCAACGGCGTCATCGACGGACGATCCGGTTCGAAATATGTGACGAGATGCGTCTTCTGTTTACCGTCCGTCCGGTGTGTGAGTTCGAACACGTACCCGTCCGCAAGGACCTCTCGAACTGCGTCACCGGATTCAAACCCGCCATCCGGCCTCAGATCCGTTGAGGGCGGTGCTGACAGCCCGAGCTCTCCTTGCCGGACATACTCGACGAAGTCCCACGCGTGGTAGTGCTCCCAGCCATTGACATGGCCCAAATCGAGATCATCAACAGTGATGTACCCCTCGGCGTCCGGGAACAACTCCGCAAGAATCCGGAGACGCTCCTCGCGTTCAGGCCACCACTCGTAGTACCCGTACTCGTCCTGTTCGCCGAGCGCATCGACGTGTCCGTCACGCCGCCGAATCGACTCCACCGTGCCCGGAATGTCTGCTTCCTCTACGAGGTCCTGATTCCCGATAGCCCAGACTTCGTGACCGGCCTCGTGTGCCCATAACTGCACCCACTCCAACGGCACCGCTTCTCGCCGAGGATGCGGATTCACGTCCACCGTCCAGTCCCGGTCGAACGCCAACACGTACATCACGCCACCTCCACGAGTCGCTCCGCCAGCGTTTCGAGTTCGTCGGTGTCGTCGATAGCACTCACCCATCGATCCGGAAGCTGTGACGCCCCAAACCGCGCCCCAGCGACTGCACCCGCAATCGCCCCAATCGTATCCGTATCACCGCCACGATTCACCGCCGTCACAATCGCGTCCTCGGCACTGTCCACGACAAGGCCATCGTGGAGTGCCGTCTGCAGCGAATGCACAACGTACCCCGATGTCTCCAACGTATCGGGGGAGTCGCCACGCGCAAGCGGTCGGAGTGCCGTCACGAACTCATCAGGTGCGTCCGCATCGACGTAGTCAAGCGCGTCCTGCAACGGTGTGTCCGCATCGTCAAGGAGGCCAGCCACTGTGAGATTCAGGATCGCACAGCCATCAGTACATCGTGGGTCAGCGTGCGTGATCTGTGAGGACTGCCGACTTACCTCGACGAGTTGGCCCCAGTCATTCGCGTATGGGATGGCGAGTGGTGGACACCGCATCACGCTCCCGTTGCCTGCGTTCTGGCCTTCTCGGCTCTGCTCCCACACGTTCTGGCCTGCCTCGTCCCATTGGTCGCCGTGTTTGAGGCGGCTGAGCGACCGCATCGTCATGCGCCCGATATCGAACGGCCCGCTGTCGTACCACGCGACGAACCGCTCTGCGATATCCGTCGGATCGAACGTTTGGTGTTCTACCAGACTTCGGGCGATGCACAGCGCTTGTTCGGTGTCGTCTGTGATCGTCCCGGTTGGCTGGTTCCATGTGCCGTGCCCGACCATCTCGTCGAGCCGGCCGTGCTCAGCACTGATCTCCGACGCAGACATAAACTCGACTGGCCGGCCAAGCGCATCCCCACACGCTAGCCCAAGGAGGACACCACGCGCCCGATCCAATTCCATACGTCACTCAAGAACTACCGCTGAGAAAAATGTAGGGTAGGAGTCACTCGCCAGGTTTCGTTCCGGTACGGAGGTTTTCTCGATACTCCGCCCACGCTTGATACATTTCGATTCGTTCCTCCTCCGTCATCGTGTCGTGCTTGTCCGCGTCGTAGAACGGGAGTTCGTCTTTTTCGGGCATCTTCATGAGTCTCCCGAGCGGGTAGAGTTGCTGGTAGTAATTCTCCAGCACCCAGTCTTCGCCGTGTTCGTCGACAGCTTGCTGGATGTACGGGGCGGCTTCCGGATACTCATCGGCGAGTGTCTCAGTCATTAGGAGTCGTTTGGTGGGGCTTGCTGGGTTACGTGCGTCTGCAGACCGGGTTCAGGCGTTTGTGAATTCAGTGAGCGAGTGGTTAGGACTGTCTCGGTTCCACTTGCCGATCTGGATGAGGTCGAACGTGTCTACGGGGTCGTCAAGCTCGTTAGCGAGCTGGGTCTGAACTGCAGTGGAGAGACTGTCGACCGGGATTGCGGTGAGTGCGTGCTGGGTGAGGAAGTAACTGGTTGCAAAACTCGTCGGGACGACGACAATGACGTCCGATCCATCGACGTCGTCGAGCGTGATCTGGGCATCTTGGTACTGGAGCACCGTCGCATCCAGTTCATCGACGGGGAAGAGGCAGCCAGCAGCACCGTATTCGATACTCGCCCCCGCCGACTCAAAATACCCTTTGGGCATAACCAAATACGAATATATGCTTTATGGGCATTAACTTTGTGGTGGATTGGTACTTCTCCCCCTTCACTTCCTCACCCTCATTTTGACTACCCTCGGCTCCCCACCGAGCGATATGCCCCGCGACCTCTACGACTGCACCGCAGCCGAACTCGCCACCCACTCTGTCGAACACCTCGACCACGACACACCACCAAGCGACGCCGCCGCGTGGCTCGTTGAGAACGGGTACGACGCCGCCCCCGTCTATGCTGACGACGACCCGGTCGGATTCATTCACAAAGACGACGTCACGACCGACGACGACGGCGATACTCTTGACAACCATCTCACCCCGCTGACCATCGACTACATGATCAGCGGCGACACCTCGTTCCCAGCCGCCCTCGACGCTCTCATCGAGAAACCCGTCTACTTTCTCGGCGGCCACAACCACGTCACCGGTATCCTCACCCGCGCCGATCTCAACACCGCCCCTGCGCGTATCTACCTCTTCGACCGCATCACCTACCTCGAAGAACACCTCCACGAACTCATCCTCGACAAGAAACCGGACTGGAAAACCACGCCGGTCACCGCAGACGAACTCGACGATATCGAAGACCGGTACGAAGACGCACAAGCCGCCAACGTTGCGTTAGACGAACTCCACTACGCACAATTCTCCACGCTCGAAACCATCGTCACCAGCGTCGAAGCCTGCTGGCAGGCGTGCGGCTTCTCGACGAAAGGCGGTGCAGACTCCCGACTTCACGACGTCACTGACCTCCGCAACGATGTCGCCCACGCCAAACTCCTCGTCGAGAACACCGACAGCAACGAGTTCCTCAGCACCGGCCGCACTACAGAAAACCTGTATGACACTCTCGAAACCATCCACGATATCCTTTCGAACCTTCAAGACGCAGGATACGATCCAGGGGCGACGAAACCACGTAACGAAACCACTCTAACATCTCCAGGTTCATCGCTTGAGTAACTACAGATCACGCGATAGTCTGCGCAGCAGCAGTCCTCAAACGTCGGCCTACGCGATACCGTTCTCTTCTCGATATTTCTGATAGTATGCTTTCTCCACCGTTCGGAGATCGAATCCTCCCGGATTCCGGTCACGCAACTCCGAGAGCAACTTTGGATAATCTGTCACCCGCATCTGCCGATCTTCGCCGAAGACCAAATCCACCATGTACCGATCTCCCACAGCGTATCGCTCCGGATCGTAGAACGTCAGCACCACTGTTGCAGTCGCACACCCAATCCCGGGTATCGAGGACAACGTCTTGAGTTGCACCTCTGGATCGTCAACCAACAAGGCAGCCTCGCTTACCCGCCGCACAAACGCATCGGGAACCCGATTCACTCGTTCAATATTCCCGCTTCGACGTCCCGCTTGATTATCCAATTTCCACGTAACCACATCACGAAGCTGTTCTTGGGTGATGTACCCCTGCCCTTGCAACGCTTCGTGCAACGTCTGTTCAATCTCGTGGAGTTCCTCATCGTAACTCTCCTCATACAACCTCGCCCACTCCCGAACATCGTCCGCATCCATACCCCTATCTTCCAATTCTACGGTGATATGTTTCCCTCACGACTGACGTGAGACCGAGTGGAGGTTAAGCTATCCCGGTGAGTAGCTCCGAGGTGCGCAAAAATAATGCCCGTCGATAGTCGCGTGAGTATATGGCAAACCACATTCTCTACGAAGATGCGCCGGCGCGTGTGGAAATCGAATTCGAATACGATGAGTCAAACGATAAACTGAATCGCGTCGCGGAGGAGATCCTCGATATCGAAGGGGCAGATCATCCAGTTCTCTACTGTGAATGCGGATCAGAGTTTGAAAACTTCGAATCCGCGATGGAACATCTCCGAGAGGTGTGAGGATAGCTGTTCTTCGATCACTTGCTGTAAACCAATTTGACGATGCTCACGTAGGCCCGTTACAGCGCTTGCTCCACCTCCTGTAGCGCGTCAATTGCGTGCTGCAGATGCACACGCAGTTCATCGTCGGCACCGCTCTCGTTCAGATCTGCATCTTCCACGTTCTCATCTGAGGACCGCGTTTCGGGTTCAGCCTCTGGCGTCCCCCACGTTTCCGTCCGGCCCAGCGAGTCAGAGTCTTGTTCGGCCACTGCATCAAGCCGCTGCTGTTCATCGCTCTCTCCCGCTGTTGTGTCGGTCGCGGTGGTGCTGCGTTCCGAACGGTCACCATCTGTCGGTCGTCCACCGCGGTTGAACGCGGACAGCGGGAAGTCGTACGCACAGGCGCGCTTCTTCTTGTTGAACGTGGTGCGGCGCGAGATGCCGAGCACGTCAATGATGTCGCTCCGATCACAGCCGCGGTCAAGTGCCTGTCTGACTTGCTCATCCTCCATGCGTTGAAGCAGCAATTGCGGGTCATCCGGAATGTGGCCACGAGCCGAGTTCTCTACCTGCTCAGTGAGGCCCCATTCACCGGTTTCGACATCTTTGTCCACAATCTGCCGGTCTCTCGTCTCGACGAGGTTGTCGAGTCCCATTAGCACCCACAACCGCTCACGAACCGCTGACACCGAATGATCGCTCGGCAACCCGGACGCGATGTCCCCCGTTCGAGCCGGGCCGTTCTCCGCTAAGCACCGGAGGATTTCGATGTCCTGCGGGAGCAACACACTCTGATCTTCCTCAGTGATCTCTACTGGCGAGTCGTCCGGCGTGCTCTGCTGGTGAAACCAGCTGTGACACGACCGGCACAACAACGTCAAGTTCTCCAGGTCGTGCTCATCCATCCCGTCCGGATTCCGTTCGATGTGGTGGACATGCAGGGTCGCTAGACCGCCCTTCTTCGGGCCGCGCCGCCCGCACGCCTGGCAACGGTGCCGGTATTCCGTCAGCACGTCGTCTCGCGTCTCTGGATCCACCGTCTCGTGGCACTCCCGGGGGCTGGTCACCCCGGATTCGTCGCTCTCTGTGTTTGCACCGCTCAATTCATCCGCACTGGGTCGTGATTCAGCTTCTGCCATGTCGTATCTCAATTCGGGCTTCCGTTCGTCTGCGACTGGTACTGCGCCGCTCTACCGCAATCTGCTGGATTATCGCTTCAATCCGTACCAGCGGCACTACCGACGCTGTCTGTCTCCGGCACGAGCGAGAGCCCGTGTCTTCATCGTCCGGCGAATCGCGTGTCGATCACGCATGACGTGTCGGAGTCAGTGATTTCAGTTTGAAATCGGATTTCGAGCAGTACCGTTCTGCGAGCACCCCTAACTGTCGCGTCCGCAGGACGTCAGCGACATTGTGCACCACGAGGTCAGTGAACTGGCCATCCTCGTACGCCGTCACGGCTTCCCCGCTGTCTCCGAACGGGTCGAGATCACCGTACTGCCCCTCACACAACGTCTCGTACACGCCGGCCAGATCCGACCGCGACTCGCCGTCCTCGTCGGTCGTGTTGAACCGGTTCGTCACGACGGGCAGTAGGTCAGCATACGGCATCTCTTTGAACGGCCACTCCACGTCACTCCGCGAAAGCCGCGTCCGCAAGAACGGCAAGTCGAACCCAGACCGCCACAACTCACCATTGAACGCAACCAGCAATACGTCGCTTCCGACAAGTCGCTCTGCAGCGAACGCGCCGACCGCCTCCAACAACACCCGTTCCGATTCGTGTGTCGACACCTGGACGTGCGACTCGACGCGATCACGAACCGAGGTCTCCACGTCAGGCGCTGCTCGCCCGTCGGTCTGTACGAACACCCGAACGCCCAGTGGCACGGCAAACCCGACGACCGTCACTTCATCACGAACCTCGAACCCCGTCGTCTCGATGTCGAACGCCACCAACTCCAGCGTCATCACCGCTCACCTCCAGCATACTCACGGACGGCCGCGTTGCTCGCACGCTCCGGAACGCGGTCAGTACTCACCGGCCGCAGCCGGAACTCACCGAACCCGTACCTGGCGTGCGTCCCGACCCGAAACACACCACTCTTCGCAGTGCCAACCGGGTCAGGTCCGCCGTACCCGACGACCTGCCCGTGATCAATCGTCTCCAACCCGTAAACGTCACCATCCTCAACGAGTCGCTCCTCGCGTCGACGCAGCCCGCCCGGGCGCGGCGTCCACCACCACGGCACCGACTGGTCATCCGCCCCGGGATACTCACTCGTCGTCACGTACGGCGACACCAACTCCAACTCGAACTCGAACGACCCCTCAGTGTCCTCCAACATAGAGTAATCGAGTGAATCTAGATCGACTGTCTGCGTGTCCTTCAGACTCGTCTCCCCTAAGCCGTAATTCCGCGCCCCGCCGAGCCGCAGCCCGTCCAGCACGTCCTCGTCGAGTGGGACGATATCGCTACTGCCGGTGTCGTCGTGCACGTAGAAGTGCACGTACCACGTCATCGTTCGCTTCGAATTCCGCGACTCCCGCGGCAACCCGAACCGGACGGTCGGTGAGAACGCCACGCGCCCACCATGCACTCGCAGATCGTGCGTGTTGTGCGCGTCCCGCGGCCGCGACGACGACAACCACCGCTGCGCCGCACCGCGGAAGAGGAACAGGTCTTCGTACGACTCGACCGGCCGTAATCCAGCCCCGAAGTACGCCGAACCGTCAGACTGCGAGTGCTCGTCCGGGTACCCGCCGTGCTCACCAGGGACGAACACCCCGTGACTCACCGCTACCGACCGCCGCGTCAACGCATCCACACGCCGGGCAATCGCCCGGTACAGCGCGTTACCTGACACGTAGTACGGACGCCCCAGGTAATCGTCGTCCAGCTCCAGCAGCACCTGCTGAATCACCGTCACTGCTCACCACCTCCGAGTCGAGAGCGGCGCTGCATCGTTCGCCACCACGCGTAACTCTCCTCGACGAACTGCAACGCCGTCGACCACGACCGGATCCGCCGCAACTGCGCATCTACCACGCGCCACATCCGGTCAGCATCGACGTCGAACGGATGTTCGGGTAACCGTGTCCACACGTCAGCCCAGGACTGCGCCGGCGCAGCACCAAGCCGCGCGGCCGACCGCTCACCCGGTTCACCAGTGATGCGTAGCGCAAACGACGGCATCACCAACACCGTTCGATGCGGCACCACACGCGGACCGTTCTCCTCATTCTCGGCCTGGTCCACCACGAGGTACAACTCGTCGAACCCGTACCCAGCCCGGTAATTATCCACCAGCGCAGCCGTCAGCAGCGTATGGAACTTCAGCGACGTGTACGGGTAGTACACGGACTCGTTGAAGATCGACGCCACCGACGACTCCAACCACGCCGCGTGCATCTCCACCGGAACCTCGATCTGCACCAACTCCGCCAATGCACTACGGATTCCGCCATCAACCCGACCCGCCGACGTCGCCGTCTCACCCGTCACGAGCGACAACCGGAACGGCGAAATGTGATTCTTCACAGACTGCGTCGGCTCACCACGCGGCCGACTCAGCAACGCTGCATCTGCATCAGCGCCCAACGGTACCGGTTCGTTTACTGGGACACCAGCGAACTCCGTCGCCGCATCTTCATGCGACCGGCCTCGTGACTTGTGCACGTCGTGCCGATACACCGACAGCATCGACACACCCGTATCTGTCTTCACCGACGCCGACTCAGCATCAGCAGTCGGCGACGAGGTCACACCGGCGTTGGCTTCCTGCTCGGTCACCGGACGAATCTCCGTCGACGGCGGCTGCAACTCATCCAACTCGTCGTCACGATCACCACTATCCGTCACGCAGATTCATCCCCCGACTCGCCGTCAGGCACCGGTAAATCTCCGTCACGCGCCGCCGTGCGCGCCTGTAGCGCCTTGACGAACTCCGGCCGGCACTCCGACCGCCACACCTCATCCTTCTCCGCCATCGCAGCGGTCGCGTCCTGCGCTCGATTGAACACGCGCCGCACCTCCCGCTCACTGTACAGCGGATTAATCACCCACGCATCCGCGATCCCGGCCCCGAAATTCCGTGCCCCACCGATCTGGAACTCGAACTGATCACTATGCGCGTCGAGGAACGACACCGCTTCGAGGAACAGCCCGACGAATTCCGGCTTCAACTCCCGGAGCGTCAACTTCCATGTCCCCTCGACGTTGCCGAGCACGTCACGGTCCGCCTGGCGTAGGGGTTGTCCACCATCCTCTTCGTTCCGCGACCGAACCTGATTCGAGATCTGTCGGAAGTGCGCTTCCGCCTCTCCGTCCAAGACATCCACCTGCCGACGGATCGGCGAAAACGACACCGGGCGACGCAGCAACTTCCCCGGCTGATCGCCGAACCCACCGAACAAATCGTAGACGACACACCCATCGTCGTGTTCATCGAGGCACGCGCCCTTCTCGTGGTAACCCGAGTCGAGATCGCGCTCGTACACGTTCGCACGCATGTAATCCGCGTTCGGCTCTCCCGGGTGGCACGCAGTCGCCCCGGCAACCTGGACGACTTGCTCACAGCCGTGCCGCAACCACCCGCTCAGGGTGAACGGGCTAATTTGTCCCTTGATCTGATTCATCGGATCATCCGCCTCATACCGAGACGCCGACGCATGATGCCGATCCGTGACGATCCCGTCCCCAGGGGACAGCAGGTCGATTTCGAGCCCAACGTACACGTCCGGCAACAACATCTCCTCCACCGACCGCGGCAGATCCACCTTGACATCGAGATGCGAATCCACGAGCACCGACTCGCCCGACGTCATCGCTGCATATCACCCCAGAACAACCCGCGAACCACATCGCCATCTGGACGACCCGCACGACGCCGTGCCTCTTCCAGAGACACCTTTGCCTGCGTCTCGGACGTTTCCGGTACCTCGACATCAGACGCGCCGTTCGCAGGCGACCCGCCATCTGGGATCTTTCGTACCGACTTCGTCACCGCCGCACTCAATGCCACCACCTCTGGATCCAACAGGACCGGCCACGACGATTGCGTCGCCCCGTCCGAGCACACCCCAATGCGGCCCTCGACAAGCAATTCCCGCACACCCAAGGTGTACTCCTCCGGCAGCTCGTGACCTTCATCACCGCACACAGCGTGTCCGACCTGAAACATCGCCTCACCAGCCGGCCGAAACACGTACACAACGACCGACTCACCCTCGTGAAGAGGAGAGCCGCACACTTGACACGTCGCGGCCCCTTCCCCGAGCGAAACACCAATTAATTGAGATATTTCTTCAAGTAGTCGATCATCGATGCTCTCTTGACCTACTGGTGCTGATTCGTCCATGGGTTCTTGCATACCTCTGGAAGAGCCCAGCTCGGATGTTACAGGCATCCGGGCCTTCTCGTGAGATCGTGCCCCGTAGAGCTGGGCCTTCCTACATACAATTACTGTATGCAGTCATATAAAGATTACTGTGAGTAGTAACTATGACTGTATGGAGTAACTACGTGACTGCCTTCAGTAAGAATTACTTTGACACCGGGTGCCGAATCGCCAGTATGGTGGACGACCAGTATCGAGGCCTCCTCACCGAACGAGAGCGAGAGATCATCCGGGGAGATGCTGATGTATCTGACAACTATCGCTATCGCGTTGTGAGTCGAATACGTACGAAAATCGAGAATATCGATGAGGACGTAGAGATTCTGGCGGATAACCGGGAAGATTTGCTCGAAGAACTGCGGGAGGTGGTCTGTGCAGATGAAGAATGAGTCATCGGAGGGGTTGTAATGGAGATCGTTAGTACAATGGGGACAGGGTCGTTAGGGCGTGAGCTGAACCTAGAGCCTCTCGTTAGCGACCTTGAGTCACAATTTGGCGAGGTAGTGAATGCAAATTTTCGAGGCGACTCTATGGTGACCATTCGATTGGAAGAAGCCGGTCCTGCATACATTATCTACCGAACCGGTTCATTCCAAATCCGGGGTGCCAAGTCAGAAGACAAGTTAGTTAGTGCTGAGAAACGTTTCCGAGAGGCATTAGGTGAACTTGAAATCGAGATAGACGATTACGAGTTTGATCATGTGACTTCGGTGTTCATGGAAACCCTTGACCAAAAGGTAGATCTTGAAACTGCGATGATTGCTCTTGGTTTGGAAAATGCCGAATACGAGCCGGAACAATTCCCAGGGCTCATTTATCGACCTCCCTCTTTCGAGGTCACTTTGTTGGTCTTCGCAAGCGGGAAGATCATCATTGGCGGAACTACTGACAGGAACCAAGCTCTCGATGCCGTAGATCACCTACGAAGGCAGTTGAGTTCCATAGAACACGTTTGAGGCCCGTGTTCCTAAAAAAGACTATCAATCTGCTCTAAGAGGCCAGCGATTGCCTCTTCGGCCGAAACGACGTCTGTTGTCCCGGTGATGATCACCTTTCCAGAGCCGAAGATTAACATCACAGAGTCATGGTCCATTGGTCGGTAGACTAGCCCAGGAAACTGCTCTGGCTCGTACTCAGTGAACTCCAGTCCTAGTCCGATAGCAAGCGCTGAGAGATTCAGTTGTTGGCCGAGGTCTTCCATACAAACATAGTTCTGAATTTTATACCACTCATCCTCGGCTTTCGGAAGAATACTCTGGTCTGTGAGTAACCGGAGGAATTCTGAGCGAGTAGCAGATGATTCGTCCGCTGAGTCTGCTCCAGTGATAATGTACTTGCCCGTACGGTAAACCGTGATCAGCGGTGCAGAGTCATCAAGCCGGAAATAGGCACCTGGATATTTCTCTGGGTCGTAGTCAACGACTTCACTCAATTCACGTGCTACGGTCTCAAGATCTAGCTCTATACCCAGAGAGCCCGAAGCGACGACGTTCACCACGCTAACCATTCTGTAATCCTCTATGTCACGTCACTCGTCTCGCCGAATAATAAACTGCGGTAACTGACTCTCTTGTCGCCGGTCTTTGCTGGATGTACAAACTGCCAAGAATCGCAGCTGTCCGGAGGTGACGTAGGTTCAAATACGAAAACGAAGGGAATTACCCTCGGATGAGTCACAGACACCCCGCGACTGTTTGCCAAGAGTATATATAATGAAAGGGAGAACAGCCGTCAAGCGAAATATGTCTGTCCGAACTCCCATCGAAGGTCTCACCTCAATCGAAAACGGGGGCGACGTTATCGACTATCTGCTCGACTCAGAAGGTCTAAACTACAGCACCTTTGTCGAGATCCCGAGCGGAATAAAGCGCAACCAAGGGAGGAACGACTGGTACGAAGCACACTTAGTCGATGAGAATGGTGAAGGCATCATTCGATACATCGAACTGGAAGCATCTGGGGATAGTCCCGCATTTAGCGATCTGAAGCGACACCTGAAACGCCACGGAAGCCCAATTAACGAACTATTCACTGTCATCACATACAGGAAATCCGATGAGGGTCCACTGACAAGTCCTCTGAATGATGACCTCACTTTTCTCTACATTGAGGAGCAGTTTTCCTCCGAAGATGTGGAGGTCACATTCGATCTAAACTACTTCACGGTCAAGCGATTTGGCGTCGAACCGGCTTATCTCGACTATCTTGATGATCTCGCTGTAGGCTCTGGGCAGGGGCGAACGAGTCTCGAAGGTGATGTGGAGGAAGTTTTCTCCATTCGGGAGATCACGCGAAGCTTCTACCAGGACTTCGGAGAAATTTTTCGGGAAGACCTTCAAGACGCGATTCACGGTCTGGTAGACCCGGGAGAGAATCTCAACGCCTACACAAGAACAGTCGTCAACCGAGTTCTGTTCCTACTGTTTATCGAGGAGAAGGGTTGGCTCGATGGGGACGTCGACTACGTCGAGAACAAGTATGAAGAGGTGGCCGAAGAGGACGATCTGCACGTTTACTACGACTTATTCGAGCCACTGTTCTTCGAAGCACTCTCAGAGGAGGACACGACGGAATCGGAGAGACTCGGTCGAATTCCCTTCCTCAACGGTGGTCTATTCGAGCGCAGGGATATCGAGGAGGACGTTGAAATTGACGAGGCGTTCTTCGACAAACTCCTCAGTCCGGAGGATGGCGACGATGGCGAACCGGAAGGCTTCCTCCGGCGATACAAGATCTCGCTTCGTGAGTCGAATCCCAGCGAACAGGAACTCGTCGTCGACCCGGAGTTCATCGGGCGTATCTTCGAGATGTTCATGCAGGAGGACGAGCGTTCAGAGGTGGGCGCGTTCTACACCCCGAAACCTATCACCGCCTACATGACGAAGAACGCGCTCAAGCAGCACCTGCTGGGGCAAACCGACATCTCCCACGAAGAGGCTGTGTCACTGGTTAGTGACCACACCGCCCCCGACTCGCTCACCGAGGATCAGATCGCGGACGTCAATAACGCTCTTCGATCTGCGACCGTACTGGATCCGGCAGTGGGCAGTGGCGCGTTCATAATCGCCATGCTGGAGGAGCTTGTCGCCGTCTCGGAAGCACTCGACAGTAGTACTGGCGACGACCGAAGCCGGTTCCAGTTGAAAGAAGAGTTCATCGCGGACACGCTCTACGGTGTCGACATCGACGCCGGTGGTATCGAACTGTGTAAGTTCCGTGTGTGGCTCCACCTAATGCAGGATCTCAACGTGAACCACGACGAGTTCCTTGATTCTAACGAAGAGTTCGCACTACCCAATCTCGGATTCAAATTCTTTGTCGGAAACAGCCTTGTCGGGGAGCATGACCCAACAAACGTTGATGCCCAGCAAGCTACCCTAACAGGGGGGCTCGACAGCACACTCGAAGAGATTCACGAGATTAGGACCCAATACCAGACTGCACACGGTGATGAAAAGGATCGACTCGCCGAGCGTCTTGAGGAACTTACTGACGAACTGGATACTCAGTTGGCCGTTGAGAAGAGTAGCTGGATGACTGAGGTTGCTGAAGAAACGGACGAAACCTTCGCGTGGACACTAAACATTCCAGAGGTTATTCTGGACGGGGGGTTCGATATTGTAATTGGTAATCCACCGTACGAAGGGCAATCTCAACAGGACTATGTCGGAGAACTCGCCCGCTTCTACGACAAGAAGTACGACTTCTACAAGACAATCCCACGCATGCGGCACGACCTGTATCAGAAGTTTAATATCCGGGGCTGGGAGTTGACCCGAAAGGGAGGAGTACTATCCTATATTACGAGCAATACGTTCTACACCATCGGGTCTAAGCAGACGACTCGGCAACTGCTCCAGCGGAACCAATTACTAGACTTACTGCGAGCAAATCCTGACACATTCGATGCGACGGTTGAACCTGCGATTTTCGCATTGCAGAAACGGGACCCGGACTCGTCACATAAATTCAATTATATCGACGCCTCAGAAACAGAGATTCAGGAGTATCGATCGTTTGTTCGGGAATTAGACACTTTCGAATCAGACACTGAACGGGTCAAACCGCTTGACCTCCGCGATTCATCCCGCGGGTACCGCGTCCGACTCCAGATCTACAAAGACACACTTCGGAGCGCATTCTTCGAGCCGACAGAAATGAATCTGAGACTCCATGACCAATTTATGTCTAGAATCAAGGGCCTTGCTGAGGAGTGGGAGTCTGAGTTACAGGACGTAACAACATTGAAAAATAACGCTGAGAAAATAACTCGCAATCATATCTCAGAATTAGACGAGGGTGACGTATCTATAATCGGGCTACTAACTCTCGGAGGACAAGGACTGACAACTGATAAAAATGCCAAGTACATGGCGTTTTTAGAAGGGACTGAGGAGGCCGAAGAGTTAGCCAATCGAAATCCCGATTTCGAACTGAACGAACGGAATGAAAATGAGTATAAATACCTTGACAGGGTTATTTCCAAAGACCGGGTTGCGGATCCCAGTAACCTTACTTCGCATGAACAATTAAATGGGATCGATAGCTCGGAGAAAGCTACGTGGGTTCCCCTTGAAAAGGGATTCCGTCAGTCAGATCTATACTACAAATCAAAAGTCCAATATATAAACTGGTCAAAAGAGTCACTTCAGGAGATTCAAAGTCACAGGAACGGGATTTTGAAAAATATTGACTACTATTTCGAACCCGGTGTCTTCATTTCTAGAGGAGGATTTGCGAACCTCCGGGCACGATACACGAATAATCGGGCTATAGACGCTACTGGAAGTATCTTAGCACCAACTGACCGACAAAAACTGTCCGAAAAGTACCTTACTGGAATCCTCAACTCAGAGGTACCCATCCACATCACCGAGAATTTCATCAATTCAACCGGAATGGAGACCGCCGACCTCCGTCTAATTCCCATCCCCATCCCGACTGAGGAACAGCGGGAGAGCGTCGAGGCGCTGGTCGATAGAGCGATTGAGTCCCAACGAGGGAACCGGTCGGAGTCTCTTGAATCGATTCAGACAGAGGTTGAAGAGATTGTAGAGCAAATTTATCAGGTGGACCTGGATGAGTGACTTTGACTGGTCCGACTACTCTGACGTCCTTGACAACCGCGAGTATGATGTCGCCGAACGAGCGAACGCGCTCGCGCCTGAAGCCGAGACTGTCCGCATCGCTGTCGGATACTTCTACCTCGGCGGTTTCGATCTCCTGAAAGAGAATCTCCGAAGGGCTGAGCGCGTCGAAATTCTCATTGGGACCGATACTGACCAGCGCACCATCGATGAACTCGAACGTGGATTCGCCGACGACCTAGATGAGTACGACCGCACTGAGGCCCAAGAAGGGATCAATCGACTTTACGAACTCATTCAGCAGGATAAGGTAGATGTACGGGTGTACGACGACAGTCGGTTCCATCCGAAACTCTACCTCTTCGAGCACCCGGCAGGGTCCCCGGACCTCGGACGAGCGATTATCGGCTCTTCAAACCTCTCTGCCAGCGGCCTCCGTGGCAACGTCGAACTGAACGTCGAAAAGAAAGACAACAACACTATCCGGTATCTCGGCGAGTGGTTTGCGGACATCTGGGAGGAGGCCAGCGAATTCGATAAGGACCTGATGTCCGCCGAGATAGAGAAGTCGCAGTTCGGAGACGACCTGCCGGACACCTCCACAGGAGAAGGTGAAACATCGGTCGCCGAGGTGGAAACGATTTCACCGTACGAAGCGACGAAGCGGTTTATTGTCGAGCAGTTTTCCCGAGACGTCCGAGAGGGCACCCTACTTCAGGACATTACTGGCGATTACGAGGAACAACTCACAGCGTTCCAGCAAGACGCGTTCAGGGCAGCTCGTCGTCCGCTCGAAAAATACAACGGCGTTGTTCTAGCGGACAGCGTCGGTCTGGGCAAGTCATACATTGGTGCTCCTCTCGTTCAGGACTACACGAGTTCCCGAGATGACGTTCTCATTATCGCTCCCAAACGGCTGAAGCGGATGTGGATGCGGGACCTCCTTGATGCCGACACCGGCGAGTTCCCGACAACTGCTGAGAAGACGTTTATGAGCTTCAATAAACTCTCCCGTCTGTCTGAGAAGGAGATCCAACGGCTCCGTGGAGTTGATCTGATTCTCGTCGACGAAGCCCACAACCTCCGAAATACTGGAACACAGCGCTACGATAAACTCCAGTCAATCGGTCGGATGGGCAAGAAGTTCGTGATGCTCACTGCGACACCGATCCACAACTCCGTCCGAGACGTTGACAATTTGATTAAGGTGTTTGCCGACGACGACGACTTCGACATTGAGCTTCAGGGCTTGTCACCGAGTGAGATCTTCAAACAGTACGACCGCCTCTCCAGCGAGGAAGACAAGTCCACGAGCACCCAGAGTCGCATTTCGAAGCTTGAGAAGCTTATTGAGTCGATTATGCGGGAAGTGATTATTTCGAGGGACCGGAAGTACATTCTCGAAAATTATGAGGACATCACCATCGGAGATCGGGCCATTAGCGTCCCTGATCGAATGCCCCGTCTCGTCACACCTGATGATCCTCGTCTCGACGAACTCTATAGTGATATCGTCGAGACAGTCATCGGCTCAGACGACTCCGAAAACTCCGGATTGAACATCCCCTACGTTAGCGCTGATCGGTATGACGCTGACGGAGACGAAGAAGAGGAACTAATCATTGAGTATCAGAATGCGAGCATTCTGATGCTCATCAATCTCCTCAAACGTCTTGAGAGCAGCCTTGCCGCGTTCGAGAGCTCTGTTGAACGGCTTATGGAACGAGAGCGCATCACACGTCACATCGCTACTGGTGACCTGGATGATGCGCAAAACCGGAGTGACGCAGTCGAACAGATACGAGATACATTCGAGGACGATTTCGCCAAAGATGTTGACTTTGAAGATGTCGCAGAAGCCCTCAATAGAGTCAGCCCATCGAAAAGGGATGAAATCGTAGCAGATATTGACGAAGACCTTCGAGAACTTGATCGTATAAAACGGCAAGCACAGAATGCACTTCAGACCAAAGAAGACGGACGCACTAAAGACGCTAAGGCGGAACGTCTGCGTGGATTAATTGACCGAGAGCTATCGGACGAGAAGGTTCTCATATTCAGCCAGTACGTACCCACGATCACGCATCTCTTTGAGCAACTAACTGGAGAGAATCCAGCACACACTAACGTTGCTACGCTCGGTCAAGATCCGAGTAATCCTACCGTCGGATTTGTCCATGGGGGAAGTGGGTACGATGAGAGAATTGTTGAGCGATTTGCTCCGGAAGCCCAAGAAGCCGATGTGACCCCCGGTGAAGAGATTGACATACTGTTTGCGACCGACGTACTAGGGGTCGGGCAGAATCTTCAGGATGCACGAGTTCTCGTGAACTACGATCTCCACTGGAACCCAATGAAGATGGAACAGAGAATTGGGCGTCTTGACCGCATCACCACGCGGCATGATGAACTGTGGATCTACAACTTTGCTCCGACAGGTGACCTACGGAAGCAGCTCGGGCTCGTCGAGCGGATTCAAGAGAAAATCGAAGATATCGCTAACACGTTTGGTCATGCCGCTCCCATCTTGGATACTGCTGAAGAGCAAGTACACAAGACGCTCATCACCTACGAGCGATTGGAAGAAGGCGGTGCAGAGTTTGGAGACGAACGCTTGGAGGGTATCGGATCGAAGTACGACGATCTCAGAAATGTCGTTCGAGCGTTCTGTGAGGAGAATGATGTCGATATCGAGGAGCTTCAGGAAACCTACGATGCCGTCGCAGACAGGTCTGAACCGCAGTATTTCGTCTCTCCTGGCGAAGAAGGATACGTCTCTCTCGCACACTTAGAACACAGTAGTGGACGCACTGAATGGCGAACCACTATCTTCGATTCAGATCGAGTACAAAGCACCACAATTGGGGGACAAACGGTCTTCACCCAATTCCCACGGCTGGAGACAGATGAAGTTCGAGTGTTCGAGACCATCTCCTCCCCCGATACCACTCGCCACACGATTCCAGAGGACGATTTTGAGGAGTTGAAATCTTTCGTAGGTGAGCTAGGCACGCCAAGTACCTGGCAAAACGATATATTGAGCAGACAGAGTGGCGATAGCGACGTCGTTACCGACATCAAACAGTTATGCCGACAGATTGCGGACAGCGACGAGGACGTAAGCGGAGAAGCAGAGGAAATCCTCGAACTCTTGGATGATCACGAGATGAGCGACTGGGCCGAGGGGCAGTTGCGCACGATACATCGGAGACGTCGTAGATACGGGACCAACGGTACAATCCGAAGGATACACCACAAACTCACAGAGGAGATTGAGCTAGTTGATCCAGAAACCGTTACAGATGCAGATGTCGCTCTTGCAGGGCAACTGGATGACAGTGCATCTGAGACCTGATTGGGTTCGGACCTCTCATAAACCCAATTCGGGATGACAACACGTCTGTGCAACGAACTATAATCAAAGATTAGTCACTGGCACATTGAGTTCTGTTTCAATCGCGTCCAGAACTGTGTCTACTGTGAATTCGGAGAATGCTTCCGTGTTAATGTTCCTGCGGACTTTGTGTGGTCGGTATGATGCGGTCTGCATATTTCGTGTGCGGACGGTTCTGAGCGAGTCTCGGAGACTGGCTTTTTGAACCGGGTTATCGAGGTCGTCTATGGATTCTCCTTTCGGTCGAATCCAGAGTTCCCAGTCGAATCCGTCAGAAAGTATTGCTACTGCATGGATGTCGAGATCGCTGTCAAGATAGTTCTCCATGTCACTCCGTGCGTTTTCGATTTTCTTTGGGGGTTTTACTTCGCCGAAAAACCGGATGTCTTGTTGCATCGCTGCCTCGATTGGAATCGAAGTAATTGCGAAGTCGGGGATGCCGCCGCCTCGTGGCCATCGTGGCGCGTACTGTTTCGGTTGTGGGCGCAACGAGTACCCGAATGCCTGTCGGAGCATCGGGAATACAAGATGGTCTTCGATGAAACGCTCTGGTTTTTGGATGAGGTACTTTCCTTTGAGAAAGTATTGTCCGTCAACGACAGTGTCGAAGTGTGCGGTGCATTCGCGTGCTCCGATCTCATCAATGAAGTCCTCTAGAACGTTTAGGATATGGTTGGCAAGTGGGTCGTGATCATCGAAGGTGGTAGATTGGCTTGTCATTTAGTTAAGTAACGTGTCAATCGGTTATTCTTCAGTACTTATCGGAATGTAGCGTTAGAAATCGAAGAGGGATTGTTGCCGCTCGTAGTCGTATGGTTCAGTGAGTACTTGCCTGATTGCTGAGTAATTTATTTGGGCATGTCGGTTCTCTTCGATTGCCCGATCAACGATCCAGGCTCGGAACTCCTCGTACCGTTCTGTATCATCGATGAGTTCGCTAATATCAACAGTTTGTAATTCTCCGTGACGGGCGAAATATATTCCAACGCGAGTTATTTCGGGGTACTTGCCATTGAATGACTCTCGGCCGCTTCGGGAGACAGTCTCTGCATCATACAGTTCGCGTTGTACGTCATTCAGTACGTAGTATAACAGGAGTTGCCGCCAGAATGCGTTCGTGAATGATTTGCGCTCTGTTGTCTTGATGTCGACGAGTAAATTGTCAACGATGAAGTCGCCTTCTCCCGGGAGAATATGGCGAAAGTGTCCGAATCGAGGCTTTTCAAATACTACCTCACCGGTGCCCCATTCTTGGGCACGGAGAAGGCTGAACAGCTCTTTTATTTCACAGAGGAGTTCGTTCTCAATCGCTTCGCGGTTGATCCAAGACTTGATTGCGTCAGGGGGTTGCCAACCGCGTTAAGCAGCGCGGCTTTCACGACACCGTCTGTATTCATTCCTGTCTCAATGAACTGATTGACTATTTTAGAGAGACCCTCGTGTTCCGCCCACTGAACCGGGCTTCGTTGATCCCAGTCGGGCCGGTCCTCATTCATCGCATCCCATTCGTTTTGATTTGACGGGCCCGCAGCACGGTCTTCCCACTTCTTCCCGTCAAATACGGTAACTTCAACCTTAGGTATTTTACAGTACCGGGCACCCCTAATCCATTTCTCGCCATCATCGTCTTCCAATTCTCTGGAGGAATGAATCGACGGTCGGATTACTTCCTCACAGTTCCGGTACAACCATACCTTACAGAGGAATTCGACTACCTGTCCGATTAGTTTGTGACTGTACCCGTTGTTCGGGACCGAAAGATCACGTGAGGCGTCGGTGCCAGGGTTAGGATACGTAGAATCGATTTCGTGCCGCACTTCGTCAATTTGAATAAAATCCGTCACACCGGTTGCCATACTACTGTGAGTTCGTACTCAAGTCGTCCTGATAAGACCACGCATGAATCAAGCGGGATCCTATGGCATCAAAAAACGTCTTGCAGTGGCCCGGCTTGCTCGACTGTGTCGTAGGTGTTCCGAATGTCGTTAAACGATAGGTATCGGAGAGTGCAGTGGTCGGCGGGTTGGAGGACGTGTTGAAATGTTGGGCGGTTAATCTCTTCCCGGACCTTGTCCTCATCATCGTCCGGGGCGACGATGTGCATATCGACGGCGATGTTTGGGACTTTCACCATGAAGTCGGTCATGCGGAGGATGCCGCTGTAAACGCTGGTAGTACTTTCGACTTCGAACATTTTCACGATGAAATCGTCTTGCAGCCAGATTACATCAACGTACTTGATGATGCGTGTGGCGGCGGCACTGAATCCGGGGAGGTTGAGGTTCTCAACGCAGTCGTTACCGAGCCGGTTCCCGTTGTACGTGCGGTTTTTGTCATTCGTGGCCACGTACACGTCGTAGCCGTGTCGCAGGCCGAGTTGAATGAGTAACCACTGGATTTCGGTGTGTTCACGCGGATCGTCATCGCCTCCACTAGTGTCTGGTGGGTCGATCTTACCACCGTTGTGGAAGTCTTGGAAGGCTTCTTCGATTGAATTGTATTCCCGGAGGAGACTACTGACTGCGTCTTGGGATACGCGAAGGAACCGGTAGGGAACCCAGTTGTCTTCGTACCCGAGTACCTGCGCGATTCGCTCTCGGTCGACAGATATCTCTTGGTAGTCGGTGACAGTATAAATGAACCGGCTGTCAGGGTTGTCCCACAGCGCGTCACCGACTGACGGGTTTTCGAAGGCAGCGCCGACACGCCCGGCAGCAAAGAAACCACCGTCGTTATAGAAGAGGAGCGGGTCACCGGTCTCCATTTCTTCAAAAAACGTGCGTTTCTGATTCCCATCGGTGGTACCCCAAATCCGTGCTTCGGCTTGTTTCTGGAGATCCTCAGGCGCTTCCGCGGGGACAGAAACCGGCGAGGCGACGGTGTCGTTGAATCGCTGAATCCAATCGTCACCGACCGGAACGACATACAGACGAGTCATAATCAGTTGATACCGACTGGAATGTCTTTTAGCTTATCAGGATACTGGTACAGCAAATGTGTAACTAATGTGCCCCGTCCAATTGCATAAAGATCCATACCTTGTCTCTGTCACTGTTTCATTATGCCTCCAGATCGCCTCCGTAGTATTGTCCCGATGTTCGGGGGTGGGACGCGCTACGTTGAGACATTAGATGCGGTACTTGACTTCGTGACCAATCATCAGCCGACGTCGGATGAACTCGTCGGGTGGCACCGTGGTTCATTCCAGAACGTTTCTAGTCGAGATTCGATTATGCGTCGGGTGAGTTATTTACAGCAGGTCGGGTTCCTCCGCCAGACGAACGATCATTAGGAACTCGGTGATGCTGGTCGGGAATACGTTGAGCAGGGTGATGTAGCGACGCTGCTACGAATTATGTGTGATCGGAACGTCGGGTTACGGAGCCTCATGTATGCGTTGGCTGCGGGTCCGATGACACTCGCAGAGGTGAGTGAGCAGCAGCTCGACACGCATCCAGAGTTAGGGTGGAGCCGCGGAGAGACAGACATGGCGAAGCAGCGGGTGAACTGGCTGCGGAGTATGGGGCTTGTCGAGAAACGCGGAGATGAGTACGCGTTGACGGATGACGGCCTTCAGTTCGTTGAGCGTGCGGTGGAGGAGTGGGCTGATTCGGACTGGACACCGTCGGTGAGTGATGATGGGATGCGTGCTGGGACGTACGAAACGACTGTCCACGCACGGTCCGTCGATCCGGAGTTCCGCGCGACAGTGCTGTCCCGGCACGACCGGACGTGCCCGATTTCCGGCGTGGATCATCCCGGCCTGTTGGACGTGGCGCATGTCCTGTCGTGGAGCGATTATCCTGAGCACAGGGCTGATCTCTCGAACGTACTGGCACTCAGTAAGACGCACCACGCGGCGTTCGACCGGGAGCTGTTCACTATCGATCAGGATTACCGGCTGTGCGTGAATCCACGCTTCGAGACACAGAGTGATCTGCTCCAACGGACGATTATCGACCGTGCAGGGGAGCGAATCTCAATTCCGGATGATAATTTGAAGCCGCAGTATATTTCGAGACACAACGCGGCTCTTGAGTGGGTGTGAGTCAGTTTACAGCGGAACGTCTTGAGTGGGTGTGAGTCAGTTTACAGCGGAACGGAATCTCGCTCGCACGCAGCGAGTCGCTGTCAGGACGATGGTGTTTGCCGAAATACCTCGACCGCTCTCAATTTGACCGCTGGGCTTATGTTAATCTCTTCTGATGTGATTATCAGATGGCATCAGTAGAGGTTCTGTGTGTAGCTGATATTCATATCGGGCGTCGTCCAAGCCGGCTTCCTGATAGGTACGATCCGGCCGATTTTTCTCCCCGGACGATCTGGGCTGATCTCGCGGAATCGGCTGTTACTCAGGGAGTGGATGCGGTCGTCGTTGCGGGTGACCTTGTTGACCAAGAAAACAGGTACGCGGAGGCGTTCGGTGCCGTTGAGTCCGTAGCGACCACACTTGCAGAGGCTGGTATTCCTCTCGTTGCTGTCGCTGGTAACCACGACGCCGACGTGCTCCCAAACCTGGCTGAGGCAATCGAAAATCTCCAGTTGCTCGGCCGGAATGGTACCTGGGAGCGAACAGCCTTGACCGACGGTGAGGGTGAACCGAACCTTCACGTCGACGGGTGGTCGTTTCCCGGTCGTTACTACCACGAGAGTCCTTTGGATACGTACGACTTGGTCGATGAGGGCATTCCACGTCTTGGCGTCGTTCACGCAGACGTTAGTGGTGAGGATCGATACGCACCGGTCGCCATGGACGACTTGGCGACGAGTGGGCACTCGGCGTGGGTTCTTGGTCATCTCCACGTCCCGGGCCCCCGTCACGTGAACCCGCCAGTCCTCTATCCAGGGTCGCTCCAACCGTTGGATCCGAGCGAGACCGGCGGTCACGGTGCGTGGTTCGTCTCGGTCAAGACTGACGGGACAGTAGAGACAGAGCCGCTCAGGTCAGCGACACTGCAGTACGAGGAGGTTGTCGTCTCAACGGACCCTGACCACGGGTTCCACGACGTCGTCGATGCCACCCACGAACAGTTACGTGGGACAGCCACAAAGTGCGGCCCCGAAACCGAGGTCCTTGCGGTCACAGTAACGGTTTCGGGACGAACGGACGCAGACACTGATCTCCGAAGTCGTCCCGGGGAGCTTGAACAGGTTGAGCTCACGGACGGCGGGACGGCAGTGCGTGTTATCGACGTGACTGTCGATACGAAACCGTCGATCAATCTCGCTGATCGCGCTGGCGACGATGATCCAGTCGGGTACTTGGCCGGATTGCTGCGTGCACTCGACGATGACGAACCGCTGGACCCGTATCGGGGCGTCATAGAGGCCGCTCACACGAGTGTCCGCGAGACCCACGACTCGAACGCGTATCGGGAGCTCAAGAGCCACGACGAGACGTACACTCGCCCGACGGAAGCTGAAACGAAGGAAGTACTCCGCCGACAGGCTCGGCAACTCGTCGACGCGTTCGTTGAGCAGCAGGGGGTGCCCGCAGATGAGTGAGCCGGTCCCGACTGACGCTGACCAGCCGGACACCGACCGCGCCACAGGAGAAGGCCGAGAGACCCCAGTCGGAATTAACGCTGTTACCCTCGACCGTGCGCCCGGGTTTGAGTCGGCTGGCTTCTCGCTTGACGGGTTTTCGCCAGGGGTCAATGTTGTGTACGGCGCGAATGCGGCTGGTAAATCGACGCTTGCGGAGGCGATCCGTTGGTCGTTGTGGCCCGATGAGGCCCCGTCGGCGGCGACTGTTCGGACTGAACTTACCTACGATGGGGAGTCGCGGCGGATCGAACTGCACGGTGGCATCAGTGAGCACTTTCGTGATGGCGAACCCGCTGATGCAATCCCGGTGCCGTCGCTGGATGGTGGTCGTCGGTACGCATTGTCGTTGCACGACATGCTGCAAGAAGAAACGGACGACGGCGAGTTTGCAAGCGTCATTCAGCGTGAGTCGACTGGCGGGTTCAATATTGATGCAGTCCGTAGTGAGTTCGACCTTACTGATGGGGCCAGCCCTGCCACACGGGGGATTAGTGCCACGAAAGAGGCGGCGGCAGCTATCGATAAGGTCGAGGAACTGCGGCGGGACGCGCCGGATTTGGAGGCAGAACGGACTCGTCTCAGTCAACTCGAAGAGGACCTCGCGGCCGCCGCCGATGCGAGTGAGCGCGTTGATCTGCTTGAGACGGCGATTGAGTACCGGAAGGCGCAGGACGCCTACGACCAGCGGGCCGATGAAGTAACATCGTTCCCGGAGGAGCTGACGTCGTTCGATGGTGATGAACTGGACCAGCTCGACGATCTTGACGAGCAGATAGGGCAACAGAAGCGCGTTGAGCAGGAGGCCGCGGTGAAATGCCGCGAGGCCGCTGACAAACTGGCCGGTACGGAACTCCCGGAGGACGGCGTTACCGATGAGGTGTTGCAGACGCTTCGAGAGTACCGGGATGACCTCGATGAAGCTGAAGATGATCGTGACCGGTTGCAACGCGAAGTAGCAGATGCAGAAGCCACGCGCAGTGAGGTACGGGGGAAGATTCCCCTAAACCTTGACGGTGAGATGCTCCGCGAGGTCGACACGGATGACCTTGCCGAGCTTCGGTCGTTCGTTTCGAAGGTAGCGGAAGTCGACGGGAAGGGGCAGGTTGAGGCTGCTATTGATGAGTGGCTCGCTGGGGAATCGAATGAATCTGCAGATCGTGGAACGCTGGAAAGCGGGCGGAATGCGCTTGAGAACTGGCTCGCAGCCCCGCCAGAACAAGCTACTGACGAACCGAGTAGCCGAGGCCCTGTTGCAGCGGCCATCACGGCGGGGATCCTGACGGGCCTGTCAGGTGTCGTGATCGCGCTGACAGTAAATCCGGCTGGGGGGCTGCTGACGGTCCTCGGGCTCGCCCTCGCTGGCTACGCAGTTCTCTCCGCGAGGAGTGACGATACTGGAACTGACAATACTGCCAGAGCAACCCATGCGGAGACGTTCCGGCAGACTGGACTTCCAGAGCCAGATTCGTGGGAACCTGACGCAGTCAGGGACCGGGTAGCTGACCTTCGTGACCGACTGCGTGTCATCGAAGTGGACGAGCAGGAGGCTCAGAAGCGGGATGAGCTCCGTGCGCAGTTCGATATCGACGATGTCAGGGATGAACTGGAGACGGCGCGTGAGCGCCTTCGGGACCGATTCGACACCGAAATTGACGACGACATTGAACTGGCGGTGACAGTAGAGCGTGTTGAGCGCTGGCAGGCTGCTGATGAAACCGTCACTGGGAAACAGGCGGCACTACAGGAAGCCAGCGATCAGGTCGAAACGTATCGGGAGCAGTTCTGCGCGAAGATTGAGCCCTATGTAACCGACGCGTACTCCTACACGGTCGAAACGAGTGCCGATGCGACGGCTGCTGTTGAGAGTCTCGAACAGCGACAGCGCGACTACGAAAATGCGACTCAGCGACTCGAAGATGTCGATGGGAGCGTTGCTGCGGCCCACGAGGAACTCGACCGGTACAGGGCCGACCGAGAGGTATTATTCACCGAGCGTGGCTTGGATCCTGGCGACCGGGAGCGCCTTGCAGCGCTGTGTGAGCAATACTCGGAGTACGAATCAGCCGTTGAGGCAAAAGGAACTGCGGAGACCACCCTTGAGAATCGACGTTCAGACCTTCGTGACCACGATGCTTACGAGGAAGAGATCGAAGAGCGAGACAGGGACGACTTGGAAAAAGAGTTAGACGAAAAACGGGGGATTGCGGGCCGGTACGACGAGCTGTTACAAGAGAAAACGACGCTGGAGAAGGAAATCGAGGATGCGAAGGCGTCGACGGAGATTGCTGACGCTGTTCAAGAACGAGGTGAAGCCTTGCAAGCACTTGAGGAAGCACTCGAAACGGACGTGGCCGACGCGGTCACGGATACACTCCTTGAGTTCGTCGAGGCGGAGACAGTTACCAGCAACCAAGAGCCGGTGTTTCAGCGGGCGGATGATCTCTTGCGGCGGATTACTGACGGGCAGTTCGAGCTCAGACTCGATGACGGTACGTTTAGGGCATACGATACGGGAGAACAGCGACGTGTTGACCTGAACGATTTGTCGAGTGGGACGCGCGTGCAGGTCCTGCTCGCGGTTCGGGTCGCTTTCGTCGAACACAGAGAGCAGGAGACTGCGCCCCCGTTGTTACTTGACGAGACGCTGGCACCGTTCGATGACCAACGAGCTGAAACGGTCCTTGACACCGTGATTGACCTGGCCCGGGCAGGGAGGCAGGTATTCTACTTCACGGCTCGGCACGATGAACGCGCACGGTGGGAGACGCGGCTTGAAGAGTCGGACGTCGAGTACAGTCTCCAGCAGTTGACGGCGAGCGACGGGCACGACCCTATCGCTGAACCACCGATACTCGAAACATCCAGTGCAATCGACGTGCCAGCCCCGGACGGCGACGATCACCGGACGTACCGTGAACGACTGGATGTCCCGACGTTCGACCCACGACAGGGAGCGGCCTCAGCTCCACTCTGGTACGTGACCGAGGACCCGGAAGTATTGCATCGACTCCGTGCGGCAGGTATTGAGCGCTGGGGGCATCTCCAATCGCTACTGGAGATCGGTGCCGTCGATGGCCTCCTGTCGGACACGTCCCGAGAGCAGGTCCGCCGACACGGTGCGGCACTGGAATCGTTCGTCGAGGCGTACACGGTCGGGCGCGGAAAGGCAGTTGACCGTGACGTACTAGAAGCGATCGACGCTGTCAGCGACAATTTTATTGATGAAGTTAGTGCGTTGGCCGATCAGGTTGATGGCGATCCAGACGCGCTTCTTGAGAAGGTCCCAGACATCCATCGATTCGGCTCGCGCAAAACCGAAAAACTTCTAGAATGTCTCCGCGACGAGGGCTACCTTGATCCGCGCCCAACGCGACCGGACGAACAGATCCGGTCAACAGTGGTTGACACGTACTGTCAGCACGGAGTCGAACCATCCACGGCAGCAACGGCTGCAGATAGACTCCTTGATCGGATTTCAGCAGGCCCCGACCCGAGTGAGAAAGCGGACTGAGAGCACCCTCGATTCATGACTATCCGGTTATCCTAAGCATCGGGATAACGGGAAGAATTAGCATCAGACGATGTCTGTGGCGGGCCGGCGGTAGGTATCGTCGAGGCTGGGACCACCGAGGGCGGTGTAGAGGTTGATGAGGTCCGCGACGTCGCTGATGCAGTAGTCTTTGAGGAGTTGTGTGAGTTCGCGGTGGACGCTGGTATGTTCGATGCCGGCTTTGATGTTTTGTACGTATTTGTTGCCGAGGACTTGCCCGATGTGCTTGCCTTGGACAGCTTTCCCGTCTATTCCAGAGAGATAGTTGTCGGGGAAGTCGTAGTCGTCGTACCAGACGCTGTCGTTGTCAATCCCAGTAAGGTCGTAGGCCTTCCAGTCAGGAAGGATGTGCTGGTCGTCCCAGAGCTCGGCTTCGTACTCGTCGGCAGCTGCGAGCGCGACATCAACGTGGTTCTCGAACAAGGTCTCTGTGCGTGTCAAGAAGTCTCGGTCAGCACTATCGTCGATGTCGCGGGCCCAGTTCAGCAAGTGCGTGCCGTCGAACCAGGTACCATTGTACGTCAGGAGACGATCTACGCTGCGGTCAGCACACCACGCGAAGAGCCGCTCGTAGAGGTCAATCGTATACTGGTCGTCCCAATCGCCGCTCCGAAACAGCACTTCGGTTTTTGGTGTGTCGTTCAGGTCGTCAGCGTACGCGAGGCTGACAGCGAAGAGTTCGAAGTACTGGGTGTCGTTCGAGTTGTCGGGCGGCTCTTCGAACGGGCTCGCGGTTTCGATGTCAATGACAAGTGTGCCCACCTAGGCAGACCTCCTGATGTGATGCGCGTCGGACAGTACCATGTTTGTTGTGGATGCCGATCTGGAGTCCGGCAGTTAGTGGTGAACACTCCAGTAAATTTCAGAAGCACTAGCTGAAAGTTCGGGGAGCCAGTTGAGGTATTGCGGGTACTGTTTGTCTGATGTGAAGAGATCAGTCCCGTTGAGATGAGTGACAATGTTGCTTGTGCCAGATGTTGTGGCACCGTTCGTGAGGAGAAGGCTGGTGACTGTGACGTCTGGGTTGTCAACCGGTGGCGTTACTTGCGACCCCCGCTCGATGACTCGCGGCAGGCGTAGTCGGTTATTCCTCCCACTCGATGGGGCGTTCAATGATCGGGTCGTCGTCGAAGTCGAAGCTGCGGAGGTCTACCTGGACGTTCCGTTCGCGTGTTTCGCGTTGCCGGTTCCGTAACCGGTCGAACGGTTGTGGTATTTCGAGGAGTTCTGCGTCACCGCTGTTGCCGAGTCGAATGTTTCGGGCGACGTAGAGGTAGTAGTGCTCGCTGAGTGGGCCGCCTGCGGCTTTCCATTCGTTCCACGAGAGTGACGGTTTGCGTGTGTTCAGGCCGGAGGTTTTGAGCTCGATGCAACGGTCGATCATTGCCTCGCCGTTGTCGTCGGTTCGGATCGTTAGGACGTCGAATCCGGGCCAGTCGCGGTCGAGCGGGTTTTCTGCGGCGGATAGGCCGCGTTGGTCTGCGAACCGATGAATCGCGGATTCGAGGAGGTCGGAGTGTTCGCGGTGCTTCAGGTATTCTTCTGGTGTGTGAACGTCGAAGACTTTCGATTCCGGGTTGGGTTCGTCGGCATCCGCGAGCCGCGTTCGTTCTGCATCAATCGTAATTGCCATACCGAACGCGTCAATCTCGTCACGATACTCTTGTGACGCAGCTCCACCCCCACCGCTATGATTACTGGACGTGGACTGCTCGTTCCCCGAGTCCTGGCGACCACCGTTATCGGGTGGGTTTGTGGAGACATCGGCGTTCCGGAGTGATTCGGCGATTTGCCGGTCGCCGATTCGAGTGACGGCGTCGATACTAGGGATGCGCGAGGAGTGTGCGCTGGTTCCAGCCGTGCCGGTGGATGATTCCGATCCGCCGTTAGCTGCTGCGGTATGTGTGTTCGTGGTGGAATCGAATGCGCCGTCATTGTCTGGTTCAGGGTCGGGTGGGTGATTTGTCACGCCGTCCACTTTCGGTGGGTCCTCAGGGTCACTTTCGAAGAGTGCTTTCCGAGTCGCTTCGATTTGGCCGTTCGGGACTTCGCTCCCGACGGTTCGGAGTCGCTCATGTAATGCGATAGCTGGCGTTTCGTTCCCGAACGCGTAGTCCACGAGGTTGTTGACAGCCTCGTAGTACTGTGGGACATCGAGCCGGTCGGTGTACGCGCCGGTGAGTGCATCGACGAACGCCTCTCGGTTGAGTGTCGCGTCGATGAGGATCGTGGTAATCGTGTCGCCGTCGCGTTCAATGTGGTACGGTTGCGGTTTCGGGTCGAGATTACGGTTCCAGCTGCCGTCGGTGAGCGTGATGCTGAGATCGAGGTCGGTGACGAACACGATGTTATCGAAGAATGACTTGGTTCGGGTCGTGTCTTGGTCGACGAGCGCGGATGATGGTCGGTTCGTTCGGAGTCGTAGGACGAGCGCGGCAAGGACCGTCTGGAGCCACGTGGTGTCGATTTCGAAGCCAGAGATAGATGTCGGGAGAGGGCGTTCATCGCCGTATCCGGGTTGTTTCTCGACAGCGGCTCGCAAGTCGGTTGCGCCGCAGTATTCGCCGAGACTGACGGCTTCTGGTTTGAACATAGCGAGGAGTGGAACACCGAGGTTTCCGTAGCGGTCACGACTGCTTCGTGACCGGACGAAGTAGGTGTCACCCGCGCGTTTGAGGGCGTACTTATCGTCAACCCGGCAGAGGACAAGTGCGTCCGAGAGCCCACTTTGTTCGGGGTCCCACTCGCCACTGATCTGGTTGCCACGCGTTAGTCTCGGGAGGAGTTCAGCGACGCGTGTGTAGAGTAGTTCGACAGCACTGCTGTACTGAGCGAGGTCGTCATCGGTCCACGCGAGTAACTCCCCGATACGACTGATCACGCGTTCGGCGTCCTGTGGTGAGAACGTGCCTTGCTCCAGCCGTACCCCGATACCGAGTGTGTCGGCGAGTTCTTCGAAGCTGACTGGCGTTTCACTTTCTCTCGTTGGGAAGCCCCCGTCTACGAACGGTAGCAAGGGCTGTAGCCCATTCACGTCAAGGCTGAAGCGCTCACGGTCGTTGCGTGGAAGACTCCACGCGGCCGTTGGGCGGACGGCATCGAACGAGGTCGGCACCCAAGATGCCTGTCGGAGTTGCCACACCCACAGGTTCCAGCCGAGCGCCGATTGTTCATCGTGCGTGAACACATAGCTCACGTTACTGCCACGCCACCGTTCGTTGGTGAACTCCGCGACAGTCGTGTGTCGTCGCTTGGAGAGACCGTGGTCCCACCAGCGCGTGAGGTGCGTGAGGAGACGACTCCCAACCTCGTCCGATAGTTTTGCGGCCGAGAGGATTTCCGACGCGTACTCTAGAGAATTTACTTGGAACAGGTACTGCTCGTCTGGGTCGGGGATTTCCGAGGATACCGCATCCACGAGGTGGTCGCGGTACGACTGCCATTCGGTGTCGGTGAGTCCCGTGTATCGGTGATCGACGGAGTAGACACCGTCTCCTTGGAGGTCTTCGGACGCTGTAATCGTCGAATTCGACGGTTGACTGAGACCCTGTGTCTGACGATACGTCTGCTGTTCACCGGGCGCGAATAGTGGCAGCGGGCGTAGATGTTCGAACACGCCGAGCCACGAGAAGAACGCTGCCCATGCTTCGAGCGTCTCTGCGCGCTCTTCGTCTTCGTCAGTATTGAACCACGTAGGTGAAGCTAGGAACTTCGGATCGAATCGTTCAGAATCAGTTTGGGCGGCGACGGCGTTGAGGAATGGTTCGATGTGGGCGTCTTCGGGGCGGTTGAGCGCGGTTTGCCAAGCCGAACTGAAGTACACGCGGTGTGCAGGATGCCACTCGACTGTGCCGTCCTCTGTTGGCTGTGTCGGGATGGGAAGTTGTGCCAGGGCCGAGTATGGTTTCTTCGCAGATTGGTAGAGTAGTGGAGATTCTGGGCTGCGGTCGTTTTCAGGTGACTGGACGTCCGTCATCTCACGGATCGTTCGTAACACCCCGTCGGATGCGAGGATAGATGGGTCCGCATTTGGTGAGTTTGGTCCAGGGAGATGGGGACTGATTGCGGTGTCGAACACTTGTGAGAACAGGTAGTCGTTGATGTCCCAGATCGTCTGAACGTCGGCGTCGAAGTTCGCCGGGAGTGCGTCTTCCCGAAGCGGTGCCGCGCGGTCGGCGTTCGTGCCGTGGTACAGTTCACGCGGAAGAAATTCGAGCGTCGGTAAGGCGTCTGCTGTAATGTCGCCCTCTGGTGGCATGAAGATCGTACCGGCCTCGTTCGAACCGCGTATCGCGTGCTTCGTCCCTTCTGGGTCGGTTATGATCTCAACGGGGAACACGTCGTGTCGGCGGCATGCTTCGTCGAAGGCTGAACGGTCCTCGTCGCTCTCCATCGTTTTACGTAGACGAACGAGATAGACAAGTACCGGATCGACCGTGAGGCGGCACGGCTCGTCGTCATCTGGGGGGGTTCGGCCGAATTCACGTTCGTCGACGATGCTAAGGAGAGGATCCACAGAAACAGCAGCGAGGGAACCCGGTATCGATGGCGCGTCGTACTGTGACGCACCGTACGCTACTAGCGTCTGGGTGTGGTGGTGGGTGGATAATTCCGCTGAAGGGACGTGCGGCTGGTCGTCGGCTTGACTGTCCCCGGACTGGAGGAGAGACACGAAGTCGGTACCTAAGTCCGAGAGTTGGGCGGACGTTGGGGGTACTGTGATGTCATCGATGGCAACTCGTTGGTTAGCACGCGCACTCGGTAGGAATTCAACGGACGTGAGTCGGGTCTTGATCGCGTCGAAGAGACAGTCCTCGACAGTCCCTTGGGTGAACGACCAGTCCCGGCCTTGCCCCAACGACGGGTCCAGCGTGGTGAGGAAGTCCCCCGCCGATGTTGCGGACTGCTCGACGAATGAAATGACACTGTCTGCGAGGAGCTCGCCGACTGCCGTGAACAGGAGGGCATTGAACTGGCCGTCGTACCCGCGCGAGTCATCGTAGTTGAGTGTGAGATTTCGGCGAGACGTATCTGACTGGAAAGTCCCAGTCACGAGCGCTGGGATCGGACTGCGTTCTTTCGTCGGGAGGAAAACGTGAAGGTACGGTGGTTGGTTGTGAGTCTCACCGTACACGGGCTTGAGTTTCCAACCCTTCGGGCGAAGAGAGGGAGGGGAGTCCCCAGGGGTCACGGAGAACGCGATACCAACGCGTAATTCTCCCATCGCATCCACCTCTGGCTGGGTCAGATCCGCGCGGTCCGATATCTGCTTTTGGTCAAGATCGGTTTGTTCGAACAGGCAGAACCAGTCGGTGCGTGTATCCTCTGGGCTGTCCGCTGTGTCTGTGGTGAGCTCTATGAGCGTTGCGTCACAGCCGGTCATATCGTGTCGGGCAATCTCCCATTCCCAGTCTTGCCCGAGACTGCTGATCTCTATCTTTTGAAGCTGTGGCAGCAGTGCTACCGTGTTTGCGTCTAGACCTTCGAGCTTGGTATGGATTGATTCCCGGTGCCGAGCGGGGTCTCGAAGTGGAAGTTCGAACACCGTGGTAAATCCATCATTCAAAAGTGCTCGCACTCGGGGCGGAGTGGTTGTCTCGTGTGGAAGACAGAGCAAGGGAACTTGTTCAGCGGCGAGTGCGTCGTCCCGCTCAGCAGATATCTTATCGTTGCCATTCAAGAGATCTACCGTCGTATCTCGATTGAATTGCGCCTGAACGTTCTCTGAGTATACACTCGGATTATCCGTGACGCCGAGAACAGACGTGAACCCCCGACCCTTGTGGCCAATAGTCGTCTCGCCAGCTTTTGTCGTTCGGGTCGTGAGCGTCAGCGCGTAAAGGTCTTCGAAGGAGAACGCCGCACCGTTGTTCGCAACGAGGAGCCTGTCCTCCGTGAGTTCAAACCGTACCCGTGGTTCGTCAGTGTCGCCCATCTCGTCGACGGCGTTCTGTAGCAACTCGAAGACAAACCGCCCCTCATAGTCAGCGCGGTCCTGACGTTCAGTCCCCGCGTCAGCCTCAATTCGATCCGGATTACTCTCGTAGGTGTCGACGTGCCGGCATTGAATATCCGAGATCGAGGCCGGTCCGGAACCGTTCATACACACTGGTGTCGAGTCAGAGATATATACCTCAGGGAAAATGGTGTTGAGAGAATGGCACAGGACCAGAACTCATCGACTTCAACAACCCTGGGATCTGCTTAACAGATCAGGAGGAACAGCCAGAATGGAAGATAACAGATTCTTGTTTCCCCTCTCTGAGTAACGAGTGACTCGCTCTCGGCAACGCTCTTTGGGAGACTGTCGGTGATGACGAACCGGTACGGCGCTTGGTAGTCTAATTCTCGGAGATCTTCGCTGTCGGATTGGGTATGTTGGCCGGAGTTGGGGTCGAAGTCTTCGGCGATTGATTCAGCGTTGCCAGTGTGCGGGTGGTAAGAGAGGATGAAGGGGAGAACGTGCCCGTTGCGGTGGAGAATGTAGTCGATGAGACCGGATTCGGTTTCTGTGTATTCGACATCGAATGCTCCGACGGTGTATGCGAGACGTTTGGCGTGATCAAAGGCGACGGTCCGGGCGAGTTTGTATTCGAACTCGTGGTTGAGGGTGTCTTGCTGTTCGTAGCCTTCGAAGCCGTAGTGTTCCTGTCGTTGGGAGAGAAGGACGAGGTGGCGTGGGTTGCGGAGGTACAGGCGGGTGCGGCGGTAGCGTCGCAGGGAGTAGTCGTGTGATTCAGTGACAGCGATCCCCTCATCAAGAACATCAAGGTAACTATCGACCGTCCGCCTGTCGACGCCGATTTGGTCGCTGAGGGCGGTGTACTTGAGTTCCTCACCGGCGTTAGTTGCTGCGATGGAACTGAGTCTGTGGAGGTTTTCGGGTTGTTGGATGGATCGGTACTTGGCAAGTTCTTTGTAGAGGAAGAGGAGGAAGTGCGATTTGGAGAGTTCGTTCCGGATCGTTGGGTCGTCTGTCTGGTGGAGCGTGCCGCCTGTGCGCAGGTACGCGCGTGCGGCGTCGTGAAGATTGTCTCGGTCGTCCGCGTCGAAAAGGTCGAAGCAGAGTTCTGAGAGTGTCTCAACAGCAGTGTCGAGATTGGTCTCGGAATCTCTTCCGGAAAGCCCGGTGCGGATCGTCTTGATCGGCGATGGTCCGTCTAAGTCGGGTGATTGGTACTGTTCGAGTCTGGTTCGGAATTCGTCATCGAAATCGACGCCGAGTCCCTCGCCGATTTGAACAGTGTCGATGAATTTCATCGGGAGAATCGGCCATAATTCGAATTCTTCGATGATGTCGGCGGATTCGGTAGCTGAGAGATCGACTTGAGATGCGACGATGCCGGTCAGGATTAGGTATGTATCCTCGTCGACGGCGTCGAGTAGCTGTGCTTTCCGATCCTCGTCGAGGTCAAGGGCTTGGACATCGTCGAGGAGGATGAACTTTTGTCCTTGACGAGGTGCGACGTGCGTCTGGAAGTAGTCGATGACCTGGTTGAGGCGTTTGATGTCGTCTCCTTCGCGTTCGAGTTGGTATAGGGAGTCCTCTAAGGGGATGTAGAGTATTTGTCGCGGTCCGATTTCGGAGGTGAGTTCGAGTTCTGTGTTTTGGTTCGGGAAGTCTGTCGTGTTGAGGAGCGCTGCGACGAGTTGGTGGAGAAGAGTAGTTTTGCCGATGCCGGTCTGGCCGTGAATTGCGTAGACGAGGCTGTCGACGCCGTCAGTGTAGTGGGTGTTCGTCGTTTTGAGAACGCGGTGGAAATCAGATCGAGGGGTAAGGTCTGTGGCTTGCGATAGTTCTGGAGAGGTACCGTCACCCCACCACTGGTTATGCTGCTCGGCGTCGTCGATGAACTCTTCTGCACTCCCTGTCCCAAGCATAGAGACGATTACTAGGGGCTAGTACAAATATTCACGCATCTCGATGTCTCTATTCAGAGTATACTGATGTCTTGCTGTCTATCAGGCTATGATTGGCAAATTTCCGACGCCCGGTGTCGTTCGGTACTTCCTCATGAATGCCTCATTTGTGGGGAAGAGACGCTTCCACAGAGTTCGTTGCATCTAAAATTGATTTACCGTGTTTGAGATTCGCCTAGTGAAAAATTATATATTCTGGGCGTCCGTTGGTCGGCGTAGATGGCAGTCAAGGCCGATATCGAGGATGGGGAAGAGATCGACATTGAGCTGCGCGTCACGGGGATTGACGAGTGGGAGCACGATGCCATCGCTCGGAAAGTCCAGCTGGAGGACGTCGACGGCGCGGCGGTAGATCTGACAGTGTTTCACAACAACGACGTCGCGGACTTCGAATGGCAGATCGGGGAGTGGTATCTCCTAGAGAACGTCGTCGGGAACGAGTTTCGGGGCGAGATGCAACTCAACCCGGGGTACGACCTTACCGTCACGCTATTAGACGATCCTCCGGCCGCTGCCAGGAGCGATAATTCGACCGGTAGTGAACTCTCGGAAAAACCAGTCGACCAGTTAGGGGAGAGTGGTGCTGCCGCGTCGACATCGGATGAGCCCGGTGACGAAGAGTTCGTTCGCGGAAGCGAGGTCGATGGTAGTTCGCGGCCGACGGCTGATGGTGGCGGCGAGCTCCTGCATCAACAGCCGCTCTCGGACGGGAACTACTTGCTGCAGTTCGAACTCGGGTCGTTGCCTGAGCTACCGGTCCACGAGTACGAAATCCGGGCGACCGGGAGCGGCGGAATCGACCCTGATGATTTCACGAACGGGATTGAGGGGTTCACGGCGAAAGCGGCGAACTACTACCAGTCACGAATCCGGAGTCCCGTGACGACGGCTGACGCGTCCCGGCGGCGTATCTACGCGACCGAGAAACTCCACGGTACTATCTCGATTCACGGGTACACCGTCAAGCCGGTCCATCAGGGCGAGACGACGCTGGAAGCGCGCTCGTACACGAACGACGGCCCGCTCCAGGAGTTCGTCAAGCAGGACGTGAAACGAGCCGTTGCTGGTCGCTTCGAGGTGTCCGGGATCGACTCGATCATCGAGCCCACCCCGCAGCGGACCGCGAACAGCGGGTTGTTCGAAGCCTATCGGAAGTACAAGTGCCGGATTCGCGTCGATGCTGACGGGACCGTGATTTGCGGTGTAAACGTCGCATACCATCTCGAATCGACGTTCTCCGCTGCCGACTGGGTGCAACGCGGATACGACATCGCCGGTGTGACCGTCGAGCACGACACGGACCTGTACGACAGTGCGCGCACGGCGACGGTCACGGAGCTCATCGACATGGACTACGATGATATGCTGGACGGGCCAGGCGTCCCGATGTCGGAGTACCACGAGAAACACGTCGAACAGGACGTCATCGACTCGATGCGGGCCGGGGATCCAGTCATTGCTGACCTAAAGTACGGGAGCGGCGAGGATTCGATCTTCCCGCAGCTCCTGGAGTACTGTAAGGTCATCCCGACGTTCGACCAGTTGGGCCGCGTCGATGAAACGTTCCTGAACGTCATCCACAACGAGAGCCGGATGAAACCCGAGGAGCGGTTCAACGTCGTCACGTCGTTCGTCGACCTGCTCGGCCCGACGCCGTACTTCGGCTTCGACCCGGTCCCGCAGCCAACAAACGCCGGGTACCGAGAACACAAGACACCGAATATCCCGAACCTGCGGTTCGGTGATGGTCGAACAGGGTACTACGGGGCTGGCGGGCTGGAACGGAAGGGCTACGGCGTGTACAAGGCTCCAGAGTCGTTCGACATCATCGCGCTGTATCCGGACAGCGAACAAGCCGCAGCACGACCGTACGTCCTTTCAGTTCTCGGCAAGCTCGCGGACTACGACGGAAAGCCGACGAAGTTCGACCAGGAGACCTACGAACTGGGTTCGGAGTTCCACTACTCCCAGCATGCACAGAAGGCAAGCGACTACGACGCGGCGCTAATCGTCGTCCCTGCTAAGGACAAAGCCGCGGCAGCAGACTACGACGACCCGTATCCCGAGTTTAAGCGCCGACTTGGACAACTCGGGGTGCCGAGTCAGATGATCACCATCGACAATCTCGGCAACGACAGCTATCTCGGGAACATCAGCTCGTCTCTAATCGGGAAAGCGGGCGGCGTGCCATGGCGGATCGACGACGTCCCAGGGGACGTTGACGCGTTCGTCGGCCTCGACGTGACCTACGACCACGCGACAAAGCAACACCTCGGCGCGGCCGCGAACGTCATCATGGCCGACGGAACCATCCTCGCGTCCGAGGCCGTCACGAAGCAAGCTGGCGAGACGTTCGACGAGGACGACGTAGCGAACGTCATCAAGCACGTTCTAGAAATCTTCGCCGAAGAGGAAGGCCGACCACCGCGGCACGTAGTCATCCATCGGGACGGGAAATTCTACCTCGACATCGAGAGCCTGATCAAGCGTATCGACAAGGCTAGGGATCTCATCCAGCGGTTCGACCTCGTCGAGATTCGAAAGTCCGGGAACCCCCGCATCGCCGAGTACGACGAATCGAAATCACGGTTCGATATCGCGGACAAAGGCGTCGCCTTCCACGTCCACAACGGCAACCACTCCTACCTGACCACGACCGGCGGGAAGGAGGGCAGTCCTGGCACGCCGCGGCCGCTACAGATCGTGAAACGCCACGGATCGACAGATCTCGACACGCTCGCGGAGCAAACCTACTGGCTGTCGGAGGCACACGTAGGGTCGCTGAGCCGGTCCACCCGGCTCCCCATCACCACGTACTACGCCGACAAATGCGCCGACTTCGCCATGAAGGGCTACCTCACCAAGGGTAGCGTCATCCGCGGTGTCCCATACATCTGACCATGCGCCAGTACTGCCACACGCAACCACTCACGCACTCATCGCCACACCGGTAACCCTTGCATGACCAAGACTGAATTCGAAGCAACGGTCAAGTTCGATGACGGCAGCACCGCCGACCTGGAGATGGCTGCCGACAAATCATGGGACAGTTTTCTGAACTACTTCGGTGACGCCCAGCACGTCTACTGCGTCACGTACAGTCAGTCACCCGCGTTCATCTACAAGATGTTTCAGAACTGTGACCTCGCAGTGGACTCCCTGGAGGTCATCGTCGGGGACAACCAGCACGATGACTACCGGCGGTCGCTGAAGAACACGAACAACGCGAAGAAAATCGCCGCGCAACTGGAATCGCTGCGGCGAGACGGTGATCTCCGCATCCACACCGTCGATTCCCCGCGTGTCCTCCTCCACACGAAACTCTACATCGTCGAGAACCAGGACGGGTCTCGCACCCTCATCTGTGGCTCGGCGAACCTCTCGAAGCAGGCATGGCAGGGGAGCAAACAAACCAACGTCAACATGGCCTGGCGTACCGACGGGGACACGCCCGTCGACGAGTGGTTCGAACGGCTCTACGCGTTCCACAAGGACTACGCGACGCCGTTCATGGAAGACCTCACCGAGGAGATCGAAGACGCCGACACGGCAGAAGAAGAGGCGAAGATCTACGACATTTGGCTAGGTGGCGACGAGTTCAGTGACGACCCGGTCGCCGAGCTGAACGCCCGGCTCGACGAAGCGGTTGACGACGACCAAGTCAACACGTACAACGTCGTCACGGACGCCGAAGAAGCAGAAAAGGCGGTGTTCGCCGCCGAAGATACGGATACCGATCCAACAGAGATCAGTCCGGACAAGCGTGTGCGCCTCTCCCCGCAGGGGCTCGAAGACGCTATCTCGAATCTGGACGACACGCTGTCCGCCAACAACATCCGTATCAACGACGGTGAAATCGTAGCGACACCCGCCGGCATCGCACGGTACAAAGAGACCTTCACCGGATACCCCGACCTCAACGTCGACAAGGAAGAGAAGACGGTCGGGCTGCGAGTTGACGACTCCGTCCTCGAATTAACGGCTCCTCTCCCGGATGACCCGCAGGAAGTCGCTGACGCGCTCGACCTGATCGAGCAGTACGTCGAAACGGTCGGCGAGTTCGGCGAAACGCGAACGACGAAGGAAACACGCGCGCACTTCTACGAGGGAGTTATCTACTTCTGCTGGGCTCCGTTCGCAAACTACTGCGCCCATCACTACGCCGAGTACGAATCCGCAGAACTCGACAAGGACCTACCGTTCCTGTTCCTTCACGGCGACAACGACAGCGGGAAGGGCATGTTCCTGCGGTTCGGAGCGCGACTCATCTCGAACGGGTACGTACAGGAGGTCACGACCGGCGACGACTTCGTCAAAAACAACATCGAGCGTGCTCGTGCATCGGACACCGTTTTCCCGTACATCGTTGACGACGTGGCGAAGTCGAAGATCGACCGGGACATCATCAAGTCGTACTGGGAGGGAAAATGGGACGGCACCATCCAGATGCCGACGTTCATCTTCTCCTCGAACGACTCGACGAAACCCAAATCCGAACTTCGGACCCGGATGAAAACGCTGGATTTCAACGTCAACTTCTCCGAACTGGAGAAGGACGAACGAGAAGCAGCCGCGCAGATCGCAGGGCAGGCAGACAGTTGTAATCTGTTCCCATGGTTCGCCCACCTGTTCTTGCAGCGGGATATCTCTCTACCAGACCAGTCGGACCGACTCGCGGATGCTCGGGACGTGTTCGCAGAGTTGTACGCGTATGCCGAGAAGGAACCACCGGAGTACGTACCGCTGGAGAAACCCGCCGAGCAGGAACACGACCCAGGGCGTCGGAAGTGGATCAGCGCGCTGACCGACGGGCTGTGTGAACTCGATTTCAAAGACGACGGGCGTGTTGTCGCTGATTTCTCGGCGAATTTGGATCAGCAGCAGTGCTGGCAGTTCCAAAAAGCTACGCCAGCCCATATCCGGGCGAATATTTACGGGCCGGCAGTCCAGTTTGAAAGCGCAAACAGGTTCAAGAATTGGATAGATGAGCCCAATATCATCGAAGAGGCACGACGCGACACTGAAACAACCGCTGACAACACCGGTGTTCTGTCTCGGGTCACACGGCTCGTCCGAGGATAACAGCCATGTCTGACTACTCATCTCACCGGCGATTCGACGGAACGTTAGTCACGGCACCGTTCGGAGGCGAAAACGTCGAACGAACAGCACGGGAGGAATACCAGACGCTCCTCAACGAGCATGATTCTGAGGATGTGCTCGTCATCACGGGTGCGCCGACGAGTACGGACGCGTTCCGGGAGACCTTGGGTAAGGAGTTGCCGGGTGCGGCGACGCCGTACGTGACGTCGCTCGTCGTGCACGCGACCGATGTCCTCAATCAGACCGATGACCGCGTCATTCTCTCCGACGCGCTACGCCGAGAACTCCTCCACCGATTTCTCGTGGATTACGAGTGGGAAACGAAGTACCTCCAACGGGCGTCCGAACAGCCGTCGTTCATCGAGGATGTGGATGCCGTGATGGGCACGATCTCTTGGCAAACGGTCACGCCCGAGGAAACCCCCGAACTCCGTGACATCACGGCTGCGCTCGACGCGTTCCATGAGTGGCTCGCCGAGCACGACCACATGGAACGCGGGCAACTCATCTCGGACGCGCTCGATGTCCTGACCGGGGATGCCCGCGGCGATGTCGTCGATTTCGAGGCGGTGCTCGCAGTCGAGTTTGAGGAGTTCTTCCCGCTCGACCGCGCGTATCTCGACACGCTCGCAGGGGACTGTGAACTCGTCTGTATCGCCGAAGAGAACGCCAGTGTGCGCCGCACGTGGGTCGAGACAGGGCCCGTTATGGACTACGTCTCGTTTAGCGAATCTCGCCGCGGGACATCGGGATCGCCATCGACGCGACCAGCTGCCACAGCAGCGTATTTCGCCGACGAAACGGTCCCGGAAGACCCGGAAACCGGGTCGGTCTCCGTCCTCGCAACAGATTCCAGTGACGAACAACTCGCCGAGATTGCCAACGAGATCGAAGCCCTCGTCGCGCAGTCGGACTGGAACTACGACGACATCGCTGTCGCCACGAAGCAAAGTGGGAGTACCGTTACGGACACTATCGAAGCGCTCGAACGCACTGGAATCCCGACGGAATCGACAACAGTCACTGGTTTCGGAGACGACCCCGCGATTCGGGAACTCCTCGCTGCCGTTCGGCATCTTGCTACCGACGACGAGGACGGGGTGCCCGACCACGGCCCAGACCTCGATACGGAGCGCTTAGACCGCGTCCGCGAGATAGACAACCTCGAAGATGGGATTCGCTGGTTGGCGACAGACGCAGGGTTGAAAGAGCGGATCGCGGAACGCGCGACCCCGCTGAACGCACGGGCGCAGTTCGGAAACGTCAAGCGGGCGTTCCGGATGGCCGAGTTCCTCGAAGAGACTGAGTTCGTGGATGCGACGTGGGAATCCTTCGAGGAGATGCTGGAACGCGCCCACGAGTACGCACCGCAACAGAATCAGACGAGCGCGACTGACCTCGATGGCGGCGTCCGCGTGGACCACTTGCAGGCGATCAAGAACGAGTCGTTCCGCGCGGTGTTTCTCGTGAATCTTGTCGACAGTGAGTACCCGGGTGACCCGTTCCTGACGCGGTTGTTCCCGACCGAGCGGGTCGCGTCGATGCCGGACTACCCCGGTGTCACGGAACTTGACGAGCCGGACGTAGATGCGACGTTCCCGACGACATCCACGGCGTCGAGTCGGCCGTTCGCGCGGTATCACACAGAACACGCGCGGCGACGCCTGGCGATTGGGGCTGGCGCTGCAAACGAGCACCTGTACTGTTGTCTGTACGAGTTCGAGGACACTGCGTTGGAAGAGCGTGCGCAAGCGTCGCGGTTCCTCACAGACGCGTACGACCGCCTGCCGTGGGTCACCCAAGCCGACAAGCCACACATCACGAGCGAGCAAGCGGCGGAGGACTTCCTGTTGTCGCGGGTTGACGACGCGCTCGCCGCGGTTCGTCGCGCGAACAGTCAGGACGTGACGGTGTCGCTCGACGAGGTGGAAGCGGAACTCGGCGAGGTGCAGGACCTGCTCGATAAGAGCGGGGCGCGTGGCGAGGAACTCCGGAAGGCGTTGCGTGCGCGTGTCGAGTTCGCTAACGGGGAGGTGCGACGATGAGCCAGGAGTCGCTCTCACCGTCGCGGCTGGCGAACTATGCGACGTGCCCACGGCTGTACGATTATCGATACGTACAGGACGTGAACGCGCCGGACCGCACTGAACTCTACCTAAATCAGGGGACGATTTACCACGAGACTATCGAAGACACGTGTGAGGCGACCGACCGCGACGATCCACCAGGGGTGATTCACGACCGAGCGATGCGGATCTTTGATGCGAAGTGGGACGAACACAGTAGCGCGGACGACTACGAATCACGAGCACACCGGGAGTACCAGCGCGCTGAGAACCGGGCTGCCATCGAGTCGTTCTTCGATCCTGACGGCGGGGTCGGCATCGACCACGCACTCCGCTCAATCACAACCGAATGCTGGATAGAATGTGAAGTAGATGGGCGAGGACTTCACGGGAAAGCAGACAACGTCGTCCGGACGGACGAGGGTATCCATATCTTCGATTACAAGCGGAAAACACACGGGATGCTCTCCGACGGGACAGCCGAGTACCTCGGCGACCACCTCGACGGGGAGGCCCACGAGCCGAAGCGTGTCCGGAACGCGTTCCAGACGGCGACGTACATCGAGGGCGTGAAGAACGAACCGTTCTACGAGGACGGAATGGAGGTCCGATTCAGTTTCTACGGCCTCCTCAACAAAACGTCGTTCGAGAGTACACCGTCTGGATATGACGTGTCTGCACGCGGGTGGCCACGGGAAACTACGGAGATCTACGAAGACCACTACGAGACAATTTGGGGGCTCATTCGCGCCGCGCACGACGGCATCACGAACGGAACCCACGAGCCAGAACCGTTCAATCTCCTCAACGAGGAGGCGTGCCCGGACTGTGACTATCGAGAGATGTGTGCGGATCGCCTGTCGACGGAGGTGCGACGATGAGCGGTGACAGTGACGAGTACCCGTCGTGGCTCCCGGTCCCGGAGGAAGATGTGTCTCCGGAGCCCCAACAGCAGACGATCATCGACTCTGACGCCTACCCGATGCGTGTGCTCGCCGGGGCCGGGACGGGGAAGACGTTCACGATGGTGCGGAAGATCGAGCACCTCATCGACGAGGAGGACGTGTCCCCGGACCGGATTCTCGCGTTGACGTTCACGAACAACGCTGCGGACTCGATGCGTGAGAAACTCAACGCGAAACTCGGCGCGGCCGGGTACGACATCGACGCGTACACGTACCACTCGATCTGTAACGAGATCCTCACTGACTACGCGTACGAAGCCGGGATCGATCCGGACTTCGAGGTCGCCACGGACGCCGAGAAGTACGCCATCGTGCTGGACGTTCTGGACGACATCGAGTACCGATTTGTGAAACCCAACGTGTACGGGAGCGACGGGTACGCGTCAGGGGCCGCGTCGAAGCTGCTCAACTTCATCGGGTCGATGAAGCGCAGCGGCATCACGCCCGACGACATCGACGACTTCCTCGGCCCTGCTGACTGCGTCTACGAACTCGCCGACCTCTCTGAGCGTGTCGAGGCTATTGCCAGCGACCATCTGGGCGGCCGGTCCGTGTCGAGCGTACTGGGCTCGCTCCCAGACGCGCGTGCTGATCTCGTTACTGAACGCGACGCGCTCGGGACGGACGGTATGGAAGGCAGCGCACGTGACTTCCTCGACCGACTTGTGGATCTTTGCGACGCGCTGGAAGCAGCGTTCGAAGCCCATGAGGTAGGCGAGCGGGAACTGCCGGATAACGCGTACAAGCTCCCGAAGTACCTGTTCGGTGGGTACGCGAGCGGTGCGCCGAAAGGCATTCCGGACAATCTTGATCTCGAACTCACGGACCATCTCGACTCGTTCCTCTCGGACTGTCTCACTGCCCGTGACCTGACTGCGGGGTACGCCGCGTACGAGCGTGAGCTCGACGAGCGGAATCTCATCGACTTCGATGGGCTCGTTGTGGAAACGGCTGCACTGATGGAGTCACCGGTAGGCGAGGAAATCGCTAACCGGTGGGACTACGTGTTCTGTGACGAGTTCCAGGATACCGACCGCCTCCAGTTCGACCTCGTCACGTCACTCGTCACCGACGACAACCTGTTCGTCGTCGGCGACGACGATCAGGCGATCTACGAGTGGCGTGGCGCACACGTCGCCAACATCACTGACGAACTCGACCGTGCGTTCGCCGCGCTCGAAGATGAACCGTTAGAGGAGAACTTCCGCTCCCGACAGCCGGTTCTCGACCTGGCGAACGAGGCGATACAGAAGCTCGATCACCGCGAACGACACAAGACACTGAAGCGCGTCGACGAACCTGCGTACGACGGGGACACTGTCGCTACCGTCGAACTGCCGGATGAGGACGATGCAGACGGCGCTACCCAACTTCGAACCGTCGTGCAGAATCTGCTGAGCGGAGCAGCAGCGAACCCCGATGAGGCGTACGATCCAGGCGACATTGCGTTACTTGTCCGGAAGAACGACCACGCGACGCCCGTCATCGAGGAATTCGAAGATGCCGGCATCCCGTACCAGGTTGCTGGCGATCTGGCCACAGAATCAGTCGGTGTCGGCACCGTGACTGCCTACCTGAAAGCACTCGCACGGCCCGAAGACGAGGTGAGCTGGAATCGCGTCCTCCTGATGCGGTACCGGCTCCGCGATGCGGACCTCCGCACCCTCAACGCGGGCGACGACCCGCTCGTAGACACGCTCCGCAAGACCCCGCTCGACGAGTTCAAGGAGCCTGACCGCGTCGCGGAAGCCCGTAACCACGTCACGGAACTCCTCGACCTCCGAAATTCGGCGTCGCTCAGCCACCTCTACCGCGAACTCACAGACATCACGAACATCGAGTGGTATCTCAGCGAGCAGGAGCGCCGGGACCTCGCCCAACTAGAGGATGTCATCGAACAGTACGGGGATAGTGGCGTCCAACCACCCCTCACGCCGGAGTTCATCGACTCGCTCGAACACTACGACTCCCTGTTCGACGAGAGCGGCTCTTCCCCGACGAGTCAGCCGGATGTCGCCGACGACGCGGTCAGCGTGATGACCATCCACAAGAGCAAGGGCCTTGACTTCCCCGTCGTCCTCATCCCGCAAGTCACAACCGACGAGTGGGCACCGAGTTCACGTACCTACGACGCGCTCGAAACCAGCCTCTCCGACGGCGCAGAGGCTGCGTTCGCCGAGGATTTCGTCGAGCGTGACGCTCGTGAAACCCGTCGTGTGTTCCACGTCGGCATCACGCGCGCCGAAGACATACTCGTTCTTCAGGGCGGCAGCGAGGACGACGACGATGCTGCGGACGTACACCCGGTTACGGAGTCCGTTGACGAGGTTCTCCCACCACGAATTCCGTGGCAGCCAGAGCGAGGACAGCTCCCCCTCTGGGCCGACGTCCAAGAGTGTCTCCCGGGCGAGGCGGTAGACTGGACGGACACACTGGCCAGCGAGACGGTCGGGCACGTTGGTGGTACCGTCAATCACGACGGAGAAGAACTGACAGTCGAGGCAGCGCGCGACCGCGTGATAGACCTCGCAACAGCCACCTTCAACGGAGATCTCTCACCAAGAGCCGAGCGGGAGACACTCCAGATTACGTCGCTAAACGGCCCGTCGACGCCGCCGCCGTCGCTCTCGCACAGTTACACGTCGCTGGCAGCCTACGAGGAATGTCCGCGGAGCCACTATCTGGACTACGTGGTTAACGCATTCCCCGACTATCAGGAGACCGCGGCCACGAGCGATGCTGAGGGCGGTGTATCGCAACGTGAGATCGGACTACTGTTCCACGACACTGCAGAGCAAGCCGCGAAGCAAGACGTAAAACGTCGTGAGAGGTGGTACGAAATCTGTGAGCGGCTCGCCAGTCAACGCCGCGCCGAGGACGCGCTCCTGGCGGCGAAGGAGTGCATCGACCGGTACTTCGAGTTAGACCTCATAGACTACGAGATCATCGACGCGGAGCGGGAGTTCGAACTCGACATCGACGGGCACGAGCTCGTCGGTTACATCGACGCCGTCTACCGGACGCCAGGCGGTGAGCTCCTCGTCATCGACTACAAGGCCACCGAACGTCACCGCGACTTGGAGGACGATAAGCAACTCCCAATCTACCTATTAGCGTGTCGTGACCTGTACGACGAGCCAGTGGCGCGTGCTGGGTACGCGTACGTCGGCGAAATCGGGCCGAAGGTCGAATCCCGAACGTTTAGTGACGGTGACCTGGCGGCAGTCAGGGACGACGTGACGGCGTCGATGACCCGTATTGCCGAGTTCACGTTCGGTCGGTACACTGCTGGTGAGCACTGCCAGTGGTGCCAACACAACCAACTGGCCTGTGCGCCGGACTCGTTCACTGTCGGTCCAGGGTTCGAGGAGTGACCAGTCGAAACCGAGGGATTGGACGGACGGTAGTCCCGGCTCTCCGGCCTTGTTTTTCCTGAATCTTTCGCTGGGCTTGATTCGGTACTCTGTTCGCAGTCCAAGCAACTCTCGGTTGGGTCTGGTTGACCGAATGCATAGATCATTATCGCAGTAATCATTATCTAAAGTATGACCTTCTACGACCGGGAGATTCAGTTGGGGAAGACCTCGTCGAGAGCCTACGAGCGAAGGCCGAGTACGTCCGCTAGGGACCGGCTGATCGAGACGAACGGTTCGCTCTGTTCTCAAAAAACTGGTTCGTCGACGGGCTCGAAGAGCAACTCAACGACTCCTGGTCTCTGTTCAGCGTAACGGACATCGACAATCTCCTCATCCAGATTGAGTGCTCCTGTCTCCGAGTCATAGAGAATGTCTGGTTAAGTCGTTTTGAGTTCGTGTTGTCTTCCAGATTCCGCACATCCTCGGCGATGTGGTGGCATTACAAAGAATTCATCGAGGAAGGTAGGGCTTCCCGGTGGCGCGCGGTGTGTTGAGCGATTCACCGTCTTTTCGCGGGTGAAGTGGTGCCTATATTGTCACTATCGGCGATATGGTCGTGCTGTCAGTCGGGCGGGCATACTGTCAGTCCGGATTTCGGCTTCTAACGGCCTGTGGCGTTAGAAATAGGGGTATCTCAGGGCTAACCCTTTAATACGACCAGGTAATGTCCTGTTTTGACATGCAGCGCGTCATCGACAGGAGACTGTACGACACGGACCGAGCCGAAGAGATTGCCCAGCATGCCCCAAACACGAATCGAGGTGACTTCTACTACCTCATCGAAACGCTATACAAGACCTCAGGCGGGGAGTACTTCCTCCACGGTGAGGGTGGTGCGGCAACGAAATACGCCAAGCCGTGTAGCGGGGGCGGCACGACTGGCGGTGCGGAGATCGAACCCCTCGACGAGGAAGCAGCGCTGGACTGGTGCGAAGAACACTACATCGACGGTGAGATCGTCGTCGACGAATTCGGTCATCTGATCGAAACGTAGCTCCAGCGGCTGCCACGGACACCCAGCGATTGCCTCGGAACCCGACTCCTCACGAGTGGCTGGCGTAACTGCGGATCGTGCCCGCAGCGAGGTATATGAGAGACTCAGAAGAAATCAACCGACTCCACCGTCGGGGAACGGGTAGCAACGCTCGTTCGTATCCTCCGACCCCTGTCCCGTCCCCGGTAACGAGCGGCGGGATAGCCCACTCACCGGTCGCCCCAGTGGGGTTGGACGGGCGTCGGAGTGAACAGGTAGACGACGTCATCCGGCAGCTCACGAGCGACGGGCACGAGATTCCAGCACCGTTCTCTAAAGGAGCGCTGTACCAGACTGCTGCCAGCGTTGGTATCGAGGTGTGGAAGCCCGCAGTGAAGGATCGAATCACAAATCGTGTACTCGACCGACTCAGCTACGAGTGGGACTCAGTCTCTCAATCATTTGCGCCCGTAGTCACAGATGAGCTCATTGAGGACATTCAACAGGCAGCAGGCACCGTCACCCCGGCGTTTGATATGGAATTATCGGAGTCACTCCGCGAGCAAATCCTGGAGTGGTGCGATCTACACGGCCTCGGTTCGTTCGACACTGGGGCGGTACAGCGGACGATTGCACGTCACGCCGTCCTGAGTGTCCTACTGAAATCGGCCCTGTACGAATGGTACCGGTGCCGCGATGTCGTTCCGCCGCTCATCGCTCCGGTACAGCAGGCGTTTCACAACGCACGGAAGCGGACAGGAGACGGAGCGTTCGATACGTTCGTTCTTGACCACGTCGCGGAACTGGCTGATAAGGACGCCCTGGAATCTGCGTTGGCTCACCGGGATCGATTGCTCTTCTCACCCCAGCCGACGGAAGATATCGGGAAGCTCTACGCGGAGCTAACACCGAGCGAGTACCGGCAGTCACTCGGGCAGTTTCGGACACCGCCGGAAATTGCAGCGACGATGAAGTCTTGGGCTAACCGTGACGCCGACCACCTTCTCGACCCTGGAATGGGAGCAGGTGTACTATCCAGCGCGTTTCACCCACGCTGGCGTCTGAACACTGACCCCACGCACGTTGACGGGATCGAACGCAGCCCCCTCGCTCGGGTCATGGGCGCGACAGCGCTCACGTTGAGTGGCCAGCTAAACACACCACGTATGCGCGACTTCTTGGACCTTGATACAGACGATCTTCAGCGCGACATCACCGGGATCGTGTGCAATCCACCGTACACGAGCGGAGATGCACTCCCGAAAAAATACAAAAACCGGATCAACGCGGCCATAGAACAATCGACAGGAATCGACGTGAGTGCGCGGTCACCGCTCTACGCGTACTTTCTGCTCCACGCTCGCTCATTCCTGTCCTCGGGAGACCGTGCGGCATTCCTCACGCCGGACAGCTTCCTCACCACTGCCTACGGCGAATCGCTCAAACAGTTCCTGCTGGACGAGTTTTCCATCACCGCGCTCGTTCAGTTCGACCCGGCAGGCGAATCGGTTTTCGAGGACGCCCAAGTCACCGCACTCGTTTCCTTCTTAGAAGCAAGTTCTGGTGGTAACGAGGGTGAGACGCGCTTCATTCGCGTGGACGAGTCCATCGATTCGAGTACGCTTCATAACGCAGTGCAGAATGGGGAACAGGGTGAGACTGAGTGGGGGTTCATCAATCACGTTCCGCAAGCAGATCTTGTGCCCGGGCAAAACTGGGCAGCACTATTCAATCCCTGCGACGTCGATACAAGCGAGCTGACTGAGCTCGGCGAGTTCGTCACGATCCACCGCGGGAAGTCCACCGGCGATGTGACGTTTTTCTGCCTGACTCAGAACGAAGTCGACGAGTCCGGAATCTCTGAGAAACACTTGTCTCGACTCATTCGCCAACCAAAGCTCGTCGACGGGTACGATTTCCGTGAAGCGGACTGGGAGCAATTACGAGTTACTGGTGAGGAGGTGTGGCTACTAGACCCAGACGAACTACCAGATGTCCCGAAGTCACGGGGAGACTTCGAGAAGCAAGTGCTATTCAACGCTGACTCGGTCCCGAGGAACAGCGACGGCGAGGTGTCGAACGTCGTTTCGTATCTACTGGATAGTGTCTACCGGACCAACTCGCTCGGAGCGAACGTAATCGAGAATCGCCCGTACTGGTATCGACCCCGTCGACAAGCCTCGCCTCGATTCTTGGTACAAGACGCCGGTCGAGACGGCTTCACCTTCATCCTCAACGAGACAACGGCGAGAAATATCAACAACTTTCGTGGATTCTACGACATGTCCCTTGAGGAAACTGAGCTGAAAGCGTTGCTCGCGTACCTGAATAGCAACATCGGACAGCAGGTGATCCAAACACAGACACAACCGCAGCAAGGCGGCTACGAGAAACTCAGCATCAGCGCGCTCAACGAACTCCCTGTTATCGATCCGACATCGCTCGAAGAACCTATCGTGGCGACTCTGGCCGACCTATTCGATGAGTTGCGTGACACTGCTAAAGAGGGAGGGAATTGTGACTCGGTGTTAAACCGACTTGACAGCCTGGTCCAACAAGTGATGTAAATCCCCATCCTCGCTGGTTGAACGCGTTCCACCGACGATATCTGTGTCTTCATTGAACGGATCAACGAGGCAATCATCGTCAAACTCGCCACGACACCTGCTGAAGAGTTCACAGGGCCACGTAATTACTCACTTGTGTACCCACGTATGTACGTGAGTACGAACCTGGGACTGTACTCAGGGTGGAGGTAGATTTTAGGAATGGAGTCACATTGTCGACGGCATGTTTCGACGGTCGTTCCTCAGCGTTCTTTCGGCAGTACCGGTGCTTCCACTGCTTCCAGACCGAGTCCGTAAGGATAAGCGCCAACCCGTTCCGTCCGAAGGCAATCTCATGTTCTGGTTCCATTTCCACGGAGCGATCAAACGCGACCGACCAATGAGCACGGAATGGGCGCGCGAAAAGACCGTGGAGGAGTTGAATCTTCAGAACCTCACCGATGAGGAAGCCATCCGGCTCTTAGAACTGGCGAACGAAGGGGTGTACGACACTGACGACGTGCCCAAACGATGGCGTACCCTCTTCGAGAAGATGGAACAGGAACTCTGAGGGACGAGGAACTGCGTGGAAGCAGACGGGATCCATATCTGAAGTGCTGAGTTGAGTGGCGGGAAAGGGCCGAAGTTGGACGCCAAAGTCTCTCACGCGCAGCCAATTACACTCTCTACCCAAGTATTATGTCCTCGCGGTGTCATTCAAATGCAAGCGAATCGCATGACTCCGGCGACCCCCGTTCCGAAATGTGATGAAATCAAAACGGCCGAAGAGGGGTTCCTTTATAAGCGCCGTACCGCCGTCTGCCAAATGTTACCCGTCACGCAGAATGATGGGCGCTGCAGGATTTGAACCCGCGGCAGCTTGGTCCGAAGCCAAGTACTCTGTCCAGGCTGAGCTAAGCGCCCGTAAGAGACAGGTAGAAGATAGTACCTTTTAACTCCCGCGATTCGGAGTCGGGGCCGTCACTGGAACTCGACGGTGACGACGGTGACCCGGACGACGACCACGTCGGCCGAACAGCTGTACTCGCCGCCACCCAGGTCCTGCCAGCCGTTCTCGACCAGGTAGCGCTCCCAGGCGTCGCCGTACTCGGAGTCGTCGATCGAGAGAACGACGCTGTCGGGCCCGGAGCCGCCGCTGCCGTCCGGGTAACTGTAGAGGAGCTGGTTCGATTCACGCCTGGTGATGACCTCGACGTTGGTGTCGCCCCCGCGGGCACCGGACAGACCGTCGAACGCGACGAGCGAGACGACGGCGCGGTCGTCGCTGCAGACGAACGAGGGCTCGCTCACCATCGCGGACGAACCGCGGTCCTTCCGGAAGACGGCGCCGCTCTCGTAGGCGACGTAGGTGCCGTCGATGGTGTACCGGAGCGAACCGGTCGTGTTGGTCTGTGGCCCCCAGACGGTCGAGCCACTGCTGTCTTCGACGCTGACCTCGAACTCCGTCTGCTCTTCGACCTGGATGGTGCCGCCGTTGAGCTGTATCGCGCCCGAACTGGCGGGCGACCGGTCGTGCTGGACGTTGTCGAATCCGGTGGAGAGAGCGTCGAACGCCCGGACCGCGTTGGTCTTCTGTTCGCCCTGCTGGAAGTCGCTGAGGCTGCTGAACCCGACGCCGTACACCAGTCCGACCGAGGTGATGATGATGGAGAAGACGACGACGAACGCAAGGACGTCGCTGACCGAACGGTCGTCGAGGGGTCTCATTGGCGACCCTCCACGAGCGCCTGTCGACCGACGGTAGACGGGTGACCCAGCCGTGGCGACGGGCGGTCGCTGCTGAGTCGAATCGAAGACCCGTCGTAGACGATGTAGAGGTCGCCGCCGCTGACGCTACTCTCGGTGACGGCGGTGTCGTTCCGGAAGGGCACGACGATGTTCGCCCTCGCCTCGCTGGATTCGAGGACCAGGCACGCCGTCTTCCCGTCGTCGTTGTACGGTGCCGTGTCGTACGGGGCGCACTCCGACGACCCGGGTTCGTACAACCTGACGGCGTAACCACTCCCGGATACCTGTGCCGGATGCTCTGTCTCGAGAGTCATCTCGCCGGTCGACCCGTCGGTGGTGTGGTCGACGTGCGAGAGGTCGGACACGATGCGGTTACCGATGGTCCGGAGTTCGTCGCGTGCCGCGTTGCTCTTCTCGTCCTGCAAGAGCCCACTCGTGCCCACGAGGAGGCCGGCGACGAGGATGGTCGTGATGCCGATGGTCAGGACGTGCGTGATGGCGATGGAGACGCCGCGGTCGTCGTGGGTTGGGACTCGTATCATCGTGTGCTGTCGTTGTACACGGGAACGGTGATCGTTCGTCGATACGACGTGGACTGGGTGTCGTAGTAGACGTCGACGCCTGCTGCCCAGACGATGTCGGTGTGCGATGGTGCACTCCCGGGGTCGTCCAGACTCGTCATCATGGAGTAGTCACCGGTGACTTCGTCCGCGTTTCGGAACCACAGTTCGTACCCCTCACCCCCGCTGATAGGTGCTATCCCGTCGGTGAACGAGAGACATGACTTGGGGACGCCGTCGACGGTGCCGTTGCTCACGTCGATGTCTACCGAACTCGAACCGGGGGCGGTGCACGTCTCGTGTGTCCCGGAGGACCAATCCTCCCAGCCGGATGGTGCAGAGGCGGCAGTGTCGGTGTCGGTGTACGTATCTATCTGCAGGTCCCCACTGGCATCCCGACTGAACCACATGACGCGCCACTTCGCATCGCCGTCTGGAGCCGTTCCACGTACGGCGACGTGGAACGCGTCGGCTCGGTTCTGGTGGAGGCTCCCGGAATCGACCTCCATCTCGAACTCGGCGACGTCCGCTGGCTCGGAGGTATCGGCCAGTGCCCAGTTGCGGCTCCCACTCGAATTTTCGAAACTGCCTCCGCCGTCCACCAACTGAACGCCGTAGTCGGTCGCGCTATCGTTGTACGACACGTTCGCGAGCGTCGGTCCAGACTCCGCGAGTAGTGCCTGCCACACCGCGCTGAAGTCGCTGACGTTCTCGGTCATCGCCGTCTCCAATCCGGCCTGGTTGTAGTCGTCCTGGTTCACCCGGTAGGCCAGTCCGGCGACCGATTCGCCGCCGACGTGTTCGAGTTGTTCGGCCTGGTCGACGGCGGACACGGTGCCCGTCGAACCGACGTTCTCCGCGTAGAGGCTCGTGTTCAGGACCACGACGATACCGAGGATGATGAACGCGATGGCGACCGCGCCGACGAGGACGACCTGTGCCTTCGAGTCCGGTTCGGCGACGTTCACCATAGTATCACCCGTACCACGACGACGTTGTAGACCGGGCCGTCGACGTCGTTCGGGATGGGGAACTCCTGGAGCGTGGCGTTCGCGAGCGTCGGACAGTTCGGTCGACACGCCTCGCCCGTGAGTCGCTGGTCGTCGTACAGCGTGACGGTGTACGTCGCCGTGACGGCCGACTCGGTCGGGACGCCACGGTACACCATCCGCTGTTGCTCCGTCTCGGTGCCGTTCCGGTAGGTGACGAGGACGTTGTACTCCCGTCCCTGCTCGCCGAACGTCTGGTTGAGCATGGGGCCGAACTGCGTCCCGTCGGCGTCACACGCGGTGACGTTCGGGGGTTCGTTCGGTCCGTAGCCGATCCGAGGGTCGATGCCCTCTGCGAACGTGCTCTCGTTCGACCCGTTCCAGTACCGGACGTGGCACGAGAGGCTGCCGTCCTCGGCGTTGATCGCGAGCACGTCGTTCGCCGAGGAGCGTAACTGCTCCTGTACGTCGAGGCCGACCTGACCGGACGTCGTCGGCAGGATGACGACGGACTGGAGTGCGAACAGGACCGCCGTCAGTATCAGTATCGACCCGATGAACCCCTCGAGCGTGTATGCCTGTGAACGTTCGTCGTCTCTCATGCTATCACCACACTCGCACCACCAGGAGGCACTCGACGTCACACTGTCCGCTCTCGACGACGACGACCCGCGTCGTCGACGCCGCAGACGTCTGGGAGCCATACTCGTCTCCGGCGCTCATCTCGTCCCCCGAAGCGGGCCCGACGAGTACCGTCCGCGTCCCGTCGTCGTGGACGTTCATCACCGTCACGTTGACGTCGGCCGACGCTCGCAGGCCGAAGTAGGCCCGAAGGTCGGCGTCCGTGGGGTTGTTGGTGAGGAAGTTGTCCAGTTCCGTGTCGTCGAGCGTCCGTAGTTCGCCCTCGACGAGGTGGTCGTCGATGATGGTCTCTGCGACCCGGTCGGACTTCGCGGTGATGTCGTCCCCGAGAGGCGACCCGAACGGACTCAACAGACTCGGCAGGAATCCGAAGGTGAACCCCACGGTCAGCAGGAAGATGCTGATGCCGACGGCGAAGTCCTGCGTGGTCTGTCCCCGACCGTCGGACCCGCGTCGAAGCGTGTTTCCCGTCGTCTTCATCGTTTTCACGCGACCGCCGCCCACACGACGAGTGCGATTGTCATCAGGCCGAGCACGTACTTCATCCCGCTCATGATGTCCGCGTCGCGGATGTAGCCCGCGATGAGTCCGGACAGCAACGCCTGCATGGTCACCGCGTGGAAGAACAGCAGCGACAGCAGACTCGTGTTGACGCTGCCACCGAAACTCGGCCCGGCAGCAGCGGTGCCCGCAGCGTCTCGCTGCTGCGTCAGCCCCGCGAGCACGTCGAGGAACTGCGTCTTCAGGATCGCCATGACGGCGAGCAGGGTGATGTACGTCATGAGGATGATGGCGACCTGCATCCGCGTCCGGGACTTGCGCTCTCGCTCGATGTCGTCCTGGTTCTCGGACGCTCGCGCCGCCGTCGTCAGCACGTCGGTGATCTGGCTGGACGCCTCCTGTGCCTTGCTGATGAGCTTCACCGTCCGCGCCAGTCTCGGGATGTGGTACTTGTTGTTGAACTCGACCAGCGCGTGCTTGAGGCTCATCCCGTAGTTGACCTTCGCGTGCATCGTCTCGAACTCCGTCGCCAGTTTCCCACTGGTGGTCTCGGAGACGGTCCGGAGCGACTCCAGGAGGGTCAACCCGGTGTCGTTGGCACTCGAGAGTTTCCTGAGGTTGTCGGAGATGCTCGAGATGACGGCCCCCCGCGAGCGGACGTTCCACTCCCGGAAGACGGCCAGGGGCAGGAAGACGATGTACGTCGGCATGTAGACGTACATGAACGTGCCCCAGACCGGGTTCTCGACCAGTCCGTCCCAGGAGGTGGGGACGGCTCCCGTGACCATCGCGACGACGAGAATCAGGAGCGCCACCGGGACCGTCAGTGCCAGCGTGAACATCGGGTTGTCCCGGAAGAACAGGTGGGGCGCCTTGAGGACCTGTACCGTCTCGTAGGTGCCCTCCTTGCTCTTGATGCGGTCGAAGACGCTGTAGTCGCCCGTGAACTCCTCGACGAGGCCGAGGTTGAGCAGACCGGATTCCTGCTGGACCGACAGCCGCTCGTCGGAGTCGGCCGGACTGAGGTAGCCGTCGCCCGGTTCGTCCTGCTTGACCGTCGAGACGAGGACGAGGAACCCGGCACCGGTCATCGGGATGAGGCCGTACACCGTCGCGTACAGCATCTCGACCTGTGCCTCGCCGAGCATGCGCATGATGACCAGGATGATGATGAGCAAGAGCGGGAACAGCGACAGCGTCATGTACATCTCGCCGAACAGCTCCAGGGTCTCCAGGGTCAACTCCTGTTGCTGCTTTGCGGTTCGCATGTGCTTTTCCTTCTTGTCGTTGAGGAACCCCTCCATGTCACCACCGGAGTTGACGATGGAGAGCATGTCCGTGAGGAACTGGGCGAGTTCGTCGCTCGGGGTCTCCATCGCCTGGTTCCGGATGGCCGTCCGGTAGTCGGTGTCGAAGTACTCCGTCTCCTGGACGATGGACTGGAACTCCTTGGCGACCTCTCCGTAGGTGTCTTCCGCCTTCGCCATCGCCTCGAGTATCTCGAGCTGGTTCAGCCCACCGACCGACAGCGCGTACATGAACGACACCGCGTCGGTCAGCAGCATGTTTATCTCGCGCTTGCGCGAGGAGGCCCGCGAGTAGGGGACCGCGACGAGCGCGCCGAACCCCATCGCGAACCCGATAGAGCCGAGGAACAGTCCCGTCACGACGATGAGTGCGGGCACCTTCACCGCGTTGATTATCTCGATGGCGGTCTGGCTCGGGATGGTCGCTCCGAGGAGGTTCTCCGTCGGGACGATTCCCGTCGCGAACAGGAAGTAGCCGATTATCGTCCCCATCAGCCAGAGGACCCCGCCGCTGAGCACGCCGATCGCCAGCGACCGGGAGAGGTACATCTCGACGGTATCGGACATGCGCGCCTGGGCGAGTTTCGTCTCGACGTCGGCGACGAAGTCCGAGTTCTCGTCGAACAGCCGTTCGTACAGCGGGTAGAACCTGTCCCCGAGCGAGTCGGAGGACGTGCTGAAACCGCTCTCGGAGGAGTCTGGCCCCGTCTGCAGGCTCATTCGGCATCACCGTTACCGCCCGCTCCGTCCGCCCCCGCCGAGTCGTCGAAGATGCTCTCGTCGTCCGCCGGGTTGCCGCCGTCACTGAAGATGCCGCCACCGTCGTCGTCCGCGTCGTCGTCCTCCTCGGTGAAGATACCGCCGCTCTCCTCGCCGAATATCGAGTCGACCTCCTCGTCGTCCTCCGAGAAGAACGGTTCGTCCTCCTCGCCGAAGAACGCCGAATCGTCGTCGATCGGGGTCTGCGATTCCGTCTCCGGTTCGGCTTCGTCCCCGGCGCCGGCGTCGAACATCGATTCCGCCCCGGAGTCGTCCACCTCGCCGAAGATGGGCCCGTCGTCGTTGTCGTCCGATTGCCCGTCGAGTGCGGGGAACGAGCCGTTCGCATCGGCGGCGTCGCTCTCGTCGAGCTCCGGCGTCGACGTATCGGACCCGCTCCCGCTCGACCCGGCGCCGGCGGCCGTGCTGGCCGACGACGACTCGAGTTCCGGCGTCCCATCCGCTGCGTCCGCCGTTTCGGCCCGTTTCTCTTCGATGCGACCGAAGTCGTCGTCGCCGAAGTCGAAGCCATCACCGTCGTCGCTGAGCCAGGACGGACTCTCGTCCAGCGTGTTGCTGGAACCGGAGAACGAGAAGTCCTCCTCGTCCTCGTCGAGGGCGAACGAGTCGTCGGCCGACCCGTCGGCTCCCTGCTCGCCGAAGTCGAAGTCGTCGTCGCCGGGTTCGGCCTCGATCATCGGTTCATCCACGTCCATGCCCGACCCGCTCACCGCACTGTCGATGCTCAGGCCGCTGGGAATCTCTCCACGGTACTCCTCGTACAGCGACTCTTCGGCACGTTCGATGATGTCCTGTGCGAGGTTGTACGTCTCGTCGTCGGGGTCGGGGCGGGGGACGAGTTCCTCGTCGTCCGGGTCCACGTCGATGAGGATGGACTCCATGTCGCGGAGGTCCTCGAGGCTCTCCTCGAGTTGGCCGTTCGCGATGAGCGTGAGGATGGTGTCGGGGTCGTTGACGAACGCCTGTGCCGTCGCCGCGACCTGGACGTACGTACTGAGTCCGTTCCTGACGAGGTAGGCGAGAACCACGCGACGCTTGAACAGTTCCTCCTCGAGTTTTTCGCGGCTCCACCCGCGGTCGAACTGTATCTCGTCGAGGGTGTTCGACTCGCCCATCTTGAGGAACTCGTCCGTCTCCGCCTGCCACTGGTAGACGTCCTGAACGTTTATCTCGTCGTTCTCGGCGTCGTAGTGGTTTATCTCGGTGATGTTCCGGTTCCGACGGACCTTCCGCCCGCCGACCCGCGTCTGGGTCTGGATGGAGACGAGGTCGAGCGCCGTGAACATCGTCTTCGAGACGTTGATGGGGTCCGTCGTGAACCGCTTGAGGACTTCACCGACCGAGTCGGCGTGGAACGTGGAGTAGGTGGTGTGGCCGGTGGACATGACCTGGAACAGCGTCCGGCCCTCCTCACCACGAATCTCACCCATGACGATGTAGTCGGGGCGTTGTCGCAGTGCGGCCTCCAGCAGGTCGAACTCGTCGACGTCACCCTGTGCGTCTTCGCTGAACGAGGGGCGGGTGACGCTCGCGATCCAGTTCCGCTGGGGCAGTTCGACCTCGCGAGTGTCCTCGATGGAGACGATCTTCGCGCTCGACGGGATGAACAGCGAGATCGCGTTCAGGCTCGTGGTCTTCCCGGACGCCGTACCGCCGGCGAAGATGAGCGACTTGTGGTTCTCGATGCAGAGCCAGAGGAACGCCATCTCGTCGAGGGAGAACGTGTTCCAGTTGATGAGGTCGATCGGGGTGAACGGGACGTCGTTGAACTGACGGATCGTGTAGTTCGTCCCGTGGTCCGACACTTCGTCCCCGAGGGTCAACTGCGCACGCGACCCGTCCGGCAGGGTCGCGTCGACCTGTGGTCGGCGCTTCGAGATGCCCTTGCCCGAGCGCTGTGCCAGTTTCACGACGAAGTCGTCGAGTCCGCGCTCGCCGTGGTCGACGTTGGAGATTATCTGTTCGTATCCCGTGTGGTAGACGAACACCGGCGAGTTGTAGCCGTTACAGGAGATGTCCTCCACGTTGATGTCGTGCTTGATGGGGTCGATTCGCTCGTACCCGATGAAGTTGCGTTTGAGCAGGTAGAGAAGCTTCTCGACCTGGTACTCGTTGAGCGTGTCGGCGTCCTCGGCCAGTACGATGGGTTCCGGCCGTGCCTTGATGCCCTCGAGGCCCGTCTCGTCGAACACCGGGTCGTCGTCGCTGACCTCGGCGGTTCCGAACAGGTGCCGAATCTGGTCGACGACCCCGCGTTCGTCGTGGGCCGACCCCATGCCCGGTGTGGTTCCGGTGAAGAGGTCGTATCGCTTCAGCAGTCGCTTCGTCTCGCGGTCGATGACCTCCCGTCGCTGCGTCTCGTCGCCCTCCACCGTCACCTCCTCGTCGGAGTACTTGATGGCAGTCCGGAGTTTGCCGGACATGAACTCCTGCAGGTCGGTCTCGATCCGGTTGAGGTACGGTTCGATGGCGTAGTACTTCTTCTCGTTCTCCTTCTCGGAGTGGAAGATGATGACGAACGCGTAGGGCTTGTTCACCCAGTAGCGTTCCTCCTCGCGGAAGTGGAGTTTCTTCTCCTCGGGGACGGCCTTCTCGAGGTCGTACCGGTTGACGACGGTGGTGTTGCCAGCCTCGGTCGAGAAGAAGTCGTCCTCGTCCCCGTGGGTCACGTCGACCGTATTGTCGTCGACGATGTCGTAGAGGTGCTGCCCGATGTCGCCGGCCTTGCTCACGACGCTCCCTATCTCGTCGCCGTCGAACCCGAGGTACTGCTCGGAGTCGAACTCGATCCGCTTTCCCCTGCGGTTCGTCGGTATCGTCCGCCGACCCTCGTAGTAGTACTCGCCCTTGAAGTGTTCCCAGCCCCACAGGTCCATGACGACCGGCGTGGTCTCCGGGTCGCAGTACTCCAGGAAGTACTCGTGGAGCCACTTCGCGTTCGCCCCGGCGATGTCGGTGATCAGTTCCGGAAGTTCGTCCGGGTGGTAGCCGAGGTGGTCTTCCGGGTCGAAGTCCACGTCGTCCCACGCATCGCCGTGCGGTGCAGTGTTAGCCGCGCCCTCGCTATTTCCGAGTCCGAGCCGTCTGGAGTGTCTCGTCCTCCGTCGGTTGACGTCAGAGTACAGCGTCGAGACCTCGTCTTCGTGCCCGAATTCCTCCATGAAGTCCCGCCACGTGTACTCGCCCATCCTGACGTCCGAGCCCTCGACCGGTTCGTCAGGTGGGCTGTCTCCCGACGTAGAGGCCGATTCATCAGTTCCCTCGAACTGATTCGCCTCGGAGCCGTCGGCGTCGTTAACAGCCATTGACTACCCCTTTTCCTACCGGAGCAAAAAACCTTCCACTGATTATCAGGTTTGAAATTCGGACAGTATCCGTTCGACTGTCCGAACCTGTTCCACACCACCACGCCACCGTCATGCGATTTTCGGGCAAGTCTCGGAAGTCGACACCGCGTTCATTTCTTAAGAATATTTGATAATACCAACGTCGTACGGTTCGCATCTACTCCCGAATAGACAGAATTAAGTCCCCGGTGTCGGCCAAGAATCGAGTCCAGACCCGGGGTGGTGACCACAGGTGCCCGTCTTCGTTCGCTGCTCCTCGATACGGTCGCTCCCGAATTTAATTCTTCTTTCTCGCATGCGCGATGCATTACAGTATCGAGCACTGGACAGACGGGGAATCCTGGAGGGGCTCCGGTACGAGGGCGTGACCCTGGACAGACCCCGGGACAGGACGTGACCCTGGACAGACCCCGGGACGAGGGCGTGGCGGGAGTCCCGCGAGCGAACGAAGTGAGCGAGAGGGACTACGCCACGCCCGCGAACGAAGTGAGCGAGAGGGACTACGCCACGCCCGCGAACGAACGAAGTGAGTGAGCGGGCGTGGCGGGATTCGAACCCGCGATCTGAAGGTTAGGAACCGTCCGCCCTGTCCACTAGGCCACACGCCCCGACGGCCGCGAAAAAACGGAGTTAGTTGTCGTTGCTCTCGGTCTCGGTCTCGGTGTCGGCAGACTCCGACTCCGTGGAGTCGGTGTCGATCGGGTCCGGTTCGACCGTGCTGTCGGCAGTGTTCGTGCCGGTGCTGGACGAACTGGTCGCGCCTGTCCGGATCTCTTCGAGTTCCTGTTCGACTTCTTCACGGCCCTTCTGGAATTCACCCATCGCCTCACCGGTCGAGCGCGCGATCTTCGGGATCTTGTTGGCCCCGAAGAGGAGCACGACGACGAGGAAGATGAGCACGACCTCTGGACCACCCAGTCCGCCGACGAACAGCGGTATGGTTTCGAGTGCCATCTCTATCCCGTGCTTACCCGCTGGTAATTATAACCTTTTCCCCTCTGTGGGCCCTCCGAAACGCGCCGTTCCCGGCGCTGTACGGCACATTATAACCTTTTTGCTCGCTCGTACCCACCACCCCGACAGTACCTGAATCCCAAGTATCTTGACCGACTGGTCGTAACTATCGGGCAAAATGATCGAGGTTGGAGACCAGGCTCCCGAGTTCACCGCACCGTCCGCCGCCGACGGGGTCGAGTCGTTCGAACTCTCGAACCGACTGGACGACGCACCGGTCGTGCTCGCGTTCTTCCCGGCCGCGTTCACCGGGACGTGTCGGAGCGAACTGTGTACCTTCCAGGACCAGCTCTCCGGGTTCGAGGACGTCGGTGCGACGGTCTACGGCATCTCCGTGGACTCGCCGTTCGCGCTGGACGAGTTCCGCGACCAGAACGACCTGTCGTTCGAACTCGTCAGCGACTTCGAGAAGGACATCATCGAGGACTACGACGTGCGGACGGACTTCGCCGAACTGGGCGTCCACGGGGTCGCCAAGCGTGCAGTATTCGTCGTCGACGGCGACGGCGAGGTCACCTACCGCTGGGTCAGCGACGACCTCGGCGTCGAACCGGACTACGACGCCGTCCGCGAGGCGGCCGCCGAGGCCGAGTAGGTGACGCCCTCCCGGTGGCTTTTGTACCAGGACGACCAGTGAAGACGTATGAGTGACACCAGTGAGGACCCTACCGCGGGGCGAATCTACACCCCGCAGGAGGAGCACGCGTTCCCCGACGACCGCCTGAACGCGGTCCTCGAATTCGTCGAGAACGACGCCGAGATAGCGACCTATCTCGAGGCCCAGAACGTCAACGCCGTCGACCGCAAGGGGTACAACGACCACGGGCCGAAGCACATCTCCATCGTCCGCCATCGGGCGCTCTGTCTGTACGACCTGCTCAAGCGCGCCGGCATCGAGTTCAACGGCGCTCGCCAGCAGGGCCTCGACGAGGCCGACGAGGCCGTCATCGTCGGACTGGCCGCGACGCTGCACGACATCGGTCACGTCGTCCACCGCGACGGCCACTCGTACTACTCCATCCCCCTCGCCGCCGACGAACTCGACCGCATCCTCCCCGACTTCTACACGAAACCGAAGGCGGTCCGCGTCAAGGGGGAGGTCCTCCACGCCATCCTCTGTCACCACACCGAGGAGGAACCGCTGACCCGGGAGGCGGGGGTCGTCCGCGTCGCGGACGCCCTCGACATGGAACGCGGACGCTCTCGTATCCCGTACGAGAAGGGCGGGCGAGGTATCAACACGCTCTCAAGTCAGGCGATCAAGAACGTCTCGCTCCAGCAGGGAGACGACTACCCGGTCATGGTCGAGATAGAGATGACCAGCGCCGCCGGCGTCTACCAGGTCGACAACCTGTTGAAGGCGAAGTTGCGCGGGTCGAAACTGGAGGACTCCATCCGCATCGTCGCCGTGAAGGCCGACGAGACCGACGAACTCGTCGAACGCATCGAACTGTAGCGCGGTCCCGGGCGGTTGCCGAGAGGGACGGTCTTTTGACCGACGTGCACGTTTCGGAACGTAACGGTGAGCGACGTTGACACCGGCGGGTCCATCGACCTGCTACGCGACCGCGAGTTCCTCGCCCTGTCGGGCACCGCCTTCGCCCGCGCGCAGGCCTACTCGACCATCCTGATAGCCCTCGCGCTCTACGCCGAGCAGTTCGACACGTCGGGGACGGTCGAGGGGTTGTTCGGAACGGCGTTCGCCCTCGCACAACTCGTCATCGTCCTCCCCCTGGGGCGCTACATCGACGTCGGGAACGCGAAGCGGTACCTGCTCGGCGGCCTCGCCCTGAACGTCCTCGTGTTCGTCGGGTTCTCTCTGGTACAGACCGTCGAGCACGTCGTCGCGGTCCGCGTCGTGCAGGGCGTCGGCGCCAGCCTCCTGTGGCTCACCGGGTCGGCCGTCGTCGGCGAGATCTCCCCCGACGGCGAACGGGGCCACTGGCTCGGCGTCTACAACCAGGTCGGTGCGGTGTCGAGTCTCGCCGGCGACGTCTTCGGTGGACTGTTGCTGTACCTGTACGGGTTCCAGGTGGCCTACGCCGCACTCGTCGCCATCACGACGGTCGCACTGGGACTCGTGTTCGTCTACCTGCGCGACGAACCCGGCGGGCGGGCGGACCCCGACGAGGCGACGGGGGTCGAGACGCTGCAGCGCCTCCTCGGTCGCACCGCCATCCGGGCGCTGGTGCTCTTCCGTGTCGCGTTCTCCGTCGGCAAGATGGCGGTCATCATCTTTCTGCCCATCTACGCGAGGACCGCCTTCGGCATCAACCCGTTCGCCATCGGGGGCATCCTCGCGGGCGGGAAACTCACGAAGTCTGCGTTGCAGGGGTACGTCGGCGTCCTCACCGACCGCGTGGACGACCCCTCCCTGTTCGTCCTCGCAGGCGCGGTGTGTTACGCCCTGGGGACGATGCTCATCCCGTTCGCCGAACTCGCCCACCACGTCTTCCCCGTCGTCACCGTCGTCTCGCCGGTCTCGGCGGCGAGCATGACGCTCCCACCGGCGTTCTTCTCCCTGTTCCTGGCCTACGCCGTCCTCGGCGTCGGTGACAGCGTGCGCCTCCCGGCCAGCATGTCGCTGTTCGTCGAGGAGGGAGAACACTTCGACGCCGTCGCCGGGAGCATGTCGCTCCGGTCCATCTCGTGGAAGGTCGGTCAGGTCACCGGCCCGGTCGTCGTGGGTGCCGTCTGGGACGCGACGTCGGTGTTCGTGGCGTTCGCGACGGCCGCCGGTTCGTTGCTGTTCTCGGCGGGGGTGTTCGCCGTCCTGTTCGGCGTCGACCCGGCACCGGAGGCTGGCCCGGCCCCGAACGACTGAGACGGAGAACGAGGCGTTCTTGTCGGACCCGCCGTTAGTGGCAGTATGGTCCGCGACGACGCCGACGACCGCGAGTGGCCGGACCCGCCGGGCGTCGGCGACGGCTCGCGCCGCCAGCCTCGTGACGTACACCGCCTCGGCGTCCGCCTCGCCTGTTCCGCACTGGTCGCACTGGTCCTCCTCCTCGTCTTCAGCGACTACGTCACCGGCTTCCTGCTGACGGCCATCTGGCCGCCCCAGAACCCGCTCTCGCGGTGGGCGACGCTGGTCCTCCTCCAGGTCGGTGGGTTCCTCATCCTCCCACTGATGGTCGGTGGCCTCGTCGGGGACGTGGTCTACGACCGGTTCTTCTGACTCGCCGGTCGGGTCGTGACGAGCAGTCCCGGCTACTGGGTCACTGCGCCGACGCGGCCATCGTCGCGTCGTTCGACCAGGCCGTGGGATTCGAGCGTCCGGAGGACCGACAGGAGGCTCAGCTTCTGGACGTCGAGGTCGGCACACAGGCGGGACGGAGACGCCTCGCCCACCGCGTCGAGGTAGAGGTAGACGAGTTTGGCCCGCGGCGAGTCCACCGCCGTGAGTGCCGTCGGCAGGCCGTCCCCGACCCTCGGGGCGTCCGTCGTCGCTGTGCGTCGTGTCGTCTGCTCGGTCGCGTTGGAGTCGCGCGTCGTCATGCTACTCCGGCCGATGTATTCGACGATAATAAATCTCGGTATCGTCACACGTCGAAAAATCGAGCCTGTGAAACCGTCCGCGACGCATCGCTCGATGGAAGCACTACAGAGAACTGTCGTTTCGAGCCGTCAGGCCCGGAAAACCGCCGGAAGGGAAAATTCGCCGGTACTTCGACGCGTCCTCAGCCGAGGACGTACCGGAGTGCCGGGTACTTCTCGACGAGGGGTTCGCCGTCGACCTCGTACTGCTCGATGTACGCGTCCAGGCCGAGGATGCGGCCCGCACCGAACGCCGCGATGGCCAGGAACACGAGCATGTACGCGAAGTCGCCGTTGATGAACCCGTGTTCGACGCCCCAGTTCCCGAAGTAGAACATGAGCATCATGAACGCGCCGAAGAACGCCGCGAGGCGGACCAGCGCGCCGACGATGAGGCCGAGTCCGATGAGGAACTCGCCCCACGGGACGGCGACGTTCACGAAGTCCATGAACACGGGGGACGCTGCCATGGCGGCGAACATCCCTTCGAGCGGGTTACCGTTCGCGGCCGCGACGTTCTCGATGTACCCGTTCGCGGTCCATCCGCCGGCCGTGACCTTGTCCCAGCCGGCGTAGAGGAAGGCATACCCCATCATCAGCCGGAGCGCGAGCACGAACCACGCGCTCAGGCTGTGGGCTTTGCCCGTGACGGTGATGCCACCGAGTTTGCTTTCGAACGTGTTCGCGCCTGCCGTTAGTTGATTGGTTGCCATTGTTCTTTCCTCCTACATGTAGAGAGACGGCCGTATATCTCATATAAACGGACTGTAATTCCCGACCGACGAGAACGGACGACGGGAGCGACCCCCGCCACAGACGGGCGAACGACGGGTCCTGCGGCGACGGAATGGAACGGCTTTTACTCACGGACCGGCGAACCGTTCGGATAGCATGACCACTACGGAAGTCGTCCTGGCGACGCTCACCGGGTTCGCCGCGGGTGCACTGTTCAAGTTCGTCGAAGTACCGATACCGGCACCGCCGAACCTCGCCGGCGTGATGGGAATCGTCGGCATCTTCCTCGGGTTCCAGGTGATGCAGGAACTCGGTCTCACCCTCGACGACCTGTTCCGGGTCCTCGGACTGGCCTGAACGCGCGAAAACGAGAACGTCCGGCGTCCAGCCGGGTCGTCAGTAGGACCGTTCTTTCGGCTCGTACGTCTTGCTCTCGCCCTCGAGGATGGTGGGACGATAGAATACCGTCGGCTCGCCCCCGTTCCAGGCGATGAGCGTGTGTTTCAGCCACTCGTCGTCCTTGCGCTCCTGGTGCTCCGCGCGCCAGTGCGCGCCGCGGAACTCGGTGCGGACGAGCGCGCCTAGCGTGATGGTCTCGGCGATGTCGATGAGGTTGCGCGTCTCGATGGTCTGTTGCAGGTCCGTGTTGAACGTGCGCGAGGGGTCGTCGACGTAGACGTCCTGGTACGCCTCTCGTATCTCGCGGATGTCCTTCAGCGCCTGCTTCAGCCCCTCCTCCTCGCGGAAGACGTTGACGTTCTGGGTCATCGTCTTCTGGAGGCGCTCGCGGATCTGGGAGTGCTGGATGCCGCTGTCCTTCTCCATCATCTGTTCGACGCGGGCGCGTTCGGCCTCGACCGCCTGCTCGACGACGCGCTCAGCGTCCTGTGCGACGGCACCCCCGTCGGAGCGGGCCTGTGCCGCGCCGGCGTCGGTCTGGGGCCCGGTCATGTCGACCTCGCCGGGCTGGTACGGGAGTTCCGTCTCGTCGTACTCGATGTCGCCGCGTTCGCCCGTCTCGATCTCGGCTTCGCCCATGTCCGCCCCGGCGGCGTGCCGACCGGCGCGGGCGCCGAAGACGATGAGTTCGGGGAGGGCGTTCCCGCCGAGGCGGTTCGCACCGTGGACCGAGACGCAGGCCGTCTCGCCGGCCGCGTACAGGCCGTCGATGCAGGTCTGACCGTTCTCGTCGGTCTCGATGCCGCCCATCTCGTAGTGCTGGCCGGGCTTGACCGGCATCGGCTCTTTCAGGCCGTCCACGCCCTCGAAGTCCTCCGCCAGGTGGAGGATGTTCTCCAGGCGGTCGACGATGCGCTCCTCGCCGAGGTGGCGCATGTCGAGCATCACGTACTCGTCCTCGAACCCGCGCCCCTCGTTGACCTCCGTCAGTTCGGCGCGGGAGACGACGTCCCGGGAGGCGAGTTCACCGGCGTTGTTCGCGTAGCCGTACTCGAACATGAACCGCTCCCCGTCGGCGTTGTAGAGGATGCCGCCCTCGCCGCGAACGCCCTCGGAGATGAGGACGCCGGTGCTCGGCAGGGTCGTCGGGTGGAACTGGACGAACTCCATGTCCTCCAGGGGGACCCCGGCGCGGTAGGCCATCGCGTACCCGTCGCCGGTACAGGCGACGGCGTTGGTCGTGTGGTCGAACGCCTGTCCGGGGCCGCCCGTGGTCAGGATGACGCCCTGGCGCGCACGGAACCCTTCGAGACGCCCGGACTGGACGTCGTACGCGACGATGCCGTGACACTGCCGGTCCTCGGGCGTCTCCTCGTCGGTGACGGCGAGGTTCGTGACGAACCACTCGTCGTACACCTTGATGCCCCGCTTGACGACCTGCTCGTACATCGTGTGGAGCAGGTGGTGTCCGGTCTCCGCGCCCGCGTAGGTGGTCCGGGGGAACGACAGTCCGCCGAACGGTCGCTGGGAGACGCGCCCGTCGTCTTCGCGGGAGAACGGCATCCCCCAGTGTTCTATCTGGAAGACCTCCTCGGGTGCGTCCTGCGCCAGCGTCTCGATGGCCGGCGCGTCGCCGAGGTAGTCCGACCCCTTCATCGTGTCGTAGGCGTGGAGTTCCCAGTCGTCGCCCTCTCGCAGGGCCGCGTTGATACCCCCCTCGGCCGCGCCAGTGTGACTGCGAACCGGATGCAGTTTCGTGACGATGGCCACGTCCGCTCCTTCTTCGTGGGCCGCGATGGCGGCGCGGAGGCCCGCTCCGCCGCCGCCGACCACGAGCACGTCGTGTTCGTACATTGTTAGTTACCAGAACTTGAGGTTGTTCTTGACCGCTTCCCGCTTGAGCTCCTGGATGTGCTCGGTGAGTGGGATGTCCTTGGGGCACACCTCCGTACAGGAGAACTGCGTCTGGCACCGCCAGACGCCGTGTTCCTGTTCGAGGATGCGCAGCCTGTGCTCCTTGAGTTCCTCCTCGTCCTCTCGCTCGTCCATGTAGAACCGGTAGGCCTTGTTGATGGCCGCCGGCCCGAGGTACTGGTTGTCGCCCGCCGCGATGTTACAGGAGGACGCACACGCGCCACACCAGATGCAGCGCGTGGACATCTTGATCTTCTCCCGGTTCTCCCTGCTCTGTCGTTGCTCCTCCGCCGGGAGGTTCTCCGACTGGAAGTACGGCTCGACGGCGTGCATCTGGTCGTAGAAGTGCTCCATGTCCACGACGAGGTCCTTGACCACGTCCTGGTGTGGGAGCGGTTCGATGCGAACCGGTTCCGCCAGTTCGGAGAGTTGTGTCTTGCAGCAGAGACGCTGCCGTCCGTTGACGAACATCGCGTCCGACCCACAGACCGCCTGCCGACAGGAGTGCCGGAACGTCAGCGACGAGTCGTAGTGGTCACGCGCGTAGATGAGCGCGTCGAGGACGGTCATCCCCTTCTTGTAGGGGACGTGGAAGTCGTCGAAGCGGGGCTCTTGCTTGTCTTCGACCTCGGGGTCGTACCGGAAGACCTTGAGCTGGACCGACTCCTCGGCCGCCTTCAGGTCCTCCTCGGCTTTCTTCTCGCCCTCGCGGTACTCCTTCCTGCGGGCCTTCTCGGCCATCCGACGGTCCTGGTGGGACTGGCCGGTCGGCTCCGCGTCGGTCTCTGCCTCGGTCTCGGATTCTGGAACTTGCGTACTCATGCTAGAAACCCGTTCATGTACAGCGCGACTCGCGTCCCCTGCACGACGAGGAGGAGGCCCGCGAGGCCGAGCACGGCCTTGACCGCCGTCTTGCGCGTGCCGGTCAGCCCCTGGTTGACGAGCGCGTTGTAGACGCCGTTGACGCCGTGGAACGTCGCCGTGACGAGGAACAGCCACATCGTGGCGAAGTATCCGACGTCCTGCATCCGCGCCTCCGTGCCCAGCAGGGTTATCTCGAACGCGTGGTGGTAGAAGTGTAGCAAGAAGAAGTGAAACGCCAGCACGACCACGAGGAACGCGGCGGTGATGCGCTGGAAGAGCCAGCCCCACCCGCCACGCTCGAAGGAGGTCGGTGCGCCCGCCATCTCAGGCACCCCCCAGTCCGGCCATGAACGTCGGGACGCTCGCGATTATGATCGCACCCGTCAGCACGAGCGACGCGTAGAACGTCTTGTCCTGCGATTCCAGCCCGATGCCGAGGTCGACCAGCAGCAGGCGGATGCCGTTCAGGATGTGGAAGACGGCGACCGCGAGGAGGCCGACCTCGAGGAGACGCACGACGAAGATGCTCTCGAGCGACGCGAGGGTGTTCGTGTACACGTCGACCTGGGTCCCGGCACCGGTGGTCACTGTCTGCCCGTCTCGCGCCGGAATCACTGTGCTCAACACGGCGATGTGGGTGAACAGATATCCCACGAGCACCCAGCCCGTGAACTTGTGGAATATCCACGCCCACATGCCAGCCGAGAACTCCTTCCAGCGACTGAAGTCCTCGATGAGGCCACGATTGTAAGACTGGCTCATACTCTCAGTTCGGAGGGTTGGACTGTGGGGGTATAGAAGTTACTTCTTGGGCGTACTCCGCCGCGACTCCGACGCCGCCACGACGGTGCAATCGCCACCGAGGTCCCTGCGGACGAGTGGCCACCTCACTGGTCGGCAGCGTCGGATGGCGTCGACTGCTCGCGCTCGACGGCCCGGAGGGTCGAGTTGCCGAGTTCGACGAGGTGACACAGCGGGTTCCCGGGGTAGACCACCGGGTTCTCGAGGACGCCGACCATGACGCCGGTGAACGGGGCGTACACCGGTTCGTTGTCCCGCTTGAACGGACTGGTGATGGTGCAGATGCGGTCGCCCTCGTGGACGAGTGCGCCGCTCTCGAAGTGCATGTCGACGATGCCGCCGGCGTCGGCGCGGAGCCACGTCTTCTCGTCGCTGCCGGTGATTATCGTCCGCCAGCCGGGCCAGCTGACCGACTCCGTCGTCAGCAGGCCGAACTCGGCGAGGACGCTGCGGACGCCGTCGAGCGCCCGGTCGATGAGGTCGCGCTGGAACCGGTGGGCCTCGCCCATCTCGACGGTGATGGTCGGTACCCCGGCGGAAGAGGCCTCCTGTCGGAGCGACCCGCTCGGCCCCTCGCTGGAGATGACGACGTTCGACGCGAACGCCATCGCGACGCGGGCCACCTCCTCGTCGCCGGTGTCGGCGCGCACGTGGAGCATGTTCGTCCGCCCACGGGTCGACGTGTGGAAGTCGATGCCCAGGTCGCACGGTTCGACGAAGTTCGTGAAGATGCGGTGGGCCATGCGCTTGGCGCTGGTCGAGTCCTCGTTCCCCGGGAACGACCGGTTCAGGTCCCGGTCGTATATCGGTAGATAGCGTTGCTGTGCGAGAAAGCCCGGGACGTTCAGCACGGGGAGGCAGACGAGACAGCCGTTGAGGTCCTCCAGCGACCACTCGTGGGCCACCTCGCGGACCACTTCGATGCCGTTGAGTTCGTCGCCGTGGGCGGCGGCCGAGAGGAACACGGTCGGCCCCGGCTTCTCGCCGTTGATTATCGTGACGGGGACCCGAACGGGGTCGCCGAGGTACGTCTCGCTGATGCCGTAGCGTATGTTCGCGGCCTCGCCGGGGTCGACCCGGCCGCCGTTGTACGTGAACGGCCCGTTGTCGAACGTCTGAGCCGTAGCGGAGTCCATACCACACTTCCAGTGCCCACGGTACAAGAGTTTGTGCGTACGGCCGGGGCGGAATGTTATAGGCTATCACGCCGTACCCTGGAGCATGCAGATTCGTGAAGCAACGGCCGACGACTTCGAGTCGATGCGTGCCCTGGCGTCGGCGTCGTTACACGACTCCTACGAGTCGATATTCGACCCGTCGACCATCGACACCGCCGTCGAAGAGTGGTACGGGGACGACCTGCTCTCCGACCAGGTGGCAACCGACGACGCGGTGGTCCTCGTCGGGGAGGCGGACGACGGCCTCGCCGCGTTCTCCCAGAGCGAACTCGTCGGGGATGCCCCCGTCGAGGGGCGCATCCTCTGGTTGCACGTCGACCCCGACCATCGCGGCCACGGATACGGGTCCCGCCTGTTGACCGAGACGAGAGAGACCCTCCTGGACCACGGCGCACAGCGCATCACCGGCGTCGTTCTCGAAGGGAACCGCATCGGGAACGAGTTCTACGAGGCCCACGGGTTCGAGCAGGCCGGAGAGCGTACCGTCGACGTCGGCGACGAGTCCTTCGTCGAGAACGTCTTCGTGGAGGCGTCGAACGACCGGGGAGAGTGGGAAGCCGTCGAAGCCGTCGAGACCGAGGACGGCGACCTCTTCGTCAACTACGCCGAGCCCCATCGCGGTTCGGAGGGGCCGTTCTACGAGGCCTACCGCGACGAGGAGCGGGAACGGCACTTCGGCCTGTTCTGTGCGGTGTGCAACTCCACGGACGTCGCGATGGGAACGATGGAGGAGGTCGTCTGCAACGTCTGCGGGAACCGTCGAAAAGCGACGCGCTGGGACGCCTCGTACCTCTGACCGTGAGAGAGTATTCCACTCGAACGGACCAGTAACTGACAACGTTTTTCACCTGTCCGGGAGTTAAATCCCATATGAGTGGTTCTTCACCGGTCAGTGTCGGCGTTTTGAGCCTACACAGCAGCAAGGAGTCGAAGGCGATCTGCAACGCAGTCGAGGAACTGGGACACGACCCCGAGTGGCTTCGCACCGAGAACACGTCCGTCCGCGTCGGCCCGAACGGCGCGTCGCTGGAACCGGACGTCGACGTCATCGCCAACCGCATGTTGCTCTCGAACACGGAACAGCCGTGCGAGGAACTGGGACTCGCGAACACCCTGAACAGCCTGCGTCCGATGCTCAACGAGCCGTCCGCGACGCTTCGTGCGACACACAAGATAGCGAGCGCGGCGGCGCTCGCGGAGGCCGGCGTCCAGGTCCCCGAGGCGCTTCTCGCGCTCGACGGCGACGAACTCAACGCCCACCGGGACGAGTTCGGCGAGGAGGCCGTCTACAAGACGGCCATCGGCACCCACGGCGGCGGCACGTGGAAGGTCGGACTGGACGACCCGGTCAACGCGAAGGTCGGCAACCGCTACGCGTTCCTCCAGAAACTCATCGAGCGCGACGGCGAGCGCCACCGCGACGTTCGCGTCTACGTCGTCGGCGACGAGGTCGTCGGCGCGATGTACCGCTACGCGCCCGACAACGACTGGCGGACGAACGTCGCCCTCGGTGGCGACGTCGAGGACGCGACGGAGGACCTGCCCCGGAAAGTCCGCAAGATAGCCAGGAAGGCAGCAGACGTCGTCGGACTCGACTACGCGGGCGTCGACATCGTCGAGGGCGACGACGGCTGGTTCGTCCTCGAGGTGAACCCGACGGCCGGGTTCAAGGGGCTCTACAGGGCGACGAACCGCTCCCCGGCGCCGTACATCGCCAAACTGGCCATCGAACGCGTCGGCGGCACGGTCGACGACGAGCGCGTCGAGGAACTCTCGGCGACGCTCGACGACTCCATGCCGGCGTGTGCACCCATCAAGCCACAGGAGAAGGAGAGCGGGCCGGTCATCGTCGGCTACACCGAGGAGGTCGTCCTGTCGGGGACCGCCGGGTCGAAGACGGTCCTCGCGAAGTCGGACACCGGTGCCACCCGGACGAGCATCGACACCCGCCTCGCGGCGGAGATCGGTGCCGGGCCCATCAAGTCGGTCATGCGGGTCAAGTCGGGCAGTCTGAAGAAGGGGAAGTCCCGCCCCGTGGTGGACCTCGTCGTCGGTATCGGCGGCCAGCAACACACGGTCACGGCGAGCGTCGAGGACCGTTCGCACATGGACTACCCGGTCCTGCTGGGACGCGACATCCTGGAGAACTACCAGGTGGACGTCTCGCGGCGCGTCGACGCCAGTTCCGAAGACGCGGACCAGGAGGAAGAGGAGGAGTCCGCAGAGTAGCTCAGTCGCCGTCTGGCGTCGTGTCGAGGAGGTCGTCCGGACCGGACCCGGTGACGTTCGCGTAGACCTGTGCGACTCCCGTCGCGGCGACAGCAGTCGTGAAGGCGGCGACCAGTCCGAGCGCGAGGTCGGGGCCGACGGGGACCACTCCCGTCCCGGCGAGCGTGGTCAGGGCGAGGCCGACGCCGCCGAGGCCGGCGTAGTACGCGCCCCAGCAACCGGCGTCGTCGTCCGCGGCGACGTCCAGGTAGACGTCGAGGCCGTCGACGCCGTCGCCCAGCGAGAGGTCGCCCTGCGACGAGTCGTAGTCGACGAGTCCGACGTCGTCGAGTTTCGGGAGGTGCGTCTGGTGCAACGCGATGTACACCCGCTTTCGTTCGCTCGAGGAGACGTCGTCGACGTCCTTGCCCGTCTCGCGCGCAGCGATGTGGCGTGCGACCTCGCCCTTCGTCGTCGCCTCGTCGTCCTGTTCGAGCAGGTAGCGAAGTGTCTCCCTGCGGCGGCGGTTCGAGAGGGCCTCGAAGAGTTCCCCTTTCGACGGCCCGGCGGCGTCGTCCTCGCTGCGGTGCTTCGGTACCGTGGTGGATTGTTTTTCTGTTCCCATGAATCCCCATTCCTCGACATGTGGGAATGACATTGCACCAAGTGGCACCCGTCACACTTAATAATGAGGCTTTATACGTACGGGTTCGTTCTTATAATCCTCCGACCACTCGCCCGTCGGGACTCGGGCGAACCGGAGTGCCAGTTCGCGTAGATAACGCGCCGGTGGCACGACTGCTTGTGGAGGCGCGGGCGGCGCCGGTCAGGCGACCATGCCGACGAGCCACAGCGTCGCCATCCCCACGGCGATGGTCGCGAGTACGTCCTCGGTCCGCCAGGCGACGACGGCAGCGACGCCCATCGCGATGACTTTCGCCGGGTCGGCCACGAGCGTTAGTGACGGGTCCAGCAGCGTTCCGGTCAGTTCCAGCGCGACGACCGCCGGCACGACCAGCGCCGTGAGTACCGCGGCCGGGACGAACGACAGGACGCGCTCGACCCGGTCGGGTACCGTGTCTACCCTGCCGAACAGCACGACGAACGACAGGCGAAACGCCAGCGTCGCCAGTCCGACCGCGAGGAAGACGGCCCAGAGCGTCGCGTCGTCGTACGACGTCATCGGTGGGCACCTCCGTCAGACTCGTCGGCCGACCAGTCCGTCCTCGCGTCGACGACGATGCCGACGACCAGGCCGAGCAGGGCCGCCGTCATCAACCCGAGGTCGAACGGGAGCGCCGCCGCCGGGATGGCCACGCCGCCGGCGACGACGGCGACGACGGTGCTCGCCCGGTCGTTCACGGCCGGAACCAGCAGGGCGAGGAACGTCAGGGGGACGGCGAACTCCAGCGACAGGCCCCCTGGCACGTTCGCCCCGACGACCACGCCGGTCATCGTCGTGAGTATCCAGACCACCCAGAGCGTCGTCGCGGCCCCGAGGTAGTACCAGCGCCTGCTCCGCTCGTCGGGGTCCGTCTGCTGGAACTCGGTGACCGCGACGGCGAACGACTGGTCGGTCATGAAGTACGAGCAGACCCACTTCCAGGGCGCGCTGAACGCACGGAAGTACGGCGCGATGGACGCGCTGTACATCAGGTAGCGCAGGTTGATGACGACGGCCGTCGCGACGGCCACGGCGACAGGTGTGTCCCTGCCGACGAGGTCGATGAGCGCCAGCTGTGACGCACCCGCGAACATGATGACGGACATACCCACCGCCTGTAGCCCGCTCATCCCCGCTTCGAGCGCGCTGACGCCCGTTACCAGTCCGAACGGGACGATTCCGAGCAGGAACGGCGAGACGTCGCGCGCACCCGCGACGACGTCGGACTTCAGGCTCACCAGTCCACCACCTCCCTCTCGTACCGGGGCGTTGGCATCGTCTTCGCCTCTCCGTCGAAGGTGAAAGGTGGTTCGCTCCCGGGCACCTTCGCCGTCAACGGCCCGCCGCCTCGGCGGTGACGGCGGCGACGCCGGGAGTCAACTCTCGTAGTGCCGCCAGACGTACAGCGTCCCGTACGACCGGTAGGGGCGCCACGGGTCCGCCACCTCGCGCATCTCGGCCCGCGTGTCGACGTCGTAGAGCGATTCGAGGCCCCGCCGGACGCCGAGGTCGCCGAGGGGGAGGACGTCCTCCCGGCCCAGCGTGAAGATGAGGTACATGTGCGCCGACCACTCCCCGATGCCCTTGATGCGGGTGAGTTCGTCGACCACCTCCTCGTCCGTGTGTGACGAGAGGCCGTCGCGGCCGAGGTCGCGCTCCTGGAACGCCTCGGCCGCGTTCCGGACGTACTCGACCTTGGTCGTCGACAGGCCGGCGTCCCGGAGCGCGTCGGTGTCTGCGGCCAGCACCGTCTCTGGCGTCACCGTCCCGTCGAGCAGGTCGAAGACCCGGTCGCGGATGGCCGCCGCCGAGGCCGTCGAGAGTTGCTGGTTGAGGATGGAGACGACGAGGCGTTCGAACTCGTTCGCCGCCGGTGTGAGGTCGACGTCGCCGTGCGTGTCCAGAAGGTCGGCCATGACGGGGTCGGCACGGAGCGTCGCCTGCCAGTCCGTCATCGGCGGGCCTCCACGAGGTCGGAGTCGGTCATGCCCGGCGCAAGGGGCCGGGAGAGATTAAATCCCGCGTCCGGCGAGACGCGGACTGCCTGCCGAACGGTCGGGGCGTCGGAGACGGTCGAGAACGAACGGAGATTAGACGGCCGGGGAGCGACGCGGTTCAGTAGCCCTTGCCGAGCAGTTCGCGGGCGACGATGTTCTTCTGGATCTCGGTCGTGCCCTCGTATATCTGGGTGATCTTCGCGTCGCGGTAGAACCGCTCGACGGGGAAGTCGTTGACGTAGCCGGCGCCGCCGTGAATCTGGACGGCCTCGTTGGCCACGTCGACGGCGACGCGGGACGCGTACTCCTTGGCCATCGAAGCGAGCTTCGTGATGTCCTCGCCCCGGTCGACGTTCCAGGCGGCCTTGTAGGTCAGCTGGCGCGCCGCCTCGGTGCGGGTGTGCATGTCGGCGAGTTTGTGCTGGATGGCCTGGAAGTCAGAGATGGGACGCCCGAACTGTTCGCGCTCCTTGGCGTAGTCGAGTGCGGCCTCGCTGGCACCCTTGGCGATGCCGACGCCCTGTGCGGCGACTGCGGTCCGGGTCTCGTCGAAGAACTGCATCTGCTGGAGGAAGCCAGCGTCCTGCGTCCCGATGAGGTTCTCCTCGGGCACGCGGACGTCGTCGAGGATGAGTTCGGCGGTGTCGGAGGCGCGGATGCCGAGTTTCCCGGTTATCTTCTCGGACTTGAAGCCGTCGCGGTCGGCCTCGACGACGATCTGGCTGAAGCCGTTGTACCGGCCCTCGGCCTCGGGGTTCGTCTGGCAGAGGACGACGTAGTAGTCGCCGACGGACCCGTTCGTGATCCACATCTTGTTGCCGTTGATGACCCACTCGTCGCCGTCCTTCTCGGCCTGCGTGGAGACGGAGGAGACGTCGGACCCGGTGTCGGGTTCGGAGATGGCCGCGCCCATGATTGCCTCGCCCTCGGCGACGGGTCGGAGGAAGCGCTCCTTCTGGTCCTCGGTCCCGAAGCCCATGATGGCGTCCGCGCCGAAGGCGGCGGAGGTGATGCAGAGGCCGATGCCGGGGTCGACCGCGAACAGCTCCTCGGTGATGAGTGCGGATTCGAGGTTGCTGTAACCGGCGCCGCCGTAGTCCATCGGGATGTGTGCGCCGAGGAGGCCCATCTCGGCGGCCTTGTCCATGACCTCGTGGGGGAACTTCTCCTCGACGTCGTACTCCTTCGCCACCGGTCGGATCTCGTTTTCCGCGAATCGGCGGATCTCCTCTTTGATCTGTTTCTGCTCGTCCGAGAGCGCGTAGTCCATGAAAAACTGTTAACGGATTCTAGGTTAAAAATCTATGTAACCCGCGATAAACCGAAGATGCGTTTCTAAGTTCGGATAGGGAAACCTTGAAACGGCTGCCAGTTGACGGACTGCACATGGAGCTGGACGATATCAACACCATCACAGTTCTCGGTGCGGGGAACATGGGACACGGCATCGCGGAGGTCGCAGCGATGGCTGGCTACGACGTCGTGCTGCGCGACATCAACGAGGAACTCGTACAGGAGGGCTACGACAACATCGAGTGGAGCCTGAACAAGCTCGCAGAGAACGACCAGATGACGCAGGAGCAGGCCGACGACGCCCTGGACAACGTGACCGCAGTCGTCGACCTCGAGGACGCCGTCGAGGACGCGGACTTCGTCGTCGAGGCCATCGTCGAACGGATGGACATCAAGAAGGACGTCTTCGGCGAGGTCGACGAGCACGCCCCCGACCACGCCGTCTTCGCGACGAACACGTCCAGCCTCTCCATCTCGGAGATCGCGACGGCCACCGACCGCGAGGACCAGTTCTGCGGGATGCACTTCTTCAACCCGCCGGTCCGGATGGACCTCGTCGAGGTCATCTCGGGTGCCGAGACGAGCGAGGAGACGATGGCCGTGACCGAGGCCCTGGCCGAGGCGATGGGCAAGACGCCGGTCCGCGTCCGCAAGGACGTGCCCGGGTTCATCGTCAACCGCATCCTCGTTCCCCTGATGAACGAGGCCGCGTGGCTGGTCCACGACGGGACGGCGACCATAGCGGAGGTCGACTCCACCACGAAGTTCGACATCGGCCTCCCGATGGGCAGTTTCGAACTCGCGGACTACGTCGGCATCGACGTCGGCGCGCACGTGCTCGACTACATGCACGACGAACTGGGCGACAAGTACGAACCGTGCCCGCTCCTCACCGAGAAGGTGGACGCCGAGGAACTCGGCCAGAAGACGGGCAAGGGCTTCTACGACTACGAGGACGGCGGCGCCGACATCCCGATGGACGAGCACAGCGACCTCGTAAAGGAGCGACTCCTCGCCTGCACCGCCAACGAGGTGGCGTACCTCGTCGGCGACGACGTCGCCTCGGCCGACGAGATAGACGAGGCCGTCAAACTCGGCGGTCGCTGGCCCAAGGGACCGGCCAAGATGGCCGACGAGTACGGCCTCGACGCGCTGTACGAGGCGCTCCAGTCCGCCCACGAGGAGACGGGGCACCCGCGCTACGAACCCGACGAGCACTTCGAGACGGTCGCCGAGCAGGGTGGCTTCTACGACGACGCCGGCGACGACGACGAGGGGGCCGTCGACTTCGACACGCTCGAGATAGACTATCCGGGCGACATGGTCGGCCACGTCGAACTGAACCGGCCCCAGCAGATGAACAGCATCTCGCTGGAACTCATCGAGGAACTCGACGCCGCCATCGACCTGTTCGAGGACGACGACGACGTGCGGGCCATCCTCCTGACCGGTGCGGGCGGGAAGGCGTTCTCCGCCGGTGCCGACTTCATGAGCATCGCGGGCGGGGGCGCCGACCCCTTCGACGCCGTCGAACTCTCGAAGTACGGTCAGGAGACGTTCGGCCGACTCGAAGAGATCGAGATGCCGGTCGTCGCCGCCATCGACGGCTACTGTCTCGGCGGCGGCATGGAACTCGCGACCTGCGCCGACGTGCGACTGGCGACGACGCGCTCCGAGTTCGGACAGCCCGAGTTCGACCTCGGTCTCCTCCCCGGGTGGGGCGGCACCCAGCGCCTCCAGCGCATCGTCGGGATGGGCCGCGCGAAGGAGATAATCTTCACCGCCGAGCGCTACCCCGCCGACGAGATGGCCGACTTCGGCTTCGTCAACGAGATCGTCGAACCGGACGAGTTCGAGGAGCGCGCCCAGGAGTACGCGGCCAAGCTCGCGGGCGGCCCGCCGCTCGCGATGCGCTACACGAAGCGCGCGATGCACAAGGGCTGGGACGACCACGACGCCGGCCTGGAGGTCGAGTCCCTGGGCTTCGGCCACGTCGTCAACTCCGAGGACGTCCACGAGGGCATCAACGCCTTCTTCGGCGACGACGAACCCGAGTTCGAAGGGAAGTAACGCCGGGCCCGTCCACACGGCGACCCGGTCGGCCGTTTTCGGTCTCCTCACCCGCCTAGCGCGTCGTTATCGACCGCAGATATCTTCAGCGAGAGTATAATTGGTCGCGACATTTAAGAACCGGAGTCACCATTGACCCAACGTGGCAGAAAACGACGGTCGAGGGGCAGGCAGCGGGTCCGGTGGCCTCGAAGTTCTCGTCGTCGACGACGAGTCCCGCCTGGCCGACCTGTTCGCCACGTGGCTCCGGGTGGAGTACGACGTGGAGGCGGCGTACGACGGCGAGTCGGCGCTGAACCTGATGGAGGAGTCCGTCGAGGTCGTGTTGCTCGACCGACGGATGCCCGGACTCTCGGGCGACGAGGTGCTCGAACGCATCCGGGAGGCCGGCTACGACTGCCGGGTCGTCATGGTGACGGCCGTCGACCCGGACTTCGACATCGTCGAGATGGGGTTCGACGACTACCTCGTCAAGCCCGTCTCCAAGGACGAACTGCTAGAGGGCGTCGAGAACGTCACGGGACGCTCGGACTACGAGACCGACATCCAGGAGTACTACGCCCTCGTCTCGAAGAAGTCGCTGCTCGAAGCCGAGAAGTCCGACCGCGAACTCGAGACCAGCGAGGAGTACGCCGACCTCTGTGACCGCGTGACAGAACTGCGCGACCGGGTCGACAGCGCCGTCTCGGAGATGCAGGACCACGGCGACTTCGTCGGGGCGTTCCAGGACCTCCCCAACAACGATTGACTAGGGCGACCGTACGTCCACGAACTCGAACCGTGCGCCGCCCGACCCACTCTCGGCGACCCGGGTCGTCCAGTCGTGCGCACTCGCCACTTCTCGCACGACCCAGAGCCCGATTCCCAGCCCCTCGTTCGACGTCGTGAACGCCGAGTCGAACGCGTTCTCACCGACCCCCGCCGGCATCCCCGGCCCGTCGTCGGCGACGTAGAACCCGACGGGGCAGGACGTATCCGCCTCGGCGACGTCGTAGACGAGTCCGACGTCGACCGTCACGTCGTCGCCACCGTGTTCGACGGCGTTGCGGAACAGGTTCTCGAACGCACGGAGCAGGCGCGACCGGTCGGCGTCGACGACCGCGGTCTCGGTCACCGACAGCGTCGCCGACCCGGTCTCGACGTTCGACCACGCCTCCCCGACGAGCGTCTCGAGGTCCGTCGCCTCCGTCTCGGTCACCGTCTGGCCGCGCCTGGCCAGTGCGAGCACGTCGGAGACGATGTCCTCCATGCGGTCCAGTCCGTCGGCGACGTGTTCGAGCGAGGCCGTCACGTCGTCCGACGCGTCGTCCATGGCGAGTTCGAGGTATCCCTGTGAAACCCCGAGCGGGTTCCTGAGGTCGTGACTGACGATGCTGGCGAAGGCGTCGAGGCGGTCGTTCTGTCGCCTGAGTTCCTGCTCGCGCCGTTTGCGCTCGGTGATGTCCCGGACGACGCCCACGGTCCCCCGGAACTGCTCGTCGTGGGGCAAGAGGGCAATCTGGACCTCGCCCGGGTACGTCCGACCGTCCTTCGTGCGGACCGTCACCTCCTGCGTCTCGCCCTCCGTCCGGGTTCCTCGCATCAATCGCTTGATGGTCCGCCGACCGCGGGCGACCGACTCGTCGTCGAGGACGATGGAGATGTGTTCGCCGAGCAGGCCCTCGCGACTGTATCCCGTCGTCGACAACAGCGCGTCGTTGACCGTCATGAAGTGCCCACCAGAGTCCAGTGCGTACATCCCGTCGCCGACCGTCTCGACCAGGCGTTCGTATCGGTCGAGGACACGTTCCTGCTGGTCGATGCGGCCACGGATGGCGATGGTCTCGAGGACGTGGGAGACGCTTCCGGCGATCTCCCGGAGCGCACGCAGTTCCCGCTCCGAGAACCCGGCATCGTCGCGGGAGTACACTCCGAGGACGCCGTACAGTTCCCTCTCGGAGTACAGCGGCGCGACCACGACGGCGGCGCAGTCGCGGTCGGTCGCCGCACCCCGCCAGGGTACCGCGGCGTCGTGGGACGCGATGTCGTCGACGACCTGTAGCTCCCTGGTCCGGAGTGCGCGTTCGACGACCGACGGTCGACCGGTGCTCCGGCCGACCGGGAACGTGACGTTGACCGGCCAGTCCCGGGTCGCACTCGCGGACACCCACGGGACGACCTGTCCCTCGTGGCGGTCGTACTCGCCGATCCAGGCGAAGGTGTACTGCCCCCCGAGGGTGAGTTGCTCGCAGACCGCGCGCTCGACGTCCATGGGCGAGGAGGCGTCCACGAGCGAGCGCCTGACGTCCCCGACCACGGCCTCCGGGCGGGTTCCCCCGCGCGGGCCCGCGCCGGTCGGAGTGTGGACGACCGAGTTGGCGACCCACCCGGCGAAGGCGTCGTCGGACCCGGGCGTCCCGACCCCGTCGAGGAAGTCGACGACCTCCATGACGGCGGTGCCGCTCCCGTCGTCGGCGCTGTACTCGGCGACGACGAGCAGTGGGAGTGCCGGGTGGCGCTCCCGCGTCGCCTGGAGGACCGCGGGCGCGTTCGCGACCGTCGTCGCGTCGCTGACGATGCACTCCAGGTCGCCGTCCGCGAGTCGGTCGACGGCATCGGTGAAGCCCGCGGCGGTGAGTACCTCGACCGTGAGGTCAGTCCCCTCCAGCGGCGCGGCGATTCGGCGTCGCAACTCGGCGTCGTCGCTGACGATGAGGACCCTGTTCGTCGCCGTCATTCTCGGTGTGACCCCTGTGCGTGGTGGGCGACCCCCACGGTTCTGGTGCTCACCCTGTTTCTGTGACACGATAAAGACGCTTGCGGTCGCCTGCATCCCGGTCCCACTCTCGTCGGCCGTCGTCCGGGGACGAGGGTCGGAGCGCGTTACGGGACCACGCTACTCGAGGGGCACCTCGGCCTCCACCTCGACCAGGAACGACTCCTGTGCGAGCTGGTCGACGCCGATGATGGTGAGGCAGGGGTACGGCTCCTCGTCGAACACCTCGTTCCACACGTCGAGGAACGACTCGACCCGGGTCGCGGGGTCGACGACGTAGCCGGTGACCTTCACGACGTCGGTCAGGTCACGGTCGACCTCCGAGAGCAGTATCTCGACGTTCTCGAACGCCCGTCTCGTCTGCGACTCGACGTCCTCGCCAGCCACCTCGAAGTCGGCGTCCCAGCCGACCTGTCCCGACGTGTACAGGACGCCGTTCACCACTCTCCCCTGACTGTATCCGATACCCGTCGAATCGACGAGGTCCTCGGACTCGATGACTCGGTCCTCCATGCCGTCCCTGTCGTGGCCGAACTGCAATGCGTTTTCCCCGGACACGCCGGACCGTGCGAGAACCGACGGTCAGGCCTGCCGGAAGACGAGGTTCCGCTGGAGGGCGTTCGCACCCTCGTAGATGACCGGGATTCGGACGTCGCGGTACACCCGCGAGATGCGCCGTTCGTCGAGGACGGACCGGCCCCCGTGGAGTTGCATCCCGGTCTCGGCGTTGTGCGTCGCCGTCTCCGTCGCCTTCGTCTTTGCCATCGCCGCCCAGTACCCGGGGTTGACGCCGTTCTCGACCTTCTCGCAGGCCCGCCACGTGAGCGCCCGGGCGGACTCGAACTCCGTCAGCATGTCCGCGACGTCGTGCTGGACGGCCTGGAAGTCGGCGATCGACCGGCCGAACTGCTCGCGGTCGTGGACGAAGTCCCACGTCTCCTCGATGGCGGCGGCGGCGAGGCCAAGTCCGTGGCCGGCGACGACGACGCGACCGTGGTTGAAGAAGTCGGCGAGCATCATGAAGCCGTTCCCCTCGTGTCCGATGCGGTTCTCGACGGGGATGCGCGCGCCGTCGAAGGTGACGTGGGCCTGCTTCGAGGCGCGAAAGCCGATCTTCTCGGGGATGTGCTCGGCCTCGTAGCCGTCGACGTCCGTCGGGACGATGAACAGCGAGTGGTTGCCGTACCGGTTGTCGTCGTCGTCACCGGTCCGGGCGTAGAGGGTTATCCAGTCCGCCTCGACGCCGTTGCCGATCCAGTACTTCTCGCCGTCGAGGACGTACTCGTCGCCGTCGCGTTCTGCTGTCGTCTCGATGCCGGCGAGGTCGCTCCCGGTCTCCGGTTCGGAGACGGCGAGTCCGGATATCTGGTCGCCCTCGGCGACCGGCCGGAGGTACTTCTCTTTCTGCTCGTCGCTCCCGTACTCGTAGGTCAACTCGCACCCGAAACTGGCCAACTGGAGCGTCAGGGCGATGCCTGCGTCGGCACGGTAGAACTCCTCGGTCATTGCGAGCACCTGGGGCAGGGAGAGTCCCCGCCCGCCCCACTCCTCGGGGATGTCCTGGGCGACCAGGTTCGCGTCCTGCCCGGCCTCGAGCACCTCCCACGGGTACTCGCCCGACTCGAAGTACCGCTCGGCGTCGGGTTCGATGTGTTCGGCGGCGAACTCGTGGGCTTCCTCCTTGATGCCTCGCGCCTCCGACGGCACGATGCTCTCGTCGAGCAGGTCCATGGACTCGCTTCGGCACGGACGACCAAATAGGGTTTGCCGGGGGCGTCGACTCCGGTAGGCGTCACCTGGCCCGGTTCGCGTCCGGGTCGTGCCGCTCGGCGACGTACGTCTCGCCCCGGAACGAGAACCGGTCCGAGTTGCGGACGGCGCGTTGTGCCCTCGAGACGACGGCGCTGCTCGTGGTGAGACGGGCCGCGTCCAGCGTCTCGTCGCCGTCGAGGTACGAGAGCGTGTTCCGGAGTCCGTCCGACGCGACGGCGCGTTCGAGGAGGAGTCTGCTGGCCGCGTCCACGTCGGTTCGTCGGACCTCCAGCGTCGCTTCCTCGCGCAGGTCCACCGCCTCGACCCGGGACGATTTGACGACGAGCGTGTCGTCGCGTCGCCCGGTGCCGACGACGTGGTCGGTCGGCGTCAGCTCCACGGCGGGGGCGTCCGCCACGTCGACGACGGCCGCTGTCGCGGCGCCCGATTCGAGGACGCCCCACTGGACCGCGTACCGACCGGGGCGCAGTGCCGGCACCCACTCGTCGCCCTCGTCCGTCCCCAGGCCGACGGTGACGGACGCCGCCTGGCCGGGATAGACGATCCGGGCGTAGTCCGAGATGGTGAATCCCCCCGCGAGGAGTTGCCACCAGCGCCCGTCTTCGAGTCGGAACAGCTGGACCCCACCCGTATTCACCGCGTCTCGCCCGAAGTTGTGCAGCGTACAGTCGAGGACGGTCGGCGCGTCGACCCGTTCGGCCCCGGGGACGAGGTAGGTCGACGCGTCGTTCGACCGCGCATCGTGGAACCAGCGTACCTCTCCACGCCGTTTGGGGGACGGGACGGACGCGCCGGCGAACCTGGATTCCGGTGGCGTTCGGTCGGTCCGGACCCAGACGGAGAGGACGAACGAGAAGTCGTACCGTTCGCTCGCGAACCGGTAGGCACCCGCCGGGAGACACGCCGCCGCGTCGGGCGGCGTCACCAGCACGAACTCCTGGCCGACGGTGTCGCCGGGGTCGAGCGACACGAAGCGACGCTCCGGCGGTTCGGTGCGGGCGCTGCGTCCCCGCCAGCAGTCGTCGGTCGGTGCGTCGGGGCGCACCTCGTCGAACGTCGGGTCGTCGCGGGGGACCAGCCAGAGTTCCGGTCCTTCCTCGTCGTCGCGTACGTCGCGACGGATTCCAGTCCGGGCGGGCCGGCCGACGAAGCCGTCGAACGGGACCGCACCGTCGAAGACGAAGCGTTCGGTCCAGTCCTGCGTGTTCGTCAGGCCGACCCAGAGACGGACCGGACTCGCCTCGTCGCCGCCGCGCGTGAACCCGACCGTGAACGACGGGTCGACGCCGGCGTTCGAGGGGAGCACGAGGACGTTCTTCGGCGTGCCGAGGGTGGCGACGGCACCGACCGCCGGGTCCGCCGGCGGTTGCGAGGGGTAGTTCGACGTATCGTCGCCCCACGACGCCGTCGTCTCGACGCCGAAGGTGGGACGTGACCGACCGTCGGCCAACTCGTTACAGCCAGCGAGGGAGGTGAGGACGCCAGTCAGGGCGGTGAGGGCTGTTCTGCGTCGCACGTCACGGGCGTCACGTCCGCGACGTATCTGTGTTCCGATGTGTCGAACTACGACGCACCCACGTCGACGCGGTAGCCGGTCCCGCCGAACGCGAACCGGACCGTCCCCTCGCCGTCGTCGACGCCGAGACGCGCCGCCGCCCGGAAGAAGCGTCGGACTCGCTCCCGGGACGTTCCGAGGGCGACCTCGTCGAGGTCGTCGTCATCGTGGAGGTACGAGAGGCTGTCACGGAGCACCTGGAACTGGAGGACCTGTTCCAGCAACAGCGTCGCGTCCGGGGCGTCGGCGAGGCGCTCGACGGACACGAACCACGGGTCCCGGGTCCCCGTGTCGACTTCGAGGGTGGCGCCGTCCCTGGCCGTCTCCGAGACCGCACTCGACGGCGACAGCGTCGGCGGGTTCCCGACGAGGTCAACCGCAGCGGCGAGGCTGACGACGCGCTGTCGCGTGGCACCGCGCCAGACCGACGCCCGCACCAGGGCGACCGCGTAGCGTCCCGGCCGGAGGCCGCCGACCGTGGTCGGTGGGTCGACGTCGAGGCGGGGGCTGTTCCACAACCGGAGCGCCACGGTGCCGGTCTCCCCGGGCCTGACTGTCTCGACGCCGGGGTCGGCGTCGTCGAACGGGGCGACGAGTCGCCACCCGTCGGCGTGCTGGCGGTAGAGTCGCCACTCCCTGCGCAGGTCGACCGGCCCGTGGCCGTAGTTGTACAGGGTGAGTCTGAAGTCGCCGCCGTTCAGTCCGACCTGCTCGTCGTTCGGGCCGGCGTACACGGCGGGGTCGTCGCCGGCCAGCTCGTGGTACCACGACGTCCCCTCGGACCCCGGGAACGAGAGCTGGGGCAGGTCGTCCGGGGCGAACTGCGACGAGAGCTGGTCCCGGCCGGCCTCGGTGAACACCGACAGGCCCACCGACCAGTCGCCGTCCCCGGCGACCACGTACTGCCCCACCGGGAGGCAGACGCCCGCACCCCGCATCGTCGCCAGCGCGTACGGCCGGCCGACCATCTCGCCCGGTGGCACCGTCACGGTCCGGGTGGTCTCCGGTTCCTCGACGACGCCGCGGTCCCGGGTCTTCCAGCACGAGTTCCACAGGCGAAGCCCCGCCGTCGTCTCGTCCATCTCGACGGGGACGAGGTAGAGGGGCTGGTCCCCGTCCTCCGGACGTAACCGGTAGGTCGACACCGGCGGGGTTCCCCCGAGGTCGAGCGTCGTCTCGGTGTCGGACCGGTTCTCGACGCCGACCCAGAGCAAGAACGGACGCTCCCGCGTCGCGCCGCCGAGGAAGCCGGTTCGGACGGCCAGGCCGTCGGGGACGTTCCGGGGCCGGAGCGAGACGAGCGTCCGCGTCGGGCCGACCCGCGTGCGTGCGGCGGGCGTCGGGTCCCCGGTCGGGTCGGCGATGGCCGTCCGCGTCGGCGTCGGCGGTTCGGTCTCGACCCCGAGGGGCGGTCGCGTCGTCCGGTCGGGACTCCCGCCGATGGCGTTACAGCCGGCGAGTCCGACCGCGGAGAGCGTAGAGATCAGGGCACGGCGGCGCATGTCGGGGCGGTACGAGGTCGAGATTGAAGTGTGTTGACCCCGGCTTCACAACTACTACGTGGCTGTGTCGATTCGTGGCGAACGGCCATGCACGCACCGCAGTTCATCTACGTGGGCCTCGTCTGGGTCGGACTCGGCTACCTGTTCATGCGACGACCCGAGTCGATGTACGTCGTGCGGAACTTCGCCGACTTCGCCCTCGCCGAGGAGGAACCCGAGTTGAGCGACTCCGGGGTCGCGCTCTACCAGGCCATCGGGTTCGCCTTCGCGAGTGCCGGGGTGACGATGCTCGTCTACGCGCTCGGCGTCCACACGGTCGGCGTCCGGCGACTCGCGGCCGCTGGCGTCGCCGGCATCGTCGTCGCGGTCACGCTCGTCCGCAGCGACGTCGGGACGGTCCTCCCGGGCGGCCGCGCCGTCGCAGAATACGTCGCAATCGGGTGTGGCATCGTCGCCCTCGGGACGATCGGGGCGGTCCTCGTCGTTCTCGTCTAGTCGAATCGAAGGCGCGACGCCCCGCCGAGGGCGTCAGTCGTCGTCCGGTGCGGCCTCCTCGGGTGCCTTCCCCTCGACGAGGTCGCTCTCGTCGCCGTACCGTTCGCGCAGGACCTTCTTGTCGAACTTGCCGGTCGCCGTCTTGGGGACGGCGTCGATGTACACCACGTCGTCGGGGACCCACCACTTCGGGTAGTCGGACCGGACGGAATCCAGCAGTTCGTCCTGCAGGCCGTCCGTGTCGACCCCCTCCACCGGGACGACGAACGCGACCGGACGCTCCTGCCAGCGCTCGTGGGGGATGCCGATGACCGTCGCCTCCGCCACGTCGTCGTGGGCCATCAGCGCGTTCTCCAGTTCGAGGCTGGATATCCACTCGCCGCCGGACTTGATGACGTCCTTCGCCCGGTCGACGATCTGGACGTAGCCGTCGTCGTCGACGGTGACCACGTCGCCGGTCTTCAGCCACTCGCCCTCGAAGTCGGCCTCGTTGGCGTCGGGACGCTCGAAGTACTCCGTCGTGACCCACGGCCCGCGAACCCAGAGTTCGCCGAAGTCCTCGCCGTTCCAGGGGACCTCCTCGCCGTCGTCGTCCACGACCTTCATCTCCAGGCCGGGGACGAGCAGTCCCTGCTTGGCCTGCTTCGCGTACTTCTGGTCGGCATCCCAGTCCTCCATCCCGGGCTTGAGGTGGGCGACGGTCCCGATGGGCGACATCTCGGTCATGCCCCACGCGTGGACCACCTCCACGTCGTACTCCCTGTCGAACGTCTCGATGACGGCCTCCGGGGCGGCGGACCCGCCGATGATGATGCGTTCGAGCGAGGAGAGGTCGACCTCGTTGTCGCGGGCGTACTCCAGTATCCCGAGCCAGACCGTCGGAACGCCGGCCGTCAGGGTGACCTCCTCCTCCTCGATGAGGTGGACGAGGTCTGCCGGTTCCGGCGAGGGTCCCGGGTAGACGTGCTTCGCACCGGCGGCCGTCGTCGAGAACGGCAGCCCCCACGCGTTGACGTGGAACATCGGAACGACGGGCATGACGACCTCGTCGGCCCCGATGCCGATGCCGGATTCGGGGAGCGTCGCCATCGTGTGCGCCCAGAGCATGCTCTGGGTGTACTCGACGCCCTTCGGCTTCCCCGTCGTCCCGGACGTGTAGCACATCCCGGCCGGCGCGTCGCTCGATAGCTCCGGCCAGTCGTACGCCGTGTCCTGCTCGCCGATGAACGTCTCGTAGTCGACGACGGGGTCGAGCGAGGTGTCGGGTACCTCGCTCCCCATGACGACGAACTGGGAGACGCCGTCGAAGGAATCGGACTCCGCCGGCCCCTCCAGTTTCGGCGCGAGCGACGGGTCGACGAACAGCACCTCGTCGTCGGCGTTCTCGACGATGTACTCGATGTGGTGGTCGGGGAGCAGTGGGTTGATGGTGTGTAACTGCGCCCCAGAGTTCGGCACGCCGAAGTACGTCTCGAAGTGACGGTGGTGGTTCCAGCAGAAGGTCCCCACCCGGTCCCCCGACTCGACCCCGGCCGATTCCAGGGCGTTCGCCAACTGGGCGACCCGGTCGGCGTACGCCTCGTAGTCGTACCTGACGATACCCTCGTGGGTGCGCGAGACGACCTCGCGGTCGGGAAACATCTTCTCGGCGCGCCACAGGAACGGTCGCAACGTCTGGTCTGTTGCACCTGGCATACGGCCCCTTTCGGACGGGTGGATAATGATGTTTGCTAACACCACGCTCTGTTCCCCTATCAGGTCGCATCACGGACCGGTTCGAGGCACGAAGCTATTTGCCCCCCTGGGTCGAACGTGTCAGAACTGAATGAGTACAGACGGTGGGTCCGACGCCGCTGCCTGTCCGTCGTGTGGGGCAGCGGTGGGGGACGAGGACCGCTTCTGCGCGGTCTGTGGTGCGGCCCTCAGGGAGGGCGGCGGCGACGACGGCGGCGACCCGGGCCGGGAGGCAGGGGACCGTTCGGCCGACGCGGACGCCGACCTCGAGTCGTGGCAGAAACGGTGTCCGGAGTGCGGGGCGGTGCTCGTCACCCAGGCCGTCCGGTGTACCGACTGCGGGACGCCCCAACCGGACGCCGCGACGGACGATGGACGGGCCGCGACGGGACTCGGTTCCCACGACGGCCCCGGGGACCGTGCCGGTGGCCCGGGACGGTGGGACGACAGCCACGGGTGGTCGCCGGGGGCTCGGCCGCCTCGCGACGGCGAACCGCCGTCCGACGGCCGACGCCGCCGGACCACCCACGCCGGCGGTGGCGAGGTGCAGTACGAACGCGACCCGACCCGAAGCCGTGGCGAGGACGGCAGCACTGGCCCCGGACGCGTGCCGGGCGATACCGACGCCCGACCGCATCAAGACGCCGGTCGGGACCCGGAGAAGCGCCTGCGAGCGCGCCAGCGCTCGCGTCGCGCGACGGGGTCCGGGTCGGACCCGTTCGAGCCAGCACCCCCGAGCGACCGCTGGTGGGTGGGCGTGTTGCTCCCCGCACTGCTGACGCTGGTTGGGAGCGCTCTCGCGGTGTGGACGGACCCCATGGCCGTCGCGACGGGGTCGATACCGTGGGTCGGCGACGCGTACGGCCTGCTCGAACTCGCCATCGTGCTGACCCCGACGCTCTCGCCGTTCGCCCTCTACTTCGACCGGCGCTACGTCGGTCACGAGACGGGCACGCGGCCGTCGGCCGCGTACCTCCTGGTCGCGGTGCCGTACCTGAACGTCGTCGTCGCGGGACTCTACCTCTGGTCGCGCCAGCGACGACTCGCCGCGCCGTAGGGCACAAGCGCTTTCCCGGCGTCGGCCGACACGACGGTATGTACCTCGCCGACCAGACCTGGCCGGACCTCGGACCGTACGTCGCAGAGGAGTCGCTCGCCGTCGTCCCTCTCGGGTCGACCGAACAGCACGGCCCACACCTCCCCCTCAGCACGGACCACACGATTGCCGAAGGACTCGCACGGACCGCCGCCGAACGGACGGGCTACCTCTGTACGCCGACCATCGACATCGGCGTCAGCGTCCACCACAAGCAGTTCCACGGCACGATGTGGACCGACCCGCCCGCGTTCCGCGACTACGTCGAGAGCATCTCGCGGAACCTCACCTACCACGGCATCGACCGCATCGTCTACGTCAACGCCCACGGGGGGAACATGCAACACCTCCGCGAGGTCGGCCGACGCCTCCGTGCCGACCGCGAGGCCTTCGCCGTCGAGTGGATGTGGGACGAGTCCATCCCGGACCTCGTCGACGACCTGTTCGAGCACAACGGCCCCCACGGCGGCCCGAAGGAGACCGCGATGATGCTCTACCTGGACCCGGAGCACGTCCGCGAGGACCGCCTCGAGGACGCCCGGGACGGCGGTTGCGTCCACCTCGAAGACGGTACCCCGACCGTCCACGGCGCACGGAACTTCTACGACTCCATCGACAACTCCGAGAACGGGGTCTTCGGCGACCAGACCGACGCGACGGCCGAGAAGGGCGAGCAGTTGTTCGAGGCCGCGACCGACCAGCTGGTGCAGCTACTGGAGTGGATCGACGACAGACCGTTCGACGACCTGATGGCGAAACCCCACGTCGACCCGCAACCCGGGAGTCGGCGGTAGCCCGTCGGTCGTCGCCCGAAGACGGCGGCGGGGTGTTTCGAAACGAATATCAACGTGTTGTCCTGATACTCGGGTCATGGACGAACGCGTACGTCGACACGCGGAGATTCTCGTCGAGGACTGCACCGACATCGAACCGGGAGACAACGTCATCGTCTCGGGGCCGGCCGACGCCGAGGACCTGCTCGTCGCCATCGCGGAACTGCTCGGTGAACGGGGTGCTCATCCATCGACGCGCATCCGTGCCCCCCGCGTCCAGAGCGCGTACATGCTCGCGTCCGACCCCGACGGCTTCGATACGCCCGAACACATCCTGGCGATGGCCGAGGAGACGGACGCGTTCATCTCCATCCGCGGGTCCGAGAACATGTACGAGTCGAGCGACGTGCCGCCGGAGAAGAACCAGGCACGGAGCCAGCACATGAAGCCCGTCCAGGAGGCGTACATGGACTCGAAGTGGGTCGTCACGCAGTACCCGTCGCAGGGCGACGCACAGAAGGCCGAGATGTCGACGCCGGCGTACGAGGACTTCGTCTGGGGTGCCATCAACAAGGACTGGGACGAGCAGGGCGAGTTCCAGGAGCAGATGGTCGAGATACTCGACGGCGCCGACGAGGTCCACATCGTCTCCGGCGAGACCACCGACGTCACGATGTCGGTGAAGGGGAACGTCACCATCAACGACACCGCCGAGCACAACATGCCCGGTGGCGAGGTGTTCACCGCACCGGTCCCCGACTCGGTCGAGGGCGAGGTGCTGTTCGACAAGCCGCTGATGGCGCAGGGACGCGAGGTCACCGGCGTCCACCTCGTCTTCGAGGGCGGTGCGGTCGTCGAACACAGCGCCGAGAAGAACGAGGAGGTCCTGACCGCGGTCCTCGATACCGACGAGGGCGCGCGTCGTCTGGGCGAACTGGGAATCGGGATGAACCGCGACATCGACCAGTTCACGTACAACATGCTGTTCGACGAGAAGATGGGCGACACCGTCCACATGGCGCTGGGCCGCGCCTACGACGAGACCGTCGGCGAGGACAACGAGCAGAACGAGTCGGTCGTCCACCAGGACATGATCGTCGACATGAGCGAGGATTCGTACATCGAGGTCGACGGCGAGGTCGTCCAGCGCGACGGGACGTTCCGGTTCGAGGAGTAGGGAGGTTCCGAGCGAAGCGAGGAACCTCCAGTGTGCGAGCGGGGAGCGAAGCGGCCCTCTCACTGGAACGGCGAACGAAGTGAGCCGTGCCGTGGAGACGGGGTCGGCCCGTCGCTACCCGTCCCGATAGCTGACCGAGATTCCCTCGCCGACGGGCAGGACGACCGTCTCGAAGTCGGGGTCGGACCGGACCGCGTCGAGGTAGTCCGCGATGCCCTGCGTGTTCTCGTTCACCTCGCCCGGGTCGTCGCCCTCGACGATGGCGAGCAGTTTCTCGAACTCGATGGGGCCGGCGGTCATCGCGTTGTCCGCCACCACGACGCCGCCGGGGGCGACCTTCTCGCGGACCGCCTGGAACGCCTCCCGGTAGCGGTGCTTCTGGTGGTCGACGAGGACGCAGTCGAACGGGCCCTCGTAGTGCTCGATGGCGTCGAGGGCGTCCCCGTGTTCGTACCGGGCGACGTCGTCGAACCCACCGCGGGCGAGGAAGTCCCGGGCCAGGTCGAGTTCGTCGGCGTCGAACTCGGTGAGCACGATCTCGCCGTCCTCGGGGAGCGCCTGTGCCCACCAGTAGGCCGAGTAGCCGAAGCCGGAGCCGAACTCGAAGATACGTTCGGCGTCGACCATGCGAGCGAGCAGTCGCAGGAGGCCGCCGACCTCCGGACCCACGTGGGGGAACCCGTGCGTGCGTGCGTACTCGTCCATCTCGACGGCGAGGTCGTCCGCCTCGGGTGCCGTCGCGCTCACGAACCGGGCCGTCTGCTCGGGGAGCAGGTCCATACTCGGGGTCCGTCCGACTCACACGTAAGCGTTTCCGGGGAGTGCGCGAGTCGCTGGAGCGGAGTCCGGACCCATCCCATCGAAGGGGGTCGAACGCCCGACCGCTCCCGGCGGGGCGAACGAGGACGGTGGCGGCGTCGACGTCGACTCAGGCGTCCCGAACCGCTGGCCGGTCGACCGCGAACCCGTCGATGGGCAGGTCGGACTCGCCGTCGAGTGCCAGGTCGGCGAGTGCCTCGCCGACGGCGCTGGCGAACTTGAAGCCGTGGCCGGAGAACCCGGCCGCGACGACGACGTTCTCGTGCCCGGGGAGCGTGTCGACGACGAAGTCCATGTCCGGCGAGTTCGTGAACAGACAGGTCGAGAGTCCCATCGTCGGGCCGTCGGCGGCGGGGAAGTGGTCGGTCAGGACCGACCGGAGTTCCTGCTCGTCGCGACGGGTGGGGGCGGCCACGTCGTCGGGGTCGACGGACTCGTGGAGGTGGTGGTAGACGCCGACCTTCACGCCGGGGCGGTCGTACCGCGGGAAGCCGTAGTACTCGGTTCCCTCGTCCGTCTCGGTCACGAACACGGGGAACCGCTCCGGCGTGAAGTCGGTCGGGTCGGGCGGCTGGAACCAGCCGAGCACCTGCCGTTCCGGGACGACGGTGCCCGCGAGGTCGGGCAGCAGGTGGGCGGTCCACGCGCCCGCCGCGAGGACGAGACTGTCTGCGGCGTACGAACCGCGGTCGGTCTCGACGACGACGCCCGACTCGTCGGCCGACCAGTCGGTGACGGTCTCTCGCGCGTGAACCGTGCCACCCTCGTCCTGGGCGCGCTCGACGTGGGCGACGACGGCCCGTTCGCAGTCGAGGAAGCCACCCTCCGGCTGGTAGAGCGCGTCGTAGCCGTCGGGAATCTCGTAGCCCGGGAACCGGCCGTTCAGTTCGGCCGCGGTCAGGTCCTCGTAGTCGAGGCCGTGGGTCTCACAGGCCTCCCGCGCGCCGGCGACGAGGTCGCCGTCCTGCGGGCCGGCACAGACCGACCCGGTGACGTGCAGCAGGTCCCGGCCGGAGTGGGCCTCGAGGTCGCGCCAGTTCTCGTACGCGCGCTCGACCAGCGGGACGTAGTCGGGGTGTTCGTGGTACGCCTTCCGGATGATGCGCGTCGACCCGTGAGAGGAGCCGTTGGCGTGTGGTACGTCGAACCGTTCGACGCCGAGGACGTCGACGTCGCGGGCGGCGAGGTGTGCGCAGGCCGCACTGCCCATGCCGCCGACGCCGACGACGACCACGTCGTACTCGTCCGTCATGGTCGAAGCTGTCGGCGTGCAGGCTTCAATTCGTCGCCCATCGCCCGGGACGGTCCCGCCGGTTCGACGCCACGCCGGACCGTGGCTGATTTTTTCACGGTGGGGGTGCAACCCCCGGGCATGCAGGAGGTACTCGACCGCGTGGACAACCTCGTCCACCCGGAGACGCAGGTCCGCGAGCACGGCATCGACCTGACCGTCGGCGCGATCCACGAGGTCGCCGAACCGGGTCGCATCGACTTCGGCGGCGGGGAACTCGCCGAGGCGGACCTCGAACCCCACGAACTGACGCGACGGCACCCCGACGACGAGTACCAGTGGTGGCACCTGGACGCGGGGACGTACGTCGCCCAGTACAACGAGTTGCTCACGGGCGACGAGCACGCGCGACTCCTCCTCCAGCCACGGAACAAACTGCTGGCCCGCGGTGCCTCTCACCCGACGGTGACGGTTGGCGGCCACCTGCCCCTGATCCCGCTGACTGTCGGCGGTGCGGGCATCGAGATAAAGGAGAACGCCCGGATCTCGACCGTCGTTCCCGTCGCGGCGGGCCCGGGTATCGGCGAGTTCGGCGACCGCGACGCACCGGTCGACGACGTCGTCGAGTAGCCGCGTCGGTTACTCCCGCGCCGCCTCGACGACCGCCCGGACCCGCTCTTCGTCCACTGGATTCGTCGTCCGACCGTCCGTCTTCAGGTCGGTCCCGACGATGACGCCGTCGGCGACCGTGAGCGTCTCGGCGACCGTCTCCCGGGTGACGCCGCTCCCGACGAACAGGGGCGTGTCCGGCGCGACCGACTCGATGGCCTCGCGGGCCTCCTCGAGGACGCTCCGGTCGGTCGGGTCGCCCGTCCCCGCGCCCGAAACGACGATTCCATCCGCGAGGCCGCGCTCGACGGCGTCGCCCACCTCCTCGCGGAGTGGCCGCTCGGCCAGCGGTGCGGCGTGCTTGACGCCGACGTCTGCGAGTACCGCCACGTCGGCGTCGAGGCGGTCGCGCAGGCGCATCGTCTCGTGGGCGTTGCCCTGGAGGAGCCCCTGGTCGGTGACCGTCGCGCCGGTGTGGACGTTCACGCGGACGAAGTCGGCCCCCGTGGCGGCGGCGACCGAGAGCGCTGCAACCGCGTCGTTCCGGAGGACGTTGACGCCGACCGGCACCGACGCCGATTCGACGAGTTCGCGGCCGTAGACTGCCATGTCCGCGACGACGTGCTTCGGCACGTCCTGGGGGTAGAACGGTGCGTCGCCGAAGTTCTCGACCACGATGCCGTCGACGCCGCCGGCTTCGAGCGCGCTGGCGTCGGCTTGAATCCGCTCTCCGATGGCCGACCGGTCGCCGTCGAACCGTGGGGCACCGGGAAGCGGCGGGAGGTGAACCATCCCGACCACCGGTGCGTCGGTGTCGAAGGTCGCTCGCAGGTTCATGGGTCCTCGTTCTGTCCCGAACGCGATAAGTCCGGCTCTTCCGAACCGGCAAGGCCGACGCCATCCGGTGGGATTAGGCCCCGCGACCGTCTACGACCGTCGATGAGCGACCTCTTCGCCTCGCTGGAGCTGCGGGGGACGACCGTACCGAACCGGGTGATGGTCTCGCCGATGTGCCAGTACTCCTGTGACACCGACGGGCTGGCGACGGACTGGCACCAGCAACACCTCGGGAGTCGGGCCGTCGGCGGGGCGGGCATCGTGATGACGGAGGCGACGGCCGTCTCCCCGACGGGTCGCATCTCTCCGCAGGACCTCGGCCTGTGGAGCGAGAGCCACGCCGACGCGCTCGCGCCCATCGCCGACTTCGTCGCCGAGCAGGGGTCTGTTCCGGCGGTGCAACTCGCTCACGCCGGGCACAAGGGGTCGAAGACCCCGCCGTGGGACGGGTCGACGTCCGTCTCTCCCGACGACGACGGCTGGGTCGCACCCTCACCCTCGGCCGAGGCCTACCCCTACGACGACGAGAAACCCGTGGAGACGATGTCGACGGCGGCGGTCGAGGCGCTGGCCGGCGACTTCCAGTCGGCCGCGGCGTACGCGCTGGAGGCTGGGTTCGAGATCGCCGAGGTCCACGCCGCCCACGGCTACCTGCTCCACGAGTTCCTCTCCCCGGTGACGAACCGCCGCGAGGACAGGTACGGCGGCGACTTCGAGTCCCGGAGCCGGGTCGTCCGCGAGGTCACCGCCGCCGTGCGGGAGACCTGGCCCGACGACAAGCCGGTGTTCGTCCGCGTGTCCGCGACCGACTGGCTCCCCGACCGGGACTCCTGGACCGTCGACGACACCGTCAGACTCGCAGGCGACCTCCACGACCTCGGCGTCGACCTCGTCGACGTGTCGGCGGGCGGACTCCACCCCGACCAGCAGATCCGGAACCCGGGACCCGGCTACCAGGTCCCGTTCGCCGAGCGGGTCAACGAGGGGAGCGCCGCACGGGTCGGTGCCGTCGGGGGCATCACCGCCCCGGAGCAAGCCGACGAACTGATACGGAACGACCGCGCAGACCTGGCGATAATCGGGCGCGAGCACCTCCGCGACCCGTACTTCACGCTCCACGCCGCAAGGGAACTCGGCCGCGAGGACGCGGTGGAGTGGCCCATCCAGTACCGGCGGGCGGTCTGACCGGACCGAACGCCCCGCGAGAGGACGCCGACCTGTCACGTCGAAGCCGTCGGTTGTCACTTCGTCGGACCGTCTACCGAGGCCACGTCCGACGTGCATTCCGAGCCCAGAACCGCCGTACTGGCCGGCGAACACGTCGGGTTCTGCCGAGGGTCCCGGACCACCACTGGTGTGGTATATCACGGCAAACGTCATACTCCTGCCCAATGAAGTGTACGGTATGCCATCGGCCAACCACAACCTCGTCGACTACGACGCACTGTGCCAGGAATTCTCGTGGGACGACGTCTACGCCGAGGCGGACTGGGACGCCCCCGGTCGGTTGAACATCGGCCACGAGGTGTGTGACCGGCACGCGGACGACCGTTCCCGGGTCGCGCTCTACTACGTCGGGACGGACGGCGAGACGGAGACGGTCCCGTTCTGGGAACTGCGCGACCGGTCGAACCGGTTCGCCAACGTCGTCGCCGACCTCGTCGACCAGGGCGACCGCGTGTTCTCCTACATGCCAAGGGTCCCGGAGCACTACGTCGCACTCGTCGGGACGCTGAAAGCCGGCGCAGTCTGGGGGAGCGTCAACGAGCGCTTCGGCCCCGACGGCATCGCCTACCGCCTCGACGACTGCGACGCGAAGGTCGTCGTCACGACGGCGGACAACCGCGAGACGGTCGCCAGCGCCGTCGAGGACGTGCCGTCGGTCGAGCACGTCGTCGTGCTCTCGTCGGACGGCCGGGGACTCCGGCAGGGGGACATCAGCTTCCGGGCGGCCGTCGAAGAGGCCAGCCGTGAGTTCGACGCCGTCGAGACCAGTGGCGAGGACGACGCCCTGCTCTACTACACCAGCGGGACGACGGGGCTGGCGAAGGGCGTCCAGCACAAGCACCGGTGGGTCGCCGGCGTCGCCGCCACCCAGCGCTACGCCGTCGACCTCCAGCCGGGCGACCTCTACTGGTCGACCGCCGACCTCGGCTGGCTCACCGGCCCCATCAACACGCTCGGGGCGTGGTTCTGGGGGGCGAGCCTGTTCACCTACGAGGGGGAGTTCGACCCCGCGACGTGGGCGGACCTGCTCGACGAGTACCCCATCTCGGTGCTGTTCTCGGTGCCGACGGCCTACCGGATGCTCCGGGCCAACGAGGAGGTGCTCGACGACGTGTCGCTCGACCTTCGTCACGCCCTCTCCATCGGCGAACCGCTCTCAGGGGGCGTCGTGGAGTGGGCCGAGGACCGACTGGGCGTCACCGTCCACGACACCTACGGCCAGACCGAGACGGGCAACATGATCATCAACAACTACCCGACGATGGCGGTCCGGCCCGGTAGCATGGGCAAGCCCCTGCCCGGCATCGAGGCCGCCGTCGTCGACCCCGAGACGGGCGAGGAACTCGACCCCGGCGAGACCGGCGAGATCGCCCAGCGCGGCGACTACCCCTGCTTCTTCGCTGGCTACTGGCAGAAGCCCGAGGAGACGGAGGACTGCTTCGTGAACGACTGGTACCTCTCCGGTGACCTCGCCCACGTCGACGAGGACGGCTACTTCTGGTTCGAGGGCCGGGCCGACGACGTCATCCTCTCGTCGGGCTACCGCATCGGTCCCTTCGAGGTCGAGTCGAGCCTCGGCGAGCACCCGGCCGTCGCCGAGGCCGCCGTCGTCCCGAAGCCCCACCCGGAGCGTGGGAACATCGTGAAGGCCTACGTCGTGTTGACCGACGACTACGAGCCGTCGGACCAGCTCGCGGAGGAGATCAAAGAGCACGTGCGGACCGAACTGTCGGCCCACGAGTACCCCCGGGAGATAGCGTTCGTCGAGGACCTCCCGAAGACGGTGACCGGGAAGATCCGCCGGACCGAACTCAGGGACCGGACCGAGGACCCGACCGGGTGACCCGTCGCGCCTGCGGCGGTCGTCGACCCGGGTCTACTTCCACTTGATGGAACAGCCCTGCGAGGGCTTCCACTCGAGGTCGACGTCCTCGCCGGCGAGCATCGCGTCGATGGCCTCGCGGATCTGGAACCGCGTCGGTTCGTCCTCGGGGTTGAGCGCGTCGTCCAGTCGGCCCTGGTACACCAGTCGGAACTCGTCGTCGACGCGCTGGAACAGGAACGGGTCGGGAGTGCAGACGGCGCCGTACGCCCGGGCGACGTCCTGGGACTCGTCGCGCAGGTAGGCGTCGTACTGCACCTTGCCCTCGTCCACGTACTCCCGCATCGCCTCGAAGGAGTCGTCGGGGTACTCCTCGTCGTCGTTGGGGTTGATGCCGACGACGGCGACGTCGTCGTACTCGTCGGCGAGTTCGTTCAGCAGGTCGAACTTCGCCTTCGCGTAGGGGCAGTGGTTGCAGGTGAAGACGACGAGCAGTCCCTCGTACCCGGCGAACGAGGAGAGCGAGTACGTCTCGCCGTCGGTCCCGGGGAGGTCGAAGTCGGCAGCGACGTCGCCGCGTTCCATCTCCGAGTCGGATTCGAGTCGAACCATGTCCGACACTCGTCGTCCCGGTCGCTTGTCGGTTTCGCTCGTGGACGACCTGCTCGCACCTGGTGGACCGAGGCGTCCACGTTTATTACCCAGCGGACCAATGATGGACGTATGCCAGAACTGACTGTCTCGGGGGACCAGAAGGCGTTCGTCGAGGAACTGCGCGACGTGATGCAGGCCGAGTTTCGCTACGCCTACGTGAGAGAGCGAGACGCCTTACAGTACCTCATCGACAACTTCGAAGACGACAAACTGGACATCGACGTGGACGTCGCTGCTCCGACGACGACGGACGACGGGGGGACCGAGGCGCAGATGGCCGACGACGAGGAGGAAGTCGCGGAGACGCCTATCGAAGCCGACGGCGAAGTCGCGGAGACGCCAGTCGAAGCCAGCGAAGTCGCGGAGACGCCAGTCGAAGCCAGCGAAGTCGCGGAGACGCCAGTCGAAGCCGGCGAAGTCGCGGAGACGCCCGTCGAAGTCGACGAGGAACTCGAAGAACCCGCCGCCGAAGCCGACGACGAAGTCACGGAGACGCCCATCGAAGTCGACGAGGAACTCGAAGAACCCGCCGCCGAAGCCGACGACGAAGTCACGAAGACGTCGATCGAAGTGGACGACGAAGGCACTGGGACGCCCATCGAGGTCGACGACGAAGTCGAAGAACCCGACACCGAAGCCGACGACGAAGTTCCGGAGACGCCCGTCGAAGCCGACGACGAAGTCGAAGAACCCGACACCGAAGCCGACGACGGCGAGGTGACCGGGACGAACGCGGCCGACGACCAGGTCCCGGCGATGCCCATCGGAGCAGCCGCCGCCGGAGGGGCAGAGATGCAGACGCCCGGCGACGACGAGGTCGCGGCGACGTCCGTCGGAGCCCCCGACGGCGGCGGGACGACGGTCGTATCGAGCAGTGGCGGCGCGACCGTGTCGGCCTCGGGGAGTGACGACGACCGACTGAGCGCCATGATGAACCTGCTCGACACGCACGAGGACAAGTGGCGGAAGGCGTCGAAGGGAGACGCCCGGTACGAGGTCGACATGCCGGACGGCACCACGGAGTACGTCCAGACCAAGGACGACGTCCGGGCGCACCTGTTCAAGAACTACTGACCCGGCCCCGTCCGCCCCGGTCGTGAACCCGGGCAGGGGTCGAACGCGTCGGTCGCGGCGAACGGAGACGCGGAAGAAACGCTTTTTGCCCAGTCACCGCCTCGTCATAGTATGACGGCACGGGACGACCTGCTCGACCTGCTGTTGGACGACGCCCGCCACACGACGGCGGACCTCGCACGTATGACCGACCTGAGCGAGGAGGAGGTCGACGCAGAGGTCGCAGCACTCGAGGCCGACGGCGTCATCAAGGGCTACCAGGCCATCGTCGACTGGGACAGGACCGACCGCGAGGTCGTCCGCGCGACGGTCGAACTCAACGTGACCCTCGACCGCGAGACCAGTTACCGCGACATCGCAGAGCGCCTCGCACGTTTCCCGAAGGTGAAGACGCTCCGACTCGTCAGCGGCGACTACGACTTCCTCATGGAGGTCGAGGGCGAGTCGATGCACGACGTCTCCATCTTCATCAGCGAGAAGGTCGCACCCGTACCCGAGGTTACCCAGACGGTGACCCACTACGTCATGACGACGTACAAGGACCGTGGCGTCGTCCTCGACGACGGCGACGACGACGACAGACTCTCGGTGTCACCCTGACCATGGGGCTCGATATCTCAGAGCGCGTGCGAAGCGTGCCACCGTCGGGCATCCGCAAGTTCTTCGAACTCGCCGAGGAGCGCGACGACGTCATCTCGCTGGGCGTCGGGGAACCGGACTTCTCCGCACCCTGGGCCGCCCGCGACGCCGCCATCGACTCCCTGGAGCGCGGCCGGACCAGTTACACCGCGAACCGGGGGATGCGAGAACTCCGGGCGGAGATATCCCGGCACGTCGCACGTCGGTACGACCAGCAGTACGACCCCGTCGAGGAGGTGCTCGTGACGACCGGCGTGAGCGAGGGCGTCGACGTGGCGCTCCGGGCGCTCGTCGACCCCGGCGACACCGTCGCCGTCGTCGAACCGGCGTACATCTCCTACGTGCCGGGCGTCACCTTCGCCGGCGGCGAACCGCTCCGCGTGCCCACCCGCGAGGCCGACGAGTTCAAACTCACGTACGAGGCGCTGGAGCGCGCCGGCGCGGCCGACGCCGACCTGCTGATGCTGTGCTATCCGAACAACCCGACGGGGGCGGTCATGACCGAGGCGGACCTCGAACCCGTCGCGGAGTTCTGCCGGGAGCACGACCTCGCGGTCGTCTCGGACGAGATTTACGCCGACCTCCAGTACGAGAACGACCACACCTCCATCGCGACGCTGCCGGGGATGCGCGAGCGAACCGTCGTGTTCAACGGCTTCTCGAAGGCGTACGCGATGACCGGCCTGCGACTGGGCTACGTGATGGCTCCCGCTGAGGTCGTCGCCGCGATGAACCGCATCCACCAGTACGTGATGCTGTCGGCCCCGACGACCGCACAGCACGCCGCACTGGAGGCGCTTCGCTCCTGTGACGACGAGGTCGAGGAGATGGTCGACGAGTACGACCGCCGGCGCCGGTTCGTCCTCTCCCGGTTCGACGAGATGGGCATCGACTGCTTCCGCGCTAGAGGCGCGTTCTACGTCTTCCCCGAGGTTCCGACCGACCAGACGGCCGACAAGTTCGCCGAGGCACTGCTGACGGAACAGGGCGTCGCGCTCGTCCCCGGAGACGCCTTCGGCCCCGGCGGGGCGGGCCACCTGCGCGTCTCCTACGCGACGGGGCTGGACGACCTCCGCGAGGCGCTGAACCGGTTCGAGGCGTACGTACGGGACTACGAGGCCTGACCCCGTCTACGCCACGTTCTGCTCGTCGACGAGGTCGCCCTCCTCGAACCGGTCGCTGCGAAGTCGCGAGACGTCCACGAGCGACGCCGCCCCGTCACAGACCAGTTCGGAGACGATTCGCCCGACTGCCGGCGCGTGCTGGAAGCCGTGGCCCGAGAACCCGATGGCGTTCACGAAGCCCGGAACCGTCTCCTCGACGATGGGATGGTGGTCCGGCGTCACGGCGTACAGTCCGGCCCAGCCACGCTTGATGCGCGTCTCCGGTCCGAAGTAGCCGGCACAGTCGCTGGCGCGTTCGACCGCCTCGACCATCCAGTCCATGTCCGCGCGCCCGGAGAAGTCGTCCGGGTCGACGTCGGGGTCGGTCTCGGCGAAGTGTCCACCGACGATGGCGCTCCCCTCCCGCTCCGGTCGGAAGTACGAGCCAGTGTCGAGGTCGATTGTCAGCGGAATCTCGTCGGGCACCGGCACCTCGGGGTCCACGACGGCGACCTGGCGGCGACGGGGCGCGACCGGCAGGTCCAGGCCTGCCATCTCCGCGACGTGCCCGGCCCACGGCCCGGCGGCGTTCACGACGAAGTCTGCGTCGAGTCGCCCGTCGTCCGTCTCGACGCCGACGACGGCTCCCTCGTCCCGTCGGATAGCGGTGACGCCGGTGTGGGTCCGCACGTCGACGCCACCCTCGGCCGCCGCCTGCGAGAACCCCTGCAGGGCGAGGTGCGGGTCGGCGAACCCGTCGTCCGGGCAGTAGGTCGCCGACAGGAACCGGTCGGCGTGCAGTTCCGGACAGACCGCCTTCGCCTCCGTCGGCGTGAGCAGGCGCGCGTCGACGCCCTCCCCTCGCTGCATCGCGACGTTCGCCTCGAACCCCTCGGCCGTCCCGTCGTCACGGGCCAGGAAGAGGTATCCCGCCCGGCGGTACTCGATGTCGACGCCGAACTGTTCCTCGAACGACTCCCAGACCCGGACGCTCTCCCGGGAGAGCTGGACGTTCACCCGCGTGGAGAACTGGTGCCGGATGCCCCCGGCAGACCGCTCGGTGCTCCCGCTCCCGATGCTCCCGCGCTCGCAGACCACCACGTCGATACCCCGTTCGGCGAGGTAGTACGCGCTCGCCAGTCCGACGATTCCCCCACCGACAACGACGACGTTCATAACCGTTCAACTCCGTGTGGGGTGGTAAACGTTCGTTCTGGCGACCCCGGCCACGTCACTCGATGGCACACCGGGCCAACGTTCTTGGTCCAGCGAGTCGGCCGGTGTACCATGGTCGACTATCGCCCGCTGACGGACGACGAGGCGGCGACGTTCCACGAGTTCGTCTCCTACGCCTTCCGACCCCAGGCGGGCCCCGAGGGGCTGGAGTACGACCCCGAGGAGGACGATTCCGAACGGAACCGACTCGGGGCGCGACGGGGGGTGTTCGACGGCGACGAACCGCTCGCGGTGTGCCAGCACTACTGGTTCGAGACCACCCTCCGTGGCGAGACGGTCGAGATGCCGGGGCTGTCGGCGGTGGCGTCGCCACCGGAGCACCGACGCGGCGGCAACGTCCGACGGATGCTCGCGGCCTCCCTGGAGGAGTACCGCGACCGGGACGCACCCATCTGTGCGCTCTGGCCGTTCGAGTACGGCTTCTACCGCCAGTACGGCTGGGACACCTGCAACCGGTGGACGAGACTCTCGTGCTCGCCCGAGACGCTCTCGTTCGCCGCCGAGGCTGCGGACGAGGCTGGGGAACGTCGGACGGGGGACCGGGAAGACGCTGCGGGTAGATGGCGTCGCCTCGACGCCGACGACTGGGACCGCGTCGACGCCGTCTACCGCGCCGAGTTCGCCGCCACGGACCTCGCGGTCCACCGCGACGAGGACTGGTGGCGATACCGGCGATTCGAGGGCTGGGAGGACGACCCCTTCGTCTACGGCTGGTTCGTCGGCGACGAACTCCGCGCCTACATCGTCTACGAGGTAGAAGACGGCGACGACGGGCGGGAGTTGCAGGTCTGGGAGTCCGGTGCGCTGGACTTCGAGGCGTACCTCCGGTGTCTGGACTTCTGTCACGACCACGACTCGCAGGTCGGCTCCGTCACGCTCCACGAGGACGCGGACCCGCTCCTGCTGGACGTCGCCGACGCACCCGACGACGTGGAGGCCGAACTCGAGACGGGGCCGATGGTCCGGGTGGTCGACGTGGTCGACGCGCTGGAGGCGGTGCCGTACCCCGGCGTGGACGAGGCGCGGGTCGTCCTCGACGTCTCCGATCCGATGGCCGACTGGAACGACGGCCGGTTCGAACTCGCCGTCGCCGACGGTCGGGCGACCTGCGGACCGACCGACGCCGACCCGGACGTGACCCTCGACGTGGCCGCGCTCTCCCAGCTGGTCGTCGGCTATCGGCCCGTCTCGCACCTGCAGCGGACCGGCCGCATCGACGGCGGCGCCGGGACGCTGTCGGCGCTGTTCCCGCCACGGGAGCCGCTGCTCTGGGACTTCTTCTGAGAAGTGCCCCGGGCGTCGGCCGGTCGCACGTCGACGCCCAACGGAAACGGACGGCCACGTGTCCACGTCGTACCTCCGGTCGGGGTGGGGAAGACTGGACTGGCCACGAAAGGTAAGTATGGGTATTCCGTACTCACTGGCAGTCGACTAGCTATGCACGCGCTACCTCCGTCGCTGCCCGCGCTCTCTCCGACGGTGGTCCTCGCGTGACCGACCGCACCGGGGCGACCGACCTCTCGGTCCCCATCCTCGACCGGGTCGAGGACGCCTTCTTCGCGCTGGACACCGACTGGCGATTCACGTACATCAACGACCGCGCCGAGTCCATGCTCAAGCGCTCGCGCCGCCGACTGGTGGGGCGGGTGATGTGGGACGAGTTCCCCGAGACGGTCGAGACGCAGTTCCCCGAGGGCTTTCACCGGGCGATGGAGACCCAGGAACCCGTCTCCTTCGAGGTGTATCACCATCCACTCGACACGTGGTTCGAGGCCCGGGCGTACCCCTCGTACACCGGGTTGTCGGTGTACCTGCGGGACATCACGGACCGGAAGAGCCGGGAGAACGAACTCGCCCAGCACGCCCGCGTCGTGGAGGCGGTCCACGACGGCGTGCTCACCATCGACGACGACAACCGCATCGCCAGCGTGAACGAGGCCATCGAGGAGACCCTCGGTGCAACCCGCGAGGCGGTCGTCGGGGAACCCATCCGGCGCCTCCCGGAACTCGCGTCCCTCGACTCGCAGGGCGCGATGGCCATCGGCGAGGCGATGGGGAAGCTACAGGCCGGCGATACGGCCCACCAGCGCTTCGAACTGACCTTCGTCGACGCCGAGGGCGACGAGCGCATCGGCGAGATGCGGATGGTACCGCTGGGGCAGGGCCAGGCGAGCGTCGCCGGCGTCCTCCGCGACGTGACCGAACAGCGCGAGTACGAACGGACCGTCGACTCGCTCCACGAGGTCACCCGGTGGCTGTTCCAGGCGGAGGACGCCGCCGAGATCTGTTCTGTCGCCGTCCACGCCGCGAGCGAACTGCTCGACCTGCCACTCACCGGCGTCTGGTTGCTGGACGACGAACGCGGCGTCCTCGACCCGACCGCCGCGACGATGGGCGCACACTCCGAACTCGGTGGACTCCCGCAGTTCTACGAGGGCGAGGGACTCGTCTGGGACGTCTACCGCGACGGCGAACCGACGGTGTTCGACGACCTCCACCAGGAGGCGGATCGCTACAACGAGAACTCGCCGCTCCGGTCGGAGATCATCGTCCCGATCGGGACGCACGGCGTGCTGATGACGGGGTCGACGGTCGTCGACGGCTTCGACGACACCGACGTCGAACTCGTCTCCCTGCTGGCCTCGAACACGGAGGCCGCCCTCGACCGTGCCGACCGCGAGAAGATGCTCCAGGACCGCAACAAGTCGCTCGCTCGACAGTCGGAACGGCTCCGCGCAGTCGCCGACATCCTCTCGGAGGACCTCCAGGAGCACCTCGACAGCGTGGCGACGGAGGTCGAGACGGGCGACGAGGAGGCGGCCGACGTCACCGAGACGCTGACCCGGGCCGAGGAACTCGTCGACGACGTCCTGGAGTTCGCCCGCGACCAGACGGCGATGGGGTCGCGCTCCTCCGTCGACTTCGAGGGGGCGCTCTCGGACGCCCTCGACGCCTCCATCGCCGAGGACATGACCGTCTACCTGGAGTTCGAGGCCCGCGTCCGCGCCGAGCGCGACCGCTTCGTCCACATGCTCGAGACGGTGTTCAACGACGTCACGACCCGCGCCGACGACGCCAGTGCCACCGTTCGCATCGGCCTCGTCGAGGACGACGCGACCAGTCGACCCACCGGGTTCTACATCCTCGACGACGCCGAGGCCATCCCGGAGACGCAGTTCGACCGCGTCTTCGAACCGGCGACGACGAGCGGGGGCGAGAAGTCGGGGCTCGGTCTCGCCGTCGCCCGCGAGATAGCCGAGGCCCACGGCTGGTCGGTCGACGTGTCGACCGGCCAGGCCGGCGGGACGCAGTTCTCGATAACCGGGATGGTCACGTTCGAGGTCGTGCGGGCCTGACCGCGGGCGGAATATCAGTTCGTCCGCGAGAGGTCCTGGCAGACGCGACCGTACTCGTCGTGGGTCGACAGTTCGGCCATGGTCTCGTCGAGCTGGGCGCGCATCACGTGCAACTGGTCCTCCAGTCGGGCGTACGTCTCCGACGACCGGACGTCGGCCTCGGTCTGCTGGGAGGTCAACAGGGCCTTCTTCGAGGCGAGTGCGAAGAGCCCCTGTATCTGTTCGTCGTACGCCGACCTGAGCAGCAACTGGTCGACGGTCGAGCGCAGGTCGTCCTCCGAGACGGGCTCGACGAGGTAGTCGTCGAAGCCCATCTGGACGACGTCGAAGTCGGGTTCGACCGCGGTGACCATCGCGACGCGGGCGTCGAGTCCGCGGGTTCGGATGGTCGAGAGCACCTCGTCGCCGGAGAGACCGGGCATCCGCCGGTCCAGCAGGACGACGTCCAGGGAGTCGTCCATCGCCTCGAGTGCTCGACGCCCGTCGCTCGCCGTCGTCACCGTACAGGCGTCACTCAGCCACGTGGCGTACAGGTCCGCCAGGTCGGGGTCGTCCTCGACGAGGAGGACCGATGGCGGGTCCGCCACGGCCTCACCGGCCCCCGTTCGCGGTGGCATCGTTCGACTGTTGTTAGCTCTCGTACAAATAGGTGACGGGGGCCACGGTCCCCCTTCTCCGGGTCCGCGCCCGTGAACGGACGCTCACTCCATCGCGTCGGCGATGACCGAGCGCAGGTCCGCGATGTCCGCTGCGTCGTACCGGAGGCGCTCGTCGCCGACGGCGACTTCGAGCGCGCCGGCGTCGGTCCCGGCGCCGAGTTCGACGACGGGTGCGACGCCGTCGAACGCACCGCGGACGGCGTCCGCGTCGGTGGTCTGTATCAGGACGCGTCCGGCTTGCTCCGCGAACAGGGCGCCGGTCGGGTCCGCCGTGTCGAGGGACACCTCCAGCCCCGCCCCGGCGTGGACCAGTTCGGCCAGGGCGACTGCGAGACCGCCGTGGCTCACGTCGTGGGTCGCCTGCACGTGGTCGGCGTCGGCCACCTCGGCGAGGGTCGCGACGAACGCTGCGGCGTCGTCCGGGACGGCGGGGAACCGGTCGGTGCCACCGTGTCGGGCGAGGTACTCGGACCCGCCCACGGCCGGTGTCTCGCCGTCGGCGAGGTGCCGGTCGCCGACGAGCAGGAGGGTCCCCTCCGGCGTGGCCCGCATCGGTGGGGCGCTGTAGCCGTCCGTCGTCCCGACCATCGCCAGCGTCGGCGTCGGCGGGATGGGACCGGACGGGGAGTCGTTGTACAGCGAGACGTTGCCGCCGACGACGGGGACCGAGAGGGCCGAACACATGTCGGCCAGGCCGTCGACGATGCCGGAGAAGCCGGCGTAGACGTCCGGTTTCTCGGGGTTGCCGCCGTTCAGGCAGTCGACGGCGGCGAGGGGCGTCGCCCCCTTGGCCGCCAGGTTGGTCGCGTTCTCCAGCGCGACGGCCCGGGCGCCCTCGTAGGGGTCGCACTCGGTCCAGAGGGGGTCCGACCCGGCGGAGATGGCCAGCCCCTGCTCCGTCTCCCGGACGGCCACGATGGCCGCGTCGTCGCCGGGGCGGACGCTCGTCCTGACGCCGACCTCGTGGTCGTACTGCCGGTACACCCAGCGCTTGGAGGCGGTCGTCGGACTGCCGACGACGGCGTCGAACGCGGCGTCGAGGGGCACGTCAGGCAGGTCCGTCTCGGGGGTCGGCAGGTCGGCCGTCGGCAGGTCGTTCATCGGCGCGCCCTCGCCGAGGAACTCGGCGGCGACGTCGACGACGGTCTCGCGCTCGCCGTCGTCGCCCTCGAACGTGCAGACGTAGTTCCCGTCCGTGACCTCGCCGATGACGGAGCATCCGAGGTCGAAGCGCTCGGCGACCTCGCGCACCCGGTCGACGTCTTCGGGTCGGACCTCGTAGCACATCCGTTCCTGGGACTCGGCGAGGAGGATCTCCAGCGCGTTCATGTCCGGTTCCCGCTGGTGGACCCGGTCGAGCTGGATGTCGGCACCGAGGCCGCCCTTGGCGACGAGTTCGGAGGAGGCACCGCCGAGGCCGGCGGCCCCGAGGTCGCGGGCGGACTGGACGAGTCCTTCCTCGACGAGGACCTCGTTGGTCTCGATGAGCAGTTTCTCGGTGTAGGGGTCACCGACCTGCACGGCGGGTCGGTCCTCGGTCTCCGCGTCCTCGCCGAGGTCTTCGCTGGCGAAGGAGGCGCCGCCGAGGCCGTCCCGGCCGGTGGCGTTGCCGACGAGGACGAGTCTGTTGCCCGGTTCCTGTGCGACGGCGGTGACGAGTCGCTCCTCGTCGAGCAATCCGACGCATGCGACGTTCACGAGCGGGTTCCCCACGTAGTCCGGGTGGAAGTCGACCGACCCGGCGACCGTCGGGACGCCGATGCAGTTGCCGTAGTGGCTGATTCCCTCGACGACGCCCTCGAAGAGGTACCGCGAGTGCTCCCGGTCGAAGTCGCCGAAGTACAGCGAGTCCGCCAGCGCGATGGGATACGCGCCCATCGACAGCGTGTCGCGGACGATGCCGCCGACGCCGGTGGCAGCCCCGTCGAACGGGTCGACGAAGGAGGGGTGGTTGTGGCTCTCGATGCCGAGCGTGATGTACGTGTCAGAGTTCCCGTCACCGGCGGCGGCCGGCAGGGCGACCACGGCGGCGTCGTCGCCGGGTCCGACGACGACCTGGTCGCCCTCCGAGTCGAACGCACCGAGCAGGGGCCGCGAGGAGCGGTACGCGCAGTGTTCGCTCCAGAGGTTCTCGAAGAGCGCGGCCTCCGCCGGTGTGGGGTCGCGCCCGAGTTCGTCCACCACGAGTTCGCGGTCGGAGTCGGCGAGGCTCATTCATCCTTCTGTTGAAAATGAGCGTGTTTATGCGTTTCCATGCGCACGTTCGTGTACATCCCACGTCAGCCGTTCCCCGTGACGGTCACACCCTCGGCGACCCACGCCACTCCCCGGAGGAACCAGCCGACGAGGATGGCGACCGTGGCACCGAGTTCGCCGACGCCGCGACCGAGCGCGTCGGCGAGGGAGTACCTGGGGTGCATTCGTCCGTCCGGCCGCGCAGGGGTGCCGTTCCGGCGCCGAGGCCGTACCGAGGCGCTTTTAGCCCTCCCGCTAGTACGCCAAGCCGTGCTATCGGTCGAGTTGCACTGTCACTCGGAACTGTCCTACGACGGCCGAGACCCCGTCGAGTTACTCCTGGCCCAGGCCCAGGCCGTCGGCCTCGACGCACTGGCGGTGACCGACCACGACGAGATCGACGCCAGTCTCGACGCCGCAGCGAAGGCCCCCGAGTACGGCCTGCTGGGCATCCCCGGGATGGAGGTGACCAGCGCCGACGGGCACATACTCGCCCTCGGGGTCGAGGAGGTCGTCCCTGCCGGGCTCCCGTTCGACGACACCGTCGAGTACATCCGGGACCTCGGCGGCATCGCCGTCGTCCCCCACCCGTTCCAGGAGTCCCGAAGCGGCGTCATGGAACACATCACCGACACGCAACTCGCCACCGCGGACGCCATCGAGGTGTACAACTCCCGCCTGCTGACCGGCCGGTCGAACCGGCAGGCAGAACGCTTCGCCCGTGACCACGGGCTACCGATGACGGCCGGGAGCGACGCCCACATCAGCGAGATGGTCGGCCAGGCCGTCACGCGCGTCAACGCGACGGAGCCGACCGTCGAGGGCGTGCTCACGGCCATCCGCGAGGGGCGGACGACGGTCGAGGGCAAGCGGACGCCGTGGCGCATCAGCTTCCGACAGGCCGCAGGCGGTGCCAAGCGCCGCGTGACGAACCGCATCCAGGACTTCTTGCTGTGACGCTCCGTGGTGCCGCCGAGGCGACCGTCCGCCGGGCCGTCGCGGAGCGCGACCCGCTACCCGGGACCGCCGGGTTCGCCGGCGAAATCGACGGGGCCCTCGTCCGCGACGTGCTCGGGCGCCAGCCGCTCTTCGTCGACCGCGACGGCGACGACTGGGCGTTCGACCCCGCCCAGCTCGGCGACCCCGACCCCGTCCCGGCGGGCGTTCGCCGGACCCCCGATGGCGACGACCACCTGTGGACCCTTCCCGACCCGGACCAGTACGCCGACGACTCGACCGCCGTCGACGCCGTCCGGAAGGGGATTCGAGAGAGTGCGGCCGCACTCGCCCGGGGCGACGGCGACGTCGCCGTCGCCTTCTCCGGCGGCGTCGACTCCGCGCTGGTCGCGGCACTCGTCGACGGCCCGTGTTACGTCGTCGGCTTCCCCGACAGCCACGACGTCGCGGCCGCGAGGAGTGCCGCCGCCGAACTGGACGTCGACCTGACCGTCGTCGAGTTGACCCACGACGACGTCGAGCGCGCCGTCCCCCTCGTCGCCTCGGCCACCGGGCGCACGAACGCGATGGACGTCCAGATAGCCCTCCCGCTGTACCTCGTCGCGGAGCGTGCGGCCGCCGACGGCTACGGGCGACTCGCCGTCGGACAGGGCGCCGACGAACTGTTCGGCGGGTACGCCAAGGTGGCGAACGCGCCGACCGACGACCGCGTCGAGGCCGACACCGTCCGGGGGGCGGTCAGGGAACAGGTCGCCACGCTCCCCGGGCAGCTCGAACGCGACGTGCTGGCGCTCCGTGCGGCGGGCGTCGAACCGGTGGCGCCCCTGTTGCACGACGCGGTGGTCGCGGCGGCGCTCCCCCTGCCCGGCCAGTTGCTGGTCGACGACGACGGCACCCGAAAGCGCGCGCTCCGGGTGGCGGCCCGCGAGTGGCTTCCCGCGTCAGTCGCCGACCGGGAGAAGAAAGCCGTCCAGTACGGGAGCCTCGTCGCACGCGAACTCGACCGGCTCGCACGACAGGCCGGTTACAAACGTCGGATGGACGACCACGTCACGAAGTACGTCGAGTCGCTCGTCGACGGACCGTGACGGCCGGGTGGCGGTCCGGTAGGCACGCCGCCACCCATCCGAACGTGCGGTAAGTGTAACGTTATAGAGTCTGAAACCCCTGTTTTCCCGCGTCTCGCTTGCAATAGTAGGCGTCATCCTGATACCGGAACCTGCCATACCTCGCACCGGTGAGAGACATGAGTGACGCGGACGACGCCGATACGCGGGACCGCGAACAGACGACGGGGAACCGCGAGACGACCGCCAGCGACCGAGGGAGGTGGCTATCCGCGGTCATCGCGCTCCTGGGCATCTGGATGGTCGTCCAGGCGGTCTGGTTCGACCCCGGGGCGGCGCAGTTCTGGAACGACGTCGTCGTGGGAGTGCTGTTGCTCGCCGCCGGCGGGTACAACTACACGCGACGGTCGGAGGCGCGACTCGGCACCGTCGGTGCCGCCGGACTCGCCGCACTCCTCGGCCTGTGGCTCCTGCTGGCCCCGTTCGTGCTGGGCGGCGACGCGGGCGCGACCGGGACGGCGACCGGCATCGCAGTCTGGAACGACGTCGTCGTCGGCCTCCTCGCCATCCTGTTCGGTGCCTACAGCGCCTACGTCGCACGTGGCAGACGGCGAGAGACGGCCGGGGCGATGGCACGGTAGGCAGGGTCCGACGGGACCGTCCCCTCTCGGGACAACTCACTCAGTCTTCGGCCAGCGCCGTGTCACGTAGTCGCGGCGATACGCCGCGACGTGGTACCTGGTGAGAGCGACGGAGTAGGCGACCAGGACCAGTGCGAACGCGGCGATGACCGGGAGCGACCCGCCGTGGAGGAAGACGTTCACTAGCTGGAACACTCCGAACAGTGGCAGTCCGAACGTGAAGAGACCCGTCCGGACCGGGAACTCGCGTGCCATCCTGACGAACGCGTCTCTGTCGTCGGTCACTTTCTCGTCCATCGTCCCGGTCGAATCCTGTGCCGCCCTCTGCAGAGGGCGCGTATAATCGCTTCGGAAGCGTCGTAACACGTTCCTACTGACGTGACTGGGGCCCAGACCCTGCAGTAAGCGGAGCCTCGTCCGTCGTACGTGCGCCTCGGGATGCTGGACGACCCCGGACGTTATCAACCGCCGGACCGTTCGTCCCGTATGACCTATCGAACGACGGTCGGTTGGTCCCTCTTCTCGTCGGGACTCGTGACGCTCGTCCTCGGGTTCCTCCCCGGCGACGACCTGTTCTGGGGCGTCCTCCTCGTCGCACTCGGACTCGCCGTCCTCTTCGTCAGGCAGACGTGACCGGCGCTGTCGGCGGTGAGGGCCAGTCGCCGGGTCCGACCGCGGTCCCCCACACCGTCGACCGATGACCGAACCGTTTTACCCCCGTGGCCCGCCACTCCGAACGTCGAATGCGACTCCGTCACCTCCTCGTCGTCACCGTCGCTGTCCTCGTCCTCGGTGGCATCGTCACCGCAGTGGGTGCGTTCGCCGTCCCGAACGAGTGCGAGACGGACTACGCCGTCACGCTAAACCGGACCGCAGACACCGACCGGCCGGTGGTCGAGGCCGGGAACCTCTCGCGTCCGGTACAGGAACCGGTCCAGACGGCGGTCGAGGGGAACCGCACCGTCTTCGTCACGGGCGAGGAGTACGAGGGCGAACTGGCGAACCGGACGATACAGTACGAGGGGACGCTGTACGAGGTGTCCGGCGAACCGGTCCAGGACTGCGGCGGCGGCACCGACGACCTCGTCGTCCTCGCCGGGTTCTGGCTCGCCGTCGTCGGTGCAGTCGCGACGCTGCTCGTCGTGCTGTACGAGTACGGACAGGACCTGTTCCCGACGGACGAGGAGTACCGACGACGGCAGTAATCAGGCCGAGTGCTCGGATTCGAGGAGTTCGTGGTAGCGGTTCCGGATGGTGACCTCGGAGATGTTCGCCACCTCGCTGACCTCGTTCTGGGTCACCTTCTCGTTCGTGAGTAGCGAGGCGGCGTACACCGCGGCGGCGGCGAGGCCGACGGGCGACTTGCCGGAGTGGATGCCCTCGCGCTTTGCGGCTTCGAGGAGCTGGCGGGCGCGGCGTTCGGCCTCGTCGGAGGTGCCGAGTTCGCTGGCGAAGCGCGGGACGTAGCTGACGGGGTCTGCGGGCTGAATCTCGAGGTTCAGTTCTCTGACGACGTACCGGTACGTCCGGGCGATCTCGTCGCGACCCACCCGGCTCACGTTCGTCACCTCGTCGAGGCTCCGGGGCGTGCCGGCCTGTCGTGCGGCGGCGTACAGCGCCGCCGTGGCGACGCCCTCGATGGAACGACCCGGCAGGAGGTCCTCGCTCAGGGCACGTCGGTAGATGACGGAGGCGGTCTCGCGGACGTTCTTGGGGAGGCCGAGGGCGCTGGCCATGCGGTCGATCTCGCCGAGGGCCTGCTTGAGGTTGCGCTCCTTGCTGTCGCGGGTGCGGAAGCGCTCGTTCCAGGTGCGCAACCGCTGCATCTTCTTGCGCTGGCTCGAACTGAGCTGGCGGCCGTAGGCGTCCTTGTTCTGCCAGCCGATGTTCGTCGACAGCCCCTGGTCGTGCATCATCTTCGTCGTCGGCGCGCCGACCCGGGACTTCTGGTCCTTCTCGGCGGAGTCGAACGCGCGCCACTCCGGTCCGCGGTCGACCTGGTCCTCGTCGACGACGAGACCACAGTCGTCGCAGACGGTCTCCCCGCGCCCCTCGTCTTCGATAACGTGGCCGCCACACTCCGGGCACCGGAAGTCGCCGTCCCGGGCTCGTTCTTCGGTTCGTTCGTCCGACTCTTCGACCTGCGTTCGCCTGGTTTCGTCTGTCTGTTGCCGTCTGATAGTCGTGTCAGTCATTGTGGGGAATGAGGGAGGGCGTTCAGAACGGACGCTCGTAGAGAAAGTGTTGCACGTTCGCCAACTTAAACGCTATGGCTAACTCCATTTTTGATTTCAATTCGTAACGATGGGTTTCCACCAAATGTTTTTTCCTGTTCTGGTAACTTACTGGTAACCACCGTCGCAGGAGACCGCTGGAGCGTTCACGTATCGAAACCCTTACTCGGTGGAACCAAGTCGGTACGAGCATGAGCGACACCTCCGCCACACCCGAAGACGTCCGTCACGTCGCGGACCTGGCCAGGGTCGACCTCGACGAGGCCGAGGTCGACGAGTTCGCCGAGCAGTTCGCGGACATCCTCGGGTACTTCGACGCACTGGACGAGGTGCCCCACGTCGACCGCGAGGTCGACCTCGTGAACGTGATGCGTCCCGACGAGGAACGCGAGTGTCTGACCCGCGAGGACGCCCTGCGAAACGCCGCCGAGACAGAGGACGGGTACTTCAAGGGGCCGAACGTCTCATGAACGTCTACATCACCGAGGAGACCATCGAGGGGGCCGAGGACGGTCCACTCGCCGGCCGCACCGTCGCGGTCAAGGACAACATCTCGACCGAGAACGTCCGGACGACCTGCGGGTCGGCGATGCTCGAGGACTACGTCCCGCCGTACGACGCGACGGTCGTCTCCCGCCTCAAGGAGGCCGGTGCCACCATCGTCGGCAAGACCAACATGGACGAGTTCGGCATGGGGACGACCACCGAGACCTCGGCGTTCGGACCGACCGAGAACCCGGTCGCCGAGGGGCGGGTCCCCGGCGGGTCGTCCGGCGGGTCGGCCGCCGCCGTGGCCGCCGGCGAGGCCGACCTGGCACTCGGGAGCGACACCGGCGGGTCCATCCGCTGTCCGGCCGCCTTCTGTGGAGTCGTCGGCATCAAGCCGACCTACGGCCTCGTCTCCCGGTACGGGCTCGTCGCCTACGCCAACTCGCTGGAACAGATCGGCCCCATCGGGAACACGGTCGAGGACGCCGCCGCGCTCCTCGACGTCATCTCCGGTCCCGACGAGCGCGACTCGACGACCCGGGACGAGGGTGCCGACTCGAACTACGCGGCCGCCGCCGACGGCGACGTCGACGGGTTGACGGTCGGCATCCCGACGGAACTCGTCGAGGGTGCAGACGAGGGCGTCCTCGACGTCTTCTGGGACGCCATCGACGACCTCGAATCGCAGGGGGCGACGACGCGAGAGGTCTCGCTCGAATCGGTCGAGTACGCCGTCCAGGCGTACTACGTCATCGCCATGTCCGAGGCGTCCTCGAACCTCGCGCGCTTCGACGGCGTGCGTTACGGGCACTCCGGCGGATACGACGGCAACTGGAACGAGGTCTTCGGCAGAGCCCGCGAGGAGGGGTTCGGCCCGGAGGTCAAGCGACGCGTCCTGCTCGGCACGTACGCCCTCTCGGCGGGCTACCACGACAAGTACTACAAGAAGGCACAGGACGCCCGTGCGCTGGTCGAGCAGGACTTCGACGAGGCCTTCGCCGAGACGGACGTGCTGGCCTCGCCCACGATGCCCGTCCCGCCGATGGAACTCGGCGAGAGCCTCTCGGACCCGCTGAAGATGTACCTCGCCGACGCCAACACGGTGCCGGTGAATCTCGCGAACCTCCCGGCCATCTCTGTGCCGGCGGGCGAGACGGACAGACTCCCGGTCGGCCTGCAACTCGTCGGGCCGGCGTTCGAGGAGGAGACCATCGTCCGCGCCGCGAGCGCCCTGGAGTGACCCGGACGCGGACGCGGCCAGAACGGGACGGGACGGGACGGGACGGGACCGCTGTAGAACGAGTGCTTCGTCGCGCTACTCCTCGTAGGCGAGGTTCATTATCCACTGGGTGAACGCGTCGGACTGGGGGTCGGCCTCTTCTTCGCCGATGTACGGCGAGAGCATGTCTCCCGCCATCAGCAGCGAGAAGTCGAGGTCGCGGGCGACCGGCGAGACGAGGTACGTGTTGTGCCCCTGGTAGACGGTCTCTTCCCGGTCGACGAGTCCCTTCTCGACCAGAGACTCGACGATGCGTGAGCCCTTGCGAGAGGAGACGTCCAGTTCCTTCCAGAAGTCGCTCTGGTGGATGCCGCCGGTCTCTCGAACGAGTTCGAGTCCGGCGCGCTCGTCCTCGGACAACTCCTCTTCGGCGACGCTCACGCCGACCACCCCCGTGCCCTCGGTACGACAGGCATGGCTATCACGTCCAATAGTACGAATGTCGTCCCGCTTAAACCTGCCCTTCGAGTGCCACGGGTTCGTAGGGCGTCTCGCAGGGCGGTCCGGGCGCGAACCAGTACTCCGGGTCGTCCCCCAGCACGATCAGCGACGACGACCGGGTCCCGAACCGCCCGCCGGGGTCGTGGACGCAGACGCCCATCTCGTGGTCCCCGAGAACCGTGGCGGCCCGGTCCCGCCACTCCCGGGCGGTCTCCCCGTCGCGGGGTTCGAGCGCCTCGCGGACGTGGGCGACGGCGTCTACCTGTCTCTGTTCCGCGTCGGGCCGCAGTCCGGGCAGTTCGAGGGCGTCGTCGGCACCGACGTTGACGACGACGTGGACGCCCGGGTCGAAGGCGGTGCGAACGAGTTCGCCGTCCCACTCCAGCAGGACGGCGTCCTCGGCGTCCGCGACGACGAGGTTGAACCCCTGGTACTCGTACTCGGCAGTGCTCTCCTCGACGAGTGCGGCGGCGTCGGAGGCGCGCTCCTGGCGGAGCGCGTCGCGAACGAGCAGTCCACGTGAGCGCTCACCGGCGAGGTCCGCGTCGACCCAGCGGTTCGTCACGCCCACGAACAGGCCGTGTTCGTTGTATCCGACCCAGGTCCCACCGGCCTCCTCGTCGAGGGGGGCGACGACGCGCGGGTCGGTCTCGACGACTCCCGGTGGGACCGACGGACGGTCGAGCAGTTCGTCCCGGTTCGCGGCGACCACGACCGGTTCGTCGAACACGCGCCAGGCGAGCGTCAGAGTACACACGGGCGCTGGTAGGGACGCCACCGAGATAAAGCGTAAGCGTCCAGCGACCGAACGACGGGTATGCGAGCCGCCGTCGCCGGTACGTTCGGACCGATCCACGACGGGCACCGCTCCCTGCTCGAGACCGCCCTCGACGTCGGGTCCGACGGCGTCGTCGTCGGCCTGACCAGCGACGAGTTCGCGACCGCGTCGCGCGACCGCGAGGTCCCCGGGTTCACCGAGCGCGTGACCGCACTCCGACGCGAACTCGACGCGCTCGACCGGTGGGGACGCGAGGTCGAGGTGCGCGAGATAGCCGCCGAACACGACTTCGCGGCGACCGACGAGACGCTCGACGCGCTGGTCGTCTCCCGCGAGACGGCCGAAGAGGTCCCGGACCTGAACGAGGTCCGGCGCGAGAACGGACTGGAACCACTCGTCGCCGTCGTCGTGCCCCTGGTCCGCGCCCACGACGGCGACCGACTCTCCTCGACGCGCGTCGTCGCCGGCGAGGTGGACGAACACGGCCGGCGACGGCGGGGATGACCGCTCACCGTGACGACCCGGCGCTCCGGAGTCGGTCGCGGACTGCGTCCCGGTCGACGGTCCCCGACGCGGTGCGGGGTATCTCGGCGGCGAACGCCACCGTCCGGGGGAGCTCGTAGTCCGCCAGCCGTTCCCGGGCGTGGGAGTCGAGGGCTGCCGGCGTGAGGTCGTCGGCCGCCGGGACGACCAGCGCCGCCACCCGGTCGCCCCACTCGGGGTCGTCCAGACCGACGACGGCCACGTCCTCGACGTCCGGGTGCTCCCGCAGGAGCGACGCGACGCGGTTCGGGTCGACGTTCTCGCCGCCGGAGACGAGCAGGTCGTCGACCCGGCCGGTGACCCAGAGCCGTCCGTCCTCGTCGCGGTAGCCCACGTCGCCGGTGTGCAGGCCGTCGTCGTCGAACGCGGCCCTCGTGTGTTCGTCGTCGAGGTACCCACGGGTGACGGCCGGCCCGTCGACGACGAGTTCGCCACGCTCGCTGGGGGCGCAGGGGTCGCCGTCGGCGTCGAGTATCCCGACCGTCGCGTTCAACAGCGGTTGCCCGACGGTACCCGGGAACCGACGTGCCTGCTCGGGCGTCGCCGTGGCGACCTGCGACGACGCCTCGCTCATGCCGTAGGTCGGCCAGGCGGGGACGCCGGCGTCGGCACAGCGGTCGAGGAGTTCCTGGGTCGCCGGCGCGCCGCCCAGCAGGACCACGCGCAACCGGTCGTCGGGCGTCCACCCGGAGTCGAGCAACCGGTCGAGCATCGTGGGCACCAGCGAGACGCAGGTCACCTCGTGGTCGCGCAGGTGCTCGGCCGTCGCCTCCGGCTCGAAGCCGCCGCCGCGCTGGAGGACGGTCGTCGTCCCGTACAGCGTCGACCTGACGACCGGGGACAGGCCGCCGACGTGGTACGTCGGGAGCGGGACCAGCCATCGGTCCCCCCGTTCGACGCCGAGTCTGAACGCCGAGGCCGTCGCGCTCGCCACGAGGTTCCGGACCGTCAGTCGGACGCCCTTCGGTCGACCTGTCGTCCCCGACGTGAACACGAGCAGCGCCTCCGAATCCGGGTCGGGACCGGTCGAGTGCGACCCCTCGGCATGGCGGTCGTGTTCGGCGTCGAGCGCGTCGCGTTCGGGGACGGCGGCCGGGCCGTCCCTGTCGTCCGTGCTCGCCACGGTACAGTCCCCGGGCGCGACGGACCGGGCCACCTCGGCCGTCCCGGCCGTACAGACCAGCACGTCGAGGTCGGCACGCTCGGCCTGCGCAGCGAGGTCGGCTGTCGCGGCCCTGACGTTCAACGGGACCAGCGGGGTCCCGAGTCGCATCGCCGCGAAGAGCTGGGGGACGACCGCGACCCGGGCGGGCGAGAGCAGGCCGATGCGACCCGTCCCGACGTGTGGGGCGAGCGCGTCGACCAGCACGTCGACGGCGGCGTCGAGGTCCCGGTACCGCCACGTCTCGCCGGTCTCCGCGGCGACGAGCGCCGGGCGCTCCGGCGTCCGACTCGCACGTTCGGCGAGCAGGTCGCCCACCGGCCAGTCGACCGGCGGCCTCACTCCCACACCCCCTCGACGCCGAGTCCGGGGGCGTCGGGTACGCGGACGACGCCGTCGTCGACCGGGCAGGGGTCCGGCCCGACGTCGGTCGAGAGCCAGTCCGCCGTCGCCAGTCCGCAGGCCGAGACGCCCGGTATCGAGGCGGCCAGGTGGACCGCGGCGGTCCGGGCGACCACGGCGTCGACCGTCGTCGTGACCACGGACGCGACCTGCTCCTCGCGGGCCCGGAGCGCCGCCTGGCGGGCGCGTTCGACGCCGCCGAGGGCCATCGGCTTCAACACCAGCAGGTCGGCCGCGTCGGCGTCCAGCACGCCGGCGACCGAGTACGACGCCAGGGACTCGTCGAGTGCGACGCCGACCGGCCCGCCCCGGAGCGCGGCGTGTCCGGCCAGGTCGTCGGGCGGCAGTGGCTGTTCGACGAAGCGGACCCCGGCGTCGGCGAAGCCATCGAAGGCCTCGGTCGCCTGCTCGCGGTCCCATGCACCGTTGGCGTCCGCCCGGAGTTCGACGCCCTGTCCGACGGCGTCCCTGACAGCACGCACCCGGGCCACGTCCTCGGCCACCGGGCGCGTCCCGACCTTCACCTTCACCGCACCGTACCCGGCCTCGACCGCCTCCCGGGCGGCCGCGACCGTCTCGGCCTCGGGGTCGTCACCGAGGGTCGCGTTGACCGGCACCGACTCCCGTTCCGACTGGCGGCCGAGATACCGGTAGAGGGGTTCGCCGCGACGTCCGGCCCGGAGGTCGGCGAAGGCGAGCGACAGTCCGTGTCTCGCCGCCGGCGCGTTCGAGAGGTCCTCCAGCACCTCGCCGGGGGTCTCCTCGCCGGCGGTCAGGCGGTCGGCCGCGGAAGCGAGCGCCGACCTGCACTCGCCGAGGGACTCGGTCCACGAGGCCAGCGGCGTCGCCTCGCCGAGGCCGACCGCGTCACCGTCGGTCACGCGGACGAGCACGCCCTCGCGGTCGGTCATCTCGCCCCGGGCCGTGGCAAGCGGGCGGGCGAGCGACACCGCGAACTCGCGCGTCTCGACGCGCATCAGACCACCACCGGGGCGAGAAAGCCCAGGGCGAACAGTATCGAGTACAGCGCGAGCAACTGGCCCGTCCGTTCGAGCGCCGGGTTGAGCGCCGCCCCGTCGGTCCGCGTCAGCACCGTCCGCGCCACCGAGACCGCAAGCGGGAGCGACAGCCACGCAGCCAGGACCGGCAGCGGTGCGTCGAGGGCGACGACGAGCGCGACCGGCGTGAGGTAGGCCACCGCCAGCATCGTGACGTACTCGGCGCGGCCGAACCGGTAGCCGAACTTCACGACGACCGTCTCCTTGCCCGTCCGGGCGTCCTCCTCCCTGTCGCGGACGTTGTTCACGACGAGGATGTTCGTCGAGAGGGCCGCGACGGGGAGGCTCGCGACCAGCGCGAGGCCGAGGTCGGGGACGGCGACGAGCCCCGTCGCGAGTGGCTTGCCCAGCACCGCCGCCGCCTGCACGTAGTACGTCCCCGTCACCGCGACGAGGCCGAAGAAGACGAAGACGAACACGTCGCCGAGCCCGTGGTAGCCCAGGGGGTACGGGCCGCCGGTGTACGCCACGCCACAGGCCACGCTCACCAGGCCGACGACGAGGATGGGCACGCCTGCCACGTAGACGAGGTAGGTGCCCGAGATGACGGCCAGCGCGAACGTCAGCACCATCGCACGCTTGACCTCGCCGGGTTCGATGAGGCCGCCAGCCGTCACCCGGGTGAAGCCCTCCCGGTCCTCGGTGTCCGCGCCCTGCTTCGCGTCGTAGTAGTCGTTTGCGAAGTTCGTCCCGACCTGGATGAGCGCCGCGCCCACGAACGCCATCGTCGCCGCCAGCGGGTCGAACACGTCGCCGTAGGCCGCCACCGCCGTCCCCACGACGACGGGTGCCGCCGCCGCCGGGAGCGTCTGCGGCCGGGCCGCCATCACCCACGCCCTCGTCTTCGAGACCTCTGCCGTTTCGGTCATCTCCCGGGTGTTGGGGGTCCTCCCGTGTCAACGTTCGGTCTTCGGCGTCGAGGGGACCCAGGGTCACGAACGCGGAACCCGTCACGCTTTAACGGGCGCGAATCGAACGCGAGAGTAGTAATGAGTACGCAGGCTGCCCAGCAGGACGACCTCGCGGCCGTCATCGGTCTGGAGGTCCACGTCCAGCTGGAGACGGACACGAAGATCTTCTGTGGGTGCCCGACGGAGCCGACGGAGGAACCGAACACGAACGTCTGCCCCGTCTGTCTCGGCCTGCCCGGGTCGCTCCCGGTGCTGAACGAGGCGGCGGTCGAGGCGGCGGTGAAGGTCGGCAAAGCCATCGACGCCGACATCCCCAGGGAGACCCGCTTTCACCGGAAGAACTACTACTACCCCGACCTGCCCAAGAACTTCCAGATAACGCAGTACGACGAGCCCATCTGCCAGGACGGCGAACTGGACGTGTCCGTCGAGGGCGAGCGTCGCACGGTCCGCATCCGACGCGCACACCTGGAGGAGGACCCGGGCAGTCTCCAGCACGTCGGCGGCGGCATCGACACGGCGACCCACACCCGCATCGACTACAACCGGGCGGGGACGCCCCTGATGGAGATAGTCACGGAACCGGACTTCCGACGGCCGACGGAGGCGCGTGCGTTCCTGGCGAAACTGGAGGAGGTCCTCGAGTACCTGGGCGTGTTCGACAGCCAGCGCGACGGCAGCCTGCGCGTCGACGCGAACCTCTCCATCGTCCCGGCGGCCGACGTCCGGGACGGCGAGGAGATGGACCCCGAGACCCTGGAGAGCGCGAACCGGACGGAGGTCAAGAACATCTCCAGCCACAAGGGGGCCGAGACCGCCCTCGCCTACGAGGAGGCGCGCCAGAAGAACCTCATCAGGCGCGGGAAGGCGGTCGAACAGGAGACCCGCCACTTCAACGAGACGCACGGTTCGACGGTGTCGATGCGCTCGAAGGAGGCCGAGAAGGACTACCGCTACTTCGAGGAGGCCGACCTGCCGCCGTTGCAGGTCTCGGACTGGAAGGAGCGCATCGACATCCCCGAACTGCCCGACGCCCGGCGCGAGCGCTTCGTCTCGGAGTACGGTCTCGACGAGGAGTCGGCGTCGAAACTGACCAGCACGAAGCAGGTCGCGGACTTCTACGAGGACGTCGCGTCGTCGTTCGACCCGGACCTCGCGGCGACGTGGGTCGCCGACAACCTCCTCGGCGAACTCAACTACCGCGACATGGCCATCACCGACGTCGCTGGTCGACTCGACGAGTTCACCCGACTCGTCGAACTCGTCGCCGGGGACGAGATAACGACGAAGAACGCCGAGGAGGTCGTCCTCAGGAAGATGCTCGACGAGGGGAAGACCCCCGACGAGGTCGTCGAAACGGAGGGCCTGGGCAAGACGGACGCCGCCGCCGTCGAGACCGCGGTCCGCGAGGCAATCGACGAGAACCCCGACGCGGTCGAGGACTACCACGCCGGCGAAGGCGGGGCGTTGAACTTCCTCGTCGGCCAGGTCATGCAGAAGACGCAGGGCAGCGCCGACCCCGGCCAGGTAAACCAGCTCTTACGGGACGAACTGGCCGACTGAACGCGCGACCCCCGGCCGGTCGCGAAACGCCGTCTTTCTCTTCAACGAGGCACATAACAATCGAACCGCGCCCGCCTAGCCTCTGTCGATGCCGGGGAGACGTACACGAAACCTGCCGACCTTCCTCGTCGTACTCGCGTGCCTGATTCTGGCACCCGCCCTCGGGGCGACGACGGTCGGTGCGACGACGGCGACCGTAACGAACGTGGACTCCTGTCGGACGATAGATTCGTCCGGGGACTACGAACTGACCAGAGACCTCACCGACCGAAGAGACGAGATCTGCATCGAGATACGGGCGACGGACGTCACCTTCGACGGGAACGGCCACCGCATCGACGGACGGTCCGACTCGGGGACTACCGGCATCCTCCTCGAGGACGCCGAGGACGTGACCGTCGAGGACGTGCGTGTGACGGAGTGGGGGACCGGTATCCGACTCGAGTACGAGGCCCGGGATATCGACCTCGTCGACAACCGCATCGAGGACAACGACGGTCCTGGAATCAGAGGTGACGACGTCAGTTCCATCACCGTGCGAGAGAACCGTATCCTCTCGAACGGCGACGGTCTCAACTTCGCCGTCAGCGGTCGCCTCGACATCAGCGAGAACGTCATCGACCGCAACGACGGCCACGGAATCTCCCTGGACGACTCGTCCACTCGCCGGATCGAGGACAACGAGATACGCGACAACGGTGGCCGTGGTATCTGGACCAGGGACCTCGGGGCGAACGTCGTCGACAACGTCGTCTCCGGCAACGGCGACAGCGGCATCTACGTCGACGCGGACAACAACGACCGGAACCGGGAGATATCCGGCAACGAGGTCTACGACAACGGCGACGACGGCATCCACGTCCGGGAGATAGCCGACACCACCGTCGAGGACAACGAGGCCTACGACAACGACGACGACGGCATCCTCCTGGGCAGGTTCGAGGACGGTACCGTCGAAGACAACGAGGCCTACGACAACGGCGACGACGGCATCCACCTGTACGGCAGTTCGAGTACGGGCCGAACGGACGCTGACGGGAACGAGATCACGGACAACGACCTCTCGGACAACGACGACGACGGTCTCTTCGTCGAACGGTCGAACGACAACGAGATAGCAGACAACGACGTCGAGGACAACGGTCGCGACGGTGTCGAACTCGCCGACAGCGACGAGAACGACGTGGAGGACAACGTCGTCGACGACAACGGCGACGACGGCATGCGGTTCTACGAGGCAGACGAGAACGACGTCGAGGACAACGAGGTCACCGACAACGGCGACGACGGCCTCGACATCGACAACAGCGACGACAACGAGTTCGTCGAGAACCGCATCTGTGGCAACGCGGACAAGCAGATAGCCGAGGACACCGACTCGACCGGCAACGAGTTCCGCGACAACGACGTGTCGAGTCAGTGCTGACGCTATCGGGTCCATCTTCGTGAGACACGTGCCGAAACGCCCGCTGCGCAGTCACGTCCGAGCACGCGGTCACGACGGAGCCGACGGGACGGGTTCGGGACTGACAGTCGCCGAGCGCAACGCCGAGCTGTGGACCGGACCGTGACGCCGGTCGCCGATGGCGACGACCCCGTGGCGGTGCCCCTCGTCGACGCGGTTCAGTCGGGCGAGTAGATGGGTCGTACCGCCGGAAGAGGCCGGGTCGGCAGGCGCAGACACAAACACTGCCTTACCGGCCACGTCTCGGAGAAGGCACCGTCAAACAATGTGTCCGACAGCCCTGGCCGACGCCATGCAACCGGACTCTCTCTCTGGCGGGTCTCCCGACGGACCGATGCCCCTCTCGACGACGACGGTCGCCGCGGCCGTGTTCACCGGTATCGCGGTTATCGCCGTCGTCACGGTCGGACTGTCGGCGCTCGGCCCGTCGCCGTTCGGGTCGACACCGAGCGACCCCGGCGACGACGCCGTCGCACCGGTCGACCCAGGCATCGACGCGCCGGTGGCACCCGCCACCACGGACGACGGGAACGCGATGGACGACGGTGCCGACGACACGGACCGCACGACGACCGACGACGGTGGGGTAGTAATCGTGACGAACACCGAGACGTCCACGCCGACGTCGGTCCCGACCACCAGCGACACTCCAACTCCGACACCTACGCCGACGGCTACGAGCCCGCCGACAGCTACCCCGACGGACACTCCAACGCCGACGGCCACCTCCACCCCGACGACGACCGAAACGACGACGACGACAACCACGACGACCACGACTACCACGACGACGACCGACACCCAGACCGAGACCACGACGACCGACACCCAGACCGAGACCACGACGACCGACACCCAGACCGAGACCACGACGACCGACACCCAGACCGAGACCACGACGACCGACACCCAGACCGAGACCGACACCCAGACGGAAACGGCCACCCAGACGGAGACCGACACCGTCTCCGGACCCGCCACGACGCTGACCCGTACGACCACGACGATAACAGAAACCGCGACCGAGACGCTGACTGCGACGGGGAACACCATCACCGACACCGCGACCGACACCGTGACCACCGTCAGCGAAACCACGACTACCATCACCGACACCGCGACACAGACGGCGACCGACACCGTGACCACCGTCAGCGAAACCACGACCACCGTCACCGACACCGCAACTGAGACGCTGACCGATGCCGCGACGACCGTCACCGACACCGCGACGAGGACGCTGGCGGACGCGACGACGACAGTAACCGATACCGCGACGGCCACCGCAACCGCGTCCATCACCGGGTCGACCCTGTCGGGGACGGACGTGAACGTCGGGACGGCGACGACGACGAACGTCACGCCGTTGCGCGCCGCTGTACTCCCCGCGACAGACCCGGGCGCACCGGTCAACCGGGCCGCCACGGTCGACTCCTGTACGACCCTCGATTCCGCCGGGACGTACACGCTCACGCGAGACCTCCGGGACGTGCAGGGCGACGTCTGCATCGAGGTCGTCGCCGACGGCGTCACCCTGGACGGAAACGGCCACGTCGTCGACGGCGTCGACGCCACCAACAGCGACGGGGTGCGGGTCGAGAACGCGGCGAACGTCACCGTCCGGAACGTCGTCGTGACCGACTGGGGCGACGGCGTCTCGCTCCGGGGTGGGACGAACGCGACCGTCGCCGACGTGACCGCGCGAGGGAACCGGATGGGTATCGTCGCCGGGTCTCGCTCCCGCGAGGCAGAGGTCCGCGAATCGAACGCGGCCGGGAACGACGCCGACGGCGTGTACGTCGTCGACGCGAACCGCGTCCTGGTCACGGACGTGGTGGCCCGGGACAACGGCCGCCACGGCATCAACGTCGGCGAATTCAGCTCGGGGACCTCGGTCCAGTCCAGCGAATCGGTCGGCAACGCCGAGGACGGCGTCCACCTGCTCGAATCCGCCTTTCTATCGGTCTCGGACACCCGGACCGCGGACAACGGCCGTGACGGCATCTGGGTACTCGAAGGCGGTCGGTACAGCCTGACCGGCAACGAGATACGGGGCAACGCCCGGCACGGGCTCTTCGTGCGCGAGACGAACCACGTCACGCTGGCCGACAGCGAGGTCCGCGAGAACAGCGGCGACGGCGTCCACTGGCTCTCGGCGTTCGGACCCAACGACGACGCCGAGCACGTCCTGCGGAACACGACCATCGCGGACAACGAGGGGGCCGGACTGCGGTCCATCGACGCGAACGCGGGCACCGTCCGGGAGAACGACTTCGACGACAACGGCGTCGGCGTCGTCCTCAACCGGTCCGACAGGACCGAGGTACGCACCAACCGTATCGGCGAGAACTTCGGGCACGGCGTCCTCGTCGCTGACTCCGAAGATGTCCGCATCGTCGACAACGAGATACCGAGGAACCAGGACGACGGCGTCGCCCTCAGGGGAGCGGACGGGAGTCGCGTCCTCGGAAACACCATCGTCGGGAGCGCCGACGACGGCGTCGACGTCGCGGGCGGCACGGACAACCGCATCGAACGAGGGACGATGGCGGACAACGACGGCGACGGCGTCTACGTCCGCGACCGGGCGGACGGAACCATCGTCAGGGACGTCGAATCGCGGAACAACGGCGACGACGGCGTCCACGTCCGCGACAGCACGGGGACGGTGCTCGTCGACGTGACCGCCTGCGGGAACGACGGCGACCAGGTCGTCGTCGAGACGTCGACCGGGACGGTCCGCCAGAACGTCGACGAATCCGAGACCTGTTGACCGGGAGCCGACTCCCCCGGTCCGGTCGTCCGAGAGTCGACGCCCGACCCGCCGTCAGAGGGTAGTCGTTCACGCCCGCTCGCGCCCGGCGCGCGCGAGCGCTCGTGTGCCCGCACACCCGCGCTGTCTGTCGGTTTCTCGCCGAAACGTTTAGGAACGCACTCGACCTATCAGTCGACAATGACCGAGCGACCTGTCGTCCGGGGTGAAGGATGGAACTGATAGTGACCGAGAAGGACAACGCCGCCAGACGCATCGCCGACATACTCAGCGGTGGCTCCGCCTCCGCCGAGCGAGAGAACGGCGTGAACGTCTACAGGTGGGGTGGCAAGCGATGCGTGGGGCTGTCCGGCCACGTCGTCGGCGTGGACTTCCCGCCCGAGTACAACGACTGGCGCGACGTCGAACCGCACGAACTCATCGACGCCGAGATACAGAAGAAGCCGACGAAAGAGAACATCGTGGCGACGCTCCGACTGCTCGCTCGGCGGGCCGACCGCGTCACCATCGCGACCGACTTCGACCGCGAGGGCGAACTCATCGGGAAGGAAGCCTACGAGATCGTCCGCGAGGTCAACGACGACGTGCCGATAGACCGCGTCCGGTACTCCTCCATCACCGAACGCGAGGTGACGGAGGCGTTCGCCGACCCCGACGAACTCGACTTCGACCTCGCGGCCGCCGGCGAGGCCAGGCAGGTCATCGACCTCGTCTGGGGGGCGGCGCTGACGCGCTTCCTCTCGCTGTCGGCCCGCCAACTCGGCGAGGACTTCATCTCGGTCGGTCGGGTCCAGTCGCCGACGCTGAAACTGATAGTCGACCGCGAGCGCGAGATAGAGGCGTTCGACCCCGAGGACTACTGGGAACTGTTCGCCGACCTGAAGCCCGCCGACGAGGACGCCTCGTTCGAGGCGCAGTACTTCTACCTCGACGAGGACGACAACGAGGCCGAGCGCGTCTGGGACGAGGACGTCGCCGACGCCGTCTACGAGTCGCTCTCGACGGCCGCGAGCGCGACGGTCACGGACGTCGACCGTCGCACCCGGACCGACAGTCCGCCCGCACCGTTCAACACGACCCAGTTCATCCGGGCGGCCGGGTCGCTGGGCTACTCGGCGAAGCGGGCGATGAGCATCGCGGAGGACCTCTACACCGCCGGCTACATCACCTACCCCCGGACCGACAACACGGTCTACCCCGACGACCTGAACGAGGAGGACCTCCTCGACGAGTTCGTCGGCCACTCGGAACTCGGCGAGAGCGCCGAGGAACTGCTCGAACTCGACGACATCGAACCCACCCGTGGCGACGAGGAGACGACCGACCACCCGCCCATCCACCCGACGGGCGAGATTCCGGTCCGCGGGAGCGACGTGAACGACGACGAGTGGGAGGTGTACGAACTCGTCGTCAGGCGCTTCTACGCCACGGTCGCCGAAGCCGCGAAGTGGGAACACCTCAAGGTCGTCGCCGAGGTTGGCGACCACCGGCTGAAGGCGAACGGGAAGCGCCTCGTGAAACCCGGCTACCACGACGTCTACCCCTACTACAGCACCAACGAGAGCTACGTCCCCGACGTGACCGTCGACCAGGAACTGGCCATCGAGGAGGTGCGCCTCGAGGACAAGCAGACCCAGCCACCCCGTCGCTACGGCCAGTCGCGGCTCATCGAGACGATGGAGAAGATGGGCATCGGGACGAAGGCGACCCGCCACGAGACCATCGAGAAGCTCTACGACAGGGGCTACATCGAGAACGACCCGCCGCGACCCACTGCGCTCGCGGAGGCCGTCGTCGAGGCGGCCGAGACGTTCGCCGACCGCATCGTCAGCGAGGAGATGACGGCGCAACTCGAGGCCGACATGGACCGCATCGCGAAGGGCGAGGTCAGCTACGACGAGGTGACCGACGAGTCCCGCGAGATGCTCGACGCGGTCTTCGAGGAGCTACGGGAGTCCGGCGACGATATCGGCGACCACCTCCAGAAGAGCCTCAAGGCCGACAAGCGCGTCGGACCCTGCCCCGAGTGCGGCGACGACCTGCTCGTCCGGCGCTCCCGGCGCGGGTCGTACTTCATCGGCTGCAACGGCTACCCGGACTGCGAGTACACGCTCCCGCTTCCGTCGACCGGCAAACCGCTCATCACCGACACGGTCTGTGAGAAACACGACATGCACGAGGTGAAGATGCTCGCCGGGCGCCAGACGTTCGTCCACGGCTGTCCGCGGTGCAAGGCCGAGGAGGCCGGCGAGGGCCCGGGCATCGGCCCGTGCCCCGACTGCGGCGAGGAACACGGCGGCGAACTGGCGGTCAAGACGCTCCGGAACGGGTCGCGGCTGGTCGGTTGCAAACGCTATCCCGACTGCGACTACTCGGTCCCGCTCCCCCGGCGCGGGACCATCGAGGTGCAGGACGAGGTCTGTGACGAACACGGCGTCCACGAACTCCACGTCACCTACGACGACGAGGACCGCGAACCGTGGGAACTCGGCTGCCCCATCTGCAACTACCGGGAGTACCAGGAGCGCGAGAGCGAGTCGGGCACCGACCTCGAATCCCTCGACGGCATCGGTTCGAAGACCGCAGAGAAGCTGAAGGCGGCGGGCATCGAGAGCGTCGACGACCTGAAGGAGGCCGACCCCGAGACGGTGGCCGGCGACGTACAGGGCGTCAGCGCCGACCGGGTTCGGGGCTGGCAGGCGAAGGCGTAGGCGACGTCACGCTCGTCTCAGTTCCGGGTTCGGGTCGCAACCCGCCGGAACGGACGCGTGAGTCGACGCGGTATCCAGACCGCGAACCGGACGACCGGGTCCAGTTTTCCCCACCGTGGCGGGACGGTGCTGTACCGGTCGCCATCGCGTGTGACCTTCCCCGTCTCCTCGAGGAACGTCAGCGCGTCCCCGACCCGGCCCTCGGTGAGTTCGAGGGCCGACGCGAGTTCCGGGGCCGAAACCGGCCCGTCCGCCGACTCGACCTGCCGGTAGACCACCTGGAGCGTCCCCATCCGACGCATCGCCTCGGCGGAGTCGTCGTCGATGCCGGACAGGAACGCGGGGCGCTCGCGAGGTGAGTCGTACCGCATCCTGGTCGCGCCGTCGGCGACGAACCAGACGCCGGCGACGACGAGCACCACACCGACCTGGACCGGTTGGCCGACGATGGGCATCGTGATGCCGACGGCCACGGCGAGTCCGCCGTAGAACAGCCAGTTCGACCCGTCCGGGAGGTCGTAGACGTCTTCGGCGAGGTTCCAGGCCGTCGTTCCCAGGAACGCCAGCGCGAGTGGGAGGACCGACCGTGCCGTCACGTCGGTCAAGACGACGAGACCGGCGACCAGGGCGACGGACAAGGGGACCGTCAGGAACGCAGAGGTGTCGCTGGAGGAGACCATGGTCGAACGGACGGGGAGAAGGACCGTATCCCTTTTGCTGTCGAGCGCCCGACAACAGGGGCGAACGTGACGGTACCCCGCCCCTGCATCGAGGACCCGCGAGAGACCCCGGGCAGTCGACGGCAACCGTCAATCGAGAAGATTTACCCCCTGGGCGGTGGACGAACCAGGTATGATACTATCGGACGCGGACATCCTCCGGCGGCTCGAGGCGGGCGACCTCGTCGTCGAACCCCTCGAGGACGTCGACCTGCAGGTCCAGCCGGCCAGCGTCGACCTGCGCCTCGGGCGTGAGTTCCTGGAGTTCCAGCACACGAACATCCCCTGCATCCACCCGGACGCCGAGAACGAGGTCGACGAGTACGTCAGCGAGACGGTCGTCGACCCCGACGAGGAGTTCATCCTCCACCCCGGCGACTTCGTGCTCGGGACCACGGAAGAGCGCGTCGAGATTCCGGCCGACCTCATCGCACACGTCGAGGGGCGGTCCTCGCTCGGGAGACTCGCCGTCGTCGTCCACGCCACGGCCGGGCTCTGCGACCCGGGCTACCGGGGCCAGATAACGCTCGAACTGTCGAACCTGGGGAGCGCGCCGGTCGCGCTGACGCCGGGCATGCGCATCTCCCAGTTGACCTTCACCGAACTCAAGTCGCCCGCAGACCGTCCGTACGGGGCGGAACGCGGCTCGAAGTACCAGGACCAGACCGGGCCGCAGGCGTCGAAGATACAGGGGGACCAGGAGTTCGGCGGGGCCCAGAAACGATGAGATTCGTCGAGGAGATCGTCGTCGAGGAGTTCCTCCCGACGTTCCGGTCGATGCTGGCCGAGGACCTGCGCGAGCGTGGATTCACCCAGAGCGAGGTGGCCGAGGCGCTCGGCATCAGCCAGTCGGCGGTGTCGAAGTACGCCCACGGCGAGGTGACCCGCCGCCAGGAGTTCGTCGAGGACGAACGCGTCCAGGAACTTGTCGCCCGCATCGGCGAGGGACTGGCCGAGGGGACGATGCACCCCGTACAGGGCCTCGTCGAGACCGAGGTGCTCGTCCGGCGACTCGAACGCGGCGACCTGCTGGCGACCATCCACCGCGAGCAGATGCCCGAACTCGCCGAGTACGGGGCCGACTTCACCATCCACGACCCCGAGAGCGAACTCCGGACCGCAGAGCGCGTGCTCTCGTCGCTCCGTCGCGGCCTCCGCGTGCTGGAGAACACCAGCGGGTTCGCAGCGCTCATCCCGAACGTCGGGTCGAACCTCGTCGCCTGTACGCCCGACGCTGCGACCATCGACGACGTGGCCGGCGTCCCGGGTCGCATCGTCGACGTGAAGGGGCGGGCGACGGTGCCGGCCGAACCGGAGTTCGGCGTCAGCGAGTACGTCGCCTCTGTCCTGCTCGCGGCCCGGGACGCCGGCGCCGACGTCCACGCCGCCGCCAACATCAGGTACGACGAGGACGTCGTCACCGCCCTCGAAGCGATGGGGTACGAGGCGGCTGAGTTCGAGAGCGAGGCCGACCTCCCCGCCGCAGTCGCGGCCGCCGTCGAGGCGACCCCCGACGCGACGGTGCTGTACCAGACCGGCGACGTCGGCGTCGAACCGATCGTCTACGTCCTCGGAGACGACCCGGTCGCGGTGGCCGAGACCATCCGTGAACTGACGTGACCGACGCGACCACCGTACCGGCACCGTCGGACGCCAGCGACGCGGCGAGAGCCTTCTACGCCCGATGGGCCGGCCTGTACGACGTACTGGCGACCTACGTCCCGGGCGTCGGGGCGATACGCGACCGCGCCACGACCGCGCTCGACCTCGACCGCGGCGACACCGTCGTCGAGATGGGGTGTGGTACCGGCGCGAACCTCCCCTACTTGCGCGAACGCGTCGGCCCCGAGGGGACCGTCGTGGGCGTCGACTACACCAGAGGGATGCTCGACCGGGCGGAGCGACTGGTCGAGCGCAGGGGCTGGGAGAACGTCCACCTCGTCCACGGCGACGCGACCCGGCCACCGGTATCGGGTCCCGTCGACGGCGTGCTCGCCACGTTCGTCGTCGGGATGCTCGGGGACCCCGCCGCCGCCGTCGCAGACTGGTGTGACCTCGTCGACACGGGCGGCACCGTCGTCCTCGTCGACGCCGCACTGTCGGATCGACCCGTCGCCCGACCCGTGAACGCGCTCTTTCGCGGGTTGACCGTGCTGTCGACTCCCCCGACGCTGAAGGTCCGGTACGACCCGTCACCCCACGACCTGCTCCGGGAGCGCGTGGAGACTGCACGCGAGACGCTGGAGGGGCGTGCCCGGGCGACCCACCACGAGGAGCACCTGCTCGGCATCGTCCGCGTGACCGGCGGGCGGGTGTGACGGCCCGGCGACCGCTGCGGCCCCAAAACGATTTTCGACGGCCCGTCGAACCACCGGGCATGGTCGACGCCCGCGACTACCACGACCGGACGAACCACTCCCCCCGGAGCGTCCGCGAGACGGACCACTCGCTCGACTTCGACAACAGGCCGCGCCCGTCGAAGGTGTACGTCGACCTGCCACGGGCGTCCCTCGGTGACGTTGTCGACCCACCGGCGACCCCGGCCCTCTCGGCCATCGCCACCTCGACGGCGGTTCCCGACGCGGTGTCAGACGCCTCGACGGGCGTCGACCTCGCGACGCTCTGTCACTACGCCGCCGGCGTGACGAAGACGCTCTCGGTCCGCGGGGAGTCCGCATCGTTCCGGGCCGCCTCCTGTACGGGGAAACTGTACCACGTCGACCTCTACGCGGTCACGAGTGACCTCCCGGACGCTGACGCCGGTGTCTACCACTACGACCCCGAGACGGACGAGTTCCACGTCCTCCGCCGGGGCGACTACCGGGGCGTCCTCGCCGACGCCAGCGGCGGGCAGTCCGGCGTAACGAACGCCCCCGTGACGCTGGTGGCCACGTCCACGTGGTGGCGAAACGCCTGGAAGTACCGGGAGCGAACCTATCGACACGCGTTCTGGGACTCCGGAACCGTCCTCGCCAACCTGCTCGCGGTGGCGCACGGGTTCGGGTACCGGGCCGAGGTGGTGGCCGGGTTCGCCGACGACGCGGTCGTGGACCTGCTCGGACTCGACCCGACCGACGAGGCACCGCTCGAGCTGGTGGCCGTCGGCGAGGGCGACGCCGTACCGGACGCGCCCGCCGTCGACCCCATCCACCCCGAGACCGAACTCGCCTCGGACCCGGTCGAGTACCCCGTCCTCCACGACGCGTGGCGACAGAGCGCGCTCGTGGACGGACAGGCCGCCCGTGAGTGGCGTGTCGAGTTCGACGACCCGGCCGACGTCGGACGGCACGGACCGGGCGACGGCGAGACCGTCGACCTGGACCCGGTCGACGACGCGACGGCGTCCGCCCGCCCCGTCGGGAACACCATCGACCGGCGCGGGTCGCTCAGGGAGTACAGCCACGAGGCCATCAGCGACCGGAAGTTGGCGACGATACTCGACCGGGCGCTCGGGGGCGTGCCGACCGACTGCGTAGACGGCGGCGACGGCCTGCTCGACTACTACTGTCTCGTCCACGCCGTCGACGGCGTGCCCTCCGGTGCCTACCAGTACCACCCCGACGGACCCCATCTCGAACGGGTGGGCGACACCGGGCGTGGAACCGCCGGTCACCTCGCACTGGAGCAGGCCGTCGTCGGCGACGCCGCCGTGAACGTCTACGCGATGGCCGACGTCGAAGCCGTAGTCGAGCGGTTCGGCAACCGGGGGTACCGACTCGCCCAGCTAGAAGGCGGCATCGCGCTCGGCCGACTCTACCTCGCGACGTACGCCCACCGGGCGCTCGGCGGACGGGGGTTCACCTTCTACGACGGCCTCGTTACCGAGCACCTGTCGCCGCGTGCGTCGAACCAGACACCGATGACGCTGTTCGCGTTCGGGAAGCCCGACCGGTGACGCGGCCGACGCAACACCATTGGTCCACTGACACGTGCTCGGCTCATGATAGCGGTCAATCACGTCTCCCTCGCCCTCGCGCTCGTCGCGCTCGTCGCACTCACCGGCTGTGCCGACGGTGGACTCGGCGGTGGGTTCCCGGACGAGACGTACGCGCCGGGCGAAGCAGTCGGCCTGAAACAGGAGAACACGACCATCGCGGTCGCAGTCGAGGACTACCGGCTGACCGGGGCGTACGACGCCGACGACGGCGCGGGTGGCACCCGGACCGTCACCGCCCCGGACGGGGAGCAGTTCCTCTTCGTGAAGGTCACCGTCGAGAACGTCGGGAGCGTGGACGGGGCGACCCCTGCCGTTGCGGTGCGACCGAAGAACGCCTCGTCGGCGGGCGAGGGGCCGACCCCCACCTGGATGACCGACGACTGGTACCGGAGCGTCCGACCGCTCCCGGCCGGCGAGACGCGGACCGGCTGGGTCCGGGCCACCGTCGCCGGGAACGTCACCGCGGCCGACGCCCGCGTCGCCTTCTCGACGGACGTCCTCGTCACCTCTGGCGAGTACAGGTGGCTGCTCGTGCAGGACGACGAGGAATAGCACGCCCGGCCGAAACGGCCGGGCGGGTTCGGGGAGCGGTCAGTCGTCCGCCGGAACCGCCGACTTCGAGGACAGCGCGACCGGTTCGGCGTCCACGTCCAGTTCGTCGAGGGCGACCTGTGCGGCCTTCTTGCCGGAGACGAGCATGGCGCCGAAGGTCGGCCCCATCCGCGGGAGTCCGTAGGCCGTCGCGACGGCCATCCCGCTGGCGACGAGACCGTCGTGGACGACGCCGGTGTGTTCGACGACCTCGTCCTCGCTCCGGCCGACCCACATCGAGTCGTGCCCCGGCGAGTCGTGCCCCGGTGCGCCGTAGCTCTCGTCGCCCGTCTGGTCCATCACCTGGCCGCGCTCGCGGGCCGCCCTGATGCCCGGCGCGTCGAGCACCCCACGCTCGTCGAGTTTGTTGATTGCCATGGCGTCGTGGCCGGTGGAGTCGACGACGAGGTCGGCCTCGACCGCGACCGGGTCGACGCAGGTTATCTCCCGCGGGAGGGCGTGGACCGGCGTGTAGTTCATCACGATGCCCGAGACCCGGTGGTCCTCGCGGACGACGATGTCCGTGAACTCGGTCATGTTCTGTATCTTCGCGCCGGCGTCGCAGGTCGCCTGGACGAGCGCTGAGCAGGCGTGGGGGCCGTCGGCCACGAAGAGGCCGTCCACGTCGTCGGCCTCGTCGTACGTGACGTCGAGGTCGTCGAGGACCTGCTGGGCGGGGTCGCGTACCGTCACCTTGTTCATCAGGAAGCCGCCGAGCCAGAAGCCACCGCCGAGGTAGTTGTTCTTCTCGACGACCATCACGTCGACGTCGCGCTCGGCGAGTTCCTTCGCGGCCATCAACCCGGACGGCCCGCCGCCGACGACGACGACCTCGGAGTCGGTGAAGTCGAGGAACTCGTCGCCCCAGTCCTGTGCGATCGCACGCGTCACGTCGGCCTCGCCGACGTCGCTGAACGAGTCGAACCCTTGCATACCACCTAGTGATACCACAAGGTAGTTATTAACGCTTGTGATGCGTCGAGCGACCGACAGAGCCCGCAAAACCAGCCGGTATCAGGCCAGCGACCGCAGGATAGCGAGCAATTCGTTCCGGTACGTGCCCGGGTCGGCGACGACGCCCGGAACGACGGCGTCCAGTCCCGACACCGGGTAGGCACCGCCGGCCAGTCGGAAGGTGCCGCCGTCGACCCAGACCGACAGCCAGCCCTCGACCGCCACCTCGCCGTCGACGCCTGCCTCTCGAAGGTCGTACGTCGCGTCGTACTGGGTCAACCGGGCCCGCGCGCCGCCGTTCGTCCGCATCCCGTCGCTCCTGCCGCGCTCGACGTTCCGGAACCCGCGCTCGCGCAGGTCGGCGGCGAACTTGCGTCGGGCCGATGAGACGACCGTCGGGAACACCGATGCGGTGCCGACGCCGGGCGACAGCGGCGGCCTGAACGAGAGACGGGTGGTGAAGACGAACCGCCACGGCTGGTCGAGGGCGCCGTCGGTCGCCTCCCGCACCGCCCGGCGGAGCGGGACGTCCTCGTACAGCGCCGTGTCGCCGCGCACTTCGACCGTCGCCAGTCGGAACACGGTCTCCTCCGTCCGGTCGACCAGTTCCCAGCCGTCCCCCCGGACTTCCTGTGGAAGCGACTGCACCATCTCAGACCACCCGTACCCCGGTTCGCGTGTGGACAGCGAACGAGTCCTCCGCGACCACCGCCCACGAACGCGCCAGCGACCCGCGCTCGAAGACGTGCTCGGGGACCAGCGGCATGGGAACCGGCTCGTAGCCGTGTTCGCGCATCGCCCGGACGGTGCCGAACCGGCCGAGTTCGCTCCCCGACCGGTCGTACACGTGGAACGCCTTGTCGTCGCCGCGCCCGTACGAGAGCGGGAACGCGTCGGCCGGCGGGCACGAGAGCGCGTCCACCTCGCCGAACGTCGCCAGCACCTCGCCGTCGCCGGTCAGCACGACCTCCTTCCGGTCCGACCCGGTGCGACCCTCCCGTTCGGGGTGCTCGGGGTCCTGCTCCCTCCAGACGTACTCGTCCGCCTCGGCCAGCGCGTACCGGCCGTTCGCCAGTGGAATCCGGTCCGGCCCGTCGTAGAACGTCCGACAGCCCACGTCGGTCTCCGCCGCGACGCAGTACGGCGCCGAGAGGACCGACAGCGCGCCCTCAATCGCCCCCTGGTCGGGCACGACGAACAGCGCGTCGCGGCCCTCCGCGAGGACGGACGCGAACCGGGGGACGAGCGCCTCCGGACGTGCCTCCCGTGGACCGAGTCCCTCGACGGCGAGTTCGCGGTCGGAGGGCATCAGACGGTCCGTCGCCGCCGTCGGACTCCCCACGGTCACTGCCCCGGTGGCCCCGAGGTCGTAGCCAGCGCGCTCGACGACTCGTGCGCCGTGGTCGCGGCCGGCCGCGTATCGTGCCATGGTAGCTTCTAGCACTCGGTCGGCATGAACGTTCGCCAGGTCGTGTTTTCCTGCTATCAGTTCCGTCCCGACGAGGGAGCACCCGTGCAGGAGGTCGTTCGGGACGCCATCGCAGTCGTGGCGTCAGTCGAACTCGCCGGACCGGATCGCCTCCTCCGCGTCGGCCAGCGCCCACTCGGCGTCGAACTCCTCGACGATATCGCGGAGTTCGGCCTCCGAGGCCCCCTGTAGCGCCCGGGCGTGTGCCGTGATGTTCGGCAGGGCGCGGACGATGTTGTCGACGATGGGCACGTCGGCGACCCGGGCAGACCGCGACCCTGGGTTGAGGTCGACGACGAGTTCGACCTTGCCCATGGCGGCGAGCGCCTCGGCGCGGTCGCCGTCCTCCAGTGGCACGAGCACCACGTCGGCGTCGTAGATGCCGTCGGCGTCGACCTTGGCGCGTTCGTGCGAGAGGCCGGGTATCCGGGCGTCCCCGGCGAGTCCCTTCACCTCGGTCGCGCCGTGCTCACGGAGGTGGTCCACGATGGCCTGCATGCGTTCCTCGGTCCGGTTGAACAGGTTGACCTCGACGTCCGCGCCGACGACCTCGGCGAGTTCGACGACCTCCCCGGGCGCCAGCGCGGCGACGTTCCCGTTGACCGAGAGCACGGGGTGCTCGGCGAGCAGGAGGTACGCGGCGGCGGCGCGTTCGGCGGCCTCCGCGGAGTCGATGGTTCGCTCGCCGAGCAGGTAGTCGAAGGCCTCACCCCGGCCCTGGGCGATGAGACCCTGTCTGCTGGTGATTCCCATGTCGACGCCGGCCTCGATGCGGTGGCGCGTCAGCAACGACTCGTATCGCGGATGGTCCTCGGGTACGTCGACGTGGTGGCTCATGGCCCGCGGTACGTGTGGGACGAAAAAATAGCTCCGGTCTCCGGGCTGACCGGCACAGACCGGTTCAGGGTCGCGCCGGTAACGCCTGTACGCCACCGGCACCGTCGGCGACGAGCACCCTGTCTCCCATCCCCTCTATCGAGAACGACTGCACGTTCCCGAGGCGTGCCAACAGGTCACCCGACGCGGCGTCGACGGCGTAGACCCGGTACGCGTGCTCTGCGAGTGCCTCGACGACGACCGTCTCCGACGTGGCCGCGGCGGGCCAGGCGTTCCGGTGTGGCGGGTCGAACGTCCACTGGGCGGTCCCGTCGGACGTCCTGTGGGCCGTGACGGCGTCCGCCCGGAGACCCGACCGGGTGTACAGCGTCTCCCGCGACGGCCCCGCGAAGAAGTCCCCGCCGCCGGCGTCGGTCTCCCAGCGAACCGACCCATCCGAGCCGATCGCACCGACGCCCGGGTCGTCGACGTAGAGCACGTCGTCGACGGCGAGGTGGTCGAACACCTCCCGCTCGTGCGACCACTGCTCGCTGCCGTCCGTCGCGATACCGGAGACGCGGGACGCCGCCTCGGCACGCTGGAGCAGGAACCGTCCGCCGTCGGCGACCGCCAGACGGGCCCCGGTGGTCGCCAGCGCTCGCTCCCCGCGCTTCGTCCCGTCGTGGGCGAACGCGAGCAGTCGGTCGTCGGCGACGAGGTAGACGCCGTCGGCGTCGACGGCGGCGGTCGCCTCGGCGGCGGTGACGGTCTCGTCCCAGCGCACCTCGCCGGTGTCTGCGTCTACGGCGAGGACGGTCATCGGGCGAGGCTCCGGTTCGTCGTGGGAGTGTTCCGGTTCGAAGAAGTCCGTCGCCAGCACGAAGACGGTTCCCTCGACCACGCCCTCGACGCCGAGGAGGCGGTCGCGACGGAGGTGCCAGAGACGCTCGCCCGTCCCGCGGTCCATCGCGTGCAGCGTCGTCCACTCGAACTGGTCGGCCCGTCCGTTGACGCTGAACACCGCGTCGTCCGCGACGGTGACGCCCCAGTGGTCGTCGCCCTCGTTGGGCATCGCGTACGAGCGCCCGACGGCCTCGCCCTCGTGTTCGGTCGCCCACAGCGTCGACCCGTCCGCCGGGTCGACCGCGACGGTCGCCGAGGGACCACCGTGTTCGTCGCTCGCGGTCACGTAGGCCACCCCGCCGACGGGGTCGACGCCGAGCGCGTTGCTGTAGTCCCAGCTCCGGTACCACTCGTTCTCCCAGTCCGGCGGGTCGTCGAATCCCTCGTCGGTCGCCATTCCGGGGGTCGGTTCGTCTGTCTGGTCGGTCCCCGTGGACGCGTCGGGGGCGGTCGTCTCGGGTCCGGCGTCGGTGGAGAGGCACCCGGCGAGCGACGACAGCATCGCACCGGTCGCCGCGAGGACCGTCCGGCGGTCGTACATGCCAGTAGAACGTGAGCGGACCGGGATAAGCGTTCAGCAGGCTGAAAGAATCACTTCAGCATCGCGCCCGCCGGGTGCGTCGCACACACCGACGGGTCGTAGCCCGCGTCCGAGAGGCCGGTCCCCAGCGCGAACACCGTCTCGCCGAGCATCGCCATCGACGCCTGTCCCCCCGCCTCCACGACGTCCTCGATGACCTCCGAGACGGCGGGGGTCAGCAACTCGGCCTCGCGGGCGAACCGTCGCGACGCGAAGATGAAACTCGGGAGCGTCGGTTCCTTCACCACCCGCGAGAGCGCCCGTCGCCCGGCCTCGGAGAGCAGGTCCGTGTCGCCCGAGAGCACCTCGACGGTCGAGAGCTGGCCGAGGGTCACGTACTCGACGCGTGCCCGCGCCGGAATCGCGTCGAGGTGGTTGACCTGTGGGCCACCCGGTTCGAGCCGTATCGGGATGCCACCCCTGGCCTGCGCGACGACGTCGCCGAGACCGGTCCCGGCCTGCACCTCGGCCCCGTGGGCGATGGTCACGAGTTCGTTCGCTGAGAGTTTGCGGTCGAACACGCGGTTCGTCGCCAGCGCCGTCCCGAGCGCCATCGCCCCCGAGACGCCGAACCCGGACCCGAGCGGGAGGTCGGTCTCGGCCTCGACGGCGGCCGACGCGTCGAGTGCGCGCAGTACCCGTTCGACGGCCTCCACGTCGACGCGCTCCCCGTTCAGCGACAGCGACGGTTCGCCGGCCGGCCGGACAGAGACGGTCACGCCGTCGGTGAGCGTGAGTCCCGCGCCGGTCGAACCGGCCTTCGTCGGGTCGTCCTCGTCCGGATGTGCGCTGAAGAAACCGGTGACGTGTCCCGGCACGAACGCCCGCGCCTCCTCGGTCATGCAACACCCTCGGCGGCGGGTGCCTTAATCCGTTTTCATCTACGGCCAGCTCGCGTCGGCCCCGGCGGGACTGCCGAGCGCGAGGTAGGCCAGCAGCCCGGGCGGACCGGTGACGAAGACGGCGAGACTCCACCCGACGGCGACGTGACCACCGTTCGCGCGGGCGTCGTACCACACCCACGCGGCGACACAGGCCCAGGCCGACGCGACGAGTATCGCCAGCCCGGACAGGAGGGCCATTCCAGACATGCGTGCACTCTCGACTCCGGTCGAATAAGTAAGTTTGGCAACCGGTTCGTCCCGGTCGTGTCGGTCGGTCCGGGACGACGAGAGAACGCGGCGGTGCAGGCTCGAACCGGGGCGACCCGGAATCGGCGGGTCCGTCCGCGGTGACTCGCTCTGGCGACAGTCGCAGCGTCGCCTACGGCGACAGCCGCTGCCGGTCGCGCGGGAACTCGCTCGCAAATCCAAAAGTTGCTCGCTGCTCCCCCGCCACACTCGCGGCGTCGCCTACGGCGACAGCCGCTGCCGGTCGCGCGGGAACAGGACCGCCTCCCGGATGTTGTCCAGTCCGAGCATCGTCATGACGAGTCGTTCGGCACCGAGGCCCCACCCGGCGTGCGGGGGCATCCCGTACTTGAACATCTTCGTGTAGTAGTCGAAGTCGTCGGGGTTCAGGCCCTGCTGCTCGAAGCCGGCGACGAGTTCCTCGTAGCGGTGCTCGCGCTGGCCGCCGGAGACGAGTTCCATGCGCGGGTGCATGAGGTCGAAGCCGGTCGACGTCTCGGGGTCGTCGTCGTGGTCCTTGATGTAGAACGGCTTTATCTCGCTGGGCCAGTCGGTGATGAAGTAGTGCTCCCCGACCTCGTCGCCGAGGACGCGTTCGGCCTCGGTCGAGAGGTCGTCGCCGTAGACGAGCATCTCGTCGAGTTCGCCGGTCGCGTTGATGCGGTCGAGGGCCTCCTCGTAGGTGAGACGCGGGAAGTCGCCGCCGGGGGCCTCGAACTCGTCCACGAGGTCGAGGTGTTCGAGTTGCTCCTCGCAGTTCTCGACGACGGCCTCGTAGGCGGCCGTGACGATGCCCTCGACGACGTCCATCGCGTCCGAGTGGTCGTGGAACGCGCCCTCGAAGTCGATGGAGGTCGCCTCGTTGAGGTGTCGCGGCGTGTTGTGCTCCTCGGCGCGGAAGATGGGGCCGATCTCGAAGACCTTCTCCAGGCCGGAACCGGCCATCAACTGCTTGAACAGCTGGGGCGACTGGTTCATGAACGCCTCCTCGCCGAAGTAGGAGACGGGGAACAGTTCGGTGCCGCCCTCGGTCCCCGTGGCGACTATCTTGGGCGTGTTTATCTCGGTGCAGCCGATGGTGCGGAACTCCTCGCGCACCGCCCGCAGGACCTCGGAGCGAATCTCGAAGATGGCCTTGACGTCGGGCTTGCGGAGGTCGAGCGTGCGGTTGTCCAGTCGCGTCGGCAGTTCGGCGTCGACCTTGCCCGAGGGGTCGAGTGGGAGTTCGGGGTCGGCCGGTGCGATTGTCTCGAAGGACTCCGGCGTCACCTCGACGCCGGTCGGCGCGCGCGGTTCCTCCTCGACGTCGCCGGTGACGCTGACGACGCTCTCGCGGGAGACGCCGAGGCCGGCCTCGACGAGGTCCTCGTCCATCTCGTCCTTCTCGAACTTGACCTGAATCTTGCCCGTCTTGTCCCGGAGGATGAGGAACGCGATCCCCCCGAGGTCACGAATCTCGTGGACCCAGCCGGCGACGGTCACGTGGTCGCCCGGCTCGGCATCCGCGGTGTACGTTCGGTTCTCCATACCTCCGGTTTCCGGAGGGGCCGCCTTAAACACCGTCTTTTCCGTCGGACGCCGGGGCTCAGAACCCGCCCCGGCACAGTGTGAACGCCCCGGCCCAAAAGATATCGGCTTGCCGACACCAGGTCGGTCGGTTCCGGGTCCGCAGGACGGTCAGCGAAGGAGTGCCAGCAGCTCGCACGAGAGCACGACGGTCCCGTCCCCCGTCTTCACCTCGGCTTCCTCGCGGACGACGCCGGCCGCCTCGGGGTGGTCACGCGCCTCCTTCTCTACGACCTCGGTCTCGACGTGAACCGTGTCGCCGACGAACGTCGGCGCACGGAACCGCAGGCGGTCGACCCCGTAGAACGCGACGACGTCCTCGTTCTCCCGGTCCTGCCACAGCAACCCGGTCATCATCGAGAACACCAGCGCGCCGTGGGCGATGCGCTCGCCGAAGTCGGAGTTCGCCATCCGTTCGGCGTCGGTGTGGAGGTAGTTGAAGTCGCCGCTTACTCCGGCGAAGTTGACGATGTCCGCCTCCGTGACGGTCCGGGCAGACGTGGAGCGTTCGTCTCCGACGGCGGTGTCGTCGAAGCTCATGCGTCACCCGGCAACCGGTCGCTCGGCCGCCCGACGGTCGAGGCCGGGCACGAGGTGAATCCGTGGTTGCCAGGGGACGACCGGTGCGTCTCGGAACGGTCGACTGGATCGGTCTGCATTGCCGACTCTCGGGTGAGAATATCCTTAACTCCAGTGGCGGGATGAGACGGACCGAGTCAGGCGTCGTTCGCGCCCGCGACCGTCTCGGCGACGGCGTCGACGCCCTCGTCGTGGACGAGGTCACCGACGACCACGACGTCCGCGTGTTCGCCCATCTGCCGCGCCGTCTCGTAGTCGTGGATGCCGCCGCCGTAGAACAGCGTCGCCTCCTCCAGTGCGTCGCTCGCTGCCCGGACCGTCTCCGGGTCGCCCAGGGTGCCCGAGTACTCGACGTAGACGATCTCCTGTCCGAACATCTTCTCGGCCACCTCGGCGTAGGCCGCGACGTCGTCGGCGCTGAGGTCGCAGTCCGCCTCGGTGTACTCCGCGACGCTCGCCTCGGGGTTCATCACGATGTAGGCTTCCGTGGTCGTGCGGTCCCAGTCGAGGCCCCCGTCGATGCGGACCCACTCCTTGTGTGCGCCGGTGACCCAGAAGATGTCGCCGGCGTTGAACACGGTGGGGACGAGGTAGCCGTCGAGTGCGTCGCTGTCGACGACGACGCTCGGGTTCGACGGTTCCTGGTAGATGGGCACGTCGTGTGCGGCACACGCCTCGATGACCTCGCGCATCTTCTCCTCGGTCATCCCCAGTGTCCCGCCGATCTCGATGGCGTCGGTGCCGGTCGCACACACGTCTTCGAACGTCTCGCCCTCGACCAGGTCCTTGTCCGGGTCGAGTTTGAGGACGTGGTTCCAGTCCGCCCACGGAGCGCTCATACCCGGTCGAACCCTACCGGCGACTAAAACCCCTTCGATACCCGCACCCCGAGATTCTTGTCCGTCCGCGACCATGTCGAGTGAAGGGATGGTTCCCTCCGACCCGCACGCCCACGCCCTCTCGCCGGACGTCACCGCCGCCCGTCGCCTCCTGACGGAGGACGCCGACACGGCAGACCCCGAGGCGACGGTCCTCCGACTGTTCGTCCTCCGGGTCGCCGACGCCCGTGACCGCCTCGACCACCCCGTCGAGTGGTCCACGACGGCCGGCCTCGCCGACCGCGTCGCGACCGCCTGGGCCACGATAACCGACCGGGTTCCGGTCGCGACCCTCCCGGCCGACGACTGGCCGGCAGACGCCTCGCTCGCGGCGGCGGTCGGCCAGCTCGAGACCGTCGGGGACACCGGCGTCGCGCGGTCGTTCGAGACGCTCGACCCCCGGCACGTCGGGACGGTGTACGAGGCGATGCTCGCAGAGGACCGGAAGCCGTCGGGGGCGTACTACACGCCGTTCCCCGTCGTTCGGTACGTCGTCGAGACGACGGTCGACCCGTTGCTCGACGCCGTCGAGACAGGAGAGCGACCGGTGACCGACCTCGCCGTCCTCGACCCGGCGACCGGGTGTGGGCGGTTCCTCGTCGACACAGTCCTCGTCTGTCGGGACCGACTCGCGGGCACTACCCAGACCGTCTCCGGGACGCTCACCGACGCCCTCGTCTCGAACTGCCTCTACGGGGTCGACCTCGACGCACGGGCGCTCGACCTGACGACGCTCGTCACCTGGCTGACTACCGGGGCGTCGGCCGACGCGCTCGCCTCCCTGCACGACCACCTCCACGAGGGAGACGCCCTCGTCGGCCGCGCCAGCGTCGACGACTCGCCCGTCTGTGACCCCCCGACCGACGGACCGGCGGTCGACTGGCCCGAGGCATTCCCCGAGATACGGGGCGAAGACCGACGGTTCGACGCCGCCGTCGGGAACCCACCGTACGTAAGGAGTCGGTCGATTCCCGACGACCGGAAGGCGGACTATCGCGAGTCCTATGCGACGGCCGTCGGCGCGTTCGACCTGTACGTCCCGTTCCTCGAACGGACGTCGACGCTGGCCGACCGGATCGGCGTGGTCGTCCCGAACAAGTGGACGACGACCCGCTACGGGCGACCGCTCCGTGACCGCCTGCTCGACGACCACCGTGTCGCGGAACTGGTCGACCTCTCCTCGCTCGACGTGTTCGACGACGCCGCAGTCTACCCCCTCGTCCTCCGGTTCCAGGCGAACGCCGGGCCGACCGACGAACTCACCGTCACCCACCCGCGGAAGGCGGCCGACATCGACGACGCCCCCCACGCGGCGCTCCCCCGCGACGTGGTGGACGGACTCGGCGACCGGGTCATCCCGACCGACGTCGACGCCGATGCCGCCGGCTTCGTTGCGCGACTCGCGGCGACCGGGTCCCGTCTCGGCGACCACGCGACGGCCACAGAGGGTATCCACACCGGGAACGTCCGCGAGAAACTCGTGGTCGACGAACCGACGCCCGACGCCGTCCCCGTCGTCGGCGGCGACAGCGTAGAGCCCTACCTCGTGGACTGGGACGGCCGGTACGTCCGGACGGACCCCGAACTCGTCGACGAGGCCGCCGGCGAGTACGCCGACCTGCGCGAACCGTCGCTGTTCGCGGGGCCGAAACTGCTCGCCCCCGACGTGGCCCGCTGGCCGACCGTCGCCTACGACACCGAGGGACGCCACGCGCTGAACACCCTGTACGTCGTCCGCCCGCGCGAGGAGACGCCCTACGGGGTCTGGCACCTGCTCGGCCTGCTGAACTCGACTCTGGTCCGATGGTACTTCACGCAGGTGTACGGGGGTACGCACGTCAGTGGCGGCTACCTCCGGTGTAAACCGATGTTCCTGCTCGAACTCCCCGTCCCGCCGTCGCCGGACCCGGCAGACCTCGACCGTCTCGCGCGGGCCGCCAGGACTGCACGCGACGCACGTGCCGACCGCGACGCGCTCGAACCCGACCTCTCGCCGTCGTTCGAGGACCCGGACGGCGCGACGCTGGCCGACCACGGGGCGACCGTCGTCGCCGACGGGCCACTCACGGCGACCACGGAGGAGTACCCGAACCTCCGACTCGGCGACGTGGCGGTCGAGCAGCACGACGGCGTCGTCGAACTCAGGGCGACCGCACGCTACAAGCCCGACGGCGAGCCCGCGGCCCCCGTGGAAGACGGCGGTTCGAGTTCCGCGAGCGAGCGCGAGCGCGACCGCTGGGGCTACGTCGAGACGCCCGCCGCTCCCGCCCTCCGGCTCGAGTGCGGCGACCGCCTCGCCGGCCTCGTGGCCGCGTTCGTCCCCGAGGTGGTCGAGCGCGACGACGGCACCGCGGGGTTCCGGTGTCGGGCCGCGAAGTCCATCGCGCCGGTCGACCGACTGCGTTCCATCCGCCTCCCCGACCCCGACGCTGTCGCCGACGAACTCGACGACTATCGCCGCGCGAGGGACTGTGCCGCCAGACTGGACGAGACCATCGAGGCGACCGACCGGCGCATCGACGAGGTCGTCGCCGACCTGTACGGTGCGACGGACGCCGACCGGACGCTCCTCGACGCGTGGACGGGCGGCTGACCCCGGACTGGCAGCACCCTCGACGTCGGCCGGAGACGGACGGCCGTCACCGACCCCCTGCTCGTGAGTCAAGGCCGGTTCGAGGGCGGCCGGTCGAGCGGTCGACCGGTGGATAGCCACCGTTTTACTGGGCCCGGCCGTCAGACCGACCATGAAGCAGGCCATCGTCGCCCGGACCGACATCGGGATGGGAGAGGGGAAGCTGGCCGCACAGGTCGCACACGCGTCGCTCAGCGCGTACGAGGACGCAGACTCCCGGACCCGGAAGGCGTGGAAGGGCTCCGGGCAGAAGAAGGTCGTCCTGAAGGCCAGCGGCGAATCGGAGTTGTTCGAACTCGCGGACAGGGCCGAGCGGGAAGGGTTGCCCCACGCCATCGTCCGCGACGCGGGCCACACGCAACTCGACCCCGGGACGGTGACCGCACTGGCCGTCGGCCCCGGCGACGACGACCTCGTCGACCGGGTGACCGGCGACCTCTCGCTCTTCTGAGGCCGATGCGCGACGCACATCCTCGCGAGCAGGCGGTCGGGATGACCTACTACGTGAGCGACGCCGACGGCGTGGGCGGACGACTCCGCGACCGGAACGAGGACTTCCGGGTGATCGAGCGGGAGCACTTCGACGCCGAACCGGTCGACGCGCCGACCGGCGACTACCCGTATCTCGTCGTGCGCGCGACGCTCCGGGGCTGGGACACCAACGACTTCGCGAGGCGACTCTCGAACGAACTCGGCATCAGTCGTGGCCGAATCTCCTGGGCCGGGACGAAGGACAAACGCGCCGTCTCGACCCAGCTGTTCACCCTTCAGGACGTCGACCCGGAGGCGCTACCGTCGCTCTCGCGGGCGGACCTCGAGGTCGTCGGCCGGGCCGGTCGCGCCCTCCAGTTCGGCGACCTGCTGGGCAACGACTTCGAGATAACCGTCGCCGACCCCACGAACCCGGATTCGACCGGGTCGATAACCGACCAGCTGCGCGAGTTCGGCGCTGGCTCGGTCTCCGTCCCGAACTTCTTCGGCCAGCAGCGGTTCGGGAGCACGCGACCGGTGACCCACGAGGTCGGTCTCGACATCGTCCGGGGGAACTGGGAGGATGCGGTGCTCACCTACGTGGGCAACCCGCACGAGGACGAACCCGACGGGACCCGCGAGGCGCGCACGATGGTCGAGGAGACCCACGACTGGGCGGCGGCACTCGACGAGTTCCCGCGACGGCTCCGCTACGAGCGGTCGATGCTCCACGCGCTGGTCGAGAACGGCGGCGAGGACGCCGCTGACTTCCGGGAGGCGCTGGAGGTGCTCCCGGAGAACCTCCAGTCGCTGTTCGTCCACGCGGCCCAGTCGTACGCGTTCAACCTGCTGCTGAGCAGGCGCCTCGAACGCGGCCTCCCGTTCACGCGACCGGTCGAGGGCGACGTCGTCTGTTTCGCCGACGCCGACGCGCCGGCCGACCTCTCGTTCCCGGACGTGGACCGCGAACAGCGCGTGACCGAGCGCCGCGTGGACACCATCGCGCGCCACTGCGAGCGCGGACGGGCGTTCGTGACGGCACCGCTGGTCGGGACGGAGACGGAACTGGCCGACGGCGAGCAGGGCGAGATCGAACGGTCCGTGCTCGATGACCTCGGCCTCGAACCCGGGGACTTCGACCTGCCGGGCGAGTTCTACAGTGCGGGGACCAGGCGCGCTGTGCTCGTCCGGGCGAACCTGACCGTCGACTCCGACCCGCTGACGTTCTCCTTCTCGCTCCCGAAAGGGTCGTACGCGACCGTCGTCCTGCGGGAGTACCTCAAGGTGGACCCGCTGGAGATGGGCTGACAGGCGACGCGCTGGCCGACCGAAAGGCATTCCGCTCGCGGACCGCCGCCGTCGCACACCCGCTGTACGGCCCGCGTCGAGTCGTCAGGTCACGCCGACGCTGTGCCCGTCATCGTACGTGAACCCTGGGCCGTCGGTCTGCTCCGGGAACCGCACGGCTTTAGGTCGACAACTGGCTAGAACGCGGCATGCAATGTCGGCGGTGTGCGACGGCGCTCGAACGGCCGGGAGATTACTGTCTCACCTGCCACACCAGCAACGCCGACGCCGTCGTCGTGGACTGCGCTCGCGAACGGGCGACCGTCACCGTGCTCGACGGCGAGGAGGTGGTCGGCGAGACGACGGTGACGACGGTGCCCGACGACGGCGAGGAGACGGCCGTCGTCGAACTCCGGAACTTCGCGGGTCGCGTCGCCGACGAGGTGCGACGGAAGCGGCCGGAGACCGTGTACGCGGCGGGCGACCGCGCGGTCGTCCGCGAGGCGCGGGCGCAGTTGCACCACGAGTTCTATCGCGTCGACGACGAGGACCCCGTGAGCGCCGTCCTCGACGGGTTCGGCGAGGACGCACTGGAGGTGGTCGACGTGGCCCCGCGCGAGAAGATCGGTGGCTCGCACTCGACGCTCATCGGCGGCCGGACCGGCCAGTCCGCCATCCGGACCGTCGCCGAGCACCCACACGTGAAGAAAGTCGTCCCCGGGCCGATCGAGGCAGGCGGGTCGAGTTCCCAGGCGAGCGTCGGCGCGAAGGTGACCCGTGCGGACGGCAACGGCAACGTCAGGATGCTCATCCGCGACGGGTCGAGCGTCCAGGAGAACCGCATCGTCACGACCGCCGGCGACCGTGAGATGGGCGAACGCGTCCGCGAGGACCTGAACGAGGCGCTGGCGACGGCCGAACTGCAGTAGCACGTCGGTCGGTTCGTGCCGGTCGGACCGGAACCGAACTCAACAGGTTTATTTGCGGCCTGACGGTAGAGACGGGTATCATGGCCAAGAAGAAGGGAAAGACCGGCAGTGCCGGTCGCTTCGGCGCTCGCTACGGTCGCGTCTCTCGACGTCGCGTCGCGGAGATCGAAGACGAGATGCGCAACTCCACGGTCGACGGTGACGACGTGACGCGCGTCGGCACCGGCATCTGGAAGAACGAGGAGACTGGCGAGAAGTTCACCGGTGGCACCTTCCGCGCGCAGACGCCCGCCGGTCGCACCGTCCGTCGGTCCATCCGGGCCGCACTGTCCGAAGAAGAAGACGACGAATGAGTTACAAGTGCTCGCGGTGCAAGCGCGACGTGACGCTGGACGAGTACGGCGGCGTCCGCTGTCCGTACTGCGGCCACCGCGTGCTGCTCAAGGAACGTAGCACGGACATCAAGGAAGTCGACGTGCAGTAACGGGCCCATGCCCGCCCACGAGACCGTTCTCGAGTTCGAGTACGACAGCGACGCCACGGCGACGGTCGTCGCCGACAGCGTCCGTCAGGAGGTCGGCGAGATAGCCAGCGACCGCTCCGAGACCCGGCTCGCTCGCGACGGTCGCACCCTCGTCGTGACGGTCGGGGCGTCCGACCTCGTGGCGCTGCGGGCGGGCGTCAACACGTGGATTCGCCTCGTCGCGGTCGCCGAACGGGTGCACGAGCTGGCGTCCGGCCGCGAGTGATGGCCGGCCGCGAGTGATGGCCGGTGGCTCGCACGTCGACGGGCCACCGCGACGCCCGACCGCAGACCGCCACGCATGACCACCGCACCACACCCTCCCCAGCCGACTCCGTTCCTCGGCTCACTCCGTTCGCCTGCGGTACTCGTCCCTCGCACGATGTCGGCTCGCGGCCGTCGGCACGCTCGCCAGCGCGCGCCCCGGTGGGAGAACGAGAACGCGTACCGAATACGAGAACGCGTACCGAATACGAGAACGCGTGCCGGGGCCGACTTCGGCCGGGCCGGACGCTGCCCGTCGTCGAAAGCGGGGGTTTTTCAGGGCGGAAACCTTCCAGCCGAGTATGCAAGGAAATCTGCCGCCGGAGGCACAGGAGAAGATCGAGGAACTGCAGGACCTTCAGGAGACGGCACAGCAGGTCGCCATCCAGAAGCAGGAGGCAGAGTCCCAGCTCACCGAGGCACAGACCGCGCTCGACGAACTCGACGACATCGACGAGGACACCCAGATGTACCGCGAGGTCGGCGAACTGTTCGTCGCGACCGACTACGCCGAGGCCGAGGAGGCCCTCGACGAGAAGGTCTCCAGCCTCGAGATCCGCGTCGAGACGCTCGAGAAGCAGGAAGAGCGCGTCCAGCAGCAGTTCGAGTCGCTCCAGGAGGAACTCCAGCAGATGCTCGGCGGCATGGGTGGCGGCATGGGCGGTGCAGGCGGCGCGTAATCGGATGACCGAACCCACGGCCGAGGAAGTCGTACAGACCGCCGCCGAGGCGGCAGAAGGGCTCGTTCGCTCGCGATACAGGCAATCGGACGTCCGCGACCTCGACGTGACCGTCACGTTCGAGGAGGGGGTGCTCGACGTCGACGTGTACCTGAACGCTCCCGAGGGCGACGCCGACGAGGAGGCGGTGGCCGAAGAGGCCGCACTCGCGGCCCGACGCGCCGTCGACGACCTCTTCGAGGGCGCCTAGGAGAGGAAGAACACGACGACGCTCAGCTCCATCGCGACTCCCGCTATCAACACCGCGAGCGCCCCGCCCATCGAGATCATCGCGTTGGCGTGACTCGCCAGCGTCTCCGTTCTGTCGTTACCGAACACGGTGACGCGAGCGCGCTCCGTGGCCATCCCCGCCTCGACGGGTTCGCGGTCGGCCAGCGCGCGTTCGGTCAGTTCTCCGACGAGGGCGACGATTTCGTCGTGGTCGATGACCTCGCCGACCTGGTTCGAGGAGTCGACCCTGTTGACGATGTGGGTGTCGGTCGTCATCACCTCGGCGGCGTCGACGGCGTCCGGGAGACCGCCGATGACCATCTCCCTGAGGCCGGGTTCCATGTTGTTCCCGTCGACGAGGACGTACGCGGTCACCTGCCCGCCGACGTCGACGCAGGCGACGCGGATGCCGAGGGGGCCGATGCCCTCCGCCGGCGTCCAGTCCGTCCGGTCCCACGCGGTGCCGAGTTCGACGGGGTGCTGCTCGGCGTCGCGGAGTTCCGCGGCGGCGTGTCTGGCCGCCTGCATCATGTCGAACGAGCGTTCGCTCCCCGGCGTTACGTGCCCGAGGTCGTCGCCTCGAAGCCCGTTGTTGCAGTTGTGCGCGTCGACGAGCAGTACGTCGTCGAAACCGCTCGAACGGGCCTCTGCGGCGGCCGAGAGGCCGACGGCGTACTCCACGTCGTCAGCGTACCGCGGCGAGTGCGTGCTCACGAGCAGGAGGTCGTCGCCGAACGCCTGTGCGAGCATCTTCGCGTCGCCGGCGGTGACGCGGACGCTCCCGGTCGCGCCGTCGCAGACCGACAGCGATTCGAGTGCGCTGTCGGCCGTCTCGACGATGGTGTCGACCTCCCGTTCGGTGACGAGGTTGAAGTCGTGCCCGGCGGTGGCGTGCGGCGGAAACGCGAGTCCCTCGGTGGCCGACGCGACGCGCTCCGGGAGGTTCCCGCCGCCGATCTCACCCATCGGGCCGGGATGGACCATCGGGAGGACCACGCGAGCCTTCTCGGACCCCTCGGGCCGGCGGAACGAGAGGACGGTCACCGGCACGACGGCCACCTCGCCGAGTTCCTCGAAGAAGTCCTCCAGTTCGCGCGTGCCCTCCGCGATGTGCCCGACGAACCCGCCGAGGAAGTCCCGCACCGACACGCCGAGGCTGCGCTTCCACGGCCGGTCGATGATGGCGAGGAAGAGCCACACCGACGACCCGTAGAGCAGACAGACGCCCAGCAGGATGACGAAGTCGCCAGGGAGGATCGGGAGTAGGACCTCGGTGTGTTCGGCGCGGGAGAGGTACGCGTTCAGTAGCGGGCCGCTGCCCTCCAGGTACCGGATGGTCCCGCTGTAGACGAACAGCAACGCGGCGGCCGCGAGCGTCTGGATGCTCGCCGGCACGGACGCCTTCGGGATGGAGTGACCGGACACCGCGGCCACGACCAGCAACCGGAGCGCGAAGATGGAGGCGAGTCCCGCGTAGAGCACGTCGAACGCGAAGTTCTGGCCCAGACCGAGGACCAGCGCGACGACGCCGCCGACCGCCATGAACACCAGGACGACGATCTCACAGAGGAGCGCGAGGAGCGACGAGCGGTTCGGGGTCAGTTGCCCGTCGAGACGCCTGTCGACCACGCTCGTGAGCACGCTCGCGACGACCGTCGGCACCCCGATGAAGAAGACGCCCTGCGAGAACCCCTCGAGCGGGCCGGTGTCGAAGACGCCGATGCCGGTCACGCCCGCGACGACCATCGCGAACGCGAGGCTCGTGTACCAGCGTGGTGCGCGAAAGATGTACCGGGAGAGGCGTGCGAGGTCCCCCTGGGTCGCCGTCATTCTGCCCTATCGGTACCCGCGTGACGGTAAATGTGTCCCGGATTACTCGCACCGTGCGAGGAAGTTCTCGAACACTTCCTGTCCCGCTTCGGTGTGGCTGACCTCCGGGTGCCACTGGACGCCGTAGAGTTCGCGGTCGGGGTCGCTCATCGCCTCCACGTCGCAGACGTCGGACCTCGCGGTGACGGAGAACCCGTCGGGGACGGCCTTCACCTCGTCGGCGTGGCTCGCCCAGACGCGCGTCTCGGGGTAGAGCGACCCGAGAAGCGGGTCGTCCTCGTCGAGTATCTCGACGGTCACGTCGGCGTAGCCGCCGTAGTCGCCCGACCCGACCTCGCCGCCGAGTTCGGCCGCCATTATCTGCATGCCGAGGCAGATTCCCAGCACGGGGACGTCGAGGTCCAGGTAGGCTGCCGACTCGCCGCGCCGGTCCATGTCGGGACCGCCCGAGAGGACGATGCCGTCGGCCTCGACCTCCGAGGGGGGCGTCTCGTTGTCGACGACCTCGCTCTCGACGCCCATGTCACGGAGCGCCCGGTGTTCCAGGTGGGTGAACTGTCCGTGGTTGTCTACCACGACGATTCTGGTCATTACGCGCCGGTAGCGCCCCAGTGCTGAAAAACTGCCCGACATTCGGGCGAGCGCGACACGTTCAAAACCCCCCGGTGAGAACGCCCGGAAGATGACCGACGAGGACTGGACGCGAGTCGGCGACGACGAGGAACTCGACGCGACCGGTGGACACGCCGAGCGCTGGTCCCCGACCGAACGAACGATGGCGTCCGACCACGACGAACTCTCGTCGCTGCTCTCGCGCCACGACCTGGCGTTCGCACGAGACCCGAAGGAACCGGACGACCCGTCGGTGTTCGAGTTCGACCCGGCGGCCGACGCGGACGAGACGTTCCCGCAGTCCATCGCGAGCGGTGGGCCGACGACGAACGGCGTCATCCTCTGGACGCGCATCGCCCCGGAGGAGTTCGACCCCGAGTCCCCGCTGGCGGTGGAGGTGGCCGACGACGAGTCCTTCGAGACGGTCGTCCACCGGGGCGTGCTCTCCGACTCGGACGCCATCGAGGCCCACGACTACACGGTCAAGGTGGACCTCGACGGCGTGCTGGAACCGGGCCGGACCTACTACTACCGCTTCGTCTACCGGTCGACGGCGAGTCGCGTCGGTCGGTGTCGGACCCTGCCGGCGGCCGACGCCAGCCCCGACGAACTGTCGTTCGTCGTCCTCACCTGCCAGAACTACGCGAACGGCTACTACCCGGCGTACGACTACGTCGCCGAGGAGGACGTCGACTTCGTCGTCCACGTCGGGGACTTCATCTACGAGTCCGCCGACGGGCACTTCAAGAGCAGGTTCGCCCCGAGTTACCCGGGCCGGGAGAAGGACCTCCCCAGCGGGAACGGCAGGGTCGAGACCGAGGAGGACTACCGCTACCTCTACCGGACCTACAAGTCCGACCGGTTCCTCCAGCGCGCGCTCGAACGACACACGCTCATCCCGGCGTGGGACGACCACGAGATAGCCAACGACATCTACTGGGACTACGAGGACGACGCGCCGAAGGCGGACCACCCGAAGGGCGACGACCCCGAGTTCATGACCCGACTCGCCGCCGACGCGATGCACGTCTGGTGGGAGTACATGCCGGCCCGCATCAACTACGACCCGGACGCGACCCAGCTCCAGGACCGCTTTACGCTCTGGCGGTCGCTCCAGTTCGGGGACCTCGTCTCGCTGGTGATGACCGACGAACGACTGTTCCGGACGGGCGAGCGCGACATGCTGTTGCCGACGCGCCGTGCCACGGCACCCGAACGCGAACCGCCCGACCACACGATGCTCGGCCCGGACCAGTTGGAGTGGTTCCTCGACGAGATAACGGCCGCCGACCGCGAGACGAAGTGGAACGTCTGGTCCGACGAGGTGCTGACCATCCCGTTCAGACTCGGTGCCGGTCCGGCGACACTCTACCCCGTCCAGGGCGGCTGGGACGGCTACCAGAGCGAGCGCCAGTACCTCACGAACGCGCTGGCGGCCCGGGACGTGGAGAACTTCGTCACCATCACGGGCGACATGCACTGTTACGTCGCCGGCTACCAGCAGACGGAGTATCGCGACGCCGTCGACACCAGACTCGCGGGACCCGTCGACGAGGACAAGCGCATCGGCGTCGAGTTCATGACGCCCGCGCTGACCAGTCTGAACGTCGCGGAGGCCCTCGGCCTGACGCAAGACCCCTGGGCGAAACCGACGGAGCGACTCCTCCGGCGACTCGTCACGGCACAGAACCCCCACATCGAGTTCTTCGACAGCCATCACTGGGGCTACTCCGTCGTGACGTTCACGCGCGAGGACTGCACGTACGTGGGGTACAGCGTGGACAAGTCGGTGAACTCGTCGGACGCACCGCGCGAGGTCATCGTCGCCATGCGCGTGCCGGACGGCGAGGTCCGACTGGAGGACGTGACCGACGAGTACCAGTGACCACCACGCAGGTGCGACGGACCGACGGTCCGTCCCGTCGTCACGACCGGTGCAACTAAGCGACGGGAGCGCACACGACACCCGTATGGAACTCCCAATCGACAGCGACCACCCGTCGTGGCTCTCGGTGGCGGGCGTCGCCGGCGGCTACGGACTCATCCTCGTACTGATGACGGTGCTGCTCTTTCTCGTCCCGCTGGCGCTGTTCGTCGCGCTCGGGTGACGGCGGTCGGTACCCTCTCGGGTGACGGCGGTCGGAAAAACGGAACGGTCGGACCGGGAACGGCTCAGGCGAACGTCTTCGATATCTGGTCGTCGTCCTCGTCCTCGGCCTGAATCTTCTCCCAGGCGTCCACGAAGTCCTCCATCGTGATGGTGCGACGGTCGTCGCGGATGGCGAACATGCCGGCTTCCGTACAGACGGCCTTGACGTCGGCACCGGAGGCGTCGGTCGCCATGTCGGCGAGCGCCGCGTAGTCGACGTCGTCGGAGACGTTCATGTCGCGGGTGTGAATCTGGAAGATTATCTCGCGACCCTCGTCGTTGGGCTTGGGGACCTCGATGAGGCGGTCGAACCGGCCGGGGCGGAGGATGGCGCGGTCGAGCATGTCGAAGCGGTTCGTCGCCGCGATGATGCGGATGTCGCCGCGCTCCTCGAAGCCGTCCATCTCGGAGAGCAGTTGCATCATCGTGCGCTGGACCTCGGCGTCGCCGGAGGTCTTGGACTCGGTCCGCTTGGCGGCGATGGCGTCGATCTCGTCGATGAAGATGACGGCGGGTTCGTGGTCACGGGCGACCTGGAAGAGGTCGCGGACCAGTTTCGCGCCCTCCCCGATGAACTTGTGGACGAGTTCGGACCCGGCCATCTTGATGAACGTCGCGTCGGTCTGGTTGGCGACGGCCTTCGCGAGCATCGTCTTCCCGGTGCCCGGCGGCCCGTAGAGCAGGACGCCCGACGGCGGGTCGATGCCGACCTCGGTGAACATCTCGGGCTTCTCGAGGGGCATCTCGACGGTCTCGCGGACCTCCTGCATCTGTTCCTCGAGGCCACCGATGTCCTCGTAGGAGACCTCGGGACTCTCGGTGACTTCCATCACCCGGGCGCGGACGTCCGTCTCGTTGCTCAGGGTCTTCACGATAGAGAGGGAGTTGTTGACGGCGACGCGCATGTCGGGTTCGATCTCCTCGCGCATCTCGTCGGTGACCTCGGTGAGGGCCTCCTGGTTGTTGCCGTGTTGCTTGATGATGACGCCCTCGTCGGTCAGTTCCTGGATGGTGGCGACGAACAGGGGCGACTGCTTCAGCTTCTTGTTCTCGTGGGTGAGCCGTTCCAGCTTCTGCTGGTACTTGTTGTTCTCTGCGTTGGCGTCGAGGAGTTTGTCGCGCATCTCGTCGTTCTGCGATTCGAGAACCTCCAGACGCTCCTGCAGAGCCGCGATTTTCTCCTGTTGGGACGTCTCCTCCTCGTTGTACGGGAGGTCGACGTCGTCCACAGTATCGGTCATCAGCGTCTCATAAGGCACTGATTCTTAAGAGGCTTCGGGTGACACACTGAACGGCCGGCTTCGGGCCTGAGAGGCAGGTCTCTCCCCGTGTCCGGTCTCGCCGACGGTGGCGAGAGCGCTCGAAGCGACGGGCCGGTCACCGGGCGAACGACCCTGCCCGACCAGTCGGGTAAATTATTCATGGTAATCTACTGAATGAGTAAGTATTATTACGGGGTATGCGCAACTACGGTGTACGATGAGTGCAACCGAGCCGAGACACCGCGACCGTCCCACCGGTAGCTGGGACGACGTTCGGGACCTGCCCCCGAGCGCGAAGCTGGTCGCGAAGGTACTGGAATACAACGACACGCTGACCCAGAGCGAACTCGCCGAGGAGACGCTCCTCCCGCCCCGAACCGTCCGGTACGCCCTGAACAGGCTGGAAGAACACGACGTCGTCCACTCGCGCTTCTCCTTCTCCGACGCCCGAAAGCGGCTCTACACCCTCACAGTCGAGTAACGGACCCGTCCCCGGGAACGAGGTCGTGGACGTCTTCGATGCTGGACCGGCACGCTTAGGGCGGATTCCACACAACGCTGGCACATGGTACACGACCTCGACAGCATCGAGCGTATCGGCGTCGTCGGTGCAGGGACGATGGGCAACGGCATCGCACAGGTCGCCGCGACGAACGGCTACGAGGTGACGATGCGGGACATCGAGGAGGAGTTCGTCCAGAACGGCTTCGACGCCATCGAGGACAGCCTCGACCGACTCGTCAGCAGGGACGACCTGACCGCCTCCGAGGCCGAGGCGGTGCTCGACGCCATCACCGGGACGACGGTCCTCGAGGACCTCTCGGACTGCGAAGTCGTCGTCGAGGCCGCCGTCGAGGACGTGGACGTCAAGCAGGACATCTTCTCGGACCTGGCGGACATCGTCGACGACGAGTGCCTGCTCGCGACGAACACGAGCACGCTCTCCATCACGACCATCGCGTCGGCGACGGACGTGCCGGACCGCATCGTCGGTCTCCACTTCATGAACCCCGTGCCGATAATGACCGGCGTCGAGGTCGTCGAGGGGGAGAAGACCAGTCCCGAAGTGCTGTCGCTCGCCCACGAACTCGCCGAATCGATGGGCAAGGAGACGTGGGAGTCCGACGACAAGCCTGGCTTCGTCACGAACCGCGTCCTCATGCCCTGGATCAACGAGGGCGTCCGTGCCTACGACGAGGGCGTCGCCACGAAGGAGGACATGGACAAGGGCATGAAACTCGGCACGAACGTCCCGATGGGACCGCTGGAACTCGCCGACCACATCGGACTCGACATCTGCCTGCACGCGTCCGAGACGCTCCACGAGGAACTCGGCGACCGCTACAAGCCTGCATACCTGCTCAAGCGCAAGGTCGACGCTGGCGACCTCGGCAAGAAGACCGGGAAGGGGTTCTACGACTACGAGTAGGTCGGCACCGACGGTATTTTCTTGACAGTTCCGGGCCTCTACGGGGACGATGTCCCACCACCGTCCCGTCGTCCTGACGGTCCTCTCGCTCCTCCTCCTCGCGTCCACCACCGCCCCGGTCGTCGCCGCACCGCCGCCCGAGTCGGTCTGTGGGCTCTGCGACGGGGACGCGTTCGACGGTGCGGTCGAACGGAGCGAGGTGGACGTGCAGGTCCGCGACGACGGGTCGGCCCGCTGGACCGTCCGGGCGACGCTCGACGAGCGGACCGCCACCGAGTTGCGAGACGACCCGGACCGACGGCAACTGGTACGGCGCGGACTCACCCGGAGGTCCGTCGTCGAGGAGGTCCGGTCGCTCGACACGAGAGTAGAGGGTCGGGACCTCGTCGCCACGTTCACCGTCCCCGGGTTCGCTCACCGTGGCGCCGGTGGCGTCCTCGTCGTCGACGGCTTCTTCCCGTCGAACCAGTACGCGTCGGTCACCGTCCACGCCGACCGCCTGACGGTCAGTGGGCCCGGCGGGACCGCCCCGACGCTCGTCCCCGAGACGGCGCGGGCCGCGGACGGTGCGGTCGTCTGGGAGGGCGGGACCACGGACCTCGGGAGCGAGACCTACCTCGCGTTCGCCGGAGACGGCGGCGTCGTCGCCACGGTGACCAGCTATGCGGTCGTCGGTTCGGAGGTGCTCGCCGCCGACGCCGCGGCCGTACTCCCGGTCGCCGCCGGCCCGGTCGCGGTGTTCGCCGTCGCCCTCGCCGGCCTGTTCGTCGCTGGTGACCGGCTTCGCCCCCCGGACCGTGCGTTCGACGTCCGCGTCGCCGTCGTCGCCGCCGGGGCGACGCCGGCGATGCTCGCGGGTGGCGTCGGCCTCGCCCTGCTCGCCGATTCGTCCGGTGGCGCCCTGGAGCGCCCGGCGTTTCTCCTCGGGGTTGCGACTGCCGGACTGGCCCCACAGGTACTGGTAACCGCCGGCGCTGCTGCGACGGTCGCCTTCGCGCGTGACCGCGTCACTGCTCGGGGGGTTCCCCGCTGGGCGCTCGTCGCCGGGAGCGTCGGCTGGCTCCTGACAGTGGCCGCGACGGGCCCGAACCGCCTGTTCGGGGCCTGGGCGACCACCTCGCTCCTGTTCCTCGCCCTCGGCCTCGCACACGCCCGTGGCGACCGGACGGCGCTTCCCGTCGCCGGGGTGACGCTGTGTGCGCCCGTCCTGGCGACGGCCCCGTTCACCTCGCCCGGGTGGGTCCCGCCCGCCGTCCTCGTCGTGTGGACCGTGGTGACCCTGGTCTGTGGCGTCGCGCTCTACGCCGTCGGACGGAGTGTGGCCGCCGGACCGACCCGGCACCACGACGGCGGGGCGGACGGACGCACCGCTGGCGCATCGTGAGCGGGAGACCGGGTGCGAGTGACCGGTCCCCGTGAGAGAAGAGGACGGCCCGCCCGTACTCAGACCGAGAGGTCGGCCTCGTGGAACGGTTTCTGCTCGATGGTCTGTCGAACCCGTTCCAGGGCTTGCCGGTCGCCGTGCTCTCTGAACCAGTTGATGATGGCGACGACCTCCATCCGGGACACCTTCACGCCGCCCTCGCGGACGACGTCGACCGGTCGCTCCCGGAGTTCGCGGAGCGTCGCGACGGCGAGCAGGTAGGGGATACCCCACGCCGAGAGCGTGTTCCCCCGTCGCTCGGGCAGTGCCTCCAGGTAGCGCTGCGTGTCGTCGAGGTAGCCCGCCGCGTGGTCGACGACGCGCTCGATGACCGACGCGACGGCCTCCTCGTTCTCGGGGTCACACACCGCGTCTCGGTCGACGCCTTCGGCCGCCAGCCACTCCGCGGGCAGGTAGACGTTGTTCTCCTCGTGGTAGTCGTCGCTGACGTCCTTGGCGACGTTGACGAGTTGCAACAGCAACCCGAACGAGCGCGCGTTCTCGCGGAGTCTCGACGCTCGCGTCTCCGTCGTCCCGCGCGTGACCAGGCCGGTCACGAGCGACCCGACGGTCCCGGCGACGTACCAGCAGTACTCCTCCAGTTCGTCCAGCGTCTGGATGCGCAGGCCGCCTGACTCGGCGTGACGCTCGACGAACTCGGCCATGCCGTTGGTGAGTTCGAGCACCGGCGGCAGGATGTTCTCCTTCGCCTCCGGCGAGAGCCGGCGATACGTTCTGACGACGCGTGGCGTCTCCGCGACGACGGTCCAGTCGTCGTCGAGTCGGTCGGGAAGCCACTCGTCGACCTCCGCCCGGAACTCCTCGGCGGTCGCCGGGTCGTCGTCGTCCAGCACGTCCGCATACAGGCGCAGCAGTCCGGCCTTCTCGGTCGGCGGGATGTGTCCCGCGTCCTCGACCGTATCGGCGACTCGACAGAGGAGGTAACCCAGACAGATGTGTCGAGCAGTGGGCTCCTCCAGTTCATCGATAGTAATCGCGAACGTCCGTGAGACGCCTTGCACCGCGTCGTAACACCAGGCAAGGTCGCCGTCGACGGACTTCGCGGCCTCTTCCTCGTTCATCCACCTGTTCTTGTGTATTCCACGCGGAAAAACCCATGGTGTAGCGGTCGAGCGCCGTGCTACACCGACGCAACGCCGGGAGAACCGCTCCTGTTCGGGTGACGACGCCGCGATGGGAACAGTAAAGGAACGACGCCCGTAGTTGTGGACATGGACTTCAGCCTCACTGCGGAACAGGCCCAGATTCGAGACATGGTCTCGGAGTTCGTCGACGAGGAGGTCGTTCCCGTGGCCGAGGACATCGACCACGAGGACGAGTTCCCCGCCGACCTGGTCGACGAGATGGCCGACCTCGGCCTGATGGGGATGCCGTTCCCCGAGGAGTACGGTGGTGCCGGCCTCGACTACCACAGCTACGCCATCGGTCTCTCCGAGATCGCACGCGGGTCCGGCGGCCTGGGAACCATCGTCGCCGCACACATCTCGCTCGCCGGGAACATGCTCTACGAGTTCGGCGACGAGGACCAGAAGCAGGAGTACCTCGTCCCGCTGGCCGAGGGCACCGACGTCGGCGCGTTCGCCCTCTCGGAGCCCCAGGCCGGGTCCGACGTGCCCGCGATGGACACGACGGCCGAGCGGGACGGCGACGAGTACGTCCTGAACGGCGGGAAGCTCTGGATATCGAACGGCTCGGTCGCCGACACCGTCACCGTCTTCGCCAAGACGGACCCCGAGGCCGGCAACAGGGGCATCTCCTCGTTCGTCGTCCGCCCCGACGAGGACGACGGCTTCCACGTCGAGGGCACCGAGGACAAACTCGGCGACAAGGGCTGTCCGACCGCGGAACTCCGCTTCGCCGACATGCGAATCCCCGCCGACCGTCGCATCGGCGAGGAGGGCGACGGCTTCGTGCAGGCGCTCAAGACGCTCAACGGCGGTCGCATCACCATCGCGGCACGCGGCGTCGGCATCGCACGCGCCGCGCTGGACCAGGCCCGCGACTACGCGTCCCAGCGCGAGCAGTTCGACCAGCCCATCGCCGAGTTCCAGTCCATCAAGCACAAACTCGCGGACATGGACACGAAGATCCAGGCCGCGGAGCTGTTGATGCACAAGGCGGCCGACAGGAAGATTCGCGGCGAGAGCTACATCAAGGAGGCCGCACAGGCGAAGCTCTACGCCTCCGAGATATCCCGGGAGGTCGCCAACGAGGGCATCCAGATACACGGCGGCTACGGCTACACCAAGGACTTCCCCGCCGAGCGCTTCTACCGCGACGCCAAGTTGAACGAGATCTACGAGGGCACCTCCGAGATCCTCCGGAACACCATCGGCGACAAGGTCCTCGACGAGTAACGAGTCTCCCGGCGGGCGGTACCGCCTCCCGTCCTCGGGACGACAGTCCTGGACACGCTGATTCTGGTCCAGGACCCCCTTTCTGGTCCCGGACGCCTCGACACGTCCCGGCGAACCGGCGGTCGCGGCTCAGCCGTCGTCGCTGGTCTGTTCGACGACCCAGTCGACGTGCTCGCGCAGGCGCGCCCGACCGGCGTCCGTGAGCGAGTACACGTCGTACAGCCCTTCGGTGTGCGTCTCGACGAACCCCGCCGATTCGAGCGCGTCGAGCGCGCCGTAGAACGACTTCGGCTCGATGCGCTCGTCGTAGTGGCGCTCCAGTCGCGTCTTGAGCTTCTGGGCCGTGAGTTCGCCCGCGTCGTAGAGGAGGATGCAGATGTCCCGCCGACGGCCGCTCTGGATGAACTTCGTCACGCCCGGTCGGTCGCGCCGGACCAACTGGTGCGTTTCGCTTCGGCGGTCGCCCCGGAACCGGTAGGTACGACTTGCCCGGGTCCGAAGCGCCAGGCATGAGCGACGAGACGGTCACGGCCGACGGCATCACGGCACGCTACGAGGAGACAGAGACGGAGCGAATCCTCTCGTTCGAACGCGACGGCGCGACGGCGGCCATCGCACAGAACGTCGACGGCTACGCGATGTTGAAGGTCCGACCGACCGCCGACGGCGACGAACTCGAGCGCTACTACGGCTTCGACATGGCGCTCGACCACGCCGCGGAACTCCTCGGCGTCTCACCGCACGACCTGCCCGTCCCCGACGCGGCGGCCGACATGGGGATGTAGACCCGTCCTCGCGTCGGACCGACTCACCCGACGACCGAGTACAGCATCAGCATCCCGAAGTACAGGACGACGAGCAGGCCGACGAGCTTCAGCCGGTACAGCCCGAGTTCCTCCGACTCGGCGCTGTAGGCGTCGCGGAACGCAGCCTCCTCCCCCGCTGTCATCCGGTCGTAGTGCTCCAGTCCGACGTGGAGCGTGCACTGGTCCTCGCGCCGGAACGGGCGGTTGCAGTACGGACAGCGGTGCGCGGTGACGCCGGGGGGAACGTACGTGTCGTCGGTCATAGGTAGGGTGGGACGAGTGACGGTTCGGCGACGACCCAGAGACTCACCATCGTGTACAGCACCATCACGGCGATGAACGGGTACTGGCTCCGGACCGCCTGGAGGCGACTCGGGAACAGGTCGTACGCCGTCGAGTGGGCGACCCAGATAGCGAGCAGGTGTCCGAGCAGGACGAACGCGAGTTCGGCGCCCCCGACCCACCCGGGCAGGACGAACTGCTGTGGCGACGGCGGGGGCGAGAGCGGGTTCGCGAGGGCGGCCGACAGCGGGAGCGACAGCGCGACGAAGTAGGCCAGGTAGTGTGCGAGGTGGTACCCCGCCGCGATTGCGAGCAGGGGCGGTGCGAACCGACGGGCGAGGACGTCGGCCGTCAGGAACGTCTCGCCCGTGCGACGCGCCCAGCGTGACGCGACCCGGTACGCGCCGACGAACGCGCCGAACCCGAGCAGGTACGCACCCAGGTAGATGGCGAGGGGCGGCACGCCCGCCCCGTACGCCGCAGTCGCGGCGTCGGCCCACGCGGGCGTGGTCACCATGCCGTCGTAGGTGGTCACCCACAGCAGGGTGACGACGAAGACCACGTCGTCCGCCCCGGAGACCACAGCCGAGCGCGTCAGACCCATCCCGGGCAGTCGCAGTCGCAGGCCGTCGTCGTCGCTGGTGACCGGTGCGACCGCGCCGAGCGCGGCGAACACGCGCGAGACCGGGTCTGCACGCTCGAACCACTGGTCCCCGTAGGCGACCGCACCGGCGAGGGTCACGACGCCGTAGCACGCGATGGTACCCGCGAGCAGTCTCGGGTCGTCGGCGAGGGGAGTGACCACCTCGACGAACACCAGTGCGAGCAGTCCCACCACCGCCGGCCAGGTACCGACGTGGTCAGGGTACGGTCTGTCGAGCGTCGGAAGCACGCTGGCGATGGTGCGGAACGGGTTCAGCGCCGGCCAGGTGTTCCCGACGAGGTAGGTCGTCATGGTGAACCCGGCCCACCAGCCGACCCAGACGAGTACCACGGCGAGGTTGCGAAGCGGCGCGGGCGGGCCGGTGAGCCCGAACCAGAGGACGGCACCGAACCCGACCAGTCCGACGAGCGGTGCGAGGTCCCGGCCGACGACGGTCGGGACCCGGCCGAGGGCGCGGTGCCACTCGTCGATGCTCGCGATGTACCGCCTGTCCGTGACCGTCGCCGCGAGCATGAACGACGCGCCGACGGCCGCACCGCCGGTCAGCAAGAACAGCCACGCCGGCACCGCGAGCGTCTCTGCGCCACCTCGTAACGAGCCCCCGTGTGCGAGGACCGTCCCGGTCCCGACCGAGAGCAGTCCCAGGGACGCGAGCGCGAGAACGATTCTTCGACGTCGGTGCCGGCACATCTATCGGCTGGATTACGCCGTGACGGGCGCGCCGACGTAGAGGACGACGACGAGGAAGATCCAGACGATGTCGACGAAGTGCCAGTACATCGAGACCGTGCTCACCGAGACGTGGCGTTCGGCGGAGTACTGACCGCGGAGCGCGCGGACGAAGACGATAGCGATGAGCACAGCGCCGAGGGAGACGTGGAGGCCGTGCAGTCCGGTCAGCGCGTAGAAGCCGCTCGCGAACACCTGGCTGAAGGTCTCGGACCCGAGCGAGAAGCCCTCGTGGACGATGAACTCGTAGTACTCGTACACCTGACCGGCGATGAAGACGACGCCCAGCAACAGCGTGATGCCGAGCAGCGCCTGGAAGCGCTTGCGCTTCCCGTCGAGCAGGGCGGTGTGTGCGAAGTGGATGGTGAAACTGGAGAGGACCAGCAGCAACGTGTTGACGATGACGAGACTCCCGAACAGTTCGGGTACCTCACCGATGTCGCCGACGCGCACGAAGAAGTAGTAACAGAACCCGGCGCCGAAGGTCGCGACTTCGGACCCCAGGAACGCCACCATGCCCCACCTGAGTTTCTTCTCGCTCTTGTGGTCAGCCGCCCGTTCCCAGAACGAGACGACGAAGGTGTGATAGAGCCAGCCGAACAGGCCCACCAGGAACAGGAAGGTGCTCAGAATCGCCACGCCGGCGAAGACGCCGTAACTCAGTACCTCTCTCAACACGAGCACGTACAGTGCGGCCCCGAGGTAGATGCCACCTGCGCCGATGGCGGCGATGAACGGCCACCAGCTGGCCTCGCCGAACCCCTTCGGCCAGTCCTCGACGGCCGGAAGGTGGTGCCCGTGGTCGTCCGCGGATTCTTCAGCGACTGTCATACACGAGGGTTACGAGTCGACTACTAAAAATCCATCCAACCGCGTCTGCCGGTCGGGCGATTCCCGACGGCGGTCCCGGGGCTACCGAGTCTGGAGAACGTCGAAGAACGCGACCGCGTCTACGCCGCGACCGAAGCGTTGCCGTCCGTCGAATTACCGGCGTCGCCGCCGTTGCCAGTACACGTCAGTTCGTCCTCGTTCCAGGTGCCGTCGGCGCTCTCACACTGGTCCGCCAGCCAGGCCTCGTACTCGTCCTGGGGCATTATCTCGACCTCGAACATCATCCCCGAGTGGCCCGTGCCACAGAACTCGGCACAGTAGCCCTGGTAGACCCCGGGTTCCGTCCCCTCGGTCATGATGTAGTTGTGACGGCCGGGGACCGCGTCCTGCTTCAACCCGAGTTCTGGGACGTGGAACGAGTGTATCCAGTCCTGCGTCGTCACGTTGAAGTACGTCTCCTGGTTCGCCGGGATGGCGAGTTTCGTACCGCTGCTCACGTTGTGTTCGTCGTAGGTGAACGTCCAGCCGTACCGGAACGCGGAGACGTTGACGTGTTCCGCGTCCTCGGGAACCTCGGCCCGGTTCTGCACGTCGTCGACGACGACGCTCTGGTCGGCCATCGTCATCGTCGTCGCGAGACCGACGAACAGGAGGATGACCGCCGTCGCGACGGTCCAGGTTATCTCGAGTCTGCGGTTCTCACGCGTCGGTTGCGCCTCGTCGCTATCCTTGAACTTGAGGACGGTGTAGATGAGAACGGCCTCCACGAGGACCGTGATCGGGATCGCGACGACGAGCAGCCTCTCGTTGAGCCCCCATATCGCGTCGGCGCTCGACGACTGCGCCGCTACTGGCTCGGCGACCAGCAGCAAAAGCGCCGCCCCGAGCGCGGCTGTGGGGAGGATCCGCTTTGCGTTCATGACGTTTCCGGCTTGGGTAGATGGGGTTAAATATGTGCTGACTCGGCTGCGGCGACCGGGCGAAAGCGTACACTCTAAGTGGGCGGAGTCGAAGGTTGCGCTAGTACTCGTGCATCGAACGTTCCCGCGCCCAGTCGGTACCCATCGCAGGTTCAGTGGCCTCCTCGCCGCGACGGCGATGGGCGTCTACCTGCTCCTGATCGTCGGAGCGACGACGGCCATCACCGACGCCTCCAGGGCGTGCCCGACGTGGCCGGCCTGCGACGGCCAGTGGCTGGTCGGCCTGTCGAACACGGCACTGCTCGTCGCGTGGGGGCACCGCGTCGTCGCGTTGCTGGTCGGACTCGCCGTCGCCGCCACCGTCGTCGCCGCGTGGCTCGGTGACGCGAACCGACGCGTCCGTCTGGCGGTCACCGTGGCGCTCGCGCTGTATCCAGTCCAGGTCTGGCTCGGCGCACTCGCCGCCACGTCGCCGCCCAGCGGGGCGCTTTCGACCGTCCACCTCGGGGTCGGCGTCTCGATATTCGCGGCCACGATGGGCGCGCTCGCGTGGACGCTAGAGGACTCGACGGCGACCGACGACGACTACGACGCGTCGCTCGAACCCGACTCCATCGAGGAGGAGTCCGGGTCGCCAGCGCGGGAGGTCCCGACCGGCGGTCTCGCCCGCGCCAGGGTCGTCGCCGCCGCGTACTTCCGCCTGATGAAGCCGCGGTTGATGTGGTTGCTCTGCCTGGTCGCCGGTGCGGCGATGGCACTCGCGGCCGCGACAGGCGGGACGGAACTGACAGTCCGGACCGTCGGCCTGACCATGGTCGGTGGCGTCCTCTCCATCGGCGCGTCGGGCACGTTCAACCACGTGCTGGAGCGGGACGTGGACCGCAAGATGTCGCGCACCTCGGACCGACCGCTCGCAGTCGACGTGGTGCCGGTCCGGAACGCGCTCGGCTTCGGCCTCGCGCTGGCGACGGCGTCGTTGCTCGCGTTCGCCGCGGTGAACCTGCTGGTCGCGCTCCTCGGACTCGTCGCCATCCTGTTCTACAGCGTCGTCTACACGCTCGTGTTGAAGCCGAACACCGTCCAGAACATCGTCATCGGCGGCGCCGCCGGTGCGCTCCCGGCGCTCATAGGTTCCGCGGCGGTCCACGGACGCGTCGGACTGCCGGGGGTCGCACTCGCGGCGGTCATCTTCCTGTGGACGCCCGCGCACTTCTACAACCTCGCACTGGCGTACAAGGAGGACTACGCACGTGGCGGCTTCCCGATGCTCCCGCTGGTCCGCGGCGACGCCGTGACCCGCAGGCACATCGTCTGGTACTTCACCGCGACGCTCGCGAGTGCGGGCGCGCTGTCCGCCGTCTCGAACCTCGGCCCGCTGTACGCACTCGTCAGCGTGGCCGTCGGGGCGGTGTTCCTGTGGACCATCGTGCGCCTCCACCGCGAACAGACGGCCGACGCGGCGTTCCGTGCGTTCCACGCCTCGAACGCGTACCTCGGCGCGTTGCTCACGGCCGTCGTCGTCGACTCGATGGTGCTGTAGATGGCCACCGAACGCGTCGACCCCGTCGAACTGGTTCCCGAGCCGTCGACCGTGTTCGCCGCGTTCATCGTGGTCACGGGTGAAGCCCTCGTCGCCGCGCTCTACGCCGCCGAGGTCGGAGGGGTCTCGCTCTCGATGCTGGTGCTCCCGTTCGTCTGGATCGACGTCGGCCTCTGGGCACTCTGGCGGGCGAGCCCGCCGCCGGCACCGACGCGCCGCCGACGACTCGCGGCACTCGTTACGGTGGGCTACGGCCTGGTGCTGGCGTACTTCGGCGGCGTCCTCGACCTCGGCTACGCCTTCTACTCGGTCCCGGGATACGACCCGTCCTACGGCTGGTACGTGACGACGTCGCTCCCGCCGGGACTCGGGCCCGCCGTCGTCTACGAGAGCGAACTCCTCGTCCTCCGACTGTTCCCCTACCAGGTCGTCGGCTACGCCGCGCTGGTGTACCTCGTCTACGCGACGGTCATCGACGCGACGGGTGCGGCGGTCTCCGGCGTCCTCGGCTTGCTGTCGTGTATCTCCTGCAGTTGGCCCATCCTCGCGGCGGTCGCCTCCGGCGTCGCCGGCGGGTCGTCGGCGCTGGCGAGTGCGGCCTACCAGGAGTCCTTCCCCCTGTCGACGGCGGTGTTCGTCGTCACCGTCGGGTTGCTGTACTGGCGGCCGCTGCGGTAGGGCTGACCGGCCGTCGAGTCACGCCCAGGGCGGCGTCAGGTGGACGTGAAACAGCTTCTCGCAGTCTGCCTCGCCACAGACCGGACAGGAGTCCCCGGTGGCCGAACCGCCGTCGGTCCGTGACGGGGCGCGTTCCGGGTCGGCCGCCGAGACGACGCGCGTCCCGGCGTGCCCGAGTTCGTACCCCAACTCGGTCTGGCGGACGTAGTACTCACAGAGCCGAGAGAGGTGGTAGTTGAACTTCCCGGTGTCGCGGACCCCGACGCGCTCCCGGAGCGTCGAGAACGCTAGTGGTTCGTCAGCGTCTGCGAGTTCCCGGAGGATGGCCATGCGTATCTCGTTGCCGAGTACTTCGAGGGCGTCCGTCGCGTCCGCGTCGTCCATGTCCAGGGGTGCGCGGACGTCCGTGATATAGTTCGTGGGAGCACTCGGGCCGGGAACAGAACTGCAGTTCACGGACCGGTCGGGTGGGAGCGGGCCTCGAACACGCGGTCGGGGTCGACCCGGACCCCGCCGGTCAGAAGAGCGCCTCGTCCTCGTCGAGCAGTTCGGCCGGGCCGCCGACCTCCCAGATGGTCGTCCGGACGCCCGTCTCCGAGATGGCCTCTTTGACGCGGTCGGCGTGCTCGGCGGTGGTGTTGACGTACACCGACGCCCCGGTGTCCGTCGAGAACCAGACCGGCACGCTGTCGACGTCGTCGTCGTCCTCGTACCCGTTCGCCCGCAGTTCGCGTACCTTGTTGAACACGGCGAGCGTCGGTGGCTGCCAGTAGACCCAGCCGTCCGGGCCGGTCATCGTGGTCGCAGCGAGCGACAGGGAATCGTGTTCGGCTATCTCGGCGGTGCGTTCGAGGTCGTCGTCCTGGATGGCGTCGCGCACCTCGACCAGCTGGTCCTGGACGTGCGCCCGGCGTGCGTCGAACATGTGGCTCTTTGCGGCCTCGGTGTGTGCGTCGTCGGTGTCCTTGTACGACGGGACGAGGGCGACGATTATCTTCAGTTCGTCCTCGATTTCCGTCGGGATACGCTGTGACCGGCAGTCGTGGTCGTTCAGGCCGGCGCGGAGGTCGGAGAACCCGCCCGTGACGGCCCGGGCCGCAGACGACGACCCGACGCGCGCGATGGTCGATATCTCGGCGAGCGAGGCGTCGAGTTCGGCGGCCTCCGCGACGGCCATCGCCGCCGCAGCGAACCCGGACGAGGACGACCCGAGACCGACGTTCGACGGGAAGGAGTTCTCGGACTCCAGCTTCAGCGGGTAGACGGTGTGGGCCGCGTCGGACATGTCTCGGGCCTTGTCGACGACGCGTTCGACCCGGTCGTAGGCGTGCCCGTCGAGTTCCTCGCCGTCGACGATGTAGACGTCCTCGTCGTAGTCCATGGAGAACTCGACGGTCGTCTTCGTGTGGCTCGGGGCCGTACAGACGCTGATGGAGTCGTGGTACGGGAGCCGTTCGATGTCGTCGCGGAGACCGTGGTACTTGACGAGGCCCTGGATGGGGTGAGCCTTCGCGGTTGCCTTCATACCCCGATAGCCGACCACTGCCCGCTTAAAAGTCACGGGTGTGGCGGCGCGGGCAGGACGTGTCAGTTGGCTGTTCGGTCCGGCGCGTTTCCACCGCTTCGCACGTACCGGCACGACCCGCACTTCGTGTCGTTCTTTCAATAGGAATGGCGGTCGGCGGCGGGCAACGTGCGGTGCCGGCACTGGTGACCAGTGTCCGGAACCGAACCGCTGAAAGTCCCCCCTGCGAACACGAGGACATGGGAACGCCACTGGAGCCCCGGGCAGCACAGGCCGAGGCGGTCGTCGACAGACTGACGGAGGAGTACCCCGACTCGACCATCTCGCTCCGGTACTCGACCCGACTCGAACTGCTCGTCGCCGTGGTCCTCTCGGCGCAGTGTACCGACGAACGCGTCAACGAGGTCACGACCGACCTGTTCGAGAAGTACCGGACAGCCGAGGACTACGCCGAGGCGAGCGAGGAGCAACTGGCCGAGGACATCTACGGCATCACCTTCCACAACAACAAGGGCGGCTACCTGAAGGGCATCGGCGAGATACTGCGCGACGAACACGACGGCGAGGTTCCGGACACGATGTCCGAGTTGACCGACCTCCCGGGCGTCGGTCGGAAGACGGCGAACGTCGTCCTCCAGCACGGCCACGACATCGTCGAGGGCATCGTCGTCGACACGCACGTCCAGCGTCTCTCGCGCCGACTCGGCCTCACCGAGGAGGAACGTCCCGACGCCATCGAACAGGACCTGCTGGAGACGGTCCCCGAGGACGAGTGGCAGCAGTTCACCCACCTGCTCATCGACCACGGCCGGGCGGTCTGTTCGGCCCGGACGGCCGAGTGCTCGGCGTGCGTGCTCGCCGACATCTGCCCGTCGGAGAAGGGCGACTCGGAGGTAGACCTCGCCACGGGCGAACCCTGGAACTGACCGACGACGCCCTCACCGCCGCAGGACTGCCGTCAGATGGACCACTGTACTATCTGGTACAGCACGACGAATCGCATCACGCCCACGACGTAGGCAAGTATCCAGAAGACGACGTAGCCGAAGACGCCGACCCGGAGGCGGAACCGCCACGCTGGCATGTTCTCGTGGATGTCGTCGAGTTCGATGTCCGGGTCGGGGTCCGCGTAGAGGTTCAACCGACGCTTCGCCTGCAGGATGTGGAAGATGCCGGTGAGCGCGAACAGCAACAGGGCGTACGCCTGGAGGCCGAGGAACGCGTGCAGGGCCGCCAGTCCACCGAGCTGGTCCAGCAGCCGTGGAATCATCCAGCTGACCACCGGGACGGTGTTCAGGACGAGGCCGGTCACGATGAACTTGAGGTGGTAGACGAGCGTGTCCCACGTCACCACCTCGGTGTCTATCATGATCCACGCGCCGTAGATGTAGAACGGGAAACTCGCCGTGACGAGCAAGAACGCGATAGAGGCGACGATGACGTCCTCGACCATGGTCGCCCCTCCGCGTGCCGCCGCGTTAAATGGTCGGAATCCGGTCGCAGGGACGAGCAGTCCACGGGTCGAGAAACCGTTACGCTAACCAGTACGCCGGCCCAAGGAGGAGGTAATGAGCGAATCCTCGGACGAGACGCCCACCGGCGAGGGCGAACCCGAAGACGTGGAGTCGTTGCGGCGGCGCGTCGAGGAGAAGTACGACTTCGACGACTTCGGACCGGCCGAGATGGCCGAGATGAGCTACGAGGAGTGGGACGCCGCCTTCGACCCGGACACCTGGATCGTCGGCGAGGAACTGCTCGACCGCGTCGAACGGGACCTCAGGGCCCGGATAGCCAGCCGCGACGTGTTCGCCGTCCTCGAACGTGTCGAGTACGAGGGAGCCGAGACGTTGCTCGCCTACTCCGACGAGGGGTACGCGATGGTGTTCCCTGACGGGTCCATCGACGGGTTCGGGACCGTCCTGCGCGACGTCAAACCGACCGTCGCGCTCTGTTCGATGGACGACTACGAACCGTCGGACGCGCCGGCCGAGGCCGTCCTGCCGGACCCGAACGAGGTCCCACAGGGGACCGGCCAGCTGGGGAACAACATGCTCCAGATAGTGGCCGGGACGCTCCTCGTCGCCGCGGTGGCCCTCCTCGGGGGAGCGTTCGTCACGGCCGACCCGGGCGGTGGCGGAGCCATCGCACGCGGGGTGATGATAGTCATGGCACTCATCTTCGGGCTGGCCGGTGTCATGCTGTTCCTGACCGTCGCGAACGCACGCCTCTCGGACCGGTTCCGGGCCGAGGAGTACCGGGAGCGACTCCGGGCCGTCGGACTGGCCGACGGCGAGCGCCCGGACTTCCTCCCTGTCGAGTTCGACGACGCGCCGGCGTTCGCAGGGGCGACCGACGAGTCCGGAACCGCCGCCCAGGCGACTGGAGGCGAGGAACCCTCGGAATCGCCCGCGACAGCCCCCGGGACGGACCCGTCCGAACCGGCGGCTGACGGGGAGTCGTAGTGCCGCTTTGACGCCTGCATCGGTGGGTTTAAGCGAACCCACTCCTGACCACCATGTGTATGAATAGGCGGGACTTTCTGACGGCTGCCAGCGGCGTTGCCGGCGGCGCTGCAGCAGCGAGTGCGGCCGCCGCCGCCCAGGAGGAGACGACGACCTCCGGTTCGCCCGACGGTACGACGGGCGGCAACGCCACGGGGAACGGCACGACGTCGGCCCCGGGCGGAGGCGGCGGTGGCGGGACAGCCACGGTCGCGGTCGGACCGGGCGGCGACTACGTCTTCACGCCAGGGACCGAAGAACCACTGTACATCTCCCCGGGGACGACGGTCACGTTCAACTGGGAGTCGGACAACCACAACATCAACCCGACGTCCGTCCCCGAGGGCGCGACGTGGGAAGGTCACCTCCCGACCGAGAACACGGGGTTCACCTACGAGCACACGTTCGAGACGCTCGGCACGTACGAGTACCAGTGTGACCCCCACGTCGGTCTCGGCATGGTCGGTACCATCGTCGTCAACGAGACCGGTCAGACGCCGGGCGGTGGTGAAGGTGGTGGCGAGGTCGACCCGGAGGAGATGGGCGTCCCCATCCAGGCACACTGGGTCGGAATCGCGACCATCCTCGCCATCATGAGTTCGCTCATGTTCACGTTCTACGTCCTGAAGTACGGCGAGTCCGCACACAGCAGCAGCCCAGGGAGGAAATAACCCATGTCCACCAAAGGTAGTCACTACGGAGACATCCACCGATACGAACCAGCCAGAGAGAGCACCGCGGCCGCGGTCGCCATCGTGCTCCTCACCGTCGTCGAGGTCGTGTTCGTCGGCCTGTTCACCTACGGCCTCGTCAACGGTTGGGGGCTGAGCGGCGTCGGGAACATGTACCTCGGCTTCCTGCTCGCGGTCATCTTCATCGACCTCGCGTTCATCCTCCTGCTGTACCGCAAGGAGTTCCTCCCCGACGTGATGATCGTCAAGAAGCGCCGTCGCAAGTGGGAGGACCTCTACATCCGCGAGGAGGACGTCGACGGACGCTCCCTCGCTCCCTCCGGTGACGGCGGTGGCGGTCTCGACACACTCAAACGTGCGGTCTACCCCTACTACAAGCGATAACAATGCCAGTCGACGAAGACAAGTATCCGGTCGAATCGGACCGTCGTCGCTTCGTGAAAGGCGTCGTCGGCGGTGCCACGCTCGCGGGCGTCGCGACAGCGGGCGCGGCAGCCGTCAACAGCGCGACGTCTCCCAGCGGGGCGGGCGGTGGTTCAGTCACGTTCCGCGCCGTCGAAAACACGGACGGGCCCGCTCCGCGCGGGATGCCACAGATTCCCATCGAACTCGAACCCATCGATGGCGAAGACGACTTCTACATCAAGGGTCGCTGGCCCGAGGTCGAGGAGATCCAGGAGCAGGGCCGAACCATCCCCGTCGCCCGCGAGGAGATCGCGGGCGAGGAGTACTCGTCCGAGTGGTTCCAGTACTGCGGCGTCCAGACGTACGCTGGCGTGTACCCGAACGCACAGGAGGAGAACTCGGAACTGACGAACTACTTCCGGTACACCGCGAACTCCAAGTACGACTGGCAGAACGAGTCCGTCAGCGGTGGCCAGCGGATGCGTCTGAGCGACTTCGACGACTACGAGACGTGGGGTAACGGCATCGGTACCGCCGGCATCGGGAAACCCGCGTCCGGTAGCTGGCGTTCCGAAGGGCTGGAACCGGCAGAGACGATGCCGGTCGAGGTCATCCGCTCCGAACGTATCGAGCAGATGGCCCAGGAGAGCGAGTGGCTCGGCGCGACGACGGACCAGGGCGTGATGGCCCACCTGAACAAGTGTACGCACTTCTGTTGCGTGCCCGCGTTCAAGGGCCAGGCCGGTGCGGCGGCGTTCGGTGCGGCAGACCGCATCTACTGCCAGTGTCACCAGTCCGTCTACGACCCGTTCAACATCATCAGCACCAACTTCGTGGCACTGCCGCGGCCGGACCAGGAGTAGACCATGAGCCTGCAAAAGAAAGACGAATACGACCACACGGGCTGGATGCAGACGAAGGACCTGACGCCGGTCGAGAAGACCTATCTCCTGACGCTCATCTGGCTCGACAAGCGATTCCGTGTCGTCGACTACCTGGAGCTGCTCGAGGACCTCTACTACAAGGTCAACCTCCAGATGCCGAAGAGTCACACGGAGCAGTACAACCTCGACAACAAGTTCTGGTACTGGTACCCACTGTACGCTCTCGGGTCGTTCTCGACGATAGCGTACGTCGTGGCGTCCATCTCCGGTGCGTTGCTGGGCTTCTACTACTCGCCCTCGACGGCCGGCGACCCGTCCACCGCGTACAACCAGATCGTGTTCATCATGCAGGACCTGAACTTCGGGTTCATGCTCCGGTCGCTCCATCGCTGGTCGGCACAGGTGATGGTCGCGGCCGTCTTCCTGCACATGCTCCGCGTCTACTTCACGGGCGCGTACAAGGAACCCCGTGAGCTGAACTGGATTCTCGGCATCATCCTCATCTCGCTGACGATGGTGTTCGGGTACACCGGCTACCTGCTCCCGTGGGACCAGCTGGCGTTCTGGGCGGGCCAGATCGGCGTCGAGATGTCGCTGTCGATCCCCCTCGCCGGCGAGTGGGTCGCACAGCTCATCTTCGGCGGCTTCACCCTGACGCAGGCCACGCTCCAGCGCATGTACATCCTGCACGTGTTCGTGCTGCCGTTCGTGGTGACGACGCTCATCGCGCTCCACATCGGCATCGTCTGGATGCAGGGCATCGCGGAACCGCACTGATAGAACCATGACCGAAGACAACGACTCCGAACCCATCGCCGACGGAAGCGGAACCGGCATCGTCGCGCCGGACGACGAGACCCCCACGTGGAGCGAGCGCAAGGAACGCTCCCAGGGTCTCTCCCGGTTGACCTACGAGTACTTCGAGCGGGCCCGCCGCGAGGACCAGGACCTGCGGATGGAGTCCGACTACGTCGAGCGCGACGTGTTGGCCTTCCCGACCTGGCCCCACGAGATGATACGGAACTTCGCACTGACGAGTTTCTTCGTCGGGCTCATCCTGTTCCTCTCGGCGACGCTACCGCCCCACATCGGGCCGCCGGCCGACCCGTCGAGTACGCCCGCAGTCATCCTGCCCGACTGGTACCTCTACTGGTCGTTCGGGCTGTTGAAGCTCGGCCCGCTGAACCCCGAGCTGTCCATCCTCGGTGGACAGAAGCTGATGGCCGACCGTACCTACGGCGTCGTCGCGAACATCGTCGTGGTCGGGTTCATCGCCATCGTGCCGTTCCTGAACAAGGGGAGCGCACGCCGTCCCGTCGAACAGCCCTTCTGGGCTGGCGTCGGCGTCATGGGCGTCGTGTTCGCGTTCACCATCTCGGTGCTTTCGGTGAAGAACCTGGTGCCGATGGACGCACACCTCCTGTTCGACCTGACGTTCCTCGTCCCGCCCATCGCGGGGCTCGTCGCCTACACGGTGTTCAAGTCGATGCAGGAAGGGTACATGTACAGCCTCAACCGCCGGTACTACCGCCTCCGGCCGCCGAAGTAACGCCACCTTTCTCCCCTCATGGACGACGCAGACACCGAACAGTCATCCGATTCGACCGGCCTCGGGAGCCGCGAGGTCGAGGTGCCGCTACGGCTGTACAAGACGATCACGGTGTTCACGACGATGCTCGCGATGACGGCGGTCATCGCCGGCTTCGTCGTGCTCGACAGTGCGACGAACCGTGCCACAGCCGACCTCGACGAGGTGAACCTCCTGCTCGCGCTGTTCGGACTGGGGCTCATCGTCGTCGGGGCGGCCACCTACGCGTTCTCGACGCGCTTCCGGACCGCCGAAATGGGAAAGTCTAAAGACGACTCCGGAGAAGACTCCGACAATGGCTGACGAATTCATCAAGGGGCTCTCGATCGCGACCGGGGCAGGACTCATCTGGATGGTCCTCGCCGGCTGGTACAACACCCCCGGCTTCGAGGAGACGCAACTCCTCGGCCCGAATCCGACCGACCCAGGTGCGTTCGAGGCGGTCGCCCTCATCGTGAAGGACGGGCTGTTCTGGTTCATGATACTCGGCGCGCTGACGTTCTGGGTCGTCATCCCGGTGGCGCGCGAGTTGCAGGCGATGGTCGCGACAGACTGACCAACCACTTCTCCTCCCCCGCACGCGAGACTCGACAGCGGCTGCTCTCCCGGGACGGGACAGGACGAGCCTCGACGCACGGACGGCGGACGGCGCGTATTCCAGGGACGCCGTCGGTCGCCTTCTGCTCGCGTGAACCGTCACCGGGAGTCGAGTCGTTGCGAGACGTCGGGACGGTCCCCACGCGACCGTTCTCTGGGCGCTCTACCCGGGACGGCGCCGTCGTGGCCAGATGCACCGCTACCAGTTCCGGCAGCCGAGAAACCGCAACCGCGGGGGCCTCAGATGATGGCGCCCCAGTAGTCGGAGATGAGGAAGAACACTGCCTGGAACCCGGCGTACGCCAGTGCGAACACGGAGATGCCGAGGGCCCCCTTCGGCGCGTCGATGGGTCGGTCCTCGCGGAAACTGACGTCGCGGACCTCCTTCTCGAAGACGTCCGCGATGACCAGTCCGATGACGATCATCGTGAGGACGATGCCGCCGTGGGGAGCGACGGTGGTGTAGTAGAACGCACCGACGAGGAGCAACACGTTCGTCAGTTCGTGAACCGGATGTCGGCTGAGGGCCTCGGTATCCTCGTCCTCCGCCTCCTGGACGTTGCGGCGGTACGCGAGGTAGCGCGTCACCATGTTGGCGATGACGAGTCCGAACAGGACGAACTCGATCAACAGGACGTCGCCGACGACCGTCTGCCCGAGTACGTCGACCGGGCCGAGTAGCGTGGATGGGTCCATACCCGAGACTCTGTCGCTAGCCCATTAGAGTTTTTCCAAAGCGGGCTACCACGGCGGCCCGGCCTGTGGCGGACGGAGGACCGTGAGCGAATCGCCCGGCGAGAGGCGAACCGGGACTGTCGAATCGACCTCGCAGACCGTCCGGTCGTCGACGAGGAGCGACACCGCCCCCTCGTCGCGTTCGACCGAGAGCACGACGTCGGTCGCGTCGACGACCCAGTGGTCGATGTCGATGGCGAAGGGCGCGACGGGCACGATAGACGCCGCACCGAGTCCGGCGTCGACGACGGCACCGCCGGCCGCGTTGGCGTACCCGTGGCTTCCCGCAGGCGTGGCGACGACGACGCCGTCGGCCCGGAACTGTGCGATATCGTGGTCGCCGGCACCGACGCGGTACTCCGAGATACGGGCGGGTTCGGTCGTCACGAGCATCACGTCGAACAGGGCGTCGTAGCGGTCCTCGCCGACGGCGACGGAGAAGCGGCGGTGGGTGTGCGTCTCGGCATCGCCCGCGAGCGTCGCACGGACGGCGGCGGCCGTCTCGGTCGCCGGAACCGAGCGCACGCCAGTCCCGGCGTCGACCGGGAGGACGGGCAGGTCCACGTGCGCGTGGGCGACGTCGATGAGGGCGCGTTCGCCGACGGCGACGACGAACGACGCGTCCGCGAACGACGACGGGTCCCCGGTCAGGGGGACCGCACCGGCGTCTGCGACCGCGGCCTCGACCTGTGCGACGCGTTCGCCGTCGGGGTCGCCGACGACGCCGACAGTCAAGGTCTCGTCGCTGTCACGGGCGGCGCTCTCCATGTACCCTACTCGCGGCCCCGCCGACAAAAAGGCTACAGTACCGTCCGGGGTCGGTCAGTCGTCGTACGGCCAGTCGCCCGTTATCTTCATGCCCTCGGCGAGGTCCTCCTCTTCGAGCGCGTCGGCGATGTCGTCCGGCTGTCTGTGGGCGACCTCGAACGACGACGCGGTGAGGTCGACGGCCAGGTCGGCGAGCAGGACGGACTGTTCGCGCAGGTCGCGCACCTCGAGTTTGTCGAGCGTGTCGGCGTGCGTGTGTCCCCAGCCGCGACCCGAGTCGTCGTTCTCGCTGTAGGCGTGGTAGCCGGGGACGCCCCACTGGACGAACGGCCAGTGGTCGCTGTGGGGACCGAGGTTCGGGATGGCCTCGATGGGGTGGTCGTACCGGTCGGCGACGGCGTCGAGGGCCGCCTCGAGTTCGTCGAACCCGTGCGTGTAGAGTGCGAGGTTCCGGGACTGGACCACGCCGTCGAGGTTGAGAACCGTCTTGACCCGGTCGAGGTCGACGCGGTCGGCCTCGTGGGCGGACCCGACGAGTCCGACCTCCTCGGCACCGAAGCAGACGAACCGGACCCGGGTCTCGAGTTCGTCCTCGCGTTCGGCGAGGACGCGCGCGAGTTCGACGACCATCGCCGTCCCGGCGCCGTTGTCCATCGCGCCCGTCGAGATGTCGTGTGCGTCGACGTGACTCGTGACGTAGACGACGTCCTCGGTCCCGGGGCCGAGTTCGGCGTGGACGTTCTGGCTGGTGGCGTCGCCGGTCTCGGCGGTGACGGCGACGGTGACCTCGTCGCCCTCGTGGCGGCGGCACAGCTGGGCGCCGGTCTCCGCGGAGACGCCGACGGCGGGAATCTCCCCGAGAGGGGCGTCGTCGGTGCCGACGGACCCCGTCGGCGGGAGACAGCCGTCGACGTGGTTCCGGTAGACGAACGCGGCGGCACCGGCCTCGACCGCGTGGTAGTACTTCTCCCGGCGGTGGAGGTAGCGGTCGTAGTGCGAGGGGACGTCGCTCCGGGCCACGACGACCTTTCCCTCACAGTCGGTCTCCTCGAAGTCGGACGGGAGGCCGTAGCCGAGGTCGACGAGGTCGCCGGTCACCTCGTCGGCCGGACTGCGCGGGAGCGCGATGCACTCGTGACTGTCCGCGTAGCGGGCGTCGTCGGCGCGTATCTCGCTGTCGCCGCGCGTCCAGCCCAGGATAGAGAACTCGTCGAGGTGGGCATCGCGCGCACCCACTGCAGAGAGTGCGTCGCGGGTGGCCTCGGCAGCCACCCGTTCCCCCTCGCTGCCGGCCATCCTGTCGCCGATGTCGACGAGCGTCTCCAGGTGGTCCCACCCGGTCTCGCTCGTGAACGTCTGTCCGATCCAGCGGGTCATGTGATGGCGTGGACCCGCCTCTGCCTAAGGGTTGCGACTCGGGTGCACGGCTGACAATTCGTCGGTGTCGAGGGGGAGTTCTCCGGCAATATTGGGCCGATGTCCAGCCCCTTTATACCGCCTACCGATTATTCCACACCGTACGCGGCTTGAGGCGATGTTTTATTACGTACAGTGTCGTTACTCCGATAGACCCTCAGGTGAACTCGAATGTCAAGTGAGGCTGAAAATCTGGTTCGCGTCATGTCACCGGGTGGCTCCGCCGTCGGAGACCATCACCTCGGAGAGAGCGCCGCGAAATCGCTCTACGAGACGATGGTACTCGCCCGGACATTCGACGAGAAGGCCATCAGCCTCCACCGGCAAGGGCGCATCGGCACCTACGCGCCGATGTGCGGGCAGGAAGCGGCCCAGGTCGGTGCCGCAGCAGCACTGGCAGACGAGGACTACCTGTTCCCGACCTACCGCGACCACGCGATGTTCGTCGAGCGCGGCCTCGACCTCCGTGAGGTCCTCCTGCACCTCCTCGGCGACGGCCAGTACATCGACCGGGAGGACGGCGAGGACCTCACCACGTTCCCCATCTCCATCCCCATCGCGACGCAGTTGCCCCACGCGGTCGGCATCGGGATGGCCGCCAAGTACCGGGGCGACGACGTCGCATCCCTCGTCTCCTTCGGCGACGGCGCGACCTCGGAGGGCGACTTCCACGAGGGCCTGAACTTCGCCGGCGTCTTCGACACCCCGACGGTGTTCTTCTGCCAGAACAACGGCTACGCCATCTCTGTGCCTCGCGAGCGCCAGACCGCGAGCGCGACCATCGCCCAGAAGGCACGGGCCTACGGGTTCGATGGCGTCCGCGTCGACGGCAACGACGTGTTCGCCGTCCACGAGGTCGTCTCGAACGCCCTGGCGAAGGCCAGGAACGGCGGTGGCCCGACGCTCATCGAGGCCGTCACCTACCGCAGGGGCGCACACACGACCACGGACGACCCGTCGGTCTACCGCGACGAGGACGAGGCCGCCGACTGGCTCCAGGAGGACCCCCTCGACCGGTCGCGCACCTACCTCGAGGAGGAGTTCGGCTGGACCGGGGACGACGAGGCCGCCGTCGAGCAGTGGGCGACCGAGGAGGTCGCACGCGCCGTCGAGGCGGCCGAGGAACACACCGGCTACGAACCCGAGGAGATGTTCGAGCACGTCTACGAGGACATGCCCGCGCGCCTCCGCGACCAGCGCCGGACCCTCCCCGAGGACCCCCAGATCGGCCACTGAACCCGTCTCTCAATCGGTCGCGAACTTCTCCAGCAACGTCTCCAGGCTGTAGCTCCGCAGTCCGCGCGCGTCGTCCCAGAGCGTCTCGATGACGTACGTCGAGTTCGTCCGTTCGACCTCCGGGACCTGCTCGAACGACCGGATGAGGTCGCCGACCATGTCGCTATCGCCGACGCGCGCGATGGCGATGAAGTCCGTCTCGCCCATCGTCGCGAACAACTGCGTCACGCCTTCGATGCCCCGCAGGCCGTCTGTGACCTCGTCGTGCGAACCGCTGTAGTCCGCCAGCACCTCGACGATGACGGTGACCCCGAGTCCGAACGCCTCGAGGTCGAGGTCGTAGAGGTCGTTCTCGACGATGCCGTCCTCCTTGAGGTTGTTCAACCGGTAGTGGATGGTCGACACCGGGATGCCGGTCTCCTCGTGAAGCCTGTCGGGACTGCCCGTACCGAGTTCCGCGATGGCCTTCAGCAGTCGCACGTCACGCTCGTCCATGGGCAGACCGAGTGTCGACAGGTGTAAAGTAGTTCACCATCGATATTCTGTGAACTGAATTCGATATCTCGTCTGTTTCCTGCTCTAAGTTCGAATTCAACCCGCTGTGCGCTAGAAACTACAGTAAATCCCTGTTCTGTTGCGTTGCTCTTTAATACTCGCACTCGACGAAGGTTGTATAGAAACCATGATTCACCCGGACTATCTGGAGGAGATTTCAGACACGAGTGGATTGTTCGTATTGCTGGCTACGCTCTGGGGCGCCTCGTTCGTCGCTATCGAGGTCGGCCTCCACTACTTCCCGCCCGTCATGTTCGCGGCGCTCCGGTACGACGTCGCCGGCGTGCTCGTACTCGCATACGCCGTCCGGTCGACCGACCGCTGGCGACCGCGAAGCCGACAGGAGTGGCTCCAGACGGTCGTGACGGCGGTCTTCCTCTTCGCGGCCTACCACGCCCTGCTCTACCTCGGCGAACGACACGTCTCCGGGGCCGTCGCCGCGGTCGTCATCAGCCTCTCGCCGATACTGACCGCGGGCTTCGGTAGCGTCCTCCACGTCGAGGACCCGCTCCAGCCTCTCGGTGCCCTGGGCTTCCTGCTGGGTATCGCGGGCGTCGTCGTGGTCGTCCAGCCGACGCCGGGAACCGCCCTGTCGACGAGTCTCGTCGGCGTCCTGCTCGTGTTCTGTGCCGGGACGAGCTTCGCGCTCGGCTCCGTCCTCACCCGCCCGCTGGACACCGGGCTCCCGGTCCAGACCAAACAGGCCTGGTCGATGCTCGTCGGCGCGGGCGTCCTCCACGTCGTCAGCACCGCCCGCGGGGAGTCCTTCGAGGCTATCCAGTGGACCCAGCCTGCACTCGTCTCGCTCGGGTACCTCACCCTCGCCTCCGGCGTCGTCGCCTTCCTGCTCTACTTCGAACTGCTGGAACGGCTCGGACCGACCGAACTCAACCTCGTCGGCTACCTCGAACCGGTCGTCGCCACCGTCGTCAGCTGGGCGCTTTTCGGCACCCTGGTCGACGACGCGACGCTCGTCGGGTTCGCCGTCATCTTCGCCGGGTTCGCACTCGTCAAACACGACGCGTTCGGGCAGGTCCTCGGTCGGCGGTTCGAACGGGCCCGTCGCTGAGTTCTCGCGTCACACGCCGGTTCCGTCCCGTTTTTACGGGCGCGACTGCGATATCGGCCATGGCTGACTTCGACTTCGACTACGACCTCCTCGTCGAACTCACGGAGGTCCACGGCGCACCGGGATACGAACAGAACGTCCGCGACGTCGTCAGACGAGAACTCGAGGAGACCGTCGACCGCGTCGACTCCGACGCCATGGGCAACGTCGTCGGGACCGTCGAGGGCGACGCGGAGTACGAGGTCGTCGTGGCGGCACACATGGACGAGATCGGGTTCATGGTCCGTCACGTCGACGACGACGGCTTCCTGGCCATCGACCCCCTCGGAGGGTGGGACCCGGAGGTCCTCCGCGCCGAACGGGTCACCGTCCAGACCGAAGAGGGCGAACTTCCGGGCGTCATCGGCTCCGTCCCACCCCACTCCGGCGGCGAGGACGGCGACGAGGAACGCGACGTCCACGACGTTCGCGTCGACCTCGGCCTCTCGGCGAGGGAGGCCAGGCGACGGGTCGAGGTGGGCGACGTCGTCACGATGTCCCAGCGAACCGAACCGCTGGGCGACTGCGTCTCGGGGAAGTCCATCGACAACCGCGTCTCGGTGTTCGCCATGCTCGAACTCGCACGCCGGGTCGACGACCCAGAGGTGACGGTCCACTTCGTGGCGACCGTCCAGGAGGAGGTCGGGTTGCGCGGCGCACAGACCATCGGCGTCGACCTCGACCCGGACCTGGCGCTCGCGCTCGACACCACCGTCGCGAACGACCTCAGCGACTTCGAGGAGTACGACTACGTGACCGAACTCGGCGACGGCGTCGCGATAAAGCTGAAAGACTCCTCGGTCATCACCAACCGGAAGGTCCACCGCCGCCTGCGTGCCGTCGCCGACGCCGAGGGACTTCCATACCAGTTCGAGGTCCTCCCGGCGGGCGGGACCGACACCGGGGGCCTCCAGCGTGCTCACGGGTCGGTTCCCGTCGGCGCGGTCTCGGTCCCGACCCGGTACCTCCACACGCCGACCGAGGTCGCCCACGGGGACGACATCACGGGGGCCATCGAACTGACCGCCGCATTCCTCGACTCCGAGGACGGGTCACACGATTACACGCTGTGAGCGGTATCGAAGAATTGAGTACGGGGCATCACGAACCCCCGGCCATGAGCGAAGACACAGACGAAGCGCCGGTCTCGCGTCGGCAGTTCTTGCAGGGTGCAGCAGGCGCGACGGCCGCTGCCGTGACCGCGAGCACGGCCACCGCACAGGAAGGCGAAGGCGGCGGTGGCGGCGGGAGCAAGACGGTCGCGGTCGGACCGGGTGGCGACTACGTCTACACCCCCGGCACCGACGACCCCCTGTACGTGGCCAAGGGATCGACGGTCACGTTCAACTGGGAGTCGGACAACCACAACATCAACCCGACGTCCGTCCCCGAGGGCGCGACGTGGGAAGGTCATCTCCCGACCGAGAACACGGGGTTCACCTACGAGCACACGTTCGAGACGCTCGGCACGTACGAGTACCAGTGTGACCCGCACGCCGGACTCGGCATGAAGGGGACCATCATCGTCAACGAGACCGGTCAGGCACCGTCGAGCGGTGAGTCCAGTGGTCCGGCACTCCCGGCCAGCGCGATGTCCCTGGCCGTCGGGACGGTCGGTGCCATGCTGACCACGCTCTCGCTGGCCTACGTGTTCCTCAAGTACGGCGGCGACTACGAGACGCCCGAGTAACGTACCCGGCACCCGGAAGGGCACGTCGAACGGTACCTTTTCTTCCGACCACGTGTAACCCGCGATAGATGTACGTCATCATCGTCGGGGCGGGGAACATCGGGACTCCACTCATCGAGATCGCCACCGCCGACCGGAACGAGGTCGTCGTCGTCGAGCAGGACCCGGCGAAGGCCGAGGCAGCGGCCACGGCGTTCGACTGCCTCGTCATCAACGCCGACGCGACCGTCGCGGAGACCCTGGAGGACGCCGGCATCGACCGTGCCGACGCGCTCATCTCGACGACCGACCAGGACGCGACCAACATCATGGTCTCGCTCCTGGCGAAGGACCGCCAGGTGCCGGCCATCGTCAGCGTCGTCCACAACCCCGAGCACATGAAACTGTTCGAACGGGTCGGCGTCACGACGATGGAGAACCCCCAGCGACTCATCTCGGAGTACCTCTACCGTGCGGTGAAACGGCCGTCCATCAAGGACTACATGAAGGTCGGCGACGACGCCGAGGTGTTCGAGATAACCGTCGCCGAAGACGCGCCGGTCGCCGGATTGACGCTCCGTGAGGCCAACGAGGAGGGACTGCTGACGGACGACGTCCTCGTGGTCGCCGTCGAACGGAACGGCAGCACGGGCGGACCGATCACGCCCCGTGGGGGGACGCGAATCCAGGCCGGCGACCTGCTGACGGTGTACGCGAGCGAGGGCGCGACGCCCGACGTGACCGACGTCTTCGGCCACTTCGAGGACCACGAGCGATAGATGCCCCGGAGACAGACCGTCGACGGCGTCCCGGCCGACCTCGCCGTCATCCTCCGCGACGTCGGCACGCTCTTGCTCATGCAGGCGGCCCTGCTCACGCTGACCGTGTTCGTCGCGCTCGCGTTCGGCGAGTTCGAACCCGCCCTCGGGTTCCTGACGGCCGGCGGCATCACCGCCGGCGTCGGCGAGGCCAGTCGCCGTCGGTTCGACGACGCCCCGGAACCGCGGATGAAGCACGGGATGGTCATCGCGGCGGGTGGCTGGTTCGCGACGGCCGTCTTCGGCGGCCTCGCGTTCTTCCTCGTCGCGTGGTTCACGCCCGTCGAGGTGATGGCCGGCTACGTCCCGGCGTCCGCCGACTGGGAGGCGGCGAGGGTCGCGGGGGCGACGTCCCGGTCGAGTCTCCTCTACTTCCGGCACCCGCTGCACGCGCTCTTCGAGTCGATGAGCGGGTGGACCGGGAGCGGACTGACGATGGCGATCCACGAACCGTCGCTCCCACGGTCGGTGCAGTGGTGGCGGTCGCTCGTCCAGTACGTCGGTGGCGTCGGGGTCATCGTCCTCACCGTCACCATCCTCTCCCGACCCGGGAGCGGGAGCTACGCCCTGTACCGGTCCGAGACGCGAGAGGAGAAGATACACCCGTCTGTCGTCTCGACGGTCCGGACGGTCTGGCGCATCTTCGTCGGCTACACGCTGGTCTCCATCGTCGTCCTCTTCCTGGCCATCTGGGGGACACAGGACCAGTTGAGCCTGTTCGAGGCGTTCTGGCAGGCACTCAACCACGCGATGACTGGCCTGTCGACCGGCGGGTTCTCCGTCACCGACAACTCGATGGAGTCGTACAACTCGCCGCTCATCGAGTCGGTGCTGTTGCCGGTGATGACCCTCGGCGCAATCGCGTTCCCCATCCACTACGCCATCCTCAGACAGGGGCGGTGGCACGAACTGTACGGCGACGTCCAGACCCGGTGGCTGTTCGTCCTGCTCGGCGTGGGCATCGTCGCCCTGTCGGCCCAGAACCTGCTGGTGAACCTCGCCCCCGAGGGCTACGGCGCGACGGTGCAGTCCCCGCTTGCGTTCGTCTCGACGGCGCAGTTCGACGCGGTCCGGGACGGGACGTTCCAGTGGGTGAGCGCCCTGTCGTGTACCGGCTTCCAGTCGTCGCCCATCGGGCGGTGGTCCGACGGCGGAAAACTGTTGCTGGCGGGGGCGATGACCCTGGGCGGTGCCGCCGGGTCGACCGTCGGCGGCATCAAGATAATCAGGGGCTACACCATCTCGAAGGGCATCCAGTGGCAGTTCTCCCGGGTGTTCCTGCCCCGGGACGCCGTGGTCGGCCTCACCATCGACGACCGGCGACTGGACGAGGACGAGATGAACCGCGAGTTCGCCGAGGCGGCCATCGTCAGCCTGCTCTGGGTCATCATGCTGGTCGCGTCGAGCCTCGTGCTCGTGAACGTGGCCGGGCCGGACTTCAGCTACGCCGACGCCCTGTTCGAGGTGGCGAGCGCACAGGGGAACGTCGGACTCTCGACCGGCATCACCGGGCCGTCCATGCCGCCGGTCGCCGAGGCGATGTTCCTGTTCAACATGTGGATCGGACGACTCGAGATCATCCCGGTGCTCGTGTTCGCACGGTCGGCACTGCAGGGCCTGAATCCGTAAGGGGCGACTGCCGGTCGGACGCCCCGGAGCGTCCTGCGACTACGAACTCCAGTACGCCCGCGTCAGCAGCACGAGGACGGGGAACACTTCGAGCCGTCCGATCCACATCAGCGTAATCATGAACAGCTTCGCCTGTGCCGAGAACCCCAGGTAACTGCCCATCGGACCGACCTCGCCGAACCCCGGGCCGATGTTCCCAAGGGTCGCGGCGACGGCGGTCATCGCCTCGACGATGGTGAGGGACTGCTCGGGGTTCAGGAACGCGGCGTCGGCGGCGAGGACCGCAGACGCGACGAAGAACAGGACCAGGTAGAGCAGCGTGAACGCGTAGATGCCGCGGATGGCGCGCTCGTCGAGCGGTCGACCGCCGAGTCGCACCGGGCGGACGGCGTTGGGGTGGACCGTCGAGAACAGTTCCCGACGGAGCGACTTCATGATGACGAGCCACCTGATGACCTTGATGCCCCCGCCGGTCGACCCGGCCGACCCGCCGACGAACATCGCGAACACGAGCACGTACTTCGCCGACCCGTCCCACGTCGTGAAGTCCATCGACGCGTACCCGGTCGTGGTCACGATGGAGACCACCTGGAAGGCGGCGTGTCGGAGAGCCGCCTCCACGTCCCCGGCGATGGGGAACGTGTGCGCGCGGACCGCCGGCGTGACCGTCTCGTAGGCGGCCCGGGTCGCGTCCGTCGCCGCGTCCGTCAGGCCCACGTCGCCGAACAGCATCCCCGCGAGGAGCGCCGACAGGACCCCCAGGATGCCCACGTAGGTCCTGAACTCCGGGTCGCGGCGGAACCGGTCCGTGTTCCCGTTGGTGAGGTGCCAGAACAGGGGGAAACTCGTCCCGGCGGCGACCATGAACGGCACGACGACCCACTGCACCGCGGCGCTGAACGCCTCGATGCTCCGCGCCTCGGGCGAGAACCCGCCCGTCGCCATCGTGGTGAACCCGTGTGAGATGGCGTTGTACATCGTCATCCCCGGTGCCAGCCCGGCGAGGTGGAGGCCGTACAGCAGGAGCACTTCGAGCAGTGTGATGCCGGCGTAGATGACCCAGAGCGCCCGTGCCGTCTCCGCGATGCGGGGCGTCAGCTTCTCGATGCCCGGCCCCGGCGCCTCGGCGTCCATCAACTGGGCGCCACCGACCGAGAGTTCCGGCAGGATGGCGACGGCGAGGACGACGATACCCATGCCGCCGACCCACTGGGTGAGCTGGCGCCACAGCATCAGCCCGCGCGAGTGATACGTCGGGTCTATCGTCCCCATCACCGTCGCCCCGGTGGTCGTGAACCCACTCATCGACTCGAACAGCGCGTTGAACGGGTCGTGGAGCGTCGAGGACAACAGGTAGGTGAGGGTCCCGTTCTGGACGGTCAACCCCTCGAGGACGTACGGTATCGCGCCGACGACGGACACCACCAGCCACGTGAGCGCGACCATGAGAAAGCCCTCGCGGGCACCGAGGTCCGGGTCCGGTTCGAGTCGTTCCATCCCGACGCCGAGTCCAACCGCGACGGCCGCGGTGACGACGAACGGGAGCACGAACGGGACGAACGCCTCGCCGTAGAGGAGACTCGTCGCGATGGGGGCGAGCAGTGCGACCGCGAGGTACTTCAGGACGCTCCCGACGAGACTCACGCTCGCCCGCCAGTCGACTCGCAGTTTCATAGTTTCGGTGCGATGTCTTCGGCGACGGTCGTATCGAGGAACACGACGACGTGGTCCCCCGGTTCGACGACGGTGTGACCGCGCGGTGTGACGAACTGCTCGTCCCGCGTGATGGCCCCGATGACGACGCCCTGGGGGAACTCCGCCGCCGCCTCGCGGATGGACCGACCGGCGAGGATGCTCTCGTCGTCGACCTCTATCTCGAGGACCTCGGCCCGGTCGGACTCGATGATGGCGATGTTCTCGGTGTGTTCCTCGCGCGTGAACCGCGTTATCTCCTCGGCGGTCACCTCGCGCGGGTTGACGGCGACGTCGACGCCGACCGTCTCGAACAGGTCGACGTAGCGCCCGTTCTCGACGACGGCGACGGTCCTCGCCGCGCCGATGCGCTTCGCCAGGAGGGAGACGAGCAGGTTCTTCTCGTCGGATTCGAGCGTCGTGACGACGAGGTCGGCGTCGCTCACGTGTTCCTGATTGAGGAAGTCCACGTCGGTCGCGTCGTTCTCGAGGACGATGCTGTTGGGCAGTTCCTCGGCGAGTTCGCGCGCCCGTTCGCGGTCGTTCTCGATGATTCGGGGGGTCATCTCGCGCGCTTCGAACAATCTGGCGACCTGGTACCCGATCTCGCTCCCGCCGATGATGTAGACCTCGTCGGGGGCTTCGAGGACCTGCGTCGGGGCGAGCGCACCGGCGAACTGCCGGACGCTGTCCGGGCTTCCGATGACGACGACCGAGTCCCCCGCCTCGATGGTGGTCTCGCCACGGGGGATGGTCACGTTGCCGTTCCGGAGGATGGCCGCGAACGTCAGCGACTCGAACCGGTCCGCGTCCGCGACCGTCTGGTCGGCGATGGGCGAATCGTCGGTCACCTCGAACTCGGCCATCCGGACGCAGCCGTTGGCGAACGAATCCACGTCGCGTGCGCCGGGGAGGCCGGCGATGCGGACGACCGTCTCGGCGGTCAGCAGGTCGGTACAGACCATGAAGTCGACGCCGAAGGCCCCCTCGGACCCGCGCCACGTGTCGAGGAACCCGGTCCGCTTGACCCGGGCGATGGTGAACGGGTCGTCGATGGTCTTGGCCGTCGCACAGGAGACGATGTTCGTCTCGTCGCGGTCCGTGCTCGCGATGACCATGTCGGCCTCGCGGATGCCGGCCTCCTCCAGCGTCTCGAGCGACGTCCCGTCACCCTCGATGGGGAGGACGTCGAGTTTGTAGGTGAGCGACTCGACTCGGTCCCCGTCGGTGTCGATGACGACGACCTCGTGGGACTCAGAGAGACTCGCCGCGATGTTGCTACCGACCTCGCCTGCTCCGATGACGATTACGTACACTCCAGTCTCACCGTTCTATCCAGTTGCACAGGTCTACTTTTGGGGGTGACAAGAGGGTTCGGGTTTGTGCCCGGTCAGGTCCGAATCTCGACGTCGACGTCCCGCCGCCGTCCCTCGATGTCCGCGACGACGCGCTCGACGATGCGTTTCGCCTCGCTCCTGACCCTGGGTTTCACCTTCTCGATGACCCAGGGCAGCGAGACGAACCGCGGTATCTTGATGTCGCCCGCCCGGGCGGACCCGGGGTCGTACTCGACGAGGAACCGGACGCGCGACGCGACTGATTCGCCCTCGGGTGCCGCGTCCGGGGCCTCCTCGACCAGCCAGCGGCCGGTCGCGTCGATGTCCTTGACCACCTTCCAGTCGATGCTGTGCGGCGGGTCGATGGCCGTGACCTCCGACCTGGCGGTGTACGTCAACTTCCACCAGGCGAAGGTCAGTTCGTACTGCGTTCCGGGTTCGCCGTCGCCGTGCTGGCGCACCCGCTTCAGGTACTCCGAGTATCGCGCGTAGCGCGGGAAGTCCACGAGGAACTCGAAGATAGTCTCCGGCGTGGCGTAGATGACGGTGGTGACCTCGACGCGTTCCACACGCTACCTTCCCGCAGTTCCCACGTAAGCCTTTCCGTGGCGGGGGTCGACGGCGCGGCCCGTGCGACGACCGTCTCGACCGGCAGTTCTCGACTGGTTTTTATCCACTGCGGAGTGACACGCGGCTATGGACGCAGACGTCTGCATCGTGGGCGGTGGACTCGCCGGGCTCTCCGCCGGCATCTTCACCGCTCGCGCCGACCTCGACACCGTCGTCGTCGACGACGGCGGGCAGATACTCCGTCGGAACGCGCACCTGGAGAACTACCCCGGCTTCCCCTGCGGCGTCGACGCGCGCCGCCTGCTCGAACAGACGACCGAACAGGCCCGCGTCGCGGGCTGTCGGTTCCGCGACGGCCTCGTCACCGACGTCGAGCAGGCCGACGACGGGTTCGAGGTGCGCGTCGACGACGGGTCCACGACGACGGTCCGCCGTGTCGTCGCGGCGTCGTGGTCCGACGCCTCCTATCTCGACGGGACTGGCGTCGAGACGGAGACGCGCGGGAGCAAGACGTTCGTGCCGGTCGACCACGCCGGGCGGACGAACGTCGAGGGGCTGTACGCCGCCGGTCGACTCGCAGACCAGTACCACCAGGCCGTCGTCTGTGCTGGCCACGGGGCGACGGTCGGGCGGACCATCGTCCACGAGTCGGACGTGGACTTCTACCACGACTGGGTGACGCCCGAGGGCTACTTCACCGGCCGGGACCGCGACGTCCCGCCCGCGACAGAGGAGATATCCGACGCGGAGCGTCGCGCACGCGACGAACGTGCCCGCGAGGCGATGCGGGCGTACACGGAACCGCTCGACGACGAACCGACGATGCACCCCAGCGTCGACCTGGACGCCGAGGACTGAGTCCGGCCGCGTGTGCTGCCCGACCGATACATCCGTAACCCGGGGCTACGAACGAGTTGGCATGACGATGCTCGACGGAGTGAACGTCGCCCTCGGCGTGACCGGGTCCATCGCCGCCGTGAAGACGGTCGAGTTGGCCCACGAGTTGCGTCGTCGGGGCGCGAACGTCCGGGCGGTGATGACCGAGAGTGCACAGGGTATCGTCCACCCCTGGTCGGTCGAGTTCGCCACCGAGAACGACGTCGTGACCGAGATAACTGGCCGGGTCGAACACGTCGAACTCTGCGGGCGCGACGAGTGGGCGGACGTGCTGCTGGTCGCCCCGGCCACGGCCAACACGGTCGGGAAGATGGCACACGCCGTCGACGACACGCCGGTGTCGACCTGCGCGACGACCGCGCTCGGGTCGGGCCTCCCCGTGGTCGTCGCGCCGGCGATGCACGAACCGATGTACGACCACCCCGGCGTGCTGGAGTCCATCGAGCGACTGGAGTCGTGGGGCGTCTCGTTCGTCGACCCTCGGATCGAGGAGGGGAAGGCGAAGATAGCGACCGAGGACGCCATCGCGCTTGCCGTGTCGCGGGCGACGGGCGACTCGCCGCTCTCCGGCCGGCACGTCGTCGTCACCAGCGGCGCGACGGTGGAGTCCGTCGACCCGGTTCGCGTGCTGACGAACCGCTCCTCCGGCCGGACGGGGCGCGCCGTCGCCCGGGCGTGCTACGCCCTCGGCGCGGACGTGACGCTCGTCCACGGGGCGGTCGGCCCCCACGCGCTGACCACCGGCGAGGCCGTCGAGGGCGTCCCCTACGCCGACCTCGTCGCCGTCGAGAGCGCCGAGGAGATGACCGACGCGACGCTCGACGCCGTCGCTGACGGTGACGACCCCGCGGACGCGCTCGTCTCCGTCGCCGCCATCAGCGACTACACCGTCGACCGGGCCGACGAGAAGATACGCTCCGGGCAGGACGAACTGTCCATCTCGCTCGAACCGACCCGAAAGCTCATCGACGCGGTCCGTGCGTCCGACCCCGACCTCCGCATCGTCGGGTTCAAGACCGAGACGAGCGGCGACGACGAGTCGATGGTCGACGCGGCCCGCGAGACGCTGTCCCGCGTCGGCCTCGCGTTCGTCGTCGCGAACGACGCCAGCGTGATGGGGTCGGCGGAGAGTCGCGCACTGCTGGTACACGAGACGGCCTACTCCGAGTTCGAGGGAACGAAGGAGCGACTGGGACTCGAGGTTGCCCGGGCACTGGCGGCCACGCTCTGAGTTCCGACTCCGACCGGTCAGTCGTCCGCGCTGGTGTCGTCCCCGGTCTCCACCGCGTCGCGGTCGATGCCGGCACCCGGAGTCGGCCACTCGACGTCCTCCAGGAAGTCGACGCCCATCTTCTGTGCCGCCCGCGAGATGAGGTGTGCGCCGGTCGGCGCGGTCAGGAACAGGAAGACGATGCCGACGAGGGCCTCCAGTGCGACGCCCTGGCCCTCGAAGTAGACGACGCCGGCGACGAACATCGAGGCGGCACCGAGGGTGGTCGCCTTGCTGGTCGCGTGCATCCGGTTGTACACCGTAGGCAGGCGGATGAGGCCGATGGTCCCGACGAGCAGGAAGAAACTGCCCACGAGGACCGACACCGCGATGACGGCGTACTGGAGCGTCTCTACGAGCGTCATTCGATGATGTCACCCTCCGTGACGTAGCGCGCGACGGCGATGGTACTGATGAACCCGATGATTGCGAGCACGAGGCTCACGTCGACGAACAGGCCCTTCGCACGGATCATCGCCCAGAGCATCGCGATGGCGACGACGTTCGTGCCGATGGTGTCGAGCGCGACGACGCGGTCCGGCGTCGTCGGCCCCCGGACGACGCGGTACGCACACAGGAGCGTCACCGCGCTGGCGACGAACAGTCCCACGTTGAGGACCGCCGTGAACCACCAGGGTGCGCCGGCCAGGTCAAGCATCGTCCGCACCTCCGTCGGGGTCGGGGACCGGCGACCCGGGAGAGAGGCGCTCGTCGAAGATGACGAGCGCGTAGTCCTCCCAGCGCCGGATGGGTTCGATGACCGCCTCCTCGTCGGTGGCGGCGAGCGTGTGTACGAACAGCGAGTTCCGGTCTTCGTCGTAGTCCATGGTGAGCGTACCGGGTGTGAGCGTGATGGAGTTCGCGATGGTCGTGATGGCGACGGCCGTCTCGACGCGCAGTGGCACCTCGATGACGTCCGGTTCGATAGGCATCGACGGCGAGAGGACGCGCCAGGCGACGTCGACGTTGGCGGTTATCAGTTCCCAGAGGAACAGGGCGAGGTAGACCGCCGCCGCAGGAATCACCGAGGCCGCGCGTCGGACGCCGTAGCGAGGGGCGTACATCCGGCGGAACGCGTAGGCGGTCGGCACGCCGACGGCGAGTCCGATGAGGAACTCGCCGACGGCGAGTCCGGGGTCGTCGACGAAGTGAACGCCACGGACGAACAGCCACAGGAAGGCGAGGACGACGCCGATGGCCGGCCACTTCCTGACGCCGCCGTCGCCCTCTGCGTCGTCGCCGGCGACGGCGTAGGTCTCGTCGTCGTCCGCGTCGGCGCCCCGGTCGGATTCGGGCGACGGTGCGGCGGTCGGTTCCTCCGAGTCGTGGACCTCGGTCCGGTCCGTGTCGTCCCCGGTCATCAGTGGTCACCTCCCTCGCCCGTGACGAGTTCCGGTTCGAGACCGACGGCCTCGACGTAGCGGTCGGTGCCGAGCGCGGCGTCCGCCGCCTCTATCGCCCCCTCGACCACCGGGTCGAACGCGACGCCGACGACCACGATGGAGAGGGCGAGCAACAGCACGACGGCGACCTGTCCGGTCGGTCTGGCCGCCGCCGCGACCGCCTCGCTCTCGGCACCCCAGAAGCCCCGGTTCCAGGCGCGGGTGAAGTACGCGATGGTCAGTATCGCACCGGCGAGCGCCAGTGCGATGCCGGCGGCCGACCCCGACGCGACGGCGGCATCGAACACGAGGAACTTCCCGAAGAAGCCCAGCAGCGGCGGGATGCCGACGAGGCCGAGGCCGGCGATGAAGAACGACGCCGAGAGCACCGGCATCCGACCGGCGAGTCCTCCGAGTTCGTCGAACTCGATGGTGCCGACGGACTCGTAGATGGTCCCGCTGACGAGGAACAGCGTGCCCTTCGCGAGCGCGTGGTTCAGCGAGTATACCAGCGCGGCGGCGATGCCGAGTACCGCCACCGACCCGTAGGGCGCCGGCGCGCTCCAGCCCGTGACGACGCCGTGTGCGGCGAAGGCGAGGGGGAGCACGATGAACCCGACCTGTCCGATGCTGGAGTACGCCAGCAGGTCGTCGACGTCGTCTCGGTTCACCGCAGCGGTGCCGCCGACGAGGATGCTCGCCCCGCCCATCACGAAGAGGACGGGCCCGAAGAACGCCAGTATGGAGTCGCCGGCGAGTCCCGGGAACGAGAGGTCCAGCGGCGCGGCGTTGGCGAAGACGGTGAAGTACAGCCTGACGATGGCGTAGATTCCGACCTTCTTCACGACGCCCGCGAGGACGGCCGAGACCGGTGCGGGTGCGGCGCGGTAGGCCGCCGGCACCCACCACTGGAACGGGACGATGCCGGCCTTCAGCGCGAAGACGACGAACAGCACCGCCGAGAGTCCGAGCACCGGCACCAGCGAGACGCCGAAGCTCGCGGGGTCGGCCAGTCGCCGGGCGAGGTCGGCCATGTTCAGCGTCCCCGTCGTCGCGTAGAGGCCGCCGATGGCGAGCAGCATGAGCGCGCTCCCGACGAGGTTGAGCACCACGTACTGGAGCGCCGCCTTCGTGTGTTCCGGGCCGGAGTAGAACACGACGAGGACGTAACTCGACATCAGCATCACCTCGAACCAGACGAACAGGTTGAACACGTCGCCGGTGAGGAACGACCCGGTGACGCCGACGAGCATGAAGTGGTACAGCGGGTGGAACGAGACGCGCTGGGCCGTCTCGTCGAGGTACAGGATGGCGAACGCCAGCGCCCCGACGGAGACGACGGCCGCCAGCGCGAGCATGAACGCCGAGAGGTCGTCGGCGACCAGCGTGATGCCGAACGGTGCGGCCCAGTCGGAGAGCTGGTACGTGAGGACGTTGGCGACGCCGTCCGGTCCGCCAGCGTCGGTCTTGACGCGCCAGACCAGGGCGGCGACGGCCGCGGCGTAGCCGACGCCACCGAGTGCGCTGACGACCACCTGTACCCGCCGGGACCGGTGTGCGACGAGCGCCGCGATGGCCGTCACGAGGGCGACGAGCAGGGGCGCGACGACGACCTGTTCAACTGCCATCGGTCTCACCTCCGAGTTCGACCATGTCGATGGTTCCGTGCTCCTGGTACACCCGGTACGTGAGCGCGAGCGCGAACGCCGTCGTCCCGAACCCGATGACGATGGCGGTCAGGACGAGCGCCTGCACGAGGGGGTCGGTCACCGTCTCGGCCCCCTCGCCGTGGGGTCCGAGCACGGGAACCGTGCCCTCCATGATACCCATCGTCACCAGGTAGACGTTCGCGGACTGCGAGATGATGGTGACGCCCCAGACGACGCGGACCACGTCCCGGCGCAGGACGAGGAACGTCCCGAGTGCGAACAGCAGGCCGAGGACGGCCGCGAGGACGAACTCGGTCATTCGCTACCCACCACCGCGAGAATCGTCAGGAGGCCACCGACGACGACGAGGTAGACGCCGACGTCGAACACGAACGCGGTCGCCCAGTGGATGTCGAACAGCGTGCCGAAGACGAGTTCGGCCACCGGCCCACCGCCGAGGTCGTCGGGCGTGACGGTGTCGTCCGTCTGGGTCAGGAACGGCACGTCGAACAGCATCGCGGCGAGTCCGCCCCCCGCGGCGATGGCGAGTCCGACCGCGAAGAGGGACCGGTAGTACTCGACCACGCCGGGGCCTGCGGGGGTCTCCCCGGGGTCGTGGTCGAGTCCGAACACCGTCTCCTGGACGTACTCCATCCCGAAGACGATGTAGACGAGCGCGAACGCCGCCGCGGTGAGGACGCCGGCGATGAAGCCCCCACCCGGGAGGTTGTGGCCCTGTAGCAGCAGCGAGAACGCCGTGACCAGGATGAGCGGAAGCGTGATCCGCGCGACGGTCCGCGCGATGACGGTCGTATCGTCACCGTAACTCATCGCGTCTCACCTCGTTCCCGCAGGGCGACGAGCGTGACGACCGACAGCGCCGCCATCGCCACGACCGATATCTCTCCCATCGTATCGAAAGCGCGGAAGTCGACCAAGATTACGTTGACGATGTTCGACCCGCCGGCCTCCGAGTACGAGGCCCGGGCGAGTTCAGTCGCGATGGTCGACGGTTCGTCCGGGTGCGACGCCGTCGTCACCAGCACCGTGACTGACACGACCGCACCGACGGCGAGCGATAGCCCGGCGTCCCGGAGCACCCGATAGCGGTCCCACCCGCCGTAGAACGCCGGTAGCTTGTCGAGGACGAGCAGGAAGATGACGAGGACCAGCGTCTCGACGACCAGTTGCGTCAGCGCGAGGTCCGGTGCGTCCGCGAGGATGAAGAAGATGGCCACCATGAACCCGAGGATGGACAGCGTCAGCACCCCGGCGATGTGGGACGGCGCGCTCGTCACGGCGACGGCGGCGACGGCGGCCAGCGCGAGCACGAACACGACCGGTGGCTGGGTCGCCAGGTCCGCGGGTGGCATCCCGAGGCCGAACACGGCCCAGCCGAAGACGGCGAGTGCGACCAGCACGAGGACGCCGGTGACGGCCGTCGCGACGCGGAGCGACAGGTCGCTGAACACCGTCACGGCGGCGACGAGGACGACGACGGTCAGCAGCAACGGGAGGTACGTCTCGGGGTCGGTCGGGAGCGGTGGCTGGACGCCCGTCGCGTTGTAGCCGGCGAGCGTGAGGACGGCGAACCCGCCGACGACCCACGTCGCGTACGTCCGGAGCAACCCGTTCTGGACCAGGTCCCGGACGTCGGTGCTGGCAGGGTTCAGGCCCTCCGTCGCGTTGTCGTACCACCAGTTGGCCCGGACGGGCCCCCGGAGTAGCGACCGGATGCCGTCGTGGAGTCGGCCGTACTGTGGATACGTTATCGCGCCGACGCCGATGGTGATGGCGCTCATGACGGCCGCCGGGGTCGCCGACGTCGGCAGGTAGTAGTGGAACTCGACGTGTTCGGCACCGGCGGGCATGACGCTCTCGACGACGGCGCCGACGGACGAGTCGATGACCTCGATGGGTGCGCCGAACGTGCCCGTGATACCTCCGATGCCAACGACGGCGGCCAGCGTCGCCAGCACGGCCGGCGGCGCGAGCATCACCGCGGGCGGCGAGTGGACGTGTCCGAGTGCGTCCGGTTTCTCGCCGAAGAAGAGCATCAGGAACCGGATCGAGTAGAGGAACGTGAAGATGCTCCCGAAGACGGCGACGACCGGGAACAGCCACGCGAGGCCGCCGGTCGTCTCGGCGGCGTGGTACGTCGCCTCGAAGAGGAACTCCTTGGAGTAGAAGCCGTTGAACGGCGGCACCCCGGCCATCCCCAGCGCCGCGACGGCCGCGACGACGGCCGTTATCGGCAGGTCCTCGCGCAACCCTCCGAGTTCGTCGATGGCGCGCGTCCCGGCCTCGTGGGCGATTATCCCGGCGACGAGGAACAGCGTCGCCTTGAACAGGGCGTGGTTCAGGATGTGGAAGGCGCCCGTCTCGGCCCCGAGCGCGTCGCCGAACCCGAAGCCGGCGACGATGAGACCGAGGTGCGAGGCCGTCGAGTACGCCAGCAGTTCCTTGATGTCCGTCGCGGCGACGGCGAGGATGGCCGTGACCGTCATCGTCAGCAGGCCGAGGACGGCGAAGAGGTCCGTCCAGGACCCCGCGAGCGCGCCCATCTCGGGGCCGACGAACAGCGGCCGCATCCGGCCGACGAGGTAGACACCCGCCTTGACCATCGTCGCCGAGTGCAGGAACGCCGACACCGGCGTCGGCGCCTCCATCGCGTTCGGCAACCAGACGTGCAGCGGGACCTGTGCGGACTTGGCCGCCGCGCCGACGCCGACCAGTCCCAGCACGACCATGAGCAGGCCCTCCGACGCGAGCGCGTCACGGACGAGGCCAGCGTTGGCGAGTATCGACCCCTCGCCCGAGAGGGCCCACGTCGCCTGTCCGAGCGCGTCCGCGGTGACCGCGTGCAGGACGACGAACCCGACCAGCATGAACAGGCCGCCGGCCACCGTGATGAGCATCGACTTCCGTGCGGCGTACTGCGAGGCCGACTCCTCCGTGTAGTGCCCGATGAGGACGAACGAGGTCAGGCTGGTCAGTTCCCAGAACAGGAACAGCGCGACGAGGTCGCCGGCGAGGGCGACGCCGAGCATCGACCCCATGAACGCGAGCAGGGTGGCGTAGTACTTCGCCTGCCCCGGTTCGCCGTGCATGTACCCGCCGGAGTAGGAGAGGATACAGACGCCGACACCGCTGGCCAGCGTCGCGATGAGCAGTGCGAGCCCGTCGACGTAGAACCGGAGGGCGACGTCGAGGGTCGGAATCCAGTCGACCTCCACCGCCCCGTGCGTGCCGTAGAGTCGCACGACCAGTCCGAGACAGACCAGCGCGATGGCCGCAGCGAAGTACGCCGTGCGCTCGCCGAGGACGCGATAGACGAGTGGGACTACCGCCGCCCCCAGAAACGGCAGTCCGACGAGGGTGAGGAGGACCGCAAGGTCCGGTGTCATAGCTAGTCGAGTAAAACGACAAGCCGGACTTAATTGTTCTTAAACAGGCCAACACCGGGTTCGGGAGTACGAAACATTATGTGGGCCGCGGGTACAGGGTTGGGTAGAATGTACGGCGAAGGCGACGACCCAGGGGAGATGCAGTACCGGGCACTGCAACGGGGTGAGTATGCCTGACAGGACCGCCGCGAGCGACGAACGCCTGAGAGTCATGACGGACGGCGGGCTCTCGAAAGGCGAGATATTCGACGTGCTTCGGAACCAGCGACGCCGGTTCGTCCTCCAGTATCTCAAACGACGCGACGAACCGGTCGAACTCGGCGACCTCGCGACGCAGGTCGCCGCCTGGGAGTACAACTCGCCCTGCGAGGAGGTGACCTCGGAGCAGCGAAAGCGCGTCTACACGACGCTCCAGCAGACCCACCTCCCGCGGATGGCCGACGCCAACATCGTCGAGTACGACCCGGACGAGGGCCTCATCCAGCCCACGCCGCGCACACGCGACCTCTCGATATACCTCGAGATCGTGCCCGGGAGCGAACTCCCGTGGCGGGAGTACTACCTCTCGCTGGGCGCGGTCAGTAGCGCACTCTGTACGGCGGTGTGGTGGGACGTCTACCCGTTCTTCCTGCTCCCGGACGTCGCCTGGGCGATGCTCATCGCGGTCACGCTGACCATCTCGGCGGCCATCCACATCTACTACGAGCAGAACATGCGACTCGGCGACCTCGAGATTCCACCGGAACTGGACATCGAGTAGCCAGACGAACGCTGTCGGGTGCGTCGCAACCTACAATCGCCACATTTTATTGCTGCTTCGCGTAGCTACGACATGGACAGACTCACGCAGTCCCTGCTCGAGGCGCCGATCATCGAGAAGAACGACTATCACTACTTCGTCCACCCCATCAGCGACGGCGTCCCCCAGCTCGACCCGCGACTCCTGCGCGAGATCGTCATCCGGATCATCCGGAAGGCCGACCTCGAAGACGTCGACAAGATCGTCACACCGGCCGCGATGGGCATCCACATCTCGACGGCGGTCTCGTTGATGACGGACATCCCGCTGACCGTCATCCGCAAGCGCAAGTACGGACTGGACGGCGAGGTCGCGCTCGCCCAGCAAACCGGCTACTCCGAGAACGAGATGTACATCAACGACGTCCACGCGGGCGACCGAGTGCTCGTCCTCGACGACGTGCTGTCGACGGGTGGGACGCTCGCGGCCGTGCTGGGCGCACTGGACGAGATAGGTGCCGACGTGGTCGACTGCGTCGCCGTCATCAAGAAGGTCGGCGGCGAGAACAGGATAGCCGAGTCGCCGTACTCCGTGAAGACCCTCGTGAACGTCGACGTGGTCGACGGCGAGGTCGTCATCGTCGACGAAAACGGCGACGACTAAATCGGTACTGGACGACCCCCGCCGTCTGTCCGGTCTAGTTCGCGTCGCTGCCGACGCGGGGGTCGAGGACGGTGTAGCCGACGTCCTGCAGGAAGTTCCCCACGATGCCGACGAACGCGACGACCATCGTGACGCCGAGGATGAGTGGCAGGTCGCGCGCGCTGACTGCACCGATCATGAGGCTGGCGAAGCCGTCGATGTTGAACACCGCCTCGATGACGAAGATGTTCAACACGAGCACGCTGAGCATGTCCGTGAAGAACAGCGAGAGCAGGGGTATCGCGGCGTTCCTGAGGACGTGCCTGGCGACACGCAGCGGGCCGGCGCCCTTCGCCCGGGCTATCTTCACGAACTCGGTGTCGACGTACTCCAGGGACTCGGCGCGGGTGTAGCGCAACTGACCCGCGAGTAACGAGGTCGTGAGCGTGAATATCGGGAGCAGGTAGTACTTCTGTGTCGTGTTCAGGTCGGGCATCGGCACGACCCCCTGCCAGAACGTCAGCTGGAACGTCGAGAGCTGGCTCGCGTCGATGGGGTACGGGAACCCGATGAACGAGTGCTGTGCGACGACGGCGTTGAACAGGATCGCCGCCAGCCAGAAGTTGGGGATTCCCAGTCCGACGTACGCGAGCGTCGTTACGAACCGGTCCTCGAAGGTGTGCTGTCTGAACGCCGAGAACAACCCGAAACTGATGCCGAGGAAGGTGGCGAGCACGACGGCCGGGACCAGGTAGTACAGCGTGTACGTCACCCTGTCCTGGATGACGTCCAGGACGGGTTGTCCGGTGCTGAACGAGAGCCCCCAGTCGCCGGTCGAGATGCCGACCATCCACTTCACGTACCGGTCCTGTACCGGTTCGTCGAGGTTCCGGGCCTCGCGGTAGGACTCGACGGCCTCGGTGATGTTCTGTCCCGTGTTCGAGGCGTGGTACGCGACCTGGCCGACGTTCGGGTCGTTCGTGAGGGCGATGACGCCGAACGCGACGCTGACGACGAGATACGCGGAGAAGAGGGCGAACGCGGCCCGGCGGGCCAACTTCCACCGCATGCTCACGTTGGAATCACCCCACTCGAGCGACCCTGGTCCAGTCGTTGCATCGACTGCAGGTGTCGGACCCGAGCTAATAAAGTGGGGGGACGTCCGAACCGGGGCCGGTCGAAACCGTGAGACGGACCGGCGACGATATGTAAAGGACCGATTTGAGCAACTGATGGGTTTTTATATGCATGGGCGGACGGTTCGAACAAGATGGCAACTGGGTATCGTGCCTGTTCGATGGTGGGGACACGCGACTACGGTTGGGGGGCCGATCGATGGCGACGAGTGACGTAGACGGCGGCGCCCGGTTCGAACAGGTCGACTGGAACACGGTCGACCCGTCCGGACGGGCGGTCGGACTCCGGTCGCGGCTGTTCCTGCTCTGCGTCGGCGTCGTGCTCGCGGCACTCGCGTACGACTACTTCGTCGCGGCACCCGACCCGCTGTTCGAGAACGTCGGCCTGGAGGAGGGCCTGCAGGACCCGTTCACGTGGGACGTCAGGGGCATCGACTGGCTGTTCGTGCTCTCGTTGCTCGTGTTCGGGTTCTACGTCCTCTATCCGCTGTACGAACACGCCGACCGGACCCGGCAGTACCTCGACGAACTGACCAACAACCGGGCGGCGACGTTCGCACTGGCCTACCTCACGTGCTTCTTCTTCTTCGGGCTGTTCGGGACGATACTCGTCGGCCGACCGAGCGTCGACGTGTTGCGGTCGTCGAAACCGCCGGTGTCGTTCGCGACGCCGGGGTCGTTCGACCTCGTCGTCGCGACGGTGGCGGTCCCGACCGCCCGAATCGACCTGTTCACGCTGCTCGTGCTGGTCTCGGTCGGTGCACTGCTGACGTGGTCGCTCCTCGCGAAGGTCGACCGGGACCGCGAACTCGACGCCTTCGGCGACATCGCGGGCGTGTTCGGCCGCGTCGGACTCGGCTTCGTCGCCACGTTCTCCCTGGTCGGGACGGTGTTCGCGGTGTTTCCGGTGGCCGACTACGGCGTGGCGGCCGGCATCGGTACAATCGTCGGCGTCGGGTGGGCGGTGCTGTGGCTCTCGCGCTCCGACGTCCCCTTCGGCGTCGAGCACGTCCGGGCCGCTGCGGTGGTCCTGACCGCCTTCGCCGGCGTCTTCCTCGTCGGGTTCGTCGTCGTCCAGACCGTCGTCTACGACTTCTTCCAGTTCGACCCCGTCGGAAGCGGCGTCGTCTCGACGTCCTGCCCCGACTACGCCTCGGCCGGCCCGGGGCAGTGCTACGGGACCTGGGACTACCCCCTGGGGTCGACCCGGTACGGACTCGGGATGATACCCGTCATCTTCAGCGGGATGCGCGTCTCCCTCCAGGTCGCACTCATCTCCTCGATGCTCATCGTCCCGCTGGCCACGATGGTCGGTACCGTCGCCGGGTACGTCGGCGGCGTCGTCGACGACGTGCTGATGAGTTACGTCGACGTCCAGCAGACCGTCCCGGCGATAATCGTCTACATGATCGCGATCCACGTCTTCGGACGGAGCCTGTTCGTCCTCGTCGTCGTGTTCGGGTTGCTCTCGTGGGGCGGCGCGGCACGACTCGTCCGCTCCGAGGTGCTCCAGCGACGCGAGGAGGACTTCGTGACGGCCGCCCGAAGCGCGGGTGCCGGCCACTGGCGGGTCATGTTCCGGCACGTCCTGCCCAACGTCTCGAACACGGTGCTGACCTCCGTGACCCGCCAGATACCACAGCTCATCCTCGCCGAGACGGCTATCGCGTTCCTCGACCTGAACGACATCATGCTGATGTCCTGGGGCGAGACCATCGCCAGCCTGCTGAAGTTCCTCCCCGACGGCTGGTGGATGTCCACGGAGGTCGTGGTCGTCCTCGCCGTCACGGTGCTGTCGTTCAGCGTCCTCGGTGACGCCCTCCGCGACGTACTCGACCCGAGAGGTGATTCCTAGATGTCACTCCTGGAAGTTCGTGACCTCGAGGTCACGTTCGACACCGACTCCGGTACCGTTCACGCGGTCGACGGCGTCTCGTTCGACGTCGACCACGGCGAGACAGTCTGTATCGTCGGCGAGTCCGGGTCCGGCAAGACGGTGACGAGTGAATCCATCACCCGACTCGTCCCGGAACCCCCGGGCACGGTCACGGCCGACCGGGTGACGTTCGACGGCGAGGACGTGACCGTGCTCCCGAAGAAGCGCCTCCGGAAGCTACGCGGGGCGCGCATCGGCCACGTGTTCCAGAACCCGCAGGGGTCGCTCAACCCGGTCTACACCGTCGGTCGCCAGATCGCCGAGGCCATCCGCCTCCACGAGGACGTCTCGAAGGAGACGGCACGCGAACGGGCAGTCGACCTGCTCGACAGGGTCGGCATCCCGAAGGCTGGCGAGCGGTTCGACGACTACCCCCACGAGTTCTCCGGCGGGCAGAAACAGCGCGTCGTCGTCGCCATGGCCATCGCGGCAAACCCCGACCTGCTCGTCGCCGACGAACCGACGACGGCACTCGACGTGACGATACAGGCCCAGATACTCCGACTCCTCCGCGACCTGCAGGACGAACTCGACATGGGCATCCTGCTCATCACGCACGACCTCGGCGTCGTCGCCGAGGTGGCCGACCGGGTCGTCGTCATGTACGCGGGGAAGGTGATGGAGACGGGCGACGTGTTCGACGTGTTCGAGAACCCGTCGCACCCGTACACGAAGGCGTTGCTGGAGTGTCTCCCAGGGAGACGCGACGGGGCAACCGGCATCGACGGGACCCTCCCGGACCCGAAACACCCGCCAGACGGCTGCCGGTTCGCGGACCGGTGTCCACACGCCGTCGACGCCTGTCGCGAGGGCGACCAGCCGCCGCTCGTCCCGGTCGTCGGCGACGATCACGAGGCGGCCTGCGTCTACTACCAGGCGGGCTACGACGCCTCGGTCCTGCGTGACCAGGTCGACGAGGGCGCTCCCGACGAGGACACCTACGCCGACGGAGGTGTGTCACGATGAGCGACGCCGGACGCGACCCCATCCTCACGGTCGAGAACCTGACGAAGTACTACCCCGTGACCGAGGGCCTGTTGCGCCGCGAGGTCGGCCAGGTGAAGGCCGTCGACGGCATCGACTTCACGCTCTACGAGGGCGAGACGCTCGGTCTCGTCGGCGAGTCCGGGTGTGGCAAGTCCACCGCCGCCACCTCGCTCCTCCGACTGGAGGAACCAACCGACGGGTCGGTGTACTATCACGGCGAGGTGCCGGACGAAGACGACGACTCGGTCCTCTCGAAACTGCGGGCGTTGCGCCGCGAGGGGGCGGACGAGCGTACCCCGAACGACGTCCTGGGCTTCTCGTCGTCCCAGCTCAAGCGGTTCCGTCGGAAGGCACAGATGATATTCCAGGACCCGACGAGTTCCTTCGACCCGCGTATGACCGTCGGGGACAGCGTGGCCGAACCGCTCGTCATACACGGACTGGACGACGCCGAGCGTCGCAGCGACGTCGTCGAGGACCTGCTCGAACGGGTCGGTCTCTCGGCCGAGGACTACGACCGCTACCCACACGAGTTCTCCGGCGGGCAGAAACAGCGCATCGCACTCGCCCGGGCGCTCGTCGTCAACCCCGAGTTCGTCGTCGCAGACGAACCGGTGTCGGCGCTCGACGTCTCCATCCAGTCCGAGATACTCACCCTGATGGACGACCTGCAGGACCGCTTCGGCCTGTCGATGCTGTTCATCAGCCACGACATGGGCGTCATCCGGGAGGTGTGCGACCGGGTCGCCGTGATGTACCTCGGCGAGATCGTCGAGGTCGCACCCACCGGCGAACTGTTCCGGAACCCACAGCACCCCTACACGCAGGCGCTCCTCGCGTCCATCCCGACACCGGACCCGAGACAGCGCGGCCTCGGCATCGAACTCACCGGCGACGTCCCGAGCCCGGAGAACCCGCCCTCCGGCTGTCGGTTCCACACGCGCTGTCCGAAGGTCGTCCAGCCAGACGGCCTCGACCTCCCACAGGAGCAGTTCCGCCGCGCGCTCGACTTCCGCTACCAGGTCGACGAGGGCGAGGTCGACGCCGAGGGCGCCACGGAACTCGCACTGGCCCGGACCGGCGACGCCGACAGTCCGGCGGACCTGACGCGAGCGGACCGACGGCGTGCGCTCCGTGACGAGTTCGACCTCCCCGACAGCCTCGACGACGACGCGGCCGAGGCGGCCCTCGACGCGGCGGTCGACGGCGTCCTCGACGGCGACCTCGACGCCGCCGCCGACGCGCTCGGCGAGACGTTCACGACCGTCTGCGAACGGGAGACGCCGGCGCTCGAACGCGTCGACGACGAGCACGTCGCCGCCTGCCACCTCGGCGACGCCGTCGACGCCGTCGACGCGCCGGCCGAGGAGACGGCGGCGGACGACTAGTCCTCGCGCACCCGTCGCAGGACCGCCGCGGCGAACTCGCGGTCGAACGTCTCCGTCGGCAGGTCGTGGAACCAGTCCGCGTCGACGATGTGTTCGTCGTCCTCTCCCAGGTCGTCGCCGACGGCCGTCGTCCTCGGCGTCGTCTCGAAGTGCACGACGACGAACGAGCGCGACCGGCCCTCGAACCGTCTCTCGTGTTCCACCGTCGCGTGCGGGCGCACGGGGTCGACCGGGACGCCGGTCTCCTCGCGGAGTTCCCTGATGACCCCCTCGCGGAGCGTCTCGCCGGGCCTGACGGTCCCGCCCGGGACCACCCACTGGCCGTCCTGCTCGTCGTAGACGAGCAACACGCGCCCGTCGTCGTCGAGCGTCACGCCGACGGCCACCCACCCCATCGAGAACGCCTCGTTGTCGCCCATCGCCGCGAACGTCTCGGCGTCGACCTCCCCCACGTCGTGTTCTTCGAGCAGGTCGTCGTACCGGTCCCGCGGGTCCTGCACGTCCATAGCCGCAACTGGTCGCACCATCGACAAAACGGTTCCGTGACGTGGGCAGCAGTTCCGACGGGGCGACCGACCATCGGTCGCCACCTGCTCCGGTTACGTTCGAGGCCACCGATACGGGTCGCTCCTCGCGTGGGTAGCGTCAGAACGTAGCGGGAGGTAGCTACGTCTCACTCGTCGGTTGTGTTCGGCAGAAGTAGCGGGAGGTAGATTTGAACTACCGATCTGCGGGTTATGAGCCCGCCGGAATCTCCTGGCTATCCCATCCCGCTACCAACACGTAACCCGGTGTGCTAGTTAAGGGTTGTGTTTGGGTCGCCGTATGCGTGTTCCTCCCACTGTGCAGGGGTGTGATTTCGGCGCGAAGGATCCGAAAAAAGCCGCCGACAGAGCGCGGTCAGTTCTCGTGGACCTGCCACGTGAACAGGCTCTCCGCGACGTAGTTGACGACCATCCCGACGCCGATGCCGCCGACCTTCGAGACGACGAACCAGCCGTCGATGCCGAGGAGCGTCAGTTCGAGGGCGACGACGCGGTAGAGGAACCGGAAGGTGCCGAGCTGGACGAGGATGCCGCCGGCGCGGACGAGGTTCGACCGGCCCAGCCGACGGAGCGTCGGGAACAGCCCGGTCGAGCCCTCGCCGGAGAACGTCCAGTTGTCGTTGAGCAGGAACATGACGAGGATGGCGACCTCGATGCCGACGAAGACGGCGAGTTCGGGGAAGACGCCCAGTTCGCGCAGCACCGTCGCCGTCGTCACGTCGAACATCGCGCCGACGACGCCGACGGAGGCGAACCGGCCGAACCGCGACCCGGAGGCGAGCGCTGCGGCCCGGTGTGCGACCCCGGACCGGAGCGCCTCGTCGTCGCCACTCGGGGGCCTCGGGGAGTCGTGGACCGCCTCGTCGTCACTCATCTGCCTCCGTCGCGAGTCGGTCGACGAGGGCGAGTCTGTTGCCCCGTCGGGACGCGATGAACGAGTGTACGGGGTCCCCGTGTAGTCGCTTCGCGCGGTGGCGCGACCGGAGCAGGGAGACGCCGAGTTCGACCGTCGTCGAGACGGGCGAGACGGTGGACTCAGGCTGGTCCTCCCAGGTCACGGGAACCTCGAGCGGTTCGTAGTCGAACGCCGCGGCCATCGCCACGAGTTCGATGTCCCAGGCGAATCCGGGTTCGTAGAGGTGGTCCCGGACCGTCTCCCAGGCGTCGCGGTCGATGGCCTTCGCCCCGCACTGGAAGTCGTAGAGCCCCACCGAGAGGAGGTGCCGGGCGAAGAACGCGAAGCCGTCGCCGAGGTAGCGCCGGGCGACGGTCTGGTGCGAGCGCACGTCGGCCTCCGGGTGCCGGCGGGACCCGACGGCGAAGTCGACGTCGCCCTCCCGGACCGGGGCGACGACGTCGGCGATGGAGGCGGCCGGCGTCGCACCGTCCGCGTCGGCGAACGCGAGGACGTCGGTGTCGAGAGCTTCGAACCCGCAGGTGATGGCGGCACCCTTGCCGCGACGGGCGTCGACGGCGTTGACGGTACCGGGTGCGTCCTCGAGGACGGCGAGCGTCTCGGGGTCCGGCGCGTCGAGTTCGACGCGGAGTTGGGGGGCGTCCAGTCGGTCGTTCAGGGCGTGCAGGTAGTCGACGAGGGTATCGACGACGGGGTCGTACGCGGGGAGGACGACGCCGACGGACCGTTGCATCACTTCGAAAGGGGTCGCCCCGGAGAGTAAAACCATTCGCTTCCGACCGGCCGTCGAAGGGAAAAGTCCTTACCGGCCGAAACCGCCGTTCTCGAACATGGAATACGGGCTGGTCCTGCTGTGGTTCCTCTGCGTCGGCGGACTGGCCGTCGTCGCCGCCCCGTTCACCGCGTTCGTGTTCGCGCCGCTGTCGGACCGCGGCGGGACGCTCGCCCTCCCCGTCTCGCTGGCGGTGCTCGGCCTGACCAGCTACTGGGTCGGCCAGGTGGCGTTCGGCTGGTCGGCGCTCCTCGTCTCGATGGGGCTGCTCTCGCTCGGCTCCGGACTGGTCCTCTACCGCGGCCTCGAACCGGACTGGCGCAGCGTCGGACTCGGACTGGGCGTGTTCGCCCTCGGGTTCGGCCTGGTCGTCGCCATCCGGGGTGCCGACCCAGGCCTCTACGCCGGCGGCGGGGAGAAGTTCCTCGACTTCGGCCTGTTGAAGACGCTGCTCCGGGCCCAGCGATTGCCGCCGGAGGACTTCTGGTGGTCGGGCGACCGGGTACAGTACTACTACGGCGGCCACCTCGTCGCGGCGCAGTTGACCAGGTTGACCGGCGTCGCACCGCGGTACGCCTACAACCTCGCACTGGCGACGTTCTACGGCGCGCTCGTGACTGCAGCGTTCGGCCTGGCCCGGTCCATCGCCGCCGAGCGCGACCTCCCGGAGGTCGCCGCCGGCGGACTGGCCGTGTTCTTCGTCGGGGTCGCCAGCAACCTCTCGACCCTCGCCCGGGTCGTCGTCTGGCTCCTGCCCGCGAGCGCGAAGACGCCGGTCGACCGGAACCCGAACGTCCCCGGGCCGGAGGCGGTCAGGGCGTTCGGGTACGAGTGGGACAGACTCGCGTTGGGTCCCGACAGCTTCCACTACTGGACGGCGAGTCGGGTCATCCCCGACACCATCAACGAGTTCCCCCTGTTCGCCTTCCTCAACGGCGACCTGCACGCCCACATGATGAGCACGCCGCTGTTGCTGCTCGCGGCAGCGGTCGGTTTCGCCTACTGGCTGACGCCCGCCGAGGACGTCTGCCGTCGGCGAGCGTACCTGTTCGCGTGTGCGCCCTCGCTCGCGGCCCTGCTCGCGCTCGTGAACACCTGGAGTTTCCCGTCGGTCGCGGGGCTGACGACGCTCGCGGTGCTGTTCGCCGACGCCCATCCCACGTCGCTGTTGCCTGATGCCGTCCGGCGACGGGTCGAACCGGCCCTCGGCGACCGGGCGGCGAGCGAGGCGCTCCGGATGCTGACCGCTGGGGGCGTGGGCGCGGCCGTCGGTATCCTCGGCGCGCTCCTGGCGTTCCCCTTCTTCCTCGGGGCGACGAGTGGCCAGCACGTCGCGTTCCTGCCCGGGCGGAGCGGGGTCTCCGGACTCCTGCTCGTCCACGGCGCGTTCCTGCTGCTGTCCGTCGCGTACCTCGCGCCGCGTCTCGCGCCCGACGTGGACGCCGACCTCGGATTCGCGGTCCCGCTGTCGGTCTGTGCCCTGCTCGCCGCCGCCAACGCCGTCGTAGGCTGGATTCCGGTCCCGGTCGGACTGGTTGCGGCCGTCGGGTTGCTCGCGGTGACGCAGGTCGACGCCGACGACCGCGGCCCGGCGGCGGTGCTGTTCGTCCTGGCCGTCAGCGTCGCCGGCGTCCTGATGGTCACGGTGGGCGAGTCCCTCGGCAACGTCGGCGTCTACTGGGCGACGCTGCTCGTCGGCGTCGGTGCCGCCGTCTCCGACTTCGACGACGAGACGCGACTCGTCGCCGTCGCAGGTGCCGGCTTCGCCGTCCTGGCCGCCGCGGCCGTCGCGCTCGACGCCGCCGTGCTCGCCACGGTCGCGCCGGTCCTCGCCGCCGGGTGGGTGACGCTCAGACTCGGCCGGCGCCTCGGCTACGAGACGGTCCTGCTCGTCGCGGCCGTGGGGCTGGTCACGCTGGTCGAGTTCGTCTACGTCGCCGAACGGGCCGGTAACGGCCGGTTCAACACCGTCTTCAAGTTCTACATGCAGGTCTGGGTGCTCTGGGGCACCGCTGCCGGCGTGATGCTGGTCGACGTCGTCGCCCGGCAGTGGCCCGACTGGAGCATCGGCGACAGAATCGACGCCGGTCGGCCGACCGGGACCTCGACGCTCCGGCGGGTCGTTGCGGTCGGACTCGCGGTGGTGCTGGTCTCGTCGCTCTCCATCTACGGCGGACTCGCCCTCACGACGCACTTCGAGCATGAGAACGCGGACACCCTCGACAGCAAGGCGTGGATCGCCGAGGAACGCCCGGACGAGTACGCCGCAATCGAGTGGCTGGACGAGAGGGAGGGCCGACCGGTCGTCCTCGAACGGCCGACCACGAGGCACATCTACGGGCTCAACTCCCCGGCGACGCCGCTGGTCACCGGCGTCTCGTCGCTGACGGGGCTCCCGACCGTCGCCGGCTGGTCACACGCCGCCGACTACCACACCGACGCCGGCTGGCAGGAACGGATGGACGCCATCGACGCCGTCTACGACGGCAGCAGCGAGGCGCGTGCGGACGCGCTGGCGAAGTACGACGTCGAGTACGTCTACGTCGGACCGCACGAGCGCCAGCACTACGGGGCGGTCGACTTCGCGGACGACCCGTCCCTGTCGGTCGCCAGGTCGTTCGGGTCGGTGACGGTGTACGAGGTCGACCGGAGCGCGCTCCCCGGGGAGTCGACGAACGCGTCGGCCTGACCGCGAGAAGGAGCCGTTCAGACCGAGAGCTTGCCTTTCCCCTGGATGACGTCGACGTCCTCGGCGTCGACGCGGTCCACGTCGAGGTGGTGCGGGATGTAGTTCTGGCGGTCGAAGTCGTCTCGTTCGTCCTCGTCGCCGACGATGCACCAGAGCTGGACGCGGTCGGGACCGTGCCAGTCCCCGTTGCGCGTCACGGAGAAACAGCGGACCTCCTCGCCCTCGTAGTCGACGATGGCGTCCTTCCGGATGCCGGGATCCCCGTTTATGATGAGCCGCTTCATGGGTCGGGCTTCGGACAGCGACCAATTAAGCGTGTCGAAGGAGCGAACGCGCAAATCGCATGACAGCGACGAAATGATTGTGTATTGGAAAGTCGTGAAATTAATAGCAGTGGAGGAGTAACTACAGCGAAACCGAGGTGCGGGAATGAGTATCACAGAGTCACTCAGCAACACGGAGTCGGCGACCGAGGACGGCATCCGGGTCGAGAAAGGCATCGAACCCGGCGACAACGCGATGACGGTCCACTACCGCATCACGTCCGAGCGGGCGGACGCGGCGGCGATACGGCTGGAGGAACACCTGGGAAGCGGCTTCCCCGTCGGGACGCTGGACCTCGACGCCCCCGGTCACGGCGACTGGTTGCTCGATCCCGACGGGTCGGGCCTCGCACTCTTCGACATCCTCGAGGCGGGCGAGCGCGTGACCACCGGGTACGTCGTCAACTGTAGCGACCCCGACCGGGTGAAACCGGTGTTCGAGGCACCCACCATCGACATGGTCGACCCGGTCGAGAGTCCGTCCGATGAGTCGGTGGACGACGCCGGTTCTGCTGGTACGGACGGGTCCCAGCAGGTGGTGACACCCGAGGCAGTCGCAGACGCGCTATCGCCCGCCGTCGTCGCCGAGGCCATCTCGCCGACCCTCGTCATCGACGCGCTGGTCGCGGCCCTCGAATCCGACGCCGTCGACGACCACCACGTCGAGCGACTGCGTGACAGCCTCGGCGACGAACTGGCCACGGGCGACGGCGGGGACCACGCGGAACGACTCGACGAGGTGGACTTCAGACTCGACAGGTTCTACGACTGTATCGAACGCCTCGACTCGACGGTCGAACGCGTGGACGAACGGACGAAGAAGATGGCTAGACTCGTCCGCGACGCCGACGAAGCGGTCAAGACCGAACGCAAGCGACTGAACGACGTCGAGAACCGCCTCGACGAGTCGTTGACGGAGCTCTCGGAGCAGGTCGAGGAACTGGAGGACGAGCTATCCGAGACCGAGGAGTGGCGCGAGCAACTCGGCGAGGCGTTCAAGCTAGACGGCGACGCGTGACCCGCCGGCGCCGACTCGTCGGCGGCGACCGGACGCGTGGACCGACCGTCACGGGGCGAGAACTGTTCGTGCACTGACCCCTGCGAACCGGAGGCTGGCGGCGCATCGTGGCGAACCAAACGGGTTTTAAAGTACCATCTCCAAACCCTCCGTAAGGTCGATATATATGCAGATGCCAAGACGCTTCAACACATACTGCCCTCACTGCAAGGAGCACCAGGAGCACGAGGTCGAGAAGGTCCGAACGGGACGAAGCACCGGCATGAAGAAGGACCAGCGCAAACAGCGCGAGGGGAAGAAGGTCATCGGTAACGCCGGCCGCTTCTCGAAGGTGCCCGGTGGCGACAAGCCGACCAAGAAGACCGACCTCAAGTACCGCTGTGGCGAGTGCGGCAAGGCCCACCTGCGTCCGGGCTGGCGTGCCGGTCGACTGGAGCTGCAGGAGTGAGACACATGGCAGGTTCATTCATCAAGGTCCGGTGTAACGACTGCGAGAACGAACAGATCGTGTTCGGGAACGCCTCGACCGTCGTCAACTGTGCGGTCTGTGGCACGACGCTCGCCACGCCCACCGGCGGGAAGGCGGACATCCCCCACGACATCGTGGAGACGGTCGAAGCACGATGAAGTACAGCGGCTGGCCCGAGAAGGGCGAACTCGTCGTCGGTGACGTCGACGAGATCGAGAACTTCGGCGTCTTCGTCGACCTCAAGGAGTACGAGGACAAGCGCGGGCTGGTCCACATCAGCGAGGTCGCGAGCGGATGGATCAAGAACGTCCGTGACCACGTCCGGGAGGGCCAGACCGTCGTCTGTAAGGTGCTGGACGTCGACGAGGACTCCCAGCAGATAGACCTCTCCATCAAGGACGTCAACGACCACCAGCGCTCGGACAAGATACAGGAGTGGAAGAACGAGCAGAAGGCCGACAACTGGATGCTCCTCGCGTTCGGCGAAGACGTGAGCGACGAGCAGTACGCGTCCGTCGCCAACGAGTTGCTCGCCGAGTTCGGGAGCCTCTACGAGGGCTTCGAGCAGGCGGCCATCCACGGCCCGGCAGCGCTCGAAGACGCCGACCTCACGGACGAGGAGGTCGACAGCCTCGTCGAGACGGCACGCGAGAACGTCTCGGTCCCGTACGTCACCGTCACCGGCTACGTCGACCTCCGGAGTCCGAATTCGGACGGCGTCGACGACGTGAAGGAGGCGCTCAAGGCGGCCGAGGGCAACGGCGAGGTGCCCGACGAGGTCGAACTCGAGGTGACGTACGTCGGGTCCCCCGAGTACCGCATCAAGGTGAAGGCACCGAACTACAAGACCGCCGAGTCGGAACTCGAATCGGCGGCACAGCGGGCCGAGGTCGCGATCGAGGAGTCCGGTGGTACCGGAGCGTACCACCGCGAGCGTCGCTCCGACGACGAATGAAGTCCGACATCCGGGTGTGTTCGGCGTGGCGCGACCACCACGAACGCCCGGTGTACACGCTTTCTGATACCTGTCCGGACTGTGGCGAGCCTGCGGTCAACAGCGCGCCGGCGCCGGTCGACCCGGAGGACTCCTACGGCGACTACCGACGCGCTCTTAAGCGCGCCGGACGCGAATAGCCGGTATGGAGCAACTCGACATCGAGACCGTCGATTCTGCTGAGCTATCGGACCCGGTGTTCGTCGAGGGACTGCCCGGCGTCGGTCACGTCGGCAAACTCGCGGCCGAACACATCCTCGACCAGTACGAGGGGACGCTGGTCCGCCGTCTCTACTCCCACGACCTGCCGCCGCAGGTCGAGGTGGGCGACGACGGCGTCGCCGAGTTGACCCACCTCGAGTTCCACGCGGTCGAGACCGAGGGCCGTGACCTGCTCGTCCTCACCGGCGACCACCAGGCACAGAGCAACGAGGGCCACTACCGCCTCGCGAGCGCCATCCTCGACATCGCCGAGGAGTTCGACTGCACGGAGACGTACGCACTCGGCGGCATCCCGACGGGCGAACTCATCGACGAGTACGCCGTCCTCGGCGCGGCGACCAACGCGGACCTCGTCGAGTCGCTCGAAGACCACGACGTGGAGTTCCGTGAGGACGAACCGGCGGGGGGCATCGTCGGTGTCTCGGGTCTCCTGCTCGGTCTCGGCCGGCGTCGCGGCGTCGAGGCGGCCTGCCTGATGGGCGAGACGTCGGGCTACCTCGTCGACCCCAAGAGCGCCCGGGCCGTCCTCGAGGTGCTCGAGGAACTCCTCGGCATGGAGGTCGACTACGGGTCCCTGGAGGAGCGCGCCGACGAGATGGAGGACGTCATCGGGAAGATACAGGAGATGGAACAGCAACAGCAGGCCCCCGTCCCGAGCGACGACGACCTGCGCTACATCGGCTGATGCGCTACGTCGGCTGATGCGCTACGTCGGCTGATCCCAGTCGTCTCTCACGCCGTCTCGAGGAACGACCGGACGCGCTCGTTGAACGCGTCCGGTCGCTCGCGCGGCGGCATGTGCCCACAGTTCGAGAGCACGCGCAGCGTCGCGTCCGGGAGCAACGCCGCCGCGCGAACCGCCCAGTCGACGGGGACGAGCGGGTCGCGTTCGCCGTGGACGAGCAGGGTCGGCACCGAGAGGTCGGGGAGGTCGTCGACGAACGCGGTCCGGAGGCCCGACGGACACACCTCGTGTCGCTGGAAGTCGCGCCAGGCGGCCCCGGGGTTTGGTCGGTCCAGCGACGCCACGGCGTCGTCGACGAGAGCCGGGCCGGGCGAGACGGTGACGGCGTCGACTGCTGCCCCGGTCAGCCGCCGACTGCGCGCCATCGCCCGCCAGACGAGTCGGTTCAGGCGGTCGGCCCGTGTGAACCAGTACGCCAGCCGACTGGCCGGCACGCTCGTCCCCAGCCCGTAGCTGTCGACGATCGCGAGACGCGAGACGCCCGTGGGGTCGTCGACGGCGTACCGGAGCGCGACGCCACCGCCCATCGAGATGCCGACGAGAGCCGGGTCCGCCACGCCGACTTCGTCGAGGAATCGCGAGAGGACGCCCGCGTAGTACGCGAGCGTCGGCGTCTCCGCGGGCGGACCGCTGGCCCCGTAGCCCGGCAGGTCCGGCGCGTAGACGCGCGCGTTCTCGGACAGCGCCGGGATGGCGTGCCGCCAGGAGAGTTCGGCCTCGTCGAAGCCACCGCCGTGGAGTAGCACGACGGGTGGGGCCTCCGGGTCTCCCTCGACGCGATACCGGAGGCGGACCCTCTCGAGGTCCAGGTAGTGGGTGGTCACCGGTCGTCGCCTCCGGTCGACCGCGGGGGTCCGGTACGAGACCGCACGTCGTGCGTCTCGCGGGTCATACCCGAATCGACGGCCCCAGTCCACATGAACGTCGGGGGGTCCGTCCAGTGTTTTCTTTACCCAGGGCCCCCTAACACGCCCGTGGAACCACGAGTGCTCGCCCTGGGATTGGAATGGGTCTGGACGCTCCCGTCGTGGATGCTCGCCGGCCTCTCGCTCGGCGTCCTCTTCGGCGTCCTCTCGGCGACGACGTTCGTCGCCGGCGAGTACCTCTTCCCCTCGCCGTCGACGGGTCGCCGGGGCGTCGACCCCGACCTGTCCGGAGACGCCCGCCGCCGCGACGAGATACGCTGGTACCTCGAACAGATCGGAGAACCGTACGCCGAGGACCACCCCGTCGCGGGCAACGTCGTCTCGTTCTACCTGCCCGAACGGGACGTCGCAGTGACGTTCGACGCCCACGTCTTCTTCCGGTTGGAGGGCACCGACACGCACGCCGTCCTCTGCGAGCACGAGATGCACGGCCACCACCTCGGGACGCGCCTGCCCTTCGACGTGCCCGAGGTCGACTGGCGCTTCGACGACGAGGACGAACCCGACGTCATCGCCCAGGCGTTCCGTGCGCTCGGGCTGTCGCCCACGGCGTCGACCGACGAGGTGCGCGAGGCCTACCGCGAACGCGTCAAGGAGGTCCATCCCGACCACGGCGGCACCGAGGAGTCGTTCAGGCAGATACGCGACGCCTACACCACCGCGAAGGAGCACGCGAACTGACCGGCCGTCGCGCCCTCGTCCGGTTACCCGCCGGTAACCACTCGTTACGATGGCGTCAGGACTTTAACGGTGAACGACGATGGGGTGGACATGAACCTCCTCCCGGCAGTCGTCGGACCGACGGTGTTCGGGATGTCCGCGACCGACCTGCTCGCGTGGGTCGTCGTCGCGGCGTTCCTCATCGGTTCGGCCCTCGACGCCTACGACAGGGACCTCGCACGGTACGTCCTCGCCGCGACGTGGGCGACGTTCGGCCTGTTCTGGCTCGCAGTCTTCCCGCACTTCGCGTTCGAGGTCAGGAGTTTCGTCGAGGGCGGACTCGCGCTGGCGGCCGTCCCGGCCTGCATCTACACCGGATACCTCCTCCTGCAGGGTCGCGACCGCCTGCACCTGCTCTCGAAGGCGGTCGGCATCATGGGACTCGTCTACCACCCGACGCAGGCCATCCCGGCCGTCCGGGAGTTCCTCATCGAGGAGGTGGCCCGGCAGACCCTCTGGGGCATCCACCTCCTCGGCTACACGCCCGAGTTCACCACCGGTCCGGAGTACGGCTACCAGAACATGTACGTCTTCAGCGAGTTCGCGACGTACATCGTCTACGCCTGCACCGGCATCGGGTCGATGGCCATCTTCGCCGGCCTCATCGTCGCCGTCGACGCGCCACTCCGTCGCAAGGTGCGCTCGTTCGCGCTGGCCATCGGCGTCATCTGGGTGCTGAACATCGGCAGGAACGTCTTCGTCGCCGTCGCGGCCGGTCGGGGCTGGTTCACGCAGGGACCGGTGCTCTGGCTGGCCCAGACGGCGGGCGTGGCGGAGACGCACGCGTCGTTCTGGTTCGCCCACAGCGTCATCTCGCAACTGCTGTCGGTCGTCGCACTGGTCGGCATCACCTGGGTCGTCGTCCACGTCCTCCCCGAACTGCTCGGCGTGCTGGAGGAGGTGCTGTTCGTCGCGACTGGGACGGAGTACGACCTCGGAACGGCCCTCGGCATCTCCGATCCCGTCCGCGCCGATGGCGGCGAGTGAGTTCTCGGTCGCAGAACGCGCGGTCTACCTCCCGGACGACGACGCGCTCGTCGTCGCCGACCTCCACCTCGGGCGCGTCCACGCCTCGAACGTCGACTTTCCGCTGAACGAGCGAACCGACACGATGGACCGACTCGACGCGTTGCTGACGAGGTTCACGCCAGAGACGGTGGTGTTCGCGGGCGACGTCCTCCACCGGTTCGACGCCGTCCCGGTCCCGGCGAGGACGTCCCTCGACGCCGTCGTCGACCACGTCGGGGACTCGGACGCACACCTCGTCCTGGTCCGGGGGAACCACGACAGACAACTCGACCGCGTCGTCGACCTGCCGGTCCACGACGCCTACCGACTCGACTCCGGCACCGTCGTCTGTCACGGCCACGAGGAACCCGAAGAACGGGCCGACCGCTACGTCGTCGGCCACGACCACCCGGTCGTCGAGATAGAGGGCCGACGATACCCCTGTCTGCTGTACGGGCCGGAGACCTACGAGGGCGCCGAGGTGGTGATGCTCCCGCCGTTCACCCGCGTCGCGCCCGGCGTCGTCGTCAACCAGCTACGCGGCGGGGACTTCGACTCGCCCATGATACGAAGCGTGTCGGGAGTCCACCCCGTCGTCCGGGACGTAGACGCCGGAGAGACGCTCCGGTTCCCGCCGCTGTCGAAGCTACGTCGACTGCTGTGACGGCACGAGGTCAGTCGAGGTCGGTACGCACCGCCTCGGCGGCGTCCCGGCCGCTCTCCATCGCACCCTGGATGGACGACCAGCGCGTGTAGTCCCCGGCGAGGTACACCGCCCCGTCCGGGGCGCGGACGTCCGGAAGCGCCTCCGAGAACCCGGGTGGCTGGTCGAACTGCGCGAACGGGATACGGTCTGTCCGGCGGAGGTCCACGTCGTCGAACCGGCGCTCCGGGTACCACGATTCGAGCGTCTCGACGGTCGTCGAGGCGAGGTCGGCGTCGGACTCGTCCTCGCGTTCGCCGAGGTACGTCGCACTGAGCAGTCGGACGCCGTCCGGCACGTACTCCGGGGCGACGGCGGTGTGGTCGACGACCTGGTTCGGCCCCTCGTCGGCGGCGTTGAGCATGATCCTGCGTCCGGCGTCGAACCCGGTGCCGCCCGACAGCGCGTACCACTGCGTGACGCAGGCGCGGGCGGCCGTCGGGATGGCGTTGACGCCGGTGAGTTCGTTCGCGTGCTTCGGGTCGGCCGCGACCACCACAGCGTCGGCGGTCAGCGTCTCGCCAGCGAGGTCGACGCCAGGGAGGCCACTGTCGCCCGCGCCGCCGCCGTCCACGCGCTCGACCGTCCGGTCCGTCTCGACGACGGCACCGGCCGCCTCCGCCCGGTCTCGCAACTGGGCCGGAATCGCGCCCATGCCCCCGGCCGGCACGACAGTCTTTCCCTCGGAGAGCATCTTGAAGGTGTACTCGAACACCCGCTTCGAGGTCGACAGCGAGCGGTCAAGCGTGATGCCGCCGTAGAACGGCGCGGCGAAGTTCTCGACGAACTTCCGGGAGAACCCACGGGCACCGAGGTAGTCACGGATGGTCCGGTCCGGGCCCGAGAACAGGTCGTCGGTCGAGCGTCGCCCGAGGGCGCGCTGCAGGCGGAACGTCCTGAGTTTGTCGCCGACGGTCACGTCGCGGTTGAGCAGTGACTCGGTCAGCGAACCGGGGTCGCGGAACGGGTCCGAGAGGATGGCGCGGTGGCCGGGGCGACAGATGCACGCTCCCGGCGAGAACGAGCGCAGGTCGAGCGCGTCGAGGTCGAGTTCGCGACGGGCCGCGGGGTAGGCCGTGAACAGCACCTGGAAGCCGCGGTCGAAGGTGTAGCCGTCCTCGTGGCGCGACCGGACGCGCCCGCCGACCTCGGACTCGCGCTCGAACAGTCGTACGTTCGCCCCCGCGTCGGCGAGTCGCCGGGCGGCCACCAGTCCGGCCAGGCCGCCGCCGACCACGATGACCTCGTCGTCGTCGTCCATGGTCGGACTACGGACAGGACCGTGAAAACCGCCGGGGTCGCGGTACGGGGCGTCCGGGTCGGTCGCACCCGCCGGCGACATGGACAGGGCTTAATCTACCCCGACCCAAGCCCCGGCCATGGATACGACCGACGCCTTCGTCGGCCTCGACTGCGTGGACTGTGGCGAACGCTACGACCCCGAGGAGACGACGCACCGTTGTCCGGACTGCGGCGGCATCCTCGACCCGGCGTACGACTACGACGCCATCTCGCTATCCCGGGAGACCGTCGCCGACCGGCCGTTCGACACGATGTGGCGCTACGAGGAACTGCTCCCGTTCGACCGGGGGTCGGCCGTCACGATGGACGAGGGCGCGACGTCACTCGTCGAGTGCCCGAAACTCGCAGACGAGATGGGCGTCGGGTCGGTCTACATCAAGGACGAGGGACGGAACCCGACCGGCACGTTCAAGGACCGCGGGCAGACCCTCGCGGTAACCGCGGCCGCACAGCACGGTGCGACGGACGTCGCCCTCGCCTCGGCCGGCAACGCCGGACAGGCCGCTGCTGCCTACGCGGCACGCGCCGGACTGGACTCGCACGTCTTCCTCCCCGCCCGTGCAGGGTTCACGAACAAGGCGATGGTGAACGTCCACGGCGGCGACATGACCGTCGTCGGCGGACGCATCGGCGAGGCCGGCGAGGCGTTCGCCGAGGCCATGGCCGACCCCGAGAACGAGCACTGGTACTCCGTCGCCACCTTCGAGACGCCCTACCGGCACGAGGGGAAGAAGACGATGTACTACGAACTGGTCGAACAACTCGACTGGGAGACGCCCGACGCCGTCGTCTACCCGACTGGCGGCGGCGTCGGCCTCGTCGGGATGCACAAGGCCGCCGAGGAGTTCGAGACCCTCGGTCTGACCGCGGACGTCCCCGGGTTCTACGCCGCCCAGGCGACGGGGTGTGCGCCCATCGTCGCCGCCTTCGATGACGGTCGGGACCGGCACGAACCGTGGCAGCACCCCGACACCATCTGCGGCGGCATCGAGATTCCCGACCCCGGCGCGAGTCCGTGGATACTCGACGTGCTCCGGGAGTCCGGCGGCGGCGCGGTCGCCAGCGACGACCCGGACATCCTCGACGCGGCCATCACCGTCGCACAGCACGAGGGAATCGAGATGGCTCCGACGTGTGCCGCCTCGGCGGCCGGTGCGTGGGAACTCTCCCAGTGCGGCGAACTCGGCGCGGACGACACCGTCGTCCTGGTCAACACCGGCACCGGCAACAAGGAAGACGACGTCCTCCGCAGTCACCTGATGGGCAAGGGCGTCTAGACGACCGGTCGCACCGGGCGGTGCTCGACCACGGGGCCGAACTCGACCTGCCTCCGGGTCTGTCGAACCGCCGGAACACACAACTTTTGTTTTAGAAGCGTCTAAACCGAGCACGAATGCTCTCGGACGTCATGGAGGACTACCTGAAGGCTATCTACACGCTCCAGGAACGGGAGGGCGTGCCGGTCTCGACCTCCCAGACCGCCGACTACCTCGGGGTCACCCCGCCGACGGTGACGAGCATGGTGGAGAAACTCGACGACCGTGGCCTCGTCGACCGTGAGAAGTACAAGGGCGTCGAACTCACCGCAGAGGGCGAAGCCGTCGCGCTCGAGGTCCTGCGACACCATCGGCTCCTCGAATCCTACCTCACGGAGCACCTCGACTACGACTGGTCGGAGGTCCACGAGGAGGCCGACGTGCTCGAACATCACATCTCCGAGGAGTTCGAACGTCGCGTCGCCGAAGCCCTCGGGAACCCGACCGTCGACCCCCACGGCGACCCTATCCCGAGCGCGGACCTCTCCCCGCCCGACGACGCCGAGTACACGCGCCTGTCGGCCCACGATATCGGGACGAACGTGGAGATATCCCGCGTCAGCGACCGCGACGAGGCGGAACTGCGGTACCTGAAGGAGGCCGGCATCACGCCGGGCACCATCGTCCGCGTCGTCGACGTCGCCCCCTTCGGGATGGTCACGGTGGCCGTCGACGGCCACAGACAGAGCCTCCCCGAGGACGTCGCGGACTCCATCCGCGTCCGTCGCGTCGAACGTGAGGACGACCACGCGGAGGAACTACCGGACGCGTGACTGGGTTCACCGAACTCGTCGTCATCGCCTTCGTCGCACAGCTGGCCGTCCTGCCCGGCGAGAAGGTCCAGTTCATCATCGCCGGCCTCTCGACGCGTTATCACCCGCTGGTCGTCGTCTCGGCGGCGGCGACCGCCTTCGCCGGCTGGACCGCCCTGGAGATACTCCTCGGTGGCGCACTCGCCGCCGTGCTCCCCGAGACGTACCTGGACGTCGCCACGGGGGTCCTCTTCCTCGGGTTCGGCGCGGCGCTCCTCCACTCCATGCCGGAGGACTCCACCTTCGGCGCCGCCACGAGCGAGGACGGCGTCGAGACCGACGGTGGCGTCCTCTCGTCCATCGGGTCCATCGGCGACACCTCGACCCTCTTCGGCCGGGACGTCCCGACGGGCGTCGGCGCGTGGGTTCCCATCTTCGGGCTGATGGCCCTCGGCGAGGTCGGGGACAAGACCCAGACCATCACCATCGCCCTCGCACTCGACCACGGCACCAGGCCGGCGATCTGGGTCGGCGAGATGCTCGCCATCGTGCCCGTGAGCCTGCTGAACGCGTACTTCTTCGACCGGTTCTCCCACCGGTTGAACGCGCGGACCGCCCACCTCGTCTCAGCCTCCCTGTTCGGGTTCTTCGGGGCGGACGTCTTCCTGAAGCTCCTGACCGGCATCTCCATCTGGGAGGAGGTCGTGGCCACGGTGACAGACGTCGCCCTCGGGGTCCTGTAGCGACCGTCTTCACACGACTTTTGTAGTCGTCTCTCGTACGGCCCTCGATGGCTCCACCCGTCGTCTCTCTCCTGGCCGGTCTCGTCTTCGGATTCGCGCTCGCCTCGCCGCCGGGGCCGATGAACGCTATCATCGCAGAGGAGAGCGTGCTACGGGGCTGGACCGCCGGTGCCCGTGCCGGACTCGGCGCGTTCACCGCCGACGCCACGTTCTTCGTGCTGGCGTGGCTCGGCGTCGTCGCGTTCGTCGAGACGATGCCGACCGTCCAGGGCGTGGTAGCCGCCGTCGGCGGCGTCCTGATGCTCTGGTTCGCGTACGGGGCCGCGATGGACGCCCGGTCGGAGACCACGTTCGTCGACGTCGACACCGACGAGGACGGCAACGGGTTCACGAAGGCGTTCGTCCTCGCGCTGACGAACCCCTACCAGATCGTCTTCTGGCTCACCGTCGGCGTGCACATGCTCGACGACCGCACCATCGACCTGTTCTCGCACGTCCCCTTCGTCGGCGAGTCCCTGGCAGGGGCGCTCGTCGTCCAGGCGGGGTCGCCGGCGTTGCTCGTCGGCTTCTTCGGCGGCATCCTCGTCTGGGTCGCCGGTTTCCCCGCGACGCTCGTGGCGGTCGGGTCGCGGGTCGACCGGTTCGCACCCGTCGTCGCCGGCGCGAGCGCCGTCGTCCTCGCCGGGTTCGGCGTCTTCTTCCTCGTGGACGCAGTCACCACTCTGGGACTCGTGTAGCGCGTCGGGAGGAGACCCGTGCTCAGAGGACCGGGTCGACGTCGTCCGGTTCCATCTCGGCGACCTCCTGTTCCAGCCACTCGCGGAACCACTTCACGCGCTTGAGTCGCTGGTGTGCGATACTCTCTGCGGTGTCGCTCTCGATGCGGTCGACCGCGTCGCGGCCACGTTCGAGGACCCGGTCGACCATCTCGGCCGAGTCCATGTGCGTGCGGGCCTCGTACCCCATCCGCAGCAGCATGAGTGCGGTCCCGTTCGCGCCGACCTTGTCGAGGATGTCCGCCTCGATGAGACAGCGCGTCTCGAGGGGGAGGTCCTGCAGGTCGTCCTGGTAGGAGTGGTTCTCGATGGCCCGGCACACCTCGTCGACGAACGACGCCGGGAAGTCGCCCCGGGTCTCGAGGTACTGCCTCGCTACCCGTGCGCCCTCCTCCGCGTGGACGTCCTGGTCGGCGTCGAGTTTGGCGATGTCGTGGAACAGGGCGGCGACCCTGGTGACGTCGACGTCGGCACCCTCCTTCCGTGCGATCTGTGTCGCGAGTTCGACGACGTTGAGGATGTGGTTGTGGCGGTACTCCGCGGAGTGCCACGGGTACCAGCGCATGCGACCACCCTCCTCCTCGTTCTCGACGCTGGCGAGGAGGTAGTCGTGTACGAAACCTTTCATCTCCTCGAACTCGTCGTCGGTTACTCGTGACTCTTTTATCTCGACACCCATAGAGAATCCCACCGAATCAGACGTTCCGTAGTCATTGTTATCCCTACAAACGGTTCTTCGACTCTTAGGCGTTACGACAGCGTTATTTAAATGCTCGGAGGGCATTCCTGCGCGTGTGACCACCGCGATATATCTGGACGATTCGTCCGTTCGACGATTCGAGGCGACGGTCGAACGCGTCGTGGACGACCGGGTCGTCCTCGACCGGACGTGCTTCTATCCGACCGGCGGGGGCCAGCCGAACGACACCGGGACGTTACGTTCCGGTGATACGACGTGGGCCGTCACCGACGTGCAGAAGAAGGACACCATCTACCACACGCTCGACGGCGCCCCGCCGGAGGTGGGGGCCACCGTGACCGGCGAACTCGACTGGGACCGACGACGCGCACACATGCGGTACCACACCGCACAGCACCTCCTCTCGGCGCTCTTGCTCGACGAGTTCGACGCCAGGACGACCGGGAACCAGGTGTACGACGACCGTGCCCGCCTCGACTGCGACCACGACAGGTTCGACGCGGCCGACCTCGACGCCATCGAGGACCGACTGAACGAACTCGTCGACGACGACCGCCCCGTCCGCTGGTACGAACTGGACCGCGAGGTGGCGGAGGCCGAACTCGACACCGACCGTACCAGGATCGACCTCCTGCCCGACTCCATCGAGCGCCTCCGTATCGTCGAGATCGGCGACGAGGACGACCCCTACGACCGGACCGCCTGTGCGGGCACGCACGTCCAGCGGACGGGCGAACTCGGCGCCGTGACCGTCACCGGGCGCGAGACGCGAGGCAGCGACGGCGAACGGATATACTTCGAACTGGCGGACTGACGACCGGCGCGCACGGGCCCGGCGCACTTTTTCCCGTCTCCGGCACAACACCGGGACATGAACGTCAGGCAAGTCGTCCCCCGAGACGCCATCCCGAGCGTCGACGACCCGTCGTTCGGTCCCGTCGCGGCGTACGATGGCGAAGACGAGGACCGGGTCGTGGTGGTCGACGGCGAGACGCCCCGGGCGTACCCCCTCCGGTACCTGCACTACCACGAGATCGTCAACGCGACCAGCGACGGCGACCCCGTCGCGGTCACCTGGTGTCCCCTCTGTGGCAGCGCCGTCGTCTACGAACGAACGGTCCCGGTCGAGACGGGAGGCGACGACGACGGGGAGCGAAGGCTCACCTTCGGCGTCTCCGGGAAACTCGCGGACGACGACCTCGTGATGTACGACCGCGAGACCGGGAGCGAGTGGAAGCAGAGTCGGGGGGTCGCCATCGACGGGCCCTGCGAGGGGACCGAACTCGCCGTCGTCCCGGCCGCGGTGACGACCGTCGCGGCGTTCCGCGGTGCCACCCCGGACGGACGGGTGCTCGACCCGCCCGGCGGCGAGAGCGAGGCGGCCGGCGACGGCGACGACCCCGAGCCGATCGACTACGACGCCGACCCGTACGAACGCTACTTCGACCTCGACGGCTTCGGCCTCGGCGCACACCGTGGGACCGGCGGGCGCGAGTGGGACCGCGACGACGTCGACCCCAAGACGGTCGTCCTCGGCGTCGACTCCGGCGACGACGCGGTCGGGTTCCCCCTGCCACGCGTCCGGGCGGCGGGCGGCGTGGTCCAGACCGCGGTCGGGACGCGAGACGTCGTCGTGTTCGCGACGGACGACGGCATACACGCCTTCGCCGACCCCGGATTCACGCTGGACCCGACCGAGGGTGACGCCTTCCGCGGCGACGGTACCGAGTGGGACGGCGCGACTGGGCGGGCGGCCGACGGGCGCCAGCTGGAGCGACTCCCGAGCCGTCGGCTGTTCGCGTTCGCCTGGCAGGACGACCACGGCCGGGACGCCTTCTACGAAAGCGCGTAGTCGGTCTCCGAGTCGGTTCGCACTCTGCTCGACGCTAGCGGGGCGTCACTCCTCGTCGTCGCGCTTCATCTGCTGGAGCTGTCCGACGAGTTCCTCGTTCGACATCCCACCCTGGTCGAACTCGACCTGCCCCTCGTGGTCGTGTTCGTGAACCGTGACCGCCTCGTCCTCGTCGATGTCACTGTCCTGGTCCTGTTGCTCGGATTCGTCGTAGCTACCGAAACCCATTGGATGTAGACCGACGGGACGAGCGTACGAAAAAGGACCGTTCTCCGTCCACCGGGCTGTCCAGTCACGGCCGCCCGTCGAGGCCGGTCAGCCGGGTGCGGCCACCTCCGTCTCGCCGCCGCGTTCCCCCTGGCGACGGTTGCGGAGCACCAGGGCGACGAAGCCGAGGCCGCCGACGGCCCGTGCCGCGATGCCGAACCCGGCCACCGAGAGTCCGAGGGACGAGGCCGGTCCGAGCAGGAGCGTCGGAGCCATCAGCAACAGCGCCGTGACCGCGAAGGCGACCCGTTCGACCGCCGAGACCTCCGTGAAGAGGTACCCGATGACCGTCGCCGCCAGCGCGACGACGCCGACGAACACGCCGACGATGGGGACGACGACCTCCGGGATGAAGAACCCCAGGTCGGCGAGGTCGGCGAGACCGATGACCCGCATCTCGTTCCCGGTCCCCGTCGGGCGGAGCAGCAGGATGCCCGGCGAGAAGACGAACGCGAAGGGGACGATGGCCTTGTTCAGCGACAGCGAGAACGCCTCGACGCCGGTGTCGAACGGGTCGGACTTCGACACGCCGGAGGCCGCGTACGCAGCGACCGCGACCGGCGGCGTGATGTCTGCGATGACGCCGAAGTAGAGGATGAACAGGTGCGCGGCGAGGATGGGGACGCCGAACTGCTCTATCGCCGGGCCGAGCATCGAGACGAGGATGATGTACGTGACCGTCGTCGGCATCCCCATCCCGAGGATGATACACGAGACGGCAGTGATGAGCAACAGCACGACGAGCGACCCGCCGGCGAGCGAGAGGATGAGTGCGGTCAGGTTCGGGCCGAGGCCGGTGGTCGCGATGACCCCCGGGATGATGCCCGCCGCGGCGACGGCGACGACGACGGGCGTCGCGGTGCGCGCACCGCCGTCCATCGACCGGACGACGAACGTCGCGTACCGGAACGGCGCCTGCTCGGCGAGTTCGGGCCGATGGAGCGCGGTCGCCACGTCGGTCGCATACCGGTCGACCGAGTCGTCGTACTCCAGCAACGGCGCGTCGAGTCCGGGACGGGCGAGAAGCATGGCGAGGCTTCCGCCCAGGACGATCCACCCGGCCGACCCGAGTATCGCCGGAATCGGCTGGAGACCGTTGGCCAGTGCGACGGCCCCACGGAACGCAGCCAGCAGGAGGATGGCGCCGACCAGTGGGAGGCGCGTCTGTTCGTTGTAGGCCGCGACGAAGGCGATGAGGGCAGCGATGGCGAGCACCGTGAACCACGCCGAACGCGCGACCGACAGGCGCTCGACGATGAGGTAGAACAACAGGAGTCCGAGGGGGACGAGGTAGAACCACCCTCGCTTGAGGTGGGTGAAGATGTCGACGAGGTCGACCTCCTCGACGCCGCCGATTCCCGCCCGCGACGCCTCCAGGTGGACCATCACCCAGACGCCGAAGAAGAAGACGACGGCCGGCACCGCCGCCGCGACGATGACGTCGGCGTACGGCGTGAGCGTGTACTCGACGATGAGGAAGGCGGCCGCCCCCATGACCGGCGGGAGTATCTGCCCGCCCGAGGACGCCGACGCCTCGACGGCGCCGGCGAACGACGGCCGATATCCCGACCGCTTCATCAGCGGAATCGTGAACGCGCCGGTCGTGACCGTGTTCGCGATGGACGACCCGGAGATGGTTCCCATGAAACCCGACGCGAGGATGGAGGCCTTGGCCGGACCGCCCTTTCGCTTGCCAGTCACCGTGTAGGCGAGGTCGATGAACCACTTGCCAGCCCCCGACTCTTCGAGGAACGCCCCGAACAGGATGAAGATGAAGATGAACTGGACGGAGACGAGCACCGGGACGCCGAGGATGCCCTGGTCGGTGTACCAGAGGTTGCGGATGATGGTCGACCAGCGGGCCTCCGTCGTCGAGAGCACGCTGATGTAGGGCGCGTCCTGCGGTATCAGGTAGGCGTACTTCGCGTAGACGACGAACGACCCGACGATGGTCATCAGGTAGAAGCCGAGCGACCGACGCGTGGCCTCGAGGACCAGCAGGACGGCCGCCACGCCCAGCAGGTACGCCAGCGACGACTGACCGAGGATGGGCAACGCGTCGAGGGGGGCGAGGAAGGTGTACACCTCCCCGATGGTCCGCCCGGCGTCGAGTCCCAGCGCCCGCATCCGGAGTATCTCGTCGAACTCGGTCAGGTAGTAGATGGCCGTCATCAGCGAGACGGCCATCAGGACGAGGTCGACCGGCGTGATGCGGTTCGCCTCGGGGTCGCCGGCCGCCCAGCCGACGGCCCCCGCCAGAGCGTCGGTCGCACCGGTGACGGGCGAGTCCGGGCCGAAGCGCGACCGGACCGCCGGCGGTATCGCCGCCAACCGACGCGAGAGAAAGCCCCCACCCGTCGACGGCGGATAGATTGCGAACGCCAGGACGAGCGCGAAGACCACGTGGATGGCGTTCACCTGGAGTTGCTGGAGCTTCGCCAGCACCACCTCGCCGACCAGCGGGAGCGTGAAGACGAAGTCGAACCCCCGGGCAGCCAGCCACATCTGGTAGGTCGAGAACGCGATGGCGACGAGCGAGACGGCGACGGCCGTCCAGCCGGTGAGCGTCCGTCGACGTTCCAGTTCCTGGATGAGCTCCTCTCGTTCTTCCTCGGTCAGTTCGTCTGGACTGGGTGCGGAATCGACGGACATGGTCAGCTGTAGACGGGTAGTGGACCGCGACGTCGTTCGACGGAGAGACGAATCGCGCTCGCCGACGATAGTTCGACCAGGTCGTACGTCTCGCCGTCGACCCAGAGTTCGTGGCCGGCGATTCGACCGGGCTGGACGACGACGGACTCGTACGACCGGTCGGGGTCGAAGACGAACCAGCCGTCGCGCTCGCTCACGTTCGCGCCGGCGGGCAGCCCCCAGCCGTACGACTGGAACCGCATCTGCGTGTTGTCAAGGCTGGTCCCGTTCACCACGTAGCGGTCCTCGACGGGCGTTTTCTCGACGCTGTGCGTGTACGCGAGCGTTACCGCCGTCCCCTCGTCGACGGGCACGGTCAGGAGTCGGTCGCCGGTGTCGGCGTCCGCGACGACGAGGACGCGCTCTGCTGGCGACCCCACCGCGAACCCCGCGGTGCAAACGACCAGCGCCATGAGGACCGTGAGACGCCGGCCCATCGGTTCAGCCGAAGTACGCGGCGGCGCCCTCGTGGAGGTCGATCGACATGCCCTCCTGGGCGGTGTCTCTGGTTATGAAGTTCGTCTTGATAGTCAGGGCGTCCAGGTTGTCGAAGATGGCCGCCGTGACCCCCTCGACGGTCGACGCCGAGAGGTCGGCACGGGTCGCTATCATCGCCTTCACCGACACCGTGTCGCGTGGCTCCGAGATGCCGCTGTAGGTCCCACCCGGGATGGTGTCACTGGCGTAGAACGGTCGTGCGTCGAGGACCGCCTGGCGGTTCTCTCCGGTTATCTCTACGATCTCGATGTCGTTCGAGGCCGCGAGGTCCGAGATGGCACCGACCGGCCACCCGCCGACGACGAACGCCGCGTCGATGTCGCCGTTTCGCAACTGGTCGGCCGCCGTGGCGAACCCCGCGTTCTGCTCGTCGTAGTCTTCGATGCCGAGGACGTTCAGTATCTGGTTCGCGTTGACCTGCGTCCCCGACCCGAGGTCACCGGTGTTTATCGTCGCCCCCTGGAGGTCCGACGGCCGGGAGATTCCGGTGTCGGCGAGGGTGACGATGGTGATGGTCTCGGGGTACAGCGTCGCCACGCCGCGCAGCGTCTCGACGGGATTCCCCCTGAACGCGTCGATACCCTCTCCGTTCTTCGCGAAGTAGGCGACGTCGTTCTGGATGAGCGCGAAGTCGGCACTCCCGTTGCCGAGCGACCCGACGTTCTCGACGGACGCACCCGTCGACTGCACCTGTAGCTTGTACTCGGAGTTCGCCTCGACGATCTGCTTGAACTCGTTCGAGAGCGGGAAGTAGGTCCCACCGGTCCCGCCGGCGTGCCAGGAGAGGCGGGTGTCCTCGCCGCCGTTCCCTCCGCCCCCATCACCGCCGCCGCCGAGACAGCCTGCCAGTCCGGCCAGCGCTGCGAGTCCAGTCCCTCTGAGTAGCGTTCGCCGGTCTATCTCCGGGTCCATGTGGTCGTATAAAAAACCGTGATATTTACTCATGTGCCGCTTACTCTCCCGGTAGCGAGCCCGAAATTTACGGGAGCGAGTAACGACGTGCTACTGGGTGGTGTCGTACCGGCGGTAGAGGAGCGCAGACGGGGGCGTACAGCTATTACGGAAGGGACGTCCCACCGGTCGAGGGGTACGAGATACCAACAGTATAAGTGTCAGAAAAGTTAGTAGTCCCGGGCGGATTCGAACCGCCGTCATAGGCTCGCTTCCGTGAATGGAGTGGGTCCAGACACGTCCAAAGGCCCATATGATTGGCCACTACACCACGGGACTTCGAATTGGGGTAGGCCACGGCGATACAATAAAATTACTTTTCGTCCGTCGGGACGGGAGCAGCCACGTCACCGGATTCGACCCGCCGATGACAGGGACGGCACAGCGTCACGACGTTGTCGAGGCGGTGGGCGTCCGAGGGGTCGTCGAAGTCCCGAACCCGAACCAGATGATGAACGTCGGGATTCCGACCGAGGTCGTCGGCATCGTTTCCACAGTTCTGACACTCGTAGCCGTCTCGTTCGAGCGCCTCACGCCGGATTCGGTACCAGTCCTGGCCGTATCTGATGACGCCCCCTTCCCACTGATGGTGGTCAGCACCGATCACGTTCGACGAAAGCCAGGCCGCATAGCACGACTGTGAGCAGAACACGCCGTAAGACTTCCCTTCGAGTCGAGACGGTGAGACCTCGAACTCTCGGGTGCAGTTGGTGCACTCCGCCGTCGTCACTGGAACGTCGTCCATCGGTTGGACGGGGAGCAGTCCGTCCGCACTCTCGACGCACTCCGGGCAGTAGACGCCCTCCTTGTTCGACGGATAGTACTCGAACTCGTCGCCACACTCGCGACAACTGGTTCGTTCCCTGGCGTCGGACCAGTTACCGTTGTGTTCGCCGGCGTTCGGATTGCAGTCGTCACAGAACGTTCGACACGCCTTCGGGTCGTAGAACGCCGTCCCACACCCGGAACACTCTCGATTCGGCAACGAGACGCCGTGGACCTTGGCGTGGTGCTGGCGCATCCCCTGTTCCGTCCGCAGTTCCTTCTCGCACGTCGGGCACTGCATACGTTCAGTGCTTCTGGGATGGAATTAAATCCTCACCGGGCGAAGTGAAAGTGGAACTGGACGGCTCAGTTCGCGCTCTCGCCGACGCCGACTTCGAGGTAGCAGCACTGGTCGGCCTCGGCGTCGAAGCAGTCAGGGCACTCGTCGCGGCGGTCGATGATGGTGTCGAGTCGGTCGGCGACGGTGTCGTCGATGACCGCCTCCAGTGCCCGTGCCTCCTCGCGGTACTCGGCGACCTCGAGCACGTTCGCGAGGAAGCGCTCGATGATGCAGTACGTCTGGAGGGCGTCCTCCGCACGGGCGATGCCCTCGTCGGTGAGCGTCGCTCCCTTGTACTTCTCGTGGTCGACGAACCCACGGTCTTCGAGCTTCCCGACCATCTCGTTGACGCTGGCCGGAGAGACGTCCAGCATGTCGGCCAGTGCCCCGGTCGCGGCGGGGCCGTCGTCCATCCGTTGCACCAGGTATATCGCCTTGAGATACTGGTCTGCCGTGTTCATCGGTTGCCTCCTGTCATGCTCGTCGCTCCATCATCGCGGTCACGTCCTCGACGCCCTCGGCCTCCTCCTCGCGGATGTCCCGCAGGGTAGAGAGGACGCGCTCGCGGTCGATGCCGAACTCGCCGTCGCTGGCTTCGATGGCCTCGATGAGGTCGTCGTAGAACTTGTACGCCGTCTCCTCGTTGCAGAGCTGGTCGTATAGCAGGCCGTCGAAGTCGTCGGGCTTGTTCTGGGCGTACTGTGCTTCGACCAGTTCGTTGATCTCCTCGTACGGGACGGTCTCGGCGTCCAGTTCCTGGATGAGTTCCTCGAGGCGTCGACGGTGCTCCTCGGACTCCTCGGCGGCGTGTTCGAGCAGGTCCCTGACGTCGTCGTCGACCCCCTCGTCGTCGTCGCCGAACGAGTCCAGGTGGTGGTACGCACGCGACTCGACGACCTCCTCCAGCACCGCCCCGATCTGGAGCAGGCGGGCGAGTTGGCGGTCCGTCGAGACGCGCTGACCCAGGCTCATGTCACATAGGCAGGGATGGGAGTACCTAACTCTTGCTGACTCTCGGGGCGATTTCGGGCGATACGGTCGGAGTTGCGGTCGCGCGTCGTCGGCGGCGGTGACTCCGACGACGGCCGGCAGGACGGAGAGCACGCTCCGAATCGGACGTGTAGCGGGGCGAGTCGCTGTCGAGCGGTTCGACCGGGAGAACGAATCGTACCGGACGCGACCTACTCCGCCAGTCGCTGCCGGATCAGGTCGGCGAGGTCGTCGCGGAGTTCGTCGACGGCGACCTCTTCGAGGACGGGGACGAAGAAGCCCTCGACGAGCATGTCCTTCGCCGACTTGGGGTCGACGCCACGGGAGGTCATGTAGAACAGGTCCTGTTCGTCGACCTGTCCGACCGTCGCGGAGTGACTCGCCTCCGTGTCGTGGTTGTTGATGATGAGCTTCGGCGAGGCGTCGGCCTCGGACTCGTCCGAGAGCATCAGCGTGTTCTCGCGCTGGTAACTGTTCGTGTCCCAGGCGTCGCGGCCGACGTCCTGTACGCCCTCGTAGACGGACCGTGCGTGCTCGTCGAGGACGCCGCGGGTGACGAGGTCGGCGGTCGTGTGTTCGGCACGGTGCCAGACACGACTGTTCACGTCGAAGTGCTGGTCGCCGTGACCGAAGAACGCGCCGACGATGTGGGTCTCGGAGCTGTCGCCCTGGAGTTCCGTCTCCACGGCGGACTTGGTCAGGCGCGACCCGATGTTGCCCTCGATCCAGTTGACCGTGGCGTAGGTGTCGGTAACGCCGCGCTTGAGCGTGTAGTTGTACGTCTCCTCGTCGAGGTTCTGGAGGCTCCCGTACTGGACGTGGGAGTTCTCCCCGGCGGCTATCTCGACGATGCCGCTGTAGTAGCGCTGGCCGTCCACGTCGGCACCGGTCGCCTGCCGTTCGACCATCGTGACGGTGGCGTTCTGCTCCGTGACGACGAGCGTGTAGTTGAACAGCGACCGACTGTTCATCGTGGTCCGGATCTTCACGTCCTCGGCGTCGACGCCCTCGGGGACGTAGACGACCGTTCCGTCGGTGAAGAGCGCCGTCGAGAGCGCCGTGAGGTAGTTCTCCTCGGGGTCGACGACGCTACCGAAGTGCTCCTCGACGAGGTCGCCGTGCTCGGCGAGCGCCTCGGTCCACTCGAGGACCTCGGCGCCCTCGGCGCTGACGCGCTCTTTGTCCTGTGCGGCGTTCAGCGGGTCGACGAACGCCTCGAAGTCCAGGTTGTCGAGGTTCGTCCAGTTGCGCCCCGGTGTGCGGATGACGCTCGGCATGTCGAGGGTCGACAGCGCGTCGAGCGCGGACAGTCGGGTCTCCAGCAGCCACTCGGGTTCGCCGAGCCCCTCGGATATCTGCTCTACCTGGTCGCGTGTGAGGTTGGCGTGTACCTGTGTGCTCATGATTACCCGAGGCTCCCCTCCATCTCCAGTTCGATGAGGCGGTTGAGTTCGACCGCGTACTCGATGGGCAGTTCCTCCGTGATGGGTTCGATGAAGCCGGCGACGATCATCTGCTTGGCGTCGTCGTCGTCCAGTCCGCGGGACTGGAGGTAGAAGACGTCCTCGTCGCCGATCTTCCCGACGGTCGCCTCGTGGGCGACGTCGACCTTCGACTCCTGGATCTCCATGTACGGCATGGTGTCGGAGGTGGACTCGTTGTCGAACATCAGCGCGTCACACTCGACGGACGTCGAGGAGTTCTCGGCGCCGTCGGAGATGTGGACGAGGCCGCGGTAGTTGGTGCGGCCGCCGTCCTTCGAGATGGACTTGGACTCGATGGTCGACTTCGTGTTCGGTGCGTTGTGGTACACCTTCGCTCCGGTGTCGATGTTCTGGCCCTCGCCGGCGAACGCGATGGTGATGTGGTTGTCCGTCGCGCCGCGGCCCTTGAGGATGGAAGCGGGGTACAGCATCGTCGCCTTCGACCCCATGGAACCGGACACCCACTCCATCGTCCCGTCTGCCTCGACGATGGCGCGCTTGGTGTTGAGGTTGTACGTGTTCTTCGACCAGTTCTGGACGGTCGAGTACTGGACGTGTGCGCCCTCCTTGACGAAGACCTCGACGCCCCCGCTGTGGAGGTTGAACGCCGAGTACTTCGGCGCGGAACAGCCCTCGATGTAGTGGACTTCGGAGTTCTCCTCGGCGATGATGAGCGTGTGCTCGAACTGGCCCATCCCCTCGGAGTTCATGCGGAAGTACGCCTGCACCGGCATGTTGACGGTCGTGTTCTCGGGGACGTAGACGAACGACCCGCCGGACCAGACCGCGCCGTGGAGTGCGGCGAACTTGTTGTCGCTCGGGGGGACGCACTTCGTCATGAAGTGCTCCTTGACGATCTCTTCGTGCTCCTGGACGGCCTTGTCCATGTCACAGAAGATGACGCCCTTCTCCTCCCACTGCTCCTGCATGTTCTGGTAGACGATCTCGGACTCGTACTGCGCGCCGACGCCCGAGAGCGCCTTGCGCTCTGCCTCCGGGATGCCCAGTTTCTCGAACGTGTCCTGGATCTCTTCCGGGAGGTCGTCCCAGTCGTCGGCACCCCCGCGGGTGTCGATGTCCGGGCGGATGTACGGGACGATCTCGTCGACGTCGACCTCGGACAGGTCCGGCTGGCCGGGCCAGTCGGTCGGCATCGGCATCTGCTGGAACTGCTTCAGCGCCCGAAGACGCCGCTCCAGCATCCACTCGGGTTCGTCCTTGTCTTCCGAGATGAGACGGATGGTCTCCTCGGTGAGGCCCTTCTCGGTCTGGAACGCCGACGACTGTTCCTTCTTGAACTCGAAGCGAGCCTCGGTGTCGGTCTCTTTGAGGTGGTCTTGATCTGAACTCATGATTTGTGTGGTGTCGTGTCTGTTGGGTGGTTACGCGGTGCCGTAGACCTCGTCGCGAACCCAGTCGTAGCCCTCGTCCTCGAGCTGTTCTGCGAGTTCGGGACCACCGCTCTTGACGACGCGGCCGTCGAGCATGATGTGGACCCTGTCGGGTTCGACGTAGTCGAGGATGCGCTGGTAGTGCGTGATCTGCAGGATGCCCGTTCCCTGCTCGTCGCGGAGGGCGTTGATGCCCTTGGAGACGTCCTGCAGGCGGTCGATGTCCAGCCCGGAGTCGATCTCGTCGAGCACCGCGATGGACGGTTCGAGGATGGCGGCCTGGAGGACCTCGTTCTGTTTCTTCTCACCGCCGGAGAAGCCAGCGTTCAGGTAGCGCTGTGCGAACTTCTCGTCCATGTCGAGTTGCTCCATCTTCGCCTGGAGGAGTTGCTGGAACTCGGCGACGCCGATCTCGCCCTCGTCGGCGGGACCCTCCATCGGGGAGGTGTCGTAGCCCGCCTCCTCCGCTTCCTCCTCGGCCTCGTCGTCGTCCTCGAAGAGTTCCTCGCGCTCCTCTAGCTTGGCGTTGAGCGCAGTTCGGAGGAAGTTCGTCATCGTGACGCCCTCGATCTCTGCGGGGTACTGGAAGCCCAGGAAGATGCCGAGCGCCGCACGCTCGTTGGGTTCCAGTTCGAGCAGGTCCCAGGTCCGCTTGTCCTCGGGAATCTCGAAGTCCTCGCCGAAGTCGCCGTCCTCGAGGTGCAGGAGTACCTGTCCGTCTGTCACCTCGTACGCCGGGTGTCCGGCGACGATCTTCGCCGTCGTGGACTTGCCGGAGCCGTTCGGGCCCATCAGCGCGTGAATCTCGCCCGATTCGACCTCGAGGTCGACGCCGTCGAGGATCTGTTCACCGCCCTCTCCCGCAACGCTCGCGTGAATATTTTGAAGTTCGAGTTTTGCCATACTGGCTACCTCTTAGTAGTCTAGCCAAGGGGTGTCCGCCCCATAATGCTTGCGTATCTACCTCCGTTCGATTCCTGTATCGGTAAATATTTTTCGCGAATGTAGAACCATCCGGGCAGAGTATCGACGCCCTCGACGATCAGGGCCGGCCCGGATCCTCCCCTTCGACGACGGTGACGTGGGCGCGGTCACATGAAGTTCCCGAGGCCGGTCTGTTGCTGTCCCGACTTGACCTCTTCCCACGAGATGCCCAGGGCTTCGAGGACGCGTTCGATGGGCCCCTGGAGCGTCTTCTCCAGCATCTTGTCGTAGTCCACCTCGAACTCCCCGGGTATCTGGTCGTCGTACTCGAAGCAGATGACGTCCTGTTCCCGCTTGAACTCGCCGTACCGGTGGTCGGTCCGGGCGTCGAAGCCCTCCTCGTCCTCCATGCGCTCGAAGTAGGATGGGTGGACCTTCTTCAGGTAGATGCGCTTCGGCTTGGACCCGCGGTCGAAGTTCGTCCCGAGCAGCAGGTTCGCGTACTTCGCCCCGCGAACGTGGGCCGTGTCCGTGTCGTAGTCGTCGAGTCGCTTGCCGATGCCGCCCGGGATGGCTATCTCGTCGTAGCTGTATTCCCCGTCGCGGAAGCGTTCGATGACGTCGTGGACGTAGTCCGTGATCTCGGACTCGTCGGCACCGCGGACCACCTTGTCGATGACCTCGTGCTGGACCTCCTTCGTAATCGGGGCGATGTCCGAACGCTTGTACTCGAAGCCCGTGATGTCGACGTCGTCGACGTGCTTGCCCTCCTTCCAGATGATGTGGCCGGCGTAGCGCTTCTTCTTGCCAGCCTGGAAGAACCGGCGGTAGAGCTTCTCGAACTCGATCTGGAAGCGGTGTTCCTCTCCGCCCTCCACGTCGACGTTCAGTTCGTCGTGCGCGAATTCGTCGTAGGAGTCGTTGATGTGCTCCTCGATCTCGAATGACTGCTCTATGGCCTCCTCGGGAGAGACTTCCCGTCCAAGTTCCAACATTACCGAGTCGGTGTCACCATAAGCTACTTGGTAGTTGATTTCGTTCGCAGCCTGTTCGGTGAACTCGATAACCTCACGCCCAGTTGCGGTCACGGCCGCGCCCATCTCTTTGTCGTACAGGCGGAAACGGTCCCATCCAAGCACGCCGTAGAGAGAATTCATAATAACCTTGACAGCTCCTTGTTGCTGGTCGTAGCGCTCGTAGTCCTCGCTCCCCGGGTCGTACTGGTTCCGCAGGGACTTCTTGTCCTCGCGTTCCTCGAGCAGTTCGTCGACCATCGCCCGGATCATCCCGTCCCGGTCCTTCCGGAAGTGGGTCCCGTTCGGGGCACGGTAGGTCTCCCCGTCGAAGGAGTCGGGGTCGACCTTCGTCTCGGGACTGGCGTTGATGGTCACCATGCACATCGGGTAGAGCGACTTCAGGTCGAGCACCGTCACCATCTCCTTGACGCCCGTGATGGGGTCGAACACCGCCCCACCCTCGTAGTCCTCGGACTCCTGTTTGCCCTTCGAGGGCAGCGCCCACCGGCCGCTGACCTTCTGGAGGACGTACATGTCGACGGCGTCGCCCGCCGTCGGCGCGTCCTCTATCTTGCACCCGACGAACGTCCGGACCTCGTCGTAGAACGAGACGATGTCTTGCTTGCGGTCGAGTTCGACGCAGAGTTCGACGTCCCTGAGGTTGTACTCCAGCAGGCGGCCGGGGTCGTCCTCCCAGAGGTCGCCGATGTCGCCCGTGTAGCGCTCCTTGCCGACGCCGAGTTCCTGCTCGCCGACGGCGTCCAGTCGGTAGGAGTCGAGTTCGGAGAACTGCCGGCTCTTGTACGCGTACAGGAGGTCGAAGACCACGCGCCCCTTCACGTTCGGGCCGCCCCAGCCGGACCGCCAGACCTCGTTCACGCGGGAGAGGCGGTCGGGGTCCAGGTCGTAGTCGTGCATGGACGAGTCCAGCAACTCGAGGCGGTCGAGCAGGTACGGCGCGTCGAAGTCCTCGAAGTTCCACCCGGTCGTGATGTCGGGGTCCGTCTCGTCGACGTAGTCGAGGAACGCGTCGAGCATCCGCATCTCCGCCTCCTCCTCGTCCGCCCCGTCGAACGTCTCGACGCGCAGGTCGATGTCGCCCTCGATGGGGTCGTACTCGGGGAGCGCACCGGGCGCCTCGCCGTCGAACTCGTCTGCGACGGCGAGCCAGACGACGTACTCGTCGTCGTACGAGTCGTGCGAGGTGAGACAGAGTATCGGCTCCTCGCCGTCCTCGGGGAAGCCGTTCCGGTCGTCGACCTCGATGTCGAACGTGTTCACGCGCGGCGTCGCCGTGACGTCGCAAGCATCGACCTCCTCGTGGGGGACCCGGACCGCGCCGCTCTCGCCGCGTCGGTCGGGGACCCGGATGCCGCTGTTGATGCCCTTGTCGACGAGGAACCGGTTCGGGAACAGCACGTCGGCCTCGTAGTGGTCGAAGCGGTCGCGGATGTTCCCGACGTCGCGGGGCGTCCGGCCGAATATCTTCGTCAGGTGCTCCCCCCGGATGCTCACGTACGGGTCGCCGTCCTCGTCGGTCTCCTCCCACCCGGTGATGACGTCCTCGGACTCGAGGTCGTCCTCGTCGAGCGACTCCGTCGGGGCGTAGAAGTACGGCTGGAACCCGAACACCATGACGTGTTCGGCCGTCCCGTCCTCGGTGCGCCCGAAGACGTGCATCACCGGCTGTTCGTGTTCGCCGGCCCCCTCGACGGTGTAGTCGACCTGCATCACGGCGAGTTCGAGGACGCCGTCCGGGTCGGGAAACAGCGCTTCGTCGCTCTCGACGATGTCTGAGTTCTCGAGGCCGGGCGTGGTAATCGCCTCCGCCTCGGCGACGAGGTCCGCCTGGTCGAGGCCATCGTCGGTGTCGGCGCTCCCGTCGAATCCGGCGAGCGTCGACTGGGTCGCGTCCCGAGAGTCGGTCATTGGCCTCGCTTGGTGTGGAGCGACTAAAATGTCCGCGATTCGAACCCCGGTGGTCCGGACGGCCGGGGAGGTACCAGCGGATTTCGCCGACGGCAACAAGACATATACCCTGGTACGGCTTAGCACCGTCCAGAGGTGAACGGCTTGTCCGACCACGCAACTGAATCAAACGGACGTACGGCCGACAGGGACGAGAACGACGGCATCGAGTCTATCGAGACATACGAGACCGACGACAGCGTCGTATTCTACGACGCGGAGAACCCGCTCGCGTGGTTGGAAGCCACCCGAACGTTCTCGCTACGAGAGAGCGCCTGAGACGCCACCGGGGCACCGACCCGACGAGGAACGTTTTTCCCGACGTCGGCCCAACGTTTCTGTGTGCTGGACGACGTGCTGAAGGACGAGAAGGGACCCGGCGAACCCGACCCCGAGGCCGACCTCACCGACTACGAGGAGCAACTGGCACCGTCGGTGCGGATTCCCGGTTCCGGGACCCCGCAGTCCACCGCCGAGGGGAGCGTCCCTGGAGAGCTACAGCGCCGGTTCTGGGTGCTCGTCCTCGCGTTCAACGCGGCGCTGCTCGCCGGCAGTCTCGGCGCGATGCTCGTCGTCTTCCGGGGGGACTGGACCACGGGCGGCCGACTCCTGCTCGCCGGCGCCGTCTGCTTCGGCTACGGCTACTATCGGCTTCGGACGTGGGACACGAGCGCCTCGTCGTTCGACGACGACGACGATGAGGGTGGCGGCGACGAGGAGAGTACCGACGACGACGCCACGGGCGAGGATGCCTCGAACGACGTCGCCGACGACAACGACTAACCCGTCGGGGCCGAACGTCGGCGTATGCGAACGGTCCGGGACGCCGACGGTAACAGCTATCTCGTCGTCAAGGAGTCGGACGAGTCGACGCTCGTCCGCGACCCCGAGACGGGTACCGAACGGTACGTGGCGAACGAGTCCCTGCACGACGCTACCGGGTCGTCGCCCCTCGACGTCGCGGCCAGCGCCGTCTCCCCGGGGGTCAGGCGCGTCCTGAGCGCGACTCACGACGACCGGTCGCTCGGCCTGCTCGTCGAACTCGTCGACCGGGGCCCCGTCGGTGTCCGAACCCTCCTGGGCGAGTACGACCTCTGCGAGAGCGACCTCCTCGGCCTGTTGACCGAGTTCCGCGCAGCAGGGCTGGTCGAGGAGGCACGCGTCGCGGGCGAACGCGGCTACGAGGCGACCGACCTCGCCGTCGAGGGGGTCGGAGAACTGCGACGTGGAGCGTAGAGTAGCGTAGCGTCGCCCTCAGTCCAGTCCGACGATGGGTCGCTCGCCCCGGGTCACCGTCGAACGGTTCGTCGTCGGGTTCTTCTCGACGTGGACCAGCGAGTCGGCCGCGCCGACGAGTTCTTCGTCGTGGCTCACGAGCAGTATCTGCTCGACGCCGTACTCGGAGCGCATCGTCTCGACGAGCGTCAGCAACTGCGTGACGTGTCCCGAGTCGAGGAACACGGTCGGTTCGTCGAGGATGAGTGGCGGCATCGGTGCGGCCCCCTCGACGCCCTCCGAGAGCAGGCGGTAGATGGCACACCGGAGGCTCAGGTTGAACAGCGCCCGCTCGCCGCCGGACAACTGCTCGGGGTCGAGCGTCTCGCCGTCCTTCTGGTAGACCGTGAGTTCGTAGTCGCCGGAGAGTTCGATGTGGGAGTAGGAGTCGTTCTGGTAGACCAGTTCGAACGTCTCGTTGAGCATCCGTTCGAGCGTCTCGACGTTCCGGCGCCGCAGTTCCGCACGCAGGTCGCTGTACATCTCCTGGAGGTCCTGGGCCTCGTCGTAGAGGGATTCGAGCGCGGCGACGCGTTCGTCGAGCGCGTCGCGGTCTGCCCTGAGCGATTCGAGTTCCGAGAGCTCCTTGCGGACGCCACCGATACGGTCCCGGAGTTCGTCCTCTTCCGATTCGAGCGATTCCAGCGCCTCCGTCGCCTGTTCGATGTAGTCCTCGGCGCGTTCTTTCTCGGCCCGGGCTGTGTCGACGCGTCCCTCGTCGACCTCGGCTTCGAGTTCAGACTTTCGTTCGCGCTTCTCGGACAGGCGCTCCCGACGCTCCTCGTTCAGTTCGGCCTTGCTCTCGCGCTCGTCGCGCAGTCGTTCGACCGTCCCCTCGGTCGCCGCGATCTCGCCGAACAGGTCGGAGAGGTGCTCGAGCGTCTCGACCTCGGCCTTCACCTCGGCCTGCTCGCCGTTCGCCTCGCCGAGGTCGCTCCGCAGTTCGTCGGCCGCCTCGCGCGTTCGCTCGGCCTCCTCGCGCGTCTCGGTCGCCTCGGTGTCGAGTTCGTCCGCCTCCTCGCGGAGGTCCGCCGCACGCGCTCGTCTGTCCTCGACGTTTGCCGCCTTCTCCTCGCGCAGTTGCTCGATGTTCCGCCGGTTCTCCTCCAGATTCTCGACCGCCCGCTCGGCCTCGCGGAGGTCCTCGGCGCGGTCGATGCGTTCGTCGAGGTCCTCGAGTTCGGCCTCGACGTCGGCGAGGTCTGACTCCCGCGACTCCAGTTCGGCCCGGTCCTCCTCCAGCGAGTCGACGTGGGGTGACCCGTCGACCGTCTGCCCGCACTCCGGACACTTGCCCTGGTCGAGCAGTTCCTCGGCCTCCTCGATGCGGTTCCGGAGTGTCTCGACCTCGGTCCGGCGCTCGCTAGCGGTCTCGCGTCGCTCCTCGCGGTCCTCTCGCAGGTCTTCGAGGTGCGTCTCGGCGTCGCCGAACGCGATGGGTGCGTCCTCGAACGCCTCCCGGTGTGCTTCGATGCGGTCGTCGAAGCCGTCCAGCTTCGCTTCGAGTTCGGCGAGTTCGTCCGCGGCCTCGTCGGCCTCGGATTCGAGGTCGGCGGCCGATTCGCGCCTCTCGTCGGCCTCGGATTCGAGGTCGGCGGCGCGCTCGGCCAGGCGCTCGGCCTCGTCGGTCTTCGAGCCGATGTCGACGGACAACTCGTTGATCCGCTCCTGGAGCGCCTCCGACCGCGATTCGAGTTCCGACAGGCGATAGTCGACCAGCGCCTCGTCGTCGTCCGCGTCCACGTCGTCCGGCAGGTCGGTCGCGTCGGGCAGGTCGGCCTCGGCGAGCAGGTCGTCGCGCTCCTCGCACAGGGCGTCGAGTTCGTCCGTCCGGTCGCGTAGCTTCGACTTCAGTTCCTCGCGCTCGCGTTCGGTCTCGGCGATGTCCGTCTGGAGTTCCTCGACGTCCGCGGCGACTGATTCGAGCGTCTCGCGCTTTTCCTCCTGGTCGTCGAGCACCGCCTGCGCCTCGTCCCTCGTCGTCTCCGCCTCGTCGAGGTTCTCCTCCAGGCGCGCGATATCGCTCCGGGTCTCCTCGAGTTCCGTCTCGAGGTCGTTGAGGCTGTCGTGGAGGCCCTTGTCCTCCTTCGCCTCGACCTGTTCGACGAGCGTCTTCCGCTGTCCTCGAACGTCCGTCAGTACGTCGCTCACGCCGAGTCTGGCCTCGCTGGCGCGCTCGCGGTACTCCTCCAGTCTCCCGAGCTGGAGCAGGTCGTCGATGACGTCCTGTCGCTCAGAGGGGGTGGCGTGGATGAGCTTGTTCACCTCCCCCTGGCGGACGTACGCGCAGTTGACGAACGCGTCGGCGTCCATCCGCAGGAGGTCGGTGACGGCCGTGTCGACGGCGCTGGGGCCTTCCCACGAGGCGTCGCCGCCCTCGAGCAGGCAGTCGTGGGAAACCCGGTCGCCGTAGTCCTTCAGGCTCCGTTCGAGGTGGTAGTCGACCCCGTCGTGGGTGAACCAGAGTTCGACCGCACAGTCCTCCTCGCCCGTTCGGATGACGTCCTCGCGCGTCCCGGGGACGGCCGCCGACCCGTAGAGCGCGAAGAAGCATGCTTCGAGCAGGCTGGACTTTCCACTCCCGTTGACGCCGTGGACGACCGTGACGCCCCGGTCCAGGCGCAGGTCGGCGTCGCCGTAGCACTTGAAGTTCGAGAGACGGACGCGGTCGACCCTCACAGGAACTCCTCCATGGACGACTGCGAGTCCGTTCCGTCGGTCGGTTCGTCTTCGGACGGTTCGTCCTCCGGTGCCACCTCGTCCCGGTCCGCGGCGTCTGACCCCGCGGCGTCCGACCCTGCTGCGTCACCGCCGTCGGCGGAGGCAGCGCCGGTCCCGTCGGATTCGACGGGGTCCTCGTCGGCGAGAGCCCCGTCCACGCCCTCGAAGGCGTCGAGGTCGTCCTCGTCGATGAGGGCGTCGACCCGCTCTTTCACCGAGTCGCGGACGTTCGAGTCGGCGACCTTCGACGCCCGGACGGTCTCGTCCACGTCCCGGGCGGCCCTGCTCAGGCCGAGTTCCCGGACGCGCTCGCGGACCGCCTCGTCTGGGTCGGCGAACGACACCTCGACCTCGCGGTCCTCGTCGAACTCCCGGCGGTCGTTGACCCGGGCGACGAGTGCGCCGCGGTCGATGGCCAGTTCCTCGACGGGTGCCGGCGAGACCGGTTCACCGTCGCCGGTGACGGTGACGACCACGACGGCGTCCTCGCAGTCGTGTTCGCGCACCGCCTCTCGCACGCGTTCGACGCCCTCGTCTGGCGCGAGGTCGACGTCGACGAAGCGGAACGGCCGCGTGTCGGGGATGCCCCGGCGACTGATGGCGACCTCGTCGTCGGTGGTGACGATGTTGTAGCCGCGGTCGTCCCGCTCGCTGGCGCTCACGCGCTCGGTCGACCCGCAGTAGGTGACCCAGGTTCCGTCGACCTGTTCCACGCCGGGTGCGTGGTTGTCGCCGACGAGCATCGCGTCGAAGTCGACCGTCGCCTCGGCGAGGAGGCGTTCGGTGTCCCAGTCCGCGTGGGCGAACGGTTCGAACAGGCCGTGACTGACGAGCAGCGCGTACTCGGCGTCGTGGGCCGCGAACTCGTAGTCGAGGTCCTCGCGGCGAGAGCGGGGCACGAAGTCGAGGCCGTAGAAAGCGGTGTCGCCGATAACGTGTGGGTCGCGCCCGAGTCTGGTCGCGAGTCCGAGGTCCTCGAACAGGTCGAGCCACTGGCCGTCTCGCTTCCCCTCGTGGTTGCCGACGACGGCGAGGAAGGGTATCCCCGCGTCGGCGAGGTCGTCGAGGGCCGCGACCGTCCCCTGGAGGTCCTGCAGGCCCGGGCGTCGGTCGTGGAACAGGTCGCCTGCGTGGACGACGGCGTCGACGTCGTCCTCGATGGCGTCCGTGACGACGCGCCGGAACGCCCGGAGGAAGTCCGCCCTGCGGTCCGGCGAGTGGTACTGGCGATACCCGAGGTGGGTGTCGCCAGTGTGGATCACCCGTGTCATGTCGCCCTCTATTGCCTTCCACCCTATAGACGTTCCGCGGTCCGGTCGTCGCGGGTGGCGTCCGTTCGACGCGGTCGGGGACCGTCCCCCACGACAAGATTCAAGAGCGAGTATGGTAATTGACGACTCGAACGGATGGGTACGGAGGATGGCGGCGAGAAGCTGGTCGCAGACGCGGAGACGCTGGCGACACTCGACGGCGTCACACCGGTCGCGGCCGCACAGTTGACGGACGCAGAGGTGTCGGCGAGGGACATCACCGAGAAGCGGGTGACCTACACGGACCTCGTCGAGGCGGGCGTCGAACCCGACCTCGCGACGGACCTCAGGCGGCAGTACTCGCTGTCGTGGTCGTCGGCCATGGGCGACGGGCTGGACGAGCGCGCGGAGAAGATGAACGGGCTGCACGAGGACGAACGCGACTGGGTCGCCGCGAGCACGAGCGACTGGGAGGAACTCGGCGTGGAGGAGTTCGACCCGGTCGAGCGCGAGGCGGTCGACGTCTGGGCCGACCGGGACCGCCCGACGCCCGTCGAGACGGTAGTCGACGGCTACGTCGCGGAGCAGCTGATGGAGGCCGGCATCAACTCGGTTCGCCAGCTGGCCGTCGTCGACGCGTCTTCGCTCGCGGACGCCCTGGACGTGGACGTGATGCAGGCCCGGACCTGGCGCTTCGCGGCACGCGACGCGATGACCGACCCGTAACCGTCCGCCCTGTGTCTCGACGGCTAGCAGCGTCACCCGGCGAGTCCTGACCACGGGTCCCGTCTGCTCTGGCCGCGTTCCAGCGCCGAGCCCCGGCGAAACATTTACTACGAAAGTAGTGCGATTCTCGGATGTGAAAAACGAGTCGAGAACGCGGTAGCGGGCCCGAGTCCTCGCGTGAGGCCGTATCACCGAACACCGTTACGAACACCATATTTTTATACGCGGTTGGCGGAACTTCCAACCGAATGCGACCCATCGACGACTCTCCCATCGTGCGAGACGGAAAGGTACTGATTCTGGCGATGGACCACGGCCTCGAACACGGTCCAGTCGACTTCGAACCAGTCCCGGAGACCATCGACCCGTCGACGGTGTTCGACGTGGCGACGCACGACGCCGTGACCGCGATGGCGGTCCAGAAGGGCGTCGCGGAGGCGTACTACCCGTCCTACGAGGACGACGTGAACCTCCTCATGAAACTCAACGGCACGTCGAACCTCTGGATGGGCGAACCCGACTCGGCGGTCAACTGCTCGGTCGAGTACGCCGTCGAGGAGGTCGGTGCCGACGCGCTCGGGTTCACCCTCTACGGCGGGTCGAACCACGAGATCGAGATGGCCGAGGAGTTCCGCGAGGCCCAGGAGGACGCCCGCGAGTACGACGTGCCGATGGTCATGTGGTCCTACCCGCGCGGCCAGGGCCTCAAGAACGACCGTGCCCCCGAGACCATCGCTTACGCCACCCGGCAGGCGCTCGAACTCGGTGCTGACGTCGCGAAGGTCAAGTACCCCGGTTCGCCCGAGGACATGGAGTGGGCCGTCGACGCCGCGGGCAAGGTCAAGGTCGTCATGTCCGGCGGGTCGAAGACCGACGACTACGCCTTCCTCAAGCAGGTCGAGGGCTGCATGGCGGCGGGCGGGAAGGGCCTCGCCGTCGGACGGAACGTCTGGCAGCGCGAGAACCCCCGCGAGATACTCGACGCCCTCGAAGCCGTCATCTACGAGGGGGCCTCCGCCGAGGAAGCCCTCGACCGATGAAGGCGGCCGAACCCCACGCGGAGGTGGTCGACGAGATCGTCGACGCCATCTGTCGGAGCGCTCCCGAGATTCGCCGCGGACTCGTCGGCCGACGTGGCATGGTCGACGAGGAGAACCCCAGCGGCGAGGCGCAGGCCGAGGCCGACGTGTGGGCCGACGAACTGCTGGAAGACCGCCTGGCGAGCATCGACGGCGTCGGCCAGTACGCCAGCGAGGAGCGCCCGGCGGTCGTCGACTGCGGCGAGGGCGTCGCCGTCGCCGTCGACCCCCTCGACGGGTCGTCGAACCTCAAGTCCAACAACGCGATGGGAACCATCTTCGGCGTGTACGACGCCGAACTGCCCGCCGCCGGCACGGACCTCGTCGCCGCCGGCTACGTCCTCTACGGCCCCATCACGACGCTGCTCGTCGCCTACGACGACACCGTCGTCGAGTACGAACTCACCAGCGAGGACCGTGGCGTCGTCGAGCGCGACGTGTCCATCCCCGACGACCCCGTCGTGTACGGGTTCGGCGGTCGCGTCCCCGACTGGCCGGACGACTTCGCCGACTACGTCGACGAGGTCGAGGACGAACTGAAACTGCGGTACGGCGGCGCGATGATAGCCGACGTGAACCAGATCGTCACCTACGGCGGCATCTTCGCGTACCCCGCGCTCGAATCCGCACCCGACGGGAAACTCCGCCTCCAGTTCGAGGGCATCCCGATCGGCTACGTCGTCGAGACGGCGGGCGGCGCATCCTCCGACGGGACCCGGTCGCTCCTCGACGTCGAACCGACCGAGCTCCACCAGCGCGTCCCCCTCCACGTCGGCAGTACCGAGTACGTCGAACGCCTCGAAGCGGCGCTGGACTGAGCGACCGCCCTCGAAACCCGAAACCGGCTCACTCGGCCGTCGCCCGAACCACGCATATCTGTGGTCGTCTCTGGACCTCCCAGTCGTCGTTCGCCAGCGGGAGGTACGACGCGGGCGGTTCGGGTTCCGCGAACCGGTCGAGTCTGAACCCGGCGCCTGCGAGGGGCGTCAGCACGGCCGAGAGTGGGCGGTGGAACGTCGTCACGGGCGCATCCCAGCCGAGTTCGACGGGCGTCGGCTCGTAGTACCGGTCCACCTCGTCGTACGCGCTGAACAACTGGAACGGGTGGACGACGGTGAAGACGAGGACGCCACCATCGACGAGGACCCGGTGGAACGACTCGAACGCTCGTGTGAGGTCGGCGACGTGGTCGAGGACGAGATGAGACAGAACGACGTCGAACGACCCGTCCTCGAACGGGAGGGACCCGGAGAGGTCGGTCTGCTCGAACGTCGCCCGGTCGCCGAAGCGCTCGCGCACCCGTTCGACCGCCCGTTTGCTGGCGTCGACGCCGACGACGCTGGCACCCCGGTCGAGCAACCAGTCGACGTGTGCACCGACGCCACAACCGGCGTCGAGTACGCGGCTCCCGTCGAGTGACGGGACGTGCTCCCGGGTCGCCGGCCACGAGTAGTGGCGCTGGAGGGGGTTGTCCCCCCAGGGCGAGGCCCAGTCGTCCGTCCCGCCACGGCCGTCGTCGGGCGTGTCCCCATCGCCGTCGGCGTCTGCAGAGCGACCACCCGACGACGGCCGTCTGTCCGCCAGTTCGTCGTACCCCTCCCACGGTCGGTCGGGGTGCTCGTCGTTCCGTGCGTCGGCGGGAGCATCGTCGTCGGTCATCGGTCGTCCGATACGTTCCGGCCGGACGCCGATATACGTTCCAGCCGACAAGATACGTCGTACGTCTCCGGTCCGTGTCGTGGCCAGACCCCGTCAGACGTCGTCGACTAGGTCTCGGCGGTACGTCACGTCGATGTCGAACCCGCCGTCTCGCAACCGGAACCGGACCTCGTCGAGGTTCGTCTCGTAGGTCCGGAAGTGGTTGCCGTCGTCGTCGACGCGCTCCCGTTCGACGACGAGGTCGTGGTCCTGGAGGACGTCGATGCGCCGGTAGATGGTCGCCTCCGAGGCGTCACAGCGCTCTGCGAGTTCCTTGGCCGACATCGCCTCGACCGACGTCAGCGCGAGTATCCGTCTGGCGTCCGCGCGCTCGAACACGTCGAACAGCGTGTCTGCGTCCCACTCGTTCGCCACGTGGGGTCCGACGGGGCACGGAGGGAAAAAACGTGGGCGTTCGGGGGCAGTTTCACTGCGTGAGAACGCGCCCGACGACGGCCCGGTGCGCCGGCGCTTCCACATCGGCCGGCGTGACGCCCGACGCGTCGACTCTTCCGACCGGCCGTCGCGCGTCGACGAGTGCCGTCCCGAACTGGTGTACTCTGTCGCCGTTTTCGTCCCCGTCGAGCTTCAGGACGCCAGAATAGGCACCACTCCCTTTTCCGTCGCGGTCCAATCGCGCGATGGACGATGACCGAGAGCTACCGAGGACGTGCCGGAACGGCCGAACGTCCGAGCATCGACTTCTCCCTGGACAGGGGGACGGTGATACAGCTACGGAACCGCTATCCGTGGGTGGTTCGCTGGCTCCTGGCCGAGTTGGCGATACTCTCGCTGACGGCGACCGTCCCGTACCTCTTCCCGCAGGGCGGGGAACTCGCCGGGGTCCTGTTCGGGATGGGTCTCACGATGGCGGTGTTCGTCGGCGCGGTCGGCCTCGTCGCCGGCGCTGTCGCGACGTTCTACCGCGTCCGCCGGACCGTCGCGCGAAACCGGTCGTCGCTCTGACCCGGTCGGCAATCCCTGCACCAACCGTAAAGGGAAACCTTTCTCACCGAACGCCGCGCACGCCGTACCATGAAAGTGCGCATCAGCGAGGGCGCCTCCGACGAGGAGGCCTCCGCCATCGCCGCGGCGCTCGCCGAGCACGTCGGCGACGAGGTGGCCGTCTACGTCGGCCAGGCCGACGAACCGGCGGCGACACACGACGCGCCGGAGCCACGGGCCGGCGGCGCGCCCGGGGTCGCGGCCGAAGACGGACTCGGACCAACCGAACGCGAGGAGCGACTGGTCGAGGAGATCGAGGACATCCTCCAGGGCGGCCCGGAGAAGTACAAGGAGACCCTGCCGGAGGAGGGCAAACTCTTCGTCCGCGACCGCCTCGACCTCTGGTTCGGTGGCGCAGACGACGCCTTCCTGTTCGAGGACGGCAAGTTCGCCGAGTTCGACGCCGACGACCGCATCCCAGCCGACGGCCTCATCACGGGCGGCGCGACGTTCGAGGGGCGCGACCTCCACTTCATGGCGAACGACTGGACGGTCAAGCGCGGGAGCATGGCCGCGAAGGGCGTCGAGAAGTTCCTCCGGATGCAACAGCGCGCCCTGAAGACCGGCCGGCCGGTGCTGTACCTGATGGACTCCTCCGGCGGTCGCATCGACCAGCAGACCGGCTTCTTCGCCAACCGGGAGGGCATCGGGAAGTACTACTACAACCACTCGATGCTCTCCGGGCGCGTCCCACAGATATGCGTGCTGTACGGCCCGTGCATCGCCGGCGCCGCGTACACGCCGGTGTTCGCCGACTTCACCATCATGGTCGAGGGGATGTCGGCGATGGCCATCGCCTCGCCCCGGATGGTCCAGATGGTCACCGGCGAGGACATCTCGATGCAGGACCTCGGTGGTCCGCAGATGCACGCCACCGAGTCGGGGAGCGCAGACCTCGTCGCCGAGGACGAGGAGCACGCCCGCGAACTCGTCGCCCAGCTCGTCACCTACCTGCCCGACAACAGCGACCAGGACCCGCCGAAGTCGGAGCCGAAGCCCCCGGCGAAGTCGCCTGCAGGCATCGACAGCGTCGTCCCGCAGGAGCCGAACCGCGGCTACGACATGACCGACGTCATCGACCGCATCGTCGACGAGGGGTCCTACTTCGAGTTGCGACCCGACTACGGGAAGGAGATACTCACGGCGTACGCCCGCATCGACGGTCGCCCGGTCGGCATCGTCGCCAACCAGCCGGCACAGCGCGCCGGGGCCATCTTCCCCGACGCCGCCGAGAAGGCCGCCGAGTTCATCTGGAAGTCAGACGCGTTCAACGTCCCCCTCCTCTACCTGGCGGACACGCCCGGTTTCATGGCCGGGTCGCAGGTCGAGAAAGACGCCATCCTGGAGAAGGGCAAGAAGATGATATACGCCACCTCCTCGGCGACGGTCCCGAAGCAGTGCGTCGTCGTCAGGAAGGCCTACGGCGCCGGCATCTACGCCATGTCGGGGCCGGCGTACGACCCCGAGTCGACCATCGGGCTCCCGTCGGGCGAGATAGCCATCATGGGCCCCGAAGCGGCCATCAACGCGGTGTACGCCCGCAAGCTATCCGAGATCGACGACCCCGACGAGCGCGCAGAGCGCGAGGCCGAACTCCGCGAGGAGTACCGCGAGGACATCGACGTCCACCGCATGGCCAGCGAGGTCGTCATCGACGAGATCGTACCGCCGTCGTCGCTCCGGACCGAACTGGAGAACCGGTTCCGGTTCTACGAGACCGTCGAGAAGGACCTGCCCGACAAGAAACACGGGACGGTCCTGTAGCCGACCGCACCGCACTCTCACGGCGCCGCCGTTCTGGTACCGGCGCAGTACAGGCGGTCCCCAATCACCGGACCGAGCGCCGGTGGCGCTCGGCCGCCGCCCGGAGCCGTCGTACCTCCGCCAGCACGGCCTGCCACTGCTCGACGGTGCCGGGAATCTCGTCGGCACCGGTCCGGGCCGCGTCGCGCTGGTCGAGGACGAGGGACTGGACCGACCGGGGGTCCGCTATCTTCCAGAAGGTCAACTCGGTCCCCATCCCACCGGCGGTGTCTATCTCGACGGTCCCGTAACCGAACGCCGTTCCGAGGACGCCCTGCTCGTAGGCGCTGTTCTCGACCGTCTCGAACGACACCGCGAGCACCGACCGCGAGAGCACGCCCGACTTCCGGTAGCAGCGACGGTTCGTCACGACGAACTCCGTGTTGGTGACGTACAGGTACGCGAGTGCCGGCGGCAGGACCCCGACGAGCGCGACGGGTCGCGGCACTCCAGAGAGGACGAAGGGCACCACCGCGAGCGCCAGTCCGACGGCCAGCCACGGCAGAACAGTCTGGACCCGGGGCGAGGCCGCCCAGAGGACCTCCTCCCCGTCCTCCAGCGTGAGCCAGTCGCGGCTCATCGGTCCGGAGCGTCGGTCGTCGGTCGGTCGCCGTGGCCCGTCTTCCGGCCAGGGGCGTCGTCACGCGCCGGGCCGTCGGCCTCCCCTGCCTCGATGCGCTCGAACGTCTCGCGCATCGCCCGGAGTTCGGTCAGAATCTCGTCCAGCACCTGCTCCTTGTCCGTCGCCTCCTCGCTGTCCGACCGTCCACGCGCCGCCTTGATGCGCCTGTTGATGGTCTCCTGGACCGACTTCGGGTCGGAGACGGACATGAACTGCATCTCGACGCCGGACCCGCCGGCCGTCGAGATGTCGACGTTCCCGTACCCGAAGTAGGTCCCGACGACGCCCTGGCTGAAGGAGATGTTCTGTACCTTGTCGAAGTCTATCTTCTGGACGTCACGGGAGAACACGCCGGACTTCCGGTAGAGGCCGTCGGTCGTGACGACGTAGTTGGTGTTCTCGCGCCAGAGGTACGCCCCGGCCACGATGGGGATACCGACGAGTATCAGCGAGAGGGGGATGCCGATCACCATGGCGGGAACGATGCTCATCCGGTGTGGCGTCGCCGACCAGACGATCTCCTCGTCTTCGTCGAGGCTCAGCCAGTCGAACTCGTGCTCGGACATGTACGGGCGCTGTGTCGTCCGTGAAGAAATGTCTACCCTTTTCACTCGTCCGCGATGGGGACGCGGGCGAGTCGCATCGCGTTCCCGGTGACGGTCGTCGTCATCCCGACGTCGCCCGCGAGGACGACGAACCAGAGCGGGATGGAGACGATGGGGATGGCGACGGCGAGCGCCGCCTTGACGCCGAGACTCCCCCAGACGTTCTGGCGTATGACGCTCGTCGTCTTGCGCGAGAGGTCGACCAGGTACGGGAGACCGTCGAGGTCGTCGGTCAGCAGCGCCACGTCGGCCGTCTCGATGGCGGTGTCGCTGCCGGCGGCCCCCATGGCGATGCCCACGTCTGCCGTCGCCAGCGCGGGGGCGTCGTTGACGCCGTCGCCGACCATCGCGACCGTGCCCCGCGACTTCAACTCCTCGACGGCGTTCGTCTTGTCCTCGGGGAGCAGGCCGGCCCGGACGTCCACGATGCCGAGTTCGTCCGCGACGGCGCGGGCGGTCCCCTCGTTGTCGCCGGTCAGGAGGACCACGTCGAGACCGCGGCCCTGGAGCGCGGCGACCGCCCTGGGGGCGTCGTCGCGGATGGTGTCCCTGACGGCGACGATGCCCTCCAGACTGTCCTCGGTCCCGACTAGGACGACCGTCTTGCCCTCGGCCTGCAGTTCCGGGATGGTGTCCTCGACGAGGTCCAGACAGCCCTCGCGCTCACAGAGCGCCCGGACCTCCGGGCGGGGACCGTGTTCCGGCGTGAGGTGGACGTGGTCGAGGTCGAACCCGAGGTCCTGGAACAGGCCCGGTTTGCCGGCGTAGTGCTTCACGCCGCCGAGTTCGGCCCGGACGCCCTCGCCGGTGAGGCTCTCGAAGCCGGTGACGTCGGCGTGCTCGACGCCCTGGCCCTCCGCGTGCGCCACGATGGCGTCGCCGATGGGGTGCTCGGACCGACTCTCGAGGCCACGAGCGCACTGGAGCACCTCGTCCTCGGTCTTCCCGTTCAGCGGGACGACGTCGGTGACGGCGAGGTTCCCGGTGGTCAGCGTGCCGGTCTTGTCCACTGCCACCACGTCGACCTCCCCCATCGTCTCCAGTCGGTCGCCGCCCTTGACGAGGACGCCGTGGTCGGCCGCGCTCGTGACCGCCGAGACGACGCTGACCGGCGTCGAGATGACGAACGCGCAGGGACAGGCGATGACGAGGAGTTTGATGCCGTCGACGGCCCAGGGGACCCACGCCTGGCCGAACAGGAGCGGCGGGACCGTCGCGACGAGGACGGCCCCGGTGGTGACTATCGGCGTGTAATAGCGTGCGAACCGCTCGACGAAGCGCTCGTGTTCGGTCTTGTTCGAACTCGCGTCGGTCACGAGGTCGACGATGCGCGCCAGCGTCGACTCGTCGGCCGTGGAGGTCGTCTCGACCTCGAGGAAGCCCTGTTCGTTGACCGTCCCCGCGTACACCTCGTCGCCACGGGTCTTGTCGACCGGCACCGACTCGCCGGTGATCGGGGCCTGGTTGACGGCGCTCTCGCCGTCCCGGACGAGGCCGTCCACCGGTATCTTCTCGCCGGGTTCGACGAGGACGACCTCGCCGACGCGCACCTCCTCGGCCGGAATCTCGACGCGCTCGCCGTCGCGCCGGACGACCGCGGTCTCGGGCGCGAGTTCGAGCAGTTCGTCGAGCGACCGCCGGGTGCGCTCGATGGAGTGTCGTTCCAGCAACTCGGCGACGTTGAAGAGGAACGCGAGCGACGCCGCCTCGATGAGCAGGTTCTCCCCGGGAACGGCGACGGTCAACCCGGTGGCTGCGAGGATGGCCGCGCTCATCAGGAAGTCGATGTCCAACGAGCGGTTCTTCGCCGAGTAGAAGCCGTTCCTGAGGATGACCTGCCCACCGGCGACGACCGCACCGGCCAGGAACAGGTCCGAGAGGGCGTACGTGCTCCCGAGGACCGTTCCCAGTTCGGGGTCGGGCAGGACGAACCAGAAGAGCAGGGCGACCCCGACCAGCGCCCCGGAGATGCCCGTCTTCACGCCTCGTGGGGTCCGCCAGACCGCCGTCGACCCTTCGTCGTCGTCCTCGACCACGTCGTAGCCGGCGGCCTCGACGGCCGCGACCACGGACTCGCGGTCGGTCCGGTCGGGGTCGTAGCCGACCACGAGCGTGCCGGTCGTCGGTCGGGGGTCGATGGCGGTCACGCCGTCGACGGCACCGACCGCCTTCTCGACCTTCGTCGCACAGGAGGGACAGTCCATGTCGGGGACGTCGAGTCGCATGGAGGCGGCGGACTCCGCCACCGAGGTCGAGGCCTCGGCTGGCGCAGTCGACCCGTCTGCGGGGGCGGGTTCGCACGCGTCCCCGCACTCGTCCGTAGCGTCGTCGCTCATGTCGAAGGCTAGCCGCCCAGGCGTTATTAATTCGGCTGCTATCAGGGCCGGCTGAGGTGGCCAGTATTAACAATCTGTTCGCGTTCAGTTCACAACCTTGCCGACGACCGTGCCATTGCGGAACGACACTTCACTCGAAGAACACTGAAAACTAATATACGATGACACCGAACGCACGGAGCGATGGCTGTGGTCGAACGACACGCCTGTGAAGGCTGTGGCCGCGTGTTCTCTCTCGACAACCTCACGACGGTCACGATGCCGGGCGGGTCACAGACGGCCTGTTGTCCCGAGTGCCGCGAGTACGCGGAGACGGTGGCCAGCGGCGAGTCGGACATCGACCAGCGACAGCGCGAGTGCGAAGGCTGTACCCGGAAGGTCCTCGTCTCCGAACTCGAGGAGGTCATCCTCCCCGACGGGACGGGCGTCCTCTGCTGTTCCTCGTGTGCCGAACACGCACCGAGACGGGACGGCGGGTCGGACGCGAGCCACCGGAACGAGCGTCAGGAGGCCGAAACCGCCGTCGAACTCCAGTCCAGGGACCCCTCGAAGGCGAGTCGACGCCGGAACCTCTGTCAGCACTGCAACGACTGGTACTCCATCGAACTGTACCGCGTCGTGACCCTCGACGACAGGACCGAGAAGTTCTGCCCCGACTGCGTCGAGGACGCCCGCGACGAGGGCATCATCAAGGACGTCCGCATGCGACGCACCGAAGCCTACGAGGTACTGGGCTGTACCGGGTTCACCGACGAGGACGACCTCAGGGACACGTACGTCGAACGCGTCAAGGAGGTCCATCCGGACCGCGAGGGTGGTTCCCGCGCCGCGTTCAAGGAAGTGCAGCGGGCCTACGAGCGACTCAGCGCCGACGGCTAGGTCTGGTCCACGCGTCGGACGTACCCGAGCGTCGCCGGATTGAAGACGTACCGCGACCCGCACTCGTCGCAGGTCGCGACCAGCGCCTGGTTGTGCTCGTACATCCTCCCGAGCGACTTCTGTGACTCCTCGATGTCCAGCGTCACCGTCGCCCCACACCCCTCGACGTTGCATGGGAACCTGACGAACCAGTTCGGCGTCGACAGCGTCCCCAGCGGGGCGAGGACGGAGCGCAGTCGACCGAGCAGGTCGAACACCGTCGCCTCCCGGTCGTCCGGTCGGAGTCTGGCGCCCTCCTGCTCCTCGAGGTACCCGGGACTGCTCACCGACTCGGCGCACATCGGCACGACCGGGATTCCCTTCGCCGTCGCGTACCCGGTCTCCTGGTTGACCCACTGGTCGGACGCACCGTTCGCCGTGAGGACGGCGACGACCACGTCGCTGTTCGAGAGCCGTCCCTCCATGTGTCGTCGGCTCCGACCGGAGTCGAGTTCTTCGAGCGCGACGTGGACGCCGATTGGCAGGTTCCGAACCGTCGTGAGGAGTTCCTGGACGAGTTCGAGGTCCGCCGGCGCGTGGGAGACGAACACCTGCTCTTCGGCCATAGGCGAGAATCACGGGTCGAACACAAAACGCTTACTCCCCGTCGTGCACCCGTCCGCGGCGGATGGCTCGACTCCCGTACTCGGCTCCAGCGACGACGGCCGTCCCCACGGCCTCCTGGACCGTCGACGCGGCTCAGAGCGGCGAGACGAGGTCTTCGAGCGCCGCACGTGGGTCGTCAGCCTTCGCCACGCCGGATGCGAGCAACACGCCGGTCGCGCCGAGGTCGGCCGCGGCGGCGAGGTCGTCCCCGGTCGAGATGCCGGCACCACAGAGGACGTCGACGGCGGGGTCGACCGACTCGGCCGCCTCGACCGCACCGGTGACCACGTCGGGGTCTGCCTGGCTGACGGGCGTGCCCGTCCCGATGAGTTCCGGCGGTTCGACGGCGACGGCGTCCGGTCCGAGCGCGGCGGCCGCGCCGACCTGTGCCGGGTTGTTCGCACAGACGATGGTCTCGAGTCCGACGCGGTCGGCCGCGTCGAGGCCGCCGTCGACGTCGGCCAGTTTCAGTCTGCGCTCCGAGTGGTTCAGGAGCGTCCCGACGGCGCCCGCGTCGGCCGCCGCCTCGGCCAGCGTGCTCCCCGTGTGACTGCCGTGTTCGACGGGGTCCACGTGCTGTGCCCACGTCTCGACGCCGGTCTCGGCGACTCTATCGAGGTGGGCCGCCTGGGGTGCGACGCCGATGCGGACGCCGGTGTCGTCGCTCACGTTCGCGGCCGCGGTCGCGACCGCGACCGGGTCGCACGGGTACGCCTTCAGGTTGACGAGTACGAACATGTGGGTACGGCCACGAGCAGTCACCAAAAGCGTGTCTCTTCGGCCGTCGCGGTGGACGCGACGGCGACGCGAACCGAACCGGACCGGACCGGACCGGACCGGACCGGACTAGTCGTTACAGCAACCGCCGGCCTCGTCGGCGAAGTCGAGTCCGATCTCGGCGGACAGCGTGTCGTTGATGGCCTCGAGACGGACGTCGAGTCGGTTCTGGGCGTCGAGGTACTCCGCCATGACGGGGATGTCGTGGAGTTCCTGCTGGGCCTGCTGGAGTTCCTGCAGGTCCTCCTGGCTCGCCTGGCCCGTCTGGCGCGCCAGCATGAACTCCTGGCGGACGGACTCGAACTCGTCTATCTTCGCCTGTGCCTCCTCGCTGTCCTCGACCTCGGCCTTGGCGGACTCGAAGCGCTCGAACTCCGGCAGGTCGCGGATTGCCTGCCCGAGTTCGCGGGCCCGCGTCTCGACCTCGCTCTCCTCGTCGACGTCGTCGCCGCTCGCCTCGATGCTCATGGACGCCGTTTGGGAGCGGACGTGTTTCAACGTATCGGAGCACTCCCGGGCCATCCGAGAACGTCGTCCCCGGGTCAGACCCGGCTCTCGCGTTCGGTCGCTCCCGAATCGCCGAAGTTAACCGTCCGTGCCGGCTATTCCGGTGCAATGAGTCAGGAATCGTACTCCGAAGGAGACCTCCGGAATACGGGCATGTCCCTCAAGCACGACCGCGAGTGGGACTACGAACTCGACCGCATCGTCGAGGCCGTCGACGAGCGAGACGCGGACAAGGTGGGCCTGCAGTTCCCCGAGGGCCTCAAGCGCCGGGGCCCGAAGGTGGCCGACGACCTCCGCGAACTGCTTCCGGAGGACGTCACCGTTCTCATCTCGGGACAGCCGTGTTACGGGGCCTGCGACCTCGACACCTACCTGATGCGTCGGACCGACGTGTTCGTCCACTTCGGCCACTCGCCGATGAAGGAGTCGGACAAGATACTCTACGTCCCGCTGTTCTCCAACGTCGAGGTCCTCCCGAGCGTCGACCGCGCCATAGACGAGGAACTGGCGGGGGACGAGGTCGGCCTCGTCACGACCGCACAGCACATGAACCGCTTCGAGGAGATGCGCGAGCGCCTCGAGGACGCCGGGTACACCGTCCACACCCGGAAGGGCGACGACCGTCTCACGCACGAGGGGCAGGTCCTCGGCTGTAACTACGCCTCCGCCGACATCGACGCGGACCAGATACTCTACGTCGGCGGCGGCAAGTTCCACCCCCTCGGACTGGCGATGGAACACCCGGACAAGAAGGTCGTCATCGCCGACCCCGTGAACAACGTCCTCACCGTGGCCGACACGGAGAAGTTCATGAAACAGCGCTACGGCGCCGTCCACCGCGCCATGGACGCCGAGCGGTTCGGCGTCATCTTCTGTACGAAGATCGGGCAGGGTCGCTGGGACCAGGCCGAACAGATCGTCGACGAGAACGAGAACGCCTACCTCATCACCATGGACGAGGTCACGCCGGACCGCCTGCGTAACTTCGACATGGACGCCTTCGTCAACACCGGTTGTCCCCGCATCACGACCGACGACGGCCCGCAGTTCCACAAGCCGATGCTCACCCCGCAGGAGTACCGCATCGCCATCGGCGAGGAGCCCCTGGAGGACCTGTCGTTCGACACGTTCCACGGCACCTGGTGAGGGTCGACGACCTATCGGGCAGGATATTTCATTACATAGAAACTTTTTCCCCGGGTTGCGTGGTACCGTCGGCTATGGTCGACATCGACTCTATCGCCGTCGTCCCGGACCACTGCCACCGATGCGGGACCGAGGTCGGCACCACCGAGTGGGAGGGTGACGAACACCCCTGGTGCCCCGAGTGCGACATGGTCCTCTCGCGTCACCCGGTGCCGGGCGTCCACGTCGTCGTCCACGACGACGACAGCGTCCTGTTGCTCGACGAACCGATTCCACAGCACGAGGGACTCCTGAGTCTCCCCGGCGGGTTCGCCAAGTACGACGAGGGGCCGAGGGAGACCGGCATCAGGGAACTCGAGGAGGAGACGGGCCTCAGCGCGGACCCGGCCGACCTGCGGTTCGTCACCGTCCTCCACTCGGAGTTCCCGTCCACCTCCCTCTACCTCCTCACGTACGAGGTCCACCGGTCGAACGTCTCTGGCGAACTCGAGGGGGAGGCCGAGGGCTTCGAGGCCGCGTTCCGCCCCATCGAGGAGGTGCGGTCGGCGACCGACCGGATCCGGGACTCCGACCGGGAGCGGATCGAACTCGCCCTCGACCCGTCGAGGCGTGCGGCGTGACGCGACGGACCGTCTCGTACGCGTTCCGAAACCTGTAAACGCCACGAACGACCATCCGACTGTATGGAACTCACCGTTACGGAGAACCTCGAACAGGAACTCCGCGTCGAGATCGCCGGCGAGGACCACACGTTCATGAACGTCCTCAAGGGCGCGCTGCTGGAGACAGACGGCGTCGCGGCGGCGACCTACGACCTGAATCCCGAGCAGTCCGGTGGCCAGACGGAACCCATCCTCACCGTCAAGACCGAGGACGGGACAGACCCAATCGACGCGCTGCAGGCGGCGGCCGTCCGCGTCCAGGAGAAGACCGACGCGTTCCGCACCGCGTTCGAGCAGGCGGCCTGATTCCTCGCCAGAGTTCTCAGCAGACGACGTAGACCACGTAGACGCGACCGTCAGGACCGACGTGGACGTCGACGCCCTGCCCCGTCGACGCGGTCTCGATGGCGGGGCCGGCGTGCGAGACGAGCGCGTCGAACAGCGCGTCGGCCAGTTCGGCCTCGGTTCCGTAGTTCCCTATGGCGGCCACGCCCCCGTCGGTCGAGCCGACGACGAACCGGGGTCGCGAACACGGGGGCGAGAAGTCGGAGAGGTCGCCCCGGACGGAGCCGCCGTCGTAGGACTGGACGACGCGTCGCTGGTTGGCGAACGTCGCCATCTCGGCCAGCGTCTCGTCGCGTTCGAGGCCGTCCGCGCCGCGTTCGGCCCGATAGGCGTCGGCGCGGTCCGCGATGCCCGACTCTACGGCCGAGAGGTTCAGGCCGTCGGCCCGGTCCGCGGACCCCGGAGCGTCTGTGACGCCCGGGCCGTCCAGCGCCACCGCCAGGTCCTCCGGGAGGGGCAGGACGCCCGTGGCGAACAGGGCGACGAGGAGGACGACGGCGGCGACGACGGGGAGCAGCGGCCTGGCGAGGTCCCGGTAGCTGGGCACCGCCAGTTCCTCGTCCAGGTCCTCGTAGTCCGGGCGGCGCTTCTCGAGGTCCATCCCGCCACACCGGGGGCAGGGCGGGTTGTACCTGGTCGACTCGCGCCCACACTCCGGGCACACCCAGACGAACCCGGTGTACTCGCCCGTCTCGCTCCCGCACTCGTCGCAGGGTGGCGACGTCGACAGGGACCCGCACTCCGAACACTCCCACGCCATGCTCGTCAGAACGTTCGACCGAGGAGGAAAGTAGTTGCCGATGGTACGGACCGACCCGGCCGGCGTCACGCCGGCCGGGTCAACAGACCGCGTGGACGACCCAGATGGTCCCGTCGGGGGCGACGTGGACGTCGACGCCGTAGCCGTACTGGCTGTTCTCCACGGCGCTCCACGTGGACGGATCACGGCCGACGTTCGACACGACGGCGTCGGCGAGTTCTCGTTCGGTGTCGAAGTCCTCGATGGTCGCGGCCAGGATGCCTTCGGACGTCGACGAGGACAGCAGCAGGTTGACCCGCCGCTGGCAGTCGGGTGCGAACTCGTCGGTCGTGCCGTGGACGCTCCCGCCCTCGTACGACCCGACGACTCGTCGCCTGTTCTCGAAGGTGGCCAGGTCGTCGAGCGTCGAGTCCCGTGCCAGCGTCGACCCCCCGCGTTCGGTGAGGCGTTCGTTCACTCCCTCGTGGACGGCGTCCTCGACGGCCGCCAGGTCCAGGCCGTTCGCCTCCTCGGCGTGCCCCGGCGCGTTCGAGACGTGCGGTCCCTGCATGGCGTTCGTCAGCGGGGCGGGGACGGCGACGACGCCGCTGAGCACCAGCGCGCCGACGAGCGCGAGGACGCCGAGGACGGGGAGGGCCGGTTTCGCGAGTTCGACGTAACTCGGACCCGCGAGTTCGTCGTCAATGTCCTGGTAGTCGTGGGGACGCTTCTCGAACTGCATCGACCCGCACCGACCGCACGGCGGGTTGTGACGCGATTGCTGTTTGTCGCACTCGGTACACGCCCAGACGAACCGTTCGTACGCGCCCGACTCCGACCCGCAGGCGTCACACGGCGGTGCCCTGCTGGTCGACCCACAGTCGTCGCACTCCCACGTCATAGTCGGCTAAACCCAGACCCGTACTGTTCAAAAACTTACTGGTACGTCGGTGAATTCAACCGTTCGACGACGCGCACGGACTCAGAGGCGAACCGGCACGCCGCGCTCGTCGAGGTACTCCTTCACCTCGCGGATGGTGTACTCGTCGAAGTGGAAGATGGAGGCGGCGAGGCCGGCGTCCGCGCCGGCTTCGGTGAACACCTCGTACATGTCCTCGGGGCCACCACAGCCGGAGGAGGCGATGACCGGCGTGTCCACCGTGTCACAGACCGCCTTCGTGAGCGGGATGTCGTAGCCGTCCTTCGTGCCGTCGGCGTCGATGGAGTTGACGAACAGTTCGCCGGCGCCGCGTTCGGCGGCCTCGCGCGACCACTCGACCACGTCGCGGCCCGTGCCCTCGCGGCCGCCCTTGACCGTACACTCGAACCAGCAGGACTCGCCGTCGACGGAGACGTAGTGCTCCCCGTCCTCGTCGTAGCGCCGGCGGGCGTCGACGCTGATGACGATGCACTGGTTGCCGAAGGACCGGGCGCCGGCGTTCACCAGGTCCGGGTTCGCCAGCGCGCCCGAGTTGATCGAGACCTTGTCGGCGCCGGCCCGGAGCGTCTCCTTGATGTCGTCCGTCGTCCTGATGCCCCCGCCGACGGTCAGGGGGATGAACACCTCGTCCGCGACGGCGCTAACAGTGTCCAGCATCGTCTCGCGACCCTCGGCCGAGGCGGTGATGTCGAGGAAGACGAACTCGTCCGCGCCCGCCTCGTTGTACCGGCGGGCCATCTCCACGGGGTCGCCCGTGTACGCGAGGTCCTCGAAGTTGACGCCCGTGTAGACGGCGGCGTCGCCGTCTTCGTCGAGGTCGACGTCGATGCAGGGGATGATGCGCTTGGTGAGAGCCATCTACTACCCCGACGTTCGCACGTGGCGGGTTTGACGGTTTCGACGGCGGCGGGATTCGATAGTTTCAGGTAGTCGGTCCAGATACTCCTGCGTATGAGCGACGAGACCGAGGACGGCGACCAGCACGACTCGCACGAGAGCAGCCACCTCGAGGGTCACGCCGAGACCCACTCCGAACGCGTCACCTCGCCGATGCAGGACTTCGGGATGGACAAGGTGGGTATCGGCTTCGTCGTCTTGCTCGTCGGCGTCGCAGTGACCGCCGCCGTTCCGCTGTTGCTGGTCTGACCGGGTCGAACCGACCGGCCGGGGACTCCCGGGCCGGTGACCGAACAGTTAGTAGGCCAGGCTTGCGAACTTCTGTCATGGGTATCGATGGACTCCACCACCTGGTCCTGCTCGTGGACGACGTCCCCGAGGGGGAGCGGTTCTACCAGGAACTGTTCGACGTGGACGTTCTCTTCCGGGAGGGGACGCTCGACGGCGAACCCGGGACCGTCCCCGACGACCGCTCGTGGCCGGCGGCGCAAGCAGCGGGCGTCACGCCGTACATGTCCTTCCTCGGCCGGGACGAGTTCTTCCTCGCCCTGGCGGCGGCAGACGACGGCGAGGACGGGACCGGCCGCATCGACCACGTCGCGCTGGCGGTCGACGACGACACGCTCGACTCGATAGCGGAGCGTGCGCGGGCGCAGGGGTGTCGGGTCGAGCAGACCGCCGGTCACCACTGCTTCGTCGAGGACGACCACGGCGTCGAGTGGGAACTGAACGCGGGGTCACGGCCGCCGAGTCGGACGTTCGGGGAACTGGACGTCTGAGGGGTCGTCCCCTCAGTAGTGCCACTCGAACCCGGAGAAGTCCGGGTCGCGCTTCTCGACGAAGGCGTCACGACCCTCCTGGGCTTCGTCGGTCATGTAGGCGAGTCGCGTCGCCTCGCCGGCGAACACCTGCTGGCCCACCATACCGTCGTCGGTCATGTTGAACGCGTACTTGAGCATCCGCATCGCCGTCGGCGACTTCGAGTTCATCTCCTCGGCCCACTCCAGGGCCACGTCCTCCAGGTCCTCGTGGGGGACGACCTCGTTGACCATGCCCATGTCGGCGGCTTCCTCGGCGTCGTAGGTCTTGCCGAGGAAGAACACCTCGCGGGCCTTCTTCTGGCCGACCTGCTTGGCGAGGTACGCCGAGCCGAACCCGCCGTCGAAGCTGGCGACGTCCGGGTCGGTCTGCTTGAACTTCGCGTGTTCCTCGCTGGCGATGGTCATGTCACAGACGACGTGCAGGGAGTGGCCGCCGCCGACCGCCCACCCGGGGACGACGCAGAGGACCGGCTTCGGGATGTGCCTGATGAGCCGTTGCACCTCGAGGATGTGGAGTCGCCCGCCCTCCGCCGCCTCGTCCCGGTCGGCGTCGTCGTCGCGGTACTCGTAGCCGGACCCGCCGCGGACGCGCTGGTCGCCGCCCGAGCAGAAGGCCCAGCCGCCGTCCTTCGACGACGGGCCGTTCCCCGTCAGCAGGACGCACCCGACGTCCGTCTGGCGCTTGGCGTGGTCCAGCGCGTCGTAGAGTTCGTCGACGGTGCCCGGTCGGAAGGCGTTCCGCACGTCCGGCCGGTCGAAGGCGATGCGGACCGTCCCGGAGTCGGTCGCACGGTGGTACGTGAGGTCGCGGTAGCCGCGGTCGACGACCGCCCACCGGTCGGGGTCGAACAGTTCCGAAACCATGGTCGGGTGTGGGGCGGGGCGGTCAAAATAGGTTCGCTTCCGTGGCCGGGCGGGCGATTACCAGTGCCGATAGTCAGAAGTGTTTTGAGCCCCCCCTGCGAAAGTGGACCAACCCCCACCACATCGCATGACGGAGACGTTCTACGACGTGCTCGGCGTCCCCTCCGACGCCACCCAGGCCGAGATCACCGACGCGTACCGCGACCGGGTCAAAGAGACCCATCCCGACCTCAACGACAGCGAGGACGCGAGCGAGCAGTTTCAGCGCGTCTCCGAGGCCGAGGAGGTGCTGGGCGACCCGGACGAACGCGCACGCTACGACCGACTCGGCCACGCCTCCTACCAGCGGACCTTCGGCGACCCCGGCGACCCTGGGGCGGCGGACACCGGCGACGACGGGCGCGATAGCGGTGCCGACGACGCCGCGTCGTCGGCCACCGACGACCACGGGTGGGCCGAAGACCTCTTCGGGAACCGGAACCACAGGCGGCGGTACCCTGGGTCGGACAGCGAGGCCACAGGCGACGGCAACGAGACCCGGCGAAGCTACTACGTCGGCGGCCCCGACTCGTCGTCCGGGTCGTCATCGGGTCCGGGGCCGACGTCGAGCGCGTCGACCTCGGCAGGCGGCGGCGCGAGCAGTGGCGGCGGTGCGAGCGGTAGCTGGTGGGCCAGCGGGTCCGTCGGATACGCTCGCCGGGCCGCGTGGGGACGGCGCGAGCACGTCTCGGCCGACGAGGACCGCGACTGGACCGGCTACTCGGTCCACGACTGGGACCAGGAGGAACTCCGACAGGACCCGGTCCGCGTCGGTCTGTCGCGCCACTCGCTCGGCATCGTCGGATTGACGTTCGTCCTGTACCCGCTCCTCGCGTACATGTCCGTCTCCCCGGTGGCCAACCTGCTGGTAAACGTCGTCGTCGCCGGGTGTACCCTGTTGCTGCTCGGCTTCCTGCTCACCGTCCCCCGGGTCTCGATGGTCGGGTTCGGCACGCTGAGCGTACTCGTCCCGCTGTGGCTCCTGTTCGTCGGGACGAACCTGCTCTCGCCGATGAGTCTCTTCCTCGTCGGCGCGTGCGTCGTCCCGTTCGGCTACTCGGTGCTGTTCAGCCGCGTCGTCGACTGACCGCCGTCGTTCGACGGTCGTCCCGTCGCCTCAGAACAGCGCCGCGACCGACTCGGCCAGTCGGTCGCGCGCCTCGTGACTCGCCCCCGAGTCGAAGGTGACCTCGACGACCTGGGTCCCCTCGGCCGCGAGGGCCTCGCGATAGGCCGACGCGAACTCGCCGGGTCGGACCCGCCGGAACGAGAGGTCGTAGATGTCGCCGGTCGGTTCGAAGTCGAGGCCGTGGGGCGTGACGAACTGCTCGGTGAACGGTGGGTCGAACTCCTCGATGGGGAGCAGGTGGAAGATGCCGCCGCCGTCGTTGTTCACGCAGACGACGGTCGCGTCGACGTCGCAGCGCGCCAGCGCCAGCAGGCCGTTCATGTCGTGGTAGTACGCGAGGTCGCCGGTGAGCACGACGAGGGGGTCGTCGGTCGCGCTGCCGGCGCCGAACCCCGTCGAGAGAATGCCGTCGATGCCACTCGCGCCACGGTTGGCCAGGACCGTCAGGTCGGCCTCACGGGGCGCACCGAACCGGTCCACGTCCCTGACCGGCATCGAGTTCGAGACGAACACGGTCGCCGGGTCGGGCGCGTCGGCGAGGACCCGGCGGGCGACAGCGCCCTCCAGCGTCGTCGCGAGGGCGTCGTCGCCGTCGAGGACGTCCGCGACGTGGTCCCAGTAGGTCGCTTCGGCGTCCGCGAGTCGGTCGCGGAACGCGGGGTCGCCCGGTTCGGAGACCGCGTCGGCGAGCGCCCGGGCCGTCGCGGCCGGGTCTGCGACGACGAGGTCCGAACAGACGAACTCGGCGTCGCGCCACGCCCCCACCGGGTCGACGAGGACCTGTCGCGCGTCGGTCGCCGCGAGCGCCTTCCGGACCGGTTTCGAGGTGGCCGACGCGCCGAACCGGAGGACGATGTCGGGGTCCAGGTCGACGGCCTCGACGTAGCCGTCGTAGCCGCCGAGCACCGGTGCGTCGACGACGTGTGCGCCGAAGCGCACGCCGGAGAGCGGGTCGGCCAGCACCGGGAAGTTCGTCGCTCGCGCGAGCGCCGCGACCGCCGGTCCGACGTCGTGGAGGTCGGTCGGGTCGGCCGGACCGGCGAGGATGAGGCCCGTCTCCGCGTCGTCGACGGCCCGTGCCAGCGCGTCGAGGTCGGCGTCGGCGAGCGTCGGGCGGCCCTGGACCCGCCGGACGTACGGGCCACGGTCCCGACCCTGCGAGGCCCGGGCGTCGCCGTCGTCCCAGCCCTCGGGCACGTCGCCGGGAACCGGCGTCGGCTCCAGGGGCTTTCGGAACGGGCAGTTCAGGTGGACCGGGCCGGCGGGCGTGCCCGTCGCCTCGGCGAGCGCGCGGGCCGCGTCGGTCCGCAGGCGACGGAGTTTCCGGGGCGTTGCCTCGGGTTCCGGCAGGTCTCGGTACCAGCGCACCGCGTCCCCGTAGAGTTTCTCCTGGTCGACGGTCTGGTTCGCCCCCGAGTCGCGGAGTTCCGGCGGACGGTCGGCCGTCAGTGCGAGCAGGGGGACCCGGGCCTGGTTCGCCTCGACGATTGCGGGGTGGAAGTTCGCCGCCGCCGTACCGGACGTACAGACGAGCGCCGTCGGTTCGCCGGTGCGTCGCCCGCGACCGAGCGCGAAGAAGGCCGCAGAGCGCTCGTCGAGGAGCGAGAACGTCTGGACGTCGTCGTGTGCGTCGAACGCGACGGTCAGCGGCGTCGACCGACTCCCCGGGGCGATGCAGGCCGCAGAGAGGCCGCCCTCGGCGAGTTCGTCCACCAGCGTCTCCGCCCAGAGGACGTTCCGGTTTGGAGCCGTCATTCGAACTCGTCAAGCAGCGGTCGGTACTTCAGTTGCACCTCGTCCCACTCCTCTTGCGGGTCCGAGTCGCCGACGATACCGTTCCCGGCGTACAGCGTCGCGCGCCCGTCGCCCGCCAGACCGGACCGGATGCCGACGAGGAACTCCCCGTCGCCGTCGGCGTCGAACCAGCCGATCGGGGCGGCGTACCACCCGCGTTCGAACGTCTCCACGTCGCGGATGGTCTCGGCCGCCGCGTCGGGCGGGAGTCCCCCGACGGCGGGCGTCGGGTGCAGCGCCGCCACGATGTCGAGGACGTGCGTGTCGCGGTCCAGTTCGGCCGAGATGGGCGTCCGGAGGTGCTGGATGTTGTTCAACTTCCGGACGCTCTGTTCGCCCTCCGTGACAGTCCCGAGGGGGTCGAGTTGCTCGCAGATGGCGTCGACGACGAGGCGCTGTTCGTGCTGTATCTTCTCCGACTCGACCAGCGACGCGGCCAGTTCGGCGTCGGCCTCGGGCGTGCCACCGCGGCCGACCGACCCCGCCAGCGCCTCCGTCTCGACGTGCGTACCGGTCTTCTCGACGAGTCGCTCCGGCGGCGCGCCGAGGAACCCGGCCGCCTCCGTCGGCTGGACGAGGAACCGATAGCAGTTCGGGTACGTCCGGCGGAGTCCCTCCAGCACGTCCGGCAGGTCGACCGGGCCGTCCAGGTCGACCTCGAGCGCACACGCCAGCACGACCTTCTGGAGCTGGCCGTCGCGGATCCGCTCGACGGCGTCCGCGACCTGGGCCGTCCACTCCTCCTTCGGCGTCGTCCGGCGCGTCGAGGCGACGCCCGGCCTGCTCCCGGCCGGTTGCATCTTCGGGAGGTCGGCCACCTCGTCGACCGCCCGCGTCAGTTCCAGTTCGACCTCGTCCGGGTCGACCTCGGCCCCGTACCGGTTCACGGTCAGCCAGGTGCCGTGGTTCGTCCGGGTCAACTGTACCGACGGGAGGACGAACTCGGCGGCCCGGAAGCCGGTCCACGGTGGGTCCGGTTCGTGGTCGTCGAGGAATGAGAACCCCCCGACGAGACGCGGGCGTGGCGCGTCGTCGTCGGTGCAGTCGGCCGCGTCGAACAACTCCTCGGCGGCGTCGCGGACCGACTCGAAGCGGTCCGTCCCGCTCGCGGTGACGCGTGCCGCGACGCCCGCACCGGCCAGTTCGAGTCCCTCGGGGCTGGCCCAGTGCAGTCGTGGCGGGGCCTGCGACGCGAGGAACGCCCGATAGGAGACGTCCGGGATGGACCTGCTCCGACTGACGAGCGCGGCGTCCTCGCGCGTCGGCGGGGGCGCGACACTCCCTTCACTGCCCGCTCGTTCCATTGCAGTCAACTCAGGAGCAGGCCGTCTAAAACGTGTTCATTGCTCGTTAGCTGTACCGCTCCTCGTTCCAGGGGTCCGCCGTGTTCGAGTAGCCCCTGCGCTCCCAGTAGCCGCGTTCCGGTTCGGTGAGGAACTCGACGCCCGTGACCCACTTCGCGCCCTTGTAGGCGTACTTGTGCGGCGTGACGACCCGGAGGGGACCGCCGTGTTCTCGGGGGAGGTCGTCGCCGTCGAACGCCCACGTGAACAGAACCTCCTCGCGCATGCACTCCGAGAGGGGGAGGTTCGTCGTGTAGTCGTCGAGCGCGGAGAACATGACGTGCGTGGCGTCGTCGTGGACGCCCGCGCGCTCGGCCAGTTCGGGGAACGTGACGCCCGTGAACTCGCAGTCGAACTTCGACCAGCCCGTGACGCAGTGGAAGTCCTGGCGCTGGGTCACCGCCGGCAGGTCGCGGAACGCGTCGTAGTCGAACGTCAGCTCCTCCTCGACGGCGCCCGAGACGCGGAACTCCCACGTATCCGGGTCGAACGGCGGCGTGCCCCCCTTCGAGAGCACCGGGAACTTCGACGTCTCGCGCTGGCCCGGCGGGAGTCGGTCGGCGCCGAACTCCTCGTAGAGGTCGGTCACGTCTGTGACGGTCATACCGGTGGGTGAGTGCTCCGCGACCGTAGGGGTGACGGAACCGGCCCAGCAGGCGCAGGCAGGCGCGTATCGGCCGCTCCGCCGGCGGTACCCTCCCCAACAGGCTTAAATACCACATCACCGAAGCCCCTACCACTGATGCCAAAAGTCGAAATCAATATCCCCGAACATCTCGAGATGCAGATAACGCAGATGGTAGAACAGGGGGAGTTCGTGAACCGCGAGGAGGCCATCGAGGACCTGCTCGCGACGGGTCTGAAGGCGTACAAGACCAGCGGCCCGATGGACGACGACGAACCGGGCGGTGGCTTCGAGGACGACGGGATGATGGGCCACGAGGACGAGTACGTCTTCTGAAGTTCTCTCGGGTGGTGTGTGCGGGTGGGTCCGTTCTCGCCGATTCGAGTCCGTCGAGCACCCGGTGCGTCTCCGGTCGATAGCGTCCCTCGGACGAACGTCGATTCGACGACTCGTCAGCCTGGCGTCCGTTCGCACCAGATTCGGCGGGTTTTTGCCCCGACGGGGGCGACCCAGTCTCGATGACTGACAGACGGCTGGTCGGCCACCTCCGGACGCTGGCGCTCGTCGCGGCCGGTGGCTTCGCCGGTGCGAACGCGCGCTACGGCGTCGCCGTCGTCCTCGCTGGCCTGCCGACCGGACTGGTCGGGACCCTCGCGGCCAACGTCGCCGGGTGCGTCCTGCTCGGGTTCCTCCTCTCGCTCGAAGACGGGGCCGTCTCCCGTCGGGCACGCCTCGCCGTCGGGACGGGCTTTCTCTCCTCGTTCACCACCTACAGCACGTTCGCCGTCGACACCGCGACCAGTCCACCGGCGCTCGCGCTGGCCAACGTCGGCGCGAACTACGCGCTCGGGTTCGCAGGCGTCGCACTCGGCCGGCTGCTCGCCCGGGAGGTGTCGGCGTGAGTCTCCCGCCGTCGGTCCTGGTCGGGGTCGGCGGTGCCCTGGGCGCGGTGGCCCGGCAACTGGTCTCGGTCAGACTCACCCGGAAACGTGAGGTGGTGCCCCGGGGCACGTTCGCGGTCAACGTCGCCGGCAGTTTCGCCCTCGGACTCGTGACCGCCCTCGGCGTCGGTGGCGACGTCGCCCTGTTCGTCGGCACCGGCGCGTGCGGCGCGTTCACCACCTTCTCGTCCTTCGGGGTGGCGACCGTCGACCGACTGGAACGCGGGCAGTGGCTGGCCGCCGTCGCGAACGCGCTCGGGACGCTGGTCGCCTGCCTGCTGGCCGTCGCGCTCGGGTTCGCCGTCGCTGCGCTACTGGGGTCGGCGAACCTGTGGTAGTGCCGCCTCAGAAGAAGAACGGCACGAGGTGGAAGATGGCCTCGCCGCCGGCCACCCAGACGACGAGGCGGCCGATGCTCCCGACGAACGTCGCGAGCGCGAACTTGAGGTAGTCGCGTTCGAGGACGGCGAAGGCGTAGATGGAGAGCGTGTCGGGGAAGAACGGCACCGAGAGCGCCATCGCCAGGCCGGCGTAGCCGTACTTCCGGGCGAGTTCCACGGTCGCGTTCTCGGACCACTCGACGATGTCGAACCGCGACCGTTTGAGGAAGCGGACGATGGGACCGGCCTCCTTCGCCTCCTGGCCGATGTGGAAGGCGAAGACGCTCCCGACGGCCTTCCCGAACCCGCTCGCGACCATGATGAAACCGGTCTCGACGTAGCCGGGGAAGCCGAGGTGGAGTTCGGGGACGAGGACGACCTCGCTCGGAAGGGGGAGGACGAACGCGATGAGGAAGGAGTAGACCGCGATGATCCCTAGACCGGCCCAGCCGGTCGCCGTCTCTACGGCATGTGCTAGCCACTCGTAATCAATCAGCGCGTCGAGGACCACCGGGTCGTGGAGGGCGGTGGGAACGGCTGTGAATGCGGCGGCCACTGACCACCAGTCACACCCGACGAAACCTAAGTGTTGATATTCGCGGTGGGCGTGAGCCTGTCGACGTCGGAGACGAAGGCCGCCAGCATCTCCCGGGTGACGTGGGGCATCATGACGACGCGCATCTCGTCGTCGCCTGTCGTCGAGACGCGCCACCCCGCGTCGCGGAGTCCCTCGAACAGGCCGGACGGGACGTCGACGGTGACGAGCGGGAGGTCCGGTTCGACCACGTCGAAGCCGCGGTCGCCCATGGCGTCGGCGTACCACTCGGCGTTCGCCATCGACCGCTCGTACTGCTCACGGTACCCGTCCGGCCAGAGTTCGTCGAGGACCGCGGCGGCGCTGGCGACGCCTGCGCCCGAGCGCGTGCCGGTCAGCGTGGCCTGCTTCGCGGATTCGAGGTACGGCGTGTCCACCGCCAGCGCGTCGAACAGGGCCTCGTCCCGGGCGAGGAGCCCACCTGCGGGGATGGCGGCCTGCCCCATCTTGTGGGGGTCGATGGTCATCGTGTCGACGTCGGCGTGGCCGAAGTGCCACTCGTGGTCGGTGAACGGGAGGACGAACCCGCCCCAGGCGGCGTCGACGTGCAACATCGCACCCACCTCGTCCGCGAGGTCGGCGAGTATCGGGATTGGGTCGACCCGGCCGTACTCGGTCGTCCCGGCGATGCCGACGACGAGCGCCGTGTCCTCGTCGCAGAACCGACGCACCGCCCCCACGTCGACGGTGAGGTCGTCCGTCATCGGGGCGACTCGGAGTTCCACCGAGAGCACGTCGGCGGCCTTCTGGAAGGAGAAGTGGGCGCTCTCGGGGACGACGACGTTCGGCGTGCTCGTGACGGCCCGGTTCCGTGCCATCCGGACCGCCTGGATGTTCGCCTCGGTGCCACCGCTGGCGATGTAGCCCGCCGGGTCGTCCAGTCCGACGAGCGAACCGAGGGTGGCGACGGCGTCGTCTTCGAGGTCCGCGACGGCCTGGTACGTCGCGGGGTCGCCTGGGTTCGTCGCGAGGTACCGTTCCGCGGCCTCGCGTGCGACCGGGTGTGGCTCGGTACACATCGAGGAGAGCACCCGGTCGAACTCCTGTGGCTGGCCGCGCATATCACTACGTTCGGGTTGCGGAATTTAGGGATTGCGTTCTGGGAAGACGCCGCCAGTGCCGCGTCGGCCCCCGTCAGCGAACCGAGTCGAGGACGAGTTTCTGCTCGGTGCGCTTGACCTCGTGCTGGACGTCGCGGACGGCGTCGATGTTCGCCGAGATGCTGGAGACGCCCTCGTTGACGAGGTGTTGCACCATCTGGGGCTTCGACCCGGCCTGGCCGCAGATGCTCGTTCGCACGTCGTGTTCGCGGCAGGTGCTGATGGTCTGGGCGATGAGCTGGAGGATGGCCGGGTGGAGCTCGTCGAACCGGTCGGCGACGTTCTCGTTGTTCCGGTCGACCGCGAGGGTGTACTGGGTGAGGTCGTTCGTCCCGAAGGAGGCGAAGTCGATGCCGGCCTCGGCCATCTCGTCGACCGACAGCGCCGACGCCGGCGTCTCTATCATGACGCCCCAGCGTCGCTTCTTCGGGTCGATACCGGCCTCCTCCATCAGGTTCCGCGCCCGGATGACGTCCTCCGCGTCGTTGACGAGCGGGAACATCACCTCGACGTTGTCGTAGCCCATCGAGAACAGGCGACGGAACGCCTCGAGTTCGTGCTTGAACACCTCCGGTCGGTCGAGGCTCCGACGGATGCCCCGGTAGCCGAGCATCGGGTTGTGCTCCTCGGGTTCGTCCTCGCCGCCCTCTAGCTGGCGGAACTCGTCGGTCGGCGCGTCGAGCGTCCGGACGCGGACCGGACGGGGGTAGAACTCCTCTGCGACGCGCTGGACGCCCTCGACTATCTCGTCGACGTAGGCCCTCGCGCCGTGGTCCTCGACGTAACGTTCGGGCGTCTTGTTCGTCGACATTATCATGTGCTCCATCCGGAGCAGGCCGACGCCGTCGGCGCCGGTCGCGGCCGCGCGTTCCGCGGCCTCGGGGATGGAGACGTTGACCTTGACCTCAGTCGCGGTCATCGGCTTGACGGGGTTCTGCGGACGGACCTCCTCGACGGGTTCGCGCTGGGCCGCAGGTTCGATTTCGCCCTCGCGAATCGTCCCCTTGTCGCCGTCGATGGTGATCATCTGGCCGTCTTCGAGCATCGACGTGGCGTTGCCGGCACCGACGACGGCCGGGACACCGAGTTCGCGGGAGACGATGGCGGCGTGGCTGGTCATGCCGCCCTCGTCGGTGACGATGCCGCCGGCACGGCGCATCGCCGGCACCATGTCCGGGGTCGTCATCTCGGTGACGATGATGTCGCCCTCGCCGACCTTGTCTAGCTGGTCGAGTTTCTTGACGATGCGTGCTCGGCCGGACGCGATGCCCGGACTCGAACCGAGGCCCTGGACGAGGACGGTCGCGCTGGCACCGCTCCCGTCGGCCACGCTCGCGTCGCCCGCGTCTTCCGGGGCACCGCCGATGTCGGCGTCGACGCGGGTCTCGTCCGCCTCGCCGACCTCGCCCTCGTCGATGGTGGTGATGGGTCTGGACTGGAGCATGTAGACGTCGCCGTCGTAGATGGCCCACTCGACGTCCTGGGGGGTCCCGTAGTGGTCCTCGACGGTGATGCCGATGTCACGGAGCTTCCCGAGTTCCTCGTCGTCGAGCACCCGTGCCTCGCGCTCCTCCGATGAGACGTCGACCTCGACCGTCTGGCCCGTCTCCGGGTCCTTGATCATCTTGACCTTCTTGTCGGCGACGGTCACCTCGTCGACGTGGCCGGACTCGCGGTCGAGGTGGTAGTTGTCGGGCGAGACGCTCCCGGAGACGACGGCTTCACCGAGTCCCCAGGCGGCCTCTACGATCATCGTCGGCTCGCCCGTGGAGGGGTGGCTGGTGAACATGACGCCCGACTTCTCGGCGTCGACCATCTGCTGGACGACGACGGCGATGTTCACCTCGTCGTGGGCGAATCCCTGCTGGGTCCGGTAGTAGATGGCGCGCTGGGTGAACAGGGAGGCCCAGCACTCGCGGACCCGCTGGAGCAGGTCCTCCTCGGTGACGTTGAGGAACGTCTCCTGCTGTCCGGCGAAGGAGGCGTCCGGGAGGTCCTCCGCCGTCGCGGACGACCGGACGGCGACGAAGGAGTCTCCCTCGCCGAGGTCTGCGTAAGCCGCGAGTATCTCCTCGCGGAGTTCCTCGGGGAACTCGGTCCCGAGGATGAGTTCGCTCGCGCGTGCTTCGGCTTCGGCGAGCGCGTCGGTGTCGTCGACGTCGACGTCGACGGCCTCGAAGAGTTCGTCGTCGATGCCGGCGGTTTCGATGAACGTCCTGTACGTGTCCGCCGTGACCACGAATCCCGGTGGCACGGGAAGCCCGGCTGCTGTGAGTTCGCCGAGGGACGCTCCTTTACCCCCGACCGCTTCCAGGTCGTCGGCACGGATATCGTCCAGCCAGAGTACTGCCATTCGTGTTTCAAGGAATCCCGCCACGATTAAAGAAGATTCCGGGAATAGACGGCCGATTCTCACTCGAAATCGAGTGAAGATTCGCCCGGAGGGGCAAGAGTTGCCGGGCTTTATCTCTCGGCCGTCGCGTGATAAAACTAGTCCCGCCGCTACATCATCGGCGACCCCATCACTTGTCACTCGTGACGTCGAAGGACCCGTATGGGTAGCGACGGGCTCGTCGAACTCGACCAGTTCTGCTGGGTCACGCTCGCGAAGTACAACCTCGCGCTGGCGACCGGGTTCGGTGCGCTGGCCGTCCTCGCCCGGACGCCCGTCGTCGACAGCACCGCACTCGTCGTCGAGAACGCCGCGCTCGCACTGCTGTTCGGTGCCATCCAGACATACGCCTGGCTGTCGGCGTGAGTCCGGGCCGGAACCCGAAAGAAAGACCCACTCGGCCGACGACAGGCCGACCATGGAGTACGAGAAGCCGCTGTTCTTCGAGATTATGGCGTATGCGGTCCGCGCCGACCGCGACGTGGTGGACATGGTCAGCGGGAACCCCGACTGGGAACCGCCCTCGTCGCTCCGCGAGGGGCTGCACGAGTACGCCGACCTCGACTCCCTCGAGTTCCAGTACCCGCCGTCGGAGGGGCTTCGCGAACTTCGCGAGGAGATCGCCGCCCGCCGGGGCGTCGACGTGTCACAGGTCGTCGTCACGAACGGCGGCGGCGAGGCGAACTACCTGGCGATGGCGCGGGCACTGGAGCTCGGGGCCGGCGACGAGGTCGTCCTGACAGACCCAGTCTACCCGTATTACCCGGGCAAGACCTCGATGCTCGGCGGGAAGCAACGGTTCGTCCCGGCCGACCCCGACGGCCACCTCGACCCCGACCGCGTCCGGGCGGCGGTCAACGAGGACACCGCCTGCATCGTCGTGAACTCGCCGAACAACCCGACGGGTGCGGTCTACGCCGAGGAGACGGTCCGAGAACTCGTCGCCATCGCGGAGGAGAACGACGCCATCCTCGTCAGCGACGAGGTGTACGACCACTACGACCTCTCCGGACGCTTCACGAGCGCCCTGACGGTCGACTCGCCGAACCGCATCGTGACGAACTCCTTCTCGAAGACGTTCGCCATCACGGGCTTCCGGGTGGGCTACGCCGTCTTCCCGGACGAGCACGTCGAGGCCGCGAAGGCACGGCACATGCTCGTCAACGTCGCCGGAAGCCGACCAGCGCAGTACGCCGTCCACCGTGCGCTCCGGGACACCGACCCGGCCTACCACGAGGCGAACCGGGAACTCCTCCGCGAGCGCGTCGAGACGTTCACCGACGCGCTCGACGCGGCCGGCGCGTCCTACACCGAACCCGACGGCGCGTTCTACGTGATGGCGCGGTTCGAGGGCACGCCCGGCACCGTCGAGAACACGAAGCGCCTGATCGACGAGGCCGGCGTCGCCGGGATGCCCGGTGAGGCCTTCGGCGAGGCGCGGGCCGACTGGTTCCGGTTCGCGCCCGTGACCCCCCGCGTAGAGGAGGCGGCGAACCGACTGGCCGACTACTTCGACTGACCCGTCGACCTGCTCGCGCGACCGATTAGTACACAAGTCGTCGCCCGATACCCCCCTGCATGAGCGACATCAGCGTCGAGGCGGTCGACGAGGTCGAGGCGGCCGAGGAGCCGTCGGAGGCGGTCCACGGTAGCGACGTCGACGTCTCGGTCGTCGACGACGAGACGACCGCAGACGCACTCGACGGCGTCGACGCCCCCGAGTACGTCCTCTACGGCGGGAAAGGCGGCGTCGGGAAGACGACCATGGCGGCCGCGACGGCCCTGGCGAGCGCCGCCGACGGGACGCGTACCCTGGTCGTCTCGACCGACCCGGCGCACTCACTCTCGGACACCTTCGAGACGGACGTCCCACCGGAACCGACCCGGATTCGCGACGACGTACCGCTGTACGCGGCAGAGATCGACCCCGAGGCCGCGATGACCGATGGCGCGGCCGTCTTCGGCGGCGGCGCGGCCGGCCAGGATGCGGGAACCGGAGTGGCCGACGACGACGACCCGTTCGCGACCGACGACACGGGCGCGGCCGGTCCGATGGGCGGACTCGGCGACCTGCTCGGCGGCGACGGCGAGGGTCCGATGGACGCCCTCCTCGGCGGCGCGATGCCGGGTGCGGACGAGGCAGCGGCCATGCAACTCTTCCTGGAGTACCTCGACGACCCACGGTTCGACCGCGTCGTCGTCGACACCGCACCGACCGGCCACACGCTCAGACTGCTCGAACTCCCCGAGATAATGGACACGATGCTCGGCCGCATCGTGTCGCTTCGAGAGCGTCTCGGCGGTCTGATGGGCGGCCTGAGTGGGATGTTCGGTGGGGACGACGGAGAAACGCGACAGTCGCCGGACCTGGACGAACTCTCCGACCGGATCGAACGCCTCAGGGCGGTCCTGCGGGACCCCGGTCGGACCGACTTCCGCATCGTGCTGGTGCCCGAGGAGATGAGCGTCTTCGAGTCCCGACGGTTGCTGGCTCAACTCGACGAGTTCGACATCCCCGTCGGCACCGTCGTCGTCAACAAGGTGATGGAGGACCTCGCCGACGTGACGGACGACGTCGACGCGGAAGAGTTCGTGCAGCCGAGCCTCGACACCTGCGAGTTCTGCCAGCGACGGTGGGACGTCCAGCAGCGCGCGCTCGCGGAGGCCCAGGAGCTGTTCCGCGGTCACGACGTCAGGCGCGTCCCGCTGTTCGCCGACGAGGTCCGGGGCGAACGGATGCTCCGCATCGTCGCCGCGTGCCTGGATTGAAATACGAAACCGGGACCATACCCTGCGTGTCCTGAGATGCTCGCCACGCGAGGGTCCGCGGTAGTACGGCACAGCCTCGCGTGACGGACCTCGTGCCGTCTGTTCGCCACTCCATCCCGTCGACGCGACGCCGTCAGGTCCCGGGTCCTTCGACGACGACGACCCGCAGGTCGTTCACGTTGGTCCCCGTCGGGCCCGTCCGGAGCGTCGCCGACCGCGAGTCGAGGAAGCCGAGGCTGTCGTTCGCATCGAGTGCCTCCAGGGCGACACCCGGGTCGTCGGCCGTCCCCCCGTCGACCAGCGCCCCGGCCACGTCGGTCGAGCCGTCCCGACCGTCGGTGTCGACGGCGGCGACTGCGACGTCCTCGGCCCCGCGTAGCGTCAGCCCTGCGGCCAGCGCGAACTCCAGGTTCGGCCCGCCGGTGCCGTCGCCACGGACCGTCACGGTGCACTCGCCCCCGGAGAGCAGGACCACCGGCGGTTCGGCCGGTTGACCCGTCTCGTGGACCTCGCGAGCGATCGCCGCGTGGAACCGGCCCGCCTCGCGCGCCTCGCCCTCGACGCTGGCCGAGAGCACCATCGCCCGATATCCCTGCTCACGGGCGGTCTCTGCGGCCGCCGAGAGCGCCGTGTGGGCGTTCGCCAGCAGGTGGTAGGCGGTCCGGTCGAACGTCGCTTCACCCGGCTTCGGGGTCTCCGGGACCTCACCGCCGACGCCGCGCTCCAGCCGGTCCCGGACCGGCGGTACGTCCACGCCGTACCGGTCGACCACGTCGAGCGCGTCGGCGAACGTCGTCTCGTCACCCACGGTCGGCCCACTGCCGATCACTGAAGGGTCGTCGCCGACCACGTCCGAGAGCGCGAGCGTGAGGACGGTCGCCGGGGTGGCCGCCCGCACCAGCTGGCCGCCCTTGAGCGTCGAACAGTGCTTGCGGACCGCGTTCAGTTCGTCGACGGTCGCACCCGCATCGAGGAGTTCTCGGGTCACCTCGCGCACGTCTGCCAGCGTCAGCGGTGGCGCAGGTGCCGGCAACAGCGCGCTCGCGCCGCCGGTGAGAGCGACGACGACGAGGTCGTCCGCGCTCGCCCCCTCGACGCACTCCCGGACCCGCCGTGCGCCGTCAGCACCGCGCTCGCTCGGGACAGGGTGGTCGCCGACGACGACGGACACCGGACCGGCGTCCGCTGGTTCGTCAGAGACCACGACGCCGTCGTCCACCGCGTCGTCGAGTTCGTCGACGAGGGCCGCCGCCAGCCGGCCCGCGCCCTTCCCGGCACCGACGAGGAGGATGCGCGAGAACGACGCGAGGTCGTACGCCTGGTCGGCGACGGTCAGCGTCTCGTCGGCCACCGCGACGCCGTCTTCGACGGCCCGTTCCGGGGTGGCGGCCTCGATGCCCGCCTCGACGCAGTCGACGGCTGTCTCCCGGGCCGGAGTCGTCGCGACGCGCTCTCGATTCTCGACGGCCATGGTGTCTAGCTGGCGAAGCGGCGGAACAGACGGAGCGCCACGTCCCTGAGCCGGTCGGGGAGAAATCGTGCGAGTGACCCGTACTTCGCGGCGGCACCCACCGAGTAGCGCGTCGCGGGTTCGGTACTGCTGGCGGCGTTCACGATGACCGACGCGACACGTTCGGGGTCGACCGCCAGCGGTCCCTCGCCGGTGACCATGCCCGCCTCCTCGTAAATCTCGTAGAGGTCGGCGTACGCGTCAGAGCGTGGCAGGTCGTCGACCTCGGCGTCGGCCCGGTCGGTGAACTGCGTCTCGACCGGGCCGGGTTCGACGACGACGACGTCGACGTCGAAGGGGTCGAGTTCCGTCCGGAGCGAGTCGCTCATCGCCTCGACGGCGAACTTCGAGGCGGAATAGACGCCAGCACCGGCCACGGCGAGCCGGCCGGCGAGGCTGGAGACGTTGACGAAGGTACCCATCTCCGCCTCGCGCATGTGCGGGGCGGCGGCGCGGACGAGTCGGTGCTGGCCGTACACGTTGACGTCGAACTGCTCGTGGACCTTCCTCGTCGGGACGTCCTCGACCGGTCCGAGCTGGGCGTAGCCGGCGTTGTTGACCACGCAGTCGAGTCGGCCCGCCTCGTCCACGACCCGGTCGACTACGCGTTCGACCTGGCCGCGGTCGGTCACGTCGAGTTCGGCCGTCTCGCAACCGGCCGCCGCGAGGTCCTCGACGTCGTCGGTATCTCGTGCCGTCGCGTAGACCAGCCAGTCCTCGTCCAGGAACGCTTCTGCCGTCGCCCGGCCGATACCGGACGAACAGCCGGTGATGAGTACGGTCTCCAGTTTCGGCTCCGGCCGTGACGACTCCTCGTCATCCGGCGTCGCGGTCGCCGACCCCGACGAGTCCGCGTCCTCGTCTCCTGTCATGGTCCCGGATTTGCCCGGGAGGTACCTAAGTGTCGATGGTTCGTTTCACCTCGTCGGCGTACGCGTCGGCGAGCCTGGTCGGTTCGGGGAGTTTGTACCCCGCACAGGTCGCCTCGACCAAGTCTGCCGCCGTCTCCGCGCCGACGCGGTGGCCCGGACTGACGTACAGCGGGTTCACGTGGCGGTTCGACGAGTCGTACTGCTTCGTCTGGACGGCGTAGCCGATGCGGGTTCCGGCGGGAGCGTCGACGCGCCCGTCCGCGTCGATGCCGACGCGCGTGCCGGCAGGGAGGTCGGCTGTCGAGTCGACGGGGGTCCCACAGAGCAGGTTCTTCGCGACGCCGACGCTCGGCAGGTCGAGGATGACGCCGAGGTGCGTCGCCAGCCCCGCCTGTCGGAAGTGGATGCGACCGCTCCCGTCGAACAGCACGCAGTCGGGGTCGGTCTGGAGTTCCTCGAACGCCGCGAGGATGGGGCCACCCTCGCGGAACGAGAGCAGGCCGGGGATGTACGGAATCGAGAGCGGGGTGACGGCGTGGGCGCGTTCGACGACCGTCTCCCCGCGCGTGACGACGACGGCGCTCACGGCGCGGTCGTCGCCGAGGAACGCCTGGTCGACGCCCGCCACGAGGGGACCCACGTTTGTACCGACCAGTTCGACGTCGAAGTCGAAGTCGTCGTCGAATATCGCCGCCTGCGCGACGGCGCGTTGCTGGGCCTCCATCTCCTCTCGGGTTGCGGAGGGGTCGGGCACGAACTCGGTCCGCATCGCTCAGAAGGGGCCGCGACCGCCACCACCACCCCGGCGACCGCCGCCCCCGAGCTGGGTCTCGCGGGGCAGGGTCACCTTGTCCTTGACGTACTGGCCGTAGACCAGTCCGAGCAGGAGTCCGAACATGTGTGCGCCGTGGGCGACGCTCTCCTGTCCGGGGAGGGTCGCCCCGAGGATGCCCGTCACGCTGAGGAGCGCGTACAGCGCGGTGAGCACCCAGATGGGCGTCGGGATGATGAAGTAGATGAGCACTGTCAGGTTCGGCCGGATGACGGTGAGCACGCCCATCATCGCGAGCGCTGCACCCGAGGCACCGTACAGGGCCGTGGGGCTCCCGGTCGCCAGTGCGAGACCGACCTGGCCGAGGCCGGCGAGGACGCCGCTGCCGAGGAACAGCAGCGTGTAGTCGCGACTGCCGACGTACTGCTCGACCAGTCGGCCGAAGAAGAATATCACGATGCTGTTGCCCGCGATGTGGAAGAACCCGAAGGCGTGTGCGAAGATGGAGGTGAACCACGCCCAGACGTACTCCGGGTGGTCGCTCTGGAGCGTGAAGATGTCGTACCAGACCTGCGAGCCCGGTTCGATGTTCGTGAACACCGGGAGGAGGAACCACTGGAACGCCCACGTCACCCACATCAGCGCGAGGAAGACGTAGGTCATGTTCCCCCGGAAGTAGCTAAACGCGCCGCCGCGTCCGAACAGGTCCGAACCGACGTCGTCGAGCAGGCCGCCCTCGGCGCTCGTCGCTGCAGTCCGCTCCTCGGCCCAGACGCCGTCCGGGTCGTTCCACTGCAGGCCCGGACAGTCGTGTTTCTCCGGCAACCGGTGTACGCCACAGAACTTCTGCCCACACCGGTTGCACGTGTACGGCATGTTCGTCTGTTCGCCGCACTCGTCGCATTCGGCCATTGTCCCGCCGTAGGGGGAGGGAGGGCAAATGGGTTGGGGTTTTGAACCCATCCGATTCCGGATACGGGTCGACACTTCGCCGAGGCTGACCGTCGTCTCCCGGTCCGTGCGTCGAGTCCCGTCAGCGAGAGGGTTTTTGCCCCCTCGGGACCGAACTCGGTGTGTGAAACGGTACGAACAGAAGCAACTGCTCGCGCGACTCGAACGCGAGGGGGCGACCGTCGGTGCGGAGATTCCCGACCGCATCGACGTCCAGGGAGAGCCCGTCGACCTGCGCGAGTTCGTCTTCGAGATAAAACGCCGGGAGACGATACCGGCCGGCGAGCGCGAGCGCGTCCAGCAGGCGAAGAAGAACCTGCGGCGCGAGCGCCTCCAGCGGAAACAGCGCATCGAGAACGAGTGGCGCGAACTGAGTCGGGAGGAGGGCGAGGAACTGGTCGAGGCCGTCGTCGGCCTCGACCGCGCCCTGAACGCACTGGAGAGCCTCGGCCCGACCGACATCGAGGCCGAGGCGGCGGCCAAGGAGGCCGCAGACCAGAAGCGCTGGATGAACTTCCTGAAGCAAGCGCTCGGCCACGACGACACCGGCCCACGACACTGAGAGACCGATGAGCCTGCAACACGACGTAGCCGACCGACTGGAGGAACTGGCGAACCTGCTCGAAGCCGACCACGTCGAGTACAAACCGAACGCCTACCGACGGGCCGCAGAGAGCGTCCGCGACTACCAGGGGTCCTTCGACGACCTGGTCGCGGAGGGCCCGGAGGCCGTCGACGAACTGCCCCACGTCGGCGACGCCATCTCGAGCAAGATCGTCGAGTACGCCGAGACGGGGTCCATCGCGGAACTCGACGCGTACCGCGAGCGCTACCCCGTCGAACTCGACGCCCTGCTCCGCGTCGAGGGCGTGGGCCCGAAGACCGTCGGCACGCTCTACGACGAACTCGAGATAGAGACGCTGGCCGACCTGGAATCGGCCGCCCGGGACGGGAAGATACGGGAGCTTCACGGCTTCGGTGCGAAGACCGAGCAGAACATCCTCGAACACATCGAGTTCGCCCGGTCGGCCGGCGAACGGTCGCTGCTCGGCGACGCCCGTCCCGTCGCCGACGGCGTCGTCGACCACCTCTCCGGCGCGTCGCCGGTCGAAGCTGTCGAGGTCGCCGGGTCGCTCCGGCGCTGGCGCGAGACCATCGGCGACGTGGACGTCCTCGTCGCGACCGACGACGGCGAGGCGACCATCGACTCGTTCACCGGCTGGGAGGAGACGGACGAGGTCATCGAGGCCGGGACGGAGAAGGCGAGCGTCTGGAGCGACGGCATGCGCGTCGACCTGCGCGTCGTCGTCCCGGACGAGTTCGGGTCGGCGCTCCAGTACTTCACCGGGAGCAAGGCCCACAACGTCGCCCTGCGGAACTACGCCATCGAGCGCGGCCTCAAACTCAACGAGTACGGCGCGTTCGACGTGAGCGACGTCGTCGACCCCGACGCCGGCCAGCGGGTCGGCGACCGCGTCGCCGGCGAGAGCGAGGAGTCGATGTACGAGGCGCTCGACCTCCCGTGGATTCCCCCGGAGATGCGCGAGGACCGCGGCGAGATAGCGGCCGCCGCCGAGGACGACCTGCCGGACCTGCTGACCCTCGACGACGTCCGCGGCGACCTGCACGTGCACACCGACTGGTCCGACGGGAAGGCCCCCATCGAGGAGATGCTATCGGGTGCGGCCGCCTACGGTCACGACTACGTCGCCATCACCGACCACGCGACCGGGCCGGGGGTCGTCGGCGGGATGGGCCTCCCCGACGAGGAGTTGCTCGAACAGGTCGACGCGGTCAGGGCGGCCGCCGAGTCCGCCGACGTCACGGCGTTCACCGGCGTCGAGGCGAACGTCACCGCCGACGGCGAGGTCTCCGTCGCCGACGAGGTCCTCGCGGAACTTGACGTGGTCGTCGCCTCGCCCCACGCCGCCCTCGACGGCGACGGGACCGACCGACTCGTCCGCGCGATGGAACACCCGGCCGTCGACGTTCTGGGCCACCCGACCGGCAGACTGCTGAACCAGCGCCCCGGGCTCGACGTCGACGCCGAGCGACTGGCCAGGGTGGCCGTCGAGGAGGGCGTCGCACTGGAGGTCAACAGCAACCCCCACAGACTCGACCTCGACGGCGGCCCGGTGAAGGCCGCGATCGACGCCGGGGCGACCATCGTCGTCGACACGGACGCACACCACCCGTCGTCGTACGAACTGGTCCGCTACGGCGTCCACACCGCCCGCCGCGGGTGGGCCGAGACTGCCGACGTGCTCAACACCTGGGACACGGACGCGGTCGGCGACTTCCTGCACTGACCGCCCGGCATGGTCCGGTTCCTCCTCGACGTGATGCTCGGGAATCTCGCGGTGTACCTGCGACTGTGCGGGTACGACACCGTGTACGCACTGGACCGTGACGCGGAAGCCGACGACCGATTACTCGCGCTGGCCGCCGAGGAGGGACGCACCGTCGTCACGCGCGACGAACATCTGGCGGCGCGAGCCGACGACGCCATCCTCCTCCGGACCCGCGGGACGGAGCCGCAACTCCGCGAACTCGTCGAGGCCGGCGTCGAACTCGACCCCACCGACGACCCGGTCCAGTGTGGCCGGTGTAACGGCCGTCTCGACCGCGTCGACGGGGGTTCGACCACGCCGGAGTACGCACCGGACGACGACACGCCCGTCTGGCGGTGTCGTGAGTGTGGCCAGTACTTCTGGAAAGGGAGTCACTGGGACCGGATGGTCGCGACGCTGGCGGAGGTTCGAGACGCCTGAACCGACGAGCAGGGAGATACGCCAGTCGAACGAGGGGGCAGGCAGACGCCGCCGAGTCAGTTGTTCGGTTCCCACTCCCGGCACGCGTCCATGTCGTCCATTATCGCGTCGTGTGCGCCGCAGTACGGTTGCATCCCGCGGTTGGTCTGGACGTAGTCGAAGTACGCGCAGTTCCCGCAGTAGCGATCCGCGAGGTTCCGGCGTCGGTGGGACTGCTCCGGCGAGAGGACCACGCCGTCGTCGTGGGTGCCATCGAGCGGCGACTGGACGTTGCGGGTCGACGCACCGCCGTCGCTCGCGGGCGTGCTCGCGGTCTGGGTCTCGACGGCGCCGTCGGGCGTCTCACCGAACGTGCCGATTCCGCCGTAGACGGCCTGTTCGGCCTGTTCGGCGGGCACCTCGACGACTCGCGTCTCGCCCTCGCGCGTGACGTGCATCGTGACGGTCCCGCCGGGGTCGTTGCGGGTCTTGAAAGTCACGACGGCGCTGAACAGGCACGCGACGGTGGCGAACGCCCCCAGCGAGTACACCGCAGCCACGAGGAGGGTCAGGTCGCGTTCGGCGGGGGAGGTGACCCAGTAGGTCGGGTACGCGTGCCAGAACAGGGCGACGCCGAGGACGCAGACGCTGGCACCGATGGCCGCCGCAGCCCGGATGCGCTCGCTCGCCGGGAGGACCGTGAACACGCCGACGAGTACGGCCGGGACGCCCAGGCCGCCGAGGACGCCGGCCAGTTTGCGGGCGTCGTAGACGCCGACGCCGACCGCGCCGAGGAGGTCGGTCCCACCGGCCACGATACCGACCAGGGTCAGCAGCGCACCGGCGGCGAAGAGCCCGACGCCGAGATAGAACCGTCGGACGCTCTCGACCTCTCCGACGTTGTTCTCGTAGACGTTCGCGAGGCTGGTCATGGAACCGGGTTGGGTCTCCGGCCACAAAACAGTACGTCAGACGCTGGCCGCGGAAGCGAAAGGTTGAATCGACGGGATTGCAAATCGTCGTCCATGGCTGACGACGAGGAAGAAGACACGGAACCCGCCGTCGAACTCGGCGAGGGCGAACCCGTCGAGGGAGCGCCGCTTGCACGCGTGAGCTCGCGGCTCACGTGGCCCATCAAGCAGAGCCGGCTCGACGCCCTCGAGGGAGACTCGGTCATCCGAACGCCCGAGGGGCCGACGACGATATCGGACGTCCTCGAAGACGTCGACGTGACGTACTTCGAGAAACGCCAGGAGTTCGAGTCGGCCGTTCGGGACGTGGTCGGTCGGGGGCCCGTCCAGACCGCCGACGAGTGAACCCGTGCTGACACGGGCCGCACGGACCGCCGGGGACGCCGTCGACTGGCTTCGCCCTCGGCTCGCGTCGCTTCGCTGGTCGCGTCTCTCCTGGGCCGGGAAGTCGCTGGTCGCAGGTGCACTCCTCTCGGTGCTGTGGATGGAGTACACCAGACCGGGACTCGACGAGCGGCTCGTGGTCGACGGGCTGATATTCTTCGTCGGACCGATGACGCTGGCGACCTACTACGGCAAGCAGATCGGCTACAAGGTCGACAGGGTGGCGGTCAGGAACGCGCTGTTGCTCGCGCTGTTCGTCGCGCCGTTCTACGTCGTCGGGTCGTCCCTCCAGTCGATACGGCTGTACTACCCGATGTGGGAGACGAGCACCCAGCTCCAGGACTTCGTCCCCCACGCAATCAAGCAGTTCCTGCTCGTGCTGGCGGTCGAGACGTACTACCGCGGCCTCCTCTGCGTCGGCGTCGGCGACCGGTTCGGCATCAAGGCGGCGTTCATCAGCCCCGTCGTCTACGCGCTCCACCACCTGGCGAAGCCGCCCATAGAGATACTCCTCTCGGGACCGACCGACGTGCTGTTCGGTGCGGTCGACTACAAGAGCGACTCCCTGCTCCCCTCCGTCGTCGCACACGGGGCCGGACTGGTGTTGCTCGACTGGCTGGTGCTCCACGACCCCATCGTTCCGCCGGACACGGTCTACCGGTGGCTGGAGTGGGTTCCTGTCCCACTGTAGGTACGCTTTTGGTTTGGACTGCCGTCGTCCCGTGTATGGGAATCGATACCGAGATGCCAGACCTCCGTGACGAAGACATCGGGGAGCGACGGGCGACGCTGGAGATGGGCCACGAGGAAGCCATCGAACACGTCCGCGAAGCCTTCGCCGAGGCCGGGTTCGGGACTGCAGTCGAGTTCTCCGTCTCCGGCCTGCTCGAAGAGAAACTGGGCGGGGAGCGCGACCCGTACTACATCCTCGGTGCGTGCAACCCGGAGATGGCCGACCGCGCACTGGAGCAGTCGCTCGAACTCGGCGGGTTGATGCCGTGCAACGTCGTCATCTGGGAGGAGGAACCCGGACGTCAGCAGGTCTACCACGTCTCCATCATGAAGATAGCGCCGCTGCTCGGGATGGCCCCTGACGACGAGGACTGGGCGGAACTCGTGGCGGATACGGGCGAACTCGTCGAGAGAGCGTTCGCCAACCTCGACGCCGACTAGGTTCCCCGGACCCGGGAGCGATAGTACTCCAGGACCAGCGACACCGCGACGACGGCCAGGAGTCCCGCGACGGCAGGGGTGTGACCACCGAAGTTCGGAAGGACGGCTCCCTCGACCATGTGTCTAGTTACCACGTTTTCCTCACCCATACGTGTACCGACGTCAGAAATCCCCGAGCGACGACTGCACGCCTGCGACCAGTTCGGACTTCCGGCGGAGTCGGTCGTACGAGACGGGGAGTCGCTCGGTGATGGTCCGGACCGCACCGTGGAACGTCTCGGCCTCGCCGTGGTTCCCGTCGAAGGCGTTTCGAACGCTCTCGCGAACCTGCCAGACGCCGACCGGTGCCCAGTAGTCGTCGCTGACCTCGCGCAGGACCAGGCACTTGGCCTGTCGTCCGCGCCCGGCGAGGTGTTCGAGCACACCGAGGCGACTGGCGTAGTACGCACCCGCCGTCTCGTCGACGTACCCCGTTCGGCCCTCGAACCCCTCCGAGGCGCTCCCCATCCAGATGCTCCCGGACGGGTCGGGGTTCCAGACGCTCCCCGGTGCCTTCATCTCGACGAGTTCGAACTCCCACTGGCCGGGTGCGAGGACGACCCAGAAGCGGTTCCCCATGTACTCGTTCTCCCAGACCTCGACGCTGTCGACGCTCTGGGTGCCACGTAACTGGCCGCGGAGGTACTGGCCGATGGTGTCGTCGACGGCGGTGATCGACCAGCGCGTCGGGACGAGTCGGCGGTTCTCGCCCCGGCCGAGCGCACCCGCCGAGAGGACTCGATTGATGTCGTAGACGTCGAGGCCGCGGCGGTAGAGGTACGTCATCGCGCCCTGGGCCTGCCAGTCGTCGTCCTCCAGCGTCTTCTTCACGGGGCGGGGAACGTAGGGATTCTCCGTGAGGTCGACCGACGTCGCACTGGCGCTCGGACCGGTCGGGGTCGCGACGCCGTCGCCGACGTCCAGGTCGAGGTCCAGTCTCCCGTCGAGGCCGATCTCCACGTCGACGGGGTCGCCGGCGATGGCGACCTCCCGCTGGACGCCGACGAAGCCGTCCCACACGTCCTCGACGTTCACGTTCGCGCGACGGCGCGAGTTCAACAGTCCGGACCGTCGTTCGACCACGTCGCCGACGCCGAGGCCCTGCCGGTACCACTCGCCGTCGGTGACGAAGTCGGTCGGGTCCCCCTCGGCGACGGGCGAGAGCAGTCCCGTCGAGACCCGCGGGTAGTTCGTCCGGCCGACGAAGATGGACGGGGCCGTCGCACCGTAGAGGGAGTCGCCCTGGACCGTCTCCTCGAAGCGGGACTGGAAGTCCTCGAGGTAGTCGGTGATGGCGTAGGACTTCTCCTCTGCGAGTCGACGACGGCGGACCGACTCGTCGGGTTCCAGGTCCTCGATGTACTCGTCGAGGCGCATCGGCCGAAGTACGGCGACGACGGCCATGAATCTGGCGGACAGGCGACGGCGACCGGTCCCGACTGCGACGCGTCGCACACCGGCAGAGCGCAGTCGGACGGCTACTCAGGGCACGCCGCGTCTGGCCGCGTCATGCCACTTGAACCGTCGCAAGGGTCCGGGGGGCGGCCGGCACCGTCGCCACCTCGAACCACCCGCTCGACTCGCGCCGGAGGATTCGGCCCGGGTCGTACCGCCCGAACCCGTCGGTCACGTCCATCGTGCCGGCGTAAAGGGTGCCGCGGTCCTCTGCCCACGAGACCACGAACGAGTCGTTCTCGCCGGGATATGGCACACGGGCCACGTCGTCGCCGGTCACCTCGAACAGCGCGCCGCTTGGTTCGGCGGGACCCCACCCGTTCGCCGCCGTGTACAGCGTCCCGTCGTGTCGAATCGTCTCGCGGAAGTACGTGTACCAGAAGTCCCTGAAGTCGGTGTCCTGCCGGACCCACGTCCGGCCGGCGTCCTCGGTCCGGTAGAAGCCGTTCCCGCAGGCGGCGACGTACTCGTCGACGTCGAGCGCGAGCAGGTGGTGGACGTCGTCGTGGACGCCGTTCGACCGCGACGTCCACGTCTCGCCACCGTCGACGCTGAGGTAGACGCCCCCGGGTTCGATGCCGACGGCGAGGCGGTCGGGCGCGTTCGGGTGGACGACCATCGTCCGGACGCAGGCACCCTCGCCCTGGGCCCGGTCGCGCCAGCGGTCGCGGTCCGGGAGAGTCTGCAGGGAGTCGAGTTCCGACCACGTCGCACCCTCGTCCGACGTGACGTACACCGCCGCGGGTTTCATTCCGACGTACAGGCGCTCGCCGTCCGGGCTGAGGACGACGGAGGTGACGTCACACGTCGATGTCCCGACCGACTGCCACGTCTGCCCGTCCGTCGTTCGGTACAGACCCTCGGACGTCGCCGCGAAGCAACCGACGTCGAACGACCGGAGGCGATGGACCGTCGCGTCCAGCGTCCGAATCGGGTCCGACCCGTCGTTCGGGAGCAGGTAGGCACCGCCGAGGGTGCCGATGAGCAGGGACATCGCGGCCACGTCGGCCCCGGCGGGAGATAAGCGTTGTGACGTCCATCAGGCGACTGTTACGATTCACGTGGGGCGAACCCGAGTGGTCACTGAACGGTGGGCGTCGGAAGAACCGTAGGATGCTGGGCGCGGAGCGGTTAGCTGTGGATGCCCATGGCCTCGATCTGTTCTTGGTAGCGGTTCCGGATGGTGACCTCGGTCACCTGGGCTACGTCGGCGACCTCGCGCTGGGTCTTCTTCTCGTTGCAGAGCAACGACGCGGCGTAGATGGCAGCGGCAGCGTAGCCGGTCGGCGATTTTCCGGAGAGCAATCCTTTCTCGGCCGTGGTCTCGATTATCTCGTTTGCCTTGGTCTGGACCTCCTCGGAGAGTTCGAGTTCCGAGCAGAACCGGGGTACGTACTTCTTCGGGTCGACGGGTCGCATCTCCAGGCCGAGTTCCTGGGAGATGTACCGGTAGGTACGACCGATCTCCTTGCGTTCGACCCGCGACACTTCGGATATCTCCTCGAGGCTCCGTGGGATACCTTCCTTGCGGCAGGCCGCGTAGAGCGCGCTGGTCGCGACGCCCTCGATGGACCGGCCACGGATGAGGTCTTCCTTGAGCGCACGCCGGTAGATGACGGACGCGACCTCGCGGACCGAGCGTGGGACGCCCAGTGCGCTGGCCATGCGGTCGATCTCGCTGAGCGCGAACTGCAGGTTGCGCTCGCCCGCGTCCTTGGTCCGGATGCGTTCTTGCCACTTGCGCAACCGGTGCATCTGGCTGCGCTTCTTCGAGGAGATGGAACGGCCGTACGCGTCTTTGTCTTTCCAGTCTATAGTCGTCGTCAGCCCCTTGTCGTGCATCGTTTGAGTCGTCGGGGCGCCGACGCGAGACTTCTCCTGGCGTTCCTGGTGGTTGAACGCTCTCCATTCCGGACCGGGGTCGATCTTCTCCTCCTCGACGACGAGCCCGCAGTCGTCACAGACGAGTTCTCCCCTGTCGGAACTTTTGACCAGGTTCTCGGAATTGCATTCGGGACACTCCCTGACTCCCTCCTGCTCGTCCGACGCCTCGGTCTCGTGTTCTCGCTCCCGCTGGCGGGTAGACCGTGTCATCGCACTTTTATAGTAGTAGTTCCGAAGCACTTAAACCCTTTGTGGGAATATGTCGGGTCTTCCAAGGTCACAATGTAGTGAAAGGAACGGAACCGACAGACGCCGTGATTTACGTTTCGTTGACACTGGACGGGAATCAGAACGGTTATATCTCGGGTTCGGTGACCTTCGGTCAATGCCGGTCATCGAGTGCGACGTCGAGGAGGCCCGACGGAGACTGGAGGCCGCCGGGGCCGACGTGTCCGAGGGCAACACCGAACACGAACGCTGGCGGGCGACGCGCGGGGACGCCTCGGCCGTCGCCTACGACGGGAAGGTCGTCGTCCAGGGCGGGCGTCCGAGCGACATCGAAGCCGTCCTCGGGGACGGCGGCGGTCGCGCGCACCTCTACTTCGACGGCGCCTGCCGAGGGAATCCCGGCCCGGCCTCTATCGGGTGGGTCGTCGTCACGAACGACGGCATCGTCTCCGAGGGCGGCGAGCGAATCGGCGAGGCCACGAACAACCAGGCGGAGTACGAGGCGCTCGTCGCGGTTCTCGAAGTCGCGCGCGACTACGGGTACGACGAGGTGGAGATCCGCGGCGACTCGGAACTCATCGTCAAACAGGTCACCGGCGAGTACGACGTGAACGACCCGACGCTCAGGGAACTGCGCGTCCGCGTTCACGAACTCCTGTCGACGTTCGACGAGTGGACCATCGGTCACGTACCGCGAGAGATAAACGAGCGCGCCGACCAACTTGCGAACGAGGCACTGGACGACGCCTGAGGAGACCGACCGATGTCCGAAGACCCACACACACCGACCGAGGACCGACAGACGGAGACCGAGACCGACGCGGACGGCGAGGGGTCGGGCCTCCCCGGAGACGTGGTCGAGGAGGCAGAACGACTGACCCGACTCGCACGCGAAGTGGTCGACGACGCGGAGGCGGGGGCCTATCGCGAGCGCCGCGCCGACCTCGTCGACGAGTACGGGTACGCGTCTCGCGTCCGGACGGAGGACAGGGGCGAGACGCTCGTGCTCTACCCACAGGACTGGCTCGACGACGAGGGCACCGTCAGGACCGAGCGCATCGAGGACACCTCGCGCGCCGAGGAAGTGTCCCTCTCCGGACCGGGCGACCCGGAGCGGTGGCGCGACCTCGACAGGCGGAACCGGGAACTGGTGGCGGACGTCCGCGAGGAACACGGAGCAGTCCACGGACGGAACGCCGACGCGTTCGCCGACTTCATGGGAAACCACTACGCGAGACCGGTCGAGAGCGCGTCCGCGACGGAGGTCCGGGAGTTCCTGGACTGGTACTTCCCGCGCAACGCGTGGCCGACCGACGAACAGCGGGACGTGGTGGAGTCGTCACTCCGCATCGTGTTCGAAACGGCGGAAAAACGGGTGCCCGAGTTCTAGTCCGCCGGGGGTGCTGTTTACTCGACGAGTGCCCGGATCTCGTCAGCGCGCTCCTCGTTCGTCGCGATGTTCGAGAGGGTCCACTCGACCTGGTCCATGACGGCCGCGAAGCCGTCGTCGGTCAGTTCGTACTGGTTGGTCCGCTTGTCGAGTTCGCTCTTGTCGATGAGTCCGAGCCCGACGAGTTCGTCGAGGTTCGGGTACAGACGCCCGTGGTTCACCTCGGTGCCGTAGTAGTCCTCGAGTTCCCGCTTGATGGCGAGCCCGTACATAGGCTCTTTGGCCAGTATGACCAGAATGTTGTGCTGGAACGCGGTGAGTTCGCGTGCGATGCCCTGCTTGCCGGTGACCTCCTGTGCCTCTGACATGGTTACATAAATGTCATCGAGCTATTTAACACTTCTCAACTATTAGTGTGTTTGGTCACGAGGTCCGTTCGCCGTCACGACGTAAAGGGACGAGGGAAGTGCGTTCGAGACGTCGAAGGTAACGGACCCGTCAGATGGGCGTGCTAGCACACACCACGACAGGGCTGCTACCGCCACCGTGTCGCACGTGCGAGGGAGACGAAAGGACTTTCTGACGGCCAGTCGCACCCGCAGACGTATGACGAACCTCTGGGAAGACATGGAGACGGGACCGAACCCGCCGGAGACCATCTACGCCGTCGTCGAGTGTCTCAAGGGAGAGCGCAACAAGTACGAGTACGACAAGGACATCCCGGCCGTCGTCCTCGACCGCGTCCTCCACTCGAACGTCCACTACCCCTCCGACTACGGGTTCATCCCGCAGTCGTACTACGACGACGAGGACCCCTTCGACGTTCTCGTCCTCGTCGAGGACCAGACGTTCCCCGGCTGCGTCATCGAGGCACGACCGGTCGCCCTCATGAAGATGGACGACGACGGCGAGCAGGACGACAAGGTCATCGCCGTCCCCACCGAGGACCCACGGTTCGACCACATCCAGGACCTCGAGGACATCCCCCAGCAGCGACTCGACGAGATAGACGAGTTCTTCGAGACGTACAAGAACCTCGAGAAGGGCAAGGAAGTCGAGACGCAGGGCTGGGAGGACAAGGCAGCCGCGAAGGAGGCCATCGAACACGCGATGGACCTCTACGAAGAGAAGTTCGCGTAGACCGACGGCACGACACCTGTTCCCTTCGTCGGCACGTCGGACCACGAGAATCCGACTTCAGTTCCCGAACGCGCGCCGAACTGGACAGAACCGCACCACGCCGGTGAGCAACAGCACGAGCGCGACGACCGCGAGGACGGCCGCGACGCCGACCTGCTGGAGTCCAGCACCGACGACGGCCGCGACGAACAGTACCACCGACCCGAGACCGATCCGGACGACCTGACTGGCGTCACCGACGTTCCGTTCCATGCCCGCCCGTTCGCGCACCGTCACCAAAAGCGTGTCTCGACGAGTCGACCGGCCGAGTACCCGGGACGGATTCACCGTGGTTATCGGCGCGCGTCCGTCGATGCGTTATGAGCATGAGTAATTATATCCGCCGTCCGTCCGTAGGTACACCTGTGATGGCAACGAAACACGGAACGTCCACGAGCGACCGTGCAGACATCGACGAGCCCCGGACTCGGGGTGTCGGGATGGCCCACGTCACCGTCGTCCCGACGAACTTCGAGTCCGAGGACCGGTAACGGATCTTGCCGGGAGCGCCGACCTCCGGCCGGGATGCCCGCTGAAAAGAACCTTCTTGTATCCGTCTGCAGTACGGGACCGTATGGGTCTCTTCGATAGGCTGCGCGGTGACGACGCCCCACGTGTCGCGTTCTTCGGCATCGACGGCGTGCCCTACAGTCTCGTCGCCGAAAACGAAGACGTCTTCCCGAACCTGTCTGCGATCGCACGCGACGGCAGTGCGGGCCCGATCGACAGCATCGTCCCTCCCGAGTCGAGCGCCTGCTGGCCGTCGCTGACCACCGGCGTCAACCCCGGTGAGACCGGGGTCTACGGTTTCCAGGACCGCGAGACGGGGACGTACGACGCGTACGTCCCGATGGGCGACGACGTACAGGCCACGCGACTCTGGGACCGCGTCCAGCGCGACGGCCGCGACGCGACGGTGCTGAACGTCCCCGTGACGTTCCCGCCGCAGCGGAACGTCCAGCGACAGGTCTCTGGCTTCCTCTCCATCGACGACCTGAGCAAGGCCGCCCAGCCAGAGGAACTCCAGCAGTACCTGGAGTCCATCGACTACAACCTCGACGTGAACGCGAAACTCGGCCACGAGGACGACAAGTCGGCGTTCATCGAGAACGCCCACGAGACCGTCGACAAGCGATTCGACGCGTTCGAGCACTACGTCGAGCAGGACGACTGGGACCTCTTCTTCGGCGTGTTCATGACCACCGACCGGGTGAACCACTTCCTCTTCGAGGACTACGAGCGCGACGGCGACTACAGGGAGGAGTTCCTCGAGTTCTACCGGACGGTCGACGACTACCTCGGCCGTCTCCGCGAGAAACTCGACGACGACGTGACCATGGTCGTCGCGTCGGACCACGGGTTCACCACCCTCGACTACGAGGTCCACCTCAACGAGTGGCTCCGCCGCGAGGGGTGGCTCTCGTTCGGTACCGACGACCCGGACGAACTCGGCGACATCGCCGACGACGCGCGCGCCTACTCGTTCATCCCCGGACGCGTCTACCTCAACCTCGAGGGGCGCGAACCCCGCGGGAGCGTCCCGGCGGAGGACTACGATGCGGTCCGCGACGAACTCAAGGCCGACCTGGAGGCCATGGAGGGACCGGACGGGACGCCGGTGGCCGACCGCGTCGTCGAGAAGGAGGACGCCTTCCGGGGCGACCACGACGACATCGCGCCCGACCTGGTCGTCATCCCGAACCACGGATTCGACCTCAAGGCCGGGTTCAAGGGCCACGACGACGTGTTCGACAAGGGACCGCGCAACGGGATGCACAGCTTCGACAACGCGGCGCTGTTCGTCGACGACCCAGAGGCGACCGTCTCCGACGCCGACCTCTTCGACATCGCGCCGACCATCCTCGACCTGCTCGAGGTCGAGTACAAGCGCACCGAGTTCGACGGGGCGTCGCTCGTCTGATTCGACTTCCAGAGCCATCGACGCGCCGGCGAACCCGGCTTTCGCGACAGAGTCCGCCGGTCAGAACAGGTTGTCGAGTTCGTCGGTCTGGAAGGCCGCCGCGTGGTCGACCGGGTCCTTCTGCTGTTGTTCCTGTGCCTCCCTGGCGCGTTCCATGAACTCGTCGATGCGCTGTGAGCGCTCGACGCCAGCGAGCAGGACCAGCGAGGCGATCCGGTCCGAATCGAGCGGGAAGTCGCCACCACGGACCTGCAGGCTCCCGGTCTGCTCCTCGACCCAGCGCCGGGCGCGTTCGACGCCCTTGCGCGGGATGGCGTTGGGGCGGCCCGCGACGACGAGCAGTGCGGCGTCGGCGGTCACCGCGTCGGGGAGGCTGGTCCCGGTGAACAGCGCCGACCGGGTGACGCTCGTGACCGCGTTGATGTTGTCCTCGGCCTCCTCGCCGACGACGGCGCTGGAGTAGCCGACACAGGCGATGCCCCCCTCGCGGAGGGTGTTGATTATCTCGGACGAGTCGACGACGGACTCGCCGACGCCCTCGACGGCCTCGCCCGACGCAAAGAGCAGTCCGATGCGCTGGGCGATGTTCTGGTTGATGGTGTCGAACGCCGCCTCGACCGACTCACCGGCGTCGTGCCACGCGTCGTTGTCCACGAGGATGGTCGCGTCGGCCTCGCGCACCAGCGTCTTCAGCGACCGGCCCGCGTTGGCCTGGTACATCGTCCCCTCGCTACGGCCGGGGAGGATGCCCAGAGCGTAGATGGGGATGTCGTAGACCTCTTTGAGTTCGCGGACGAGGGCGGGCGACCCGCCTGACCCGGTCCCGCCGCCGAGACCAGCCACGACGAACACCGCTTCGGCCTCGGCGGTGATCTTTCCGTCGAGCGCTTCCATGACCTCGATGGCGTCCTCTTGCATTATCTCGGCGCCGAGTTCGTTGTCGCCGCCGACGCCGTGGCCCTTCACGCGGTTCTGCCCGATGAGCTGGGTCTCGATGTCCAGGTTCCGCAGGTCGGCACTCGCAGAATTCACCGCCAGCGCCCCCTGCACCGCGTCGAAATCCATCTGGTAGTCGAACTCGGCCAGGGACTGCGTGAGTTTCCCACCAGCCTGACCGACACCAATAAGGACGACTTTCATACCAGTTACCTGCGCAGAGGGGGACGTAAAACGTTCCGACTGGAATTTATATACCAGTACGCGGCCAGGGTGGGTATGCCCGACGCCCTCGACGACCGCCTGCGTGCGGTCGAACGCGCTCTCGACGAAGCGACGGACGGCCAGTCGCTGTCCGACCCGACGGACGTGCATGCCGACGGATACGAGACCGACACCTGCGCCGAGAGGAACTCGGTACAGGACCGACTCGACACCGTCGAGGACCGCCTCACGGAGGCCGAGGAGACGCTCGCGGACCTGGACGCCGCCGTTCAGGCCCTCCGTGGCTACGCCGGGCAGGTCCGGTCCGTCGACGAACGTGTCGAGGAACGGGCGGACGCCGCACTGGCCGCCGTCGCGGACGTCGAGGACCGACTGGCAGCGCTGGAGGCCGACCGGACGCTCCCCGGCGACGAGGCACGAGCGCCGAGGTCGTCGTCCGACCCGGAGCCTGAGACTGCGAGGGCCCGGAAGACCGGGCACGATGTTCCCGACGCCGAGTGGCCGAACTCTCCGGCACCGACGTTCGACCGGGACGCGGACCGGGACCGACCCGGACTCGTCGCACGACTCCGCGAGTTGCTGTGATACGGGTGCTGCTGGCCGTGGCCGTGACGCTCGCACTCGTCGCAGCGGCGACGCCGGCCATCGACGCCGCCAGGGAATCCCGGAGCGAACGGCTCGTCCGTACCGACCTGGCGGCCGTCGAGCGCGCCGCAACCGGTCTGCTCGCCAGCGAGGAACCGACGCCCGGTGCGGGCGCGCGCCGGGTCGTCTCGGTCCGACTTCCGGACGGGACCCCGACCACCAGCAGCGTCGACTGGGTCGCCATCGGTGGCCGTCCAGGGGCCGACGACCCGGACCCCCACGTTCTCGCCTACGCCGTCGCGGGACGACAGCCTCGAACCGTCTCGCTCCCCGTACCGGTCAAGACCGGCGGAGACCCGCTCGTCCTCCACGGCCCGGGCACGTACGAACTCGAACTGACCCTCCACGAGGACGGGGTCCAGGTCGTCCGTACCGGAGTTTAAGACGGAGTGGGCGACCAACCGGGGGCATGCGACCACTCCGTTCACTGCTGTCGGCCGACGACGAGGCGCGCTGTGGCTGTACGCCCACGTTCGAGGACGACACGCTCCTCGTCGACGCCGCCCACTGCGACGGTCGCGGTGACCTCGCGGCCGAACCGGACTGCCGGGCGACGGTCGTCTCGGCGCTGGCCTCGCGGGACGCGGCACACGTCGTCTGTCGCGCCGACGGCCTCGACAGGGCGTACGAGGACGACGCGGCAGCCCTGCTCGTCTCGGCCGGCCGGTTCGCCGAAACCGTCGCGTACCGCGACCCGACGCTGGCCGAGCGTGCACGAACCGACCCCCTCAGGGCCGCCACGGACGCGGCGGCACGCGCCGGGCCAGTCGGGGACGCCGCCGGGGAGACCGGTCTCGCGGTCGCCGCCGAACGCGCCAGGGACCGTCTCGAAGCCGCCCGAAACGCCGGGGACGAGGCTTCCGACCCGTACGAACTCGCGTTGCGGCCCTTCCTCGGGCCGTCGCTGGCCCGCGCTCGCGTCGCCGCGTCGCCACCGCCCGGTGCGACTCTCGTCACGGCTCGAGAGACGTCGACCGACGCCGCAGTCCGGGAGTACGTGGACGCCGAGGGACGACGCCGATACCACGTCGGACCGGTCGAGGCCCGCCTCGACGTGGCCGGACTCCGGACGCTCGACGCGGCCTACGAACGGCTCGCGTCGGGCGGCGTCGACGGTGCCGACGGTGGCCGCGCACCTGGCCGTGCCGTCCGGGACGTCGCCGACGAGGACGACCCGGTCGAGACGCTCGCCGCAGTTCTCCGGAAGCACACCCGCGGCTACGGCGTCCTGACCGACTGCTTCGCCGACGACGCCGTCTCGGACGTGTTCGCCTCCGCACCGGTGACCGAGACGCCCCTCCGGGTCACCGCCGGTCAGCACACGATGCCGACGAACGTCCGACTCACCACGTCGGGCGCGGCCGCGCTGGCCTCTCGCTTCCGACGCGAGAGTGGCCGTTCGTTCTCCCGCGCGAGTCCGACGCTCGACGCGACGGTGACCATCGACGGGGGACGCGTCCGCGTCGCAGGGGTCACCGAACCGGTCAGCGACGGGTACGGCTTCGCCTTCCGTCGCTCGGGTGGCGAACGGTGGACCCTCCCCCGACTCGTCGCCGTCGGCTCCGTGCCGGCCCGCGCCGCCGCGCTCCTCTCGCTGGCGGTCGAGCGTGCCGCCGCGACGCTCGTCGCCGGGACGCGCGGTGCTGGCAAGACGACGACGCTCGGCGCGTTGCTGTGGGAACTCCCGGTCGAGACCCGGACGGTCGTCATCGAGGACACGCCGGAACTCCCCGTCGCCGGGTTGCAGGCCCACGGGCGGGACGTGCAGGCACTCAGGACCGCACCGAACGACGGGCCGAGCGTCACCCCCGCCGAGGCGCTCCGGACCGCACTCAGACTCGGCGAGGGTGCGCTCGTCGTCGGAGAGGTCCGTGGCGAGGAGGCCGGGGTGCTCTACGAGGCGATGCGGGTCGGTGCGAGCGGGAGCGCAGTCCTCGGTACCATCCACGGCGACGGCGGCGACGACGTTCGTGAACGCGTCGTCTCCGACATGGACGTCCCGGCCTCCTCGTTCGCGGTCACGGACCTCGTCGTCACCCTCAGACCGCTGGAGACGCCCGGCGGTCGCGTCCGTCGCGTCTGTCGCGTCGAGGAGGTTCGTGACGACACCGCCGAGGGTGAGGTCGGCTTCGCGTCGCTGTTCGAACTCGACGGACTGGCGCTCGAACCGACCGGTCGCATCGACCGGGGCGAGAGCGACCTCGTCGCGCGACTCGCCCGTCCAGACGAGTCCTACGCCGACGTCAGGGAGGCGGTCGCGAGGCGAGCGACCGCCATCCGGTCGCTGGTGGACGACGGGCGAACCGACCCGGCCGACGCGACACCGGTCGCCGAGGCGGTGACCCGGCGGTGACCCGAAGTCGTCCGTCCGACCCGGACGTGCCAGTCCCGACCGCGTCGGTTGGGGCTGGGCAGTTGGGCGATCCGGTCCTCCCCGTCGTCCTCGTCGCCGCGGTCAGACTCCTGGCCCGAGGGTATCCGTGGCCCGTGAGCCCCAGCGAGGAGGTCTCCCGTTCGCTTCGGTTCCTCGGCAGCGGCCTCGCGGCGGAAGCCGTCGTCCGGGCCGGCTACGTCTTCGGCGGACTCCTCGCGCTCGCGGGGACCGGACTGGCAGTCGTCGCCGACCTGTCGCCGACCACGGTTCCCATCGTCGCGGCGGCACTGGGACTCGGGGGGACGCACGCGGTCCACGCCGCACCGGGGTCGCTCGCGGCCGCCAGACGGACAGCAGCCCTCGGCGACGCGCCGGACCTCGTCGGGCGGGCCGTCCTCCGGATGCACGTCGAGCCGACGGCCGAGCGCGCCGCAGCGTTCGCCGCGACGACCGACGACGGCCCACTCGCGGCCAGCCTGGCAGCCCACGTTCGACGCGCCCGGGGCGCACCTGGGACCGGGCTGGGTAGCTTCGCCGACGAGTGGGGTGACCGCTTCCCGGCGCTCCGTCGCGCGCTGCACCTCGTCGACGCCGCCGCGGACGCGCCTGCCGGCGAGCGGGCGCGGACGCTCGACCGCGCGATGACTGCCGTCACAAGGGGTACCCGGGACCGGATGGCCGAGTTCGGCGCGCGCATCCAGGGGCCGGCAACGGGCGTCTACGCCTTCGGCGTGTTGCTGCCACTGGCGCTCGTCGCGGTGCTCCCGGCCGCCCGGGTCGCCGGCGTCCCCGTCACGGTTGGCGCACTCGTGTTCGTCTACGACGTGGCACTCCCGCTGTGCCTGCTCGGCGCGAGCGCGTGGCTGTTCGCCCGCAGGCCGGTCGCGTTCCCACCGCCGTCGGTACCCCGGTCCCATCCCGACGTGCCCGACCGGCCCTGGCGCGCCCTCGCGTCCGGCATCGGTGTCGGACTCACCAGCGCCGCCGTCGCCGTGCTGGTCGCGCCGGCCTGGACGCCGCCGCTGGTCGGCCCTGCCGTCGGCGCCGGGGTCGCTCTCGCGGTCCGGTACCGTCCTGTCGCTGCGGTCCGGGACCACGCCCGGGCGGTGGAGGCAGACCTGGTCGACGCGCTCTACCTGGTCGGCCGTCGCGTCGCCGAGGGGACGGCGGTCGAGTCGGCGGTCGACCGCGCTGCCGCCGAGGTCGAGGGAGCGACGGGCGAGGCGTTCGCGGCCGCGGCCCACCGCCAGCGCCAGTTGCGCACGAGCGTCGACGACGCCTTCGTCGGCGAGCACGGCGCACTCGTCGACGTGCCGAGTCCCCGTGCCCGGAGCACCGCGGCACTCCTCGGACTGGCGGCCGACGAGGGCGCACCGGCCGGCCGGGCCGTGGTCTCGATGGCCGACCACCTCGCCGACCTCCAGGCGCTCGAACGCGACTGCAAGCACGACCTCGCCAGCGTCACGGGCACCCTGTCGAGCACCGCGACGACGTTCGGGCCGGTCGTCGCCGGCGCGACCGTGGCGCTCGCGGAGGGCATGGCCGTGGACGGTGGGTCTGTCGGCCTGTCGGGGGACGCGGCCGCGACGGGCGTCCCGCCGCTCCCGGTCGCGGAACTCGGACTGGTCGTCGGAGTCTACGTCTGCCTGCTCGCCGTCGTGCTGACGACGCTCTCGACCGGGCTTCGGCACGGACTCGACAGGGCGCTCGTCGGCGTTCGCGTCGGCCGGGCACTTCCGACCGCCGTCGCCGTCTACGTCGGGTCGGTCGTCGCCGCCGGCGCCGTCGTCTGAGGGTTCAAGTACGAACACGCGGCCAACCTCGGCATGTTCGACGTTCCACTGGACGCGTGGTACTGCTGGCTGGCCGTCGCTGTGGCGAGCGTGGCCGTCGCCGGGGTCGCGGTCGACCTGCCGACCCGGCCCGCACCCGACGCCCCCGCCGCGGCCGACACGGTCGACGCCGTCGCCGGGGCGACATACCCGACGGTCGCCGAACATCGCCTCGATGCGGACTCGGTCCGGCTCAGACCGGGCGAACTCGGCCTCAGGAGCGATGGCGAGACGAGTTACGCGACGTTCGCGTTCGGGCCGGTCGTTCCCGTCGCCGACGGAACGACGCTAGCCCGCGTCCTCGCGGGCGTACAACCGGCCGACGCGTTCGACTCGCCGTCCGACTTCCGGCGCGCAGTCCGGTCGGCCCGGGTCGACGCCGAGGCGGCCGACTGGCGACCCGCCGCCGACCGACTCGTCGTCCGCCGCGTTCACTGGGGTGATGTGCGTGTCACGCTGGTCGACGCGTAGGGGACAGACCGAACCGACGGCGGCGCTCGTCTCCGTGTTCGCCGTCTGCGTCGGACTCGCACTGTACGCCGGCGCGCTGGAGGGTACCCTCGCCGGCGACGACCGGTCCAGGGCCGTCGCGGAACCGACGCTCGAACGCGTCCACGAGACGCTCGCACCGGCAGGCGTCGCAGACCCCGACGCTCTGTCCGACACGCTGGACGCTGGTCCCGACGGCTACCACCTCGCCGTGTCGGTCGCCGCCGACGGCGAACGCTGGCGTGCCGGACCGGCCGCACCCGAGACGGCGGCGACGGCCGCCCGTCCGGTGAGCGTCAGCGTCGCGCCGGGCGTCGTCGTCGCCGGGACGCTCCGGGTCGAGGTGTGGACGTGACCGCGCCGCCGGCACTGGACTCCGGCGACCGCCGGGCGGTCAGCACCGTCCTCGACGTGGCGGTCTGCCTCCTGTTCGTCACGGCGTCGGTCGCCGTCCTCGTCGACGTCGACCGCCCGACGGTGAGCGATCCGTCCAGCGCCGACCGTGCTGCGTCGTTGCTCGGGACGACGACGGCGACGGTCGCGTACTCGCCCACCGGGACGACTGACCTCGGCAACGGGGCGGGCACGACGTGTGCGTCGTCGAACGATTCGGGGGACTGCCGAACGGCTCACGGGTCGCTCGCCTCGCTCCTCGCCCGCGCCGCCGTCTCGGAGGCGACCGTCGACGGGACGCGAATCTCGGCGACGAGTGGCGGGTTCGAGCGGGCCGTCTCGAACGCCACCGCCCGGCGGTTGGCCGTGCTCGAGACCGACTGGCAGGTCGTCGCCACCTGGCGAGCGTACCCCGACGCACCCCTCGCAGGTTCGGTCGTCGTCGGTGACGACCCGCGACCGGGCGTCGACGTCCACGCCGCGACGCTCAGCGTTCCGGTCGCCGTCGGACGGTCGACCGGTGAGGGCCGTGCTGGCGAAGTTCCCACGGGTGTCGATTCGGTAGCGCGGGACGCTGCCCGGGCGACGGTCGGCCGACTGTTCCCGCCGGAGCGAACGCGCCTCGCTCTCCTCGGCAGTTCTCCCGACGACCGGTTGACGGCAGCCCGGTACCGCCGAACGGCTGCGACGCTCGGGGTCGGCCTGACGGACACCGTCGAGTCGGGAGCCACCGAGCGTGCGAACGCCTACCTCGTCGACGCGCTCGCGGCACGGTACGCCGCCGACATGCGCGAACGTACAGACGGGCCGGCCGACGCGGCCGCCTCCGTCTCGCCTCGAACCGTCACGGTCACCGTCAGGACGTGGTCGACGTGAGATTCGCTGACGACGAACGGGGGCGAGTCCCGTTCGCACTCGTCGGCGTCCTCCTGCTCGTGGGGAGCACGACGCTCGCGGCGACGCTCTCGACGCGCCCCCACGGCGGTGCGACGCTCGACGGCGACGTAGCGATGGAACGGGCCGATGCCGAGGTGACGACGGCGCTCCGGACGGCCGTCGACCGGGCGAGTCGGAACGCGGCGACGGACCCGGTCGTCTCGCCGGCGAACACGACCTACGGACGACTGCTGAGCGACGCCCGACCCTTCCGGGACGCGCTCCGACTGCGGGTGTATCGACAGTCGCGACTGGCACTCACCGCCGTCGACGTGCAGGCTGGTTCGGCGCGCGCCACGGCGTCGCTCCCTCCGGTGAGCGACATCGCCAGCGCGAAAGCAGCGATGGCCAGCGTCTCGCTGGACCTTACCGGCAACGGGTCGATGCACGTCGCCATCTCGAACGTGACCGTCGTCCTCCGGCGCGAGGGTCGCACCGTCGCGCGCGAGACACGAACCGTCCGGTTCACGAGTTCGACGCCGGTCCTGTTCGTCCACGACCGCGTGTCGTCGTTCGAGGAGCGACTGAACCGCGGTCCGACCGAGGGCGCCGGGTTCGGTCGGCAGCTCGCCGCGCGACTGTACGCGTGGACCTGGACCCGGGGCTACGCCCAGTACGGCGGCCTGCCGGTGACGAACGTCCTCGGGACCCGACACGTCTCGCTGTCGGCGAACGAGGCGGCGCTCGCAACCCAGCGCGCGTCCTTCGGGCAGGCCGACGACGCGGGACGCCGGGCACTCGGACGGGCGCGCGGCCGACTCGTGGCAAAGGAGGCCATCGAACAGACGCCTGGACAGACCGGCGCCACCGCGGGTACCTGGGTCGACCTCGTCCTCGACGAACCGGACGGGACGCTGGCCAACAGTGTCCCGGACGTCCCACCGTCGGGCACGCCAGGAACCACGCACGAGGACCCCATCACCGTCGGCGTGAACGAGAGCGCCGACGTCGCGTTCCGTCGCCTGCTCGACGGCGACGGGGGACGGTCGCTCGACGAGGTGGTACAGTCCGCGTACAGCGCCGACGTGTCCATCAGGGCGGCCGTCCGACACACGTCGACCGTCAGGGGACCGGCGACGGTTCCACCCGGGCCGACCTGGCGGCGCGTCGGGACGACGGTCGATACGGACGTGCGAGTCCGCGTGGGTGACGCTCCGACGCCCGACGAACGAACCGACGCACGCCGGTTCGGGACCTACCAGCGAGTCGTGACCGTCGTCGAGACGACCACGACGTACTGGACGGACGGGACCCATCGGGAGACGACACGGCGCAACGAGACGCGGCGGTACCTGGTCGGACTGACCGTCGACGCCCGCACCGCCGTCGGCGCACCCGGACCGAACCGTCCCATCGAAGGCGCGTTCGCGCCCGGCGGCGTCCTCGGCGGCGAGACGCAGGCCGACGTCCGTGAGACGGTGACCGCCGTCGTCGCCGACCTGGGCGGCACGAACCGCCTCGCTAGACGGGCAGTGACTGGCGACTTCGACGGGACCACGACCCGAATCTACGGCGACGTCCCCGCCCGTGCTGGACGCGTCGCGTACCGTGGACTTCCCGACCTCCGCCGACACACGCGGAACCTCTCCGTGACCACGTCTCGGGGCGACCTCGTGGCCGAGGCGACGCCCGCCGCCGCGCTCCGGTCGCGAATCGCCGACCGTCGCGCGTCGCTCGTCGACGCACCGGACCCGTACGGGAGCGTCCTCGAACGGGCCAGGACCGCCGTCCGGGCGGCCTACCTCTCCCGACTGTCCGACGAACTCGCTGGCCGCGCCGAGGCGACCCGGCGAAGTCGCGACGGCCTCGACGACGTCCTCTCGGACCACGGCCTCGCCCTGTCAGACGTCTCCGCGACGATGGACGCCGCCGCGGCGGCGAGTCACCCGGCGGCACCGACGCTGGCGAGCGGCGGTCCGGCAGGGTCGCTCTCGCTCCACGTCGAGAGCGCGCCCGCCTACCTCGTCACGACCGGTCTGGACTCCGACCGGGTCCGGTCGATTCGGACCGACGGCTTCCACCCGCTCGTCGCACGGAACGTGAACCTGTTCACCGTGCCGTACGGCGAGGCCGGCGAGACCGTGGCCCGGAGCGTCGACGAGGACACACCGCCCGGCGTGAGTCTCGCGACGGGAACGCAGAACCTGCTCGCGATGGAGCGCGTCGGACGGGCGGCCGCCGACGCTGCCGCCGAGCGGCGACGCGAACGACTCCGGCGGGAGGTCGCCGGGTCGTTGACTGCCGTCGAGGTAGCCGTCGCCGGGGACCTCGCCGCCGCGACGGTCCTCTCGTACCGCGAGGCGCGGTCGGCCGTCGCGGCGGGACTCGACCGCTGGCCAGTGACGGCCGACCGGGCACGGGCGGTCGTGAACGGTTCGGCGGCGTCAGCCATCGCAGCCGAGGTGGCGACGCGAGTCGAGGGGAGGGCCGCCGAGAGCAGGCCGAGCGACGGGACGCTCGACGCGCGCCGACGCGACGAACTGACAGTCAGGACCCGGACCGCGCTCCGGACGGCGGTCCACTCGGAGTCCGCGAGCCTGTCGGTGGGGCCGGTCGAGGACGCCGCCTCGTTCCTCCGGGACCGTCAGGAGACCCTCGTCGCGGCGGGGGCCACCGAGGCCCTGCGGAACGGTGTCGAGGGCTACGCCACCGGCAGGTACGGCGAGAACGTCACGACCACGTTCGCCGGGCTGCCCCTGGTTCCGTTCTACTCGTGGGTCGTCACGACGAACGTCTGGGTCGTCGACGTGCGGGGGACCTACACCAGGTTCGCGGTCCGGGCCGACCGCGGCGGGCCGGATCAGCCCGGCGGCTTCGTCTACGTCAGGGATGGCGGTCCCGTACGGTTCGACGTGGACGGCGACGGACAGGTCGAACAGATCGGCGACGCCGACCGGGTGACCGTCGAGAGCACCGTCGCCGTCGCGGTCGTCGTCCCACCCGGGCGACAGGGCGTCGGGGACACCGACGGCGTCGCCACAGAGCAGTCCGGCGGTTGGCCCTGTCCCGGACCCGAGACGTGGCCCGGAGCTACCGCGAACGAGACCGATTGCATCAACGCCTTGTACCCGCCCGGCCAAGCCAGCCCACATGTTCCACGAACACCGGACCGACGTCTCGGGGCAGTCCACAGCGGACCTCGAAGCCGAGTACGCCGCCGACCTCGCCGCCATCGTCGACGAGCAGGGCGTCGACACGGTCGTCGCACAGACCGGGCTGGACCGCGAGACGGTCGAACGAATCGCCGACGAGGAGATTCCGGAGACGCTCGCGCTGACCGATGCGGCGGCCATACAGGCCCTGGCCGACGGTGTCGCCGACGCCGACACTGTGTACGAGATGGCCTGCGAGCACCTGCTCCTCGGGATGACGACCGGTGTGATGGACGTCGAGGCCGTGGCCGCGAACCTCGACGTCGACCTCGGGCCGACGGAGGTGCAACAGAAGATTGAGCGCCGTGCGCCGATGACCTTCCACGAGTTCGTCGACATCCAGCACGCCATCGCCAGCCGACAGCGGTAGTCGAAGCGACGCCCGGTCCCCGCCCGCCGTCGTACGCCGGTCGTCGTCTGCGAGCCGACAGTCCCACCGCCGACATCCATAACCGCCAGCCAGTCCAAGCGGCGGCCATGCGCGTCGCGATACTGGGCTGTGGCTACGTCGGCATCGAACTGGGACGACAGTTGACGGCGGCGGGACACGACGTGGTCGGGGTCCGGCGCTCGCCGTCTGGACTGTCTGCCATCGATGACGCCGGGTTCGAGGCCGTCGAGGCGGACCTGGCCGACCCCGACAGCCTCCACGCCGTCCCAGATGCGGATGCGCTGGTGTTCGCCGCCAGCACCGGTGGCCGAGGTGCCGACGTCGCACGACGGATATACGTCGATGGCCAGCGCACCGTCCTCGAACACTTCGCGGACCGGACTGCGAAGCCTGACCGACTGGTCTACACGTCCAGCACCGGCGTCCACGGGGACCACGGCGGTGACTGGGTGGACGAGACGACGCCACTGGACCCGACGACGCCGAAGACGGAGGTGCTGGTCGCCGCCGAGGAACTGGCGCTCTCGGCCGGCGAGGAGTACGGCGTCGACGGTTCTGTCGCCCGGTTCGCCGGCCTGTACGGTCCCGACCGGTACCGACTCGACCGCTACCTCACCGGGCCGGTGACCGAAGGGTACCTGAACATGGTCCACCGGGACGACGCCGCCGGAGCCGTCCGCTTCCTCCTCGACGGCGGGCACGCCCGGGGAGAGGTCGTACAGGTCGTGGACGACGAACCCGTCTCGAAGTGGGCGTTCGCCGACTGGCTCGCGGACGCCTGTGGCGTCGCGCACCCGCCGAAGCAGACGACGGTCGAACGACTGGCAGACGAGGACCTCTCGGCGGCCGCGAAACGGCGGATACGCACCTCCAAGCGGTGCTCGAACGAGAAACTCCGCGGTCTCGGCTACGAGTTCCGTTACCCGACGTTCCGCGAGGGGCACCAGGACGCAATCGACGAGTTTCGCAGTCGACACGCCTGACGAAGTGGGGAACCTTCATACTGGTCGGATGTGAGAAGGTGGTTATGGGGTTCGATGTCACCCCGGGTTCCATCAGTGGCCGCGCCGCAGGCGTGGTCGAATCCGCGACTGCGGATCCACTCCTCCTCCTGGGGGTGGTCCTCGCGGTCGTCCTCGGAACCGGGGCGGCGTGGTTCGGCGTTCGTCGATTTCGACGGACGCCGGGGGAGCGCTTCGTGCGTGCGATGAGAGGAATCGACGAGGTGACCGTCCTGTTGCACCCGAATCCGGACCCGGACGCCATGGCCTGTGCGATGGCGACTGCGGAACTGTGCGAGTACGCCGGTGTCGAAGCCCACCTCCAGTACCCGGGCGAGATACGCCACCAGGAGAACCGGGCCTTCCGGACCGTCCTCGACCTGGACCTCGACCGAATCGAGACCGCCGCAGACCTCGAGACGAACACCGTCGTCCTCGTCGACCACAATACGGCGCGGGGGTTCCAGGGCGCAAAGCAGGTCGAACCGTACGCGGTCGTCGACCACCATCCGGGCAACGGGGCCGGAACCCGCCACACCGACATCAGAACCGACTACGGCGCCTGTGCGACCATCTTCGCCGAGTACTTCGAGGGACTGGACGCAGAGGACGGGAACGGGAACGGGAACGGCGACGACGACGTGACCCTGAACTCGAAGACGGCGACGGGGCTTCTCTACGGTATCCTCTCGGACACGAACAACCTCACGAACGGGTGCTCGGCAGCGGAGTTCGACGCGAGCGCGTACCTCTACCCGGCGGTCAACGAGGACCTGCTCGACCGCATCGCGAACCCACAGGTGCCCGACGAGGTGCTGCGGACCAAGGCGAAGGCGATCGTCGAGAAGGACGTCAACGGACCCTTTGCCGTCTGTGACCTCGGGAGCATCCCGAACGTGGACGCCATCCCGCAGGCAGCGGACGAACTGATGCACCTCGAAGGCGTCAGCGCCGTCGTCGTCTTCGGCGAGCAGGACGGCACCGTCCACATGTCCGGGCGCTCGCGCGACGACCGCATCCACATGGGCGAGGCGCTCCGGTCGGTGGTCGCGAACATCCCGATGGCCGACGCCGGTGGACACGCCCGGATGGGTGGCGGGCAACTGTCGAAGGAGCACATGGAGGGCATCGGCCCCTCCGACGGCGTCTCGCGCGACGAGTTCAAGCGCAAACTGTTCGACGCCCTCGCCGGCGCACGCGGATAGCCGAACCGACGTCCTCGTCGACGACGGGTCGGGGCGACGGTCGAGGACGGCGAACGCGGCGCTTTTCACGCCAGCGAACCGAGTGCGTCCATGGTCACAACCACGGCGTCGTGGGCGTACCGGGACGCGTTCCACGAGTCGTTCGCCCGGACGTACTTCCGACGGTTCGGCGACGGTCTCGTGTCGAGCATCGGTCTCGGGACGTACCTCGGCGACCCGACTGACGAGGTGGACGAACGCTACCACGAGGCCATCGTGACGGCCCTCGAATCGGGTATCAGCGTCCTCGACACGGCCATCAACTACCGGTGCCAGCGCTCCGAACGGGTGGTCGGTGAGGCGCTGGCCGACGCCGACGTCCACCGCGAGTCGGTCCTCGTGGCGACGAAGGGCGGATTCGTCCCGTTCGACGGGTCGCGGCCGGCCGACCCCGGGGCGTTCGTCCAGTCGGAGTACGTCGACACGGGCATCGTCGACCCCGACGACCTGGTTCGCGGGAGTCACTGCATCGCACCCGGGTACGTCGACGACCAGCTCGACCGGTCGCTGGACAACCTCGGGCTGGAGACCGTCGACCTCTACTACGTCCACAACCCCGAGACCCAGCTTGCCGAACGGTCGCGGGAGACGGTGTACGACCAGCTAGAAGACACGTTCGAGGTGCTGGAGCGCCGCGCCGCCGCCGGCGACCTGCGTCACTACGGCGTCGCCACGTGGGAGTGCTTCCGCGTCCCCGAGGACCACGACTCGTACCTCTCGCTCTCCGAGGTGGTGCGCCGGGCGCGTTCGGCCGCCGACGCGGCGGGCAACGCCGCGACGCACTTCCGTGCGATCCAGCTCCCGTTCAACGTGCACATGGCCGACGCGTTCACCGTCCGGGCACAGGAGTCGGCCGACGGGCCGGTCAGTACGCTCGAACTCGCACACAGGGCGGACCTCGACGTGTTCACGAGCGCCTCGATGCTCCAGGGCGACCTGGTCGACGGACTTCCGGCGGCCGTCGCGGAGCGGGTCGCGGGCGAATCGCCCGCTCAGAAGGCGATAAACTTCGCACGGTCCGGGCCCGGCGTCACGTCGGCCCTGGTCGGTGCGAGTCGGGTCGACCACGTCTCGGAGAACGTCGACGCCGGGCGGTTCGAACCGATGGGCGCCGACGCGTTCGACGCGACGTTCGAGTGATCAGCGGATCTCCTTCCACTCCCCGCCGCAGTCGGGACAGGCCCGTACCGTCCCGATCTCGTCGGGGTCGTTCTTCGTCTTGAGCGTCTGCCCGCACTCGGCACAGGTAACTCGCTCGTACGTGTCCTTCTCTAGCGTCCCATCCCTGAGCGCCTTCCTGACCGATTTCATAGGGGGCAGTATGCAGGGCGAAGGGAAAAATACCGGGGTGTCCTGTTCGAAAGCTGTTCCTATCGGCGGATGGGACGGTTCTGGACGTGACCGGACCCGCGGCCCGGCGTTCGGACGGCGACCGACCGAGGGGAGCGTTTCGGTTCGAAAGCTTTGAGCGCCGGCCGCGTGTAGCTGCGTTCGTGACGGACCGGACCGGGAGCGACCACGCGACGCGACGACGCGGACGGCTCGGCGTCTTCGGGTCGCTCTGTACGATGGTCTTCCTCGTGAACTTCGCGCGGGTGGTCTTCGCACCGATGCTCGACACGTTCCAGCTGGCCTTCGGCATCCAGACCGAGGGGGCCGTCGGTCTCATCGCGACGGTGGCGTGGGTCGGAAGTGCACTGCCACGCATCCCGACCGGGTACGTCCTGACGCGAGTACCGCGACACCGGGTCGTCGGCTGGACCGGGGCGGTGCTCACCGCATCGGCAGCGCTGACCGCCGTCGCGGACTCGCTCTCGATGCTGTACGTGGGGGCGCTGTGCATGGGACTGGCCAGCGGTGCGTACTTCATCGCGGCGAACCCGCTCGTCAGCGAGTTGTTCCCCGACCGGGTCGGCCGGGCGATCGGCATCCACGGGATGTCCAGCCAGCTGGCGGCCGTCGGTGCGCCGCTGTTCGTCGGCCTCGTGTTCGTCCGGCCGTCGTGGTGGCTCCCGGTCGTCGGTCGGACGGCGGCGTGGCGCGTCGTCTTCGTCTGCATCGCGGCCGTCGCCGCCGCCACGACGCTCGCGTTCTACGTGGTGGCACGGCGGACGACGATGCCGACCGCCGGAAGCGAGGACCGGGCGTTGCTGGCCGCGCTCTCGCGCCAGTGGCGGATGATCCTGACCGGCGTCGTCCTGCTCGGCGGGACCGGCTTCGTCTGGAACGGCGTCTTCAACTTCTACGTCAGCTACATGACCGACGTGAAGGGGCTCGAGGCGTCGCAGGCGCGGACGTTGCTGACGCTGGTCTTCCTCGCCGGCGTGCCCGCGTTCTTGCTGACCGGTGACCTGGCCGACCGGATTCCACACGTCCCGCTGTTGCTGGCGTTGCTCGGCGGGTTCGCGGCGAGTCTGTTCGTGCTCACCACCGTCGGTGGGTTCCTCGCCATCGTCGTCGTGACGCTCGTCCTCGGCTACCTCGTCCACAGCACGTTCCCCGCGATGGACACGTTCCTGCTCGACTCCCTGCCCGACGAGAACCGTGCCTCTGCCTACGCGCTCTACTCCGGGGCGATGATGCTCGTGCAGGCGATGGGGAGCGTCACCGTCGGGACGCTCGCCGACGCCGGCCTCAGCTACGACGCCACCTTCCGGGCCTTCGCCGGGGGGCTGACTCTGTTGCTCGCGGTGCTGGTCGCCCTCTACCTCGCCGACCTGCTGCCGACGGACGCACGGACGTAGTCCAGCGCGGACCGGCGTGTGACTCGCCCGACTCGAACGTGTCATCGAAACGGCAACCCGTGCCCGAGTCGGGGCCATTTTACGACTCCCACCCCCAGTAACAGGTGATGGAGTACGTCCAGGAGCGGGTCACGACGCTACACGACTTCACGGACCCCCGCCCCGACGCCCCGACCGACCGCGCGGCCGTCGTCGTCCCCATGACCGAACGGGAGTACGCCGGCCTGGCCGCCGAGCGCGTGCTGTCCACGCTCGCCGACCTCGACCCGGCGTCGGTCGTCGTCCCGCTACGCGCGCCGGCCGAGTGCGTCCCGGACTTCGCGGCGTGGCTCGACTCGTTCGACGTCCACGTGGACCTGCTTTGGTGCTCGGCCGACGCCGTCACGGACCTGCTCGCCGACCACGGACTGGACAACGGCTTCGGCAAGGGGCGGGACGTGTGGCTGGCCCTCGGCGTCGCCGCCGAGCGCGCCGACTACGTGGTCGTCCACGACGCCGACGCGAAGACCTACTCGGACCGGCACGTCCCCCGCCTGCTCGCGCCCGTCGCCGAGGGGTTCGACTTCTCGAAGGGGTACTACGCCCGCGTCGAGAACGGGCGTCTCTACGGGCGCCTGTTCCGTCTGTTCTACACGCCCCTGGTCCGCACGCTCCAGGCGGAGCACGACGACCCGTTCCTCGACTACCTCGATGCCTTCCGGTACGCGCTCGCCGGCGAGTTCGCGACGACGGCCGACCTCGCCCGGCGGGTCCGCGCCCAGCGGGCGTTCGGCCTCGAGGTCGGCGTCCTCGCGGACACGTTCGACCACGTCGGCTTCGACGGCACCGTGCAGGTCGACCTCGGGCGACACGAACACGACCACCGGTCGGTGTCGGGGCCGACCGGCCTCTCGGACATGGCCGGTCAGGTCGGCCGTGCCCTGTTCAACGCGCTCGCCGACCACGGCGTCGACCCGTCGTTCGACACCCTCGCGGGACGCTACCGCGAGACGGCGGAGATGCTCGTCCGCCAGTACGCTGCAGACGCCCGGTTCAACGGCCTCGACTACGAGGTGGCGGACGAACGCGGGCAGGTCGACACCTACGCCGCGGCCGTGCGGGAACCGACCGAGGACAGTCGACTCCCCGCGTGGACCGAGGTGTCCGTCTCGCCCGGTGCGGTCGCCGACGCCGCGGCCGACGCGGCGGACCGTGTCGCCGAATGAAACTTAACCGTCCCGGGCATCCGGGCGACCATGCGCCTGAGTGAGGACGAACTCGCCGGGGTGGTCGAGTTGTTCGGGGGGTTGACCCACGCCGAACTTCGGCGGGCGGTCGACGAACTCGCGTTCCGCGCCGGTGAGGAGGTGACCGACGAGGAGGTAGACGCGTGGATAGACGACGCGGTGGCGGGGTACCACCTCGTCCGGTACGAGCAGGCCGACGACGACGTGCTGTACGTCGCCGGGCCACGTGCGTTCCCCGAGGAGCCCCCACACGGCGAGGACCTGCCGCACATCATGGACGTCGGTCACCGGACGGTCGACCGGGGCGACCTGGGCGAACAGGTCCACGGTCGACTGGCCGACGAGACGACGGCGGCGCTGGCCGGGGCCGCGGAGACGCGCGCGATGGAACTGCTGGACGTCAGTTACGACCTCGAAGCGTGGGCACCCGTCGAGTGCGCCGACGTGCGTGGCCGCCTCGACGCCAGGTTCTGAGAGCCTCGCCACCGGAATCGACGTGTTCGCGCTCCGGGTCTTACCCGGAGCGCCCCACGGTGCCGTGCGAACAGTTGACACGAACCAGCTACGTTTATTGAGTTGACCGTCCGAGGTTCCGGTATGGACGTCCAATGGGACCGGTTGGCCTCCTGGAAGACCGGCGGTCTGTTCGCAGTCATCCTGCTCGCTGGACTCCTCACGGCCTACTACGCCGACAGTCTCGTTTCGACCGTGCTCGTACTGGTCGTCACGGCCGCCGTGCTGGTCGTGGCCGACTACTTCCAGCGGTAGCGGAGTCCCCGGCGACCGTTCACGAACCGAGAGCCCCAGACGCGTCCCGGCGGGGAGAGTGAACGCTTTAGGGCAGCAGGTCGTACCCGAGAGCGATGGACCTCGGTGGCGTCAAGAAGTTCAGCCCGCAGGCGGTCGACGACGAGCGTCGCGACGCGGGCGTGCTCATCCCCATTGTCGAACGCGAGGGCCGGTACTTCCTGCTGTTCACCAAGCGCTCGGAGGACCTCGGGAAGCACCCCGGGCAGATGAGCTTCCCCGGCGGCGGGTACGAACCGGGCGACGCCGACATCCGCGAGACGGCGTTGCGCGAGGCCTACGAGGAGATCGGTCTGCTCCCCGAGGAGGCCGACCTCGTCGGCCAACTCGACGACATCCGCACGATAACGGAGTACGCCGTGACGCCCTTCGTGGCCCGCGTCCCCGACCGCGAGTACCACCCCGACGAGCGCGAGGTGGCCGAGGTGGCGCTGCTCGCGCTCGACGCGCTCCTGGACCCGGCGAACTACCGACACGAGCGTCGCGACCACCCCCACTACGGCGACGTCGTCATCCACTACTTCACCGTCGACGGCTACACTGTCTGGGGGGCGACCGCCCGCATCCTCGTCCAGTTGCTGGAACTGACGACCGACTGGCGGGCACCCGAACGCGTCGACAGGCAGGTGTGACCGCCACGCCGGGCGACCCCCGGCAGAAATTCCCGCAGGTCGATACGCTTATCCCGGACCGCTTCGTCTACTTCCAGTACATGGTCGCACAGACGATGGATCGCGTTCCACTCCGATTCCGATAGTCTCCGAGTATCCTTCTGTATCGCCGTCACTGGAGGTCACGACCGATGTTGACCAGTGGCGTCTCCCTCGCACGAACCGGCCTCGACGGCGTCGCGCTCAAACCGGTCGAGGTCGACGTCGGCCGTGCCGCCGACCTCGACGCGGACGTGCTGGTCGTCGACTACGAGGGCCGCGAACACCTGCCAGACACCTCGACGCTTCGCGAACTCGCCCGTTCGTCGACCGTCCGCGTGACGACGCCGGTCAGGGCCGACGGGTTCGACCCCCTCGGCGACGACGCGCTCGACAGCGCGCTCCCCGACGAGGTAGAGCGCGTCCTCGTGGCAGGAAACGGCGCGTACCTCACCGAGCGGGAGCGAGGGCGAGCCATCGCACCCCGCCTCGGCCGCGCCAGGCAGGCAGACTCCGACGCCTGGGTCGGCACCGAGGGCATCGAACGCGTCGCACTGGCGGCCGGCGGCACCCAGTTCGACCTGCTGTCGCGGTCGACCGACCGCGACCTGAAGGCGCTCCGGGCCGCCGGCATGGACGGCGAACTCGCCGTCTACGCGCCCACGGTGCTCACCACCGACGACGACGCCGTCCTCGACGCGCTCGGGGGGTACGTCAGCCGTCGCGGGGCGGTCGAACGGGCGCTGCCCGACGACCACGCCACCGATTCGAGCGCGACCGGCCGCGCCCGCGAGGTCCTGCTCGCGGCGTGTCGTGACTTCGCCCTCGTCGGCGACACCTCGACGGTCCGCGAACGGGTCGCGGAACTGCACGACCTCGGCGCGGACTACGTCGTCGGCTACCCCGCCCGCGGACTGGACGAGTTCTTTAACTGACGGCCGGGCGCAGGGTCCGTATGCACCTCGCACGTCAGACGACCGCGACCGTCGACCCCGACGACCGCGCGGTCGCACTGTTACCAGTCGGCAGCGTCGAGCAACACGGCCCAGCACTCCCGCTTGGGACGGACTACATGGCCGCCGAAGCCGTCACCGACGCCGTCGCCGACCGCGACGACGTACTCGCACTGCCGACGCTCCCGGTCGGCGTGAGCGAGCACCACCGCCAGTTCGACGGGACGCTCTGGACGGACCCGTCCACCTTCGAGGACTACGTCGCCGACGTTCTCGCGAGCGTCGCCAGCCACGGCGTCCGCAGGGCCGTCGTCGTCAACGGCCACGGCGGAAACGCCGACGCCATCACCCGGGCCGCCCGCCGACTCCGCCGTGAGGAGGTCGCGTTCGCCGCGCCGTGGACGTGGTGGTCGAACCTCGACGGCCTCGACGAGGAACTGTTCGGGTCGGCCGGCATCGGCCACGCCGACGAACTGGAGACCAGCATGGTCGCCCACGTCGCCCCCGAACTCGTCCGTGAGGAGCGCCTCGCGGACGCCGAGGCGGGCGCGGCCGACTCGTGGGGTCGGTCCGTCCACGGGGCGTCCGTCGGCTTCGACACCGCGGACTTCTCCGACTCCGGCGCGGTGGGCCGGCCGACCCGTGGCTCCGCCGAGGCCGGGGCGCGCCTGTTCTCGAAGGCGACCGAGGAACTCGACGCACTCGTGGACTGGCTTGCGGAACAGCCGTTCGAGGCGCTCCTGCCGGAGGCGCACCGATGAGCGGAACGGCCGACGACGCGCCCGGGTCCGTCGCCGTCCTCGGCGGCGGTGCCGTCGGCACGACGGCAGCCTACGACCTCGCCCGCGCCGGCGTCGACGTGACGCTGTTCGAGGCGACCACCATAGCGGGCGGGAGTTCCGGTCGCGCCTCGGGCATCTGCTACGACGCCTTCGCGGAGGACGTCGACGCCCGAATCGCCGGGCGTGCCATCGAGCGATTCCGGGCGTTCGACGGCCAGGGCGAGTTCGAGTTCGCGGACAGCCCGTACGTCTGGCTGGCCCGCGAGGGCGACGACCGGCGGGCCGACGCCATCCGCGAGCAGGTCCCCCGGATGCAGGCGAACGGTCGTGACGTCGAACTGGTCGACCCCGGTGCCCTCGACGCCGAGTTCGCGGACCTCCGGACCGACGACGTCGCCGTCGCCGCCGTCGCCCGGGACGCCGGCGTCGTCGACCCGTCGACCTACCCTCCGTTGCTCGCGTCGCTCGCCGCGGACGAGGGCGCGACGGTTCGGGAGGCGACGCCCGCCAGGGTCGACGCGGACGCGGACGCGGACTCCCGGCCCCGCGTGGTCGCCGGCGGCGAGACGCTGGCGTTCGACGCCGTCCTCGTCGCTGCCGGTGCCCACTCGAAGCGCCTGCTCGCTGCTGCCGGCGTCCCCATCGCCATGAAGCCATACCGCGTGCAGGCGCTGACCGCGACCGACGACCTCGACGTGCCGACCTGCTACGACGCGACAGTGGGAGTCTACCTCCGCCCGCACCCGACCGGACTGCTCGTCGGCGACGGGACCGAGGAACGGGAGGCCGACCCGGACGGGTATCGACGCGCGGCCGACGACTGGTTCGTCGACTCGGCGACCGCGGGCGTCGCCCACCGGACCGGCCACGAACCGTCGGTCGAACGCGCCTGGGCCGGCCTCTGTACCGCGACGCCGGACCGCGACCCGCTCCTCGGCCACCTCGGTGGCGGACTCTACGTCGCGACAGGCTTCCAGGGCCACGGGTTCATGCGCGCGCCGGCGCTGGCCGAGGCCGTCGCCGACGAACTGTGTGGCGGCGCGGGCGTCCCCGAGTTCGACCCGACGCGCTTCCACGGGGACGAGTCGTTCGAGGTGGTCGAGGGGATGCTCGTCGAAGAACGGTAGTCGAGGCCGGGTCGGCCTGTGATGACGGGCCGAGAGACTGCGGGGGAGCCCCGTCGGTCAGGACTCGTCGACCGCGTCCGCGTCGGTCGGGTCCTCGGTCTCCGCGGAGACCTCGTAGTCGGAGCCGACCTCCTCGTCACCCTCGTACTCCGACGCCGAGTCGTCGTCGGGTTCGGCGATGGTCACGGTGTCGGTCTCGCGCCCGGCGTCCTCGCTCGACTCGTCGACGCGTTTCGGCACGCGAATCTCCAGGGTCCCGTTCTTCCGGAGCGTCGCCGTCGCCGACTCCGCGTCGACCAGCGCGTCCCGGGGCAGTTCGACGTGGCCGTCGAGCGCCATCCCCCGACCGGGGAGACGCATGTCGAAGTCCTCGTAGAACTCGCGGAACCGGTCGATGCGGACCTTCACCATCCCGTCGTCGTACCGGACCTGCACGTCGCTCTGGGTCGCACCCGGCGCGTCGAACACGGCGAGGTAGGCGTCGTCGCTCTCCAGCAGGTCACTCGGGAGCGGTCTGCTCTCCTGGACCTGCGACGACGCGCGCCCGATCTGTCGCAACACCGAGTTGCTGACCGAGCGTCCGAACTCTCGGATGGTCATACGACGATCTCCTCCAGACAGTCCGTCTGACGGCAGTACGGACAGGTGAACTCCCCGACGGTGACGTCGTCGGGCATGTCGTAGGTGTAGTGCAGTTCGAACATGTCGAGTTCACAGTCCCCGTCCGTACACCTGACCTCCATCGTCGCGGGCATACACCGCAGTTGGGTCGTCAAGGGAAAACAGTTTTCGGAGGTGAACGGGGGAAACTGCGACCAGGATTCGAAGCACCGGTTGTGCCACGACCCTTCGGGAACGTGGCTATCGGGCGACGACGCCGGTGGCACTCGCCTGCCCGGAGCAACACCTAACCCGCAGGACCCTGTCGCCCAGTACATGGTACTGGTACTCTCGGACGCGGACGTCGCAGACCTTGTGGACCTCGAATCGCTCGCGCCGGTGGTCGAGCACGCGCTCGTGAAGCAGGGCCGAGGGGAGGTCGAGCGCCCCGAGCGCCCGCACTACCCGGTCGGCACCGGACTGGATGGCCCGGATCCCCTCGGGACGGGGCTGGCGATGCCGGCGTACGTCCACGGCGACCCGTACTTCGCGACGAAACTGGTCGGCGTCCACGGCGACAACCCGGAGCGCGGCCTGCCGACCATCCACGCGCAGGTCGTCCTCGCTGACGCGAGGACCGGCCAGCCAGTGTCGTTCATGAACGGCGGGCGCATCACGAACGCTCGGACGGGGTGCATCGGCGGCCTCGCGGCGCGCGACCTGGCGACCCGACCGGTCACCGTCGGCGTAATCGGCGCCGGCGCACAGGCGCGCTGGCAGACCCGCGCCATCGCGGCGCTCACCGACGTCGAGTCGGTGCGCGTCTACTCGCGGAGCGACTCGAAACTGGACTGTGCGGCCGACCTCCGCGAGTACGGCATCGACGCGTCGGCCGTCGAGACCCCGGCAGACGCGGTGACCGGCGCGAACGTCGTCGTGACGGCGACCACCAGCGCGGACCCGGTGTTCCCGGCCGACGCGCTCTCGCCGGGCACGCTGGTGGTCGCCGTCGGCGCGTACAACGAGGAGATGCAGGAACTCGAATCGGCAGTGTTCGCCCGGGCGGACCGCGTGTTCGCAGACGTTCCCGGGGAGGTGGCCGGTATCGGCGACCTGCTCGCCACCGACCTGACCGAGGACGACCTCGTCCCGCTCTCGTCCGTGTTCGAGGGCGAGGTCGGTCGCGAGTCGGACGCGGAGATACTCGTCGTCGAGAGCGTCGGGACGGCCGTCCTCGACGCGGCGACGGCCGCCGAGATGTACGACGCCGCGACGGAGGCGGGACTCGGCACCGAGCAATCGTTCTGAACTGGTGGCGGTTCGCTCGCGCACCACGAGGTCGAAGAGTCACCTCCGTGGAGTGGGCAGTCGGCCGGGGTACTCCCAGGTGGTCCAAAAAAGTCGAGGGGTCCCGGGAGGCCGCCTCACCCGCCGAGGAACTGCCGGCGGACCTCGTCGTCGTCGAGGAGTTCGTCGCCCCGGCCCTCGTAGCGGTTCTCGCCCTGTGCGAGGACGTAGCCGCGGTCACAGCGCCGGAGCGCCTCCTTGGCGTTCTGCTCGACCATCAGGACTGACGTGCCGGCGTCGTTCACGTCGTCCACGCGGTCGAACATCTCGTCGACGAGGTCGGGAGACAGCCCCGCCGACGGTTCGTCGAGCAACAGCAGGTCGGGGTCGAGCATCAGTGCACACCCCATCGCGAGCATCTGCTGCTGGCCGCCCGAGAGCGTGCCCGCGTTCTGGTCGAGGCGCTCCTCCAGGACCGGGAACCGGTCGAAGACGGCCTGCTTGCGCTCGGCGGGCACGTCGTCGAGGATGTACGCGCCGAGTCGCAGGTTCTCCTCGACCGTGAGCGAGGGGAACACGTTCTCGGTCTGTGGCACGTAGCTCATCCCGACGTGGATGACGTCCTCCGGGTCGAGGTCGGTGATGTCCATGCCGTCGAACGTGATGGTCCCGCCGAGGCGGTCCGCGAGGCCGAAGACCGACTTCATCGCCGTCGACTTGCCGGCGCCGTTCGGGCCGACGATGGTGACGTACTCGCCCGCGTCGACGTGGATGTTCACGTCGGTCAGCACCTGCAGGTCGCCGTAGCCCGCGTCGAGGTTCGACACGTCCAGCAGGTGGTCGCCGGGCGCGTCCGTCCCGGAGGGCGTCGCCTGGGCCTGTTCGCTCACGATACCACCACCGTCGTCGTACTCTCGTCGGGCCGCACGTCGCGACTGGCGTCCGAGTCGTCGGAGAGCGTCGTAGGTTCGTCCATGGTCATCCTCCGAGGTAGGCGTCGATGACGCGTTCGTCGTTCAACACCGCTTCCGGTTCGCCCTCGACGAGCAGTCGCCCCTGCTGGAGCACGACGAGGCGGTCGACGAGGTCCGTCAGCGTCTCGAGTTCGTGCTCGATGACGACCACGGTCATCCCGTCGTCGTTCAGGTCCCGGATGCGGTCTGCGATCTCGTTCGTGAGCGTCGGGTTGACGCCGGCGAACGGTTCGTCGAGCAGGAGCAGGTCGGGGTCGAGCATCAGCACGCGCGCCAGTTCCAGCAGTTTGCGCTGGCCGCCCGAGAGGTTGCTGGCGTACTCGTCGGCGAGGTGGTCGAGTTCGAACGCCTCGACGAGTTCGTCGGCGCGTTCGGTCACCTCCCGTTCCGTCGCCTGCATCTCGTCGGTGCGGAACAGCGCCGAAAGCGTCCGTTCCCCGGGCTGACCGGGGGCGGCGAGGCGCACGTTCTCCCGAACCGTCATCGTGTCCAGCTGGCGGGTGTGCTGGAACGTCCGGACCATACCGTCGCGGGCGATCTCCTCGGGCTGCTTGCCGGTGACGTCCTCGCCGTCGAAGACGACGGTACCCTCGTCCGGCGTCACGACGCCGCTGACGCAGTTGAAGAACGTGGACTTGCCGGCGCCGTTCGGTCCCATCACGCCGACCAGTTCGCCCTCGTCGACGGTCACCGAGAGGCCGTCGATGGCGCGCAGGCCGCCGAAGTCCTTCACGAGATCGTCGACGTCGAGGAGACTCACGAGTCGACCCCCAGTTCCTGTTCGTCGCCCCAGATGCCCGCCGGCCGGTACCGGATGACCAGCACGAGGACGAGTCCGATGACGATGAGTCGTATCGACGCGAAGTCGCCGGCACTGACCGGCGTCACCTCGAGGGCGAACCGGGAGAGCAACCGCATGCCCATGATGATGGCGAGGCCGCCGAGCACCGCCCGGTGGTTCGCCGCGCCGCCGAGCAACATCCCGATCCAGATGGTCACCGTCACCTGGAGTCCGAAGTACTCCGGCGAGATGGCGCCGTTGTACAGTGCGAACAGGCCACCCGCGAAGCCCGCGAGGGCGGCGCCGTAGACGAACACCTGCATCTTGTAGACGAACGTGGACTTCCCGACCGACCGGGTCACCAGTTCGTCCGCCCGGATGGCGCGCAACACCCGGCCGTACGGTGCCTCCGTCAACCGGGCGACGACGGCCAGCGTGATGGCGGTGAGGCCGCCGAACAGCACGAGCGTCACGAGGAGCGTCGCGTCGCGGCTTCCGGCGAGGTCGCTCAGCGGTTGTGGCACGCCGAAGATACCCGTGGTCCCGCCGAAGACGTCCGTGAAGTTGCTGAACAACGTGTGGAATATCTCGGCGGTGGCGAGCGTCGCGATGGCGAGGAAGTCGTCGCGCAGACGGAGCGACGTGGCGCCGACGATGGCACCCAGTATCCCCGCGGTGACGACGCCCGCGACGAGCGCGAACGGCCACGGGTAGCCGAGGCTGATGCCCTCGAAGGAGTCGACCGCGGACAGCATCGCGACGGTGTAGGCACCGACCGCGAAGAACACGACGTGCCCGAAGTTGACGAGGCCGGTGTGGCCGTACTGGAGGTCCAGTCCCAGCACGAGGATGCCGTAGAGCACGAAGACGATGCCCACCTCGAGGAACACGTAGGTGCTCCCGGGAATCATCACGGAGATGGGCGACACCGCGATGACGAGCGCCACGACGATGGCGACGACGCCGAGCAACACGGCGCGGTCCGAGGTCCGCTCCGGCAACCGGTCGGCGACGCTCACGCCTCACGCACCTCCTTCCCGGCGATACCGCTCGGCTTCACGAGCAACACGACGACCAGGATGAGGAAGGCCACCGCCGACGAGATGCCCGTCATCCCCGTGGGGAGGAACGCCGTCGACAGCGCGAGGACGATGCCGATGACGTACGCGCCGGCGATGGCGCCGTAGGGACTCCCCGCCCCGCCGAGGATGGCGGCAGCAAGTATCTGGAGGATGTGACTGAACCCCGTCGTGACGCTGACGTTCGTCTGGATACCGATGAGCACGCCCGAGAGTCCCGCGAGCACGCCCGCGAGCACCCAGACGCTGTTCCGTATCATCTGGGTGTCGATGCCGCGGACGCGTGCGAGGTCCTCGTCGTCGCCCATCGCCCGCATCGCGATGCCGACGTCGGTTCGCGTCAACAACGTGTGCAACACGACGAACACGGCGACGGCACTGCCGACGACGACGAGGTGCTGGGACGTGACGAAGAAGTCGCCCAGCACGTCCACGGACCCGACGCTCAGGTCGGGCAGGCCGCGGAACTGGTACGTCGCCGTCTCCGTATCGTAGTACCTCGCGCCCCGGCCCGCCGCGAGGCGGATGGCGTTCCGCAGGATGAGTCCGAGACCGATGGACGTGAGCAGCATCGGCACCGGACCGGTGTGGTTGATGGGGGTGAAGAACACCTTCGCGAGCACGAGGCTGGCGACGCCGCCGCCGACCATCGCGACGACGACGGCCACCGGCAACGGGAGCGGGAGTGCCCCCGCAGCGAGGATGCCGACGAACGCGCCGATGGTGAGGTACTCGCCGTACGCGAAGTTTATCATGTTCACGATGCCGTAGATGAGCGTGAACCCGATGGCCGCGATGGCGATGTACGAGCCCGTGACCAGCCCGAAGATGAGGTTCTGTGCCAGTCCCATCGCCTAGTACTCGCCCTCCGGAACGAACTCGCGGAGGTCCTCCGCGGGGATGGTCTCCACCTGGGTGTACTCGCCGCCCTGTACCTCGTTGATGACGACGGACCCGACGACGTTCCCGAAGTTGGTGAAGGTCACGGGCGTCGCGGCGCCCATGTACTTTATCTCGTCGCCGTTCTCGAGCGCCTCCTTACCCTCGGCGAACGTCGCGACCTCGGTGCCGGGACCGCGCGACACCGGTCCGAGGTTCCGTTCGATGGCCTCCGTGGTCGCCTCGCCGGCGCGTTCGACGGCGAGTGCGGTTACCTGGATGGCGTCCCACGCGGGCGGGGTCCACGCGTTGATCTCCGCGTCGCCCTCACCGCTCTGGTAGGCCTCCTCGAACGTCGCGTAGTTCGGTCCGGACTCGCCGGGGCTGGCCGCCCACGCGCCGTTCAGGTCGCTCCCGACCTGGGTCGCGAGTTCGTTCTGTGCCAGCGGGTCCGAGAGGATGGGCTGTCGGCCGTACCCGCCGTCCGACCAGTCGGTCAGCAGGGTGATGGCGTCCTCCAGCGGGAGACTCACCGCGAACGCGCTGAAGTCCTCGTTGAACAGGCGGTCGAGCGCGGACTGGTAGCTCGACGCGCCCTGGCTCACCTCGACCTGCGTGGCGACGGTACCGCCGTTGGCCTCGTACGCGTTCCTGAAGCCGTTCACCCAGCTCCGGGCACCGGACGTGGTCCCGTTGATGATGCCGACCGTGTCGTGGCCCTGGTCGAGCGCACGGAGCGCCGCACCGGCCGTGTGGACGGTGTCGCTGATGACGGTCCGCCAGATCCAGCCGTCGTCGCTGAGGTCCTCCGGCGTGCCGTTGTCTCCGCCACGGGTGTCGAGGAAGTTCGACCCCGGCCACGGCGTGACGACGGGCGTCTCCTGCTCCTGCAGGAATTCGTACAGCGGTTCGAGTTCGCTGGAGAACAGGCCCAGCAGCGCGACGGCGTCGTCGTTCTCCGTCAGTTGCGTGACGACCGTCCGTGCCTCCTGTGGACTGACTGCAGTGTCGCGCCGCTGTACCTCGAGTTCCCGGCCGAGTGGACCGCCGGCGTCGTTGATGGTCTGCAGTGCGACGTCGGTCGCCTTCGAGACGCCGGGTTGCAGGAAGTCCCACTGGCCGGTCAGCGCCGCCGGCTGACCGAACGTGATGGTGCCACCACCACCGCCACCACCGAGTCCGAGACAGCCAGCGGTCGCCGCCAGCCCACCCGCACCGGTGAGTTTCAGATACGCTCTCCGCGATACCGTCCCCTTGCTATTTCGCACCATGTCGTTAGGTCACTCTGGTCACCGGCATAAATACCACGGGCCGACCATGGTCGGGTCCCTCCACGCCGTGATACGTTCTCGAATAGACGTGTCGGTATAAAAACCGGTTCGGTGGGGTGGTGACACCGGTCGGGAACGTCGCGCCCGGGCAGGCCAGCGGTCGACGCGAGCGCCGTCCCTGCAGTCGCCGCCCCCACGAATTTGCACGTCGGGACCGAAGCAGTGAGACACATGACCCACCCAGATGCCGATGCGAATTCCGGTCCGGAGTCGGCCGTCGACGCGGTCGAAGGGGGCGCTGGCGGCCGTGGCTTCGTCTCGAAGGCGTTCGGTTCCGTCCGGCGTGCCGCCGGGTCCGGTGCGCTCGCGACCGTCGGCGGACTCGTGAGCGTCCTCTCTGGACTCCGGTCGTTCCGCCGTGGCGAGCACGTCCGCGGCCTCGGTCGACTCTTCCTCGGAGCCGTCCTCTTGCGTTTCGCCGCCACCCAGCGCCAGTCGATCGACGGCGAACAGAGAGCGGAGACTGGCGGGACGCCCGTCGAGATCGAAGCCGTCGGTTCGGAGGCTGCCAGCGAGGCCGACGCCGAAGCGGTCGCGACCGGCGAGGACGTGAGCGCGACCGACGTCGAGGAGGCGGGCGAGGCCGACGTCGAGGAGGCGGGCGAGACAGAACCCGGCCACGAACGACTCGGCGAGGCGGCCTTCGACGAGCACGCCAACGAGGTCCCGGTCCCCCAGCACGCCTTCGACCGCGAGTTCCTCGCGCCCGGCGCCGAGGCGTTCTGGGGCGTCCGCGAGACGGACGACGCCGTCCTCGTCTCCCAGCTGTACAACCCACTCGACGAGGCCGGGGACGTGCGCTACGTCGGGAGCAGCGACGTCGACGACGACCGGATGCTCTCGGTCCCGGACGTCGTGCTGGACCACTGGGACGAGGTCGCCGGTGGCGGCACCCCCGTCACCAGCGGTACCGAACTCGTGTTCGCGTCGAGCGGCGAGCTCGCCGAACGCAGGCAACTGCTGGTCGTCCCGGAACAGTGGGCCGGGGACGTGCTCGGGGCCGAGGTCTGACACCGGTTGCCTGGCATCAGGTGCGTCCGGTCTCGACCGCCCACGGCAGGGGGCCACGGCTCCGGAACCCCGACGACATCACGTCCCTTCAGTGACACGTCTACGCCCGGTCTAAGGACGTTTTAGGATGTAATTACTTACAACCCTCGCTGTAGATGTATCTCTGTTCGGATGCAAGTTAGTTTCCAGCACGCGAACCCGCACTCGGGGAACGAGTCCGTTCTGGTCCGGTTCACGGGCGGGGTGACCGGCCAGTCCGCGTGCGTCCTCGTCGATTCCGGAACCGGAGTCGACCTCGACGCCCTCCTCCGGGACGACGAGTACCTCACAGCAATCGTCCTGACGCACGCCCACCTCGACCACTACGAGACGCTCGGCGAGAGCGTCCGCGACGGGGCGCCCATCTACGCGGCCGAACCGACCGCCGCCATCCTCGACGACGTGCTCACCGAGGCGACGTCGAACTACGACGTGACGAACGTCGACGACGTGCTCGACGCGCTCACGCCGGTCACCGACTGGACGACGGTGCTGGGCGACGTCGAGGTACGGCCGGTCCCCGCCGGGCACGCCCCGGGTGCGGCCGGGTTCCTGTTCCGGTTCGACGACGGCGGTGACCCACACACGATGCTGGCGACCGGCGACTGGACCCGGCGCCGGGTTGCGGGCTTTCCCGGCCTCCCGACGACGCTCTCGCCCGAGGCCCTCGTCCTCACCGGCGCGACCCGGGACGGGTTCAGCGCCGAACTCACCGACGCCGTCTCGACCATCGTCGAGCGTGCCCGGGCGGGGTCGTCCGTCCTCGTCACGGCCAGCGGTCTGGTGGGGGTCCACCTCGCCTACCTCATCGCCAGCCTCGAGACGGCGGGCGTCGAGGTTCCGTCCGTCTCCATCGTCGGTCACGCCGCGAAACTCTACGACACCCTCGGCTACGACCACCCGGCAGTGACGTCGGTGCCGCGGTTCGGCGACCCGGACAGGTACGTCGGGCCCGGCACGGTGACCGTCGCCGGCCCGGAGGTCCCGGTCGAGGGGAGCGCGCGCCGACTCTACGGCCAGATCCGCGACGACCCCGGCGCGACGCTCGTCCAGGTGACCAGCGGGCCCGCCTCCCCGGTGGAGTCGGCCCGGTGCACAGTGGACCGCTTCCAGTACAGCAATCACCCCACGGAGGAGACCGTCGACGGCCTCGTCGAGGACCTCGCGCCGAACCAGGTGGTCGTCACCCACCAGACGGGGACGGGCCTCTCGCGGTACAAGGACCGATACGATAGCTTCGTCTGGGCGACCACCGACGCTGACGAGTACACCATCTACGACGACGGCCGGTGGACGAAACCGCCGTGGGTGAACGACCGCGTCGCCCGTCGACTCCGGAGCAGACAGTACGGGAACGGCGGGCAACTCGGCGTGCTAACCGACACCGGGGAGTCGCTCCCCGCCGTCGAACGGGCCGGCGTCGACCTGGAGGCCGAGGGACTCGACGTCTCGGCGCTATCGGACCGGTTCTGCCGGCCGTCGCCGACGGCGTGCCACGGACCGGACGCGGACGCGGATTCCGACGAGTCGGGGTCGGCGGCACTCGCCGACGTCGAGGACCGGCTCGGCCGACTCGAGGCGAGACTCGGGGCGAACGACGCCGGCGGGGCCGTCGACGTTCGCGTCGTCGACGCAGGCGACGGCGACCGGTTCCTGTGGGTGCTCGACGGCGGCGAGACGCTCGCCCACCTCGGACACGGGGACGAGGTGACGGTTCGACTCGACGGCGACGGCTGACACCGCCCCGACGTCGGAACGCCGACCGTCCTTTAAGTGCTTCTCGCGACAAGGGGTCGTAGTAAGAGGGATTCTCCGTGGACTCGACCGCCGAGCGGCCGCGCTAGCCGGGCATCTCACACCATCGTCTCGTCTCTCGCCATCACCCCGTCGTCGGCGACCGCACTGTTTCCGGGTCGGAAAATCGTCGTCGGCCCTTTTGGGAGTCCCCGGCCTCGGCGTGCCCATGAGCGACACCGAGAACGGGTCCGCAGACGCTCGGCTGGCCGGAGTGCTGGCCGTGGCGGGGGTCTTCGGCGCGCTCGCGTTCCTGTGGGTCGACGGGTCACTGCTCTTTCGCGCCGGGAACGCAGCGCTGGGTGCGACGCTGTCGACAGCCGCCGGCATCCTCGGGTTGCACGTGCTGGAGTGAACGGCGCTCGAAGGCGCGACGTGTGCTGGCGACGAGGAGCCCTCAGGACCGTCGCCCGCCGCCCGTAACCGATGGTCAGTAGTGCCTCCCGGGCAACGTACGAGGTATGAACGACGGCATCGACGGACGACTGCAGGGGACGCGAGCGTCGCGTCTCGCGGACTCGACCCGGGTCGCACCGTGCTGAGACCGTCCGGAGGCGTCCCGTAGATGGAGGCGTCTCGACCGCGAACGGTCGTCTGGGCCGTCATCGCGTGTACCTTCTTCGTCGGGTTCGGTGGCGGCGTCGTCTTCCCCATCCTCCCGAACCTCGGGGCGGTGCTCGGCATCTCCTCGTTCATGGTCGGCCTCATCCTGAGCGCGAACCGCTTCGTCAGACTGTTCGCCAACGCGCCGTCCGGCGCGCTCGTCGACCGCATCGGGACCCGGAGACCGTTCATCGCCGGTCTGGGCATCGAGGGAGTGGCGACGCTCGGCTACAACGTCGCCATCTCGTCGGCGCTCCCGGAGGTCTGGTTCCTGCTCGCCCGTATCGCCTGGGGCTTCGGCAGCGCGCTCGTGTTCGCGACGGCGTACACGATAACGGCCGACGTGAGCGAGGCCGCGTCGAGGGGCACCAGCATGGGCCTGGTCCGGGCGGGCATCACGTTCGGCTTCCCGGCGGGCCTCGTCCTCGGCGGCGTCCTCAGCGACCTCTACAGCATCCCGGTCGCGTTCTCCGTCGCCGCGGTGTTCGCCCTGGTCGCCAGTCTGCTCGCGTACTTCATCGTCCCCGAGACGCACACGAGCGAGACGCGGTCGTCGGTGAAGCCGTGGGCCATCGACCGCAGCGTCCCGGCGCTGACAGCCGGGTTCGTGAACTTCGGGCTGTACTTCTCCTACGTCGGCGTCCTGTTCGCCACGCTCGTCGTCTTCCTCGACGCCCACTCGATGACCGTCTTCGGCTACACCGCCCAGGGGACCTCCGGGTTCCTGATGGCGGCGACGGTCCTCTCGGGGTCCGTGTTCATGTTCCTCGGCGGCAGCCTGAGCGACGCACTCGGCGCTCGAATCCCCATCGTGCTCGCGTTCCTCGTGACCGCCTGCGTCGGCTTCCTCGTGCTCTCGGTCGCGGAGACGCCGCTGCACCTGCTCGCCAGTTGTCTGCTCATCGGTGCGGGCCAGGGCGGCGTCGGCGGCCCGTTGCTGGCCCTGCTCGCGGACCTCACCCCCGCCGACCGGATGGGACGGGCAACGGGGACGAACAACGTGCTTGGCGACGTCGGCGGCGGCCTCGGCCCCATCGTCGCGCTCCCCGCGGTCGACGTGCTCGGGTTCCCCCCGGTGTACGCCGCCTGTGCGCTGATTCCGCTCGCGGCCGGCCTGGTCCTCCTCGTCGGTATCTACAGCCACACGGGGACGCTCAATCCTCGGGTAGCCGACTCGCCCCAGGACTGAGGCGGCGGGCCGACGGTCGGTCACTCGCCGAGGTAGGAGACGAACACCAGCCCGTCGGTCTGCAGTTCGTACTCGACGTCGGTCGAGAGCGCGTGGTAGTCGAACGGGTCGGTGACGAGGTGGAAGCCGTTCGGCGTCGACCGCCGCAGTCGGACGGTCGTGTGCGCCGCGAGTTCGTCGGCGAGGGCGTCCGCGTCGGCCGCCGTCGCGCCGTCGAGGTCGAAGAGGAAGTTCGACTCGTCGCGACAGCCGTCGGACTGGAGGACCGACCTGAACTCGCTGTCGACGCGCCCGAACTTCCGGAGCACGTCCTCGGAACCGTTGAGACGGGCCGCCAGCCAGTCGTCCATGTCGCGACGGAGCGCGAACAGCGCGCTCGTGGTATCGCGTGCGTTCGCCGTCAGGTAGAGCCGGAACGTCGCGTCGAACCGCGAGACGGCGTGGTCGAGTTCTTCGACCGCCGGCGCGACGTCGTCGGGGTCGCGAACGACCTTCCTGATGGCCGAGGGTGCGTCACCGTCGACGTCGTCGTTCTCCTTCGACCGGGCCAGTGCGACCAGCATGTAGACGCGCCCGGGGCCGAACTCGCAGTACTCGCGGAGGACCTGCTCCATGGTACCGGCCGTTTCGCCGGCGGGTGCAAAACTGTCACGGGGCCGTGGGTCGTGGTCACGGTCGACAGACGCTACGTACATTCATCCCCCGCACCAACGTACGTCTCGACAGATGCTCACCGACTCGCCCGGTATCCACCACGTGACGGCCATCGTCGGCGACCCGCAGGAGAACGTGGACTGGTACGCCGGTGTCCTCGGCCTCCGCCTCGTCAAGCGGACGGTGAACTACGAGGACCTGCTCCGGTACCACCTCTACTACGGGAACGGGGCCGGCCTTCCGGGGACCGTGCTGACCTGCTTCCCGTACCCGAACGACGTGCCGTCGCGGCCGGGGAAACCGCAGGTCAGTTCCGTCGGGTTCGTCGTCCCGCCCGACTCCATCCCCTACTGGACCGACCGACTCGACGCTCATGGCGTCGCCATCGCCGGTCCCGTCGAGCGGTTCGACGAGACGGTCCTCCGGTTCGAGGACCCGGCAGGGACCCGCGTCGAACTCGTGACCGGCGACCAGGCGATCGACCCGTGGACCGGCGGGTCGGTCCCCGAGGAGCACGCTATCCGGGGCCTCCACGGCGTCACGGCGCTGTCGGCGAACCCCTACGCGACCGCGAGCACGCTCGACACCCTCGGGTTCGACCTCGTCGCCGAGGAGGCGGACGACGAGGGCGACGGGACCCGGGTTCGCTACCGGGCCTCCGGGGACCGGGCGACGGTCGTCGACCTGCTCGACCGGCCCGTGGAGTACGGCCGGGAGGGCATCGGGACGATACACCACGTCGCCGTCCGCGTCGAGAGCGAGGCGCAACTGTACGAGTGGCACGACCTGTTCCGGGACCGGGACTACGACGTCTCGCGGGTGCGCGACCGGCACTACTTCCACTCCCTCTACGTCCGCGAACCGGGCGGCATCCTGTTCGAACTGGCGACGGAGGACCCGGGGCTGACCGTCGACGAACCGGTCGACTCCCTCGGTGAATCGCTCGTCCTCCCCGACTGGTTCGAGGACGACCGCGACCTCGTCGAGCGCCAGTTGCCGCCCCTCGCGGTGCCGGGGGTGGAGTGAGTTCGATGGACGAGGGCGCCGACCCCCACGGCGACCAGCCGCTGGTCACGGCCGGGGCGCCGCGAGGTGCCGCCGAAGTCGCGGTCGTCCTCCTCCACGGGCGCGGTGCGACGGCCGACGGCGTGGTCAATCTCGCCGAACCCCTGTACAGTCACGGCGTCGCCTTCGTCGCGCCGCAGGCGTCCCGCAGTCGCTGGTTCCCCCACGCCGCCACGGCACCGGTCGAGCGCAACGAACCGCACCTCTCCTCGGCGGTCCGGGCCGTCGAACGCGCCCTCGACCAGGTCGAGGCCGCCGGGATACCGCCCGAGAGGACGGTGCTGTTCGGCTTCTCGCAGGGCGCGAGCCTCGTCACGGAGGTCCTGCTCCGGGAGCCCCGTCGCCTCGGGGCCGTCGTCGTCCTCAGCGGTGGGTTCGTCGGGCCGTCGGACAGGGGCCGACCGGTCGAGGGGTCGCTCAACGGCACGCCGGTCTTCGTCGGCTGTGGCGACGCGGACGGGTACGTCTCCCTCGACAGGGTACGCGAGACGGCCGACGCGTTCCGTGCGCTGGGCGGGGACGTGACCGAGCGGATCTACGAGGGCCTCGAACACGCCATCTCGGACGAGGAGTTCGCGGCGGTCGCGTCGCTCGTCGCGCAGGTACGGTCGTCGTCCGAGGAGTGAGACCCGGCGTCAGGGCAGCGCCAGCAGGTTCACCAGCGAGAGGAGACTCGGCTCCATCACGAACAGACCGAATCCGAGCGCGCCCCCGGCAGCGAGCGCCAGCAGCGCGTACCACGGCTCGTACCGGATGGTCTTGAACGCCTTGCTGCTGTAGCGCCTGTAGCCGAGACTGCCGGCCACGAACGCGACGACGATGCCCGTCACCACCTCGGTCCGGCCCTCGACGTAGAGCCACGTCGAGGCCAGTCCGACGACGAGGCCGAGTTCGACCGCGTGGATCTCGTGGTGCGTCACGTTGCGGATGCCGTCCGAGACGGGCAGGAACGACGGGAGCGTGAACGCGACGTTGTGCTTCGACCCGCTGGCGCGCGTGGTCGTCGTGGTCGTCGTCGACGCCATCCCCTTGCTGGCGGTGCCACCGCCGGTGTTCACCGTCGTTCCGGTCGCGGCCGATTCGAGCGTCCCGCCGGCACGTCGCTTCACCAGCCAGCGAACGCCGGCGACGCTGAACAGTCCGCCCGCGCCGTACATCGCCGCGTTCGTCGGGGTGATCGTCCCGAGCACGTCGTCCATCGCTGCCGCCACCTCGGGTGGCAGTCCCTGTAGCACCAGCCCTTGCAAGAGCACCACGAGGAGCATCGACCCGACAGAGACACGTATCCCCTAAATAACACGATGCTAGTGACGTAGCGTCTCCGGCGGACCCGGTGGCGGGCACCCCGAGGGCCTCACTGCCCGCCGGCGGACACGTCGCGCTCGTCGGGTTCCACGACGTCATCGTATCGCAGACGACTCGCGGACTCGCCCCGGCCGGTCGAGACTCGACGGCTCGACCAGAGGTGGGCCGACCCGTCGGTCCAGCGAGCGAGCTGGTAGTGGCGCTCGACCTCTCGTCCGGCCCGGCTGACCTCCTCCTCGTAGAGCCGGAGCGGGTCGTCGGTGTCGAGGATGCGCCCGAGCGGCGTCGGGAGTCGCTGGAGGGGGTCGCCCATCGAGTCGGCGTCGAGCAGGAGCGAGAGGGCGAGCCGGTAGGTGTCCCGTGCACCGGCGTCCGCCTGCGGCCCGGTCCTCGGCCGGACGGGTCTCATCGCGAAGAAGTGGTCCGGCACGGAACTCGCGAGTTCGTACGCCGGCAGGTCCGTCGGCGCGTGCGTCACGACCGCACGGGTGACGAACCGCTCGTCGGCGGTCCCGTCGCCGGACCGGCGGACGACGACGCTCCCGACCTGCTGGTCCCAGACCGGTGCCGACAGGCTCGACGAGTCGTCGAGTCCGTCTAGGTAGACGTTGCCCTCCTCGGGCAGTTCGTCGGGTGCGTCCCCGGTGTGGATGGTCACCGTCTCGTCGGCGTCGAGGACGACCGGGTCCCCGTCGGTGGCGAACGCGTACAGTTCGTCCGTCGCCGCACCGACCGTCGTCGTGCCGACGGTGACCTCCACGGTCCAGTCGGTCACGTCGAGCGGTGCGTCGCCCACGTTCCGGAGGACGAGGCGCTCGTCGGTCACGTCGGGGCCGGCGACGACGCGGTCGACGGTCAGGGCTGGCTCGCGGAACTCCTCGCGGTCGAGGAGCGTCCCGACCGGGCTCTCGACGCGCTCCTCGACGGCGAACGCCAGGTTGGCCATCTCGTCGCGGGTGAAGGTCACCCGTTCGACCGCCTCGCTGGACCGGCTCTCGCCGAGCGTCGGCGGGAGGAACAGCCCCGGTTCGTCGTCCTCGGTGACGCTCCCGGGGAGGTCGTCGAACGCGAAGGCGTTCCAGCGGTCGGTCGACCCCGTCACCGGTTCGACGTCGGTCGTCTCGCCGAAGGTGTCGGTGACGGTCAGGTCGGTGATGCGGGTCATCGTACCGATGGGCGTCGAGAGCGGGAAGAGGAACCAGTCGTCGCCGTGGACGAGGCTGAAGTCGAGCAGGAGGAGCTTCGAGAGGTCCTCCGGCCCGGCCGGGACGTCGTCCAGGTTGACCGTGCCGTCCTCGAACTCCCACCAGCGCGACGCGGGCATCCCCCGGTACCGGAGTCTGCTCAGGGTCACGTCCCGGCTCCCGGACTCGGTGAGCGTGCGGTCCGAGTCGGCCACGCTCGGCGGCGAGAGCGTGTCTCCGGGGCCGCTCGCGACGGAGAAGGAGTACCAGTCGAGGTCGCCGCCCGGGTACTCCTCGGCCTTGAGGACGGTCTCGCCCCCCGCCGGGCCGGTCGAGACGGAGAACTGGTACTCCTGTCGGTCGTCCTGCCACGCCGGGTTCGCGCCGGCCCCGGGGTCGTCGTACAGGTCGGCGTACCAGTCGACGAAACCGGTCGCGGCCCGTTTGAACCCGTCCGAGAGCGCCTCGCCGGCGGGCAGGGGCAGGCCAGCGGCCGAGGACGGCCACGACGGGGCCTCCCAGCCGTCGGCGTCCCGGATGCCCTGGACGCCGGCGGCGAGGGCGCGATAGACGGCGTGGCCGTCGACCGCCCGTCCGTCCGCGAGGGAGACGAACCGCCTGTCGGGCGCGTCGAGCGCCTCGTCCGGTTCGGCGAGCAGGAACTGCTCCGGGTCGCTCGCGTCCGTGTCGACGATGTCGGCCGCCGCGTAACTCTCCCGGTCGTCGTCGGGCGTCACGTCCGCGTCGGCGAGGAACCGGAGGTAGGTCTGGCCGGCGTCCGCCCGGAGTCTGGCTGGTGGCACGTCCTCGCCCGCCAGCCCGGTCGTCACCGGTTCGCGCTCGACCAGCACCTCCAGGGGTTCGCCCCGGTAGGGTTCGGCGTCGCCGGTCACGGTCTGCTCGGGTCCCGTGCCGCCGTCGGCCCCGTCAGCGCCGTCGGACTGCTGGTTCTCGTAATCGAACAGCACGCTCTGGGCGAGCGAGACCACCGTGAGCAGGTGGCTCGTCGTCTCGTCGCTCCCCGCCTGGACGAGGACGGCGAACGTCGTCGCGGCCGCCTGCCAGCTTGCACCGCCCCGTGCGTAGGCGACGAGTTCGGTCACGAGCCGTTCGACGCCGTCGTCGCCGACGGTCGTCTCCGAACTCGGCTGCCCCGCCAGGTAGGCCGTCGCCCGGTCGGCGAACGTCGTCCCGGTGGTCCCGCCGTCCTCGGGCAGCGGGGTCGTCAGGTACGCGAGCGCCTGTCGACGCGCCGACGGGGTCTGGCCGTCGTCGGGGTGCAGGTACGTCTCGAACGCGGTCTGGGCGGCGGTCGCCTTCTCACCGCCCTCGGTCTGGGCGGTCCGGTGGGCGTCGAGTGCTGCCACGACCGCGTCGAGCTGGGTCCGCTCGTCAGCGACGGGGACCGAGCCCGGGCCACCGAGTTGCGCGGGCGGCGTGATGGGGCGGTCGAGGCCGTCCTCGCCCGGGAACACCTCGGAGGCGTCGAGGCCACCGAGTTCGTACCGGCTCAGGTAGTCCCGGGCGTAGGAGAGTTCGGCGGTGACCGGCGACCCGGCGTCCTCGCCCTGGAACTCCCCCACCTGCCACTGCCGACACAGCAGCCAGGCCGGGTCGTGGACCTCGGCCCGGAGCGGTCTGTCGACCTGCGAGTCGCGGGTCCGGGGTTCCAGGCGCGTCCAGAACGTCTTCGACTCGGTCCACGCCTCGACGTCCAGCAGGGTCGCCGTCCCGCCGGAGTCGGCCGACTGCGGGTCGACGTCGAGACCGTTACCGCTCATCGGTCGTCACCCCCGTCGGACCCAACGCCGAGGTCGTCCGCGAGGTCGCGGTCGAGGTCGAAGTCGACCGTCGGCGTGTCCGGCACGTCGCGGGTGTTGTGCGGGAACGTAAGCGCCGGGAGCAGTTGCCCGAGGAGGCGCTGTCTCGGGTCGGTCCGTGGCTTCCCGACGACGTCGAGGTCGACCCCGCGCATCTTCGCCAGGTCGACGCTCTCGAGGACCGTCCGGAGGAGCGTCTCGGTCGACCACGGTGCCTCGCCGTCGTCGGGCGGGACCGCCAGCAGGATGGACTGTGGCGGCTCCGTGCTCGGGTCGTCGTAGTTGACGGCGACGCCGGTCGTCTCCTCGGTCGCGGGTACCGACTCGCGCCAGTCGTCGACGAGGAAGCCGGCCAGCTGTGCGCCGGGGGCACCGTCCCGCCCGCCCGCCCCCGGTGCGACGGGGTGGTCGGCGTGGTAGGCCGTCGGGAACGTCGTCACCATCGAGACCCGTCCCCGTTCGGGCGTCTCGTCGAGGCCGTCGATGCCGACCCAGTCGTCGGGGTCGCGGTAGGGCAACTGGCCGACCCGGAGGTCGTCCCCCCGGAGCCGACCGGAGACCATCTCGGCGTACGAGAACGTCTGCTGGAGGTTCGCCGGCCGGTCGCGGACCCGCGCCGAGCGCTGGAGCCACGTCTCGGTCTCCATCGGCGCGGCGGCCGACAGCAACTCGTCGGTGTGGCTCCCCGCGAACGTCTTCGAGAGTTCGGCCTGGTTCGGCGGCGACAGCGGCGGGAGCACGACGAACGAGTCGCCGAGGAGTGCCGTCAGCCGGTCGCGTTCGTGCTCGGCCGCCGCCACAACGACCGACGGGTCGGCCGACCCGCCCGAGAGCGTGGTAGCCGCCGCGTCGTAGTCCGTCGCCCCCGGGACGAGCGCCGTGACGGCGTCGGCGTGGTCCCCGGCCGCGTCGAGGCGCCGGTGGAGTCGGTCGGAGACGCCCCGTGCCTGTGCGAGGAGCGTCCGTTCGTCTTCGGGCGTCCCACCGGTCGCCGACCGGGGCGTACTGGCGTACACGCCGGCGTAGGACGCGCGCAACAGCGGGATTCGGAGCGTCTCCAGGACGCAACGGCGGAACGTCTCGTCGAGCCGCGTCGACCGTGCGACCGTCGCGAGCGGTTCGACGGCCGACGTTACCTCCTGGCGGAGCGTGCCGGCCGTCGAGTCCCACCAGCCCCGAAACTCGGCCCGGGCGGTCGCCGGCTGGAACACCGGTTCGGTGCCCGGTGCGTCGGAGCGCTCGTCGAACTCCCGGAGCGACTGCCCGAGGGACTCGAGGACCGCGACGAACTCCGTGGACGGCGTCGCGTCGTTCGAGGGTCGTCCGTCGACGCCGAGTTCCGCGTCGGCGTCCTCGAACCGTTCGTCGAAGCGTTCGAACCGCCGCCACGGTTCGGCGTCGTCGGTGCGCTCGCGCAGGCGCACGACCGCCACCGACAGTCCGTCGAAGGCCTCCCGTGTCGGTTCCAGGTGGTCGACGTCGTCGACCTCGCCCATCGGTTCCTCCAGCGCCTCGAAACCCCGCTCGACGTCCGCCTCGGTGCGGGCCTCGCGGAACCGTTCGAGCAGGTCGAGTATCCGTTCGACCCCGCGGACGGCGGTGTCGTACGCCGTCGGTTCCATCTCACGTTCGATCCGGTCGCGGTCGAGCACCTCGGCGAACTCCCTGGCCCGGGTCACGGCGTCGCCGAGGCCGGGGAGACCACCGGCCGCCCGGTAGTGGTCCGCGAGCGCGTCGAAGTCCGCGTCGAGTGCCGTCCGGTCGGCCGCGTCGAACGACTCCGGATAGGCGACGAACCGCCGGAGTCGTCCGAGGAACCGGGGCGCGTCGACGGCGGCGTCGAACGTCTCGGCCGCCCAGGCGGCGTCGGCGAACAGCAGGTCCAGGTAGACGAACGCCCGCCCTGCGGGGTCGGAACGGGTCGCCTCGACCGCGGCGACGAACTCGGGAGCGAACTGGAGCAGGTCGCGCTCGTAGCCCCGGCCCGCCGGGTTGCGGAGGAGCTGTGCCAGTGCGGTCCGCACCTCGGCGAGTCGCTCCGGATCGACGGTGGGCCAGAACCGTGCGTCCTCGACGCGGTCCTCGCCGCCGGTCAGGTCGAACAGGTCGTCGACGCCGGCCGCGGTGAGCGGGACCAGCGCCGAGGAGAGCGTCCCGGCGAGCGTCCCGAGGTCGAGCGTCTCCAGTCGCTCCAGCGCGTCGAGGACGGCCACGTCGTCGTCAGAGACGTCGACCGCCGGGCGGCCGGAGGCGCCGCCGGCGCCGGTCGACCGAGCGTCGACGCTCCCCTTCCAGGCCTCGACGAGCGCCGTCTCGTCGCCGATGGTCGACCAGTCGGTCGTCCCGGACGCGAGTCGTGCCTGGAGCACGTCGGCGGGCGAGTCTGCGACGGCGGGGTCGAGCGTCGCCTGCTGGCCGGCGAGCCAGAGCAACTGCGGGAGCACCGACATGTCGGCGAGCAGGTCGCGGAGGTGGGTATCGTACGCCGGGTCCCGGACGTGGCCGTCGGCGTCGTAGACCTCGTTCCCGTCCCCGTCGGTCGCGGTGACGCTGAACGCCGTTCCCGGGACCACGTCGGTCAGGTCGAGCGTGACGCCGAAGGTGCCGTCGGCTCGCGTCGTCGTCGTGGTCGTCGCATCGAACGCGGTCGGGTCGTCACCGTCCTGGTCGGTGGTGACCGTGACCGTGACGGACGTCTCCGTCGTCACGTTCGCCCGCCCGGTCAGTTCCTCGCCGTCCTCCGGGTCGAGGACGTGGACGCTCCGGGGTTCGACGACCCGGACGGGTTCGGCGTAGACCACGGTCTCGTCGCTGCTGGCGACGACGAGGACAGTCGCCCCGGGCGTGAGGTCGTGGCAGTCGAGGGCCACGGAGAACGCCCCACGGTCGTCGGTCCGGACGGTCCGCGTCTCGACGTACTGGGTCGCCAGTCCCGTCTCGACCCCGTCGGCGGCGGTGGTGCCCACGACGGTGACCGAGAGGTCCGTCGGCTCGTCGAGGTCGGTCTCACACCCGAGCGTCCGACCCGCCAGCGCCTCGACCGTCAGCGCCTCGTCGAACTCCCCGGGGTCGGTCGGCCCCGCAGGGAGCGCCCGGAGCAGGCGCTCGAGTTCGGTCTGCAGGACGCCCGGGGACCCGCTGCTGGCCTCCCCGACCCGTCCGCAGGCCTCCTCGACGCCCGAGATGGGTACCTGCGCACGGAACGCGGAGACGGCGTCCTGGACGTCGTCGACCTGCTCGCAGACGTTCGGTTCGTCGCGGTCGGCTGCCGGCGTGTCCTTCGCCGCGGTCGGGTCGCGGTCGACGTCCAGCAGTTCGAGGCGGTCGTCCACGAGCGCGGTCACGTCGGCGAGCGTCTCGGCCGTCGCGTCGGCACGTGCGTGCAGTTCCGCGTAGGTCGCCTCGTCGTAGCCGGGGCCGGCCTGCTCGGCGGGGTGTGCGTAGTCGTCGGCGGTGGCGGCCCGCCCGTCGGCGACGGTGTCACGCACCGTCCGGACGAGTTCGAGGAAGTCCGCCGTGCTGACGAGGGCCCCGCCGTCCTCGCGGAATCGAAGTTCGACCGTCGCGTCGTCGGGTATCGGCGGGTGGCCGCCAGTGGCGGTCGTCGGCTTCGTCTCGCGGTTCCGGCTGAGGTAGAACGCGATGTGCTCCTCCAGCTGGGTCCGTGCGGCGTCGGCGTCCTCCTTCGAGAACGCGAGCACGTCCAGCGGCGAGAGTCCGAGTTCGTCGACCGTCAGCGTGGTGTCGGCGACGAACTCGCGCTCGACGGGCGCCGCGGGCCACGCACGGTAGACGACCAGACAGTCCGCCGGATCGCCCTCGGTGAACTCGACGGTGAAACTGCCCTCGTCGACGCCGGTCAGTTTCACGCTGGTCGAACTCGACGCGCCGGTCGGGACCGAGACGACGGCCCCGGTCGCGGTCGGCGCGGCGAGCGACCCGTCGGTCACCGCGTCCCCCATCGCCAGCTGGCGGCCGACGCCGGTGGTCAGCCCGTGGCCGAGGCCCACGGCGGCCGATGGCGAGACGTCGGCGCCGTCCGACAGGTCCGATGCAGTGACGCCCGGAAGTGCGACGAACTCGACCGCTCCCGGCCTGAACCCGCCGTCGAGCGCGTTCTCGCCGGCGTCGAGCACGCCGACCTCCGGCGTCGGTTCGTCGGGTGGCGACTGCATGGCGACGTATGTCACGGGCCGGGCCGTCCCGCCCGTCGACGTCGCGCTCAGTCGCAGGTCGGTCCCGAGGCCGGTACACGAGAGCGACCAGTCGCCGGGCAGGTGGACGACCCTGTCGTCCCTCGCGGTCGCGGTCGGCGTTTCGCTTCCCGCCGGGTCCCGGGAGACCGAGAGCGCGTGCTGGGTTATCCCGTTCGCGCCGGCGGTCACGTGGCCGTGGGAGACGCCGACCGCACCGCCCGTCGACCGGATGGTCGACCCCTGTGCCCCGAGTGCGCCCGCGTCGACGGCGTCGGTGGCGGTCAGGACGACCGTGTCGGCGTCGACGCCGAGCGGGACGGTGGCGTCGCCCGACTGCGTCTCGAAGTGGCCGACCGCCACGAGTCCCGGGTCGGTGACCGACAGTGCGAGGTACTCGACGGTGACCGCGTCCGCACCGCCCTCGACAGTCACGTCGAACTCGAAGCCGTCTGTCGTCGTCTCCGCGACGGTGGCCCGGACCGACTCGGCCCCGCTCCCGTCGAAGGCGAGGTGGAGCGCGTCGTCGGTGTCGGCCGTCCCGACGGTCGCCCCTGCTGCGGTATCGTACACGGTCGAGACGGCGCGCTGGGTGAGGCTCCCGTCCGCGTCGCGCTTCGCGGAGCCGTGCCCCCAGCCGTGGTGCGTCGGCGGCGCGTCGTCGTCACCCCCGGCGGCGACCGACGCCGTGAACACGAGCACGTCCGGTTCGAAGCCCACGTCGGCCACCGAGACCCGACCGGACGACGTGGGCGTGCGGAACCTGCCGGCGGCGAACTCGCGCCCGGCGGTCCAGCGATAGCTCGCCTCACAGCCCACGTCGCCCGGGTCGGGGAGCAACTCGCCGACCCAGGCGTCGAGGTTGGGTTCGGCCGACGGGCGTACCTGCAACGGGAAGCCGTCGGACTGGCCGACGGCGGGGACGTCCGGGTCGGTCGCGTCCGCGTCGGCGTCGGACGAATCGGCCGGCGGGATGGCCGGGTGCGTGAACGTCGTGTCGTCCCGCCACGGCGCCGGCGTCGTCGCCCCATCGGCGTCGCCGAACGTGACGAGCAGTCGGTGGGTCAGCCCGACCGACGTTCGCGGCGTGTCGACGACCTGTGGCTCGGGCACCGCGTCGCCCCTCGCCAGCGCCTCCAGCGAGCCCTTCGCCCGCGAGTAGTTGCCCTGCGTGAACTGGTGGACGCTCTCGGCCGTGAGCACGTCTCGGACGGCGTCGACCGCCTCGAACAGGTGCCACAGTGCCCCGGCGACCGCGGCGTTCGACAGCGGTGGCAGCCCGTGTTCGGTCCGCCTGTCGCTGTAGGACGATACCTCCGGACGGCCATCGGTGTCGGGGCGTCGCGGCGGCGTCGGCGCGATGGTGTGGGTCCCGTCGTCGAACGTCACCGACCGGTAGAGCCTGTAGCCGTCGACCACGTCGCTCCGTGCGGCCGTCTCCGACGACCCGGGACCGCCGAGGGTCCCCGTGAACGTCGGGTACGCCCGCCTGAACTCCTGGATGTACTGCTGCTGGCCCGCCTCGTGCAGGCCGCGTTCGAACCGGTACCCCAGCAGTGCGCCGAGTGGTTGCCCCTCGCGGACGCCCTCCAGCACCTGCTTCGCGACGCGGACCCGGTCCGAGGAGAGGTCGACGGCCGAGAGGTTCCCGTCGTCCTGGTTCTCGTAGGCCCTGTGTCCACCCCGGAGAACGGCAGCCGTCGTCGCCTGTTCGAGCGACGGCGCGTGGACGAACTCGCCGTCGTCGTCCCCCTCGTCGGGGTGGAGGTCCTCGACGAAGCCCCACGCCCCGACGTGGATGCCGGCGGAACTCTCTGGCAGCGGCACCGAGGGCGAGACGCTGTCGGCGGACGGTTCGCCGACGAGGTCGTTGCCACCGAGCAGGCCACCGTCGTGCTCGCCGAGCGATGCGGTCGCTTCTGCCGCGTTCTGCTCCGCCTCGGTCGGGGCGTCGACGTCGGTCGAGCCGTCGTCGTCAGCGAGGTCGGTGTCGGTGTCCGTCAGGTCGCCTTCGCCCTCGTCTTCGTCGTCGTCGGACTGCACGGACTCGGGTGGCCACTCCGGCATCGGCCCCGGCGGGACGTAGGCGTCGGCGTCCGCCCAGACGTTCTCGCCGGATTCGTTCCGGTAGGTCGTCCGTTCCGGCGCGAACCAGTTGCCCTGGTCGTGGCGATGGTCGGCGAGTCGCCGGGTGGCGATGGAGGTCCACCACGCGTCGAAGCGGTGACTGGCGAGGTCGAGCGTGCCCCGGACCAGTCGGTCGACCGTTTCGTCGTCGGCCGCCTGGAGGTACCGCAGGCTGTGGCCGACCTGTTCGAGTCGGGGGTCGTCGGCGGCGCTCACGTCCCCGAGGTCGAGCGGGAACTCGACGTCTTCGGTCGACGGCTGCCCCCGATGGAACCGGTCGGGGTACTCGGCCCTGTCGAGGAACTCGTTGAGCGAGAAGGCGTCGCCGACGTAGTCGTCGGTCGCGTTCTTCCTGACGTCGACGCTGACGGTGTCCGTGAACTCCGATGCGGTCCCCACGTCCACCTGGCCGTCGAGGAACGACTGGCGCAGGACCGCCGAGTGGCGGGCCCGCAGCAGGCTGAACCGGAACAGGTGGTGGGCGAGCGACCGCAACAGCGCGGGGTTCTCCTCGTACCGGTCGTCCATCCCGAGGCGGTGCAACACGGACAACTTCTCGAAGCGGGCGCGACGCTGGCGCATCGGATAGAACAGGTCCACGCCCAGTCGGTCGTAGGTGAACTGCTCGTCGGCGTCCCGGAGGACCGACGGCGTCATCCCCACCATGTACATCGGCGTCCCGGGCCGGTAGTTCGCGAGGGGGTTCGGCCCGTCGAGCAGGGAATAGGCGTCGTCACCGACGTTGTCGAGGGTCGCGTTCTCGGTGAACAGGTCGAGTTCCTCCCCGTTCTCCAGGTACGACCGGACGAAGCGGGTCTCGAGCACCTCCTCCGTGTCCCCCATGCTGCTCGTCTCGGCGACGTCGTGTGGACCCTGGCCGCCGACCGGTTGGCCACTGGCCATGCGCTCCAGCGTCTGTCTCTCCTCCTCGGTCAGGAAGTCCCGCGACTCCACCTCGTCGACGTCCAGGTACGACTCCTTCTTGAACTCGTTCGAGAGTCGGCCGTCGTCGTCGTACTCCAGCTGGGTCCCCATCTTCCGGATGGTGTCGTAGTCCTCGGTGAGCAGCGCGAGGACGTGGTCCTGCACACCGTCGTCGACCACCGGGAGAACGTCGTCCTCGGGGTCCAGGTCCTGGAAGAGCAGGTTCGCGACGTGGACGTCGAGCGCGCGTCCGGACGGACCGTCGTCGCCGAGTCCGTTCGTAATCGCGTCCGCGAGGATGCGTCGTTGCTTCTGGAGGACCGCCGACCGGCTGGTGCCGAGGACCACCTCGTCGTTCCAGAGCGCCTCCTCCTCGGTCCCATCCTCGGTCTGCCGGACGAACGCCTGCCGTGCCGGGTCCCACTGCCACTCCAGCGCCCGGAAGTTCGTCATCGTCCGCTGGACCGTGGCACTCACGTGTTCGTTCGACCCGCCGACGAGAGCGTCCATGGCGGTGTCGTCGTACATCTCGAGCACGCCGAGCGAGAACGGTTGCTTTCCCTCCTCCCCCAGGTCTCCGCTGGCCCCCAGTCCGGACGTGTCGAGGCCGAGCAGGTTCCCGAGCGCGTTCTCGCCGGCGAGGTAGCGCCTGAAGTGGTGACCGTCGGCCGTCGCGGTCATCGAGAGTATCTTGCTCAGGTTCACGACGTCCCCGGACCGGCCCACGTGCGGGACGCCCGGGACCGCCTGAGTGTTCGGCCGGGTCGCACCGTCGGCCCAGGCGTCCCGGAACAGGTTCAGCCACCTGTCGAGGTGGCCGGGGTCGTCCTCGGTCCCGACGACGTCGTCGTCGCGGACGCCGATGCCGGGCGGTGGCGTCTCGTCGCCGGGGCTCATCGGAACTGCCCCCCATCGGGGTCGGCCTCGTCGTCGGGTCGTTCGCTGTCGACGACGCGACCGTCGGCGTCGGTCTCGACGGACGATACGGCGAGTTCGGCGCCGGAGTAGTGTGCGTTCAGTTCGTCGGTCGAGAGGACCGTCGCTGCGTCGTCTGGCGTGTAGTGTGTGGCTAGCTTTTCGGACGAGAACACGGTTGCCGCCTCCTCTGGCGTGTAGGTCTTCGCGAGGTCCGCGTCGGAGATGGCCCCCTTCGCGTCCTCGGGTCGGTACGTCTCGCGGAACTGCTCGGTGGAGGCGTCGGCCCAGTCGCCAGCGGGGTCGTCGCCAGCGAGCACCGCCTCGTCTACGGTCGCGCCCGTCACGGCGGTCTCGTCCGACTCGTCGTCCGAGCCGCCGATTTCGACGTCCGCGACCGACCAGTCCGTACCGGCGGGGTCGCGGGGGACCGTCACCTCGCCGCCACCGACGCTGCCCCGGTCGTCGGACCCGTCGTCGACGACGCCCGAGAGGTCGACGCCGGCCCAGAGTCGGTCGTCGCTCCCGGGGTCCGTGACCGTCGTCGGCAGGACCCCGTACGGCTGTCTGCCGGCGCGGAACGTCGGGAGCGGACCGCCTGCCCTGACGTACTCGACGAAGTGTCGCCGGTACGCCTCGTACAGTCCGGCAGGGTCCTCCTGGTCGAACCAGTCCGCGAGGTCCGGGTGGTCTCCCAGGTCGAGTTCGTCGAGCAACGGTGGCGTCGCGGACGTGCCGTCGTAGCGGTTCGGCCTGAGCATGGTCTGGAGGTAGTACCCGAGCGTGCCCGACCAGAGCGCGGAGTTCGCGTGCCAGGCGTCGAGTTCGTCGGTCGCGTCGGCGTTCGCGACGTGGGCGAACACGTGGTCGTCGTCGCCCAGCGAGGACGGGTCGATGGCCAGCGCCCTTGCCAGCACGTCGCCGTCGGTCACGTCGCCGTGTTCGACCAGGGGCGGCCCGGCCTCGACGGCCACGGTGTCCTCCGGGTCCTCGCGCGACCGGAAGCCGGAGGGTTCGTCGGCGTTGTTCGTCGGCGTGCCCCGTGGCACGACCGACAGCCCGTTCGTGTAGTGCTGGGCGTCGAACAGGTCGCGCAACCGGGCCGCGGTCTCGTCGGGGTCCATGCTCGCCTTGACGCCGGTGACGACGAGCGTCTCGAACCAGCCCTCGTCGAGCGGTCGGTCCCCGGTCCGGTGGACGTCGTCCGGGGTGATCCGGAGCGCCATGCCGGCGCGTTCGGCGGCCTCGAAGTCTACGAGCCAGTCGATGCCCTCCTCGGCCCGGGTCGCGTCGGGGGTGTCGTCGACGGCCTGCATCGCGACGGCCATCGCGTCCGGGTCCGGGCCGACCCGGAGCGGTTCGCGGATGGCACCGCCCTCGACGACGAACGTCTCCCGACGGTCGGACTCGCCATCGCCGTCGCCGTCGGTCGCCCAGACGCCGTAGACGAGCCACTCGTCGGGGAGCAGTCGCGCGACCGGGGCCCGGGTCCACGACCCCGGCCTGCCGTCGGGGTCCGGGAACGAGAGCTGGCCGAGGCTCGACACCGTCGCCGTCTCGTCGAGCAGGAGCGTCCAGTCGGGGTCGTCGCCGTCGTCGGCTTCCTCGACGACCTGAACCTCGCCACTCCCGGCCGACACGTCGGGTTCGAGCGCGTGGACGACGTACGCCGCCCGTTCGCGGCCGAAGCGTTCGACGAGTTGCCCCCACGAGCGCGTCCGGATGGCAGCCTTGCGTTCGGCGGGGTCGTCGGGGTAGCCCTCGTCGGGCAGGCCCGAGAGCATGGCGACGAGTTCGTCGTGGCGGTCCCCCGGGAGGTCGGTCGAGAACGCGGTCGGGTCTGCGTCCTCGACGGTCGCGTACCACGCGTACGCCCAGAAGTTCTGCCCCCACCGACGCTCGGTGTCGGTGAGTTCCGGTTCGTGGCTGTCCTCGTGGATGCGGTCGGGGTACACCCGGACGAGCAGGTCGTCGCCGACGAACCGCGTCTCCAGTCGCACCGGGAGCAACGCGATGGGTTCGTCCGACAGCGCCTCGACTGCGTCGTCGTGGTCGTCGAGGAACCCCTGGACCGCGCCGGTCGACTGGCGCTGGTACTCGCCCGAGTCCGTCTCGACGTACCTGTCGTTCAACCGGTCGCGTTCGGCGTCGCGCCATCGACGCGCCGCCGTCACGAGCGTCGAGACCACCGACTGCAGGTGGCCGGCCATCGCCCGGTCGTCGGCCTGTACGACCGCGACGACGGTCTCCGTCGCGGCCGTGTGGTCGGTCGCGCCGGTCACGAAGTCCTCTAGGTCGTCGAGCAGGGCGGAGACCGACGCCGGCGCGGTGCCCGTCCGGGTCGCCGCCGACTCGTACGCCCGGGCCGCCGCGAAGAAGTTCCGGGGCGTGCCGTCGTCGTCGTCCAGCAACGGGTCGGTCAGGTACGCCAGTTCCGACCGCCTGACCGCCACGGTCCGGTCCGGCCCGGGACCGGGGTCGAGGAATCGTGTGGCGGCGCGTTCGACCGGCGTCGGGTCGGCGTGCCCGCCGTGCTTGCGTGCTTCGGCGAACGCCGCCACCGTCGAGAGCAGGTGGCTCGCGCGCGTGAGTTCGTCCTCGGCGGTCCGGAGCGCGGACCGGACGTCCGCGACCGTCGCCTCACTCATCGGGGGCCTCCGGGGTCGCCGTCGGTCCGAAGCTACGCACCTGCGCCGTCGTCGTGTCTCGCTGTTGCATGGAGATCGTGTCGCTGGTCACTGCTCGCCCACCTCCGCCGAGAGCAGGTCGTCCGCGTGGATGGCGACGCGGACCGGCCGCTGCCACGTGATTCGCGCCATGTGGGCGCTGTTGCGGCCCCACTCGGCGTACGCGTCGGCGAGGTCGGGGTACTCGTCGACGAGGCCCCCGTCGGTCCAGTCCTGGACCTGCTGGCGGGTCACCCGCCAGGTCTTCGCCTCGTCGCCGCCCGCGCCCGGCGGCCCGTCCCAGAGGGAGACGTAGGGGACGAGGCCGTCGACGTCGCCGGCGTCGCCGGCGTCCGCCCCGACGAGGTGGTTCCACGAGAGGCCGTTCCAGGCCGGCGACTCGCCGTCGGCCGTCAGCGCGTCGACCGACAGCGACTCCCCGCCGTTCCGGGACGACGTGGGGTCCGTCACGCCGATTGGGACGTCGCCGCGGTCCTCGGCGGTCCCGGCGTCGAGGCCGAACCGGGTCTCGCCCATCGGCTCCTCGAAGACGAAGAACCAGCCAGGGTCGTCCGCGTCGGGGTCGCCGACCGCGTCGCTCGGCGCGAGGTCGAAGCCGAGGAAACGGACGTCGGGGTCGAGTGTCCCCTGGAAGATGGGGAACTCGACGCCCTCGACGCCCTGGTCCTGGACCGCCTCCTCGGTCACGTGCCCGACCTGCCCGAGTTTCGGGGTCCGGCCCGCCCGGTCGCCGTCGTCGTCTGACTTCGACCGTACCATGTAGATGGTCGTGTCGGGGAACCGCCTGAGGAGTTCGCCCCGGACGACGAGCACGACCCGGCCTGCCTCGTCGCCGAACTGCTCGCCCTGCCGTCCGGAACCGTGTTCGTTCTGCCCCAGGGGGTTCCCCCAGGTGTGCAGGTCTGCCACGTCCGGCCTGTCGTCGGCCGTCGAGAACGGGTTGCTCGCCTTGTCCCAGAACGTATCGAAGTAGGTCCCCCTTCGGTCGGTCGGGAACCGACGCCAGAGCAACTCCCGGGCGAACTCGTGGTTGAGTCCGGCGACGAACGCCTCGACGAACGCCGGGTCCGTCGAGAGCGCGCCGATGGAGTCCCGGGGCACGTCCGAGACGCCCGGCATGAGGTACTCCTGCGAGAGTTCTTCGAGGGCGTCGGCCATGGGGTCTGGGAACCGCGGTGCCCACGCGACGGGGTCGATGGGGTCGTCCCGGTCGGACAGCGCGTCCGAGAGGTCGCCGGCCGCCGTGACCGTCGAGAGCACGCTCTCGGTCACCGTGATGGACGGGTCGATGTGGTCGAGTATCTCCTCGGGTTGACTGCGGTCGTAGGTCCTGCCGAACTGGACGCCGGTCCCGGGGTCCCGTGGCGGCTGGACCATCGCCGGTCCGAGCCGGAGCGCAGTCCTGAGCTGTTCCAGCCGGTCGAGAACCGCCTGCATCCGCAGTTCCGCCTCCTCGACCTCGCGGACGAGGTCCGTGAGGTCCGGTGCCGACGGGTCACCGTCCGGGCCGGTCGGGTCGACCTCGCCGCCAAGGTCGGGTCTCGCCGGGTCGAGGCCCCGTTCCTCCAGTGCCGAGACGACGCCGGAGAGCGCGGTGACTGCCTCCTCGTGGTCGGTCCGCAGTCCCTCGGCGAAGCCGTCCCTGTCCCGTCCGATGTAGTCCGGTGTGGCCTCCGGTGCGGTACTCAGCAGGTTGTCGAGCGTGCGGAACAGCGGGGTGAACGTGTTCGTCTTCACCGCGTCGGCGTAGGCCGTGACCGTCGTCGGCGCGGGGGACCGCCGGACCCGCACGTTCGCCGGGTCGAGCCGGGCCGACAGGGCCCTGACCTGGCCGAGCGCGGTCGACGCGTGGTCGATGCTGCTCCCGACCTGGACGTCCACCTTCCGGACGGCGAACGCCTGTGGCGTCGCCGGCGTGACCGACGAGAGGTCGATTCGACGGAGGTCGACCTCGGGCAGGGACTGCGCCCACGCCCCGAACCGGGCGACGCGGGCGAGTTCTGGCGTCACCACGTCGACCCCGGTCGGGAACGTCGCCGGGGCGTGTCGCGATTCGCCGGCGAGTGCGATGCCGTCGTCCGGCACCGTGGTCGGTTCCCCTTCGGTCCGGCGACTCACGTCTCGGTCGAGCGTGCCGTCCCTGAACTGCCACTGCGTCTCGCCGGCACCGGCCCGGGGCAGGACGACCGGCTCCCAGCCCGAGAGGTCGAAGCCGTCACCCGGACCCGGGCCACCGCCCGTATCGATACCGCCACCACCACCGTCGTCGTCGCCGACGGGTCCTCCGACGACGGGACTGCGGACGACCCGGTCCAGCTCGACGTCGATGCCACCGGCGTCGTCCCCCGGCAGGGCCTGGTCGCCGACCAGGTCGTCGAGCGTCGCGACGCGCTGGCGGAGTTCCGGCTTCAGCAGTGCCGGCGTCACGCGCTTCTCCTCGAAGTCGCCGGCGAGCGAACTCGCGGTCAGGTCGCCGCTCTCCAGGGAGGGCTCGGCGTTCCGGAGGAGTGGGCCCTTCGGCCGTGAGAGCCTTCGGAACGTCGGCGTCAGCACCGACCCCGGCAGGTCCGCCAACTCCCTGAACTCGGCGTCGAACGACTGGAGCGGGCCGTCGAGCCCGGTCCCGACCCTCGTCGCGACTGTCCGGTGAAGCGGCTGCGTGAACTGGAGGAGTCGAGCCGCGTTCTTCTCACCTGCCAGACCGACGGTCCCCACGAGTCGGTCGTGGATGTGGGTGCTCGCTGCACGGGCGAGTTGTCCCCGCCCGAGTTTGCGGTTCATCGCCGACAGTTCGCCCACCTGGTCCCAGGCGCGGGCGACGTACGTCTCCTGCTTCTCCCGGACGACCTCGGCACCCAGCCCGGCGGCGATGCGGTACCTGAGGGTCGCGTTCACGTCCGCGAACCAGGCGTCCGAGTCCGGGTCGACCCGGTCGCGGTCCGCGTGCCACCGGCCGTACAGCGGTGCGCCGACGATCGGGAGGTCCGGGTCGTCGTCGCCCGCCTGCCGTTTCGCCAGGTCGTACGGCTGGTTCAACAGCGTCACCAGCTCGGTCCGGTTCGGGAACTCGGCCACTTCCAGGCCCGGTGCTTTCAGCGCACCGGTCTGGTGGACCGGCTGGTGGTGACCGATGCGTTCGGGGCCGGGGTCGCGCACGTCGACCTCCCGGCGACCCACGTCCGCATCGGAGAGTCGGACCGGGGACAGCCGGTTTGCGAGTTCCTCGAAGTCGCCCTCCCCGCTGTGGAACTCCCAGTGCAGGTACATCGGGAGTTCGACGGGGTCCTCGTCCTCCCCGGTCCACGAGAAGGCTATCTGCTCCCCGTCGTCGTCCTCGCCGCGCGAGTCTGGATACGGTGCCCTGCCGAGCCCGACGCGTCGTCCCGGTTCGAACGTCGGGACGACCGCCGCGACGTACTTCGTGTTCTCGGCCAGGTTGCGCGGACAGACCAGCCGCGAGACGGCGCGTTCGGGGTGTCTCCTGACGACCTCGCTCGCCGCGGTGTCGTCGCCGACGACCTGTGCGTGCGCCCACGCCCAGGATTCGGTGAGCGACGGCAGTTCGCTCGTCGGCGCACTCAGAACCGGCAACGGGTTCGTCCCGCCGCCATCGACCGAGACGCCCGTGGCGTCCGCCCGGACCACGACGAGGGTGACCCAGGGTCGGTTCCGCGACTTGCCGCCGGTCAGGTCGGCGCGCTCGGGGCTGAACAGCCACGGCAGGTCCGGCCGGGCGAACTCGACCAGGGGGAAGCAGTTCGGCGGGAAGCTGTTGCTGTCCGGCGCCGGCTCGAGTCTGGTGACCTGCGTCCGGTCGACGCCGATCACGTCGCCGGGACCGTACATCCGTATCTCCTGGCTCGGCCGGTCGAGCGTCCCGTCCGCGATGGGCTTCGGCTCCTGCTCCCAGGCACCGTCGGCTTTCGACCGGGCCGCGAGGGTCAACTCGACGCCGACCGTCATCGGACCGGGGATGGCGTTCGAGGAGCGGTCGCGCTCGAACGGCGTCTCCGGCCGGAACCCCTCGCGGACCGTCGGGACGAACCGGAAGCGCGCTCCGGCGTTCGGGTCACTCGCCACCGCCGTCACCTCCTCGGCCGCCGTCGGTCTCGGGTCGTCGGTTCGGTCCGTCGGTAGTGGGTCGCTGTCTGCTCATTCGTCGTCGTCCTCCAGACTGGTCGCGGGAACGACCTGCAGTCGCCGTTCGTCCACGTCCGCCTCGCTGGCGAAGCGCTCCAGTTCGACCTGTGCCCGGCCCTTCGATGTCCCCACGTGGATTCCCGGCCGGATGCGCTCGGCCTCGACGCTGTCGCCGACTGCGGTGAACCCGTCCGTCCCCGAGTCGCCGCCCTCGCCGTCCTGCCCGTCGTCTCCGCCGACGGCGTAGAAGTCGGGGACGACCGGTTCGAACGTGTCCACGTCGACGACGACGTAGTCGCGGCCACCGACGCCGAAGAGACCACCGTCGTCGCCCCCGTCGTCGGAGACGCCGAACAGCCCCTCGGACCCGGGCTGGACGCCGCGTTTCCCCTTCGAGAGTTCGTGCGCCGTGAACGCCGTGTGGCCGACGCCCGCCTCGTCCGGGTCCGCCACCGACAGGTCCGCGCCGTAGAAGTCGCTCGCCTCGTCGTAGACCTGTTCCTCGTATGTGAACGCCGCCTCGGTCGCGTCGTCGGGGGTCGCCTCGCCCCCGACGACCAGTCCCAGGTCGCCGGCGGTGGTCCCCGAGTCGAGGTCGACGAAGTCCGGCGCGTCCAGCTTGCTGGCGTCGTCCATCTTTCGGAACGCCGCCGGCGCGAACTCGTCCTCCACCGACCGGCGGTCGCGGTCGGGGACGTCGCCGAGGGTGACGCCGGCGATGCGGAACTCGTCGTAGCCCGTCGGACGGGCCTCGCCGAACTTCTCGATGGCGTAGTTCAGCGGGACGACCGTCTGTCGAACCGTCAGCGTCCCCAGCGGGTGTGCGACGACGGGCTGTTCGGGGGCGACGTCGCCCGCACCGGCGCTCCCGCCGGCCTGCTTCGCCTGCGCCCGTGCCTCGGCGCTCTTCGCGCTCCGGAGCGTCGCGACGGACTCGCCGTCGCCCGGCAACTGGGCGTCCCAGTTCTTCGGTTCCGCGAGCGCGTCGACGAGTTCGGGGAGCACCTCCGCCGTCGGGAGTCGCTTCGTCTTCGCGTCCGTCCCGAGCGTCACGTCGACGTCGGCAGAGACGCTGAACGGACCGACCTCCACGTTGACCGTCCCCCGGATGTTGAACGGCGTCGGTCCCGAGATGGTCCCGTCGACGCCGACGGTGAGCTCCCACCCCTTCACCTCGACGCCGAACTGGGCGAAGAAGTCGAAGACGAACGAGAACGGGTCGAACCGGAACAGCGCGTCGAAGCCCAGTCCACCGTAGACGTAGACGATGCCGGCCTCCAGTTCCGCGTGGACCTGTGCGCCCACCTGGAACGTGTTCGAGGTGACCGCCAGGTAGCCCGTGAAGTCGACGACCGGCTTGCCGCCCGGGACGTCCAGGCTCACCGTCACACGGTCGAGTTTCGGGAAGCCGTCTGGCGGTTCGTACCGCGGGTTGAACCCCCCGATGGAGAGCAGGAACGCCGAGCGCTCGCCCCACGTCGAGCGCAGCGCCATGTCCCCCGACATCGTCCACTGGACCAGCCGGGAGTCGTACATGGTGGCGTCGATAGAGAGCGTCTTGCCGGGGACGTCGACGACGCCGACGACGTCGAGGTTGACCTTGATCGGCGGGAACGGCACCCCCTCGGTGAGCCCCTCCGGACGCTCGACCTCCAGGTTCGGAAGCGCCAGCTCGATGTTCCCGAGGATGGCGATACGGAAACTCGGAATCTCCAGCACCACGCCGACCGACGCCGCGATGATGCTCGGACTCCCCCAGCCGAGCTTTAGCATGGGCCCGAAGACGTGGCTCCCCCGCGCCGGTGGGAAGATGGCTCGCACGTCCGAGATGATGCGCTGTGCGTTCTTGACCACGTCCTCCGGGAACAGCACGCTGTCGAGGGTCCCCTGCCTGACGACGTCCTGCAGGGGCTGCTTGCGGAACTTGCGGTTGACGCCGAGCAACCCGCCCACGCCGTCGAGCGTGAACCCGAAGCCGAGCTGGACCGCCGAGAACTCGCCGGCCACGACGAGCATCATCGAGAAGCCGTCGGAACCGTCCGGCAGTTCGGTGGTGACGAGTCCGACCACCGAGATGCTCAGCCCGTTCGGGAGCGTGAGCTGACCCGTCCCAGCGTATCGCTCGTTCTCGCGGTCGAACGCCAGGTACCCGCCGCCGGTTATCGGCCCGGCGGCCACGTCGAGGCCGACCCCATCGGGCGGTTTGAACCCGATCTCGAGGTCGAGAACGCCCACGTTGCCGTCTCCGTCCTCGGGGAACGAGAGGTCGGTCTCCAGGCCGATTCGGGTGACCGTTCCGGTGACGGGGCCGAGTTTCACCGAGGCCGAGGCGGCGGCCTGCACGGTTATCTCGCCGGTCTCGGCGTCGGCCCCGAGCGAGAGGAATATCTCCTCGACGTTCAGCGGGCCGAGTTTCTGGTGGACTGGGAGTGCGACTTCCAGTGTCACACCGCCCTCGAAGTACAACCCTTTCAGCGTCGACCACCCGACCGTAATCTCGAAGTCACTCCCGACTTCGTCCGGCAGAACCTGTTCGAGGAAACCACCTTTCGGACGGATTCGGATGCTCCCTGTCGTCGGTAGTTCGACCGAGACGTCTCCCTGCTGTCCGTCGTAGTCGAGTGCCGTCTCGAGTGATATGCCGCCGACGCCGAGATGCGAGCCTTCAGCGTCGCCGAGAATGATACGTGTAGGGGCGGTTTCACCCGACGCAGGGTCGTACGTCAGCGCGACGTCTGCGTGGTACTCACCGGCGAGCCCTGCACCGGAGACGAGTTGGAATTCGGTTCCGTCGCTGGTTGGATGGACGGCGAACCCGACAGACTGACTAGATTCGACTCCTGCCGTGAACGTCCAGTCGTCGCCGAGCGAGAGCGAGTCCTGGAACCCACCGGATGCGGCCGCCTGAAAGAGCATCCCGAGTTGGTCCGACTGACCAAAGGCGAGCGGGATGAGGCTCACACCGATTTTCGAATGGAAGCCGTCACCCGCGAGTTCGAGTGCTGTGACGTCGAGTTCGGATGGTGCATCGGTTTTCGTGAGCGAGGCCGGCTGCGTCTTCTCGTACGTCAGGTCGTTCAGTCTGGACACGTCGGCGTCGTCCACGATCGAGGTCAACCCCTGAGTGCTGGTCAGGTACTGGACGAATCGCAGAACGAGTCGCTCCCGGAACTCACCGGTTCCCCAGCCTATCGCATCCTTCCCGGCCGTGTTCGGATCCTGTAGCGCGTCCGAGAGGCCGTCAAACTCGATCTCTTCTGGCCCCTCTCCGTAGGCGCTCGTTATCACACCGACGATGGCTAAGAAATCGTGCAAGTGCGGCCTGTAGACGTAGAGATACCTGACGACGATGTGGTCGACTAACGCGTCACCGAGGTCGGTGACCGAGGGGTCACGAAATTCGAGGTCGTCGAGCGATCTAATCGCCTGCACCAGCGTCTGTATCGCGGTAACTACCCCACTCACGTCGTCCAGATCGTCGGCCGTAATGCCACCCTCTGCGAACGTGACGATGACGCCAACCGGCTCGACGAAGTCCCGCTCGACCACTGTGACGATCTTGTCCAGTTCTTGCCCGACGAGCGACTCGCCGATGCCCGCGGCGTCGAGCAGATCGATTACCCCATCGGGTGATTCCGTCGCCTCGACGACTGGCTCGACGAGCCGGACGAGCTCCTGTGTCACCTTCGATTCGGTCCTCCCGGCTGCATCACTCGATCTCTCCGTCATCTCAGACCGACCCCTCTTCGATAGAACGATATTCCCGTGGGGCCGGGACCGAATCGAGGAACATCCCCCAGTTGGAGTAGTCCACCCGTTTCAGTTCCCTGGCTTGCTCACGTTCGAGGTAGATGAACTCCAGGTATGGCTCCTGCTCCGTCGAATCGCTGTCGAAGCCGAACGCGTGCACTGGGTCGTTCCCGCTCGGTTTCAGGGTACTCGTCCACCGTTTGATCTTTCCGTCGGTCAGCACGATGTCGCTCGGCGTGTGCGTCGTTCCCTGGCCTTTGAACCAGAGTGTCGTCTCGGTTGCTGGTATCCCCGCAGGGTTGTTCGGAGAGGGCGACCCCTTGTAGCTCAAGCTGATGAGGTGCAGTGGTGGCTGTGGCCCGTCGGTCGTCTCTCCCGGCTCGAGGTCGTCTTTCTCGTCGCTCAGGAACTCGACGTGTGCATTGTCACTCGCGTATCTGCTCGGCGTCTCACTCTGGACTCCGTTCTTGTCGGACAACGGCCTGATGACGAGGTAGCCACTCGGGCCTATCTGTGACTCACCCGACGCCGCAGCATCGGGTTTGATCCGGAACGTCCCCTCGTCTTTATCGCCCGCCCACCTGAGCTTCGCGTCGTCGTGTTCGATTCCGATCGGTTTGGCGAGCGTTACGAGTGCCGAAATCTGGCCGAAGTAGTTCTCGGCTTCGCTCATGTTTTCGATTCCAGGGGCCGCTCCCTTCTCGTCCGGTCGTTCGAGATGCAGGTAGTTCGAGGGGAAGCGGAACCCGAAGTATGGCTTGCTCGTGTCGGCGTACCAGGCGCTGGAATCCATGTTCTTCTTCGTCTTGACCGCTTCTGCACTCCGTCCGAAGTAGGAGTACTTGACCCACTCTTCGAGCTCGGAGTCGGTCGCCCACCCGAGGACGAGATAGCCGATCGTCCCGGCCACGATTCCGAGTGCGATTGCCTGTCCCAACCCAGGTATCCACGAGACACCAGCGGCTGCGTAGGCATAGACGAAACACCCGAAGGACGCCCCCATGAACGCGTATCCGATCGACTGGTCGTAGTCGCCGTCGATGTACTCCGAGTACGAGTAACAGAAGTTCTTGATGGACTCGTACAGATTGAAGACGACCGCCAGTTTCCCAGCGATCTTCACCGCACTCGCCTCGCTGATCGTACCCTTGGCGAACAGGGAGGTCGACTCGAGTGAGCTCAGACTGGCAACGAATCCGCGCATCGCGTTCACGAGCGACGCCATCTGGTCGGCCTTCGTCCCGATGGAATTTGTGGATTCGAGGACGCTGTAGGTCTGGATTCCGGTCGTTATGACACCGACGATGCTGAACCCGACTTTCGCCCAGGCACTCGCAGCCTCGGTCGCATCGTCGAACCAGTCCGTCTCGTGCGTTTGGTCCCAGCCCCAGCCTGCAGTGAGAGCTGCTACCTTCCTGGCGGTTTCGAGCTTTTTGTCGTAGACGCTGATGTTCGATTTCAGACTCTTTACTTCGCTCTTCACGCTGTTCTTGACGGCTGCGTGCGTCCCGTTCTTGGGGAGGTCGAGGCGGTCTGCGAGGGTATATATCTCACCTGACTCGACGTCGCCCGACTTCAGTTCGGCGATGATCTTCTTGCAGATGGCCGTGAGTTGGGAATCGTCGAGCAACCGGGAAACGTACATCCCGATGTAGTTCTCGACCGTCAACTCCCGGATTCCGAGACCGTCGTCGCCGAGGAACTTCTTGTTCCCGTAGATCGTGACCGTCTTGTACGCACTGTAGTAGTGCCACGCACCGTGCATGAAGGCGCTTGCGACGCGGTTGAACGCGGTGATGCCATTCGAGTCCCAGAACGAATCGCTGGGGTCACTGATACGGCCGTACTGCTGCGTGTGCTGGCCAGACCGCTTCTCGAAGTAGTCCGACTTCGTCTCTCTGGCGTATCTGAATGGCTGTTCACGGTGCGGTTCGTAGATTACCTGCGCGTCCAGATTCGGATCGACGATTCTCGAAGGCGGGAACATGGACCGGTTCTTCAGACGCTGGGGAACGTCATCAGGGGCCGAAATGTTCTGTTTCTCGAACTGCTCCGCGAGGAACATCTTCCCGGTGTGACTCTCGTACAACCGGTGCGTGATTGCGTCCAGGTCCTTCAACTGTTCATAATAAAACCGCTGAGACGTGTCCAGGATGATTTGCTCGAGTGGGTCGTCGGTCTTGCCGGTCGCCTTCGCGTGCAAGAAATCGTCGTAGAACGGATTGTACGTCATCGAGTCGACGGCGTCCTCTAGTTCGGCCGCAATATCACCGAAATCCTGGTTCGTGTTGATACCGAGCAGCCTCGCGATCGCGTAAAGGTACGTCTGGTCAGTACTGCTCATCGAGGAATCAAGCGTGCCCTTGATGATTCCCTGCTCCTCCTGGGTCAGCGTCCCGAGGTGGTGGCCGTAGGGATACGCCCCCGACCCGTAGGTCTCGTCCCCGAACTTGATGTACGCGACGAGCCGTCTGGCCTTCTTCTCTACCTTAATCTGTTTCGAATAGAGTTCCCGGCCGTACTCGATGAACTCGTTCGCGTACCCGCCGTGATTGAACGGATCCTTCTTCGAATCGTGTGGCAACTCGTCGAGCAAGAACGCATCCTTGAACGCGTAATCCTGGCCGAATACCACCGACACGTCGTCGTACTTGCTGGCCCATTCGGACGATATCTTCTCTACCGTCTCGGTCACACCGAGTTGCTGGTAGATGGCCGCCCGGGTCTGTGAGCCACCACTCTTGAACTCGGTTCCGAGAATCAGGTCCCGTATCGTATTGAACAACGCGTACTTGCCGGGCTCTTCGGTGGCATGTTCGTTGAACTCGTCCAGAGCTACTTCGTACTCGTGGTGGAGGTGCTTCGCCTTCGCCAGCGGTTTCTTTCCACTCATCGGATATCACACGATACTCTCGTCGGTTGGTCCACGTTCCACATTGTCACAACTCACCCCGCTTCGGCCAGGCCCGGTAGAAGACCACAGGCCGAACTTCGCTCGCAGTGTTCCGTCGTCCGGTACTCACACTCGCCGTCTCGACCTGGAAACCGGTCGGCGTGACCGCCGAGACGAGCACGTCGTCGCGGCCGGTCACGCGGCCGTCGTGGTCGAGCGCGAGGACGCGTGCGGCCGAGGGCTGTCCCTCGGTCAGCGGCCCGGGAGCGTCGCCGCCGTCGGTGGCGGTCCGGGCTTCCTGGCCCGCCACTGCCTCACCGTCGGTGACAGGTGGGAGCACCCGACCGAACACGTCGTCGGCGTCGAGCGACCCGTGGAGCAGGTGGTGGGAGACGCCCCCGTCGAGGCCGGGCATGGCGACGCCGTGGGACAGGCCGAAGCCGACGGAGTGGTCTGCGACGACCTGGTCGGCCCCGAGGGCGTCGAGGTTGCAGGTCGTCAACTCGACCATCGCGGGGTCGAAGCCGACGTCGACCCTGGTCGGGTAGTCCGCGTCCGGTGCCGGGACGCGGAAGTGTCCGACGGCGGGCGTCCGGTGGTCGCCCGCCTCGACGGCGACGTAGGTGACGAGGTGGCCACCGTGGCCGGTGTCCGTCACCTCGTCGTACGTCAGTTCCATCGTCTCGCCGAGGCCCGTGGCCCGGGCCGTCGTCCGTGTGTCGAGTTCGTCACCTCGTCCGTGCAGGAGGTGGAGCACACGGTCCTGGTAGCCCGAGTAGCCGTTCCGGACGACGGTGTCCGGGACGAGGGTGCTGGTCGCGACGTGTTGCTGGACCGCGTCGCTGGGGGTCCTGACGGCCTCGCCGTGGGAGACGCCGATGGCTCCGTCGGTGACCGACGCGGCGTCAATCTCGTGGACGCCGTTGGCGGCCGTGAGGGAGACGAAACTGGCGTCGATGCCCAGGTCGACGGTTTGCTGGCCGGCGGTCGGCGGCGTCAGGAAGTGCCCGACCTCGACCTCGGCGTCGCCGTCGGTCCGGAACGCCCGGAACAGCACGGTGAAACTGTCGTCGCGGTCGGCGGCGGGGAGCGACGTGCCGTCGAACGACATCTCGAACCCGCCGTTCGTCGTCTTCGTGACGGTGCCGGCCAGGCCGCCGGCGCTCTCGTCGTCGTGGACGAGAAGGTCCAGCACCATGCCGTCCCGACTGGAACTGACGGCGCTCCCGGTCGAGCGGGCGTCGTTGGCGACGCTGACGACGTTCTGGGTCAGCGTGCCGTCGTCGGCCCGCGAGAGTTTGCCGTACGTCCAGCCGTCGGTCCGTCCCGCGTCGTGGGTTCGGCCGACGTCGTTCGTCGCCGTGAAGAGGACGAGGTCGGGTTCGAAGTCGAGGTCTGTCACCGCCACCGTCCCGGCACCGGCGGGCGTCTCGAACGTGCCGGTCGCGTAGTCGTCAATGCCGCCCCCGGCCGCCGCACCGCCGCCTCCCAGGAGGTGGGCGGGGACGTCGAGGTCGTCGTCGGCTCCCGTCGAGGGCGACGGGGTGGACCGTCGGCGGCAGAGCACGTAGCCCGCCCCGAGGCCGACGCCGGCACCGGGGACGACGAGCCACGGGGGCACGGGGAAGCCCTCCTCGGCGAATCCGTCGCCCAGCGGTCCGGACGGGTCCTGTCCCAGGTCGCGCCCGGTGCTGTCGACCGCGCCGTCGTCGTCGACCACCTCCAGTCTCGGGGAGACGTCCGACGTGCTGTCGTAGGTATGGGCCACGGTCGGTCCCTGGGAGACGGCGTCGACGGTGCCGTCGCCGTCGAAGTCCCAGCGGTAGCTGACGACCTGGCCGTCGTCGTCGGTGGCGTTCGAGGCGTCGAAGGTCACCTGTTCGCCGGGGACCACGTCCGACGGGGAGACGTCGAAGTCCGCGGTCGGCGGGAGGTTCCCCGGGGTCACGTTCACGGTCGGGCACTCGACGACCGACGCCCGTTCGCTCGGGTAGGCGAGCACCCTGACCCGCGGGGTGTAGGTCCCGAGTTCGGCGTACTGGGCGGTCGTCGCCGGTTCCGAGACGTAGTCGCCGAAGGTGCCGTCGCCGGTGTCGAACTGGTAGTCGTCGGCGCCCTCGGACCGCGCCGCAGAGATGGTCACCGACTGGCCCACGACGACGGTCCGGCTCGAGACCTCACATCGAGCGACCGGCGGGGGTTCGAGGTTCACGTCGACGGCATCGACGGCGGTGTCGGTCGCGCCGTCGTCGTCGACGACCGTCACCCGGAGCGCGTATGCGGCGGACGCGGCGTAGGTGTAGGTCGTCGTGGGCGTCCCGGTGGTCCTGTCGACGGTGCCGTCGCCGTCGAAGTCCCAGCGGTAGGAGACGACGGTCCCGTCCGGGTCGGTCGAGTTGGACGCGTCGAAGGTGACCGAGGTTCCGGCGAGCGGGACGGCCGGCGAGTGGTCGACGGCGGCGGTCGGCCCGACGTTGTCGGTGCCCACCGCGACGGTGCCACATCCGGCCGTGTCGCTCTGCTCGGACGGGTAACTCGAGACGCGGACCCGTATCTCGTAGGCCCCTGCCTCGTCGAAGGTGACTGTCCGCTGGGCCTGCGAGGTGAAGTCGCCGAAGGTCCCGCTCCCGGTGTCGTACTGGTAATCGTCAGCGTTCTCGGACGCCGAGGCGCCGACCGTGACGGACCCGCCGGGTTCCACGGCCGTCGTCGAGACGCTACACTGGGCGACGGGACCGGCCTGCGTTATCGTCACGTCGCGGGTGGTCGAACCGGTCAGTCCGTCCCCGTCGACGACCGTCAATCGCGTGACTGCGTAGCCGGGACCGGTCGAGTCGTAGTCGTACGTGTGCGTCGTGACGGGGTTCGACGTGGTCCAGTCGACGGTGCCGTCGCCGTCGAAGTCCCAGCGGTACTCCTGGATGGTCCCGTCGGAGTCGCTGGACGCCGAGGCGTCGAGCGTCGTCAGGTCGCCGGCGACGGTCGGGTTCGGCGAGACGGAGAAGTCGGCCGTCGGGCCGGCGCTCTCGGGGGAGACGGTGAACTCGACGGTCCTGTTGGTGGTCGCGCCGTCGTTGTCGCGCACAGTGATGCGAACCTGCTTGGTCCCGGTCGTGGTGTAGGTCCGGTTCTCGCGGCCGTCGATGCCGAGTTCGGTCGACTCGTTCACCTCGTAACTGCCGTCGGCACCGAAGTCCCACCGCAGGGCGAACAGGTCGCCGTCATCGTCGGTGGAGGCGGTGGCGTCGAACTCGACGGTCTGACCCACCGTCGGGGTCCCCGGCGCGTAGTCGAGTTGCGCGGTCGGGGGCTGGTTCGGTGCGACGGTCAGTTCGGGGCAGAGCGCCTGGTCGGACTCCTCCGTCGTCGCGTTGTAGGCGAACACCGACGGCTGGTAGGTCCCGGACGTGTAGTTCGTGTTGTAGAACTGGTACTCGGTGAACCCGGTGTCGGGCGACCCGTCGCCGTCGACGTCGTACCGGTAACTGTCCGCGTTCTCGGAGCCGTAGGAGTAGATTCCCACGGTTTCGCCCGGTTCGGGATACGTCTCGGAGATGGTACACGCTGCCGTCGGAAGGGCGGTCGTGGCGGACTGCGACTGGGCGGTCACGTCGCCGTCGTGTCCGGCGACGGCCGGTTGAGCCAGGACGAGCACCGTGACGGCGAGCGTCACGACGAGGGCGAACCGGAGCCGATTCGTGGCGTACCGTGTCATCCGTCCACGACTCCCACCGGTCCCCGCCCGGCGTTCGTCGCATCTCGTACGTGACCGTGTGAACGGGTACAGAACGCACAATCGCGCCCCACAGCCCACGGAACGGCAAGATAGCTCTCGGTCGCCGACCATCCACTCATTTCGCTTACGGACGACTGACGGGGTTAACTATGTAGACGCTATGTGGTTAGTGCCCTCTCGACCGGGTGAGAGGACGGACCCAGCGGGCTATCCCCCGGGCGTCGACGGCAGGGGGGTCCGACCGGTCGCGGACCCGTCCCCGGGAGTGTCCCGCCCCGGCCGCCGAGCGACCTGCGTGCGACGTCCGACCCCGACGGGTCGCGCCATCGGCCCGGTCGAACCCAACGTTTCAACTCGTTCGAGCGCCAGTCCAGAGACGAGCGAGGAACGGATGGAGAAGACACCGAAGGGCACCTCCGTCGGCGTCGACGACCCCTACGACCACGCGAGCGTCTGCGACCACCTAACGGGCGACGGGACGTGCCGGTACGCGTTCGAGCACCCACAGCACGACCCCGACTTCGCGGCCGCCCGCCGCGCCGACGACTTCGCGTGCCCGGTCGTTCGCGGCGAGGACGCCAGCGAGGACTGGGACTGGACCGACTGCCCGCACTTCAGGGCGACGGCGACCGACCGCGAGTGTGCGCGCTGTGGCCTGGAGGCAAAGCGCATGGCGCACGACCCCGACGAGCGTCCGCTCCTGGAGGAACATCACCTCTCGTACGCCGACTCCGGGCGCGACGTGGGACACGAGATAACGGTGTACCTCTGTCGCTGGTGCCACTCGAAGGTCCACAACTCGTGGGCGCGGGTCACCGACGACGTGAACCCGGACCCGGAGGCCGTCGCGGAACTGGAGACGCGTCGTGCCCGGGAACAGCGCGAACTCGGCTTCCAGTCGGCCCGTGACCGACTCGACGAGTAGGCACCAGGCGTCACACGGGGCGACCGGACGACCCCCGACAGTCGCGACTCGACGAACGAGACGTGCTGGTCCGCCGACGACGAGTCAGTGGACCAGCGGCGTGTCGGGCGGGGCGTCGTCGCTCCGCGATTCGATGGCCGTCTCGATACCCGAGAGGAGGTGCTGTATCGCTATCTCGTGGTCCCGCTTGTTCCGGTTGCAGGCCGTCGGCCAGACGCCCAGGTCGTCGTACGCGGCGAAGGCTTCGCGAGAGACCGACTCCTCCGTCTCCAGGCTGGTCCGGACTGCGTACAGCAGCCGGTGCAGGTGGAGGAGCTCTTGTTTGCGCATCTTGCGGGGGTATTCGTGCTCATACCGTGTAAAACGGGTGCCTGCGTACTCCGGACTATCCGAGGATGTCGCCGATCCGTCGTGGCTCGCCACGGAGGGACGGATCCTTCTCGACCATCTGCAACACCTCGTGGTCGGTCACGTCGTAGTACTGCTTCTGGGTGGCCTCCTCGATGAGGGACTTCTCGAGGCGGAACTCGGTCCCCTCGTAGACCACGTCGCAGCCGTCGTCGTCGAAAGAAAGCGTCGTCATACCCGGGTAGACGGGGGTCGCCCGTAAAAACCTGAAGAACTGCGTCAGACGCCCGTCAGACGCGTACACGGGGTTTAATAGACAGTAGGGCGGATTTGCCTCCGTGTCGCTGAGTACGGACCCACTCGACGAACTCGTCATCCCGAACGGGACGACGGTGGCGGAACACGACCTCGTTACCGACGGTGACATCCTCGTCGGTGGCAGGTCGACCATCGAATTCGGTCTCCGGGGCCGGAACGTCCTCGCGGGTGAGGGCGTCCGGATCGGAGGCGGCGTCGAGGCGGAGGCGGACTGCCGACTCGACATGTGGTCCGACGTGGTCGGGAACGTCCTCGTCGGCCGCGACGCGTTCATCGGCGAGCGGACCCACATCGGCGGCCAGTTGATGGTCTCGGGCGACCTCGACGTGGGCGACGAGGTCGACATCGAGGACGGCTTCGAGGCCAACGGCTGGATCGTCATCCGCAACCCGATGCCCACCATCGTCTTCCTGTTCGTCTACCTGAAGCAGTTGATGCTGATGGGCGAGGAAGAAGCAGCACAGCGCCTCGTGAGCGAACTCACGGAGGAAGAGAACCCGGACGAGGACCCCCTCGTCGTCCCCCGCAACGCGACGGTGAGCGACGACGCGTGGCGGGTCTCGACGCCGGCGACGGTCGGCGACGACTGCCGCCTGCACGGCAACATCCGCGCCGAGACCATCGAGGTCGGCGAGGGATGCAACATCTTCGGCAGCCTGCGCGCCAAGGGGGACATCCTCATCGGCGAGGGAACCCGCGTCCACGGCGACGTGACGACACGGAAGGGCGAGGTCCGCATCGCGCCCGGTGCGCTCGTACTGGGCGACGTCTCCTGTTCCGACCTCGAACTCTCGAAGGGTGCCGAGGTCGACGGGACGATGCGCGCGCGCGGCAACATCACGATGCAGGGGCTCGCCCGTCGGGACGTCGAGTGATACCCGCCGGGCGTACGGTTCTCGTCGGTCGACCGTCGGCGGCGGCGTTCGAACACCGTGGACCGGTCGGACCGCATCGAGAGCGTCGGGAGCGCTGTCGGACCGGTCGTCGGCCGACCGGCCGACGGACGGCTATTCGACCGTCTCCTCGACGAGCGTCTCGGCGGGCGCGAAGTCGCCGTCCCAGCGGACGCTGACCGTCTGCCGCGCCTCGGCCTCGACGTAGACGTAGTTCCCGAGCGAGATGGGGTACTCGGTCGCTGCCGTCTCGCCCTCGGCGAGGACGTCGTCGTCGGCCGCCCAGTACTCGTGGCTGGCGCCGGCGTCGACGTCGGCGTCGACGGTGAGCGAACTGGTGCTGTGGTCCTCGCCGACGACGGGGACGCGCTCCCCGTCGACCAGGACGGCGACGCTCCGCGTCGCACCGTCCTCTACCGCTTCGCCTTCCATGTGGACGACCTTCCGCCACGTCGCCTCGACGGTCTGGACCTCCATGGTCAGGTTCGGCGGGTTGCGTGGGTCGTCTTCCGTGGTCTCTGCCTCGGGGCCGGTCGCACTGCCGGCGGGGGAGGTACCGCTGGCGTCGAGTCGCGAGAGACAGCCAGCGAGGCCGAGGGACGATGCGAGGGCGGTGGTCGCGAGGAACTCTCGTCGTTCCATACGACTAACACCATTTCGACCTGGGTTTAACTCGTTTCGAAGCGTCGGCGCTTCGGCCCGCAGTCACGCGGTTCACACCCCCATGGTACTGGGTAACAGGAGGCGGTTCGGGCAGTAATTATCAGATTCTATGAATCATTCGCTCGTCGGTCCACCGCCCGGTTTCCGACCGAAAGGCAGTTTCTTCCCGGCCGAGTAGCCGGACCCATGCTCTCTATCGCGCTGGCGGGCAAGCCCAACGCCGGCAAGTCTACGTTCTACTCGGCGGCGACGCGGGCAGACGTCGAGGTGGCGAACTACCCGTTCACGACCATCGACGCCAACCGTGGCGTGACGCACGTCCGGACGCGGTGCCCCTGTCTCGACCGCGAGGAGCGATGTGGCAACGAGAACTGTCGCGACGGGAAGCGCTACGTCCCCGTCGAGCTGCTCGACGTGGCGGGCCTGGTCCCCGGCGCACACGAGGGGAAGGGACTGGGCAACCAGTTCCTCGACGAACTGACGAACGCCGACGTCATCGTCAACGTCGTCGACGCGTCGGGCGCGACCAACGAGAAGGGCGAACCCGTCGAACCGGGGAGCCACGACCCACTCGACGACGTGGACTTCGTCGAGGAGGAGATGGACATGTGGCTCACCGGCATCGTCGACCGCAACTGGGAGTCCGTCGAACGCAAGTCGCGGTCGCCCGACTTCGACGTGGACGAGGCCCTCGCGGACATGCTCACTGGCTTCGGCGCCTCGCCCGCCGACGTGCAGGCCGTCCTCAGGAGCCTCGACTACCCCGAGGACCCGATCCAGTGGACCGACGAGGACCGCGAGGCGCTGGCCCGCGACGTCCGACGACGCACCAAACCCATCGTCGTCGTCGCGAACAAGGCCGACGTCGCGTCCGAGGAGAACCTGCAGCGTCTGCTCGACCTCGACAGGCCGGTGATTCCGGCGACCGCCGGGGGCGAACTCGCGCTCCGGAAGGGCGCGGAAGCGGGCGCCGTCGACTACGACCCGGGCGACGAGACGTTCACGCTGGTCGGCGAGGTGTCCGACGCACAGCGCGCGGTGCTCGACGACCTCGCCGACACGATGGCCGAGTACGGCGGCACCGGCGTCCAGGCCGCACTCGACTACGCCGTCTACGACCTGCTCGACCACCTCACGGCCTACCCCGTCCAGGACGCCTCGAAGTGGACCGACGCGAAGGGGAACGTCCTCCCCGACGCCTTCCTGCTCCCCCGTGGGTCGACGCCGGTGGACCTCGCCTACGCCGTCCACTCAGACATCGGCGACGGCTACCTCCACGCCGTCGACGCACGGACCTCACGGGAGGTCGGGGACTCGTACGAACTCGAGGAGGGCGACGTCGTCAAGATCGTCTCGACGGCGAGCTGACCGGCAGACCGATTTCGCCCACCGTCCGACCGGTACGCTGATGCTGGCGGGCGCGGAAGTCGCCCCATCGATGGACGGGGGACGTGACAGGGAGCGCTTCGACCGGGAGATGGAGGCGGACGCAGTCGCCACGCTGTTCCTCTGGGTCAAAGGCGGTATCGTCGGTGGCCTCTCGTTCCTCGTCGGCCTCGGACTCGTCCACCTCCTCCTGCGGACGCGCTTTGCCGGTCAGGCAGCGCTCGCCGCCGCGGCCATCGGCCGCGTTCGCGTCTCGACGTGGGGCTACTACAACGCCCACCTCGTCCCGACGGACGGACTCGCCCTCGACGCCGTCCACGTCGTCCCGGGCGGCGGGAACACGCTGGCGAGGCTTGCGGCGACCGACCCACTCCTCTACGGCGTCTTCCTCCTGCCGCCGGCGCTGCTGGTCGTCTCGGGGTACGCCGTCGCCAAGCGCCGGCCGGTGAAGGTGCGGTGGGTCCGCGCCGGCCTCGCAGTGTTCGTCGGCTACTTCTTCGTCGCCGTCGTGTTCCTGCTGGTCGCGACGGTGCCACCGGGACAGACCGTGCCGGGTGTCCCGCCTGGAACCGAGTTGCGGCCGAACCCGTGGTTCGCCATCGGCCTGGCCGCCGTCGGCTACCCCGCGTTCTTCGCCATCCTCGGGTCGCTGTTCGGCCGGCGTGCGCCGTGGACCCGGCCGAGCAAGCAGGGGACCCGCCGTCGCCGGTGACCGCAGGGCCGGCCCGGACAGAATCACGACAGCGGTTCGTAGTAGACGGCGACGAGCAACACGGCGAGGAAGAGGTACGAGCCACGGACCAGCAGCATCGTCGCCAGTTCGTCGGTGCCGCGACGGGCCACCGCCGCGACGGGGAGGAACACGAGGACGGCCAGGGCGGCCGAGAGCGGGAAGACGCCGCCGGCGACGAAGCCGAGGACGGCGAGCAATCCGACGGCCATCAGCCCGAAGGCGACGGTCCGGGCGCGTTCGCGCCCCAGGACGACGGCGACCGTCTCCTTCTCGATGGACCGGTCGTACTCGTAGTCCTGTGCGTCGTCGACGACCTTGATGCCCGAGAGCAGGACAAGGAAGACGACGGCGAACGCCAGCGGGACCGCGGCGAACGATCCTGCCTGGACGTAGTAGCCACCGACGATGGCGATGGCGATGCCCAGCGGGTAGCCGGTCGTCGCCGTCAGCGGGTTCGTGTCGAGCTGTGGCGCGTGGTGGTAGGCGATGAGCCACGTCGGGAGGGTGACGGCTGCGGCGACCGGTCCGACGGTGCGCCAGAGCGCGACGAGACAGGCGAGGAAGCCAGCAGAGGACAGTCCGAGGGCGAGGCGACAGCCGAGTTCCGAGAGGGGGTGGTCGTCGTCCTCGTCGCGGACGTAGAAGTCCACGTAGCCGTCCTTGACGTGGGCGGTGTACACTGCGAGGAAGATGGCCGTCCCGTGAAGGACCCCGAGTGCGACGTCGAACTCGCCGGCGAGGACGCTCCCGAACCACGAGGCGGCTATCGGCGGGAGCATGAACACGGGGTGTACCTGCGAGAGGAGCGCGCGACCGTCGGCGACGACCCCGGAGCCGTGCCGGGCGAACGACATGTGTCAACGTTCGGTCGGGTACGTCATAACTCCGGGGGTGGTCCACCGCTCCCCGGGTGGCCTCCGTCCGGCCGCGACCCCCTGGCCGGACGACACCAGGATGGGCGGGACGCTCAGACCGTCTCGTCGAGGAAAGATTCGAGGAGTTTGCGCTCGCCGGCCCTGAGGTGTTCGTGGAGGGTGGGCGCTGCGATGTCCATCGCGTCGGCCACCTCCTCGGCCGTGCTGTCGCGGGGCCACTCGTAGTAGCCCGCCGAGTACGCCGTCTCCAGGGCGCCTCGCTGGCGCTCGGTCAGTCGGTCGGTGAGGTCCTGGCGGAACGTCTCGGTGGACTGGACCGACCGTTCGACCTCCCGCTTGGAGAGCAGGTCGACGTCGTCGTACGCCGACCGGACGGCGGCGGCGATGGCCTTGAGGTCCGCGTCGGGTGCCGCCCGGGCCACGACGGTCCCCTCGCCGTCCTGGACCTGGAACTCGGCGACCGTCGCGCCGACGCTCGACAGCGTCTCGATGACGGCCTCGGTGACCGAGAGTTCGAGCAGCGCCTCCTCGCCGTCGGCCACCAGTCGGACGCTGTCGACGGCGTCGAGTCCCGCCGCGAGTTCGAGCGCCTCATCGCCGTCGCCGCCCTCGAGGGTCACGAAGCACGTCAGACCGGACTCGTCTGTCGACGCGATGCCACGGAGCGAGAGTTCCCCGCCGGTGCCCGCCCCGACGTGGACCAGCGGGTCGGCACGGTCCGCGATGCGGAACTCGAGTTCGGCGACGGTGTCGGCCAGCAGGAGTTTCCGCTGTTCGACGGCGTTCACGGCGTTCCCGATGCGTTCGCCGAGTTCTGCGAACACGCCGAGTTCCCTGTCGCTGACGGTGTGGTCGTTCGCCGTGTAGACGACGAGCGCGCCGTAGGTCTTCTCGCGGTACGCGAGGGGCGTGACCAGGGCCGTCGGGTCGGCGTCGACGCCGTCGAACGGCGCCGTCGGGTGGTCGTCGGCGAAGTCCGTGACGACCTGCATCTCGCCGGTCGAGACGGCTTCCGCCACGCTCTCGGGCAGTGCTCCGTCGGGAGCGACGTCGACGGCCTCCGTCTCGACGCCTGCCGCCTGCCGGGCGCGTACCCCACGACTCCGGTCGGTGTACTCGGCGACCCACGCCGCCCGGTACGGGTCGGTCCGAACGACCGCCTCGCAGACGGACGCCTCCACCGCGTCCCTGGTGTCGCAGTCGACGATGGCACGACTCACCCGCCGGATGACGCGGTTGACGTGGGTCAGACGTTCGAGTTGTCGTTCCCGCGTGGCGATGGCCTCCTCGTTCGCCTCGTACGCCTCCGCCAGCTGGGCCTGCAGGTCGACGAGTTCGTCCTCGTCGCGGAGTTCCTCTCGCTCGCGACTCGACAGCGCGGACTCGGTCGCCTCGAGCGCGAAGTACTCCCGCACGTCCCCGGAGTAGTTGGAACGGGCGAGCAGTTCGTCGGCGGCGGCGATCACCTCCTCGCGGTCGACGGGTTTCACGAGGTACTCGTCGAACGGCATGTCGACGATGTCGGTGTCCGGCGCGACGGCGGTCATCATGGCGACGGGGCAGTCGAACCCCTCGTCGCGGAGGCGACCGAGCGTCTCGTCCCCCGAGAGTCGTGGCATCCGACGGTCGAGCAACACGAGGTCGACGCCCTCGTCGACGGCCTCGAGCGCCTCCTCGCCGCCGTACGCCGTCTCGACCTGGTAGTCGTCGTCTTCGAGCCAGTATCGGCAGGTGTCTGCCAGATCCTCGTCGTCGTCCACGACGAGCACCGTCGGTCTCGTCGCGTCGAGTTCGGAATCTGGAGACAGGTCGATAGCCATTGGCACTCCGTACGCGACGAACCACATAAGGGAGCTGCCCCTAACTGTATAGGTGCGAACCGCTATCGGACGGCTTCCGTGGCCTCGCGCATGACGTCGAGCGCCTCCTCTAGCTCCTCGGTGCTGGTCGCGTAGGAGAGTCGGGCGTAGCCCTCGCCGTGTTCGCCGAACGCCTCGCCGGGGACGACGACGACGCCCCGGTCGAGCACCTCGTCGACCCACCCCTCGGGCACCTTCGGCATCACGTAGAACGCGCCGTGGGGCGTCGGAACGTCGAGACCCATGTCGGTCAGGCCGTCGAGGACCAGGTCCCGGCGCTCCCGGAACGTCTCGACCATGTCATCGACGACGTCCTGCGGGCCGTCGAGGGCCCCCTCGGCGGCGTACTGCGCCGGCGCGGAGGCACAGGCCTGCACGTACTGGTGGACCCGGAGCATGCGCTCGATGCGGTCCGAGGGGCCGACGACCCAGCCGAGTCGCCACCCGGTCATCGAGTACGTCTTGGAGCAGGCCGACACGACGACGACGTTGTCGGACTCGGTGTACTCCATCGGCGAGTGGTGCTCGCCCTCGAAGACGATGTGCTCGTACACCTCGTCGGAGATACACAGCACGTCGTGCTCGTCCGCGATGCGGGCGAACTCGCGCACGTCCGCCTCGGACTGGACCGCGCCCGTCGGGTTGCCGGGACTGTTCACGACGAACGCTGCGGTGTCCTCGGTGATGTTCTCCTCGACGGTCGCCGGGTCGAGCGTCAGGTCCTCGCGCAGGGGGACCGGCTTCGGCGTCCCGCCCGCGACGTGGGTGAGCGCCTCGTACGCCACGAACCCGGGGTCGGGGAAGATGACCTCCTGTCCCTGGTCGACGTGGGCCTCCATCGCCAGGTGGAGCGCCTCGGACCCGCCTGCGGTCGCGATGATGTCCTCCGTGTCGATCGTGAGGTCGCGGTCGCGGTCGAACTTCGCGGCGATGCTCTCCCGGAGGGACTCGGTCCCCTTGTTCGAGGTGTACGCGTCGGTCACGCCGGACTGGATGGCCTCGATCGCCGCCGAACGTGCGTGCTCGGGGGTCGGGAAGTCGGGTTGTCCGAGGCCGAGGTTGATGGCGTCCTCGCCGGCCGCCTCGAACACCTCGCGGATGCCGCTGATACTGACCTGTTCGACCCGGTTCGAGAACTCGGTCATACACTATCCAGCGTAGCGATTGCGGATAACTCTTGATGTGGCCAGTGGTACCCCTTCACAATCGCGTTCGAGGAACGTGGACCGACAGCAGCGACGGGTCCGTTACTGATACATCCGGAGCGGCTGGGCCTGCGAACTCTCCTCGTCGTTCGCCTGTCGCATCCGCTCTGCGAGTTGTTCCTTCTGTTTGCGTAGCTCCTCGGCGTGTTCGACGAGTTCGGAGACGTCGACGTCGACGCCAGCGAGCTTCGAGATGCCCTGTTCGATGAGTACGCGGGCAGCCTCTGGGTCGGGGAATCGCTCGTCCGAGTCGACGACCAGTCCGACGCTGTCGATGCCGACCTCGGCCGACTGGTTCAGGAACGCCCCCGTCGGCCCGCTCACGACGCCGGTCTCGTCCGGCAGGCCGATGTCGGCGTCGTCGAGCATCGACGCGCCGTCGCCCGTGGCGACGCCGAACAGCCCGGGAACGTCCGACTTCTCGGCCGGGATGCCGCTGAGGAACAGCGGGAACACGTTCTCCTCCTGGAGCCAGCCGACGAGGCAGTCGGCGAACTCGCCGACGGCACTGGCGTTGACGGGGACGTCGCTCTGGAGCGCGACCAGCCCCTCGTCCGGGGCGGCGTAGAGACGAACGGGCGGGAGTACCTCCCGTTCGCCATCGTGGTAGACGCCGATGGGTGCGAGGCTCTCGCAGTGGACCGTCCCGTACAGTTCCATGTCGAACTCGTCGACGAGGTGGTCGGTCGCGATCTTCCCGACCAGACCGACGCCGGGCATCCCTTCGACCAGCATGGCACCGTCGAGGTCCATCTCTGCGTACCGCTTGATGTGTCCCATACCGTCAACGACACCGTCCCCCGAGTTAAACGCTCGCCACTGGTGCACCGGTCCTTCGAAACCGACAAACCCTCGCCGTGCGAAGCCGCAGTCGATGGACCCGTTCGAGCGGTACCGAGACGTCGTCGACGACTTCGAAGCGTTCCTCGCGGCCTGCGAGCGACCGCTCCCGATGGCGGTCCGGGTGAACACGCTGAAGGCGACGGTCGACCGCGTCGAACGTGCCTTCGACGAGGCCGGCATCGGCTACGAGCGCGTGGGCTGGCACCCCCACCTGCTGCGCCTCGAGACGGACCGACCGGGGGCGACCTGGCCGGGCATCCACGGCTGGACCCACGGCCAGGAGGAGGTGTCCGCCATCCCGGCGACCGTCCTCGCACCCGAACCCGGCGAACGCGTCCTCGACGCCTGTGCCGCACCGGGTAGCAAGACAACCCAGTTGGCCGCCGTGATGGAGGACGAGGGGACGCTCGTCGCCAACGACAACAACCTCGGGCGACTCTCGGCGCTCCGGTTCAACTGCGAGCGACTCGGCGTCACGAACGTCGCGGTCACACAGCAGGACGCCCGGAACTTCTCGCTGAAGCCGTTCGCCGAGGAGGGGGAGTACGAGGGCCCCCGGTTCGACCGCGTGCTGGTCGACGCCCCCTGCTCGTGCGAGGGGACCATCCGGAAGAACCCGGACGCCCTCGACGACTGGAACGAGGACCACCTGAACGCCATCGTCGGCGTCCAGAAGGGCATCCTCACGCGTGCGGTCCAGCTCACCCGCGAGGGCGGGACCGTCGTCTACTCCACGTGTACGTTCGCACCCGAGGAGAACGAGACCGTCGTCGACCACGTCCTCTCTGCCGAGGACTGCCGCCTCGTCGACTACGACCTCTCGCTGGAACACGACGACGGACTCACGGCCTGGCGCGACGACGAGTTCGACCCGTCGGTCTCGAAGGCCAAGCGGGTCTACCCGCACCAGAACGACACCGGCGGCTTCTTCACCGCGAAACTGGAGGTGGGTGCGTGACCGACGACGCTCCGACGAACAGGGGGAGTCGCTTCGACCGACTCCCGGCGACGGCCGACGAACGGACCGTCGAGGGACGGGCGACCCGCCAGGAGGTCGTCGACTGGTGGGTCGACCGCTTCGGCGTCCCGGCCGGGACGTTCGACCGGTTCACGTTCTGGGAGAAGGGGTCGGGGAAGGTGTGGATATTCGCCGGGGACGTGCCCGACCCGGTCTCCGTCGAGGGACTGGGCATGACGTTCCTGCGGACCAGACAGGAGCACTGGAAGCCGACGACGGACGCGGTCCAGCGCTTCGGTCGCCTCGCCACGAAGAACGTGTTCGAACTCACGCCCGAACAGGCCGAGCGCTTCGTCGCCGGCGAGGACCAGGAGATACCGTACGACGGCGACTGGGGCTACGTCGTCGCCGCACACGATATCGCAGGCGACGTCGAACCCATCGGGGTCGGCCTCTACGTCTACGGCGAACTCAGGTCCATGATACCGAAGGGCCGACGACGCACCCTCTGATTCTTGTGGGAAGCCGCACCCAGGACGGGCGTGCCCTGACCAGCCACCGCGCGCCGGCTAGCGGGTGTGCGACGCCCCGGTGCGCGAACGAACGCGTCGCCTGCTCGCCCCTATCCACTCCCACGAGAGTCGTCCCCCAGCAACTCACCGGCGAGCCCTCAGTCCTTCTCGCGCACCGTCCCGCCGCCGAGCCCAGCCCACTCGACGCGGTACCCGAGCGCCGACAGCACTGCGCCGGTGTCGTCCAGTCCGTACTCGTCGAGTGCGTCCTCGACCGTCGAGAGGTCCATCTCCGCCTCGACGCGCTCGTCGAGGGCTTCGAGGACGGCCGGGCGAACGAGCGTCCGGCCGAGGCGTTCGTGTTCGGGGAACGCCGTCTCCTCGACCGCGGCCTCGCTGACGCCGTGGCGTGCCGCCAGTGCCGAGAGCGTCACCACGTCGTCGTCCGGCACGAGGTCGTCCGGGAGCTCCTCGGCCGCCGCTGCCACCAGGTCCGTCTCGTAGCGACGGAGGGCATCGCGTACATCTTTCACGCGGATTCGGCCCGTGTAGGTGACGACGCGGTGGTCCATCGCCTCGATGTCCTCCCCGACGCCGAGTGACTCGTCGACCGCGACGAGCAGTTCCACGTCCTCCAGGGATTCGAGCTGTGAGAGCTTCTTCTCGACGTACTCGGGCGTCCAGAAGCCCATCACCTCGAAGTAGACGCGGAACGCGCTGTCGCCGGGCGCCCAGTCGAACGCGAAGTCCGGTATCATCACCCGCGACCCCGTCGAGAGGGGTTCGGGTTCCCGACTGAGTTCCCAGTCCAGGTCGAGCGACTCGAACCGCGTGGCGACGTCGCGTTCGACCTCGCTGTCGAACTCGACCGCCGCGACCGGTTCGGTCCCCGGCACGCGGACCGGGTCGTCGTCCGTGAGCACCAGCAGTCGCTCGGTGCCGCTGTCGTCGACGGTCGCCTCCAGCCGCCACTCGTCGGCCTTCGCGACGGTCCGAAGCAGACGTGCGAAGCGCGTGCCGTACCGGCGAGAGGTCCGGAACAGGGCGTCCGGGCCGGTGACGACGACCTCCCGTCCGTCGTCCGTCTTGCGGATCTCGTACATCAGCCGGAGGCGTTTGACCGCCGAGACGAGCGCCTTCGGGTCCGACGACCGGACCCGGACCTCGGTGGCGTCGAACAGCGCCGTCTGTGCCAGCGAGAGGTTGTACTGCGCGACGAGGTCCGACGGGGACCACGGCGCGTCGAAGGCGGCGACGACCTGTCGCTCCTCCAGGTCGGCGTACAGCGACGCTGCGACGTCGGCGGCGGCGACGCCGAGGTCGTCGCCGGCCCGTTCGAGGGCGGTCTCGCGTTCGGCCTCGGTGACGACGCTCACGCCTTCCGCGGCCACGAAGGCGGCCCTGCGAGCGCGTTCGGGGTCGACCGGTGCCCGTGGTTCGAGACGGACCTCTCGTTCGAGGAGCTTCGCGAATCCCCGGACGAGTTTGAAGTCCGGGGCGTCGGCCTCCAGTTCCGCGAGGGCGTCCTGCAGGTCGCCGTAGGTCTCGCCGACGTGGCCCTGGAAGACCCCGAGCGTCCGGGCAGCCAGCCGCTCCCGGTCGGCGTCGGCGAATCGCGGCCGGTACCCGCCGCCGGCGCGGGAGACCCGGAGGAGGTCCTTGGTCAGCATCGGCAGTGTGTCGGGGCGCCACGGTGAAAAGCGCTCCACTCCGCGCCAGAGTCACAAGAGATTCGTACCGACCCCCCGAACTGGCTGTCGATGCGACGGCGTACGTACTGTCGAGCGGTGGTCCTCGGGACGGGGATGCTGGCTGGCTGTAGCGGCCGCCTCCCCAGCGACCAGCCCGGTGCCCGCCACCGGCCCCCGGAGACCGACTACGGCCAGCCGACGGCCGACCAGTCGACGCCGACGGCGACGCAGGCCGTCGCCCCGGACCTCGAACTCGCCATCGAGACGGAGACCACCGACGCGGGGTTCCACGTGGTCGCCACGGTCGAGAACGCCGGGTCGACGCCCGCCGACGTGACGCTCGTGGCTCTCTGGACGAAAGACGACAGGCGACAGGAGCGCGCTCGACACGTCGAGCTCGGCCCGGGCGCGACGGGGACCTACGAGTTCACCTTCCCCGAACTGGGGTCGCTCGCCTTCGAGTGGCGGCGGCGCTGACCGGTGCGGACGTTCAGGTGCCGAGGAGTCGACTCGCGAGGTCCGGGAACACCTCCGTCCCGAAGTGGACGGCGAGGACGACGACCAGCGGTCCGAGGAACAGACCGTACCAGCCGAACGCCATCGTCCCGAGAACGTACCCGATGAGGACGAGTCCCATGTGGATGCCGCTCCGGGAGGAGAGGAACGCTCTGCCCAAGAAGTCTGGCACCGTGTCGACGACGGTGAAGGTGAGAACGAGGAAGGCGACGGCGTGCCACAGCGGTCGCTGCGTCGCCAGCGACGAGGCCAGGAGGTACGCCCCGAAGGGCAGATAGACGAGTTTCATCCCGACGACCGGGACGAGCGTCCCGATACCGATGAGGAGGCTGAGCAACAGCGGAATCCCGACGACGGCGCTCCCCCGGGCGAACACGTTGAGTCCGTAGTACGTCACTGCGGCGGTCACCGCCGCCACGACGACGATTGCCAGGTTGCCGACGAAGACGGCCTCGAGGTCGTCGTCGACCGCCTCGGCGAACGCGACGAGTCGCTCGTCGTCGTCGATGCTCCGGTAGAACCAGCTGCGCAACTTCTGGTCGTCCCTGAGGAGGTAGAAGAGGAAGACGAGCAACAGGAACAGGCGCGACCCGAGCGCGAACGCGAGTCCGGCCAGCGTCTGGATCGGACCGACGACGCTACGGAGTACCTCCTGGACGGCGGGACTCACGGACCGCTCCGGGTCGGTGAGGAGCGCACTCCAGAGCCGGCGGAGTTCGCCCTCGCGTGCCAGTGTCAGGTACGGGTCGAGCATCGACCGGTACGACTGGAAGACGTCCGTGGCGAGGAACTGGTCGAGTTCCCGGAGTCCGAGGACCCCGGCGTAGACCACGACGGCGAGCATCGGGACGACGACGACCAGTATCGTGACGGTCGTCGTGAGGTCCGGGTGGTCGCTGTACCGGTCCAGCCGACGGTAGATGGGCCGCGTCGCGTAGTAGAGGAAGATGGCGAACAGCAGCGTGCCGAGGTACCGGAAGAGCGCGAGCGCGACGACGAGTGCGATCACCGCACCGAGTCCGACCCAGACGGCCGTCCGGCCGCCACGCTGGCCAGCGACGTTCATGGGGGCTAGACGGAACGACGCTCCAAAAGGGCAGACCCGGCGCTTGCAGAGTCTACCGTCGGCGGTCGGCGACGCGTTCCTCTGCGGTCTCGGCGCTGACCACCTCGTACAGCAGCGCCCGTCCCCCGTCGGTCTTCGGACGCAGGATGCGCCCGAGGCGCTGGGTGAACTCGCGCTCGCTCCCGCTCCCGGAGACGATGACCGCGACGTTCGCGTCGGGGACGTCGACGCCCTCGTCGAGCACGTTCGACGTGACGACCCGGGAGTAGGTGCCGTCACGGAACCGGTCGAGGACGTCTCGACGCTCGCTCGTGCAGGTGTGGTGGGTGATGGCCGGCAGGAGGAAGCGTTCGGCGATGTCGTACGCCAGCGCGTTGTGGGCGGTGAAGACGATGACGCGGTCGTCGCGGTGGTCGTCGAGGATGCCCTCCAGCGCGTCGAGTTTCGCCTGACTCCCCATCATGATGCGCCGGGCGCGCTGTTTCGCCAGAAGGGCCTCGCGCGCGGCGGGGTCGGACCCCGAACGCTTGACGAGTTCCTGGTAGTCGCTCCCGCTGGTGAACCGGATGTCGCTCCGGGCGAGGTAGTCGGTGAACGTGCCCTGTTCGGCCTCGTAGCGCTCGCGTTCCTCGGGCGTGAGTTCGACCGCGAGCCGCTTCACGTCGTACGCTGCGAGGTGGTCGCCTGCGAGGTCGTCGACGGAGAGTCGATAGACCAGCGGCCCGACGAGTTCCTCGACCACTTCGTGCGCGTCGTCCGGGCGCTCGAACGTCGCCGTGAGGCCGAGGCGGGCGGGGGCGGCCAGCAGGCGCGCCACGTCGCGGTACCCCTCGCCGCCGAGGTGGTGGACCTCGTCGAAGACGACGAGTCCGAACCGGTCGCCGACGTCCTCGGCCTTGAGGTACGCCGAGTCGTACGTCGAGACGGTCAGCACCTCCTCGCGCTGTTCGCCGCCGCCGAACTGGCCGACCGGCACGTCGAACTCCCGTTCGAGTTCCCTGCGCCACTGGTCGAGCAGGTCGAGCGTCGGCACGACGACGAGCGTCGGGGTCGAACACCGTTCGATGGCTGCGATGGCGACGACGGTCTTGCCGCTCCCGGTCGGGAGTTCGAGACAGCCACGTCGCGGGAGTCCCTCGCCGGACTCCCAGGCGTCGAGCGCCGCCTGCTGGTAGGGCCGGAGTTCGTATGCCGACGAGAGGTCGGGGACGGCGTCCACGTCGAGGACGCTGTCCTCGTACGGGCGGCCGTCGCGGTCCAGCCAGTCCCGGAGTGCCGCGTACCGGTAGCCGGGTGCCCGCCAGGTGTCGCTCCGGTCGTCGCGTTCGACGCCGGGGATGTCGGCGTCCCCGACGTCTGTCACGCGGAGCGTCCCGTTCTCGTACCGGAGGGAGGTCACGCCAGCGTGTTGCCGGCGAGGGTGGTTACGTGTTCCGGGTCGGACCGTACGCGCGTCGGTCGGTGCCGGCACGTCGTCGCTGACCGCGTACCTGAACCCTTTTGGTCTCCCGAGGATTTTGTTTCGGACATGGACGAAGACGAGGATACGGAGCGGCCGGCCGCCGAAGCGGGGTCGGCAGCCGAGGATGCACCTCCGGGAGACGAGTCCGAACCGGCCGACGGGACGGCCGACGACGGGTGGACGTGGGACGAACCGGAGCCCACGGACGACGCGTCGACCGCCCATCCCGACGAGGAGGAGTCGACGCCCGTCGGTGACGACCTCGTCGACCGCGTCGCCGCCCAAGACGAACAGCTCGGGATGGAGGTCGAGGCCCTCCTCCAGCGTGCGTTCGAACTCAAGGACCAGGCCACGCAACTCCACGAACGCGTCGAAGAACTGGAGGACGAACGCGAAGCACTGGAATCCGAGCGCGACGACCTCGAGTCCGAACGCGAAGCACTGGAGTCAGAGCGCGACGACCTCAAGCAGCGCCTCGTCCAGAAGCAGGCCGACTTCAAGAACTACAAGGAGCGTGCGAAGAAGAAACAGGACCAGATTCGGGACCGTGCGACGGAGGACCTCGTCGAGCGACTCCTCCCGGTCCGGGACAACCTCAACCGTGCGCTCGAACAGGGCGAGGACGCCGAGATACGCGAGGGCGTCGAGGCGACGCTCCGCGACTTCGACCGCGTGCTGGAGGACGAGAACGTCGAGGAGGTCGCGCCGAAACCCGGCGACGACGTCGACCCCCAGCGTCACGAGGTGATGGTCCGCGTCGACAGCGACCGTCCGGAGGGCGACATCGTGGACGTGTACCGCCCGGGCTACGAGATGGCGGGGAAGGTCATCCAGACCGCACAGGTGACGGTGAGCAACGGCGCCGACCACGACCCGGAGGACGAGTCGACGGGTGCGTCCGAGGCTGACGCCGAATCCGGGGACGGCGTCTCGGGTGGCGAACCCGTCGAGGCGGACGACCTCTCCTCGGACGGTGGGGTCGTCACCGGTACAGCTACCGACGACGAGTCGGAGTAAACCTAATCGACACCAGCGTGAAAAATTAGTCTCTCGTGTGTCTCTTCGGTCCAGCAACGGCTTTAGTTCGTTGGATAGTCGAGTAAAGCAACTTTTAAAGGCTCCAGCCAGTTAGTAGACTGTAACATGGCGAGCAACAAGATAATCGGTATCGACCTCGGGACGACGAACTCCGCGTTCGCTGTCATGGAAGGGGGAGACCCGGAGATAATCGTCAACAGTGAGGGCAACCGGACGACTCCCTCCGTCGTCGCCTTCACAGACGAGGGTGAGCGACTCGTCGGAAAACCGGCGAAGAACCAGGCCATCCAGAACCCCGAGCGAACGATCGCGTCCATCAAGCGCCACATCGGCGAGGACGACTACACGGTCGACATCGACGACGAGGAGTACACGCCGGAGCAGATATCGGCGATGATCCTCCAGAAGATAAAGCGCGACGCCGAGGACTACCTCGGCGAAGACGTCGAGCGGGCCGTCATCACGGTCCCGGCGTACTTCGGCGACCGACAGCGCCAGGCGACCAAGGACGCCGGCGAGATCGCCGGCTTCGAGGTCGAGCGCATCATCAACGAACCGACGGCCGCGGCGATGGCGTACGGCCTCGACGACGACTCCGACCAGACCGTTCTCGTCTACGACCTCGGTGGGGGTACCTTCGACGTCTCTATCCTCGACCTCGGCGGCGGCGTCTACGAGGTCGTCGCGACCAACGGTGACAACGACCTCGGTGGCGACGACTGGGACGGTGCCATCATCGACTGGCTCGCAGACGAGTTCGAGAACGCACACGGCATCGACCTCCGCGAGGACCGGCAGGCGCTCCAGCGCCTCAAGGACGCCGCAGAGGAGGCCAAGATCGAACTCTCCTCGCGCAAGGAGACGGAGATCAACCTCCCGTTCATCACGGCGACCGACGACGGTCCCATCCACCTGGAGGAGTCCCTGACCCGTGCGAAGTTCGAGAACCTCACACAGGACCTCATCGAGCGTACCGTCGAACCGACCGAGCAGGCGCTCGCGGACGCGGGCTACGAGAAGGGCGACATCGACGAGGTGCTGCTCGTCGGCGGGTCGACCCGGATGCCCCAGGTCAAGGAGAAGGTCGCGGAACTCATCGGTCAGGAACCGAAGAAGAACGTCAACCCCGACGAGGCCGTCGCACTGGGCGCAGCCATCCAGGGCGGCGTGCTCGGCGGCGAGGTCGACGACATCGTCCTGCTCGACGTGACGCCCCTCTCGCTCGGTATCGAGGTCAAGGGCGGTCTCTTCGAGCGCCTCATCGAGAAGAACACGACCATCCCGACCGAGGAGTCCAAGATATTCACGACGGCCGCGGACAACCAGACCTCGGTGCAGGTTCGCGTCTTCCAGGGTGAGCGCGAGATGGCCGAGGCCAACGAACTGCTCGGCGAGTTCCACCTCACCGGCATCCCGCCGGCACCGGCCGGAACGCCGCAGATCGAGGTCACCTTCAGCATCGACGAGAACGGCATCGTGAACGTCTCCGCCGAGGACAAGGGCTCGGGCAACCGCGAGGACATCACCATCGAGGGCGGTGCCGGCCTCTCGGACGACGAGATCGAGCAGATGCAGCAGGAAGCCGAGGAGCACGCCGAGGAGGACCGCATGCGCCGCGAGCGCATCGAGGCCAAGAACGACGCCGAGGCGACCCTGCAGCGCGCCGAGACCCTGCTCGACGAGAACGACGAGCAGGTCGACGACGACCTCCGCGACGACATCGAGGCCGCGATGGAGGAGGTCGAGGCAGTCATCTCCGACGACGAAGCCGAGAAGGACGAGATCGAGGACGCGACGGAGCACCTCACCACCGAACTGCAGGAGATCGGCAAGCGGATGTACGAGGGCGCCGCGACCGCCGACGGCGGGATGGGCGGTGCCGGCGCGGCCGGACCCGGCGCGGGTCCCGAGGGCGCCGCCGACGAGGGCGAGGAGTACGTCGACGCCGACTTCGAGGACGTGGACGAAGAAGAGGACGACGAGGAGTAACGGGACCACAGCCGACCCGACGCTCTCGGTCGATTCACGCTCGCCGTCCGAACCCGTTCTTTTCAAGTAGCGCAACCGTATAGAGGTGGATAACCAATGAGTGAGGACTTCTACGACGTCCTCGGTGTCAGCAGGGATGCCGACGAGGATGAGATCAAACAGGCCTACCGGAAGAAGGCCGCCGAGTACCATCCGGACGTGTCCGACGCCGCGGACGCAGAGGAGAAGTTCAAACAGGTGAAGAAGGCGAAGGAGGTCCTCACCGACGACCAGAAGCGCCAGGCGTACGACCGACTCGGCCACGACCGGTTCGAACAGGCCGAGAAGCGCGGCGGCTTCGACGGCGGTGCCGGCGGTGGCGCCGGTGGTTTCGGCGGTGCCGGTGGGGACCCCTTCGGCGGTGCCGGTGGTATGGGCGGTATCAACGACATCTTCGAGCAGTTCTTCGGGGGTGGCCAGGGCGGCCAGCGCGGACGGGAGCAGGGGCCACGCCCGGGCCGGGACCTGCGGACGTCGCTCTCGCTGGACCTCGAAGACGTGTACGAGGGCGTAGAGAAGCAGGTGACCATCTCGCGACCGACGCACTGTGACACCTGTCACGGGGAGGGTCACCCGCCCGACGCCGACGCCGAGACCTGCCCGGAGTGTAACGGGCAGGGGCGCGTGACGCAGGTCCAGCAGACGCCGCTCGGCCGGGTCCAGCAGACCCAGACCTGCCGGCGCTGTGAGGGTGCCGGCGAACTGTACGACGAGACGTGTTCGGACTGTGGCGGCGGCGGCGTCGTCACCGAGGAGGCGACCCTGACCGTCGAGATACCGCCGGGCGTCCGCGACGGCCAGACCATCAGGATGAGTGGCGAGGGCGCGCCAGGCGACCCGGGCGGGCCGAACGGCGACCTGATAATCGAGGTGTCGGTCGAGGAGCACGAGACGCTCGAACGCGAGGGTGACGACCTCTACTACCGGTTGCCCATCTCGTTCCCGCAGGCCGTGTTCGGCGACACAGTCGAGGTGGAGACGCTGGCCGGCCGCGTCGAACTGGACGTCCCGGACGGAACCCAGAGCGGCGAGACGTTCCGCCTGCAGGGCAAGGGGATGCCCCACCTGCGCCGGCGCGGCACGGGTGACATGTACGTCCAGGTCCACGTCGTGACGCCGTCGGAACTGAACGAGGAACAGCGCGAGGCGCTGGAGGCGTTCGCCGAGGCCGGCGGCGAGGAGATCGAGGTCAAACAGAGCTTCTTCGAGAAGATAGAGAGCTTCTTCTAGTCGGCGGCAGTGAACCGCCGTCACGTCTGTCCCGTCCCGAACTGTTCCGTCGGCGGGCGCCGGCCGACGGTCGCGGTCTCCCCGTCGTCGAAGTCCACGCGTTTTTCTCGGGGTGGGTCCAACCCGGGATATGGAGACGCTCGCCGACGTGCTCGCCCGCGACCGACGGGGCGACGCACCCGCACTCGCCGCCGACGGTCGGACCGCCCAGCGATACGACTACCGGCGGTTCCTGACGACGGCGTGGAAGGCCGGCAACTTCCTGCACAAGCAGGGCGTCCGCACCGGGGACACCGTCGCCGTCGTCGGCGCCCCCCGGGCGCAACCGGTTCTCGCGTTCCTGGGCGCGTCGTTGCTCGGTGCGATGACGCGGTTCGACCCGCCGACGGACGTCGACGCCAGGGCGCTGGTGGCCCCGGCCGACGAACTCCACCGGTACGACCTCCCCGCTGGGGCGCAGTACGTCGGCTACGGCGACGACCCGACCGACCCGGCGCACTGGTACTGGGAGAAGGAGGTCTGGAGCGAGAACCCGACCATGCCGCCCGAACCGGCGGCCCCCGACGACCCGATTCTCGACGACGGCGAGCGGACGTACAGCCACGCCGACCTGCTGTCGGGTGCGCGCTGGACCCGCGGGTACCTGTCGCTGTCGAGCGACGACCGGGTCGTCGTTCGTGCACGCCTGTCTCATCCCGGGACCGTCGCCGCGGGCGTCGTCGCGCCACTGCTCGTCGGGGCGGCGATTCGGCTCGAACCGGCCGACGAGGGCGTCGTGGTGGTCGAGAGCGCCGACGCGGAGACGGACAGGTCCGTCAGGGTCGAGGACGTTCCGCTGTCGGCGTGACGCCCGTCACAGCGTCAGATACGCGAGTCCGGACAGCGCGACGTTGTACGCGGCGTGCGTGACGATGGGGACCGCGAGGTTGTCCGTCCACTCGTAGATGGCTCCCAGGACCGCCCCGGTCACGGCGATGAGCAGGATACCGGCGAGGACGCGGGGCACGGACCCGGTGTAGTTGGCGAGGTGGACCGACCCGAACAGGAGACTCGACCCGACGACGGACCCGAAGGGACCGAACGACTCCCTGAGTCGACCCTGCACGACGCCCCGGAACAGGAGTTCCTCGGCGGGTGCGACGATGACGATGGAGAGGAGCGCGATGCCGAGGAAGAACGTGGGGTCTGCGGTCCCGGCCTCCTCGATGACCGACCCGGGCAACAGGTCGAGAAGCGACAGCACGAAGGAGAACACCGTCGCCAGCGCCAGCGCGAGGACCGTGGCGGCGACGGCGACGGCGAGTTCGCGCATCGACGGTGCCCGGAACGGAATCCTGAGGCCGTGCCAGCGGGCGTAGAGGAGTCCGAACGCCAGAAATCCCAGCTGGCCGACGCCGGTGAGGAGCACCAGTCCGAGCGTCGTCTCCACGTCGAGGCCGAGGGCGATCGTCGGGACGAGGAAGGCGACGCCGACGGCGGTCGAGACGACCACGGCCAGCACTGTCAGGCCGACCGCCGCGAGGGCGGACCTGAGTCCCCCCGACGCGTCGCTGCGTGTCGCGCTCATGCCACCTAGTTGCGTCTGCGGCGGTAAATACGTGTGCGGGGGCGACGGCCGGGTTACCGCGCGTCCTTCAGTTCGTCCAGCGCCTCGGGGTTCTCGATGCTGCTCATGTCGCCGAGGTCTTCACCGCGGTAGGTGCCCTCGATGGCCCGCCGGATTATCTTCCCGGACTGGGTCTTGGGGAACTCGTCGACGAACAGGACCTCGCGCGGGCGGAACGGCTTCCCGAGTTCCTCGCCGACCTGTGCCCGGAGTTCGTCCCGGAGTTCGTCGGTCTCCCCGTAACCCTCCTCGAGGATGACGTAGGCGACGACGGCGGTGCCCGTCGTGTCGTCGGGTGCGCCGACGGCGGCGGCCTGGTTCACGGCGGGGTGGTCGATGAGCGCACCCTCCACCTCGGCGGGGCCGACCTTCCGGCCGGCGACGTTCAGCGCGTCGTCGGCGCGGCCGTGGAGGAACCAGAAGCCGTCCTCGTCCATCTGGGCCCAGTCGCCGTGGTCCCACATCGGCGGGTCCTCGAAGGACGACCAGTACTCCTCCAGGTAGCGCTCGTCGCCCGACCAGAGGCTCTTGGTCATGCTCGGGCAGGAGTCGCGGGCGACGAGGAAGCCGCGTTCGTGGGTGTCCCTGATGGATTCGCCCGAGGAGTCGACGATGTCGATGTCCATCCCGAGTCCAGGCCCGCCGAGGGTGCAGGGCTTCAGGTCGGTGATGGGCATCGGCATGAGGAAACAGCCACAGATCTCGGTGCCGCCGGAGATGTTGACGATGGGCGCCTCGCCGCCGCCCACCTCGTCGAGGAACCACTGCCAGGACTCGGGGTCCCACGGTTCGCCCGTCGACCCGAGGATGCGGAGACTGGAGAGGTCGTGGCCCTCGAGCCACTCGTCGCCGTGCTTGCGAAGGGCGCGGATGGCCGTCGGCGAGATGCCGAACTGGGTCAGCTTGTGGCGGTCGATCATCTCCCAGAACCGGTCGGGGTCCGGGTGGTCCGGTGCGCCCTCGTACATGAACATCGTGTTCCCGAACGTGTGGGTGCCGATGAGCGTCCACGGCCCCATCATCCAGCCGATGTCGGACACCCAGAAGAACCGGTCCGACGGCTTCAGGTCGAACCCGAAGTACAGTTCCTTCGCACACTGCATCTGGACGCCGGCGTGGGTGTGGACGATGCCCTTCGGCTTGCCGGTCGTCCCCGAGGAGTACAGGAGCATCGACTCCTGGCTGGAATCGAGGGGCTTCGTCTCGTACTCGTCGTCCTGCGTCTCGATGGCGTCCTCCCAGGACTCGTCGCGCCGCGTCCACGATATCGACTCCTCCTCGCTGTGGACGAGGCCGAGGCGCTCGTAGACGACGGTGTGTTCGACGTGGCCGGCCTCGTCGATGGCGTCGTCTGCGCTCTCCTTCAGGCGGACCTCGCCGCCGCGGCGGTAGAACCCGTCGCCGGTGAACAGCACGGAACACTCGGAGTCGTCGATGCGCGTCGCCGTCGCGTCGACGCCGAACCCGGAGAAGATGGGGACCGCGATGGCTCCGACCTTGAAACAGCCGTAGAGGATGGAGACGACCTCGGGTACCATCGGCATGTAGAGTCCGACGGTGTCGCCCGTCTCGATGCCGACCGATTCGAGGTAGTTCGCCACCTGGTTCGACCGCCGGTGGAGTTCGTGGTAGGTCACCTCGCGGACGTCGCCCGGTTCGCCCTCCCAGATGCAGGCCACCTTGTTTCGCGCCTCCTCGTCGAGTTGGGCGTGTCGGTCGACGACGTTGTGTGCGAGGTTGAGTTCGCCGCCGGGGTACCAGTCCGTGAACTGCGGCCCCTCGCTGTCGTCGCGCACCGCGTCGTAGTCCTCGTAGAAGTCGATGCCGAGGTAGTCCACCAGTTCGTCCCAGAACCAGTCGACGCCCGACTCGGGAACGCCCTCGACGTCCGTCGTCGTGCGTTCTATCAGTGCGTCGTAGTCCTCGATGTCGTACGCCTGCATGAACTCCCAGACGTTCGTCGACTCGACGAACTCGCGCGAGGGTTCGAACGCCACCTCGGAAACGTCTTCCAGTGATTCCATGTCGTGTTGCACATCTTGTGGGTGCGACAAAGAAATTACCCCAATCGTTCGGGACAGATACCGACTGCGACGGACCGGCCCGGTTCACCCGGCGGCTGCCCGCCGGACACGCGCGACCCGGGACGGAGCCGAGGTTTTTATTAGTGAACCGCTTGCGTGTTTCGAGTAGACGATGAGAATCGCGTTCGTCGCACTCGAGACGGCCCTCCACGCCGACACTGCGGCGAACCGACGGGTCAAGGGCGTCGCAGAGCACCTGGCCGAGCGCGGCCACGACGTGGTGCTGTTCTGTGCGAAGTGGTGGACCGGGAAGAAAGCCGAGTGGGAACACCGGGGCGTGGTCTACCGGGGACTGGTCGGCGACGTGGACTCGTCCCGGAAGTTCCGGTACACGCTCCCGATGGCGGTCAGGAAGTTCGACGCCGACGTGGTCCACGTCGCCGGGTCGCCCCCGAAGCAGGTGTCGTCGGCGAGCAAGGCAGCCCGCCTGTCGGACGCGCCGCTGGTGACGGAGTGGTACGGCGACGTCGCGTCCTATGGCCGGCGTCACCGGAAGGCGCTGAAGAAGTCGGACGTGGTCGTGACTCCATCCGAGATGGTCCGGACGACGGTGTGGGAACACGGCGCGGCCGAGGGGGACGTCGAGGTCGTCCCGAACAGCATCGACTTCGAGTCGGTCGAATCGGTCGAACCGGTCGAGGCCGGGGACGTGGTCTACGCACGGCGACTGGACGACGGGGCGAACCTCGAATCCCTCCTGCTGGCGATGGCCGAACATCGGGACGTGGACTGGTCGACGGTCGTCGTCGGCGACGGCCCCAGACGCGAGGCGTACGAACGGCAGGCGAAGGACCTGCGGATCGAGGACCGCGTCACGTGGCTCGGCGAGTGCGACCGCGAGCAACGACTCGCCGTCTACCGCGGCGCGCAGGTGTTCGCCCAGACCGCTCGCCGGTGTCGCTTCCCGACCGAGTTGCTCTGGGGGGTCGCGGCGGGGTGCATCGGCATCGTCGAGTACCACGCGGAGTCGTCCGCCCACGAGTTGCTGGCCCGCCGGGACAGCGACTTCGAACGTGGGTTCCGGACGACCAGCGAGCAGGAACTGACCGAGGCCATCGACGAGGCGATGGGGATGGAACACAGGACCGTCGACGAACGCTTCGCCGAGTACGACCACACGCCGGTGCTGGAGCGCTACCTGCAGACGTACCGCGACGAACTGGATTCCGCGGACCTGTTCTGAGTCAGAAAAGACATACGATGGTGGCCGTCGGACTGTGACCGATGACCGACGCGCTCGACGCGGACGGCGCGCTCTCGTTGCTCGCGAACGAGGTGCGTCTCGACGTGATACGCGCCCTCGGCGTGGCGACCATCGAGGGAGCGGGTATCGGCTACCTGTCGTACTCCGAGTTGCTCGACTGCGTCGCCGTCTCGGACTCCGGCCGGTTCAACTACCACCTCGGCGAACTGACGGGGCCGTTCGTCCGCCGGTACGACGACGGGTACGCGCTGACCACGCAGGGTCGACTCGCCTTCCAGCACCTCGTCGCCGGCGGGTTCACGACCGACCGTCGGGTCGACGCCTTCGACGTCGACCAGGCGTGTCACCAGTGCGGGAACGCGCTCGTCGCCGAGTACGGGTTCGGGTGGGAGCGCCCGCTGGCACCGCTGTTCGTGGTCAAGTGCTGGGACTGCGGCGCGGAGTACGAACGCACCTACGTCCCGCCGCGGGGCGTCGAACAGCGCTCGCGGGAGGAACTGCTCGTCGCGGCGGACTACCGGAACCGGATGGAGACGGCGTCGCTCGTCCGGGGAATCTGTCCGTGGTGCGCCGGCCACGCCGAGACGAGGGTCCGGGAGCGCGACGGCGACCTGCCGGCGTCTGCAGACGGGTCCGACCTCGCCGTGTACGTGGAACACCACTGCACGTCGTGTACGGGCTTTCACTACACTGCCGTGGGTGAGACGCTCCGGTACCATCCCGACGTCGTCGCGTTCTTCGCGAACCGGGGCCACGACCTCTACGGCATCCCGAAGTGGCGACTCCCCTGGGCGGTCACCGACGAGCACCTGACGTGGTACGGCCCGAACCCGTGGGACCTCCGCGTCGAGGTGCCCTGCGACGGCGACGTCCTCCGGGCACGCCTCGACGGCGAGGCCACCGTCCTCGAGACGACGGTCCTGTAACCGAACTTACCGAAACGAGGTTCGCAGAACCTTCTTGTCGTCGAGGCGGTTCGGCCCAGAGCGCCGATGGCTTCCGAACGACCGACCGTCCTGAAGTACTACGCCCTCCGCGCGGTCTCCACGCCGGGGTTCATGTGGCCCGTCTCCATCTACTACCTCGTCTCGCACGACGTCTCCTACGCGACGCTCGCGCTCGGCGGCGCGGCGGCGGCCCTCCTGACGGTCGTCGGCGAGGTGCCCACCGGCTACGTGAGCGACCGCCTGGGCCGGCGGAACACCATCGTCGTCGCCCAGTTGCTGTTCGGCGCCTACCCGCTGACGTTGCTGTACGCGCGTTCGCCGCCGACGGTGGTCGCCGCGTTCTGTCTCCTCGGACTGGCCGAGACGCTGCAGTCCGGGTCGGTGAGTGCCTGGCTGTACGACGCGCTGGACGCCCACGACGCGACCGACCGGTTCACCCACGTCGCCGGCCGGGGGTCGGCAATCCGACTGTGGGTGCTGGCCGCGACGATGGTCGCCGGCGGCCTCATGTACGCCGTGGACCCGGACCTGCCGTTCGTCGCCTCGACCGTGATGGGCACGACCGGCGCACTCGTCGTCACGACGTTCCCCGCGACCGGCGACGGCGACGACGGGGACGTCCTTGGCGTCGGCGAGGCGGTCACGGTCGTCCGCGAGCATCTGCTCTCCCGCGAGTTGCGCGCGTTCGTCCTGCTCTGGGCGCTGACCGCCGCGGTGGGACAGTCTGCGCGCTCGTACGTCCAGCCCATCACCGTCGACTCGCTGTCGCCCGTCGTGGCGGGGGCGACGGTCGCCGGCCACCCGCTGGCCGAGACAGCGGTCCTCGGCGTCGTCTACGCCTCGTTCACCGCGTTCGGTGCGGTTCTCAGCGACCGGGCGGCCGGGATCGAGTCGCGCCTCGGGACCCGGGGTGCGGTCCTGGGGTCGCTCGCGTTCGACGGCGTCGCCATGCTCGCGGTGTTCGCGGAACCGTTGCTGGTCGTCCCGATGATGTTCGTCCACCGTGGCGTCGTCTCGGTGCTCGTCCCGGTCCAGCGAAACTACGTCAACCGCCACGCCGAGTCGGTCGGTCGGGCCACGGTGCTCTCGGCCGTCTCGATGGTGACCTCGGTCGCGAAGATGCCGGTCGGACTCGCCGCCGGCGTCGTCGCGGACGCCCTCGGCCCGACGGTCGCTGTCGGGGGGCTGGGGGTGGTGGTGCTCTCGGCCGCCGTCGTCGCCGGCCTCGCGGGTCCGGTCGTCGTCGGAGGCGACAGTGGGGCGACCCCGGCCGACTGAGGGGGCAGTCCAGAACGGGATGCGCCGGACGTGCGACCGGTCTACGCGCTCACTCGTCCAGCGTCTCCGGGTCGCGTGCGCCCTCGGCGACCCGGACCGCGTCGACGTTCTCGGCGACGTCGTGGACGCGGACGACGTCCGCACCGCGGTCCGTCGCGACCGCCGTCGCGGCGACGGTCGCCGGGAGGCGCTCACCGCCCTCGCGGCCGACCGCGCCGAACATCGACTTGTGGGAGTGGCCGACGAGGACCGGACAGCCGAGGGCGCGGAACTCGTCGAGACGGTCGAGGAGTTCGAAGGACTCGGCTGCGGTCTTGCCGAACCCGAGGCCGGGGTCGACGAGTATCTGCTCGCGGTCCAGACCGGCCTTCTCGGCGAGGAGCACCGACTCGCGCAACTGGTCGAGCACGTCGGAGACGACGTCGTCGTAGGTCACGTCCCGGTCGGGGTCGACCGGCGTTTCGATGCTGTGCATCACGACCAGCGGCGCGTCGTACTCGGCGGCGACGAAGCGCATCTCGGGGTCGCCCAGCCCCGAGACGTCGTTCAGGATGTCTGCCCCGGCGTCGAGTGCCGCCCGGCCGACTTCGGCCTTGCGCGTGTCGACGGAGATGGGGACGTCGAGGCCGGCCTCCCGGATGGCCTCGACGACCGGGACGACCCGGTCGCACTCGTCGCCGACCGACACCGGTTCTGCCCCCGGGCGGGTTGACTCCCCGCCGACGTCGACGATGTCGACGCCGGCCTCGACCATCTCCCTCGCCCTGGCCAGTGCGTCGTCGACGGCGTCGAACTCGCCGCCGTCGTGGAAGGAGTCGGGCGTGACGTTCAGGATGCCCATGACGGCGGTGCCGTCGGACCACGGGTAGTCGCCGCCAGAGTCGGGTTGCTGGATGCCGAGCGTCTCCCGGAGTTCGCGGGAGAACTGTGCGAGGCCGTAGGGCTGGCCGTCGAGTTTCTCGGTGAGGCGCTTGAACTGCGACAGGGTGCCCATGAGCACCGCGTCCAGGCGCTCGCCCTCGGTCTCAAGTCCGGAGACGGCGCACTCGCCGTCGAGGCTCAGCATCTCCTCCTTGAGGTACGACGCCTGTCGCTTCTGGACGCGCGTCCGGACGACTCGGTGGACGCCCTTGCCGCGCATTCGCCAGACGCCGGGGGCGGTGACGCTGGCGAGTTCCAGCGTCTCGGTCGCGTCGTCCAGGTCCCGCACCGTCGTCGGAACCTGCAGGCGGGTCCAGCGCGTCCGGGCCTCGGCGACGGTGAACAGCGACCCCGTCGCGAGCACGCAGTCGTCGGGGCCGGCCGCGTCGAGCGCCCGGTCGAGCGCCGTGTCGACCGAGGACCGGACGACGCGGTTCTCGACGCCGGCCTCCTCGAACACCCGGGCGAGCACGTCGCCGTCCTCGGCCCGTTCGAGGTCCGGTTCGCAGGTGTAGACGGCCTCGGGCGTGGGCAGCGCCGACGCCATCTCGCGGTGGGCCTTGTCGTGCATCGCGCCGAAGACGAGGTGCAACCCGTCGTAGTCGAACTCGTCGAGCGTCTCGGCGAGGCGGGCGCAGGCGTCGGGGTTGTGCGCCCCGTCGAGCACCGTCAGGGGTGCGTCGCCGAGCACCTCGAACCGGCCCGGCCAGTGCGCGTTCCGGAGGCCCCGTGCGAGCGTCGTCTCGTCCACGCCCGCGACCTGTCTGGCGAGGGTGCAGGCGATGCCAGCGTTGACGGCCTGGTGCGCGCCGAGGGTGGGGACGCGGGACTCCACGCGCCAGGTCCCGTCGTCGTCCTCGCCCTCGACCGTGACGGCCGACTCCACGTGGTTAGTCCGCCCCTCGTAGCTGGTCCGTACGTCGCCGTCCGAAGCGACCGTGACCACGTCGCCGGCCTGCGCTCGCACCGCGTCGAGCGCCGCGCCGGTCGCCCCCGTGACGAGCGGTGCGTCGTCGGGTGCCACGTGGGCCTTGTCCGTCGCGATCTCCTCGACGGTGTCGCCCAGCACCTTCGTGTGTTCGAGCGAGACGTTCGTCACCGCGCTCGCGACGGGGTCGACGACGCTGGTCGCGTCGAGTCGTCCGCCGATGCCGACCTCCAGCACCGCCACGTCGACGTCCTCGCGGGCGAAGTGCCAGAGCGCCATGGCCGTCATCGCCTCGAAGAACGTCGGGGACTCGCCGTCGGCCGCGCGCTCGACGACGGGGGGGCGTATCTCCTCGACGAAGGTACACAGCGCCGACCGCGGGACCTTCCGGCCGTCGACGCGAATCCGCTCGCGGACGTCCTCGAAGTGCGGCGAGGTGTAGAGGCCGACGGTCAGGCCCGCCTCGCGCAGGGAGGACTCGACCATCCGGGCCGTGCTACCCTTGCCGTTCGACCCCGCGATCTGGACGCACGTGACGCCCTCGTGCGGGTCGCCGAGGGACGCGAGCAGGTCCGCCGTCGACTCCGTGCCCGGTCGAGCGCCGTAGCGCCGGAGGTCGAAGAGGCGGTTCGCGGCGTCGTGATACTGCATATCCGAAGGTCCGAGGCGGTCCGCTTTAGCCTGTCGGACTCGGGAGGCGTGGGTCAGTGACTGTCAGGAGACCCGGCCCTGCAACCAGAAGACGCCCTCGACGTCGTCGCCCGCCGTCGGCACGTAGCCGTCGCAGACGTGTTCGGCCGCGTACACCGACACGTCGTACTCGGTCCCGTCGGCGTCCCTGAACAGCGGTGCCCGAAGTCGGTAGAGCGTCACGTCACCGAACGCGACCGTCTCGACCGACTCGACGGTCGTCTGGAAGATGTAGTCGTCCACGTCGCCGCCGTCGAACGGGACGAACCCGGCCATCCCCGACGTCGAGAACTCCCGCCCGTCGTCGGTGGTGAGCGTCTCCGCCTCGGCCGGGCCGAGGTCGTAGGCCAGCGCAGCGAGTTCGACCCGGTGGACGCCCGATATCGGCTGGTCGAGTTCCCCGTAGTTCGTCAGGAACAGCGACACCGTCGACCCGCCGAGCGTCGCCGTCACCTGTCCCTCCGCGCCGTTGGCCCACGGCTGGACCGACTCGACATCGACCTCGTGTCGGACGCCCTCGGCGACGGGATAGCCGGTCCATATCTCGCCGTCGGCGTCCGCGACGACCAGCGTCGACACCGGGGCCGCGCCGGCACGGTAGGCGACCACGTCGGTCCCGTCGTCGGCGCTCCACCCCGTCGGCCGTCCCGACTCGACCGCGTCCACGATGGACTGGAGGACGTCGTCCTGGTCGGTGACGACCGTGTCCCAGTGGCTGCCGTGGCTCCCGCTCTTCTCGCCCGACCCGGGTTCGTTGACGCCGGTCCGCCCGCGCCCCGCCGGGTCGCCCGCGTCCACGTCGACGTCGTCGTGTCCCGCCGCCGGTCGCGCCTCGGTCTCGCCGAACAGTCCACGGAGCCGGTCGAACAGTCCCATACACCGGAGTTCCGTGCCACGTCTGAAGGTCTTTCCGCCGGCCGAGCGCCGCACCGGCGACGCTGCGCAGGTGACCGCCGTGTCGTCAGCAGATGGCCTTCGGGTCGACGCCGAGTTCGGTCAGCGAGTCGGCGTAGTCGTCGTAGGCGACCTGGACGACGTACTCGGCGACGGCGCGGGCGCGGTCCCAGTCCTCGTCGTCCTCGCAGCGGGCGTCGAGCAGGTCCAGGGCGGACTGCGTGGCCTCCTCAGTGTCGCCGCGCAGGTCACGGAAGAGGTTCGCTCCGGCCTCGTCCGCCTCGTTGACGAAGAAGCTGATTAGCTGGACGTGGCTCCGGGTGCTGACCAGCCCTCGACCGACGATGCCGGCGGCGCGCTCGACGGTGCCGTCTAGCTGGCGGAGGTACGCGTGCATCGGGCCGACGGCGTCGGGTTCCGGGCGGTCGTCGAGTCGGTCGACGACCCGGTCGTAGTGCTCTCGTTCCTGGTCGGCGATTGCGCCGAAGACGGCCCGGGCGTCCTCGTCGGCCTCGTCGTCGGCCCAGGCCGCGAACGTGTCGCGGGCGAGGTACTCGCTGACGGCGGCCACGCGCAGGACGGTCGACTCTGCGAGGTCGGCGTCCGTCATGGCGACGAGCAACTTCGACGAACCGAGCCTGTCGAGTTCGGTCGCCTTGTCGGCCTCGACGGACTCGCGGAATGCGGTCGCGTCCATACGTGAGCGGTCGGTAGCGTTGCGCTTCAACGTTGCCCAGGCCGCCGACCGACGGTCCACGCACTGCCTTTATCGGCCGCAGCGTCCTACCCGTACGTATGAGCACGTCCAGCGGTTCCGACGGGCCCCCACCGGCCGTCACGCCGCAGGCGCTCCAGGATCTCCTCGACTCCGGCGAGGCCTTCACCGTCCTCGACGTGCGCGACCGGGACGAGTTCGAGGCGTGGCACGTCGACGGCCCGGCGGTGACGGCGAGGCAGGTCCCCCACGTGAAGTTCGTGCAGGCAGAGGCGACCGGGTCGGTCGACGGACTGGTCGACGAGGACGCCCCCGAACCCCTCGTCGTCGTCTGTGGACAGGGCGAGGCCAGCGCCCACGCGGCGGCCCTGCTCGCCGACGCGGGATACGACGCGCGAAACCTCGCCGGCGGGATGGACGCGTGGGCGAGACTCCTCCTCGACAACGAGATAGCGGACGTCACCGGGACCGTCGTCCAGTACGACCGTCCGTCGAGCGGGTGCCTCTCCTACCTCGTCCGCTCCGGCGACGAGGCCGCCGTAATCGACCCGCTGCGTGCGTTCGCGGGCCGGTACGTCGCGGACGCGGCCGACCGCGGCGCGAGCATCGAGTACGCCATCGACACGCACGTCCACGCCGACCACGTCTCGGGCGTCCGGGCCGTGGCGGCCGCCACCGACGCGGAACCGGTCCTCCCCGAACGGGCCGGGGCGCGCGGCCTGACGTACGACGCACGCAAAATCGCCGACGGGGAGTCGCTGCCCCTCGGCGACGACGAACTGACGGCGGTCGCGACGCCGGGCCACACGACCGAGATGACCACCATCGAGTTCGACGGCGTGCTGTTCACCGGCGACAGCCTCTTCCTCGGCGGGGTCGCGAGACCGGACCTCGAAGCGGGCGACGAGGGCGCCCGCGACCTCGGGGCCGACCTGTACCGTTCCATCCACGACCACCTGCTGCCCTATCCCGACTCGACGGTGGTCGCGCCGGCGCACTACGACGAGTTGACCGGGCGCGCGGCCGACGGAACGTACACCGCGAGGCTGGGCGAGTTGCGGGCGGGCCTCGAGGTGCTCGGGTTGTCCGAACGCAGGTTCGTCGACTACGTCGCCTCGGACCTGCCGCCGCGTCCGAACAACTTCGAGCGCATCGTCGCCACGAACCTCGGGCGGGAGGACCTCGACGACGCGACGGCCTTCGAGGTCGAACTCGGTCCGAACAACTGTGCGGTGCGGTGACGGGGCTACCGAAAGGCTATACCCGGGGGGACCACAGGGAACGCCAGATGACAGCGACGTTGCCCGAAGACCGGAGCGACGAACCGGTCACCGTCGACCGACTCGCAGCCGACCTGCGTGACCTCGGCCTCGCTGCCGGCGACACCGTCCTGGTCCACTCGTCCCTGTCCGAACTCGGCTGGGTCTGTGGCGGGCCGGTGGCGGTCGTCGACGCCCTCCAGCAGGTCGTCACCGACGACGGGACGCTGGCGATGCCGGCACACACCGGCGACTACTCGGACCCCGGAAACTGGCAACACCCGCCGGTCCCCGACGAGTGGGAGGAGACCATCCGCGAGACGATGCCGGCCTACCGTCCGGCGGTCACGCCCTGCCGGCGGCTTGGCGCCGTCCCGGACACCTTCCGGTCGTACCCCGGCGTCGTCCGGAGTCGCCACCCCGTCGTCTCCTTCGCGGCGTGGGGGGCCGAGGCCGCGGCCGTCACCGCGGACCACAGCTACGACGAACCGCTCGGCGAGGCGTCCCCCCTCGCACGACTGTACGAACGCGACGCGCGCGCGTGCTGTTCCTCGGCGTCGGCCACGGCACGAACACCTCGTTCCACCTCGCCGAGTACCGAAGCGACCACCCGAAAGAGATGGAGTCCGACGGCGCACCGGTGTTCCGGGACGGCGAGCGCGTCTGGCTGGAGTTCGAGGACGTCGACCTCGACACCGGCGACTTCGAGACGGTGGGCGAGGCGTTCGAGCGCGAACGGCCCGGGTCGGTGACCGTCGGACAGGTGGGCGAGGCGACGTCGCGACTGTTCGACCAGCGCGCGATGGTGGACTTCGCGACGACGTGGTTCTCGGAGAACAGACCGGGGTCGCTCGACTAGTCGTCGGCCGCGGCGTTCGACTCCGACAGCGCCCCGGCGTCGTCCTCGATGCTCGGGGGGTACTTGCCCCGGTCAAGCACGAGGTCGGAGGTCGGCCGGGCCATGCAGGTCAGCGCGTAGTTCTCCCGCTCCGCCTCGGTGAGCCCACGGGCCGCGGGCTGGACGACGTCACCCTCGACGATCTCGGCCGAGCAGGCCAGACACATCCCGACGCGGCAGGAGTACTCCTGTGCGATACCCTCCTCGATGCACCGCTTCAGGATGGTCTGCGTGTCGGAGACGGTGATGGATTCACCCGTCCGCGCGAATTCGACGGTGTAGTCGGTCATGGAGTCGGCTACGAAACGTCCCGACAAAACTCTTTATTACGGTTTCTGATTCCCACCGGACGACAGAATCGGTAGTAAAACGTTTTTTCCCTGCGGAGACGACGGGGGGATATGACTACCTACGAGTACGACGTGGCCGTCGCGGGCGCGGGCACCTCCGGTTGCTACGCCGCGGCGACGATCGCCAGAGCGGGCTACGACGTCGTCGTCGTCGAGCGAAAGGACGAGGAGGAGGCGGGCCACATCGCCTGCGGGGACGCGCTCAAGGGCGCGGACGCCTTCCCCGAGGCGATACCGAAGTCCCAGATTCAACCGGCGTTCACCAACACGGGCGTCGACCACGGCCGGTTCGAGATTCCACAGGAGGACACGGTGCTGGAGATACCCGTCCCCGGCGAACTGGCGGTCATCGACCGCTGGGAGTACGGCCGGCGCATCATCGACGGCGCGGCCGAGGCGGGGGCCGACTTCCACTACGACACCGTCGTCCAGGACGTGACGCAGGACGACGACGGGACGGTGACGGGCCTGCGCGCGACGCGCAAGGGCGAGGCCGTCGAGTACGACGCCGACGTCGTCATCGACGGCGCAGGGTCGCTCTCGCTCCTGCAGGACAAGGTGGACTTCGAGGGCACGACGTTCGATACCAACGTCAACTACTCGCAGTTCTGTTCGGCCTACCGGGAGATCGTCCACGTCGACGAACCGGTCGAGTGGGACGACGCGCTGGTGTTCAAACCGACCGAGCGCGCCGCGGGCTACCTCTGGTACTTCCCCCGGACCGAGACGGAGATAAACGTCGGTCTGGGCTTCCAGATGACCGAGGAACCGATGGAACTCGTCGACGACCTCAAGCGAGACCTGCGGAACCGCGAGGAGTTCGAGGGCGCGACGGTCGAGGACAAACTCGGCGCGGCGCTGCCGACCCGACGGCCCTACGACTCGGCCGTCGCACCGGGCTACATGGCCGTCGGCGACGCGGCGGGCCACGTCAACCCGACCACCGGCGGCGGCATCGCCGGGGCGGCCTACGCGGGCAAGTACGCCGGCGAGCAGGCGGTCGAGGCCATCGAGCAGGGCGACGTGAGCGAGGCGGCCCTCTGGGCGTACAACGAACAGGTGATGGACCACTTCGGCGGTCGGTATGCCGCACTCGACGTGTACAACATCCTCTCGACGGCCGTCGACGTCGACGACCTGATGGGCCTGCTCGCGTCGTTGCCAGGCGAGAAACTCGCCGAGGCGCTCTACGAGGGCAGCACGGAGATGGGACTCGCGCTGAAGGCCAAACTCGCCATCGGTAGCTTCGGCTACTGGCGGAACATCCTCCAGTTCTACCGGACGAAGCAGTGCGCCGACGACCTCATGGCCCACTACGAGAACTACCCGGACGACCCGTCGCAGTTCGGGATGTGGCAGTCGCGCCGCGATTCGCTGATGGACGCGGTGTACGAGACGACCGGTGCGGACCCCAAGTACTGACTCCCGCGCCCCCTTCTCGGTCAACGAGTCCGCTCAATCGTCGCCGACGTCGAGTGGTTCGACGGAGACGTGGCCGTCGCTGTGGGCCGTAACCTCGTGTCCGTGGTACGGGAAGGTCACTTGCCCCTCGGTCCGTTGCGTATCACGCCCCGTCGGCCGGAAGAGCGCGTCGAGGGCGTCCGGGTCGACGACGGAGTACAGCGGGTCGAGGACCTCGTCGTCTGTACAGTCCCCCATCGGTCCCGGTTCGCACCCGAGCGCCGTCGCCACCGCGTCGACGACCCCCTCGCTCAACCGCTCGTCCGATGGTTGCCCATCTACCCCCGCGGGACGGCCCACCTCGTCCACTGTCATCTACGTACATAGTCCGGGGGGCCCGTTGACTCCCCGTCTTGCATACGAAACCTTTTGAAATACGGTGCTAGCCGTCCCCGTCGTCCCGTGGGGCGTGGACGAGGATGCTCCCGACGATGTTCCGGTACCCGCGTCGAAGCCGACCCGCGAACGCCTGTCTGCTGATTCCGAGTTGCGACGCCAGCGCCTCGAGGTCGGTCTCGCGCGGGTCGTCGTAGTACCCTTCGAGGAACGCCAGGACCAGGGCCTCTCGCTGGTCGTCGGTGAGGTCGTACTCCGGTCCGGTACTCGGCCCGGTGAGAGCGCCGAGACGGGTGAGCGTCACGGGTATCTCGTAGTCGTCGCAGTACTGCTTGAACTCGGAGAACGAGTCCACGTCCTCGGCGCGGAGCTGGAACGTCCACCCGTCGGCCGACCCGCTCGCGGAGACGACCGTCGGACTGGTCCGTGCGATAGCCTTCATGATGCCGACGAACTCCGGTTCCCACTCGGCCCGGAACAGCCCTCGCTCGCCCATGTCCTCCATCAGCGTCACCGAGCGCAACTCGGGGAGCGACTCGAAGACCGCCGCGATGGTCCGCATCTCCACGTCGTCGTTCCAGACCCAGAAGTAGGGAATCACCGTGGTCGCGGTCGGGACGACGCGGTCGAGTTCTACCCGCGTGTCCGGGTACGACTCGAAGACGGCCCCGAGGGCGAACTCGCCGGGTGGGAGCGAAAATTCGGCGATAGAGGTCACGTGTTGAGACGATACACTCCCGCCTACAAACTATCTGGGGTCGTCGAGAGTCGTCACCGCAGTCCGGTGCCGATGTCGGTCGCGTGCATGTCCGACGTGTCGGTCCGGGTGTGCTCGAAGACCGGCCCCGCGTTGAACAACCCGAAGGTCGCGATGACGTTCGAGGCGAACAGCACCAGGGGGATTATCTCGAGGCCGACGGTCGCGAGCATGTAGCCGAACCCGGCGGCCGACAACACGTGCAGGACGAGTGCGGGACGCCGGGACCAGCGGTAGAGCTGGTAGACGCAGGCGGTGACGAGCAGCATGACGAACCCGACGCCGAAGAAGGCGCTGGCGGCTGGCCACTTGCCGAACCTCGAGACGACCGCGATGCTCAGTTCGAACTCGTAGACGCCGACGGCGAGACCCGTGAGGACGAACGTGCTGGCCGTGATGAGACCGACGATGGCCGCGAACGAGACGCCCACTGTTCGAACGGGTGAGTCTGCCATAATTTCGATATGCCACTCAACGTTAAATAAGCATTTCGACTGGCTCCCGCGGGTAGCGACGACGGTCGATACGCGGGTCAGGGACGGTCCGCCGCGACCGACTGGATGGCCGACGCCAGCACGTCGACGCCGATGGGGAGGCTGGCCTCGTCCACGTCGAAGGTGCCGGTGTGGTGCCCTCCGGGGTGGTCGGTACCGATGCAGACGTACGTGGCGAGTCCGCCGCGGTCCCGAACCGCCTCCATCAGGTACGTCGCGTCCTCGCTCCCGCCGAGCGCGTCGCGTTCGACGGTGCGCTCGACGTCGGGGTGTTCGCTCGCCGCGTCGCCCACCGCGTCGACGAGGTCCTGGTCGCTACTCGCGCTCGGTGCCTCGCCACCGACCTCGACGCTCGACTCACAGCCGTGCATCCGGGCCGCGGACCCGATGACCTGCCGGGCGCGCTCGTCCATGTAGTCCTTGAGGTCGGTCGTTTCGCCCCGGACCTCGCACTCCATCTCCGCGTGCTCGGGGACGATGTTCGCTGCGGTCCCCGCCTCGAGTCGCCCGGCGTTGACCCGGGTCGCGCCGTCGGAGTGTCGCGGGATGCCGTAGAGGTTCTGGACCGCCGTCGCCAGCGCCTGGACCGCGTTCGCGCCCTCCTCGGGTTTCGCGCCGGCGTGGGCCGGTTCGCCCGTGAACGTCACGTCGAGGTGCTTCACGGCGAGGAACTCGTCGATGCCACAGACCACCTCGCCGGTCGGGTGGTCGAGGCCCAGGTGGACGGCGAAGAGGTAGTCCACGTCGTCGAGGTGTCCCGAGGTCGCCATCGCCTTCCCGCCGCCGACCACCTCCTCGGCGGGCTGGAAGAACACCTTCAACGTGCCGGAGAAGTCGCTCTCTCGCACCGCCTCGATGGTCCCGAGGCCGAGCGTGGCGTGACCGTCGTGCCCGCAGGCGTGCATGTACCCCTCGTTCTCGGAGCGAAAGCCCGTCGCTGCCGGGTGGTGGGTCTCCTCGTCGGACTCCCGTATCGGGAGGCCGTCGATGTCGACGCGCAGGCCGACGGTCGGTCCCGGTCCGCAGTCGACGACGGCGAGTGCGCCGGTGTAGCCGCCGTCGAGACGGTCCAGCGTCTCCGGGTCGGCACCGGCCTCGCGCGCGCGTTCGAACCACCTGCCGAGTTCGTCCTCGGACGGGACGGCCATGCGCTCGTCGGCGGCGAGTGCCTCCGGGCCGACGTGGAGTTCGTCCACCCCCATGCGTTCGAGTTCGTCGACGACGCGGGCCGTCGTCCAGAACTCGCGCCAGGCAGGTTCGGGATGGCGGTGGAACTCGCGACGCAAGTCGACCAGTCGGTCGTAATCTACCATGTTCGACCGGATGGGCCGCGACCACTTAACCTGGCAAGACTTCGGGCCTCGGGTCCGGAGAGAAGAGACTGCGTCGAGACGAGTCAGGAACTGCCCATCGACCGCACCTGTTCGACCTCGACGGCGACGTGGACCGAGTCGGGGAACGGCGACCCGGCGGTGACGTCGCGTGCGAGGTCGTCGTGACCGACGATCTCGAGTTCCCGGCGGTAGACGGTGTAGTTCCACGTCCCGAAGGCCGCGTCCCCCTCGGTGGCCGGTCGTTTGTACCTCGGGACGTGCAACTGCTCCGGCGGTGCGGAGTGTGGCCCCTTCATCTCTGCACCCTTGCGAGAGACGCGCTCGCGGATGTCCTCGACGACACCGTCGAGAGCCGCTCTGTCCCCGCTCTGGAGCGTCAGGCGTGTGACGAAGCTCATGGTCTGATATCACTCTGATGGTGCGTGAAGGTGAAAAAGGCATTGAGATACGTCGCAACCGCTGGCTCCAACGGTCCGATATTCTCTTAACTGGTGATGATTTACAAGAGGGTAATGGCAGTCGAAGCTACAAGCGCAGGTGCCATCCTCTTTCGCGACACGCGGGGCCGGCGCGAGTACCTTCTGCTTAAGAGCCGCCCGGGTGACTGGGAGTTCCCGAAGGGCGGCGTCGAGGGAGACGAAGAACTCCAACAGACGGCCATCAGAGAAGTGAAAGAGGAAGCAGGCATCCACGACTTCCGTCTCATCGACGGATTCAGAAAAGAATACGACTACGTCTTCGAGGCGGGCGGGGACACCATCCACAAGACGGTGCACCTGTTCATCGCCAAGTCATACGAGGCGAGTGCGGAGCTCTCGACCGAGCACCGCGACCTCCAGTGGCGCGACTACGAACAGGCAGTGAACACCGTCACGCAGGACGGTCCCCGCGACATCCTCGAAGACGCCCACGAGTTCCTCGACGAACTCGAAGCGACCGACGACGCGTAAGCAGTCGTCGTCCGGCGACGTACCGTCGCCACCGGCCCCGCGAGCCGTCTCACAATTCGTCTCTCCCAACGTATCTCCCAGCGACGGCGACGACGGTCCATACCCACCCGTAGATACCGGTTATCGGCGTCCGACTGCGACGGAACGCGGTCGGGTGCTCGGCGCGGTCGAATGCCCGGAGCGTCGGCACCGGTAACCTGTCGCTACAGTTTCACTCCACGGTCTGTCGGGGTCGACGCCGGCGACCGACGGGGCGACTCGCCGGTCGGTGCAACCAGAAACGTAATCGGCCCCGGTCACGCAGGACCGACCATGCTCCCCGGCGAGGACACCGAGTTCGCCTTCGAGTTGCGCGTCTGTCGATGGGTCGAGCGCCACTGGACCCCTGCGCGTGACGACTCGGCCGTCCTCGTCGCCCGCCAGCTCGGGACGCGACGCCGTCGCTGGGACACCGTCGTCCTCGAGTGCGACCCCGAGGGACTGCGCCAGCGCGCGCTGTTCGGGGCCGACGCGCTCGACTCGGACCTCCTCCACGTCGTCCGGAACGCACCCGAGTCGTGGGACTACTACCGCGACGCCCTGCCGCATCCCGGCTATCCCTGGCGCTACGTCCGCGAGGCGGTCCACCGCGCTTCGGACCGTGGTGTCGTCGAGACGCGAAAGCGGGGGAACCGCATCGAACTCAGGCGCAAGTGGGCCTACCCGGACTGGCTTCGCCGCGTCGTCGCCGTCGAGAACAAACCCGACCTCGACGCGAGCGCCGCCGACGCGCTGGCCGAGCAGGTGGCGTACGACGTCGCCCTCGCCCTCGCCGACGAGGTCTGGGTCGCCACCGGCGAGACGGGAGCGCCGGTCGAACCAGTTCTGCTGGAGGACGTGCCCGTGCAGGCCGGCATCCTCACGGTCGACGCCGACGGCGACTCCGGCGCGGTCACCTGGCACGCCCGGGGCCTGTCCGTCGACGAACCGGGAACGCGCATCCTCGACCGGCCCGACGGCGGCGACTTCGACGCCTCGGCGGCCCAGTTCGAGTACGCCGACGTCGAGTGGAAGCGCGGGAAGCGCCTCGAGATCGCCGAGCGCGCCTACGAGCGCGGGTGGCGCTCCTACGTCGATACGATGCGCCCCGACTGCCGACACTTCGAACTCCGTGAGGACGGTGCGTTGCTCCCGTGGTGCGACTCGAAGGGACGGTGCCAGACCGCCGGCGAGTGCTCGGGCGGGTGTCCCGACTTCGAACCCGAACCGCCGGGGTGGCGGACGAAGGGGTGGCCGATCGAAGGCGGTCCAGGCGCCGCGACGAAGCGCCTGCTCGCGGCGCGGCGGCGACGCCGACGGCCGGGGGTACCCGACGGCGAGGAGTGACCGTCACCACTCGGCGGCGCGCCGTCGGAACTGCTCCGCGTCGAGGTCACAGACGACGGCGGGTTTCCGGGTGACGCCAGCCTTGTCGGCACGGCGGTCCGAGTCGGGGTCGTGTGCCGGTCGCACGACCGAGAACCGCCTGACGAACTCGTCGTCGAGGAAGTAGGCGCGCCGGTCGCCGTCGAACGCCGAGAAGGTGCTCATCGGTCGTCCGACGCGGTCGAACAGGCCGCCCTCGTCGCCGTCGAGCAGGACGAGTCGCCGGTCGTCCCGGTAGGGCACCCCGTCGACGGCGCGCTTGGTGTGGGCGTTCTCGGGGTGGCGCGCGAGTTTCGCGCGCTTCGTCGCCGCGTCATCGTCCGGTTCGACGACGGTCAGGCGGTCGACGCGGAACCACCCGACGAGGTATCGATGTAGCCGGCCGTCGCCGTCCTCCAGTCCGGCGTAGAAGGCGACGGCGTCGCCCGGGTCGAGGTCGGCCAGTCTGGCGACGTAGCCAGGGCGGTGCTCGCCGTAGGTCAACGCCTCGAAGTTCGGGTCGTGGTGCGGCGGGTACGACGCGATGGCCCCGGGGTCGGTCACCGCCCCGGCGTCGCCACCCGGGTCGGGGACCAGCGAGGCGATGACGTCGGCCATCGTCCCGTCGCCGTACCGGAGCGGCCGGTCGCCGTAGGGGCGGCGCTCGTCGGTCTCGCGCGTCTTCTCCGGAATCGGGACGTACTCGAACCGCCCGTCGTCCTCGACGCGGGGGACGCGAGTATCTCGCATCGCGACGTTGGTCGTGTCCGCGCCGACGCCACAGCAGACGACGGTCATCGGTCGGTCCTCGTCGCCATCAGTCGCTGCGCGTGACCTCGAACTCGTCGCGCGGGACCGCGAGGCGGAACGTCGGGACGGTCGTGTAGACCACCTCGACGACGCTCTTGCGCCGGAGGCTCTGTAGCGCCTCGCGCACCTCGTCGACGTCCGGGTCGTAGTCGGTCTCCGCGCGGAGGCTCTGGAGGACGCTCACGACGCTCTGGCCCGGGTCCTCCGGGCCGGCCAGGAGGTCGAGTATCGCGGCCTGCAGGCCCGGAACGTTGACTGCACTCGGCGCCGCACCCGGTTCCTCGCCGCCGGTGACGCCGGGTTCGACGTCGACGAGTTCGGCCGCCTCCTCGGTCGCGCGGATGAGGCTGTTGTCGTCGCGGAAGTAGTAGTCCTTGAGTTCCGATTCGAGGTACGCGTGGACCTCGCTTCCGCTGTCCATCCCCCATCGCTGCTGGAGCTCTGCGTTCTTCGTCGGCTGGAGTTCGACGATGTCGGCCAGTCGCTCGCGAGCCTGCTCCGAGAGGGTCATCGGTCGCGGCTACGGCCAGGCAGTATTTGGGCGTTCTGTCTGGGGCGCCCGACGGCACCACGCTCAAGAGCAGGGGCATCGAATGTGACCATATGCCAAGGGAGGTCGAGTACGTCCACGTCGACGACGAACTGGAGGACCTGAACTACCCGGTTCTCCGGGTCGACGCAGCCGTGGACCTCGCCGACACCACGCTCGTCCTCCCCGACGGCGAGGTGAACCTCGGCGCGCTAATCTCCGAGACCGACAGCGACGCCTTCCACAGCCCTGGCGACCTGCTGGCGGAACTCGACGAACTCGTTCCGACGGCGGGGAACCCGGCGGGAGGTCGGGACCCCTGAGATGGGCTGTCCCGGGTGACGGCCGGGTCGGTTCACCTGTCCACACCAGCCACGTCCCCGACTGCCGGCGGCGTCCTGCTTTTGTGTGATGGCGACGAAGCGAGAGCATGACCCAGCACGACACCGTCACCGTCTACTCCGACTACGTCTGTCCGTTCTGTTACCTCGGGCGGCACGCGCTGTCGCGCTACCAGGAGACGCGCGACGAACCGCTTCGCATCGACTGGCGTCCCTTCGACCTCCGTGGCGGCCAGCGCGGCCCCGACGGCGAACTCGACAGGCGCATCGCCGACGGGAAGGACGAGGCGTACTACGAGCGCGCCAGGCAGGGCGTCAGGCGACTCCAGGAGAGGTACGACGTGGAGATGACCCTCGACGTGGCCACCGACGTCGACTCCCTGAACGCCCAGCTGGTCTCCAGGTACCTGCAGGCCGAGCGCCCGTACGAGACGTGGCTCGCGTTCGACGAATCCGTCTTCGAGGCGCTGTGGGTCGAGGGCCGGGACATCGGGTCCGAGTCCGTCCTCGTCGACGTCGCGGAGGCCGTGGGCGTCGACGCGGAGACAGCCCGGTCGGCGCTCTCCGGGGACGCACCCCGACGGGCCCTCGACGAGGCGTTCGAGGCCAGCAGACGTGCGGGCGTCTCGGGCGTCCCGACCTTCTTCTACGACGGCCACCAGGCCAGGGGTGCGGTGCCGCCGGCGCAGTTGCGCCGTCTCGTCGAGGGGACGTAGTCACCCGGCGGCGGGGCGACGCCGGACCCGGCGAAGCGGGTTGCTTAAGTCGCTTCACCGGCGACTTGGAGGATACGATGGAGTTCTGTGACGAATGCGGTTCGATGATGAAAACGGAGGACGGGAAGTGGGTCTGTGGGAGTTGCGGGTTCACGAAGCCCCGCGACGCGAAGGCCGAACAGGCGATGGTCACGACCCAGTCCCAGGAGGAGAGCGAGATCGTCGACGTCTCCGACGCCGAGAACAAGGGACTGCCGACGACCGAGACCCACTGTCCCAACTGCGGCAACGACGAGGCGTACTGGTACCTCCAGCAGATCCGGTCCGCCGACGAGTCGGAGACGCGCTTTTTCATCTGTACGGCCTGCGAGCACAAGTGGCGAGAGGACGACCACTGAGTCGCCTCAGCGCGCCTCGTAGAGCATCCACATCGCGGGAATCCCGCCGGCGAACACCGAGGCGAGGACGAGTCCGGCCCAGTTGAACAGGCCGAACGGGAACCCGAGCACGGGGCCGACGACGAGCAACGCGAGGCCGAGGAGTACCGGGGCTATCGTGGCGAGCGGTCGCTGTCCCTCGAAGCCGAGCCAGCCGATACCGACGAGACAGAGCCCGTACGCGACTGCGAGCGCCTGGATGAACGCGACGACTGTCGAGAGGTCGGTCTCGGCGGCGAGGCCATCGAGCAGGTACACCGGACTCGCCACGAAGACGAGTCCGAGCAGTCCGGCGAGCGCTGCGAACAGGCGCCCGACGGCGGTCGGGTCGACGGCGCCCCTGGCCGTGTCGGCGAGGTCGGTCATGGCCGGAGCGTCACCCGCCCGGACAGTAGCCCTTTCGCCTCGGCCCGGCCAGGGACCGTCGTCAGTGCGTCGCCCGGAACTCGCCGTGTTTCACGCCGATGAGCAGGCAGACGAGGCCGAACACGAGCATCGACGGGGTGACCATCGTCAGGACGGTCTCGGTGGCCATCATCGGTGCGAACACGAGCGCCACGGTGCCGACGGCGACGAGAGCGAGAAACGCGACCGCCGTCTTCGTCTGGTCGAAGTCCATACGTCGCCCTCGGTACCGGAACAAGATAATCGATGTGGAGTCGGCCAGCCAGACGGTCGACCCGCGACCGCCTACTCCGTCGGCCGGGCGAGGTCCGCGAGCAGTATCAGCACGCCGAGCGCCCACCCGAGCGGGACCGAGACGCCAAGCCAGAGCACGATGTAGCCCACACCCCTGAGGTCGTACTCGGTCCGGAGGTACTCGTTGATGCCGCCGACCGCGAAGATGGTGTCGAGGAACCAGATGGCCAGGGACTCGCTCTCGGCGAAGACGAGTTCGCCCAGTGCGGGCGAGTAGAACGCGGCGACGACCGGCGGGAGGAACACGGCCGTCGTCGCGAGGGGGTACGCGAGCAGGACCGACGTCGCTCGACCGCCGACGCGCGAGAACCCGACCGCGAGTGCGGCGGACAGCGTCGCCACCGCAGCGGCGACGAGTACGGCGATGAAGCCAGAGACCGAGAACCCGGCGAGGAAGCGGGCGACCAGCGAGAGCGCGCCCCAGAGCAGGGCGACGAGGACGACGGTCCCGACGACGCCGAGTGCCGACGAGAGGTCGTCCAGTCGGTAGGTGTTGTACCGCGCGACGACGCCGGCCAGCGCGAACGGGTACAGAACTGCGACGACGAGGGCACCGACCGCACCCCAGCCACTGTAGGCGATTCGACCGACGGTCGTCTTCGGTTTCCACTTCCCGAGGACGGACTGGTTGGCGTTTCGCTGGCGGGGGAACAGTAGCTCCATCCAGGTCTCGTGCAGTCGATTCAGGTCGACCCGGACCGCTCCGACGAACCCCGTCATACGCAACTGATTGTACCCACCCGATTTTACTTTTCGGGTCGTCGACCGGGTCGGCCGACGCCGCCCGCGCTGTGAGGTACGCCGACGTTACCAGGGCGCGAAACTGGGGTCTACCTGCCGGCCTCGCTCCTCGATGCCGTCGATGGCAGCGACGTCCTCGTCGTCGAGGTCTAGCGCGAGCGACTCCCAGTTGTCGCGGATGTGTGCCTCGCTGGTCGCCTTCGGGATGACGGTGATGCCCTTCTCGCGAAGCCACGCCAGGCTGACCTGTGCCTCGCTGACGCCATGCTTCTCGGCCACCGACCGTATCTCGGGCACGTCGAACACCTTCCCCCGGGCGAGCGGCGAGTAGGCCACGACGTTCACGCCGACGTCCTCGCAGTGGGCTCGGAGTTCGTCCTGCGGGAGCAGCGGGTGACACTCGACCTGGTTCGCGAAGACGGGGGCGTCGAGCGTCTCGATGGCCTCGTCGACGTGTTCGGGCTGGAAGTTGGAGACGCCGACGTTCCGAATCGTCCCGCCGTCGGCCAATTCGTCGAACGCGGCGAGCGTCTCGGCCGGGTCGTACTCGCCGGCCGGCCAGTGGACGTACAGCAGGTCTAGGTAGTCGACGCCGAGTTTCTCCAGGCTCCGTTCGGTGCTCGCCTTCACGTCGTCGTAGGCGAGGTTGCTCGTCCACACCTTCGTCGCGAGGAACACGTCCTCGCGGTCGACGTCGGCCCGGGCGATGCCGTCGCCCACGGCCTCCTCGTTGCCGTAGGCCTGTGCCGTGTCGACGTGCCGGTACCCCATCTCGAGGGCCGTGGCGACGCTCCGCGTGCACTGCTCGGGGTCGTCGTTCTGCCAGGTCCCGAGGCCGAACGTCGGCATTCCGTCGGCGGTGGGGACGCTATCCGATGTGAGTTCTTCCTGGGACATCGTATCCGAGACGAGGCGTGTGACGTGGAAAGGGATTGTGGATGCGACGAGGTGGCTCCGGGCGGTCGGAGCCTCCGCCCGCCTGCTCGACCACCGGACTGTATTTTTACCGACGGGAAGTTTACGTACATCGACCATATGGTGACAACTATGCCAGCCGTCGACGACGCCGGTGGGAAGGAGAGAGCGCCTGACAGGGACGGGATTCGGGGACACGTTGTACGGGAGGAGGAAGCCGGAACGACCAGTGACTCGGCCCGCGTCTACCTGCCAGCGGAGAGGGTCAGTGACACGGAAAAAGTCCTTCGCGTCGCCACGGCAGACGGTGGTGAGTGACGATGTCGTCGCACCGAGTCGCGGCGTCAAGGCGACCACCGGCCCAGAGTAGAGAGGTGTTCGAACGTGTTTGACGGCCCGGAGTTCAGCGGGCCACCGGAGTGCCCGGTCTGCCTCCGGAGTCGCCAGCACTCGTACGGCTGTCGGGAGGACCGCACGATCCGCTTCGCAGACGGCGGGGTACGTGAGCCGGTCGCCTACGGCGAGGAAGAGGAGTTCCAACCGTTCGAGAGCCAGCCGGTCGCACCGTGTGACCGGTGCAACGTGATGCCGGAGCACTTCCATCATCCTGGCTGTCCCAACGAAGTCTGCCCGAAGTGCGGTGGCCGGTATATCGAGTGCCCCTGTGCGACCGACGAAAAGCTCAGAGTCCTGGATGGCTGGACGAGTGAGAAAGACGGACGTCACTCACGGAGATGATCGTCGGTGGCCGCAAACCCATCCGGGTCTCCCGTGCCGTCCTGCGGTCGAACGTCGAGCGTTCGTGTCGCCCCGGTTCTGTACGGCGATTCGACGGGACGGGCCACTCCTCGGTGACGTTGCTGCGACTACCGGATAGCGAAAGCGGAAGACCCTGGCCTCTGGCGGGTCAGCAGTTCCAGTAACCGCGGATGGTACGTACCAGCGATGTACCTGCGTTAGCTGATGAACTTGTTGTCTCGCCAGTTCACGCCGCTGTTGGCGGCCTGGCTCTCCGACCGTCCCTCGACGACCTCGATGGTCGCCGGGCGGTCTTCACCGTCGACGATGCGCGTGGCGGTGAGCTGGTCCTCGTGGGCCGTGATCGCGGTCAGGGTACCCTTCTCGGCCTGCCGCGCGATGGCACAGAGGACGAGGAACATCTCGTACTGCAACAGGGAGTTCTGCAGGACCGTCTCGCGGTCGCCCTTGAACGCGGCGAACTCGACGAGTTCGGAGGGAATCTCCTCCTCCTCTTCCTCCTCGCCCCATCGGGGGCCGCCGCGGTGTTCGTCGGGGTCCTCTTCGTACACGCGATTCTCGGTAACGCTGGCTTTCAACTGTGCGGTAGGCGTGTATTTACTCACCGTCTTGTCGGCCGAGATGGCCTTGAGAATGAGCGTGTTGTTTCGCCGGGTGATGTCGACCGATTCGATTCCGTCTGGCAGGTCCGGATCGTTCGACAGGAACTCTCGTACGTCTTCCAGCGGGAGTTCGAGTGTCGAGTGGAGCCGGAATACCTGACCGGGTTTTTCTGCTGACATTGTGAAAGGGGAGTGTAACGACGCCGACTTCTGGCCAATCGCTCGGTTCCTACTAGGAGCGTTGCGCTTAAATGACCTGCTGTTTATTTCGGCCTCGCGAGGGGTTAAACGCCGTTCGGGTCACACGGCGAGGGTGTCTGCGAGTTCGCCCCGCTCGTCGAGTTCGGCGAGCACGTCGCTTCCGCCGACGAACTCGCCGTCGACGAACGTCTGTGGGATGGTCTCCCAGCCGGAGAACTCGGAGAGGGCGTCGCGGTACTCGTCGAGCGACTGGAGGACGTCCACCGTCTCGTAGTCGTCGCGGTACTGTGAGATTAACCCGAGCGCACGGTCGGAGTAGCCACACTGTGGCATCATCTCGGTCCCCTTCATGAAGAGGACGACCTCGTTCTCCTCGATGGCCGTACGGACGCGCTCGTCGACATCCTCCTGCGGGAGGCCCTGGTTCGGGTCGAACGTCATGGCCGTGAGTACGCGAGGGGCGCGGAAAGAAGTTGCGTCGGCCGACCCGGGGCGTCCCGGGCCGGGTCGCCACGACGAATCGACACGGCAATCCAGATACTTGTGTCCAACCGCCGTACTGGGTGGCATGCGGAAGTTCGTTCTCTACGGCGGCAAGGGCGGCGTCGGCAAGACGTCCTGTGCGGCGGCGACGGGCCTGGAACTCGCGAGACGGGGCGACCGGACGCTGGTCGTCTCGACGGACCCCGCACACTCGCTGGGCGACGCGCTCGGCGTCGAACTCGGCGGCGACCCCGTCCAGGTCGCGGAGAACCTCTGGGCCGTCGAGGCCGACCCCGAGCAGGGACAGGAGGCCTACGAAAGCGTCGTGAAGGCGCTGGCGGCCGAGTTCCGCCGGTCCGGCATCGACCTCTCCGACGAGGACGTCGAGCGACTGTTCGACGTGGGGTTCGTCCCGGGGAGCGACGAGATGTCGTCGCTCGCGTACCTCCTCGACGACGGTGAGGAGGACCGCTGGGACCGGGTGGTGTTCGACACGGCGCCGACCGGTCACACGCTCCGGTTGCTGACGCTCCCCGACGTGCTCGGCGAGTCGCTGTCGACGGCGATGAAGGTCCGGGGCGAGGTCCGACACCTGGTCGACACGGCGCGGAGCGTGATGTTCGGCCCCGCCGCATTCTGGGGCCGTGGTGAAGCGGACGACGAACTCACGACCGTCCGCGAGCAGATGGAGACGGTCGCCGCCGTCCTCCGGGACCCCGACCAGACGGAGTTCCGGGTCGTACTCCTGCCGGAGACGCTGGCCATCGAGGAGACGAAGCGACTGGTCGAGCGCCTGCGGGCGTTCGAGGTGCCGGTCGAGACGCTCGTGGTCAACCGGGTGCTGGAGTCTGCAGACCCGGACTGCGAGCGCTGTCGGGCGCGCGAGGAGAGCCACGAGCGCCACCTCGCCGAGATACGCGAGACGTTCCCCGGGATGGACGTGCAGGTACTCCCCGACCTCGGGCCCGAAGCGTACGGGCGGGAGGCGCTCGACGACCTCGCGAGTCGGATTCGAATCTGAGGAGACCGTCGACTCAGTCGTCGCTCCCGACGGTGATGACCTGGAACAGAGAATAGATGGGCACGCCCTCCAGTTCGTCGACGCCCTGCTTGTCGACGAGGACGCAGGCGGCGACGGGGTTCCCGCCCTCGTCGCGGACGGCCTCGATGGTCTCGGTCATCGTCGTCCCCGAGGTGATGGTGTCGTCGACGACGTAGCAGTCGCGGTCGCGTATCTGTGCGAAGTTCCGCGAGAACGACCCGCCGATGTCGGTGTCGAGTTCGCCCTCGTCCCACTGGTGCTTTCGCGGCGCGTAGCTGGCGAGGTCGGTGTCGAGGTCGCTGGCAACGTGGGTGGCGATGGGGGCGCCGGCTTTTTCGATTCCGATGGTGAGGTCGACGTCCTCGCCCTGCTTTGCGAGGAGGTCGGCCATCGCGCTGGTGATGCTCTGCAGGCGCGAACTGTCGCGCCCGACGGTCGACCAGTCGACGTGGATGTCCTGGGGCCCGCCGGCGCCCGCGGCCTGGTCGGCGGTGGTGGTCGGCGTGCCGGCGCGTTCGACCAGCCAGGAGGCGGTCTCGCGGGAGACGTTGAGTTCGTCCGCGATCTCGCCCTTGGAGTGGCCGCGCTCGGCTAGCTCTGCGGCGCTTTCGATGAGGTCGTCGACGTTCTTCATATGCGCCCCAGTTCGACTGCTGTTTTTATAGTGCTGTCGTCGTCCGCAAAGGCGGCGTCGAGGTCCTCGAGGCCGTAGACGCCGGTGACCAGGTCGTCGACGAACGAGTCCGGGAGGGCCCGCAGGCGGTCGACGGCGGCCTCGAAGTGCCCGACGTTCGAGTTGACGCTCCCGACCAGCGCCTTGTTGTGGAGGACGAACTCGCGGTGGAGGCGGCCGCCCGCGACCTCGAACGACCAGTCGGTCGGGACGCCGAGCAGGGCGCCGACGCCGTTGGGGGCGAGCGCCTCGATGGTCTCGAAAGCGTGCTTCGCGTAGCCCGTCGCCTCGTAGACGAAGTCCACGGGTTCGTGGACCTCGGCGACGCTCGAGACGGGCGTCTCCCGGGAGTCCACGTAGGTCGCCCCCAGCGATTCGATGACGTCGATGCTCGGGTCGGGGCGGTCGCGCCGTCCCAGACAGTAGAGGCGGCCGAACCGGTCGCTCACGTCGAGCATCGCGAGCGTGAGCAGACCGAGACTGCCGTTGCCGAGGACCATCGCCGACTCGGGCGTCCACTCGAACGCCGACCGGGCAGCGAAGGCGTGTTCGAACGCCTTCTCGGAGATACTGATGGGTTCGACGAGAAAGCCCAGGGGCGCCAGGTCGCGCGGGAGCGGGACGAGACACGCCGCCGGACTGGTGAAGTACTCGCTCATGAACCCGTGTGCGCCGACGATGCCGCGTTCGACGTACTCGCCGTCGGGCGCCATGTCGGGTTCGCCGCGCTCGAAGTACTCGTTGGTGCCGTGAGACGGTGGGCGTCGGACCGTCGGGACGACGACGTCGCCGACCTCGAACTCGGTCCCGTTGGGGTCCTCGACGACCCCGACGGCCTCGTGGCCGAGGACGAGGTGGTCTTCGCCGTCGGGAAAGCCGCCGTGGCTCCCCTCGATGACCTCGTGGTCGGTCCCGTCGATTCCCACCCTGAGCGTCCGTACCAGCGCTTCCCCGGGTTCCGGTTCGGGTCTGGGCTTCTCGACGACCACCGGTTCGGTCTCGCCTCGACGCACTGCGACTGCGTTCATGTGTAGGCGATGGCCCCCGGGTGACAAAAGATTTATTCTGTTTCGAGTAAAGGATTATCCCGCGGTGGATGGCCGACACCTGTGCCACGATTCGAGGACGCCCACCACCCGAACCACGACGACCACGTCCCGGACCACCGACCATCCACCGTTTTCACCCTACCTGCCCATACACCGCCATGGAACGATACGACCTGCTATACCGGCTGTACGACGACTTCGACACCGAGACGTTACGCGACTACCAGGAGTTCGTCGACGTGTTCCCGGCCGTCGACTCCCGCGTCGCCCTGGAACACTGGCAGAGCGCGAGCGACGAACTGGAGGCCCGGAAGACCGAGATACGCGACGCGTTCGTCGCCGGCGAGACGTTCGCCGAGGTGGCAGCCCACGCCAACCGCGACCAGGCCTTCACCGCCCTCGACCTCTACTCCAGTTACGACCGGGCGGTCAACGTACTCGTCCTCGACGTCGACGAGACGCTGCGGTCGGCCGGGAAGACGGACAACGAGATCCCCCGGGAGACGCTCCACGTCCTCACGGAGTTCCACGAGGACGGCGTCCCCATCGTCATCTGCACCGGCCAGACGCTGGAGAACGTCAAGGGGTTCATGATACAGGGACTCGGGAGCGAGGTGGTCCACTCCGGCGACCTGAGCATCGTCTACGAGTCCGGCAACGGCGTCTTCACCCCCGGACACGGGGCCGACACCAAGCGCCTGCTGTACGAGGACCTCGACGAGTTCGTGCGCGAGGTGTTCGACGGCGTGCGCGCCAGGGCGCTGACTGAGGCCCCGGAGGCGGTCCGCCACGGCTGTCACCTCCAGGGGAACGAGTTCAACGTCACGCTCAAACCCAACTACGAGACGGGCAGTTCGAAGGCACGCGAGATAATCGACCGCGCGCTGGTCTACCAGCTGGACCTGCTGGGGTCTGCCGTCGCCCGCGCCGCCGACGGCGACGTGGACGAGGACGCCGCCGAGGACTGGGCACGCGAGTACTACGCCCGGTCCGACCCCGAGATACGCGGCGTCCTCGAACGTGAGGGCGGGTTCACGAACGTCGACATCGACGACCTCCCCGACGAACTCGCCGCCGCCTTCGAGCGCATCGACGTGGCGTACTACGAGGCCGACGCAGCCGAGATCACCAGTCTCGAACTGGACAAGGTCGCCGGCGTCGAGGCGGCACTCGACGTGCTCGGCGTCGACGACCCGTTCGCGGTTGTGATGGGGGACTCGAAGAGCGACCTGCGCGTGATGCGCTGGGCCGAGGAGCACGACGCAGGCATCGCCGCCGCCCCCGACCACGCCTCCTCGGACGTGCTGGACCACGTGCTCTCGACGGACGAACTCGTCTTCGACCGCGGGAAGTCCGCCGAGTTGCTCCGGACCGTCTACGCGCTGAACCGCCTCGCCGCCCTCGACTGAGTCCCGTCCGTCGTCTCGTTCCATCGGTCGTCGCCTCCGAACGCCGACCTGACGTGGTGTCGCGACCGCGACCCGGAACCTGTTCCTCTACCAACACTTGTCAGTTGAAAGGTACGTGTCTGACACAGGTTTATGGTTCCAGACACCAGGAATACATGATATGCCGAAGAACAGGGTGGAGGAACTCGAGGCCACCGTAGCCGAACTCGAATCGACCGTTCGCGGCCTGACGGAGGAACTGGTCGAGACCAAAGAGCGCGTTCGCGTCCTCGAAGCCGAACTCGAGGCCGACCCGCGTGCGAGGCACGAGACGGAACCGGAGTCGCCGTCGCCCGAGGAGTTACTGGCACCCGACCACGACGACCCGCGCCCCGAAGCGGGACAGGCGGAAGTGGAGCAGGCAGCGGCGAACGCCCGGAACGAAGGCGCTAAGGAGACAGAGAGTGAACGCGAGGACGAAACAGACGAATCCGGTCTCGGCGACGACATCATCGTCGCGTAGACGCTAGCCGGCCGGGTGCCCTCCAGACGTCAGACACAATGCACATCAAAGAACTCGTTCTCGACCGCTTCAAGAGCTTCGGCCGAAAGACGCGGATCCCCTTCTACGAGGACTTCACCGTCGTCACCGGGCCGAACGGGTCGGGCAAGTCGAACATCATCGACGCCGTGTTGTTCGCGCTGGGGCTGGCCCGGACGCGGGGTATCCGCGCCGAGAAGCTCACCGACCTCATCTACAACCCGGGGCACGAGGACGACGACCGGTCGGGCGGTCCGCGCGAAGCCATCGTCGAGGTCGTCCTGAACAACGAGGACCGGACGCTCACGCGCTCGCAGGTCGTCAACGCCGCCGGGAGCGAGGACGTGGGCGACGTCGACGAGGTCCGCGTCAAACGGCGCGTCAAGCAGACCGACGACAACTACTACTCGTACTACTACCTGAACGGGCGCTCGGTGAACCTCTCGGACATCCAGGACCTGCTCGCACAGGCCGGCGTGACGCCCGAGGGCTACAACGTCGTCATGCAGGGCGACGTGACCGAGATAATCAACATGACGCCGTACTCGCGTCGCGAGATCATCGACGAGATAGCCGGCGTCGCCGAGTTCGACGCGAAGAAGGCCGACGCCCTCGACGAACTCGAGGTCGTCGAGGAGCGCATCAACGAGGCCGAGTTGCGCATCGAGGAGAAGCAGGACCGTCTCGAACAACTCGAAGACGAGCGCGAGACGGCCCTCCGCTACCGGCGACTCCGACGCGAGAAAGAGCAGTACGAGGGCTACCTCAAGGCTGCCGAACTCGAGGACAAGCGCGCAGAGCGGGACCGCGTCGAGTCGAAGGCCGAGCGCAAGGAGGCCGAACTCGACGACCTCCAGCGCGACCTCGACCAGAAGCAGGGGACCGTCGTCCGCCTGCAGGAGGACCTCGAGGACCTGAACGCCGAGATCGAACGCAAGGGCGAGGACGAGCAACTCGAGATCAAACGCGAGATAGAGAGCATCAAGGGCGACATCTCGCGGCTGGAGGACAAGGTAGCCGCCAGCGAGGACGCCATCGAGGCCGCCGAGACGAAACGACGCGAGTCCTTCGTCAAGATAGACCGCAAGCAGGAGGAGGTCGACGACGTCGAGGCGGAGATGCGCGAGACGAAGGTCGCGAAGTCCTCGCTGAAGGCCGACGTGCAGGCGAAAGAGAGCGACCTCGCCGACGTCCAGGCCGAGATCGACGCCATCGACACGGAGTACGACGAACTCAAGTCCGACCTGCAAGAGCGCAAGGCCGAACTCGAGACCGAACGCGACGAGACGAACGAACTCCAGCGCGAGAAGGACCGCCTGCTCGACGAGACCCGGCGACGGTCGAACGAGGCGGCCGAGATCGGCGAGGAGATCGAGGAGCGGGAGGCGGAGATTCCCGACCTCGAAGCCGAGATACGCGACCTGGAGGACGAACTGGAGAAGGCCGAACAGAACGTCGACTCCATCGACTCGGTCGTCGAGGACCTGAAGGCCGAGAAGCAGTCCTACCAGCAGGACCTCGCCGACGTCGAGGACGACCTGCAGGCCGAACAGCAGAAGTACGCCGAACTGGAGGCCAACGCCGGCCAGTCGGGCGACTCCTCGTTCGGCCGGTCGGTGACGACGGTGCTCAACTCCGGCATCGACGGCGTCCACGGCGCGGTCGCCCAGCTGGGGAGCGTCGACCCGGAGTACGCCGAGGCTTGTGAGACGGCGGCCGGCGGTCGGATGGCCAACGTCGTCGTCCGGGACGACGTCATCGGCCAGCAGTGCATCGAGCACCTGAAGTCGCGCAACGCCGGGCGGGCGACGTTCCTGCCGTTGAACAAGATGCGGGACCGGTCGCTCCCGAGCGCACCGGACCTCCCGGGCGTGGTCGACTTCGCGTACAACCTCATCGACTTCGACGGGCAGTACGCGGGTATCTTCAGCCACGTCGTCGGCGACACGCTGGTCGTCGACGACCTGGACACCGCTCGCGACCTCCAGGGCGAGTACCGCCTCGTCACGCTGGACGGCGATCTCGTCGAGAAGTCCGGCGCGATGACCGGCGGGTCGTCGTCGGGGTCGCGGTACTCCTTCGACTCCTCCGGCGAGGGGCAACTCAAGCGCGTCGCAGAGCGCATCGCCGACCTGGAGGACGAGCGCCAGTCGCTTCGAGAGGACATCCAGAGCGTCGAGTCCCGACTGGACGACGCACGCGACCGGAAGACCGACGCGGCCGACGAGGTCCGGAGCATCGAGAGCGACATCGAGAGCACGAGACGCGAGATAGCCGACATCGAGGCCCGCGTCGCCGACCTCGAGGAGCGCCGCGAGGAGATAGAGGCCGAACGCGAGTCCGTCGACGAGGAGATGCAGGAGATAGACGCCGAGATCGGCGAGCGCCAGGAGCGCATCGCGGAGCTCGAGGCGGACATCTCCGAGATAGAGGCCGAACTCGCCGACTCCCGGGTTCCCGAACTCACCAACCGGAAGGAGGCCATCGAGGCCGAGATAGACGACATCGAGGACCGGATGGACGACCTCGATGCGACCCTCAACGAACTCGAACTCGAGAAGCAGTACGCCGAGGAGGCCATCGAGAACCTCCACGACGAGATCGAGGCGGCACAGAACGACAAGGCCGAACACGAGGAACGCATCGAGGACCTGGAGGCGAAGGTCGACGAGAAGGAGACCGAACTCGAGTCCAAGCGCCGGGCGGTCCTCGAACTGGAGAACGAGCTCTCCGAACTGAAAGAGGAGCGCGAGGACCTCCGCGAGGAACTCCGGGAGGCCGAGAGCGACCGCGACTCGGTGCAGAAAGAGGTCGACGCCGTCGAGGGGAAACTCGACTCGCTCACCGAGACGGTCGAGCAGCTATCGTGGGAGATCGAGTCCCTGGAGGAGGAGGTCGGCGAGTACGACCCCGAGGACGTCCCGGACCACGACGAGGTGACCCGGATGGTCGAGTGCCTCCAGTCGGACATGGACGCGATGGAACCGGTGAACATGCTCGCCATCGACGAGTACGAGGATGTCCGCGCGGACCTCGAAGAACTCGAGGAGGGGCGGGACACCCTCGTCTCCGAGGGCGACGCCATCCGCGAGCGCATCGAGTCCTACGAGGCCCAGAAGAAGGAGACGTTCATGGAGTCCTACGAGGCCATCGACGAGCAGTTCCAGGACATCTTCACGCGCCTGTCGAACGGTTCGGGGCGTCTCCACCTCGAAGACGAGGAGGACCCCTTCGAGGGCGGCCTGACGATGAAGGCCCAGCCGGGCGACAAGCCCATCCAGCGCCTCGACGCGATGTCCGGCGGCGAGAAGTCGCTGACCGCGCTGGCGTTCATCTTCGCCATCCAGCGCCACAACCCGGCACCGTTCTACGCGCTCGACGAGGTGGACGCCTTCCTCGACGCGGCCAACGCAGAGCGCGTCGGGCAGATGGTCGACGAACTCGCCGGGAAGGCACAGTTCGTCGTCGTCAGTCACCGGACGGCGATGCTCGACCGCTCCGAGCGCGCCATCGGCGTGACGATGCAGGGTAACAACGTCTCCGCGGTGACCGGCATCGACCTCTCCGACGGCGATGGCGACGGCGACCTGGAGGTTCCGGCCGATGACTAGCGGGGACTCGGAACGAGGTGACGAGTCCCCCGAACGCCGGACGGAGAGCGAAGCGACCCGCGACGAACGCGACCGACGGAACCGGAGCGACGGGACCCCCGAGCAACCGGACGAGGAGGACGCCCCCGAGAGCATGCTGAAAATCGCCGGCCACGAGGACCGGGAACGGCCGGGGGCGGACCCGGAGACGGAGGCAGAGACCGAGACGGAGTCGGAAGCAGAAGCCGAGACAGAGGCGGCCACTGCCGACGCCGACGCCGACGCCGAAGCCCCGTCGACCGCCGAGGACGACGGGTCGGTCGACCTGGACTCGTTCTACAGCGGGGGCAGCGTCGAGGAGGTGTTCGCCGCCGACGACGACGACGAGGATGGCGAACCGACGTCGGAGGACGAGGCCGACGCTCGCCTCGACGAGGTACTGCCGGACGACGACGCGGTCGCCGGGACCGACGACGACGAAGTCGAACCGGTCGAACTGCTCGTCCAGCTGGCCGAGAACGGAGAGATAGACCCGTGGGACATCGACATCGTCCGCGTGACCGACCGGTTCCTCGACGCGCTCGGGGCGGTGGACCTGCGGACGTCCGGGCGGGCGCTGTTCTACGCCAGCGTGTTGCTCCGGATGAAGGGCGACGTGCTCATCTACGGGCGCGAAGAGGACGAGGACGACGGTCCCGAACCGTGGGAACAGCCGTTCGGTGGCGACGACGGCACCCCGCCGGAACCGGGGTTCGACCCGGTCGAGGGACTGGAGGCCGAGATGGAGCGCCGCCTGGACCGCAAGCACGCCCGCGGGACGCCGGAGACGCTGGACGAACTGGTCCGCGACCTGCGCGAGGCCGAGCGCGGTTCGTGGTGGAAGACCCACCGCGAGTACGACACCAGCGACTCGCCGAAGGGGTTCCGGCGGGGGACCCAGACACTCGACTACCACTCCGGCGACGACCGGCGGGTCGACGACGAACCGACGGAGAGCGACGTGACCGGGACGACCCACGAGGAGGACATCGAGGACGTCATCGACGACGTGCGTGCGGTCCTCCGAGAGCACTACGACGCGGGCCGAACAGAGGTGCTGTACGCCGAGATATCGGAGAGCGGCGGGACCCGCGTCGAGACCTTCCTCGCGCTGCTGTTCCTCGCACACCGCGGGCAAGTCCGCCTCCAGCAGGACGAACTGTTCGGCGACCTGTGGGTCCAGGACCCGAGTGCGGTCAACGCCTCCGGGGAAGCCCTCGCGGACTGACCGGCGGCCCTCGCGCCGTCGGGCCGACGATTCCCCGGCGTGCGTTCGTCCCCTGCGAAGGCTCTCCTCCGCCTGCACAAGCTAAATACGTCCAATCCGCGTAGTACGATGCTATGGGGGTACTCGCCGAGTTCTCTATCGAGGCGGACGACTTCGCTCTCGGGTCGTTGATCGGGGGAGAGTGCGACGTAGAGCTTCGAATGGAACCTGTCGTTCCCACGTCCGGCGACGTGATGCCGTACGTCTGGGTGTCGGGAGACGTCGAGGGGTTCGAGGACGCGATGGCCCGGCAGGACTTCGTCGAGAGCGTCGCACCGATCGAGCGCGACGGCGACAGACGGCTGTACCAGCTCCGGTGGGACCCGATGGCGGACGAACTGCTGACGATATTCGTCGAGACGGGCGGTGCACTCCTGGACGCCCGTGCGACGGACCGGTGGTACTTCACGGTCCGGTTCCCGGACGACAGGGGTGTGACGCGGTTCCACGAACGGTCCCAGGAGGCGTCGTACCACCTCGAACTCCACCGACTCGGCCGGTCGAGCGACAGGTCCTCGAAGTCGACGGACGCACACGGTCTGACCCCGGCACAGCGGGAAGCGCTGGTCCGGGCGGTCGAGAGCGGATACTTCGCGATTCCGCGACAGGCGACGCTCGACGACGTCGCCGAGGCGTTCGACATCTCGAACCAGGCCGCCTCGGAGCGCATCAGGCGCGCGACCGAGACCGTCCTCAGGCAGGCGCTCGTCGACGAACTCGAACCGGTGACGAAGGGGCGGTGACGGCCGCGACCACTGGCCACCGACTCGAACAGCGACCGACGGCACCGAGGGTTCTTGGTCGCCCCGTTCGATATCCCGGGAGATGGGACTGCTGGGTGGGTCGGACGACGCCGACCGGGCCGAGGAGCTGTACGAAATCGCACGCAACAGCCCCGCCGCCGCCGCCGACCACGTCGAGGAACTGGCATCCCTGCTGAAGGGGTCGGGTCCGCCGGCGCGGACGAGGGCTGCGGACGCGCTGTACCACACCGCCGGGGCTCGACCGGAGCGGGTGGCCGAGGTCGTCGACGTCCTCCTGACGCACCTGGCAGACGACGACGTGAACGCCCGCAGGCGCACGGCCGACGCCCTCGTCGCCGTCGCCGGGGGATACCCAAGGACGTTCGCCGCGTGGGTCGAATCGCTCGTTCCGGTGCTCTCGACGACGGACCCGTACGTCCGGGCGGCCGTCGCGTGCGTCCTGGCACACCTCGCCGCCTCGGGTCCGAGCACGGTGTTGCCCGCAGTCGACGAACTCCGGGCGGCGACGACCGACGAGGAAGAGTGGGACGTGCGCGTCTACGCCACCGGAGCGCTGGCGGACGTCGCGGAGCGCTACCCGGAGGAGGCCGCCCCGGTCGTCCCCGACGCGGTGGCGAACGCCCGCGAACCGGTCCCTGCGCTACAGGTGGTCGCCGTCGACCTGCTCGCCGCCGTCGCGGTGGCGGACCCGTCCGCTGCCAGCACGGAGGCCGACGAGGTGTTCGCCGAGTTGCTCCGCGAGGGTGCCGTCGAACAGCGCGTCGCCGCCGCGTGCGCGACCGGTCGCGTCGCCGTCGAGCGCCCGCGCCGGATGCAGCGCTCGGTATCGGAACTGGCGACGACCACGGCCGACGACGAGGAACGCGTCCGGCTTGCGGCGGCAACGGCCTCCGTCCGGGTGGCCCAGCACCACCCGGACGCGGTCGACCTGGACGACGACGCAGCCCAGCGACTCCGGGGGCTCGCGGACGACCTGGACGTGTCCGTCGAACGCGTCCTCGGCCCTCCGGACTGACGGTCTCAGAGGCGGTCTTCGGCGCGTGCGAGTCTGTCGGCGACGTAGGCCCGTCGGCGCTCGACGGCGCGTTCGGTCTCGTCGATACCCCGGACCGTCTCGACGACGACCTGTTCGGAGAACCGACCGGCGAGCGCACACGTCTCCAGGTCGTTCTCGGAGGTGCAGGTGTAGGCGTCGACGGCGCCCGCCTCGTCCGGTTCGCGTAGTTCCCGGGACTTCGAGAGCGACAGTTCCACGACGCCGAGGTTCACCGACCGTTCCTGCCGGCCCCGCGAGGGGTACAGTCGGTCGTCGTCGGTCCCGACGATGTACCCCTCGCCACAGAGGGGACACACCGACCCGACTGCGGCGTCGAGTTCGTCGAGGAACCCGCGGGCCGTCGCCTCGTCGCAGTCGAGTTGAGCAACGGCATGCTCGACGACCCGGTCGTCCCCGTCCATCGTCGGTGCGCACGCAGGGGGGCGAGAAAAAACGGTCGGTGAACTCAGTCGAGGTACTGGCCCGCGAGCAGGTCGACGCGCTCGCGAGTGTCCGCGGGGATGGCGTCGCTCGGCGTGTTGACGGTGCCCTCGAGGGCCGACCAGGCGTCGCTCTCGAAGTCGTCGGGCATCGACCGGACGGCCTCTTCGATGATCGCGTTGATGGACTCCTGGTTGGCGTCGGCGTTCTCGAGCACCTCGTCCAGTGTCACCTCGCTATCGGTCTTCCAGACGTCGTAGTCGGTGACGCCGGTGACGGTGGCGTAGGCGAGTTCGGCCTCGCGGGCGAGTTTCGCCTCGGGGATGGCGGTCATCCCGACCACGTCCCAGCCCTGGTCGCGGTAGAACTCGCTCTCGGCACGGGTGGAGTACTGCGGCCCCTCGATGCAGACGTAGGTGCCGCCCGACTCGACGTCGACGTCGGCGCGCTCGGCGGCCCCGGCGAGGTGTTCGACCATCGCGGGGTCGTACGGGTCGGCAAAGCCCATGTGGACGACCATGCCGTCGCCGAAGAAGGTGTGCTCGCGCCGACTGGTCCGGTCGACGATCTGGGTCGGGACGAGGAGCGACCGCGGCGGGAGGTCCTCGCGCAGACTGCCGACGGCGTTGGTCGAGACGACGCGGTCGACGCCGACGGACTTCAGCGCGTAGATGTTCGCCTTGTACGGTGCGTTCGTCGGCGTGTGCTGGTGGTCGGGGCCGTGTCGTGGCAGGAACGCGACCTCCTCGCCGGCCAGTTCGCCGAGCGTCAGTTCGTGCGACGGGTCGCCGAAGGGCGTGTCGACGTGTCGCTTCTCCACGTTCTCGAGGGGCAGGGCCTCGTAGATGCCGCTGCCGCCGATGACGCCGATGGTCATACCCCTACGGTAGCGTGGTGGCCGTAAAACGGCTACGAGTCGTGGTCCGCCGCCGCGTCGTCGCGATGGTGCAAGGCGGCCCGACCCCGTTGCAGGAGGGGCGTCGCCAACCCGCGGTAGGCCACGAGGTAGCCGACGACGACCGCCCCGACCGCGTTCAGCGCTGGGCCGAGGAGGTACTCCGGCCGGCCGCGGACCACAGGAACGGGTGGCCCGAATCTGACCTGTGCGACGTAGAAGACGACCGCCACGGTGAGGCCGAACCCGACCGTAGCGAGGTCGTCGCGCTCCTCCCCCGCCGCGAAAAACGCGAGGGCGACCGTCGGGAGTATCCAGACCAGGTCCGGGACGGCGCCGGTACGCACGGTCTGTCTGGCGAGAAGCCACCGGAGGGGATACGTCGCGAACCAGGCCGGCAGGAGGAGCGGTATCGCTGCACCGATACGCGCATCCAGGTCCGCCAGTTCCCAGTCGGTCACCGTCGCACCTCCAGGGCGTACAGCGTTCGGTCCCGCAGCGCGAACAGGTGGCCACTCGCGTAGGCGAGTTCGTGCGGTCGACCGTCGTCGGCGAGGTCGTACGTCGCGCGTCGCTCTCCCGTCGCGGGGTCGCGCACCTCGACCCCTCGGCCGCGATGGACGTAGAGGTGGTCGTCCGTCAGGACAGTCCCGCCGAGGTCGTCCCGCACGTCGACGCGCCACAGACGCTCGCCGGATTCGCTGTCGAACGCGTGGACTTCGCCACCGCGTCCGGGACAGATGGCGAGTCCGTCGGCGACGGCGACGTCGTACAGCGGGGTTCCGGCCGCCTGCTCCCAGCGCAGCGACCCGTCGTCGGTCGAAAACGCCCGGAGTCGCCCGTTCGAATCGAAACCGCCGGCCGAGAGCAGCGTCCCCTCGACGACCGCTACGTTCCGGTGGTGGTACTCCTCGCTGGACCGCTGCCAGAGACTCGACCCGTCGCCCGCGTCGAACGCGCTGAGTCGGGTATGAAGGCTTCCCTCGCGACAGTAGAGGGTCCCGTCGGCGAACGCGACCGGGTTGGGAGAGACGTGCTCGCCGTCGACGCGCTCGGTGTGCCAGTGCAGGAGCCCACTCGACAGGTCCCGCGCCTCCAGTCCCCGGTCACCGAGCGTGAACAGCGTCGTGCCGACGGGGAGATACGTATCGAAGATGAAGAACGGCAAGACGACGGACCGTTGCCAGTAGTCGGGGAGGTGCCACCCCGGATCGCCGTCCGATCCGAGGACGTGGAACCCCTTCATCGTCGGACAGCAGACCCGACCCCCTGCCACGGCGACGCCCCCTTCGAACCGCGACGGTGGCAGATATCGCCACGCCCGTTCCCCGTCCTGCACCGTGAACGCGTAGACTCCGTCGCTCCACGTCGGGACGACGACGCGCCCGCCCGCGACGGCCAGGGTGTATCCCGTCTCGGCGTCGAACGTCACGTCCCAGGCGACGTCGAGCCCCGGGCCGCCGGTGGTCGGGACGTGGTTCCGACGGGCCGGCGTTCGTCCGGGCAGCAACCACTCGTCGGTCGACACGGAGTCGTCGGCGTCGAACTCGTCGCGGAAGATGGCGGGGCGAGCTGCCTGCCCGCCGGCGAACGCTCCGACGGCGAGGGCGAGCAGACCGCGACGGGAGGGGCTGATTCCGGACATTCTTCGTTCCATCCAACTACTGTCGAGAAACAAATACGTATCGGCATCCGTCGCGGGACGTGAGACGCGCCTCCTCCATCGGCCGTCTCGACGTAGCTGGCCCCTGGAACGAGGGACCATCGTAGGGTTACACCCGACCCCGGGACCGACGGCGGTCAGGCCGACTGTCCTCGGACCGCCTCGTACGCGTCGCGTGCCGCCTCGAACAGTTCGCGGCCGAGGTCCGTCCCGAGTCTCGGTTCGGTCGTCGCGAAGAACTCGTCGAGGTGGTCGTACTGCTCGAACGCGTCCGACTCGCCGGGGTCGTACCGCGCCTCGCGCTCGTAGACGACCGCCTGCAGGCACATGTCGAGGAGGTCCATGTCCTTGACGAACCGGGCCGTCTCCGTCTCGCCCGCCTCGTACTCCGCCCAGAGCGCCCTCGCCTCGTCGAAGTCGACGAGCAGGTCCTCGACCGCCTCGCGTTCCGCGCGCTCCTTCTCGGCCGGGTCGTAGGTGTCGGCCGTCTCGTCGGCCCGGGTCGCCCAGTCGCCCGTCTCGGCTTCCGCCACGTCGTGGACAACCGCCATCCGGAGTGCACGGTCGGCGTCGACGTCCGCCTCGTCGGCGAACAGGAGGGTGAGGTAGGCGACGCCCCAGGAGTGTGCGGCGACCGACTCGGGGTCCGCGACGCCCCGCAGTTGCCACCCGGTCCGCGTCTCGTCCTTGAGCGCGAGCGCCCGGAGGAGTGGCGCGATGTCCTCGGTCATACCGGTTCTCGGACCGCGAACGGGGTGTTCCTTTCGACCGGGCGACGACGAACGGACGAGAATCCGCCCTCGTCAGGCCAGTCGCCAGCCGTCCGCCGTGGACTCGACGATGTCCCGGCGCTCCATCTCGGTAAGCACCTCGTCGAGGCGGTTCGGCTGTGCGATCTCCATCTCGATGCGCTGGACGTCGTGGTCCTCCGCGAGGTAGTGACGGATGTGGGCCTTCTCGAATGTCTCGCGGTCGACGCGCTCCATCAGCCCCGAGATGATGTCTATCATGTCCTCGATGAAGTTCCATGGGTAGACCATCCAGGTCCACTCCTCCAGTCGCTCGCCGATGTAGTCCGGTTCGAACTCGCTGGTCTGGAGCAACTGGAGCGTGGCGGTCCTGACCCTGCCCGCGTTGCGCTCCCGGACGTACTCCTCGGCGCGTCTGATGGACCCGCCGGTGTCGGCGATGTCGTCGATGACGAGCACGTCCTTGTCCTCGACGCTCCCCTCGGGCATGGGGTAGCGGACCTGCGGTTCCTCGGCCTTCTGGGCGGTGCCGACGTAGTGCTCCATCTTCAGGCTGGTGAGGTCGTCCATCCCGAGGAAGTCACAGATACAGCGCCCGGCGAACCAGCCGCCACGTGCGAGCGCGACGATGACGTCGGGGTCGAAGGAGTCCTGTTTGACGTCGTCGCTGACGTCGCGACAGAGTCCGTAGATGTACTCCCAGTTGGTGATGGTACAGTTGAAATCGTCCGGGAGGTCGCTCATACCCGGACTGACGCGCGTCCAGACTTAACCGTTTACGGGTCGCCGCCGATGCGGAGGAACATCCCACGGGAGTCGGGCGCGGTGTACTCGAAGCCGAAGCGCTCGTAGAACCCCTCCACGTCGGCCAGCAGGTTCACGTACGCCGACTCGGGTGCGGTCTCGCGCAGGTGGGTGACGAGGGCGTCGACGATGCGACTCCCGAGTCCGCGCCTCTGGTGGTCGGGGTGGACCACGACGTCGGTGACCTGGAAGACGGTCCCACCGTCGCCGACGACGCGGCCCATGCCGACGACCGTTCCGTCGGTTCCCGGGCCGTCCGCGTCCCGGTCGACGGCCACCGCCGTCACCGCGTAGTGACTGTTCGGCACGCCGGCCTCGGCGGCCTCGAGCGTCCGGTGGGCCATCCCGGCGGCGTCGCGCAACCGGACGAACTGCTCGGTCGGCGGCGGCACCGCCCGGAGTTCGTACGTCACGTCGCCCTCTCCCGGTTCCGCCGCGTCGTCGTCCATACGGACCCTCCTCCGCGCCCGGCCCTAACGCTGTCGACCCACGGTATTATAATCAAGTAGTATTACCTAGTAATCGCATGACCCAGATGCGCGATGCACGACGCGGCGTCGTCACGCCTGCCATGGAGCGAGTCGCGACGCGAGAGAGCGTCAGTCCCGAGTTCGTCCGCGAACAGGTGGCCGAGGGACGGGCGGTCGTCCCGGCGAACGTCCACCACGAGCGCCTCGACCCGATGGCCATCGGCCGGGCGTTCGCGACGAAGGTCAACGCGAACATCGGCAACAGCGACACGACGAGCAGCATCGAGGAGGAACGCCGGAAACTCCACGTCGCGGTGAGCCACGGTGCCGACACCGTGATGGACCTCTCGACGGGCGAGGACCTCGACCGCATCCGCGAGGACGACGTCGAGCGCTCGCCGGTCCCCATCGGTACCGTCCCGCTGTACGAGGCGCTGAAGCGGGCCGGGTCGCCCGAGGACATCACGCCCGAGATGCTGCTCTCGGTGATCGAGAAGCAGGCGAGACAGAGCGTCGATTACATGACTGTCCACGCCGGCATCCTCGCCGAGCACCTTCCACTGACCGACGGGCGCGTGACGGGCATCGTCTCCCGTGGCGGGTCCATCGTGGCGTCGTGGATGGAGGCCAACGGCGCACAGAACCCCCTGTTCACGCACTTCGAGGACATCTGCGAGATATTCGCCGAGCACGACGTGACGGTCAGTCTCGGCGACAGCCTCCGTCCGGGGTCCGTCGCCGACGCCTGCGACGAGGCCCAGTACGCCGAACTCGACACGCTCGGGGAGCTGACCCGGGTGGCCTGGGACCACGACGTGCAGGCGATGGTCGAGGGGCCGGGCCACGTTCCGATGCACCGCATCGAGGAGACCGTCGAGTGCCAGCACGACGTCTGCGACGGCGCACCGTTCTACGTCCTCGGCCCGCTCGTCACCGACGTCGCTCCGGGGTACGACCACATCACGAGTGCGATCGGCGCGGCCATCGCCGCCGAGGCGGGCGCGGCGATGCTCTGCTACGTCACTCCGAAGGAACACCTCGGCCTGCCGGAGGAGGCCGACGTCCGCGACGGACTGGCGGCCTACCGAATCGCCGCCCACGCCGCCGACGTGGCCGCCGAACGGCCCGGCGCGCGCGACTGGGACGACGCACTCTCGGCGGCGCGATACGAGTTCGACTGGCGCGAGCAGTTCGACCTGGCACTCGACCCCGAACGCGCCCGCGAGTTCCACGACCAGACCCTGCCCGGTGACAACTACAAGGACGCTCGCTTCTGCTCGATGTGTGGCGCACGGTTCTGCTCGATGCGCATCGACCAGGACGCCCGCGACGGGAGCGACCGCGAACGTACCGTCGAGGCGCCGGACCTGGCAGACAGCGAGGCCGCCGAGGTGAACCTCCCACCCGTCGGCACGCACGACGCCGGTTCGACGACCGCGAACGTCGAATCCGACGCGGCGACCGACGACTAGAGGGGCGGCGTCGACCGTTCGGTCGGCGAGCACGTCGCCACGGGGCTGAACGCTCTGACGCCAGTTTCTTGCCGGGGCCGTCCGTCCTCGGTGGCATGGACACCTATCGTGCGTTGCAGGTCGACGCGTTCACCGACGAACCACTCGCCGGCAACCCGGCCGGTGTGATTCCGGAGGCGCACGGCCTCGACGAGGCCCGGATGCAGGCGGTGGCGAACGAACTCGCCGTCTCCGAGACCGCGTTCGTCCACCCGAGTGGGAGTGCGGACTACCGACTCAGGTTCTTCACGCCGACGACCGAGGTCGACCTCTGTGGCCACGCGACGGTGGCGACGTTCTCCCACCTCCACGAGGAGGGCGTCGTCGACGCCGACACCTACGCCGTCGAGACCAACGTCGGCGTCCTCGACGTGACCGTCGACGCCGACGGCACCGTCTGGCTGGAACAGGACGTCCCGCAGGTGTACGAGGTCGCCGTCGACTACGAACCCATCGCCGACGCGCTGGGCATCGACCCCGCGTCGATGCAGGACGTCGGGGCGGAACTGCCGGTCGCCGTCGCCTCGACCGGACTCCGGTACCTCGTCGTCCCGGTCAACTTCCTCGAACACGTCGGCCACATCGACCCCGACCTGTCCGCCGTCGAGGCGCTGACCGACGAGTTCGACGTCACCGGCCTCTACGCGTTCACCTTCGACACGCTCGACGCCGACGCGACGCTGCACGCACGCATGTTCGCACCCGGCGCGGGCGTTCCGGAGGACCCGGTCTGTGGGACCGGTGCCGGCGCGGTGACGGCGTACGTCGACCACTTCGGCGCGTTCGCCGACGAGTTCCCGTCGGAGGTGGTGATAGAACAGGGGCACTTCGTCGACCGACCCGGTCGGGTCCGTGTCCGGACCACGCCGGTTCGGGTTGGAGGGCGGGGCGTGACCGCGCTCGACGGGTCGCTCGTCGTCCCCGAGCACGGCGACGACGAGATTCTGGAGGCCTGAACGCGCCGCGTCAGAGTATCCGGTCGTCGGTCCCGGACTCGCTGCCCGCCGACCCGGCGTCGTCACCGTCGGTCGCTCCGGTCGTCCGCTGGTTCGTTCCCGTGCGGGACCCGGACCGACCACCGCCCGTCGTCGCACCGACGGGCATGCCATCGCCGTCGTCGCGTTGTCGTTCGGCCTGTGTAATCTCCTTCCGGAGGTCCGTCTCCAGGCTCGACAGTTGGCTGTTGACCACGTCGAGCACCTCGCTCTTGAGTTTCTGTTCGACCTCGTTCCCGGTCTCGGCGGCGACGGCCTTCTCCATCGTCGTGGTCAGCGCGAACGCCTTGCCGACCTGCCAGCAGACGACGCCGGCGGCCGAGAGCGCCCCCGTCACCACCGGGTCCGCCGCATCGATGGCGACGTCGAGGTCTGCCGGGAACCGTTCCAGCAGGATGGTGATGGTCTCCGACATGCCCAGGTACACCCCCAGGCCCACGAACGCCAGGCCCAGCGCCAACGACACCCACGACAGCAGTCGATAGTAGCCGACGAGTTTGAGCCGTTGCTTGGTCTCCATGGGCTGAGAGTTACAGCCATCTACCATAACGCCTACGGCTGTTCACACCACCCGGGCGCCGGGGTCGAACCGGTCGACTCGATAGCGACGGCATTAAAATCAATGGACTGCATCGGTCCGAACATGGCGACACTGGCGAAGCGTCTGGGTGAGACACTCCGCGAACAGGAGGAGACGGTGGCGACAGCCGAATCCTGCACCGGTGGTCTCCTCGGCGCGCGAATCACCGACGTCCCCGGCGCGTCCGACTACTTCGACCGCACCCTTGGAACGTACGCCTACGGGGCGAAAGAGCAACTGCTCGGGGTCAACCGCGAGGACCTCGACGTCCACGGCGCGGTGTCCGAACCCGTCGCGCGACAGATGGCACAGGGCGCACGCGACACCGCCGACGTGACGTGGGGCGTGTCCACCACGGGCATCGCCGGACCGACCGGCGGCACGGAGGAGGACCCCGTGGGCACGGTCTACATCGGCGTCGCGTACGCCGGTCCCTGGGGGTCCGAGGAGTCCTACACGACGGTCGAGCGCTACGTCTTCGACGGCGACCGGGAGACGATACGGGAACTGACCGTCGACCAGGCTCTCGAAGACCTGCTCGCGGAGGCGGAGCGCCGATGAACAAGAAGGGGCACGTGATAAACGGCGTCCTGCTGAGCATCGGCATCGGCTTCATCCTCGAACCCGCGGGCAACGAGGCGACGTTCGTCGAGATACTCGAGGTGGGCCTGCCGATAACGCTCGGCGCTCTCTTTCCCGACGTCGACACCGCGTTCGGCAGCCACCGGAAGACGTTGCACAACCTCGGCGTGATGGGGGTGTTCGTCGCCTTCCCGTACGTCTTCGGGAACCTCCAGTTCGTCTGGATCGGGGTCCTGACGCACTACGTGCTCGACGTGCTCGGGAGCACGCGCGGCATCGCCCTGTTCTACCCGTACCCGAAGGAGTACGGACTCCCCGTCGGCGTCAACGTCACGAGCGAACACGCCGACCTGGTGACCATCGCCGTCACCGGGTTCGAACTCGCCGTCTGTTACGCGCTGGTCTATCACATCCCGTGGGCGTCGCTCGAGTTCGAGAACGGACTGCACGCCCTCGGGCTCTGAGGGCTAGTACACCGCGACGTCGTCGAACTTCCCCTCGTACGCGATGTGGCGGGGGTGCGTCGGTTCGGTGCCCTGCAGGAACAGGCGGTCGACCTTCGACCACGAGTTCTCGTAGCCGAGGTGTGCGAACTCGACCAGACAGCGGAGACGGTGGTCGAAGCCGGTCCGACGGCCGACCTCTCGCGACACGCGCTCCCTGAGCGCCGTCGCGAACTCGCTCGCCGTCTCGAACGACCGGTCGAACTCCGTCCACACCTCCCCGACGCTCTTGGTCAGGTGTGCGTACGAGGACCCGAACGGTGCCCAGCCGCCGTCCTCGACGATATCCCTCGCCCGGTCGGCCGTCCCGAACAGGAGCTTCGGGTTGTACACCTCGACGGCGTGGACGCGGTCGCTGTAGGCCGCGAGGTCCGCACTCGACAGGCTGACGTTCAGGAACTCGGGGTGTGGCGCGAGAACGGCCGCGTCCTGCCGTTCGAGTTCGGCCATCGCCCCCTCCAGCGTGATGAAGTCCGGCACCGGTTCGTCGAGTCCGACCGCGAGGACGTGCTTCCGTGCGTGCCAGCTGCCGGTGAACACCTCCCGGCCCGGGACGACCAGCAACTCGTCGTCGGTGAACGCCTCCGCCCGGCGGCGAATCTCTGGGAGCCTGACGAAGTGCGGCGCGTAGACGAGTGCGTCCAGTCCGGCGGCCTTGGCTCGCTCCACGACCGCGTCGTCGAGCACCTTCACGTGCATGTCGACGCGGAAGCCCTCGGTGTCCGTCACAGGTTCTGGGTTCGAGTCTCTGCCTATAAACGCGTTGAAAGATGCGTCGAGAGGGTCGAATCGCAGACACGTTCGGTCTCGACGGCGTCGAGGTGCAGTCGGAACTCGTTTTCGGACGGAGAGTCGCCCCGCCCGTCCCGCCCACCTCGGACAACGTTCAAGGTGCCCACTCTCCTATGATGGTTCAACGAATGCCCTGGGAATGCGGAATCGACGGTTGCGGCGAACGGTTCGACACACCGGAGGACCTCGTCGTCCACCAGAGCAGCGACCACGAACGCCGCGAGTGCAAGGTCTGTGGCGTCGCCGTCCCGGACGGCTACCTCGCGATTCGACACGCGTTCAACGAGCACTCCCGCGCCGAGTACGTCCGGGCCTACGGTGCCAGTTCCGAGGAGGTCCGTGAGCGCGAGGAGGTCAAAGAACTCGTCGAGGAGGTGACGGACCTCCAGGCAGTCGTCGAACGCATCGGCGGCGAACGCGCGCGGTCGTAACCCCTCGCCCTCGACTCCGGGTCGGGTCGATACGTGAGCGACTGCTGGTGACGAGTCGCATCGCGGTTCCGTGCGACCCCCGGAGTTCGGGGCGTGCGTACCGGAAGGTCAGAAGAGTGCCTCAGCGCTCTTCGGTCTCGCGAGTCGCTTCGCTCCTCGCTCGACGATTCGAGGAACGGGTCGGGACGCTCACCGTTCCTCGCTATCCCCGCGAGTACACGAGCGGGGGATCAGAAGAGTGCCTCAGCGCTCTTCGGAGTCCAGCACCCGTATCTGGTCCCCACGGACGGTCACGGGAATCGGGACCGTCGCCTCGTAGAGTTCGACCGTCACCTGGTCCTTGCCCTCGTCGATGCGCTGGACCTGGGCCTTCTCGCCCTTGAACGGCCCCGCGATGAGTTCGACGATGTCCCCCTCGGCGATGCCCTCGACGTCCGGTTTCGGCGAGAGGAAGTGCTCGACCTCGGAGATGTCGGACTCGCCCGGGATGACGCTTCTCGCGTGGGGAATCTCGTCGAGCACGCGCTCGATGATGTTGTAGTCGTCGGCCTCGACCATCACGTAACTCGTCAGGGAGTCGGGAGCGAGTGCGGCGTGGATGGTCGGCTCTTCACGGTTCATTATCATGTCCGCGACCGTCCGCTCCTGGCTCGCGGTCGTCTTGACTGCGTAGATCGGCATGGGTGGCTCAGGCCGGGAGGAATCCCATGACGAGTGCGATGATGAAACCCATCAGGCCGACGAGCAGGATGCCAGCACCGGCGATCTTGGATATCTGCGAGAACTCCTCACGTGTGGGTGTGCTCGCCATCTTGAGCACCCGCACGTAGGAGTTGAGGTCTTTGGGTACGTTCATAACCGAGGGTTCGGCATCCGTGCTTTTCTATCTATTGATGGACGACGACGAGCAGAACCGGTCTCGCGGGCGGAGACGGCGGGGTCACGCTCCGGCGCGGACCGCCCGGCGCGTAAGTAACGCTTTTGGCGCGATGCTGCCGAGGTAGGGGTGATGGACGGTGAGGCGTTCGCTTCGGATGGACACGTCGACGACTCGACGCTGGTCGAACTGCTCAAGCGTCGGGCCGTGTTCGGCGTCCTCGACGGGGACGCCTGCACCAAGACGGAACTGGCGGACGAACTCGACGTCTCGAAGGCGACGGCCCACCGCATCATCGCCTCGTTCACCGAGAAGGGCCTCATCACACAACCCGACGGCGAGTACGAACTCACGCCGTACGGGCACCGGATCGGGACGCACGTGGCGGCGTTCCACGACGGCGTCGCCCGGACGACCCGCCTCGAACCCCTGTTCGAGTTGCTCGCCGATGCGGGGGTGGCGTTCGACCCGGACGCCTTCGCCGGGGCGACGATGACCCGGGCCGAACCCGGCGACCCCTACCGACCGGTCAGGCGGTTCGTCGACCTCGTCGCGGAGACGACGACGCTCCGGGGCCTCGACACCACGTCTATCGCGCCGGTCTACGTCGAACGCATCCACGAGGCCATCGCTGCGGGCATGGAGACGACCGCAGTCTACGAGACGGGCGTGGTCGAGCGCCTCGCCGAGAGCTACCCCGACCTCGCGACGGACGCGTTCGAGCAGGACAACCTCACCATCTTCGTCGTCGACGAACTGCCGTTCGGCCTGACGCTGTTCGACGACCGCGTCGGCGTCGGCGGCTACGACGACGAACTCGGGACGCTCGCGTTCTACGCCGACACGGACGAGGTGGATGCACTCGAGTGGGGAGAAGAGCTGTTCGAACGCTATCGAGACGAGGCCGTCGAGGTCGTCTGAACGGTCACTCGACGAAGTCGATGTCGCCCTCGGCAGCCTGGTCGGGAACCGGCTGCTCCTCGCCGGGCTGTCCGTATATCTGGGGCGACTCGACGCCGGTGACGACGATCATCGTGCGCATGCTCCCGTCGAGGTTCTCGTCGATGGACGTCCCCCAGATGATTCGAGCGTCGGGGTCTATCCGGTCGTATATCTCCTCGACGACGCCCTCTGCCTCCTCGATGCTCATGTCCGAGCCACCGGTGACGTTGACGAGTGCCGACGAGGCGCCGGAGATGTCGACGTCGAGGAGCGGCGACCGGAGCGCCGCCTTGACGGAGTCGCTCGACTTCGCGTCGGAGTCGGACTCGCCGAGACCGATCATGGCGACGCCGCCGCGTTCCATGACGGTGCGGACGTCGGCGAAGTCGAGGTTGACCAGTCCGGGCTTGGTGATGAGTTCGGTGATGCCCTTGACCGAGCGCATGAGCACCTCGTCGCTGACCTTGAACGCCTGCCGAACGGGAAGCTTGCCGACGGAGTCGAGCAGACGGTCGTTGGGGACGACGATGACGGTGTCGCTCACGTCGCGGAGTCGTTCGAGGCCGGCCTCGGCGTTGGTCCGCCTGACCTCGCCCTCGGCCGTGAACGGGGTCGTCACGATTGCGATGGTGAGCGCACCCGACTCGCGGGCCGCCTTCGCGACGACCGGTGCGGACCCGGTCCCGGTACCGCCGCCGAGGCCCGCGGTGACGAACACCATGTCGGAGCCTTCGATGGATTCGTATATCTCCTCCTGGGACTCCAGGGCGGCCTCCTCGCCGACCTGGGGAAGGGACCCGGCACCGCGACCACCCGTCTTCTGCTCGCCCATCAGTATCTTCTCGTCGGAGTCTATCTCGACGAGGTGCTGGACGTCGGTGTTCGCGGCGACGAGTTTCGCGCCGTGGATACCCTCGTCGTGCATCCGGTCGATGGTGTTGCCGCCGCCGCCGCCACAGCCGACGACCGTGATGTTCGTCCTGAGTTCTTCGAGGACGTCTTCTAGCTCGTCGTCTGTCATCTTCCCCGTTCGACTGGTCGGTTCCTCCTGTGGCGCCCCTCCATGCTGGCGCCGTTCGGCGGGAGCTTCCCCCTCCCGTTCGGCCTCGTCGATAGCTTCTTCGACAATCGAATCCATCCTTAGCCCTTCTTATTTTATGCAGCCTAATTACCTTTCCCCCGCTGTCATACGGTCGTCAGACGAATCCTACCCCGCAAGTAAGCTAGGATTACACGACAGCTATCGCGGGCGAAATTATGCCACGTCGAACCGGTCGACGCGTTCGACCTCGACCTCGGACGGATCGACGGTCCTGCCGTCGACCTCGACCGGTTCCCCCGCCGCGAGTCGTCCGAAGGCCGGTCCCTCGGGGACGCCCGCCTCGCTGGCGAGCGAGGGGTCGAACGTCCGCTCCTCGGCGACGACGGCGTCGGCTGTCCGGTTTACCGAGTCGTACCGTCGTTCCAGCAGATGACAGAGGTCGTCGACGAGTGCGTCGTAGCCACCGGCCGGGAACGCCGCCCGGGCACCGACGCGACTGCCGGCGTGGTCCGTCTCGTAGGCGACCGACCGTGCCGCAACGGCGTCGAGGGTCGCCTCGCGGTCGATGCCCTGGGCCGTCGAGAGGAGGTCGGCCGGCAGTTCGCGCACGGTCCAGTCGGCCGACCGGTCCGCCTCGCCCAACCGGAGGCCGTCGTCGACCGTCGACAGTGCCCCCTCGAGTTCGGCGACGGCGTCCAGGTCGTAGCCGTCGACGATGCGGACCCACGTCTCGCTCACGACGCGGTACCCGAGGTCCTCGACGACGGCGACCAGGTCGGGACGGTCGCCCTCGACGACGGCCAGCGACGTGGCGCTGGCCTCGAACGCGCGCCGAATCACGTCGCGGTGCTCTCCGGGGTCACCCAGCACGTCGAGCGACCAGTCGCCGGCGACGTGGCCGACCGCCCACTCCGTCTCGCGGACGATGCGTTCGAACCGGGGGACGTAGTGGCCGCCGCCGAACCCGACGACGGTGCGGTCCCGGTACGGGTCGACGTCGCGCAGGTCGAGGATGGCGTCGGCCACCGCCCGGGCACCATCGGGGTCGGCCCACTGGGCCTCGTCACTCCCGAGTTCCACGAACATCGACGGGACTCCCACGTCGCTCGGCCCGTGGTGCGTACACTCCATGCCGACGTCGTACCCCTCGGGCGCGTGGCGGTCGAAGGCGTCTAGCAGGACCGCCTGTGCGTTCGGACAGGCGTCCGCGAGGGCGTCGTCCTCGCCGCCGTACTCCGCCGATCCGAAGTTGCCGGTGAAGTGGGCGGTCAGCAGCGGGCCGGTCTCCCCGGAGTGACGCGAGGCGAACACCAGCAACTCGGGGTCGTCGAACGCCGCGGCGGCGCCGTCGAGGTGGAGGTGTAACTCGTCGAACTCGCGGAGTTCGAACCCGTCGGTCCGGTAGACGGTTCCACCACCGGCGGCGTCGGACCGGGCGTCGTCCGTCTGCTCCTCCCAGTCCGTAGCGTCGAGCAGGTGCTCGCCGACGTGTTCCGAGGCCGAGTCAGCACGGCTCACGACGATGGCAATCACGGACGGGCGTTGGAGAAGCGACGACAAGTGGGTATCGGGTCGGGCCGACCGGCGGGGGGAACTCAGTCCGAGTGTTCGGGCGCCGCGGTCCCGCCCATCGACTCGCGGGCACGGACCGCGGTGGAGCGGAAGATGCGGCGGAGTTCGTGACGACGGTTCCAGAACAGCACGGTCGCGAGGGCCACGTAGACCACCGTGTACCCGTGGAGGACGAGCATGCTGAACTCGTTCGCCGCCGCGTCGGTCATCGTCAGGATGGCCCCGTACTCGACGACGACCTGCGTGACGAACAGGACGAGCAGGACCACCGCCTCGCGCAGACTGATCTCGAAGTTCGTGATGATGGCGATGGCGAAGAGGCTCTGTGCCGCCGTTATCCAGACCTCGGCGGTCTGCTTCTCGTCGAACGGGAGCGTGCCGACGGCCCCGAACGCGATGCTGTAGACGATGGCCAGCGTCCCGATGAGGAGCGTCCACTGGTTCAGCTTCGAGGAGATGAGCGCGTTGAACCCGGCGGTCGAGCGCGCCTTGTTCACGAGGTAGGCGACGACGATGAGTTCCGGGCTCTCGGAGGCGAGCGGAGCGATCCACTGTATCATGAAGAACGGCGGGATGCCTGCTGCCTCCCCGAGCACTTCGAGGCCGTGTGCGAAGGGGTGGACGGCGGTGTAGATGATGAGGCCCGAGTAGAGGAACAGGGCGACCGAGGAGAGCGCGCGGAAGACGAACGGGAGTTCCTGCAGGTAGGCGGGGACCCCGACCTGCTCCTCGTGTTCCTCGACGTCGCCACGGACGATGATGGCGATGTAGGCGACGTAGATGCCGAGGAGGACGACGGTGTCGGCGATTCCGATGCCGCCGTTCAGGGGCACGAGGAACGCGAAGAGGGTCGCGGCGAGGAGGAAGACGACCTCGAGTCCGAGGTCGCGGTCCAGCGAGACGGAATCCGCGAGGAAGCCGTCCTTCTCGCTCACTGCGGGGTCCCTCGAACTGCGGGCCCGGTAGACGGTGAACAGTGCGATACCGGACCAGCCGAGGCCGATGAGGATGCGGTTCGCACCCGTCATGTTCGCGACGGCGAGGTTCGCGTCGTGGCAGGCGGCCGCGACGGTGCCGTCCTCGGCGGTCTCGATGGCCTGTTTGCTGAACTGTTCACAGGCCGCTGTGGTCGCACCACCGTCACCGGCACCGAAGGCGTAGAGCGCGTCGACCGCGTACTCCGGGGCGACCGCGAGCACGGCGAGGACTGCGATGGCGAACGCCCGCGGGACGTCCTTCTCCGCCGTCTCGGCGCCCCACGCGAGCATGAACGACGCGCCGAGCACCGAGAGACCACTCACTGCGACTGTCTGGAGGGGAGAGAGGCCGACGAAGTCCGGGCCACCCAGCAACTCGACGGCCACCCACGGGACCGTGAGTAGCGCGGCGAAGACGAGGGCGGCCAGCGGGTGCTGGAGCCGATCCTTCAACATACACCAACGGTTCGTCAAGGCGTAGGTAACGCTTGTGGTTTCACGGAACAGCCCCTGTCACGCGATTACACGGTCGTTTCTCGGGTCTCCGGTTGCGTCGGCCGACGCCTCGCCAGGGCCACTGCGTATCACTTTAGTACCGACTCGGTGAACCCTCATCGAGAACCATGTTCCAGCGAGTCCTCATCGCGGTCGACGGGAGCGAGTGCGCCACACGGGCCGCACAGGCGGGGATAGACGTCGCCGCGACGTACGGCGCCCGTGTCGACGTCGTCGCCGCGGTACACAGGGAACTCGACGAGGCCCAGGCCGAGACCGTCCTCGCCGACGTCGAATCGCTTGCCGCCGACGCCGACGTCGACGTCGAGACGCACGTCGCGACGGGCCACCCGGCGACGGTCGTCGTGTCCCTCGCAGACGACATCGACGCGGACGTCGTCGTGATGGGGCGTCACGGGCACGGTGGCGTCCGGGAACGCATCCTCGGGAGCGTCACCGACCGCGTCCTCCGGAGCACCCAACGGCACGTCCTGACCGTCCCCGTGGGCAGTTCGCGCATCGGCGACTACGAGAACGTCCTCCTGCCGACCGACGGGAGCGAGGCAGCAGCGGCGGCGGCGGCCCCCGCGGTCGACGTCGCCGAGCAGTACGGCGCGACACTTCACCTCCTGACGGTCGTCGACGTCCGGCGGGAGGCCGGGCCGTTCTCCGCCGGCGGCGTCGACCAGGCCTACGTGGAGCGCCTGCTCGACAGGGCGCGAGAGGACGTCGACGAACTCGCAGAGCGATGTGAAGACATCGCCAGCGAGGACCTCGACGTCGAACGGACGGCGGCGAAGGGTACGCCGAGCAAGGGCATCGCAGAGTACGTCGAGGAGAACGACGTCGACTTCGTCGCCATCGCGTCGACCGGCGAGTCCAGCCTGACGGGGCAGTTGCTCGGGAGCACGACCGACCGCGTCCTGCGAATCATCGACGAACCGGTCCTCGTCGTCCACCCCCAGGACTGAGCGCCGACCAGCGCGGCGGACGACTTTTCACCCCCGGCGACCTCCGGTCCCGATATGCAGGTGTTCGGACTCGTCGGCAATCCAGTCGGGCACTCGCTGTCGCCGCCGATGCACGAGGCGGCGTACGAGGCGCTCGATATCGACGCCCGGTACGTCACGTTCGAACCGGAGCGTGAAGCCCTGGCGACGGCCATCGACGGCGCACGTGCCCTCGGCGTCAGGGGGTTGAACGTCACGATTCCATACAAGGAGGCCGTCAGGGACCTCGTGACGGTCGACGACGTGGCGGCGCGAATCGGCGCGGTCAACACCGTCGACTTCGGTGGCGACGAACCGACAGGACACAACACCGACGCGGCGGGCGCTCGTCGCGCGCTGGAAGCGCAGGGTGGGGCAGCCCTCGACGGCGCGGACGCCGTCGTCGTCGGGGCCGGCGGGGCTGGCCGGGCCGTCGCACACGGACTGGCAGACGCCGGGGCCAGGGTCGCCATCGCGAACCGGACGGTCGAGCGCGCGACGGCCCTCGCCGGTGACGTCGCGGGCGCGAGCGGCCACGAACTCGACGAACTCGACGCGCTGCTCGCCGACGCCGACGTGCTCGTGAACGCGACCAGCGTCGGCATGGAGGCCGACGAATCCCCGGTGCCCGCAGACGCGCTCCACGCGGGACTGGTCGTCCTCGACGCGGTGTACGTGCCGCTGTCGACGCGACTGCTCAGCGACGCCGAGGCCGCCGGCGCGACGACGGTCGACGGGGCGTGGATGTTACTCTATCAGGGTGCGGAGGCGTTCGAACTGTGGACGGGACGGGACGCTCCTGTCGACGCGATGAACAGTGCCCTCCGGAACCGGCTGGAAGACAGGTATCGGGTTTAAGTACCATCGGTAAATACGTCCCCTCATGGCACTGCTCAAGAAGTTGAAGTCGCTCTTGGGAATGAAGGACGAGTCGCAGCCCGAATCGTCCCGTGACGTCGGTGTCACGGTCGAGAAGGAACGGCAGTCCGTCGACACGGAGCCGGCGGACCAGGTGACTGACGAGGGTGCGACCGTGGACACCAGTGGGGCGACCGCGACGGCCGAGACTATCGAACGCGAATCGACCGACGAACCGGCGACGGACGAGGACAGTTCCGACGAGGACGAGACCGACGAGCTCGAAATCGGTGGCGACGACTCACCGATCACCGAGGCAGAGGCATCGACCACCACCGAGCCCGAGGAGTCGAGCGACGACACCGAGGAGCCAGCAGTGGTGGAGGCGGAACCGGACGAACCAGAGGCCGAATCCGAGGACGCAGACGTGGAGGCGGAACCGGAAGAAGTCGAGGCGGAACCCGAGGAAGCCGAAGCAGAACCGGAAGAAGTCGAGGCGGAACCCGAGGAAGCCGAAGCAGAACCCGAGGACGAAGAGCCCGAGGCGGAACCCGAGGACGACCTCGGACCGGTCCAGGACATCAAGGGCATCGGCCCGGCCTACGCCGAGCGACTCGAGGACGCTGGCGTCGAGACCATCGGGGACCTCGCGGACGCCGACATCGAGACGGTCGCCGAAGAGACCGAGATCGCGGAGGGCCGCGTCGACGAGTGGGCCGAGCGGGCGAAGGCGCGCCGCTAGCCGCGAGACCGCAAGACGATTACGTCACCCACGCTTTCTTCACCGCATGTCAGACGCCCACGTCGTGACGACACGGGAGGGGTTCGTCTCGACTGCCAGCGACGCACCCGCGGATACCCGTGTCCCCGTCGAGGTGGTTCTCACCGTCGCGGACCCGTTCGACGCCTACCGTCGGGCGCGGACCGGCGAGTGGGACGCCTACCTGGAGACGACGGGCGGTCAGTCCGGCTGGGGGTACTTCGCCGTCGACCCGGTCGACGCGCTGACCGTCAATCCCGAGGCCGAGACGGGTGACGGGTCGTCACCGACGCTCGCCGCGCTCCAGGGCGTGCTCGACGGCGAGACGCTCGTCCGTGGCGACTGCGACGTCCCCTATCCCTGCGGTGCGGTCGGGTGGCTCTCCTACGACGTCGCCCGCGAACTCGAAGCCATCCCCGACGGCGCGGTCGACGACCGCGGCCTGCCCCACCTGCAGGTCGGTGTCTACGACCGATTCGCGGCGTGGCGAGAACCCCGTGGCGAGGGAGACGTCGAGCTCCGCGTCACCGCGTGTCCCCGGGTCGACGAGGACGCCGACGCCGCGTTCGAACGCGGTCGCGACCGGGCACTGGAACTGGCGCGCCGGGCCGTCGACGGCGACCCGGCCGTCCCCGAACCGCCGGTCTCGGCCGACGACGTGACGTTCGAGAGCGAGTGCGGACGGGACGCCTACGCCGAGCGCGTCCGGCGCGTCCAGTCATTCGTCCACGACGGCGACACCTTCCAGGCGAACGTCTCCCAGCGACTCGTCGCGCCGGCAGCGGTCCACCCGGTACGGGCATACGCCGCGCTCCGGGCCGTGAACCCGGCGCCGTACTCCGCGTTGCTGGAGTTCCCGGGCGTCGACCTCGTCAGCGCCAGCCCCGAACTCCTGCTCGAACGCGACGGCACGCACCTCCGGACCGAACCCATCGCCGGCACGCGACCACGTGGCGCGACACCGGCGGAGGACGACGCGCTGGCGACCGACCTCACCACCGACGAGAAGGAACGGGCCGAGCACGCGATGCTGGTCGACCTCGAACGCAACGACGTCGGCCGCGTCGCCAGGTACGGGAGCGTCGAGGTGGCGGAGTACCGCCGCATCGACCGCTACGCGGAGGTGATGCACCTCGTCTCGAACGTCGTCGGCGACCTCCGTCCGGGTGCGACGCTCGCCGACGTCGTCGCGGCGACGTTCCCGGGTGGCACCATCACGGGTGCGCCGAAGCCCCGGACGATGGAGATAATCGACGAACTCGAGGCCACCCGACGCGGGCCGTACACGGGGAGCGTCGGGGTGTTCGGTTTCGACGACCGGGCGACGCTGAACATCGTCATCCGGACGCTCGTCCGCTACGGCGACGAGTACCACCTCCGGGTCGGCGCCGGCATCGTCCACGACTCCGTCCCCGAACGGGAGTACGCAGAGACGCTGGACAAGGCGCGAGCGCTGGTTCGGGCCGTCGACGAGGCACTCGGCGACCGGGCTGCACTCTCCGTCGCCGACGCCGAGGTGACCGATGACTAGCGTCCTCGTCGTCGACAACTACGACTCGTTCGCGTACAACCTCGTCCAGTACGTCGGCGAACTGGCCGACGACGTGCTCGTCAGACGCAACGACGCCGTCGACGTGGACGAGATCCGGCGTCTCGACCCGGACGGCATCGTCGTCTCACCGGGTCCGGGGACGCCGGACGAGGCGGGCGTCTCGATACCGGTGTTCCGGGACCTCTCGTACCCGACGTTGGGCGTCTGTCTCGGCCACCAGGCGCTCTGTGCGGCCAACGGCGCGCCGGTGGAGAACGCACCGACGGTGGTCCACGGCAAACCCTCCGTGGTGACCCACGACGGCGACGGCGTCTTCGCCGGCCTCCCCGAGCGCATCCGTGTCGGGCGCTACCACTCCCTGGCCGTCGCCCGGGAGCACCTCCCGGAATCGCTCGACGAGACCGCCACCACCGACGACGAACGGGGCGTGCTCATGGCCGTCAGACACCGGACGCGACCACACGTGGGCGTCCAGTTCCACCCCGAGAGCATCCTCACCGGCGAGGCGGACCACCCGGAAGACGGGTCGGCTCTCTCGCTCCGGATCGGCAAACGAATCGTCGCGAACTTCCTCGACAGATGCAGTACAACGTAGACGGTGACCTGGTTCCGGCCGACGAGGCGACGGTGAGCGTCCGCGACCGCGGATTCCAGTACGGCGACGGCGCGTTCGAGACGATGCGTGCCTACGGCGGCGACGTCTTCGCCCGGGAGGCCCACCTCGAGCGACTCGCCCGGACCTGCGAGACGCTCTCGCTCGACCACGGCATCCCGGACGAAACGTTCCGCCGCCGCATCGACGAGACGCTCGCGGCCAACGACTTCGACGACGCCTACGTCAAACTCTCCGTGACGCGGGGCGTCCAGCCCGGGACGCTGACAGCGAATCCCGACGTCGACCCGACCGTGGTCGTGTACGTGAAACCGCTTCCACGCGGTGGGCTGGGGAGTCGCCCTGTCTGGGACGGTCCGGCCGTCGTCCAGACCACGAAGACGCGCAAACCCCCGGCCAACGCGTTCCCACCGGACGCGAAGACCCACAACTACCTGAACAGTATCCTCGCTCGTAACGAACTCGTCGGCGACGCGGACGAGGCGTTGCTGCGGGACCAGTCGGGCGTCGTCGCCGAAGGTGCGGCGAGCAACCTCTTCTTCGTCGACGAGCGCGGCCTGCACACGCCGAGCGCGGAACTTGCGCTGTTGCCGGGCATCACCCGGTCGGTGGTCCTCGACCTCGCCCGGGAGGAGGGCTTCCCGGTGTGGGACGGCCGCTACGAGCCGTCAGACGTCCGGGAGGCGGACGAAGCGTTCCTGACGAACACGACGTGGGAACTCCGGCCGGTGGCGACCGTCGACGGGATGGACGTCGGCGGCGGCCCCGTCACCGACCTGCTCGCCAGCCGGTTCGACGAACTCGTGGAGCGTCGCTACTACGACGGGGAGCGCCTGGGGGAGGGCGAGTCGTCGAACGCCGGAACCGGTGCCGGGACGCCGGACGAACCGGAGTGAGTGGCCGTCGACCGACCGGGAAGCCGACGTGGCGCGAGTGGCGAACAGGCGACGAGTGAAGCGGAGACACACACGGACTCGTCGCACGACCGCTGTCCCGTGTGCGGCGCAGGTCAGCGCACGCCGCCGTTGGCCCCGGCTTCCTACTTAACCTCCACCCACGTCCACGCGCTCGACGCCGTCGAGTTCGAGTACGAGGTCGGCCCCGTACGCGTTCGACGGCGTCTGGAAGCCGACCGGTGCGTCGCCGCCGAGGGCCTTCTTGGCGACTCGCAACGCCGTGTCTCGCGTCAGCGCGTACGGGTTCGGGGTCTGGACGCGAGAGACGACGGTCCGGTCGCCGTCGGTCACCTCGCCCCACAGTTCGGCTGACCCCTCTTCGAGCTGGTCCTCGTCCGGGCCGTCGACGCGCCAGTCGACGAGCCACTTCAGCACGCGCTGGGCCGGGGCGGTCCCGAGGAGGGGGAGTATCGGGCGGAGACGTCGGAGTCGCGCGACGGTCTTCGGATGCGTCTCGGAGTAGACGGTGACGTTCGGGATGCCCGTCGAGTAGTATGCCGTGACGACGTCACCCCATGGAATCGTCATTGTCGTCCGGTCGCCGTAGCTGAACGGTATCTCGCGGTCGTCGTGTGCGATGGGTACCTCGACGAGTTCGCCGTCCTCGCGGACGACGCCGTTCTCACCGATGTGCTCGACGAACGTCGTGGCGGTCCCGTGGGAGGTAGCGCCGAGGCTGCCCAGCGCGAGCGTGAGGTCGGTCGCGCTCGGGAGGCGCTCGTGGAGGTGCGCCGCGAGGCAGTCCGACGGGACGACGTCGAAGCCGACGCCGGGCAGGAGCATCACGCCGGCGTCGGCGGCATCGTCGTCGCGCGCGGCGACGTCACGGAACACCTGCCACTCACCCGTGATGTCGAGGTAGTGCGTCCCGGTCTCGATGCAGGCCTCGACGAACGCGTCGGCAGTGTGGACGAACGGCCCGGCGCAGTTGAGAACCACGTCGACGCACTCGAGGTAGTCGGCGACCGTGTCCGGGTTCCTGGCTTCGAACACCCGCGACCGGCAGGCCAACTCGCGGGCCTGCTCGTGGACCGACCCGGCGGTCCGGCCGGCGAGTATCGGGTCGAGTCCGTCGACGGTGGCCTGGCGGGCGACGAGTCGCCCCGTGTACCCGTAGGACCCGTAGATGAGTAACTCGGCCATAGGTCACACGGCAGTCGCCGACGCCATAAGCGTACACCCTGGCGTCGACCGAGTCGTTCAAACCGTCGGCGCGGATACGGAGGGACGATGGACCCGGACCGACGGATCGCGCCGGTCGAGGCGGTACCGACGGACACGACCCTGCTGGTCACCGTCCGCGACGAGGAGACGGACGAGGAACGCGAGGCGGTCCTCGTCCAGGAGGACGACGAGGTGGTAGCCTGGCTGAACTACTGCCAGCACCTGACCCACATCAAACTCGACAAGGGGTCCGGTGCCCCCGTTCGCGACGGCGAACTCGTCTGTGCGAACCACGGTGCCATGTTCGACGCAGACACCGGCCGTTGCACCTACGGTCCCTGCAAGGGGGCGTACCTGAACGGACTCGACGTGACGGTCGACGACGGGGTCGTCTACCTCGACGACGACGGCTACGCCTTCGTCCGGCAGGGCGGACTCGAATCGGACCCGGCGGACCTCGCCTCGACGTCGAACGTCGAGTTCTGACCGTCCGTTCGCACGCCGACGTCCGACGGTCGGTGCCGAGACGCGGGTGACTCCGACTCCCTCGTTACCCGTTCGGCCACGTGGGTGTGGTCACTCGACGACGAACGTCGGTTCGGTGACGGCCTCGCTCTTGCACGCCGGACAGCGCGACGGTCGGTTCAGGAGGTCGTCGAAGTCGGTGAACCCGCAGTCGCGACACTCCGGCGGGGCGGCGAGGAGCTCTTCGTCTGTCGGTTCGAGGGACCGGGAGATGTGTTCGACGTGCCCGAGGGCGGTACCGGCCGTCACCTCGAACTCCGCCGCCAGCGTGCTCGGCGTCGCGGCTTCGTCTCGAAGGCGGTCGGTCATCCGTCGACGGGTCGTCTCGTCAGCCTCGCGCATACCGCACCTCCGAGCGCGTCGGATAAACGTCTTTCCGGGACCGGTCGACTCGTCGTCAAAAAAGACAAAGGACTTACTACCGGCTGGTGAAGCCGCGGGTATGAAAGCAGTCGTCCTCGCCGGGGGGTACGCCACGCGTCTCTGGCCGATCACGAAACATCGACCGAAGATGTTCCTCCCCGTCGGCGACTCGACGGTCATCGACCAGATATTCGGGGAACTCGAGCGTGACGACCGCATCGACGAGGTGTTCGTCAGCACGAACGAGCGCTTCGCCGACGAGTTCGAGACACACCTCGAAGCGAGCGAGTTCGAGAAGCCCCGCCTCTCGGTCGAGGAGACGACCGAGGAGGACGAGAAGTTCGGGGTCATCGGGGCGCTCGCACAGCTCGTCGACCGGGAGGGCGTCGACGAGGACCTGCTCGTCATCGCGGGTGACAACCTCATCAGCTTCGACGTGAGTGCGTTCGTCGACTTCTTCGAGGCCAGGGACGCCCCCACCATCGCGGCGTACGACGTCGGGTCGAAGGAACTTGCGAAGTCCTACGGACTGGTCGAACTCGACGGCGACCGGGTCGTCGACTTCCAGGAGAAACCGGACGACCCGAACAGCACGCTCGTCTCCATCGCCTGCTACGGGTTCACGGCCGAGTCCGTCGGACTCCTGGAGGAGTACCTCGCCGGCGACAACAACCCCGACGAACCGGGCTGGTTCGTCCAGTGGCTCCAGGACCGCCGGCCGACGTACGCGTTCACCTTCGAGGGTGCGTGGTTCGACATCGGGACGCCCGCGTCGTACCTCGACGCCGTCGCGTGGTACCTCGGCGGCGAGAACCACGTCGCCGAGTCCGCGACCCTCGAGAACGCCACCCTCGGCGAGAACGTACACGTGATGGCCGACGCCGAACTCGTCGACACCCACGTCGACAACTCCGTCATCTTCCCCGAGGCGACCATCGTCGAGTCCGACATCCGGAACTCCATCATCGACGAGAAGACCCACCTCGACAACCTCGACCTCGCCGGCGCGCTCATCGGCGCGCACACCCAGATATCGAACGGCCACTGACCCAGTCCCAGTACGCCTTTCCCCGTGGACACGTAGGGTCGTCCGTGCACGACTTCCACGTCCACTCCAACTACTCGGACGGCGGGTTCCTCTCTCGCATGGTCCGGGCCGCCGCCGACGCGGGCCTCGACGCCGTCGGGTTCGCCGACCACTGCAACGTCTCCAGTCGCGACCCCATGCAGGACGTCCGCGCTGTCTTCGGGTTCAACCTCGACAGGACCTACGAGCGACGGCGCCACGGCATCGAGCGACTCCGCGAACGCGCCGACGTCACGGTGTACGACGCCGTCGAGATGGACTACGACCCGCGGGACGAGGCGGACATCCGGTCGTTCCTCGGCGACGTGGACTTCGACTACGCCATCGGCAGCGTCCACGGCGTCGGCGAGTACAACGTCCAGTCGCCCCGGCAGTTCGAGGGGCTATCCGACGCCGAACTCGACGCGTTCGTCGACCGGTACTTCGACAACCTCGTCGCCCTCGCCGAGTCGGAACTGTTCGACGTCGCCGCCCACCCCGACCTGTTCGAGCGGACGCCACAGTTGCGTGGCCGGGCGACCGTCGACCACTACCGGCGGGCGGCCGAGGCGTTCGCGGACTCCCGTACCGTCCCGGAGATAAACGCCGGCCGCGCCCTGCGCGAGGAGCAGGTGGTCCACCCCGACGAGACGTTCCTCGACGAACTGCTGGCCCGGGACGTCGCCGTCACCGTCGGCACCGACTCGCACAGTCCCGACGAGATAGCCGACCGGGCCTCGTTCCTGCAGTCGTTCGTGTCCGACCGGGGCATCGACCCGGTCGGACCGCCGTCGCTCGACGAGTGAGGGTACCGGCGGGCCGCGTCCGCGACGTCGGTGACGAACGTCTCGGGAACCCCCTTTTTCCTCGGCGTGCGTGCTCGCAGACGCTCGCACGCGCGCCTCGAAAAAGCTGGGTCAAAAAACCGAAAAGCTGGGCCAAAAACCGCAGTGGGAGACGGCGCGCCTGTTTCGTCACCCGAGTCGGGCGTCCGTGACGTCGAGGTGACCGCGGGTCCCCTCCCAGACGGCCTCGTACTCGAGTTCTATCGGTCGGTCCATGTGCGGCCCGTCGGTGACGAACGTCTCGAACTCGCCACCCTCACCGAGGACGTGGACGCCGTACTCCTCGTGCAGGGCCTGCAACTCGGCGACCGCGTCGGCGTCGAGGGTGCGGCCGAGCCACGATTCGTCGAGGCCGTGGGCGGCCACCTGCAGGATGGTTATCTCGAAGCCGGCACCGAGCATCGCGTCCGCGAGGTCGGCCGGGTCCTCCTGCCAGAGTGGCGCGAACACGTCCGCCCCGAGGCGGTCGGCCATCGCCTCGATGCGGGACGTCTGGAACTCGCTCTCGATGGCACCCGCCGTGACGCCCGCGAGGCCGCCAGCCAGTTCGTCGCGTAACCCCGAGAGCGCCGCTTCCAGCGGTTCCAGTTCGGCGTCGCCCTGTTCCCCGGCGTCCTCGGCGGCCATCGCGTCGAAGTCCGCCGGCGTGACGTTCACGTGTTCGATGCCGATGCTCTCGGCCGCCAGCGACGTGAGGTCCGTGGCAGGGACGTGGTACATGTACGACTCGCCCTCGGGGTGGACCGTCAGCAGATGCGAGACGGGGAGTCCCTCCTCCAGCGCGCGGTACAGCGCCCACGACGAGTCCTTCCCGCCGGAGAACAGACTCACCCACGAACCGGTCTCTGTCATAGGCCGGTTAGCGTGCCGGACGATAAACGTGCTACGAACCGTGCTCGATGTCGGCCTCGGCCTCCTCGATGTCGCTGCTGGAGAGTACGGCCGCGACGCGGACGCCGACGAGCGCGAGCACCACCGCGAGGACGACGAACGCAGCGAGTCGTTCCCCCGCGTCGAGGACGACGGGGCCGATGCCGGTCGTACCGACGGTGACGCTCGGAATCGAGAGCGGTTCGATGAACCCGGCTCGTTCGAGGAAGTACGCCGCGAACCCGCGCACGACGAGTCCGACCGAGACGAGCAGGAAGGGGATGTTCAACGACGCCCGTGGCACCTCGTCGGTGCCGATCGCTTCGTCGAGCAGGCGGCCGACGCTCGCCGTGACGCCGGCCATCGCCAGCCACGGGACGGCGTAGAAGACGAACTCGATGGTCGGGATGAGGACCCCCTCGGGAACCGGCGGGGTCGAGACGCCGAGTGCGCCGAGGAACAGTCCGACCATCGTCAGTCCGGCCGCGACGACGTAGGTGACGACCGAGACGTTCCCGGAGTACAGCGCCCGCCGCGTCTGCTGGGTCAGGTCGCGGAGCAGGTCGTCGACGGCGAACCCCTTGTAGAGGAGGAACACGCCGACGATGGCGGTGATGGTCGCCGCACCGATGGCCGGCCCACGCCAGAGGGCGAGCACCGGGAACGCGACGAGCGCGACGCCCAGCGGCACCAGTACGGTGTGACGGAGTTCCTCGTCGGCGAGGAACTGCTTCAGCAGGTAGTAGGTCGACTCGAGGTCCCTGGCCTGTCTGACGACGACGCGGTCGACGCTGTCGACGCGGAGTCGGGACTCCACGACGGGCACGAGGCGCTCGTCCTCGGCACTGTCGAGGACCACGACGGCCGACTCGATGTCGTACGCGTCGATGAGGTCGTCGAGCTGGCGGCCGACGGCCCGGTCGGCACCGACGACGGAGTCGCTCGCGCCCGAGACGACGGCGACGACCGTCTCCTCGTCCGCGTCGCGCAGGTCGCGTGCGACCCGTAGCGTCTCCAGGAGCGTGTTGACGCTCGAATCCTCCGGGTCCGCGAGTCCGATGTCGGTGACCAGGGACCGCACGGCCTCCCATCCGATGACTGGCGTTTCGAGCCCGGTCTTGCGTCCGACGTCGTCGGTCCGGTCGACACAGACAACCAGGGTGGCCACTACGTGTAGCGAGCATCGGCGGGAATAAAAAACTGCCGTGCGTCAGAGTCGGAGTTTCACGTCCTCGTCGCCACCGACGACGCTCCCGAAGCCCGCCCCGACGGCGTACGCGACCTGCGTCGCCCCGGCCTGCAGACGGCTCCGCAGGCCACGGTGGGGCCGGAACTCCTCGACGGTGACCGACTCGTCGAGCAACGACTCGACGCGCTCCTCGACGGCCGTCCGCGTGCCGAGGTCGTCGACGAGACCGAGGTCGAGCGCCTCCTTGCCGAGGTAGACGCGGGCCTCCGTCTCCCGGACCGTCGCCGCGTCCAGTTCCCGCCCGTCGGCGACGACGTCGACGAACTCGTCGTACCACTGGTCGACCAGCCCCTGCAGGTACTCGCGGTCTGCCTCCGTGAACTCCGAGAACGGCGACCCGGCGTCCTTGTACGCGCCGGCGGTCAACTCGTCGTAGGAGACGCCGAGCCGGTCGCCGAGTTCCTTCACGTTGAGGGCGCCGAGCCGGACGCCGATGCTCCCGACGAGCGTGCCGTCCCGCGCCCACAGTTCGTCACACCCACTGGCGATCCAGTAGCCCCCGCTGGCACAGACGTCCGTCGAGTACGCGACCGTCGGGCCGTCGAACCGCTCGGCCGCCAGCCTGATGTCGTCGCTCGGGACCACCTCGCCGCCGGGCGTGTTGAGTCGGACGAGCAGGGCGTCGACGGCGTCGTCCTCGTCGGCACGGTCAATCTGCTCGACGATCTCGTCCGCCGTCGTACCCATCGGTCCACGGGGGAACGTCCCCCCGCCGTCCCGGGTTATCGCTCCCTCGACGGCGACCTCCGCGACGTTGTACTCGGGGAGCGCGGCCGTCGCGATTCGGCCGCCGAGCTGGGCGACGAGTGCAGTCGTGACGACTATCAGTAACACGTCGAGCGTGCCGAAGGCCGTCTCCGGCAAGCGTCTGAACAGGTACCAGCCGAGGGCGAAGCCGACGACTGCGCCGACGACGGTCAGGACGAACCGTAGGAGCCGAGTCGCTATCCCCATGGCTTCTCGTTCGGTCAAGTGACCCAAAGCCGTTGCGCCGACAGACGTGTCTCCGGGGACAGCGGACGAAACGGAGAGAAAACGACTACAGACGGCCCGCCTTCTGGAGCTTCATGAGGTCCTCGGTGTCGAGGGTCTCGCCCTCCTTGAAGCGCTGGTAGATCTCCTCGGCTTCCTCCTCGGCTTCCTTGCGCTTCTGGTCGCGGCTGGACTGCTTCTTCTCCTCCTCCTGCTTGTCCAGTTCGCGGAGGCGCTTCTGGACGCGGACGAAGTCCTCGTGGTGACGGTCGGCCGCCTCCTGGGCGTCGACGAACTTCTCGTGCATCTCGTCGGCCTCGTCACGGATGTCGTCGGCCTCGCGGTAGGCCTCGATCATCTGGTTGTGGTGTTCCTGGGCCTTGTCGGCGAGTTCGGTCACCTTCTGGTGGTGCTGGGAGGCTTCGGAGCGGACCTCTTCGGCTTCCTCGACGAGGTCGTCGAGGTCCTCGTTCTGGCCCATCTTCTCCTTGCGGCTCTGGTACTCCTCGCGCTTGGCCTCGATCTTCTCGATGAGTTCGCGCTCCTCCTCGGCCGAGAGGACCTCGGTCTGCTGTTTGAACTCGAGGTCCTCTATCTCGCTCTCGAGCTGTTCGAGGTCCGTCCCGTCGTCGAGCTCGAGGTCGGACTTCATCTTCTCGACCTTGTCGAAGAGCTCGTTGGCCTCGGCGTTGAGCTCGTTGCGCTTTTGCTTGTGCTCCTGGACCAGTTCGTTGAGTTCGTCGCGCTTCTCGCGGTGTTCCTGTGCTTCGTCGACCTTCTCGCGAGTCTTCGCGTTGAGGTCGTCGCGCGAGGACGCGCGTTCAGAAGCCATCTGGTTCAGGTCGTTACGTCGGTCCCGAAGTTGCCCTGCGAGTTTGATGAGCTGTCCTTTGGATTTGTTCTGCAGGTCGTCTTCGGTTAGTTCTACGTTCTTGGATGTGTCTATCGATTCTGCCATAGTTGTATTCGTACCTCGATTCCGTCCCGCACCGGGCGGTAGCAATCGCTGTCAACCTGCGACCTCTCGGGGACAAGATTCCGTGTCATTCTGGTCGGCTAACGATGCTACCGGAACACCGGTGGCGTTCTGGTACCCCCAACTACCACCCGATGTAATTTAAATGTACCGATTACTCGAACTGTCGAAACCGGGCGACGGAGGGCAGTATAGCCGTGTAAACGACTACCAAGGGTGGGTGGTGTGCTTATAAACGATACCGGTTCGTGACGGCGGACGTCCCGGTCTCGAAGGTGAGTTCGAGGTCCGTACCGTCGGTCGGGACCACGGCCTGGCCCACCCGGTCGCGTGCCCCTGGTTGGACGACGACGGGGGCCGAGGACTCGTCGCCGCCGGCCGGCCAGTGGACCGTCCCCTCGACCCGTGCTGGCGCGTCGTTGACCAGAACGACGTCGGCCTTGCTGCCCGGTTCCGCCGGGCCGTCGAGTACCGGGACGACCGGCCGGAGTGAGGTCGACAGCGCCTCGAACGCCGGTTTCGGCTCGCCTGCCGCGTCGAGGATGCCCATCCCGCCACCGTCGTAGCCGTCGCGGAGGCGGGCCATCGCCAGCACGTCGGCACCGTGGAGTCGGAGCGACTCGGCGACGCGCTTGCACAGTCGTGCCTGCATCGCCTGCGAGTCGTCCGGGGCCTCGCTATCGACGACGGCGTCGTGGACCACCCTGTCGAGGCCGGTCGGGTCGGCTCCCCGCTCGGTGAGCGACCCCGCACCGAACTCCGTGACGACCCGACAGAACTCGGGATACGACTCGCAGAGCCAGTCGATGGTCGACTCGTCACCGTAGGTCCAGGCGGGATAGAGGTGGGTCGCGTCGGGGTCCGTCCCCGGCGGACCGCACACGGGGAAGGCCGGCCGGTCGGGCGGGAGCGCTGCCGCAATCTGCTCCGCCGTCGCTCGAATCTCCCCGTCGGTTTCGGCCTCGACCTGCTGCCGGATACGCAGTCGGTCGAGTCGGTCGTCGCCGAGTCGCGTCGGGAACGGGTCGGTGGGGTCGTCGTGGACGCCGAACAGCGCCACCGATGGGTGGTGGTCGTACGCGTTCCCGAGCGCGCGAGCGACCGCCCGTCCACGGGCGGGGTCGACCGACGCGTCGCCGGTGAGGGGCAGGTCCTGCCAGACCAGCACGCCCGCCTCGTCGGCGGCGTCGTAGAAGTCCGAGTGTGCGACGTGGGCGTGCGCACGAACGAGGGTGAACCCGGCGTCGACGCATCGCTCGAAGTCGCCCAGCAGGTCCTCGCTGGGCAGGACGTTCACCCCGCGTGCACGGACGCGGTAGCCGTTGACGAACAGTCCGTCGTCGCCGTACTCGACGGTCCGCAGGGCCGTCGTCGTCTTCAGTTCGTGGTCGCGGAACATCGCCCGGACGACGTAGCGATGCTGGTCGCCGTGGTTCCGGGGCCACCACAGCGAGGGGTCGTCGAGCGAGAGCGTCCGCGTCACCGTGATGCGTTCGCCCGGCGTCGCGTCGATGCGCTGGCGCTCCATCGCGCCGCCGCCACGGAAGTCCTTCGGTCGGAGCGAGAGCGTGATCGGTTCGTCGACGCGTTCCGCGGCGTCGACCGTCACCGCCACGTCGATGGCACCGTCGTCGGGGGTCGTCCGTGGGTTCACCACGAGGTCCCGGAGGAACGTCGGTGGCCGGAGTCTGAGGTGGACGCCCCACCAGATGCCCGGGACCGCGAGTTCGTCGCGAACCTGTTCCGTCTCGTAGATGCCGCCGAAACCGTCGGTCGGCCGGTGACACTCCACGACGAGTTCGTTCTCGGCCTCGGGTTCGAACTCGAACATCGCCGGCGCGAAGTACTCCCGATGGTCCCCGAGGAGGCGGCCGTTGAGCCAGATTCTGGCGCGACCGTACAGGCCACGGAAGTCCAGCAACGCCCGCTGGGCAGGGTTCGCCCGCGGGTCGCCGAACCGGAGTCGATACGCGACGGCGTCCCGACCCGCGAACCGCTCGGGACGCCCGGGCACCACCACCGGTTCCCACGACTCGACTGCTGGCGGTCGGTCGTCGAAAGTGGAGACGACCCGTCCGCCCTGCCACTGACTCGGCATACGTGCGAAATCACCGACCGCTACGACGAAAGTTCTTGTGACTGGCCCGGCACGACCGAACCGCCTCCACTTTCACTTTCACCGTGCGGTTGGCGGTGGTTGATAAGGGATGGGAACAGATTGGTGAGTATGCTCGACCAGCTAACCGCGGCCTGTGAAGGCTGTGACCAGCTCCTCGACGCCGACCAGTTGATGCTCACGATGTCGACCGCTGGTGGCGTCCGTCGCGCCTACGAGTGCGACTGCGGGGCGGTCACCGTCACCGTCGTCCGCGAGGACTAAATCCCGTCGTCGGATACGACCGGGTGATGGACGAGGTCATCCACGCACGCGGCCACGAGAACGTGTCTGCGGACCACGCCAGCACGTTCGAAGTGACGACAGAGGACTTTCTCACGCCCGCCGGCGACTGCATCCTCGCCGTCGACGCCGACCGGAGCCCCGCGGACTTCGACGACGAGTTCGTCGCCGCCTGCAGGGAACGGGGCGCACGCATCACCTGCACCGTCGAAGCCGGGGGCCACAGCGACTCGGTGACCGGCCTCGGTCACCCCGACCTCGAGTTCACGAGCGACACGAGCATGGTCGGGCGCACCTCCGACTACGTGGACGACCGGACCGTCTTGCTCGCCGCCCCCTTCGCCGCCGAGGGGTTCGACCGCGACCTCGTCGCCGCACTCGCCGACGGCGCCGACGCGACCGTGACCCTGACCGTCGAGTGACGCTCCCGCCCGTCGACCGTCACACCACTGCCCGGACGCGCCGCCGGCCATCGTGGCTGGCCCGCGTCGGTTTTCACCCTTCGTTCCCAAGGGCCACGCATGCCAGACGACGAGCCAGCCGAGAACATCTCCGGCGGGTCGGGCGGTGGCGGCGTCGCCGCCGAGTTCGCCCCCGGCGAGGCCGAGACGCGCGCCGAGGCGGTCGTCGACCACCTCGGCGAACTGTACTGGCAGAAGGCCTACGGCGGGCAGGACGGCTTCGAGTGCCTCGTCCGCACCATCCTCAGCCAGAACACCAGCGACGTGGCCAGCCAACCCGCCCACGACGACCTGCTGGCCCGGTACGGCCCGGCGGACGACCTGGCCGAGTCGCTGGCCGGTGCGACTCACGACGAACTGGCCGAGACCATCGCCTCGGCGGGTCTGTACAACCAGAAGTCCGAGGTCATCCGCGCCGCCGCCGCGTGGGTCCTCGACGAGTTCGGGTCGACCGCCGCCTTCGACGAGTACGTCGTGGAGGGCGACCCCGACGAGGTCCGCGAGACCCTCCTCTCGGTCAAGGGCGTCGGCCCGAAGACCGCCGACTGCGTGTTGCTGTTCTCGGGCGGCCGCGGCGGCGTCTTTCCCGTCGACACGCACGTCCACCGCATCGCCCGACGGATGGGCCTCGCACCCCCGGACGCCGACCACGAGGAGGTCCGCGAGGCGCTGGAGGCTGCCGTCCCGCCGGAGAAGTGCGGCTTCGGCCACACGGCGATGATACAGTTCGGGCGGGAGTACTGTACCGCGAGGAAACCGGCGTGTCTCGACGACCCAGAGGCGTGTCCGCTCTACGACCTGTGTGACAGGGTCGGGGTGTACCCGGACACGGGCGAGGTGGTCGACCCGTCCGACGCCGTCGAGCGCTGACGGCTACGCAGTCCCGTCCAACTGGTCGACCAGTTCGTCCAGCACGGCGTCCGCGCTCGCGAGGTTCGTCGCCAGCGGTATCTCGTGCACGTCACAGATGCGCAACAGCGCCGAGATGTCCGGTTCGTGTGGCTGTGCGGTCAGCGGGTCGCGCAGGAAAACCACGCCGTCGCAGGCCTCGTCGGCTATCTCGGCACCGATCTGCATGTCGCCACCGATGGGGCCGGACTGCTTCCGTTCGACGGCCAGTCCCGTCTCCTCGGTGAGTCGCTTGCCGGTCGTCCCCGTGGCGACCAGGTCGAACCGTTCGAGGTCGTCCCGCCGGTTCCGGGCGAACGAGACGACGTCCGGTTTCTTCTCGTCGTGTGCGATGAGAGCAAGGCGCATACTCGACTGTCCGTTCGGGAGTGCAAGAAGGTTCGCACCGACACCCGAACGTCTTAGGTCCGTGCCGCCCACCACTTCCCGTATGCAACACGACATCGAGCGGTACCTCCACATCAGGAGCGCGAGCGGTTGCTCCGTCGGGCCCGACGGCGAGCGCGTCTCGTTCCTGATGGACACGACGGGCGTCCCGCAGGTCTGGACGATGGACGGACCGGGCGAGTGGCCCGACCAGCGGACCTTCGAGGACGAACGCGTCACGTTCGCGTCGTGGTCGCCCGAGAACGACGAACTGGTCTACGGGATGGACCAGGGCGGCAACGAGCGCGAGCAGTTCTTCAGGCTGTCCGGCGACGGGAGCGAGATGCTCGAACTCACCCAGCACCCCGACGCCAAGCACCAGTGGGGCGGCTGGAGTCACGACGGAGAGCGGTTCGCGTTCACGTCGAACCGGCGCGACGAGGCAGTCTTCGACGTGTACGTCCAGGGCCGCGACGAGACTGGCAACGACGCCGAACTCGTCCACGAGGGCGACGGCTGGCTGACCGTCGGTGGCTGGAGTCCCGGGGACGACCGACTCCTCGTCTCGCAGGCGTACTCGAACTTCGACCAGGACCTCTACGTGCTGGACCTCGACACCGGTGACCTGGACCACGTGACACCCCACGAGGGGACCGTCCGCTACTACAGCGCGTCGTGGGGGCCGGCGGGCGACGCGCTCTACGTCTGCACCGACGAGGGCTCGGACACGCTCTATCTCGCACGACTCGACCTCGACACGCACGACCTGGAGACGGTCGCCGACGGCGGCGAGTGGAACGTCGACGGGGTCGCGCTCGACGACGAGACGGGGCGGTTCGTCTTCTCGCGCAACGTCGAGGGCTACACCGAACTCACCGTCGGCGAGTTCACCGGCCCGACCAGTTACGAGACGCACCCGTCGCCGGACCTGCCAGAGGGCATCGCCGGCGGCGTCTCGTGGGGGCCCGACGCCGAGCAGTTCGCCATCACGGCGACGGGCGCGGCGGTGAACGCGAACGTCTACGTCGTCGAGACGGAGACGGGCGAGACCGAGCGCTGGACGTACGCGGCGACGGCCGGCATCCCCGAGTCGACGTTCCGCGAACCCGACCTGGTCCACGTCGAGAGCTTCGACGGCCTGGAGGTGCCGGGCTTCCTGACGTTGCCGGCCCACGCCACCGACGAGCAGGTGCCGGTCATCGTCTCCATCCACGGCGGTCCCGAGTCACAGCGCAGACCGTCGTTCAACCCGGTCAAGCAGTACTTCCTGCACCGTGGCTACGGCTACTTCGAACCGAACGTCCGCGGGTCGTCGGGGTACGGGAAGGCGTACAGCCACCTCGACGACGTGCGCAACCGGATGGACTCGGTGGCCGACATCGAGGCCAGCATCGACTGGCTGGCCGACCATCCGGCGGTCGACGACGACCGACTCGTCGCAATGGGCGGCTCCTACGGCGGATTCATGGTGCTGGCCTGCCTGACCGAGTACCCCGACCGCTGGGCGGCGGGCGTCGACGTCGTCGGCATCGCCAACTTCGTGACGTTCCTCGAGAACACGGGCGACTGGCGGCGAAAGCTCCGCGAGGCCGAGTACGGCAGCCTCGAGGACGACCGCGAGTTCCTCGAATCCATCTCGCCGACGAACAACATCGAGCGCATCCGGTCGCCGCTGTTCGTCATCCACGGCGAGAACGACCCGCGCGTCCCCGTCGGCGAGGCACACCAGATCGTCGAGGTGGCACGGGAACAGGGCGTCCCCGTCCGCGAACTCATCTTCGACGACGAGGGCCACGGCCTCTCGAAACTCGAGAACAAGATAACGGCCTACGGCGCGGTCGCCGAGTTCCTCGACGAGCACGTTTGAACCGGTCGCGGGCCGACTGCGGTGCGCTCTTGTGTCGGACGCACGAGTGAAGAGGTATGGAGCGGCGAGAACTGGCCGTCGGCGTGGGCGTCGGCGTGAGCGTCCTCGCCATCCTCGCGGTCGGCGTCGGCTGGGAGACGGTCGTCTCCAGGGTGCTCGCCGCCGACCTGCAGCTGTTCGCGCTGGCGGTCGTCGCCAGCGCCCTCTCCATCATCGCGTGGACGCTGTCCGTCTACGCGCTCGTCCACCGGGTCCCGAACGCGCCAGGGGCCCGCCAGTTCGCGGTGCTGTACCTCTCGTCGTCGGTCGTCAAGCAGGTGCTCCCACTCGGGTCGGCCAGCGGCCCGGCGGTCATCGCGTACGTGGTCTCACGGTACTCCGATGTGTCGCTCGAACGGATACTGCTCGCCACGACCGTCTCCGGGTTCCTCGGCGTCGTCGCGTCGGGGGTAGTCGCCGTCGTCGGCCTGTTCGTCGTCATGGCGACGCAACCGGTCCCGGCGTGGCTCCTCCGGCTCGTGCTCGGCCTCGTCTCCGTCGGGGTCGTCCTGCTCGGGGTGGTGACGGTGCTGGCCATCTGGCCGTCGGTGTTGCGCCAGACGGTGCTCAGACTCGCGGGTGCACTGCACCCGTCCGTCACGAGACTCTCTTCGCGTGCGGGTGCGGCGCTCGAGCCGTCGAAGGTCCGGACGTACCTCGACCGGTTCATCGAGACGGGCGAACTGGTCGCGGAGGCGCCACGGTCCGTCGCCCTCTCGTTCCTCGGGTCCATCCTCGGCTGGCTCCTGATGGCGGCCGCGCTGACGCTCTCGCTGGAGGCGGTCCGGCTCCCGGCGTCGTACGCGCTGGCCATGTTCGCCGTTCCGGTCTCCGGCGTTGCGACGGTGGTCCCGCTCCCGGGTGGCCTCGGGGGCGTCGAGGCGACGCTGTCGACGCTGGTCTCTCTCGCGACGGGCAACGGCGTCGCCAGCGTCGGCGCGGGCATCGTCCTCTACCGACTGTCGACGTTCTGGTTCCGACTGCTCGTCGGGAGCGTCGCCGCGGTTGCGACGCTCGGCCGGCACGGCGTCGGTTCACGGGCGCTGAAACGGGTCGAGACGGAGGTCGGGAACGGCACCTACGAGGGCGACCTGGACCACAGGACCGCCGAATCAGAGGCCGACGGGTGACGGTCGCGGGCCGTCAGCCGATGACCCCGGTCTTCCGTGCCGTCTCCCTCGCAGCCTCCTCGTTCATCCCGTCGCCGAGGATGGTGTACCGGTCGCGGATGGTGTGACAGGTCGTCAGCGCCTCGATGACAGTGTCGGCGTCGATGCCGAGTTCGGCCGCCGTCGTCGGCGCGTCGATGCTCCGGAGGGCATCGCGGATGTCGCGCCAGAAGCCACGCTCGCCGCCGTGGAGGTACGCCGTGAGGATGGAGCCGACGCCGACCTGGTGGCCGTGTAGCGCCGCGTTCGGCGCGATGCGGTCGAGCTGGTGCGAGAAGAGGTGTTCCGCGCCGGAGGCCGGGCGCGAGGAATCGGCGATGGACATGGCGACGCCGGAGGAGACGAGCGCCTTGGTGACGACCCAGGCGGACTCCTCCAGTCCGGGCCGGACGGAGTCCGCGTTGTCGACCAGTATCTCGGCGGTCATCTCCGACAGCGCGGCGGCGTACTCGGAGTACTGGACGTTCTTCAACCGGTTGGCGAGTCGCCAGTCCATCACGGCCGTGTGGTTCGAGATGATGTCGGCACAGCCGGCGGTCGTCAGTTCCCAGGGTGCCTGTGCGAGTATCTCCGTGTCGGCGACGACGGCCAGCGGCGGTTCGGCGGCGACGCTGTGGCGCGTGTCGCCCTCGGGCACCGACCCCCGCCCGGAGACGATGCCGTCGTGGCTGGCCGCGGTCGGCACCGAGACGAAGCCCAGTCCGAGGTGGTCGGCGGCCATCTTCGCGATGTCGATGGCCTTGCCGCCGCCGACGCCGAGCAGGAAGCCGGGGTCGATAGCCTCCGCACGTTCGATGACGCGCTCGACTGATTCGAAACTGGCCTGCTGGACCTCGACGACCTCGGCGTCCGCCCCCGCCTCGGCGAACTGGTCGGCGATGGCGTCGCCCGCGATCGTCCGGGGCGTCGGACTCGTCACGACCAGCGGTCGCCCGTGGAGGTGCAGGTCGTCGACGACCTCCACGGTCCGGTCGACGACGCCGTGGCCGACCACCACGTTCCGGGGGAGACGAATCCACGTCGATTTGGTGAACATACTCCCAGGTCAGCGGCCGGGGAGAAAGGAGTTACGTGACGGGCGTACGATTGGATTCCGGCTGTAGAACCCTCCTTGCTGGGCTCTGGGCGCGAAACGGCCCTCCGGCGAGCAGTGACGGCGCGAGCACCGTCGTGGGCAACGAGACGCGGCCGGCAGCGACGGGCGGCGACCCAGTCGGACGCTCTGGACGGGATAACTCCTATACTCCTCGGTGAACTATCCAGAACCATGTACGTCCGGGACGCGAAAAACAGGGACGAAGTGTGGTTGCTCGACCACATCGAGGCGATGGGCCTCGACGATACCGCGTTCCGGTCGCGGGATTACGTCGTCGCCGTCGACCAGGACTCCGGGTCCAAGTCCGGGTTCGGTCGGATACGCGTCCACGCGGTCGACGAGGGGGAGCGGACGCAGAGCGGCCGCCGGGACGCTGACGAGGGCGACGTCTGCGAACTGACGAGCATCGGCGTGCTCGAGGACTGGCGCGGCCAGGGCGTCGGCGCACACGTCGTCGAGCGACTCGTCGAGTACGCCGGCGACGCCGGGTTCGAGTACGTCTACGCCCTCACCGACGAAGGGGGCTACCTCGCCCAGTTCGGCTTCGAGGCTATCGACGAGTCCGAACTGCCGGTGGTGCTCGGGGAGCGCCTCGAGGAGAAGCGCGAGCAGACGACGCCCGGCGCGCGCCCGATGCGCCTCCGCATCGGCGAGTTCGTCATGCCCCCGCGGTTCCGCGAGCGGTTCAAGGAGGCCGGCAAGCGCGAGCACACCGAACCGGAGGAGTCGCCGGAGGACTTCGGCATCGACACCGACACGGCGACGTACAAGTACGACACCGGTCGGTAGTCGGGGTCGTCACGGCTGCAACCGTCGGGCCGCTCCCGACTCACTCGCCGTGGGCGGTCTCGTCCTCGTCGTCGTGGCCGTGTTCCTCGTGGTCGGTGACGAAGCCGTACTTGAACGCGACCCAGCCGATGAAGCTCAGAAAGAGGATGGGCGGGAGTATCATGAACCCCCAGAGGGGGTCGAGACCCCACCCGAGCAACAGGACGACGTCTGCCAGTCCGAGGAGGAGGAACGGCAGGATGTACAGCGCGGCCTGCTTTCGCGACACCGCCTCGTCGTCGTCCGGGATGGGTGCGCCGACCGGGTCGGCGCGGTCGCCGTCGTCGCCAGCTGGAGCGTCGTCGGACCCCTCCGTTGGTGATTCCACGGCGTCCCAGTGCGGGCCGTCCCCGACGTCGGCGGCGGTGTCGTCCCCGGACGCGGTCATGGTCGACGGTCGGGACCGGACGGGCAAAAAGCACGCGGTACGCCCTTGTGTCCTGCGGTCGTAGGCGACGACATGGCCCAGGATACCGAGACCGAGCGTCGACGGGTCTGGCTGGTCGAGCGGACCTACTCGGACGACGAACAGAACATCATCATCCTCGTCTACGCGACCCCGGACGGACGGTTCTACCACCGCCGGGAACGCGCCCTGACGAGTTTCACCGGCGACCACCGCGCCACGAAGGCCGCTCTGGACGTCTCGGTCGACGACCTCGGCACCGTCGAAGACCCGGAGGAGCGCGACCGGTACGCGACCGAGGCGACGCGGATGCGGGACGTCCACGACCCGGACGACGACATCTGAGCCGGCCGCACCGAACCGGCGCGAATGCGGCCGATGCGTCAACAATTATTGGGAGGGCGGACGTGGGTCCGAGTAATGTTCGACGATGACGACCTCGACGCCATCCGCTCGGAACAGTCCGAGTGGGAGGCCGAGGCCGTCGAACCGGTCCTCGACCGGTTCGGCGAACGAAAGGAGACGTTCACGACAGACACGAACGGCCAGTCGGTCGACCGCCTGTACACCCCGAACGACGTCGCCGACCTCGACTACCGGGCGGACCTCGGCTTCCCGGGCGAGGAACCGTACACCCGGGGCGTCTACTCGACGGGGTACCGTGGCCGGCTCTGGACGATGCGCCAGTACGCCGGGATGGGCACGCCCGAGGAGACCAACGAACGCTTCCACTACCTGCTCGACCAGGGCCAGACCGGCCTGTCGATGGCGTTCGACCTGCCGACGCAGATGGGCTACGCCTCCGACGCGGCGATGGCCGCCGGCGAGGTCGGCAAGTCCGGCGTCGCCATCGACACGCTCGCCGACATGGAGACCGTGTTCGAGGGCATCCCGCTCGACGAGGTCTCCACGTCGATGACCATCAACGCCCCCGCGTCGGTCCTCCTGGCGATGTACATCGCCGTCGGCGACGAGCAGGGCGTCGACCGCGAGGAGTTACGCGGCACCATCCAGAACGACGTGCTCAAGGAGTACATCGCCCGGAACACCTACATCTACCCGCCCGAGCCGTCGATGCGGATCATCACGGACGTCTTCGAGTTCTGTGCGGCCGAGACGCCGAAGTTCAACACCATCTCCATCTCCGGGTACCACATCCGCGAGGCCGGGTCGACCGCCGCACAGGAGATCGCGTTCACGCTGGCTGACGGCATCGAGTACGTCGAGGCGGCGCTGGACGCCGGCCTGGACGTCGACGAGTTCGCCCCGCAACTCTCGTTCTTCTTCGCGTCGTACAACAACATCCTCGAGGAGGTGGCGAAGTTCCGCGCCGCCCGTCGACTGTGGGCGAAGATTATGGACGACAGGTTCGACCCCGAGGACCCCAAGTCCCGCCAGCTGAAGTTCCACACGCAGACCGCCGGGTCGACGCTCACCGCCCAGCAGATAGAGAACAACATCGTCCGCGTCGCCTACCAGGCGCTAGCGGCCGTCCTCGGCGGCACACAGAGCCTCCACACGAACGGGAAGGACGAGGCGCTGGCGCTCCCGACTGAGGAGTCCGTCCGGACCGCCCTGCGGACCCAGCAGATACTCGCCCACGAGTCGGGGGTCGCCGACACCGTCGACCCCCTCGCCGGCAGTTACTACGTCGAGAGCCTGACCGACGAACTCGAGGCAGAGGCGATGGACCTGCTCGACACCATCGACGAGAAGGGTGGGATGCTCTCGGCGGTCGAGAGCCAGTGGGTCCAGCGCCAGATACAGGACACCGCCTTCGACCGCCAGGAGGAGATCGAGGACGGCGACCGGGTCATCGTCGGCGTCAACGAGTACCAGGTCGACGAGGAACCCGAGATGGACCTGGAGGAGGTCACCGAGGAGGACGAGCGCCGCCAGCAGGAGCGCCTCGCCGAGGTGCGGGACGCGCGCGACGACGAGGCCGTCGAGGCCACCCTCGCCGCGCTCCGCGAGGCCGCCGAGGGCGACGACAACCTCATGCCGTACATCGTCGACTGCGTGAAGGCGTACGCCACCGTCGGCGAGGTCTGTGACGTCCTCCGGGACGTCTTCGGCGAGTACCACCCCGGGAGCGCTCTCTGAGGGCTTGCGAGGACAGCAGCCTGTCCCGCGTCAGTCGGCGTCGAGGTCGACGTCGGCGTTCCTCGTCGCCCGAGCCACCTCGGTCAGTTCGCCGTCGGCCCGGTGCCTGACGACGACGTGTCCGGGCAGGTCGTTCTCGAACGCCACGTCGACCTGGTAGTCTATCTGGCCGACACACTCCACGCACATCTCGTCGTCGGGGTCCGTCCGTGCGACGGTCACGACGAACGTGTCCGTCTCCTGGTCGTAGCTCGGTTCCTCGAACTCGACGCCGTAGCACGGAGTGGGCGTCACGAACGACCCGTCGACGGCGACGGACTCGCCCTCGAACGCGACGGTGGCCCGCGACGTCTCGATGCTCGCACAGTCGGCGCTGCTGATGCCGAACCTGCTGGTGTTGACCGCCGGTCCGAAGCAACCGAGATCCGTCGAGAGACCGCTCGTCTCGACCGACCAGTCCGCGAGGACCCGGAGGGCGGTGTAGCCGGTGTTGCAGTCGAAGTCGCCGAACCCGGCGGGGAACTCGTGGCGGACCTCCCCGTCGGTGCCGACGCCGACGGTGTACTCCGAGGGGACGTTCAGTACGACCGTCAGGTAGGCGTCGGCGGGGAGCGTTCGACGCTCGACGTGCTCCTCGTCGCCGTCGGTTGCGGTCACGCGCACCTCGAACGGCCGTTCCTCGTCGGCGTCGTTCCAGACGTGGACGGTGACTGGTTCGTTGTTGCCGGGGAAGGCGACCTGGTCGCGGGACCCGAGTTCGACCGTGGCGACATGTTCCAACACGTCCGGCGAGAAGCGGTCCGACGTGGGGTCGCCGTCGTCCGACGTGGGGTCGCCGTCGCCGTCGTCCGTCGATGGTTCACCGGTCGTCGGCGGGTCGGTCGTCGGCGGGTCGGTCGTCGGCGGGTCGGTCGTCGGCGTCCCGGTGCCGGCCGGTCCTGGATTCGCGTCGTCGACACAGCCAGCGACCGTGACCGCACCGAGGCCTGCGAGCCTCGACAGGAGGGTCCGTCGGTTCATGGCAGGCCCTACGAGCGGTGGGCCCAAAACCGATGCCGTAGCTGAAAATCCAGTTTCAGTGGCTCAGTTCTCGCGCAGGTCGACGCCGGCGTTCCACGTCGCCCGGGCGACCACGCTCTCCTCGTCGTCCACCAGGTGCGTGACGACGACGTGGCCGGGGAGGTCCCGCTCGAAGAGGTAGCTCGCCTGGTACGATACCTCGCCGAGACAGCTCATGCAGGTCTTGCCGCTCTCCTCGCTTGCCTCGACGGCCACGTGGAAGGTATCGGTCTCGGCGTCGTATCGCGTCTCGGCGACCCTGGCCGCGTAGCACGGACTCGGCGTCAGGAGCGCTCCATCGACCTCGACCGCGCCCTCGTTGTACGTGACGGTCGCGTCGTGCTCGTCGAGGTCGGTACACCCCCCCGACGCGACGCCCATGCTGCCGGCACTGGTGACCGGGTCGGGACAGGCCATCATGGTACTGACGCCGCCCTCGTCGACGGACCAGTCGTCGTGGACTGCGAGGGAGGTGAACCCGCTGTTGCACTCGAAGTCCGTGTGGTCGACGGCGAGTTCGTGGACGACCTCGTCCTGTCGCTGGAGACGCACCGTGTACTCCATCGGGACGTTCAACACGACTGTGAGGTAGCTGTTCGGCGGGAACACCTCATCGCCGACCGATATCGCGTCACCGCCGTCCGGGCTGACGCTGACCTCGATGCTGCGCTCCTCGTCGGCGTCGTTCCAGACGTTGACGGGGACCGGCCGGTTGTTGTCGGGGAAGGACACCGAGGTGCGCAACCCGAGTTCGACCCTGTCGTGTCGTTCGGCGTCGTCCGGGTCGAACTGCGTGTCGCCGTCGGCCTGCTCGTCGTCGGTCGCGGTCCCGTCCTCGGTGGCGGTCCCCTCGTCCGTCGACTCGCCACCGGCCGTCGTCCGGTCCGTCGTCGATGCTCCGTCGCCGGTTGTCGACCGGCCGGTCGTGTTCGGCCCACCGGCCCCGGGACTGGCCTCGTCCGCGATACAGCCTGTGACGCTTACCGCACCGATGCTGGCGAGACTCGACAGGAGGGCGCGTCGTCTCATACCCGGGCGTTGGTCCCCCGGAACGTAAACTGGTCGGCAAGCTGAAACCGCGATTTTACCTGCACGCCCCGCAGGTACCCACGGATTTCCGGCGTTACAGCGCGTCGAGGAGGGCGTCGACGTCCCCGGCGGTGTTGAACACGTGGACGGACGCCCGGATCGTGTTCGTGAGAGGGATGGGCCGGACCTTGATGCCGGCGTCGTCGAGTCTGTCGACCGTCTCCTCGGGCGTCTCGTCGTCGAACGCGACCAGTCCGGTGTGGTACTCGCGCGGGGAGACGAGGCGGTCCTCGCCGAGTCCGTCCTTCAACCGGTCGGTCAGGCGCTCGACGCGGGACTGGACGGTGTCCAGCCCGATGTCCTCCATCGTCTCGATGGCCGCCTGGAGGCCGGCGTAGGGGGAGGGTGCGACGGTGCCGAACTCGAACCGTCGCGCGCCCTCCTCGTACTCGTAGGGGTCGGCGTAGGGGTCGACCGTGTTCCGGTAGCCCAGCTGGGCGGGCGTGAGCGTCTCGGCGAAGTCGGGCGCGACGTACAGGAAGCCCGCGCCCCAGGGCCCGAGCAGCCACTTGTGTCCCGACGCCGCGACGGCGTCGGCCCCCCACTCCGTCACGTCGATGGGGTGCTGGCCCGGCGACTGGACGGCGTCGACGACGACGCGTGCGCCGGCGTCGTGTGCGATCTCGGTGAGTTCCCCGACGGGAGCGCGGACGCCGGAGGTCCAGCAGACGGAACTGAACGTCGCGAGCGTCGCGCCGTGGACGGCGTCGGCCCAGTCGTCGGGGTCGATGCGCCCGCGGTCGGTCTCGACGACGCGCACCTCGACGCCGTACTCGTCGCGGACGCGTCGCCAGGGCAGGATGCCGGCGGCGTGTTCCACGTCGGTCCGGACGACCACGTCGGTCTCGTCCCAGTCCATCGCCAGCGGGAGTCGGCTGATGCCGTCGGTCGTGCTGGCGGTGAGTGCCACGTCGCGGGCGGGCGCGCCGAGGTGGCCGGCGACCGTCTCCCGCACGTCGTCGAACAACTCGAACGCCGGGTCGTACATCCCCGGGCCGGCGGGCGTCTTGAACTCGTGGTACTCGTACCACGACTCGGTCGCCTCGACGACGCGACGGGGACTCGGGCCGCTCGCGCCCGTGTTGAGGTATATGGTCTCGTCGAGTGCCGGCATGTCCGCGCGCAGGTCGGCAGGGTCCATACCACGTCCGTGGGGCGGCGGTGGTAAAAACCGGCCGGACCGCCCGTCCCGACGTGGTCGACGGCGGACCGGTGGCTACTAAGCGTCCGGCCGACGGAGTCCCGGTATGGAGTTCGACCACGCAGGCGTCGCCACCGACGACGCGACCGCGATGGCTGAACTGTACCGGGACCTGTTCGGCCTGGACGTTGCACACGAAGAGGAGTTCGACGGGATGCACGTCGTCTTCCTCGACGTCGGCGGTGGCTACTTCGAACTGCTCGAACCGCTGGAGGAGGACGGTGCAGTCGCACGGTTCCTCGCGAACCGGGGACCCGGCATCCACCACCTCGCGCTGGCGACCGACGACGTCGCGGCAGCACTGGACGTGGCTCGCGAGCACGACGTCCGACTCATCGACGAGGAACCGCGTCCCGGCGCGTGGGGCCACGAGGTCGCGTTCCTCCACCCGAAGGACACCGGCGGCGTCCTCGTCGAGTTCGTCCAGCACTGAGCCGGTCACGGGCGTCCGTCTACCCGCCGCCCCGTAGCCGTCAGTCTACACGCCGCCTCGTGGCTGTCCGTCTACCCGTCGGCCCAGTCCCGAATCACCGGTTCGGCTCCTGCTTCGAGGAGTGGCGGAACTTCGTCCGGCGCGACCCACCGGGCTTCGTGCAGTTCCGACGACTGCACCGTCAGCGACCGCGCCGCGCTGGTGCCCCGGAAGTACACCCACAGGCCCGAGACGGTCCGGTCGCCGTGGGCGAACGTGATGCGCGACGCACGGACGGCGTCGGTCAGGGTCACGTCGAGGCCTACCTCCTCGCGGACCTCGCGTCTGGCCGTCTCGCCCGGCGTCTCGCCCGGCTCTCGACCCCCGCCGACGACGTCCCAGCCGTCGAGCCCGTCGCGGACCCTGCAGAGGAGCGCCTCGCCGTCGCAGGTGACGAGGACGCGGGCACCGCCGATGGCGTCCTCACGGGCCGCCGTCCGGTACTCGGCGAACGCATCGGCGTCCGCGTCGAACGTCTTCTCGTGGACCGGGACGGGGCCGTAGGCGCGCTCCAGTGCGTCGAGGTCGTACGTGCTCACTCGTCGGCCCACCGTCGAACGCGTTCCTCGAACGGGCCGTCCCGACGGTCGGCCGGGCGCCAACGTGCATCGTCCCCGTCGCTCACGGCCACTCGTGCGCCCGGTCCTCGATGGCCGGGTGCAGGTCCCCGGGCAGTTCGCGGAACCAGCACGCGCCGTTGAGTTCGCCGCCCTGGATGACGACCTGTCCGTCGACGTAGTCGGCGGCGAAGAAGGTGTAGAGCAGGTGGACTTCGCGGTCCTCGTGCGCTCCGACGATGCGCTCTGCGAACAGCGCGTCGGTCACCTCGCAGTCGACCGAAACCTCCTCGCGGACCTCGCGCTCGGCGGCCTCCTCCGCGGTCTCGCCGTCCTCGATACCCCCACCGGGGACGCCCCAGTGGCTCGCGCCACGGCCCATGATGAGCAGAACGCGCTCGCCGTCGTCGGCCGCCTCGTCGGGCATCGACTCGGTCAGTTCCGGTGCCTCCGTCGGGTGGCGGCGGATCCAGCAGTACGCGCCGCCGACGTAGTCGTAGTCGTCGACGTCGTCGCTCCACTCCTCGTACTCCTCCCGGTCGAGTCCACGGCGATCCTCCGCGACCGGGAACTCGCCGTATCGCTCGCGCAAGCGGTCGAGTCGACGGTCGACCTCTGTCTGGTTGATGCGCTCGGGCGGCATGGACTGCGTACGAAAACGGAGGACCGACTAATAGCCGTCGAAGTCGGTGTTGGGACGGGGTCAGCCGAAGCTCTCGACGTGCGCCTCGTCGGCGTCGAAGCTGGCCGCGTCGAGCGCGTCGGTGACGAGTTCGCAGAAGTCGGCGAAGCCGAAGACGTACACCTCGCCGTCGTCGCCGTACTCCCCGACGGCGTTGCGCAGGTCGTCGTCCGCGTCGTCGCCGAACGTGTCGACGGTCGCGCTCTCGGCTTCGAGCGCGTCGAGGCGGTCAGTGTGCGCCGGGCCGTCGTCCTGGTAGAGCACGACGGCGTCGTGGCCGTGGTCGACCGCGCGTTCGGCGATGGCGACGGCGGGTCCGATGCCGGGGCCGCCCGCGACGACGACCACGTCGCCCTCGTCGTCGTAGCTGACGTTCCCGAACGGGCCCTCGATCAGGAGTTCGTCGCCCGCCTCGCGGTCGGCGAGCCACGGCGAGATGTCGCCGTCCGGGTCCACGCCGACCGTGAGTTCGAACGTCCCGTCCACCGTCGGGGACGAGAGGGTGTAGTACCGGGTCAACTCCTCGCTGTCGACGGTCGCCCGTACCAGCACGAACTGCCCGGGCAACGCGTCGAATCCGTCCGGCGTCTCCAGGTCCAGCGCGACCGTGTCGGGGCCGACGTCCCGTACATCGGCGATAGTGACGGTGGTTCCCTCCATGGAAAGGTGATACCTACTAATAGGGCAGTTACTAATATAATTTTGGCGCGGTTCAGTGTCTATGCTCTGCCGACCGACATGTGCGGTGCTTCAACGATATCAGAACGGTAGATACCGCCGTCCGGTGTGACGCCGGGTCGGGAAGACGAGGTCTACTAATGGAGCTTAGGTGCGTCACAGGTCTCTGGCAGTACCTTCTACCGAAACGAGCATAAATTGACTGCTCGTTGAATTCTTCCGTTCCTGATTGAATTGGGGCGCTGGTTCGATTCGAGTTTACCCAGATTAGCGATTATCTCGGCTGAGGAACAGAAAGTGAGGAGTCTCGTTACCAGAATCCTCCCTCTGGGAGGCTGATGGAGTAGTACCACGAGGAGAACATTCAATAGTATAGACGGTATCGCGTTGACAGATGAGCGATGACAACCCAACGCGTCCCTGCTTGTACTGCGGAGAATTTCACCGATTCCTGTCGGGGTCTCATTTCAAGCGGGAGGACCATTTCGGCGAGCGTGAAGCCGCGTTTTCCAAGTACAAGCAGTGGGTTGCAGACACATACGATATTGACCCACAGGATCCGATTCTGACGGAGCCCGGAGAGCTAACCGGCGTACACAAATGGAAACAGAATCGAGATCGGTTCCCGAACTGGCGGTCGAAGACGGAACTATAGTCTGACTGTCCTCCAAGCAGTGGAACTGATGTGCTGAAGCCCATAGGCACGGTGGTTATCGGCGCCAATTTAGATTTCGATGGACGGGAGGGACTTCGCGTCTATAACAGCTTTCCGAACCCGATTGACGTAGTGACATATAGCCAACTCGGAAGGAAGGGAGAACGGTTGGTCGAAGCGTACCAGACAAAGCTCGATTGAGGGGGATAGACACTCGCCCACTTACAATGATTCCCGCACAAGGTCGTCGGTTGCTACTAGAATCGATTCGGGAACGAATTGCTCTAAGCTCACGCTGCCCTCGCTGAATCCGATCGTAACTCGAGGATGCAACGGTTCGCCATCTTCTGGCGACTGGACTACAGTCGGCACCGATACGAGTCCCGTCGCAGCCACGAGCTCCGTATCACTTCGTCGGATTAGGTCCTCGACGATCGGGTCGTGACGGACGTCCGAGACCCGTTCTCCATCGAGCTCCTTCGACCGAATCTCGATCTCTCTTGTGTTGTCCTGTGAATTGACGTCCCGGAGTTGGAGCGTCGAATATCCATCTACGCAAGCGTCTTCGAATCGGCCCCGGATTCCTGCATCGAGAAACGAAATTCGTTCTGCTCCATCCATTTCGAAGTACTTCGACACGGCGCTGGCTGTGGCATCTGCAGTATCAGCATCGTCGGCGCGAACTGCGAGAAGTTGTGATCTGGGTTTGAACGTCGCGACGGTCGTCTCCCGGTCATCAGGTGCGAGAGTGAGTTGTGTTTGTGACCCTGTTTTCGGCACTTGGCAGACGACGTAGACCCGGTCGTGGTCCCTGATTGCTGTCTCGACATCGGAGCCGTATGCTCCCGTGGAACGCTCGTTGTTGGCTCGTCCGAGAGCGTCATCGGAGGATATTCGATGGAGACCGTCGACCCGATAGTAGTAGACTGTAGGTTCACCGGCGAATCTGAGCTCCGATAGGGCTCGACGCAGTTCGACTTCGGATAGCTCGTCGAGGAAACTCTCGAAATTCTTGTCGTCGACGTCGATGGAAATCTCAGCGGCTTGGAGGACACGTCGGCGAGCAGCTCGCGTCGGAAGAGCCTGTATGAGTTCTTGCGGTGAGGCTTCGTTCTGAGTAGGGTCAATAGGGAAGTCCATATCTGAATCAGACACGCTATTACCAGTCGAGGTTTCACCGCTGGAAGTTATATGTTAAGAACATCTGGTTTACCACCAATCGATGGATGCTACCAATCCAGACGAATTAGTACGGAACATTCGAGAGCAATATTTGGCTGATTCTCCGGATCTCGTGAGAACGAGTCTCCACGGTCACTCGAATGTCGTCCAGATGAACTTCGCCTCAACGTATTTCCCGCTCGAATTCATCCAGAACGCAGACGATGAGGGTGCCAGTGCTGTCCGTTTCCAAATCCGACAGATCGATAACGACTGGTGCTTAGAAATTCTCAATAACGGGCGTGAGTTCACTGATAGTGCACTCAAGGGCCAGGATGGAGATGCCGATGACGTCAAGGACGATGTAACTGGACTGTGTGCAGCTGGCGTCTCACCGAAACATCCCCGTGATCACATCGGTTTCATCGGAGTGGGATTCAAATCGATCTTCGAGATCAGTCAGTGTGTCGAGGTTCATTCCGGTCAATTCCATTTCTCGTTCGATAGAGAACGTGCGGAAGAGCACGGTGATGGGATTCCTTGGAGAGTCGTCCCCTGGGCTTGTAAGCCTACGAAGGAGACAGAGGTTCCCACAGAGATAGACGGAATCGAGTATACTACGCGGTTTGTCGTCAGGCTGGATGAACGGGGCCAGCAACTGCTTTCCGATGATGAACTCTTTGAACCTCTCCGGAGCGAGAACATCGACCGACGTGTGTTTCTCTTCTTGAAGGACGTACGTGAGTTATCTATCGATGATGATTACTCGGACAGCTCACGGCGTATAAGCCGAACAGACGAAGTTCGTGGTGATGGATTAGCCTCCTCTGTTGAGAAAGCAAGACAGTGGTTTCCCAATTCAAAACAGGAAACAATCAGAGACGAGGCAGACGCGCAGTTCGATCCTATCGAAATTGTAGAACTCGAGGAGTCGTTAGCGGATGGAACGACGGAGGCGGATACGTGGGTACTGTTCAAACATCTCTGGGAGGTGCCGGATAGCATCCAGGATGATCCGAAGACTGAGCAGTATATGCGAGGGGGTGTGGACTATCGTGAGGTGTTCATTGCCTGTATCGTAGACGAAGATGGTGGGTTTGCCCGGCCAGAGAGCGGGACACTGCATACCGGCGTATTCAGCTATCTTCCTCTCAAAGAACTCGAGACTGACTTCGACTTTCTCGTTCACGCGGACTTCCTCACGCCCGCTGACCGACAGACGATCAAGCAGGAGCTCCCCTGGAACCGAGAGATTGCGCAGGGCGTAGTTGAGTGTGCGAAGGATGTCCTCGATGTAGTTGCCGGCCACGACGCCTGGTGGACGGACCTTGGCGTATTCGTTCCAGAAGGACAGGGTGACACATTCGTAACGACGGAGATCGTCGACAGAATCCACGAGCACGTCGCGAACTCGAAACTGGCTCGGGATCAGGCGGGTATTCGAATCAAACTTGACGACTGCCAGGTGGTTGACGAACACATTCGCGAAGCTTTCGACGCTGATAAAGTAGAGGAAGCTGGTGCTGCCCGTCCCATTCACGAAGAACACGAAGATATCTACCGGACGATCAAGGGACGGAACTCACTCGGACTTCATGACTTCCTGCAGAACCACGAAGTAACCTCTCCTCTCGAAGAACTCACTGACAACACTCGAAAAGATACCTTCGAGAAGATCTATAACGGCCTCTCGACCAAGAGGTCGTGGAAGCAATCCAAGACCCTCAGCTCAACTGGTATTCCCCTTGAAGACGGAAGAGTCGTGGGTACTGATGATGTGGAACAAGTCTACCTTCCGCCTGCTGAGCTTGACCTGGGTGAGTTCGAAACTACGAGCCCGCTACAAGAGGTCCGGTCCTCTCTCAATATCGTAGATAGTGACCTTGCCGAGCAAGAGGAGATTCGGTCGGTGCTGGGTGGAAACGATGTGGATGAATTGACCGAAGGAGCATTGATCGAAGAGTGGCTCCAGACCGTCAACTGGGGATCACTCTCGACGAACGATCGACACCTCGCAGCGGCGATTCTCTGTCGAGCATTCACTGACGGCGAGTGGGAAGTCGGTGAAGATCCGCCGGCCCTTCGACTACAAACTGAAGATGGGTCTTGGCTCTCGCCATCCGGAGTTCTACTCGGGGAAGCCTACGCTCCGACTGTGACAGACGATTCAGATGATTCGAGTCAAAATCTCCAAGCTGCATCTTGGTTTACGACAGACACCGTAACCGAGAATCGTGGTATCTTCGCGGAAGCGGGGGCTGACGCTCTTAGAACCGGTCCTCGATACGTGAATGAAGTGTACTTGGAAACGTTCGACGAACTCGACATCGAAGACTGGAGGCCGTTCCTTCGGAAACTTGGAGTCGACTCGCTGCTCGATGAAAAACACACGATTGGAGCACTGGGTGAGGTCTTCGTGAAACTGCAGCTGGAAGGGGAACAAGACGTCGACGTGAGGCAGGCGAAGATTGGCCGGGATTTGGACGTCAGCTCTATTGATGACCCCGATGGGCAGATTATCGAAGTCAAGTCAACGGCCGAGTCGAAACAGGACTTCAGTCTGAATACCAAGCAAACTCAACTGCTCGAAAAGGAGTCAGAGCGATATCGTGTGTACAGGGCGGCCGAGGTCCTGTCGACAGACCCGATTGTTCGCTATGCAGATGCGGAGACAGCCCGTGACGTAGGAGACTACAAACTAGAGTTCTCGAGTAACGATTGGCAACGACATTCTTCAACAATGGAGTCGAGGAATTCCTACTGATAGCAATATTACTTCTGCTGGACTCCAACTTCGTGTGAGACCGGCGAGCGTACTACCAGTTTTATATGTCTCTCGTGAAAATGGAGGGACATCAGATGTCTGGGCAGCAACCACGAGAGGAAGGCCGTCCTGAGCTCCCTATTGAACGTGGCTTCCCGATCGAGCGAGTGAACGAGATTGCGGAGAAGGAAAGCCGGGCGAAGCAGTACTACCGTCCGATTTATACTATGCATAAGTGGTGGGCGCGCCGGCCGGGGTGTCTCTTCCGTGCTATCTCCCTCTACTCGCTGCTTGACGAGAATACGACTGTAGATGACGTTGAAGTCTACGAACCCGGTGAAAATCAACAACTGGGGAATAATGGTCTAGACAAGAATGCCCTTGTCGAGGCTATTGCCAATGTCGATATGGACGACCCTGAGTCGTTGTGGGACTTTTATCCAAAGGATGTTCGGATCAACGACAAAAATATTCTAGACCCGTTCATGGGTGGCGGTACATCGCTCGTTGAAGGCTCTCGTTTTGGGGTCGATTCGGTCGGTATTGATCTAAATCCCGTCGCTTGGTTTGTGACAAAAAAAGAATTGGAGGCTGGTCAGAGCGATGTGAATGAATTGGAGGAGGCCTTTGTGCAAGTCAAAGACGACGTTGCTGATGAAATCCTCCAATATTACCAAACTCCTTGTCCAAACGGAGATCACGATGCCGATGTGATGTACAATTTCTGGGTTAAAGAACTTGAATGCGTCTCCTGCGAGCATACAGTTCCACTGTTCAAGGATTACCGTGTAGCGTCAGGTCGTTTCGAAAATGATGATAAGTATAATGTACTCTGTCCAGACTGTGGTTCTGTAACTCTCGTAGATGACTGGCAGGAGGAAAGTGAATGTAAAAACTGCCATCATGAATTTGTGCCAAAAGAGGGGAATGTAACCCGCGGAGGATACTATAACTGTCCTGAGTGTGGGCAGAAAGAGGCAATTATTGATGCAATAGGGGAACAAGGGAGCCCAGATCTGCGTCTGTACGCTATTGAATACTATTGTAAGGGATGTGATGATCAAGGGGCCGGAAGGAGTGTCTATAAAGGATATAAACAAGCTAAAGCCATTGACAAGAACCTCTTCGAGGAAGCTAAGCGAGATTGGAACACTCGTACAGACTTGCATTCATATGTCCCACAAGAGGAAATACCAGAAGGGGCTAAAACTAAATCATCTAAAGTAGACGGGAGTGATGTTTTCCAGTATGGTTTAGAAAAATGGACAGATATGTTTAATGAAAGGCAGCTTCTCTGCCTATCGATGCTTTTCAAATCTATCAGCGAGATTGATGACAAGAATAGTAGAGAATATCTGCTGCTGGGAGCGAGTGAAGCACTAAGATATAATAATATGATGGTTTCGTACAATACCACTTATAATAAGATAGGTGATCTTTTCAGAACCAACTCTTTCGATCCGCCTACATACCCTATAGAAAATAATATATGGGGCAGTCGAGCAGGGAGCGGTACCTTCTCGTCAATGTTTGATATGGTCCTGGACGGGGTTAAGTACGCTAACAACCCAACAGATAGGCATGTAGATGAGAATGGTGACACAGTAGAAACGAAACCCTTTGCTATGCCTATTGGGGGAAATTCAGATATATTCCAAAATGATATGCGTGAATTATCTGTAGAAAATGAATTCGATGCGGTGATAACTGACCCCCCATACTACGATAATATTATTTATTCTGAACTGTCTGATTATTTTTATGTATGGCAAAAAGTTGTATTAGAACAAGACTACGACTGCTTTACTGAAGAACAGACGCCGAGAGTAGAAAGTATAGTGACAAACCCCTATCTCGACAAAACAGCAGAAGACTTTGAGCACGAGATGGGGGAGGCTCTTGCGGTCATAAATCGAGTTTTGAAGTCAGACGGGAAGCTTGTGTTCACATACCATCACAGCGACTCAGAATCATGGGGCGAACTTTTACGATCCCTATGCAATAATGAGTTTGAGGTTACTGCGACCTACCCAGTCAACTCAGACTTGAATAAATTTACAAAAGGAGAGGCAGTCTCATTCGATATTGTAATTGTTGCAAGGCCTTCTGACGAACGACAGCCTATCTCTTGGAATTCACTAAGGCGCCATATCGTACGTACCGCAAAGAAGACTCGTGAAACCCTAGAAGATAACCGAGAACTGACCGGAGGAGACATCGGTGTTATTGAGATGGGGAAATGTTTCCAAGAATACTCTAAACATCATGGACAGGTTCGTCGCGCTGGCGATGTAATGTCTGCAAAAGAAGTGGTTGATGAAATATACGGGATTATTCAAGAAACTGACAGAGGTGAAGAAGATATATATCTCGACCTCCAAGAAGATTGGAACCCAACGTACGATGATCTGAGTAAATACCTTCGACGTTCCGATGCATCTGAAGCCCAAATGAAGGAAAAACATCTGTTCCGTATGGAGGGTGGCGACTTTGTCCTCTGTCAGTGGGACGATGAAAAGCGCCAGGCATACGTCCAGAGTAAGGTCGAAGAGGGTAACGGCGATCTCACTGAACTCGACAAGGCTCACTTCCTCCGCTACCGCTTCGAGCAGGGGAAATCCACGAGTGACTATCTCGAGATATGGAACGAAGACGAGCTACGGGAACTCTGTGAGGGACTGGCGGAGGTAACTGGAGATGAGACCTATCTGAAGATGATCGGCGTCGATACCTCGCTAGCGGAATTCACAGACGAGTAACCTCCACACTGGGATTCTGCACAGGACACTGAGGCCGACTCCAGAATAGTCTCAGTAGATTCGTCCCTTCAGGTGGAAGCTAAAGTCGATTCTCTCTCAAATCCTGTTGTAGCTGTAGTTTCCTCTAATGTGTTCGTAGAAATATGAGCCATGTGACTCGGCTGCGAGCAGTCCGTCAAACTCGGCTGGAGGGACTTCATAATATTCGTAGACGCCTCCATCAAGGAACTCGATTTCCAGCCTCCTTCTTTCTTCTTCGTATCTAACCCGGCTTAGATTGGACGAGTCTACAGGAATCCACTCACTCATCATTCATCACCTTGAGTGCCATCTGTTGGAGTGTTTGGGTCCTTCTTTCTCCAGTGTTCTAATACTTTGTCGTATTCTGGGTTTGAGATTTCTTGATTCCATCCCAGTCCCTCGTCTTGGGTGATGACTGGGGGATCCTGACTTTCGGGCCGGCTATCAGATGGTGGTGGATCTATCTGAGCACGAATTGGGAATTTGACTCCCTGTCCTACAATGATAGCTTCTCCTGTTTGGAGAATCGGGAGTGAGCTAAGAACCCCTTCCATATTATCTGACACCACTGAGTTGATACTTGCTCGATCCTTGCTATTCGCCATCCGCATCGAGAGTATTGTCCCACACTGGCTTAGAATCGTGCTGTCAATCTCCGTGGGCCTTTGTGAAACTAGCATTGAACCGATACCGTACTTTCTCCCTTCCTTTACGATTCGTTGAATCGATTCCGCGGCAGAACCGTCTCCAGTATCGCCAGCATACGAATGTGCCTCCTCGAGAACGACCAGGAGTGGTCTTCGTTTACCACCCTCCGCACGGTTCCGGGCCCAAAATAGCGAATTGTACACGATCCGCAGGAGGGCACCGACCAATGTATCCAGAATATCTGATGGAATCCCGGAAAGGTCCAATATGGATATACCGGAATTATGACCCACCCAGCTCTTGAGCAACTCGTCCAGATCTCGTTCAACTGCACCGTTTTCGTCTGGGAGCCACTCTCCTGGTCGGAATAGGAAATCGTATCGTGAGTCACGCAGCCTGTAAGTTAAGGTATCGACCTGGCGCCCGATATTCATGTCTGGCTTCGCGACGTACACGCCTTCATGCTGGTCGTGACGACGCGTTTCTGGGGTACTAACATCCATCGCACTTCCTGGATCTACTGGATCACCCTCTTCATCCGTCACGTAGGCTACCGTGTTGAGTGACTGATCTCGTGATTCGGTGTGGGGTGACCTCACCAGTTTGTACAGCTCAGACCATAATTTGTGGATACTAAATGGAATAGGGGTGTCCACATTGATATCGGACTGATCTATGCCGGGGATGTCCTGCTCAGGAAATGATTCTTTCTTTTTGTTCTCTACCTGCTCAACCAAAGCAGCTCTGTCTCTATCACCCTGAATCTCTCCAAATGCTACATCGACCAATTCCTCAAACGATAGTGCCCAGTATGGTATTTGAAGCTCGGACTCCTGTCTTGCAGGATTTGCATTGGTAGTGAATACGTTTGCAGAATTTCTTAATGCCGCCCCGTACTCACCATGAATATCTAACACTAGAACACGCGGTGATTCGATTGCGGAGGAGGTTGCCAAGTTGTGCAATAGCCCCGCAATCGTCGTGGATTTTCCCGAACCTGTACTACCCAGGATTGCTGCGTGCCTTGAGACAAGTTTATTTAGATCAACCCGGGCGGGTATCTGGTCTGATCCCACAACTGAGCCGATATTTATATGTCCAGACTGATTTTGATCCCCGTAAATTCGAGCGAGCTCGTCTTTCGTGACGATATGAACGTCATCTCCTACAGTCGGATATTTGGAGAGCCCCGTGGTCAGTTCTTCACCTTGTGCTGCTTCTCCCACAAACCTCACCGTCATCCACTTATTCCCGTGCGATGGCACTTCCTCGTCTGCCTGTGGTGCTGCTCTTGCTCCGACTTGCGATACGACTCCAAATATGTCATCATAACCTAAGGGAATTCGAACGAAAGAGCCAATTTGCCCGACTCTGTACCCATAGCCTTCAACAAAGGATAGACCAAAGTTTGTTTCTTCATTCAAAAGTACAGAAGCTCTCGCTCCCTCTACGTCCTCAATAGAACCTAGATGAGTCGCTTGATCGGTCATATTACCGCCCGATCACCGAACCTAAGAAGTTGCCGAACTCTTCGAAGTCACCGAGTTCAAACTGTTGCTGCCACTGATCTCTCTCTACCTCTTTCCAATTGAGTCCTACCGTGTCACTCCCTGGATCTGAATCAGATTCGCAAGATTCCCATTCCTGCTTTTGAGTCCCGATGATACCCGCGTCTTTTGCAAAGACGCTCAAATCTGCATTCTGTTTGGCGATTTCTCGAGCATTACTATACTCTTCTAACTCACTATAGAGGAATGCGAAGACCTGAGTTGAAGGCGGACCGCGAAGCCCGTCTATTATGGTCTCATTGAGATGTTGGTCCCGGAATGAATATCCCACTACGAACAACACCGCTTCTGGCTTATTCAGAAACTGCTTAAGCCGATCTAAATAAGCAAGGTATGGCATTTTCCGACTCTGGCTGTACTTCATATGTGACGGATGGATTACTGCCGCGTCCTCCCCTTCATTGAGAGAACGCCATATCTCAATTGAGCCATCGGATTTTTCAGATGTCCAGTTGACTGATCCATGAATCTTCCATAACCTGTTCCATCTACTTGGCAGTCCGTCGTTTAAAACTGAGTACGAATCAAAGAAAGGTCGGTGTCCACCTACAAACCCGTCGAAAAACGGGACGTTTTGCTCCTCAAACGCTTGCTCCAGAAGCAGATCATAGTTTGTGGTGAAAACTTCTACGGGTTCTTCTCGTTCAATAGAACTCATCCAAGCGGCGAGGCTATGATACCCAGATTCCGTATCAGGTAGTTCTTTGTCAACTAACTCGATTATCTTACTGCAAATACTATCTTCTAAATATTCTAATTCTTCAGCAGTCAGCCCACGGATATCTTCTCTACCAGCATACGGACGAAGATCTCGTACTAAATTGAGGATATCTTCAATATTCGCGTCGTCCTCATCAAAACCTCCGATAGTGTGTATCCGTTCCCAGTTCTCGGAGTACCCTTCCTCCCGAATCTGTTCTTCAACCGCTGTTGTCATTCCTCCCATATCTGGAATGATAGGAGACCCGTCTACCCATACTGACTTAGCACAGCCAGCGCCAAGCAGCATTCCAACAGGACGTTCATTACCTCGGATTGAAGCGCTGAATTGTTCAAGATGTTTCCGAATATTCATCAAATCGTACTTCCCACATCGTCTGTAGGCTATTTATGACTAGGGTCTATCGTGTCTGGACTTGGCTAAAATCAATTACCCTGTTTTCGCCCGAACAATGATTCTATGTGCGGAATTCTTGGAGTCTAATATGGAGTGGGACCAATTTCCCTACAGTCCTCTTAGTGCTTCTTCTGATTGGGAGTTCCTTCCTCAATCAACACGTAGATCTTGATAGGCCAGAGCCACCCTCAAAAAGACCATAACAACATAACTATGTCTATATCCTGCCCAAGAACAAAATTCGAATTATCTTATCCCGGATTATCAGAGTTATACAACTCTTCCAATGCTCACCTTAATAAGAGAGTCCGCCATCGTGTCAGGCATACATGAGCGCCGAAGGAACTCTCGACACGAGCATAGACGACGTGCTGACGCTCAGTCAGGAACTCACCGAGGGGGACGGCCTGATCAAGGGCCAGATCCGCCTCTACGACGTTGACAGCGACGCAGATACGCTGGAATCCGATGCACGTCGGTTCTTCGACCGTACACTCCTGACCGGTGGACTCGAGGACTCCCTGAAGCGCCTCCGAGACACCCTCCAGGGGGAGGACAACAACCGTCTCCACGAGATGTACGGTCCCTACGGGACAGGTAAGTCTCACCAGATGGTGGCGCTCTATCACTGCTTCCAGTCGTCCGACGTCGTCGGCGATTGGGCTGATGGCCGAATCGAAGGTCTCGGTGATGCACTCCCTGACGACGCGCTTCCGATTGTCGTCTCGCTCCAGAAGGAACAGTACGACTATCTCTGGGAGCCATTGTTCGAGAAACTCGACTACGAACCCGACGAAGACGATTACGACGACGAAGGGGGGTACCCGACTATCGACGTCATCCAGGACGCCGTCGGCGACAGAACGGTCGCGTTCTTCATGGACGAACTGGAGGACTTCTTCCAGTCACTGAAAGGGGAGCGCAAAGGCGCGAACAAAGGCTTCCTCCAAGCGCTCTTCGAAACGACCACCCAGCCGAATACGGAACTCTTCGCGTTCGTCTCTGTCCTCCGTGAAGGCTCTGACGTCCACGATATCCTCTCTCGCGAGCCCGGACGCGTCCAGGTCAATATGTCGAACCAGGTCGAGATTGAGGACGTCCTCCGCCACCGTCTCATCGACTCCATCGACGACCGTTCCGCGATACGGTCGCTCGTCGACCAGTACATCGAAGCCTACGCGGACACCGACTACGTCGACCTTCCGGATGGGCTTCGCGAGGAGATGTACGACACCTATCCCTTCCACCCGATTCTCATCGACTCGCTAAAGACGCGGTACTTCGCGGAGACCCAATCGGGCGCGACCCGCGGCATGCTCTATCTCTTTGCCAAGGTCCTCGTCGACCGCTACCAGGAGACGGACCTCATCACTCACGGTGTGGTCGACGCCGTCGATTACAACGACGAGCTGGGGCGTATCAACGTCGAACACTCTCGGGCTGACCGCTGTTACGACGACATCGATGAACGCCTCGCAGATGCCGACATCGACTACGGTCGCCCTATCCTCAGCACGGTCCTCATCTATTCGCTCACGCCCGGGCTCGCAGAAGGTGCGACCACCTCGGACATCGTCATCGGGACCTACCACGCTGGCGACCGCATCAACGACATCATCGTCGACCTCGAACGCCTGCAGGGCGAGGTTTACCACCTCTGGCGTTCCGACGACCGATACGTCATTCGTGAGGACGAGAACCCGCGCTCGCTCGTGCGCAACGCGGCTCGCGACGTCGACGACGAAGATGCGATGGAGCTGATCGGCGAAACGGTCGAGAAAATCTTTGGCGCCGGCGCACACGCCGTCGGCTTCAACGTCGACGATAAACTCGAGAGTGTCCCAGATAGCCAGAACATCAAGACTGTCGTGAAGAATGGCCCGTGGGACGAGGACAGCGTTGCGGAAGTCATCATGAACCAGCCCGCTGGCCGACAGTGGCGGAACACGTTGGTGTTCGTCCAGCCGAAGAACGGAAAGACAATCTCGACCACCTCACAGAAAGAGAAGTTCCTTGGGAAAGCGAAGGAGGTCATTGGCGCGGATATTCGGGGCGACGACGAGAGCCTCGCAGAGGAGATCCGCGAGGAGATCAAGGACCTCCAAGACGACTACGAGGAAGACCTCACTGAACGACTTGAGAGTGCATACGGCGAGATCATCGACGGTGACGACCTCCTCAACGAGTTCGCCTACGCGGCAGAGATGTCGCTGGACAACTTCGTCGCGACGGAACCGGTCCTCGACGCTGGCAACATCGCCGCAGCAGTCGAGGCAGACCCCTTCGACCTCCAGCGTCACGTCTGGGATATCGTCCGGGACCGGCTCGACAGCCGATCCGAGACGACCATCGACGAGGTCTACGAGCAGTTCCTGATGGATCCGACGTATCCCATCCCCGGGAGCGTCGACAAGGTCAAAGACGCCGTCGAAGACGGACTCGATGACAAGCCAGTCCTCGCTCACGACGGAAGCGGATTCAAAGACGAACTCCGCGGCCTGAGCCCCGATACGGTTCTCGTTCTGGAGAGCGAGATCGAAAAGTGGTCTACCGAAGAAGTTGAATCTGAGCTTCGGAGCCGGTTCGGTGCCGGAACGAAAGAGGTTGATCTGGGGACGTTCGAGCTCGATCTCCGCCAGCGCACGGATATCTGGATTCACGAACAGGACCCCGAGGACGCTGTCAAGATGGCTGCAGGACGGCTCGCGAATGCCGACCACTACGTCCTCATCAGCGGCAGTGAGATTCTCGACAAAGTTCGGTCGGACGCAACGCTTCGCGATGTCTCTGACGCCGAGACAATCGGGGCCAACGAGGTCCGTACTCGCATCGAGGAGACGATAGCGTCCGCCGGCGAGGCCGACACGAGCCAGGTGCTCACGGCGATTCGCAACGATACAGAGGTGTACCTCCCGCAGGACGACACGGACTCCGCGTTCCGCAGTGCCGTGAGTACGCTTCTCTCCGATGACTACCGCATCAAGACCGGGGGAGACTACGTGAGCACGCTCGGAGACAGAGACGCGACCTCGGTCGTCGTCGCTCCTATGGTCCCCGACGACATCGGCGACCAGATCCTGGAGTATATCGGTGATCTCGACGAGGAGGCCACGTTCCAAGTCCAGGATATCCAGCGCGAGTGTGCCTCGGGGCAGCCTGAAGCAGCAGTCAAACACTTCCTGCTCGCCAAACTCGGTCAGGAAGACCCCCATTACGTCGTCGGAGCGACTGGCTCCGAAGATCCTGCAGACTGGTTCCCCGGCGCTGGTTTCCGCATCCCGCCAGAAGAGGGATGGACCTTCGAGTATCAGGGTGACAGTCCCAGCGAGATGCGTCAGGAGTGGGATGAGTCGCACGAGTCTGGCTCTGTCTCCTACGGCTCACTGTCGTTCAACACGAACGGCGAAGACGCTGCACCGGGAGCACTTCAGGGTGTCGCGACGTTCCAGCAGGCACATACTGATCTCCAGCTAGAGCTCGGCCAGTCGCACGAGGTAGTTGCGGATATCCTGGAGAACATCCCGGAGTCTGCCACTAGCATCGACATCACCATCCAGTTCGAGTAACGCGAATGTTGAAATACGAAAACGGAACCATCACTACCCATGCCTAATCCGGACTCGGACTCGCGGGACATGCTCCCCATTGAGCGAGGCTTCCCCATCGAACAGGTAAACGACCTCGCGGACCGCGAGGGACGGGCCAAGCTCTACTACCGGCCACTCTCCACGATGCACAAGTGGTGGGCGAGGAGGCTGGGAAGCGTGTTCAGGGCAATAACGCTCTACTCACTCGTCGATGATCCGGACTCTGTCGAAATCCACGATCCCGACCAGACTGATCTGAACCTTACCGACTTCGGTGAGGTGGCTGGAGATGGAAGCGAGGCAGATATCGACCAGCTCATCGACGCTGTGAGCCTACGCGACCCAGACGCACTCTGGGATCTCTATCCGAAAGATGTCCGCGTGGACGGCAAGAAGGTTCTCGACCCGTTCATGGGTGGCGGAACCAGCCTGATGGAGGCAATTCGGTTCGACGCGGAGGTTACAGGTGTCGATTTGGACCCCGTGGCCTGGTTCATCTCGAAGAAAGAGCTTGAGGCCCACGAAGCCGACATCGAAGCTCTGCAGGAGGCCTTCGACCACGTTCGGGAATCCGTAGCCGATGACCTCCAATCCCTCTACGAGACTGCCTGTCCTCACGACGCGGAGCACGTTGCAGATAGCGTCTATGCGATGTGGGTCCGGGAGCTAGACTGCACCTCCTGTGGAGAGACGATACCGCTGTTCAAGGACTACCGTGTCGCGAACGGACGATACGAGGACGATGACAAGTACAACGTCTACTGTCCCGATTGTGGGTCAGTTTTCCTAACTGACGACTACAAGTCCGAGTCGGTCTGTCCGGAATGCAGTCACGAGTATATTCCCGCCGACGGCCCTGTCACCCGCGGCGGAAATTATGGGTGTCCCTCGTGTGGGTTGAAGTATCCCATCGTCGACGCAATTGCCGACGGACAATCCTACTCCGAGAAGCTCTATGCGATCGAATACTACTGTCCAGACTGCGAGGACGAAGGGAAGGAGCGATCCACGTTCAAAGGCTATAAAGCAGCTACCGGGGACGACCTTGCGCAGTTCGAACGCGCACGAGAAAACTGGGAATCAGACGAAGACCTGAGAGACTACGCCCCAAGCGGCGAAATCCCAAAAGGGGCTATCACGGCGGCCTCTCGAATCAACGGGAACGACGTATTTCGCCACGGGTACGAAACCTGGCAGGACATGTTCAACGACCGCCAGCTATTCTGCCTCTCGACGCTTCTCTCGGCAATAGACGATATTGAGGACCAGTCGGTCAAGGAGTATCTCCTCCTCGCATTCAGCGACTCCCTCATGTTCCAGAACCGATTTGCGCTGTACAACGTTTCTGGGACGAAAATCGAGGGGATATTCAGACAGAATTCGTACACACCGCGCGTAGAATACGCTGAGAACAACGTTTGGGGAACGCGGGCAGGTCGCGGCACGTTCCAGAATACGTGGGAGAAGATTGTCGATGCCGTCGAATTCGCTCACCATCCGACCGAGCGCTACCTCGAAGATGGCGAACTCATTCAGACGGGGCCGTTTGAGCATCCGGTCGGTGGGACGTATTCACTCCACCAAGGAGATATCCGGGAGATCGATCTCGAATCCGACTACGACGCAATCATTACCGATCCGCCATACTACGACAATGTCGTCTACTCGGAGGTCTCTGACTTCTTCTACGTCTGGCAACGCTTACTCTTAGCCGACGAGTATCAAAGTTTCACTCCGGATACGACTCCTCGAGACGAAAGTATCGTCTCTAACCCAGCCGTGAACAAAGATGCGGAGTCATTCGAGGTAGAACTCCAGCAATCGTTCTCTCGTATTCAGGAGGTTCTGAAAGACGACGGCGTTCTCACGTTCACCTATCGTCATGGGGGCAAAGAGTCGTGGGGAGCGCTCGTTCAGGCGTTGTGTGATGAGGGCTTCGACATCACCGCGACGTATCCCATCTCTGCCAACCTCAGCGAGTTCATGATGGGGGACGAACTCTCCTTTAGCGTGATTGTCGTCGCCCGCCCTGCTTCCAATAGAGGACCAATCAGTTGGTCGTCTCTCCGACGTCAGATGCACCGTGCTAGCCGGCAGGTTCGGGACGAAATTCGCGAAGGGCAAACAATCTCGGAAGGGGATATCAGTGTCGTCGAACTCGGGCGGTGTTTCCGCGAGTACTCGGGGCATCACGCGAAAGTCCATCGCGAAGGTGCAGTCATGACCGCTGATGAAGTCGTCGACGAAATTTACGATATAATCGCAGGGGATGTCTCTCCTGACGAAATCTATCTCGACCTCTTGGCGATGGAAAACCCGACCTTTGATGATGTCAATCGACTCTGTAGGGGAACTAAAATCGATACAGATGACCTTCGCGATCGGTCACTCTTCGATACTAGTGATGGGTTCCGACTCACGAGCTGGTCTGATGATGACCGACTCGCGTATCTCAAAGCGAGGGACACTGATGACCTCACCGCTCTCGAGCGTGTACAATTGTTCAGATATGATACCGAGCAGGAAACCAGGACGATGGACGAGCTTAGTGAGCTAGAGGTCACCGGTGAAATGCTGGACGTTGCCACCGATCTAGCAACCGTCACTGGTGACAAAGCCTATCGACAACTCTTCCGAGACTAACGTATTTTACATCCCTGTGAGACATTCGGGATGACATGAGCGATATTGACGCCGTTGCGGGGATGTACAATATCATCGTCAGCGGGGAACGCGAATCCGCAGATCACCGCGTCCCAGTCGATGAATTTCTATCCAAGTTGGAGAGCAGAGATCTGCCCGACGAGATTTGCGTCGTCGGGCTTGAGGAGGTGCTCACGGATGAAGACGATATTCGAGATCGCTTGGTCTCGACGATGCGAAAAGAGATGGATTATCTGAACAGCCAGCGCCCGCTTCCGACTATTCAGTTCGTCGTCGAGGGGGATATTCAAGGCACAGGCGATTCCTTCGAAGTCGAAATTGACGATGAGTTCTACTCTCTGCGACCAATCTTTGGCCGACAGATCAAGAAACGGGACTCGGGTTGGCTTGTTGCTCCATTCCGGATTTAATAGCCTTTCTGGCTAAAGTCACATGAGGGCCCACGGGCCTTCTGTGCTCACATGGGTCTCTCCATTCACCGATTTCAGGAAGTAGAGAGTTACTGTCCCATGATCGTCGTTCCCTTCTGAATCGTAGACCGGGACACAAGTCGTTTCATGGTTTGGGTATTTCGGATGATCTTCCTCATCGGTCTTCCCGCAGGCATCTTTGATCCGGGATTTTGTCCACCGACCCTGATCGTCGAGTTCAGGCTTGTTTGGCCCGTAGGACGAGAACACGATCGCTGAAATCACGCGATCCGCGAACGTGGCAGGATTGTTGATGCTGAACGGGCCTTTCGTATCGTGGATCTCGGAAAGGTCGCCATCAGAGACGCCACTGAGACAGAGATGTGCCTGAGTCGCGGCATCGAACACCCGGAGTTCGGGGTACTTGATTGCCAAAGTCTCGAGGAGATACCCCTCGATGATCTTCTCATAGGCTTCGCAGGTGAATTCATTGTCTGGTGAAACAATCTCGACTTCTGCCCCAGTCCGCTGTACAGGGAGGCGAACGTGCTGATATTGTGGGCACAGGAATGCCATCCGATTGGTTTCTGTCAAATAGGCATAGGCGAACATCCTGGACCGAGACTCTGATTCGTTTGCTGGGTTCTTCCCTTCACGGTAGTACTTCGAGTCCAAGACTGCGAGCGTCTCATCACCGTCCGTGAGAAGATGGTCCGGTTCGTGGCGAGCCTCAGCATTCCCTGCGAAAGGATAGATCGACGGCTCAGGTTTACATTCGATATCGCTGAGCTGGTCGAGATAGTCAATAGTCCGTATGGAGTCCACATTTCGACTGAGGACTCTGTGGGAGTAGTCTTGAAACAGCGAGTTCATGCTCAGCGCGTAGTCGACGAGCAACTCCTCGGGTCCCCCTCCGACTTGGCCGAGCAACGCAGACGCCAGAACTGACTGTGCAGTATAGAACGCCCGGCGATAATAGTTGCGCTGCCTGGGGAGATCGTGAAGGGAGAGCCGTCGATATACGCCGACCTCCTTCTGGCTGCTAGCGATGCCCATCTCTTCCATCTGTTCGACCTCTTGATGGACCATCGAGAGCAGCACGTCCTGTCGCGGATGGCTATGTCCGTCCTGGTCCTGCTGAAGTAGTCTCAGCAGCAATTTTCCAGCCATGTGGATAGCCGAGTTTACTGGATTCGCGTATTCGACCTGGGTTTCGACCCAAGTCGGTGCTGGGTTCCCGGTTGCATGATTCATCAGCGTTTGCTCCACGTCAACCGACCCGAGTCCTTCGAACCCGTTCCGACGATTGATGTGGAGATCCCGGATGAACCCGTTCCGTCGAATCGTCCTGAGCCCATGCACGTAGTTGATAGCGAGGATTGCGATGATTCGAGTGGATTCGACGCCGCTGGAGACTAGTTCACTGAGTGGGACGCCGTAGTAGGACTGAGTTCTGTCGATGTCGTAGACCGTGAGCAGCATTTCGATGACGTGCTCCCAGTCGACCTTGGGCTCGATCTGTACGTTCATCCCCGGAACCAGTCTCACGATTCCGACGATATCCGAGGGCTTGACGTGAAGCGTGTCATCGACAAGCCGAACAGACAGAACCTGTAGGGCATCCCCCTCAGTATCCTGTCCAGCGCCTATCCGCAACCGAGGACGTTTCTTGACATACTTGCTGCCTTCTCGGACGAAGTTCGCTGCTCGGAGCTCATCTTTAATCGACTCTCGATCGCACTCTTCGACGATCAGTTTGCGATTCTCCTGGACCGAGCACAACGACGTTCCGTATTCGTAGCGAACAGCCTCACTCATACGCGCTGACGCCCATCTCGCGTTCTTCCGCCTCTGCTTGCCTGTTTGCGAGGTCGACTGCTGGTGTGAGATCGAACGCCTCGAATTGGTTATCGAGCGTCTCGTAGTGACTTGCGAGACGGTTAATCTGGGGGAGAGCTGCTGTATTCAGGAGTCGCGGCGCGATGTACGTGGCGAATGCCTGGCCGACCGCAATAGCCCCTTCGCCGGCGTAGGGACCGCCGCTTCTGCAGGCGTGCTTGAGGAACTGAGTGACATCCTCGTAGTGCATGGGGCCGAACTCCATTATTCCACCCTCTCCGCTCGTCGTCGTACCTGCGTTGATTCCCTGGTGGTGAGTCTCGAAGAGTTCTTGGAGTTTGTCGAGATCGATATCCACATCGGAGCCGAGTTCCCCGATCCAACGGTCAAACAGGGCTGCTCGCTCCTCATCGCCATACGTACTGAGCTCGATCATCGCAAAGCGGCGTGTGATTGCGTTGTCCAGCTCGTTCACCGTGCGGTCCGACATATTCATCGTACAGATAATCTTGACGTTTTCGTTGAGTGTGAGTGGCTCTCCATCGTCGTCTCGGAAGATCACCTGTTCTTCGTCTTCGATGGCGGTATAGAGTGGACCAAATACCTGAGAGATGTCTGCACGGGTTATCTCGTCGATGATCACAGCCCAGTTATCATCGTATTCTTTCGCCTTCTGGATTCCCTTTGAGACACAGCCTGCTTGGCGATGATATTCTATCTCACCGTCCTTCGTCTCTGGTTGGATACTCCCAGTGATATCCGCGGGCGTCCACGTCGGCGTCGCGGTGTGAATGGAGTAGTCGATACAGGCCTCAAGTGCGAGTTGCTTGGCGAAGTAGGTCTTCCCCGTGCCTGTCGGACCATACAGAACGATTGGCTTTCCCACCTCGATTGCTGTGAGAGCGTTTTTCTTGACGGTATCGGGAACGAGCGTCTCTCCGAGGCTGTAGTTTCGTTGTGCGACGGTCTGTTTAACCTCGAATGGGGTTACACTGGAAGTCAGGACAGCTTGCTTGACTTGCTCTCGGTCGCCAGCCCGCCTCCCATCGATTTCAAGCTCGTCAACGAGATAACGAACCGCATCTGGATCAGACGTTCGATTGATGAAGTCAGTAGCATACGTCGCGCTATTCCGGATGATACCGCTGAACTCTTCCGCCTCCTCGCGGTCGTAGTTCTCGAAACTCGGCTTCCCGCTGCTCATTATCTGATGAATATCGGGGGGAACCATAAAACAACATGTGCGAATGGAAGAACGATCGAAAGCAACGTCTGCATTTTGGATGGGTAACATAAAGAAACATCACTATGCGTCTTAATCAGGGATATAAGACGAGCACCATGTCATTCGACCCAGGGTCATTCACTTCTGGCCACACCCTCATACAACGGTTAGAGCAGTACAATCCTTGGTGGGATGGTGATCGCGAAGCCAGTTTATCTGCAGAATTCTCTATGCTCAGGACTGCTTTCCACCAAACATACGAGGCTCTTCATAGGCATGACCGTCGATTTATTTCGATTAATGGGCCGGACGGGGTAGGGAAGAGCGCTCTCCTAAAGCAGCTGGTCTCTGCGCACATCGATCCAGATTTCGTAGAGAAGTTCGTTCGAGATACAGAGCGACGCGAACGGGCCCACGAACACCTCGTACCCCCCTCGAACGTTCTGTATATCCCCCTTCGAGATGACCCGGTATTCCAACTTCAGCCTGAATATCAGCTCCGAGCAGCCGTAGATCACTTCGAGACGCACGTTTTGCGGCGTCCTCGGTCGTCGCCGCACTACTTGTTGTTAGACGATCTCCACACAGTTGAACGCCCAAACAAACGCGGAAATCAAGATGTCGGTCGCTGGGAGCGCCTCCTTACGGACTTGATCGCCGAGCACGATGAACGCCGTATCGTGTTCACGGCTCTCTCGAGGGACGCCGTGCGGGAACGATTCGAGGAGACCGACATTGGAGACGTGAACGAGGGAGCACCCTGCAAGATACGCGAGCTGTATCCCATGGGCTTCACCGATTTCCTCAAGATGCGATACCGGGATATCGAACTCGCGCCAGCGGCCGAGCGGTTCGATGAGAGCGCAGTTCGGGAGGCGTTACGAGAGGCTGTCGAGAAGAGAGACGCTGACCGATTCGTAGCCGAGATTGAAGCCCAGAATGGTGATGCCATTACTGACCCTTCGACGGTCCGGAGGGAGATCGCGAATTACTGTACGAGTGGGGGAATGCTCACGCTCCGGATCGCCGGAGACGGCGTCCAGATTGACGAGGAGCGGTTTGTCGACGCAATCCGTGGACGAGACGACATCGATTTCGAAACTCACCAGCGAGAGCTACTCACGGACTTCAGAAACGACCTCCTGCATGCTGCGACGAACCTCGGAGGGGTAAAGGACGCGCTCGGCTTGGAGCGGTTTTGCGCCCTCGCTGCTCACGAACACCCGACCGGGGATGTGCGCTTCGATGGGCTGACCGACGTGCTCGATGTCGACCGTCGAACTCTCCGGGATAAGTACCTAAGCACCCTCTCACGACTCCATCTGCTTTCGGCAGCACAGGAGTACGATAATCAACGACCGCGGAAGCTCCGATTTTACCTGCGAGATCCAGGAATCACGAACGCGTTCTGTCGGAACGATCTCAATGACGTGCTTCGGCGTGAGCCCGGACTAGACGAGGCTCTGGCGAAGGCGGTCGCCTTCGATCACACGATCCGGTTATCGAACGAACTCAACCATCCATACGATCCAAAGCGGGGGGTAGTCAAGTTCTGGGTGGGGTCAAAGGGCACGGTTGATTTTGTGCTCAAGGTTAGCGGGACTCCCATTCCGATACTGTGGTCTTACAATCGATCTCTGGACGATCTCCAAGTAAGTCGGGATACTCCTGATTTCGATGCGTTACAGGAGTTCCTCAAGGGCGATGCCTACGAGAGCGAACGAGACAGAGTCGATCAGCAGATGTACAGCCCTGTGACGGACACCTTCACCAAGCGGAGACGAAACTACGTACAGCGGGACAAGTACAGAGGTAAACTCAGTGATGACGGGAAGGCTACGTTCGACGCCGAGCCATCTTTCGGGGTGGTACTTACAAATGCACGATCATCGCTGGATGATGGGATCACCGTCAATACTGACTGCTCGAAGCCGATTATCCAGGTTCCACTCTGGACGTATCTCCAGTTAAAATAACTGAATTTGAGAAATTTACACGCACAGCCACATGAACATCGAGTTATTGCCTATCCAAATCCGGGAGGCGGCATCCCGATTTTACTCGGGCTTCAATCGCCTGACATCGTAGCCTTCGGGTGATTTAACGCCCGAAACTGTCGCGTGATTTCGTCCGGGAGCCGGACGCGCCCCGACGTCGTCAAGCGTTTCGTGTTCATTTGAACACGGTGAATACTTCAATCTATGCCGGTGCGTGGTGGGAAATCGGTAGGAAGGAACCCGCAGAAGGAGAAGGGGACTCAGAAATCTCCGAGAGTAGAGTTGCTCCCAAGGGGGAGCCGGTATGAATCATTTCCGTTGGCACAATACGGGAACCAACCTGAGGAAATATTCAATCACGTTCCACCGGAACAATGGGTGGCTCGCGAAGGCGGTGAGTGATAGGGCTAATGTGAGCCAAGAGGTGCTTGATTGGCACTATGACAAGGGTACAAAATCCGAAAAGCGTGAGCGAAGGAAGGAGTTCCTCAATAAGCTGTGAGCGACCGACTACTGTGAGAAACCTTCAAAAGTAAAGTTGGCCCAAAGATACACCGACTAGGGAATCGGGGACGCATCCTGACATTTTAAACAACTGCCGTTCTTTGAACGCGCCAAACAGAACGAGCTTATACCGTTTCAAACTGATTGAGAGATGCCTGTTCCCCGTTCTCCTCAATATATTCTCTCAGGGTTCGACGTGTAGCTTCAACGTTCAATTCGAAATCTACTGCCAACTCAGTATAATCACTCCTCACAGCACCCATTGTATTCTTGGCAGTCCTCGTTCCAGTGTCGAACCGGTAATAATCGGAACCGTCATCCAATCTTGTTTGTCCATCTGTAATTGACTCAATTAGACCCATCTCTTCCCATCGCTTGAGGAGTAGTTCTGCTCTTTCTGATGCGACATTAGCGGAATTGCTATGTGAGAGTGTAGTACGAAGGTAATCCTCAAAATCCGATTTAGAGAAGTGGGTAATCTGTCCCCCGTCCCGTTTCCGTTGGCTAACCATCTCTCCAACCGTGTGCTCAGCAATGATCTCATGGTGGGATTCAGCGAAGAAGTCAGGGAGGGAGTGAACACTCTTTGCGACCTCGATTCCTTGGGAGAGATACTCTCCGAGATCACCGTCAGGTAGACACTCATCTTCATCGCGAGAACCGATTTGAGTATGTGCCTCAATTTTTTCTTTGTCGGTTTCGACAATTTTCCAGAGATATATCTCTTCAGTGAGGTCACCAGATCCTTCAAGATCCTCAATGGCCTCAGCTGATCTCCTATCTGCAGACTCCGGAACAATCAAGACACATTCGACCCCTCGATCATCGACACTCATGTTAATCTCGTCAGAAAGCAATCGAGTGTTTGACCGGATCGTCGTAGCAGCAGATGTCACTCGATTAATGGCTGTCTCCGGCCTTTCTCTTTGCCGTAACATTGTCACCGCGAGAATACTACCGGTCTCGGGATGACCAATTACTAAGTCAGGAGATTCGGAGTCCAAATTCCGAAGTGGTTCTATAGCCCTAAATTCCCACCCTGTAGAATTTGCAATCGTATTTCCGGGTAGAAAGCCCGATATTACAGTCTTTTGTTGTTCAGTGAGAGACTTTGACTCGTTTCTCTTATTTCTGTACTCTGTTTGTATCCTATCAACTTCTTGTTCGTCATCCTGAATCTCAGAGAGATGGTCATCCTTTACCCCGTCCCAATAGTCACTAGAGATAGCCTCATACCGGTCAAGGATTTCATCCCACTCCCACTCCCCTACGCTCATGCATCAAGGGAAGTGAGTTTGGCACGCTCATCAACGGCAGTCTGAACGAATTCAAAGAATTGGTAGAATGAGCCGATATCCCGCTCTTCCTTTGGGAAAATCCGGATTTCGTCTTGGTTGGCTCTAACATTGAAGAAGATGTTGTGGGTACTATCGTAAACTTTCCCTGAGAAGAATAGAGATCCCTCTTCTGAGAACCGATCGATAACGAGGTAATCATCTTCTTCGAGATCATCGATAACGTCCTCAATCTCATGGTAGTCAATCTCGTTACGTAACTGAATCACGGCAGGTTTTGAACTTGGGACGTTGAAACTATCCGAGACCCTGAGCATCCGGAATCGGGACTCTCGGTACGCGTCCGCAATTTCGAGACTCTGCTGAATGCATTCTTCTACATATTCGAAGAGTGCAGTCAGGGATCCACTTTGTAGCTTAAATACTCCGTTCTTATCGATACGGAATTTGATCGTGCCCGGGATTTCAAATTGCATAATGTGCGGTAGAACCCCTAATTCCCGCTCCCACATACGCAGGCGTTCAAGTCCGTCCTCACCGTAGTAGTTTACAGTTCTATCTAGAGCTTCCCCAAACTCAGCGGGAATCTCAGTCCGCTTCGTCCGCTTCGCCACGAACTCAGTGACTTTGGCCCCTGGCTCGCTTTCAACAATCCTCTCGCGGGTTTCACTGAGTATTCGAGGGCTCAGATACAGGTAATGGACTTTCTGAGTTCGGTTTAGAAATGGCTCGATGCCGTTTTCGATCTCTTCGGTCTTCCGTTGATCCGTGTAGAGGAAAAAGAGACCATGCTCATCATCGAACGACAAGTACGCTTCCGCACTTTTTTCTTCGCTATACTGACGCCGGATTCTTGATATCGCTCCGAAGTCTTGGGAAGTCTCCCATCCTTCTTCTCCCAGAACCTGCTCAAACTCGTCACGACTGTATTCTGTGATTCCAGAAATGATGTAGAGATCCCTATCCGACAGATTCTCATAAGACTCCGTAAGATACGCGTTGAAATCGAAGCGGTCGTTGAACCCATCCCGCTCGATCTCGAAGAGATTCATCGCCCTAGTCATTACGAAGCGGGGGAATAAATCGTTTGGTTATAACGACAGTGACCAATCGAGGAGATTGCGGGGAATCTATTTTATAGCACAGCTAAGTATCAACGGCAGTGACACCCCCAAATACGACTTGTGGTTTTCAACTTGATGTGGCGGATATCCCTGTGGGAGTAAGCCAAATTAGGTGTAACCGGGAGACTTGGCAGGATGGAAGATGTATTTTACACGCGGACTCTGAACAAAAGGAGCTCGACTCTGTATGCGAAGCGCTAGCTGATCAAGGCCCTCGAATTGATGCCCCCAAACTTCAAAATATCGATTTTGGTGATTCGTTCGACTTCTCAAAGTACACCCTCTACTGTGCAGATTTTTCGGGGGCAAATTTAGAGGGGGCGGATTTTAACGCAGCAACCTTGAGAAAAGCGAAATTCATAAATTCCACTCTTGACCACGTGGACTTTCTTGATGATGCTGACCTTTCACATGCTAAACTCACGAATTCTACTTTGAGAGATACCCGGTTTACCGGAAGTAATCTTCAAAATGCGACTCTAAAAAATACGACTGGGCTTTCAATTAAGTGCCAAAATGCCAAACTGATGGATGCAGATTTCACAGGCTCTGAGTTGTCTGACGGTAACTTTCTTGGTGCAAATCTTAGAGAAGCCACGCTTAGCCAAGTAGATCTAAGAGGCACGCTCTGTATCGGGTGTAACTTAGAACGTGCTGATCTTTCAGAAGCAGATCTGAGGGATTGTAGTCTATCCCTCTCGAAACTACATGAGGCGGACGTTCGAAACATCCAAGCGGATCACCGAACGAATTTTGGAGAGGAAGTGGGGGTTGAGGAACAAGAAGCTATAAATAATTTTGATGAGCAGCTTATAGGGATTGAAAACGAGATTTTAAACGGAGATTCTATAGGTGGATTGGATGGAAAATCATGGTATGAAGCAACCGCTGACCGGGATGCGGAAAGTCGATCGGATTCTGATCCAATAGTTCCTGTAATCGGCCGGGTTGACACTTTGAAGTACGCGGTCAAGCGATTTACAAATCGAGCATTATCCAACGAGGCTTCCAATCCCGGCAAACTAGAAACGGCTACGCATGTGTATCGTGATTACCAACGTATTTTTGAGGAGAACCAACTGCACGAAAAACGAAGAAAGTACCACATTCGACAGAAGTCTGCTCAAAGAAAAGCCGCGGTAGAAGATAGTAATTGGCTCCGTTGGTTCAAACTCGCCTTAGCCCGATTCGCGTTTCTTCACGGAGAAAGCCCTCGCAGAGTTGTTGAGTCTTCTGCATTCCTTGCCTTACTTTTTGCAGTGGTTTATCCTGTGTTCGGTGTTCAAAACGCCAAGGGTACGACATTCAATTATGTGCTTGAGCCGGCTTTCTCATGGGAAGCAGTGTACGCTACAGTGTCACTCAGCCTAGCTCGATTTCTCAATGCTCCAAACTCCGATTATCACGCAATAGGTTTTGGAAGAATCATTGTGAGTACAGAGACCGTCCTTGGCGCTCTGTTTCTAGCGCTCTTTGTATTCACCTTAGGTAGACGCGCCACAGAATAGAATTATAGGCTCTGTAGTTTCGCTAGACGGCGGTCGATTCGGGGTATTTTATCGAATATATTTCCGCCCCGAGTACGAGATCTGAACCTTGTCCAGCGGGCCTTCTCACTGATTTTACCGGAAATCGACAGACAGCAGTCGATGTAGAGTAGAAGTCACTTCAGCGACTAGCTAGAGGCGATTTCTCGCCAATTGTAGCGTCGTCTAGCGAAACTACAGAGCCGAATTATAGAATGATCAGATCACTATTGGATCTTTAATCGCTCTTTGAAGTCATGGATCTCACACTGCCTTTTCAGGGACTTCGGGTGGGTTTTTACTTCAAATACATCGGATAGATGGACGACTGTACTCTCAGTGGCAGGACAGCTGAAGTATTAAGCTGATAATCTCTATTCATAGGTGTATTTTTAGTATGTCACGCTCAAACTGATTGGGGGTGAAAAGCTTCCGAATGGTTGGATTGAGTAGAAGCACCTTTCGGATCCCTTTCCAAACGTCGTATGTTCGGATTTTAATTCCCGCTATTTTAACAGCAATTTTATATTTTTATGTTTATACTGTTTTCCAAATGACGATATGGTAAGACCGTGGACAAGAGGCTTGACAGTGTCGCTTTTTGTTGTATATCTCGGATATATTCGTTGACCAAAAAATTATAGATAAAGATGACGAATACGAATCCATATATCAAAAGTTAGAAGAAATAGAAGGGGAAATATCCAATATTCCGGATAGGGTGGATGCAGACACAGGAATGGAGAAGATAGAGAATGAGATTGGGAATCTAACTCCGCCTGAAAACTTGGAAAGGGAAAAGACAGAAAAGTTTCAGGTTAAAAAAGACCAAGCGCTATCCGAGGCAAATGCTGCGAAGGAGTTATTGACACAACGGCTCTGGTGAATCACTGGACGGCGTTGACTTCGACCTTCAGAACTAGGAAGTTGAAGCGGGAAACCGCCGATGTCCATGTCGAGGATATCCCGCTTCACGAAGAAAGCAGTGCGATTAGCTAAAAATGCTGTTGGTGGGCGAGGCGAAGTCGCCGCCCCCGAAGGGGGTGGCGGCTTCACCGACTACGCCGTCGTGTCGCTGCACTGTCTGCGGGTTTACCTAGAGAAATCCTACCGAGAGTCATTGGATTTGTTGAGCGAGATGCCGCAAATTCTCGAGGAGATCGGGCTGAATGCGGCCGATCTCCCGCATCACTCGACGTTAGTCAAGTGGTTTGATAGGATCAAGACCACGCTCTGGCGAGTGCTGCTCCGACTCTCCTCGGAGCTGCACGACCCGAGCGGACACGCCGCCATCGACGCCACGTTCTTCGACCGCGAAAACGCCAGCAAGCACTACTGTCGACGGACGAACTACCGCGTTCAAACACTGAAAGCGACGGCACTCGTCGACACGGAAACACAGGCGATCCTCGACGTTCACTGCACGACCGGCAAACCGCATGACACCCAACTCGGCTGGCAGGTCGCCCGCCGCAACGCGGGCGACCTGACCAGCCTCGCCGCCGACAAAGGCTACGACTGGATGCGATTACGCGAGAAACTCAGAGAAGAAGGCGTGAGACCACTGATCAAACACCGCGAGTTCCGGCCCATCGATCACGCGCACAACGCGCGGATCGATGGGCCTCGCTACCGGCAACGAGCGATGTGTGAAACCGTCTTCTCGACAATCAAGCGCACGCTCGGCGACGCCGTGCGTGCGCGAACCTGGTACGGTGAATTTCGAGAACTCGTCTTGATGTGTGCGGTTTACAACATCAAGCAGGCAGTGAAACAGTGAAATCACGCCAAGTCTGGCGATTCACCACGGCCGAATACTTCTATAATACCCATGTTGCTCCGAAATATCTCCCAACTCTCGTAATATCCCCATTATTAATAAGTAATATGATAACTTTGATGCCCAATAAGCGAATACCCCCAAGTGGACGTCGACCGTGTTCGTCGGTGGCTTCAGGACGTTGGTGTTCAATCCAATCCTCTATGATCCGGCAGACATCGACGCTCAGGGCAACTATTCGCTCACCCTCATTTCCGTTCTTTAGCGTAGTTCCTCTACCCGAGCGATTCCGAATCTCAAGCCGTTCGTTCTCGCCGTCGTAGTCACCCACATCAAGTGAATAGAGCGCTCCGAGGCGAATCCCCGTGTGCCACAAGAGTTCCAAGATGACGTGCCACCGTGAAGTGTACTCAAAACGCCGGAGATACGCAAGCACGTTCTCGGCATGTTCTGAGCGAAGAATCTCTTCACTTTGCTCATCATCCTTCTTCAGCACCGGCATCACGATCTTGTCGTGAAGCCCTTTCTCAACGGAGTCAATGGATTCACACCACCTCAGGAAGATACGGAGCGCATCTAATTGTCCCCGGAGTGTGATGGGCTTCAGATCGTTCTCATCCCGACGCCACGTCTTGAACTCTTGGAGTTTCCGCCCCGTGAGATCATTCATATTGTCTATGCTCGCTTCTTCAGCACACCACCGAACGAAGTGCTTGAGACGGTAGTGATACCCGGAGAGGGTACTCTCGGAAACTTCGTGTTTCCGTGCCTCAAGATACATCTCCTTCGCACGTTCCGGTGATATGGGTTCTAGCTCGCGTTCGGTCATTTCTTACCACCGAAACGCTTGAGCGACACCGAGAGCGTCTGCCCAGCTCAGCACGGGGAAATCACCCGACAGCGTAGAGCTTTCCCCGGTTCAAATCCGGGAGGCGACATCCAATTTCTACGCAATTTTCATTCGCCGGACAGCGTGGCCTTCAGGCGGTTTCACGCTGGAAACTGTCGCGTGGTTTTAACCGAGACCAGGACGCGCCCCGACGTCATCAAGCGTTTTGTGTTATCTGAACGCAGGAAACACTTCAAGCTATGCCGGTGCGCGGCGGGAAATCAGCTGGAAGTAACTCTCAGAAGGAGAAGGACGGCTTAGAAATCTCCAAGTGTAGAGTCGATTCCGAGGATACGCCGGTAGGTGTCATCCCCAGTCGCGTCGGCTAACCCTTCACAGAGTTCGCGTAGTTCGTCATCGACGTCCCACTTTGAGAGAAGATTCTGTGTTGACTTATCCTGCTCATAGCGGTAGCGAAGGAATTGCGCCTTGTCAAGCGCATTCAGGGTTTCATTGCTGTCACCATTCACTCGGTCTTGGATATAGGCCATGCGTTTCTCATCGTCCCATGTTCCGAGAATGAATTTCCCGTTCTCTCTCCGGTAAAGATTCATATCTTTCATCTGTTCGGTGCTTGCATTCGTTCCCCGCGTCAATTTGTTCAAGTCGTTGTAGGTGGCGTCGGGCGTTTCAAGAAGATCAAGGAAAACATCTATTTCACCAATATCACTACCTTGTTGGATTATTCCGTAAATCTCGTCCACGACTTCTTTAGCGGACATTATTTCACCCGCCCTTTGCACCGTGCCGTGGTACTTCGAATACTCCCGGAAACATTCCCCCATCTCAATCACGCCAATATCTCCTCTAGAGAGTTCTCGGTCGCTATCTTCTAGTCGGCGTTGTGTTCGTTGGGCAGTCCGGTAGATATCGCGCCGAAGGGAGTTCCAACTGATCGAACCACGTTCCTCAATTGGTCTACCAACGACTACTATATCAAACGCAACTGAGTCTCCTGCTCCTATTTTCGTGCCGTGTTTCTGTAGGTCGGCATTGATTGGATACGTTGCTGTAATTTCGAATCCGACATCACATAGAGCCTCAAGTAACTCACCCCAAGATTCGGAGTCACTATGATGATATGTGAATGCTAAGACCCCATCATCTACCAAGGCATCGCTTATTGCTCCAAACGCTTCGCGTAGATCTTCTTCAAATTCAGCTGCACCCTTACCCTGTGCGGGGTTTGCCACGATACTTTCGGCTCCCGGTGTTTGTTGAGGTTGAAACATCTCATATTCGTCTTTCAGGAGTAGTCGAAGCCACGCATAGTAGTAATTCGAGATCTCGGAGTAGATGACATTATCGTAGTACGGTGGATCCGTGATTACTGCATCAAACTCTGAATCGTAATCCATTTTCCTCGCATCAGCCTGTTCAATTTTTGAATTTTGTCCAATAGGAGTTGCAAATGGGGGTGTCTCAACCGTGTCCCCATTCTGTATATAGCGCTCAGTTGGGTTGTTGGCGTATTCTATAGCTCTCTCAATCATATCGAACATAGCGCTAAATGAACCTGCACCTTGCTCAGCACCCCACACGTTATTTTCAAGAGGCTCCTGAGGGACGTCAAATGAGTTCGTACTAAACATATGTACAATTTTGTTGTATCCATATTGATACCGTGTCAGCATCGTATTGTAGCTCAGAGAGTCGCTAAAGGCGAGTAAGAGGAACTCCTTAGCATTTTGATCGTCAACATCATCAATTGCATTCAATAGCTTTGCCAACAGCAGCAACTGCCGGTCATTATACAGGTCCCGCCACTCAGAATAACCATGAGCAAGTAGGTTATGACCCCCACCAATACTCCCCTCAAACGCAGTACTATCAGTCATAATACCGACTGGGATCTCGGTGTCAGGGATATATTTTTCTAGCGCAGTTGAATTCTCAAGTTCCAAACTTGCCTTGTCGTAAAGCTCTTTTTCCCTCTTTCCCGCAGTCTTGTATCCCTTCACCTTCTCTTTCGATAAACCATTCTCCTTGCAAGTGGTACAGTAGTATTCGACCGCGAAGAGTGATTTATCCGCCCCACCCTGTTCCTTAACAGCATCAATTATCTTATACTTTTGGCCACATTCTTGACACGAATAGTTCCCACGTCCGATGTTCCCTTCACTCGGGTTATAGGTGTAGCCGCATTCCCCGCAAATTGTTTCAGACTGCCAATCATCCGCACGAATTATTGAATTACAACTAGGGCAGAACACATCATACTTCGTACCGTCTGCGTACCGTGCTTTTCCGACACGGTAATCTTTCAACAATGGGACTGAGCTACCGCAGGTCGTGCAGTCAAGCTCCTTCATCCAAAAATTATACATTACGTTTGCATCGTGCGAAGAATCGTTCGGACAGTCGGTACGATAATAAGATCGAATCTCGTCTGCGACGTCCTCTTTTACATCTTCGTATGCTGATTGAACCTCGTCAACATCTGTTTGTCCGGCATCAAGCTCTTTTTTTGTGATAAACCAAGCAACCGGGTTGAGATCGGAACCAATTGACTCGGCTCCAAAACGGGTGGCCTCAACAATCGAAGTTCCGCCCCCCATAAATGGGTCAAGGATTCTCTTGTCATGAATGCGAACATCCTTCGGATAAAGTTCCCACAGACTCTCCGGGTCTGCCATCTCCACGTTATCAATCAACTCATGGACTTCGCTATGTCCCCCACCATAGTCGCTTAGTGAGCCGTTCTCGCCCGGTTCTCGAACCTCAATCTTCTCAGGGTCATCTAGCAAAGAATAGAGAAGAATGGAACGGAAAACACAGCCAAGTCGCCTTGCCCACCACTTATGCATAGTATATACTGGCCTATACCATTGCTTCGCCCGCGATTCCTTTTCGGCGATCTCGTTAATCCGCTCAATAGGGAAACCCCGTTCTATCGGGAGTTCTTTCCGTTCACTTCGTTCAGCAGAGCGATTCGCTTCGTGAGACATTGTAGATATACCTTTTCATCCATCGGAGTCTCATAAATCCACACACTTCGCGGCTACCCCCAATGTGATTCTTCTACACAACCTATTTGACGACCTACCTGTTTCGTTGAACCATGGAAAAGCAGGACCTCGTCGACATCGAGGTCACGCACGATGACCCGGACGACATTGTCAACTCCTATTCCTCTGGAATCGCGGATTTTCCGTTCCACCGGCAGACAGTTGTCGCGAATCGCCTCCTTGCTGGCCAGCCTGATACCGAATTGCGGTCTCTCTCTCGCGTCGATGAAGAGGAGGTCAAACTCCTCGAACACCAAGTTGACGCTGCCCACAGAGCCCTCTTCGAGATGGATGGAAAGGCGCTCCTCGCTGACGAAGTCGGCCTCGGAAAGACGATCGAGGTCGGTATGATTCTGAAGGAAATGCACTATCGCGAGACCGACGACTCGGTGCTGATCCTCACTCCGGCGCAGCTGGCCAAGCAGTGGCAGGGTGAGCTCCTTGAGAAGTTCGGTCTTGAGTTCGTCTGCAACTACGACGATGAGTTCCAGGGATTCGACGCCCACAACCGCATCATCGCCAGCATCGACACCGCAAAGAGCGACCGACACCGAGCGACCGTGCTCGCTCGCGACTGGGACGTCCTCGTCATGGACGAAGCTCACTACGTCAAAAACGAGGAAACCGATCGCTACGACCTCATCGACAAGCTCACCTACGACTACGCGTTCTTCCTCACGGCGACACCCATCCAGAACGAGCTAACCGACCTCTATAACATCGTCTCCTTGCTCCGCCCCGGCTTGTTCGGCAGTCGGGACACGTTCCATCACTACTTCGTGAACAGTAGCCAGGAGACGCTGGTGAACCGGGACGAGTTACAGCGGCGGTTGGGTCAAGTGATGATCCGGAACCGACGTGAAGATACGGATATCGACTTCACGGATCGTATCATCGACACGCGGACCTTCGAACCGAGCGGGGCGGAGAAGGAACTCTACGAGGCAGTGACGGAGTACGTGCGCGGGGCGTACAGCCAGGACAGCGGCCAGAAGTTGGTGTTGATGCTGCTCCAGAAGGAGGTGGTCAGTAGTCCGGCAGCGCTCGAACAAACGGTTCTCAAACAGCTTGACGAACAGAACGAGCTAACTCACCGAGACGAACTCGAAACTATCCTCGATAAGATCGACGCGATTGAGACGGTTACAAAGCAGGACCGGCTGTTCGATATCGTCGAAGAAGTCCGTGAGAATGTCGAGATGGGCCGCGTTATCGTGTTTACTCAGTTCCGACCGACCCAGCGCCAGGTCCTCCAAGCGCTGGACGAGCAGGGATACACGACTCACGCGTTCCACGGCGGACACTCGAGCCAAGAAAAGGAAGACATCGTGGACCAGTTCCGCGAGGAGGGTGGTGTCCTCGTGTCCACCGACGCGATGAACGAGGGCCGTAACCTCCAGTTCTGCAATATCATGGTCAACTACGATCTGCCGTGGAACCCGATGAAGGTCGAGCAACGAATCGGACGGATTCACCGTATCGGACAGAAGCGCAAGGTCTACGTCTTCAATATGGGGCTGAAGGGAACCATCGAGGAGTACGTGCTGGATCGACTCTACCACAAGATCGATCTCTTCCAGCAGACGGTTGGTGAGCTGAGTACGATCCTCACTCGTCTCGAGGACTCCGGCCGGAGCTTCGAAGACGAAATCTTCGAGCGGCTTACTAACGCCGACTCCGAGGTTGATCTCGAGAATGATTTCGACTCGATGGCGATCGATCTCGAGGAGCAACAGAACCTTTCACAGAAGGTCGAGGAGTTCAACAGCGGCGTTTTCGAAAGCTTCGACCTGGGGGCGGACAATGACTGACGCTACGCATCCTGTGACTCAATCCGCTCTGGAGAGATTCACTCGCGACTACTTCAATGGACTCGGTGCCTCGATTCAGGATAACGGTGATCGGTGGCAGGTTCGCTTACCAACTCACGTCAGCGTGGCGTTTGCTGACAGCCAGGAGTTAGAGGTCTTGTTAGGTGAGCGTGACACTGCGAAGAACGACAGTGCTGTGGTCCTCTCTCCGGAAAGTGAATTCACTCAGCAGTTGCTTGACGAGGCTGCGGAGATGGCCACCATTGGGCAGTTGGCTCTTACAGAAGACCTGATTGATGGCGACCATCGGTATCCCTCATGGATTACAGAGAGTGATGTTTCAGTGGTGGAGTCTAGCTTTAACCCATATTACGACCGAACCGCAGTCTGCGTGTTCGTTAAAATTGGTTTGGAGACAGTAAGCGAGTACCAGACGCAATTCTTGGAGGCGGTTACAGTGGATGTCGAGTCGGAACAGCAACTTCCAGGGATTTCGGAGATTCTCATTGAGGGCTTCTTTGTGCCTGGAGAGTCATTGTCCTCCGGAACGACAGAATATGGCGTGGACGAGAGTTTGGGGGTGTCTTCTACGAAGCTTGCAAGTGCGATTTCAGCCGGACAAAAGGCTGCAGTAGAAGCGGTGCGAGATAAGATAGCGGAGGTTCGCCAATCGGCCTCTCGCTCTTCTGATTCAGAATTCGAGGAGTATCGACAGTTGCAAGAGCAACGCATCAATGAAATAGGGAATGAGATCAATCAACTCTCTGACCGGCTTCAGGATCTCACTACAGATGTCGATGGTGCCGAGTCCCAACAAAAGCGTGTCGAGGCACTTGAGAAGCGCCGAGAACTGAAAAACGATAAGGAAGACCTGGAGACGGAACTCGAGAATATCCTTCAAGAGAAAAAGAGGGGCTTTGCACATAAACGCGAGAAGATATACGAGCGGCACGCTATCGAGATTACCACCAAGCCGGTTTCTTCAACCCTTGTTGCCTACGAACGAGGGGAAATAGAACTCACTGTAAGTGAAGGTGATCGAACTGCCTCAATCCAAGCCCCGTATGCGATCGGAGCAGGTGTGCCAGATGAAATAAAGTGCGAGTCCTGTCAGTCCCACCTTTCTGCGGAGAATCCAATAGTTATTCCAGCAGGAAAGATTCAGTGTAAAGACTGTTCCTGACACATTATGATTGTTCTCGATACAAACTAGCTGATCCGCTTTTAATCCTGCCGACTCCTGTCAGCCCCGACTACTCTTTGGAGGGCAACCCCTTCCACGAGTTCGCGAAGTTCTACGTCAACCACCCTGACTGCATCGACGACGTCGAAGCAGGCGGTGGGCTGTACCTCGAGGACAAGCGACGGGACTGTCAGCAGTCGATGGTCGATTCGTAGCGGTCATGGCTTGCGTTCGAGTTGCGTTGCGTCGTAGGTATACCGTTTGCGGGGTTGCTTACGGCGTCTTGTGGGACGTCACTGGAGAGGTAGTGCGGAATGCCGGCGTGGCGATATGCGTGCGAGCAGCCATTCGATGGGCACTTGGTCGCCGACTTGTTGGATCCCGCCGCTGGGTAGCCGTCGATGCCCCTGCCGTGTGGACAGCCCTGTCCAAATTCGCACAGTCGGGACCAGCTATAGGCAATCTTCGAGATGGTCGAGAACCCAATCCGTACATTGTGCGTGGTCATGAGAGGGTTCCTCCCGTACTCGTCGGTCACGTCTTTGCGGTGGACGGTGATGTATTTGTTGAGCACGCAGGAGGTGTTGTCAGAGAGCCCGACGAGCCGTTGCGCGCTCTTCCTGAGAGCCGTAGAGTTCATTCTATGGCTCTCGACGAAAGCCCTACGATATCTGTGAAGTTGTCGCCAAGAAATACGACATCTGAGCTAAGCTCGAAGTGACTGTACTGTTAGTAGAAATCGTACACGGGGGAAGACTCGATAGACTAATAGGATTTTGTGCGTGATTCGGAGCTATTTGTTCTCTTTTCCCGAAGCTAAACTCTCGGGTCGGATTCAAGCCAGACAGTAGTTTCGTGAGGTGCATGGATGCAACGGTACGGCCCAGATGCTCTACATAACCACCGTCTGTCTCTTTCTCCCGAGTGCATCAACGCTGTTTTCTGTGCTTCATCTGGATTCTAAATCTTCTTTCTCTAAATCGCCAGCCAGAAATCGTTCACCGAGTTCTGTGATTCTGTAGTTCGTAGGATCAACCCGCTGCAAAAGCCCTCCGTCAGCCAATCGTTGGCAGCGCCGCGAGATGTATTCGTTCGTATAATCAATATTGGCAGCGATCACAGAGGGAGAGGCCACTATGTCTTTCTCCTGGAGGAATTCGAGGATGCGCTCGTCTGCCTGTGTCATCCACTCGATTCGGGGCCGCATCTAACGGCTATCCAATCTATACGGCCCTAAGACCAGCACAAAACCGGTCTTTAGACCGAATGAGAAAACTTCTAAACACAACTTTTTGTGTCCATAGGTCCTACCGCTATCAGACACGCCGACAGGAGTGGCACGGTTCTGAACCCGAGCATTGGCGCCAGTAAACCAATCGCGGTACCAAGTCTCATGACGGACCCAGAGACCGAACAACTAATCTCGACCCTCCATCACGCACTTCGCGCTCGAAGGCGACGTCTCGTCATCCAAATCTTCGGAGCGTTCGATCAGAACACCATGAAGACACGGGAACTCGCTCGAAGGATCGCCAGTATCGAGCAAGGTGTTCCACGTAGTCAGGCGACGGGGGAACCGTACCGGAATGTGTACAACGCTCTCTCTCAAACACATTTACCGACTCTTGCTGACGCTGGCATCGTAATCTATGACCCCAAGCGCCAGACCGTCACACGCGGGCCTCAGTTCCCACTCGCTGCACTGCTACTAGCTATCGAAGAGCCAGCGATAGAGCTGTTCACCGACTTATCCCTCGGTCACCCTATCCCAGTCAGCTGACCCCGGTGGAACCGGTTGGAAGGTCGCCCTATCCTGCTTGTGAGCTGTAAAATTCGATCGTAAAGTCAGACGGACAGCCTCTACGAAGACCGCAACCGGTGATTGAGCAAATAGAACCAGTCCCTGTTTGTAGACATGCATCCGGAGACGCGGGGGCGGTCCGAGTCAACCAATCAAGCTGCAAGTCCATCGGATGGACTCACTTCGAAGTTAGACGCGGTCAACCTCACAACGTGGTACAGGGAGCGACAACACAAGGAGAACATACAGGAAGGAAAGCCGTATTTCAACGGCCCATCTCGAATTCCGGACCCAGAACAACACAGCCCGAATCGGCTCCTGAAGTGCCACCGTCGCGTGCACTACCAAACCCACAATGCACCAGCGGAGAAAGGCGAGCCGACAGGTATCTTCTGGTTCGGATCTCAGTTCGAGACCAAGGTCGCCGTCCCCTTCCTGCAAAGCCTGACCGGCGATGGGGAATACGTTCGGAATTCGATGTGGGTAGATTTCACCGTTGGAGGCGCAGATGGACCCGTTCGAATTCGCGGTGAGACAGACCCGGTATTCGTCGACGAGGATAGTGAACCACTCCTGTTGACTGAGATCAAGACGACGACCTCCGTCGCCAGCCTCGACGCTCCGAAGCCACAGCATCTCGCACAGGTTCACGCCTACCTGTACGGTCTCTCGGAAAAGTTCGAGCGTAGAATCGGCGATGCAATCATTCTCTACGCGACGCGCGACGACTTCTCGACGAGGATATTCCACATCCAGTTCGATCAGGAGTTCTGGGCCGAGCAGGTCCTCGCCTGGGCTAACGAGAATTCGAACTATCGGCGAACTCGCTCCCTCCCGCCCCCGACCCCGGAATACGAGTGGGAGTGCAACTACTGTCCGTACCAGAAACGGTGTGGTCGCGCTGACGGCCCGTTCTCGGACCAGGGTACCACCGGTCTGTTACCCCTCGATCCGGACTATCCGAAGGAACAACTCGAGGACTACCTCGAGGCGTATCCCGACGCATGCCTCACGCCTACCCTCTCCCATCAGTACCCTGAACTCGCCGCCGAGTGGGGAACCTACGACTGGCAGTGTCCAGTCTGCAGTTCGTCGTATCCCTTCGAGACCCCAGCCTGGGACGGTGACGTCGAGCAACCCCCACACTGTGAGGAATGCGCTGAGGGTGGTATCTTGGCGACGCTCGAGGGACCGAAGCCAGACGCACAGACCGCAACCCCGAGGGAGGTATAGATGCCGACCGAAAGCTCGCCACCGAAGGAAGCCTCGGACGAAATCAGCAGTTGTCCGGCTTGCGGGTCGCACAGATTCAGCAAACCCGTCTCCTCACTCGACCCAATCTGTGATGACTGTGGAGCGGTCATCTCGGATACAGTCGAACATGTGGAACTCCAAGAGGAACCAGACGACGAATTGTCAACGGAGCTCTCGTGGGCGGAGTACTATACGATATCGAACAGCACTGAGCAGCAGGTTGCCAGTGCGTTGGAAGTCCTGGAGAGTATCTCCGACGGGTTGACCCTCGCGACAGACGTCCGAAAAAGAGCAGCCGAGATCTACACTGAGGTCGCTGTCGAGAATCTCACCGATGGCCGGTCCACCGACCTGATGGTAGGAGCTGTGGTTGCCCTGGCCGCACGTGAACTTGGAGACCCTCGTCCCACAGGCCTTATTGCGAATGCAGCAGCTGTTCGAACTGGGTCGCTCAGACGTCTCATTCGGCAACTTCCGAGAGAGCTAGACTGGCCCAGTACCGTTTGTCGTCCGGGAGAATATCTCCCGTATCTTCGCCAGCAACTCCACCTCGAGGGACGTCACGAAGCGGAAGCACTGGAGCTGTTGAACTCTCTCGACGAAACAACGGTTTCTGGGAAAAGTCCAGTCGGGTTTGCTGGGGCTGCGCTCTATCTAGCGGCCGGTGGAGTAGTCACACAACGAACGATCGCACAGACTGCAGGCATCACGGGGGAAACCCTTCGCGTGAGACTCCGGGATATTCGTTCGAGCGGGGTGGTAGGATGAGCGACATCAGTACTGCATTCGTAGAAGGTCTTGGAGACACCGACGAATCGGACACCGCACTTCGAGCTGCAATATACGCTCGGACGTCCTCTGTAAGTCAGAAATACGGTTATTCAATCGACGAGCAGGTCCGCCTGTGCGTGGAGAGAAGCCATCTGCTCGGATGGGAGGTTCACTACATCTTCCGGGACGAAGCCCAGAGTGGAAAAGACACAGACCGTCCGATGTTTCAGCGAATGCTCTCGCTGGCCGAAATCCGCGCGTTCGACGTTCTCGTGTTCTGGAAGTTGGACCGGTTCTCGAGGACGATCATGCACGCGGTCCAACTGGAGAAGCAGTTCTCCGATTGGGGACTCGCTCTTCATAGCGTGACCGAGCAACTGGATACGACGAGTCCGGCTGGTCGATTCAATTTCAGGAATATAGCGAACGCTGCCGAGTTCGAACGAGAGTTAATCAAGCAGAGAACCAAAATGGGGCACCTTGCCAGGGCGATGGAACACAAATGGCCGAACGCCTCACCGCCGTTAGGATATGAGGTAGACGAGGATGGATACTTGAAGATCGTTCCGGGCGAAGCGAGTCTGGTTAGACGAATATTCAAAAAATATCTCGAGTTGGAATCGATGCCTTCTGTGGCAGAAACACTCAACCAGGCATATCACTTCGGAAGGAAGGGTGTAAAGTGGACACCGAGTACAGTCGGAACTGTTCTGCGAAACCCACTATACACTGGTGAGTATTCAGTCGGAGATGTCAGTAATCGGGCTGAGGAGTATCAGATTATCAGTAAAGAACTCTTTGAGAACGCTACTGAGGTACGGACCAGATTCCAGAAAGCGGGTGTATCTGATCGGCCACAGATGTCTAAGGGGAGAAAGGCACGACTGGTACGGAAGATTAGAGATGATTACTTCAACTACGTAGAGGATAGATAGCCCGGTTAAACAACGAAGTATTCGTGCTCCCTTCCCGCCCGGTAGTATCTTATCGTTCCTTCTTGCTCAATGACCTTTTGTGCGTATAGTCTATGTGCCATCTTGACAGCATCAATCAACTCTCTGGTGGGTATTTCGACATCGAGTTGGATTTTCGTCCATTCAATGTCTTCTACCACAAATATCGAACACTGATCCGTTCGGAGAGGCTCATATTCCTCTACAATTTCAGGAGACGGATCGCTCTCTTCAACCGATTTTATTGCTGCTCTGAGAACCTCTCGATCTACACCATGGTGTTGATGCGCTCTCAGAATATATTCTTCAGGGATTTTGGTGCAGATGTCTATCTCAGGAGTCGTCGTATGTTGGTCGGGTTCGCGGTCTATAGGCTCTACCGACCTCTCCTCCAGGACTCTTTGTTTCCAATATCCGTACCGCGAGTACGTTCCCGGTTTGTATTCTGTCCCATCTTCCCATCGGCGTGGTACGAGGGCGATAATCTGTTCACCGACTATCGGTTCAAACAGAAGTCGATTGTTATTCTGGTAGGTCGCTGGGTCCAAGTTGAGTGTCGCCTGAAGAGGCCCGTCCCTGTGCACAACCAGATTCCCTGGAAGCGATACCCGAGACTCCGCGGTGACAGTCCGAGTGAGGCTGGACACATTTGGTGGTTTTTCTTGACCGGCGAAACTGAGGATGAGAGTGGGACACTCAAAATCCGTCCCCAATCGAACTTCAACGTAGGACTCCGGTGGAATCCCAGCCTCCCTGAGCTGTTCAGTGAGATAAACGCAGAATCTCGGGATGAGGCGACCTTCCTTTGAGACTAATGGAATGAGGGCATCGGGTGACTCCGTCATTTGTCATCATCCTCTTTGGCCCGCCGTTGCAAATCTTGCAGCTGTCGTTTCGTTGGAAGTTTCCTACTTCGCCCACAGTGATTGCACGTGTAGTTGTGCACCACTCTATCTTCGGTATTCCGCACTCCATTCTTGACTAGTTTCCCAGGGCAAACAGTGGAGGGACAGACCAGCTCCACGCAATCAAAGACATCTTTTACGGTAAATAGACCGAACTCACAGATGAAGTCATTGACGTCCTCGGGATCTGAGTCATTACTTGAATTCTTCTTGTAGATTTGTTCGATTTTCTTCTGTATTCGTGCGAAGAATTCCGTTGAGATGATTCTCAGGTCGGGATCAGATACAGTAACGCCGGCGCCTCGTGTTTCGTGGAAACTTCTTTCACCTCCACCAGCAGTTGGCAATCCTATAAGAACAGGATCTTGGAGAAGCTTCTTGGCCTTATGGCCGTCCACGTCAGGGTACCACCGTTTAAGCACTTCACTGGTTACTTTGTACGGACCGGAATCTATGTCCGCTAAATAGAACTTCCAAAGAGCCAGTCGGAGCTGGTTAGCATTTTTTGAATCAATTTTTATCCAGTCACCCTCTTTCTCATATCCAATCGGAATTGTCGATTTGAGCGATTTCCAACTGTTCTGTTTGAAGTTGCTGCGTCGGACATTCTTTGACCTTCTTGATTTGTTTTCGGTTTCGAAGTGGGCACAAAATGCCTTGATAAATACGACGGCAAGACCCTCCATCGTCTCAATGTCAACTTCACCACTTTCATTGGTGAAAATTGTCACGTCGAAGTCCTTGCGTAGACCCCAGATTAAGTAGACGATATCTGGAGCAAGACGTCCTAGTCTGTCAAGATCATCGACCAATATGTAATTGATTTCTCTATTCACCGCCAGGTCAATTACTTCCTTAATGCCATCACGTTCGAAATTCGTGCCCGTTTTTCCACCATCAACAATGGGTTCACATACCAGGGTGATATTCTCCTCCTCGGCTATTTTCCGAAGCGAACTAATTTGCTCTTCAATACTTTTACCTTCTTTTACCTGAGCATTCGTACTGACCCTCACATAGATGGCCCCAAAGCGCTCTTCTGCTAGTTCGCTCTGGACTACTGCTCCCAGACCCAGTAAACCAATCAAGAATGGTAACAGGACCTCCGGTAACAGGGCCTCCGGGAAAGGTTGCCATGAAAATATATGATTTAAAGCAGCAAGTTTGAGGGACTGTAAACTTACTACTTGCTCAACGACAGCTTGCGGTTCAAGACTTGAAAGCTGAGGCAATAGGGACGCTGCAGCCAACCCAGATTTCTTTCTTCCAGCTTCTTCCTGTTCTACCGCTCCGCCTTCATTCGATTCTACGAATATTTTTGAACGGGCATCTATGCTCTGCCCATCGCATATCCAACTTTGTTTGAGATTGGCAGGGATGCCTGAGCACATCCAACTTCCGGGTTCAACACTGTGCAGTGGAGTCTTCATAGCTTCCCTCTGTGTGCCGTGGCCAGATAAATCTAATTTCCTAGGTTTTGATTTTATAGAAAATCCTACTGATAAACTAGTAGGATGCGATACATTGCGGCATATACGCAACGTTTGTCCAAAAGTCCGGCGCCAGGTTGGGTGTTGGAATATATGAATAAAACGCCTGCGGACCCCCCGTCCCTCCCACGTGATGCAGAGATATCTACGACACACGAGGGAGACGTCCTCGGGGCATGTCTCTTCCTGAGTAAAACAGATCTCAAGGCGATTGGCATCGACGTTGATGAGGTTGACCATCTAACCTACGAACTCAACGAGGGCGGGAACGCTCTCAAGCTCGAAGGAGGCAAAGAATGAGTCCTCGGAATCGGTTGGCGAACGGTCAACTGGTGATTGATTATTCGCTTCGTCTCCTCAAGTCACCCAATCGCCCATGCCCACCCGAATTGCGGCTGGCAATAACGAGGTGCCGTAGTCGATGACGGAGCTTGGAGACGACACTCAGGCCGCAATGTGTTACCCAAAGAAGGAGCAGTACCTCCGGTGGAGAAGCATAGCGGACGAGAGAGATTACAATAGCGTCTCTCGGTTCATGATAGAGATGATTGAAGTAGGGTACAAACAGATAGACCCTGCCATCGGCTACGACGACGACGCGAACGAACTCCGGAAACAACGAAACGACCTGAAACAGGAATTGCACCAGACCCGTGACCGCCTCCAAGAGGTCGAGGAGCAACTCTACCGTGGAGAACGCGAATCGGTCGTAGCTTTCCTCGAGGAACGGCAAAGCGCAACGTTCGCCGAGCTGGTCCAGCACATCATCGACGACGCGCCCGTACGCGTGGCTGAATTACTGGACGAACTCGATGGCGACGACATCAAACACGTCGACGGAGAGTACCACCTCCTGGGGGAATCAGACGATGTCTGAAACCGACCGCTTGATCCCAATCGATCCAGCGATTCGAACAGGAATGTACCAGTCAATCGACCGAGTACCTGACCACCACCGTCTAAACATCTACGAAAGCGAATTCGAGACCCAGGATACGTGGCAGGCCTACCTCTCGACTCGTTCCTGGGACGAATCTGCTACGTCAGGACGGAGAAGATACCTGGAACGGACGGAGACTCGGTGGAAATCGTTCATGAAGACCAGAGGTCGCCACCACGCACTCTGCACACCCGCCGACGCAGATATGTACGCACAGAAACTCATCGAAGAGTTCGACGTGAACCGTGAGACCGCTGCGAGGTATTGGGGAGACATCGAGAAATTCTACAGGTGGATGTTCCATCACACAGAGTATCCTCACCGGTATCACCCGTTCGTCATGGCTGCGGTTGCCTACGAATCGAGTCGAGAACTGTGGGACGAGGTGGTGACAAGAGAATGACTCCCCCCGACACTGACGACGAAATCGCGCGAATAGCAAACGCATTCGGTCGTGACCCGGACCCACTCGCGAAACATCAGGACCGCTTCGAACAGCTGGACGTCGACCCACTGGACGCGTACTTCGACCGCGTCCTCTTAACGAAGGATCCGTCGGAGTCTACCCGGAAGAACTACCAGTACGCCTTCGACCAGTGGCGAGAGTTCATGCAACAGTCTGGGCGGCACTTCGCGTGCCCGAGCAACACCTACGTGAGCAGGTTCATCGAGCACCTGCTCCAGGACCGCGGAAACAGCATCTCGACGGTCAAGCGGAAGATCGGAAACATCAATCGCGCGTACGAGTGGTGGCAAGAACACCACGCATTCCCTCACCCTGCAGACTACAACCCATTCCGAATCGCGCTTCGCGAAGCAGACCTGGGAACGAAAGCGGAGGAACTGAAGCACCCCCCGATATCGATCGCAGAACTCCGTTCTGTCGTTGCCGACTGTACCAACGTCCGCGAACGACTGTTCCTGGTCTGGCAGTTGAAATTCGGCCTTCGGGTCGGTGAGCTACTGAACATCCGGCTCGAGGACATCGCGATTGCACACTCCGGGCTCAAGGAATGGTACCCAGAAATCGGGACCTCGGATGCGCTTTCGGGATACGAGAACGCTCTGTATATCCCGTCGAAATACGAGCGCGAAGGCAACAAGTCGTCGCGTCCACGGATTCTACCGCTCGACGACGAAACGAAGCACGTGTTGATGCAGTACCTTCCAACACGTCCAACTGTGGAAGAGCCCTGGCTCATACTGAGTAAGCGCACTTTCGAGAAGATGGAGCAAGGGGATACTGTCAATACGGTGTGGAAGGACCACTTCTCGGAGTACAACGACCTGGATGGGTACCGGAAGATCACGTCGCACTACGGACGGCACTACTTCACGAGCTACTGGAAGCTGAAAGAGAACATCCCACGCGAACTGGTCCAGTACATGCGTGGTGACAAGCTAGGTGCTGGTGAAGGCGAGTCTATCGACGAGTACCTGACCGCTCACTATCAAGATATCCGGGGACTGTACCGAGAACGGATATTCAACCTCCTCTGATTGAGTGCCAGCATTCAGCTGGAGCTCGGAATTGCAGCAGCACCGTGAATCTTTCCACGCCAGTAGAGATATCCTCTTCCGAATGCCCGGGCAGACAGTGTTCTTCGGCCCATCAAATTTGGGCACCAGTTCGGCGAGGCTATATCACCCGTGAACCGACGCCATCGCAGTTCGTGCACAGGCTAGTCCCGTAGAGCCCGCTGCCATTACAGGTTCCGCACGTCACCACTTTGGCGCTCTGGGGAACCGGGAGCAGGACCTGTCTGGCTCTGTTTCAATCATCACGCGAGCCAATTCCGGTGACGCAATTGCCATTAGACGCGCCACAACTAGCTGTCTATAAACCCGTCCCGTTAGAATTATTACAATAGGCGCGGTTGGTAGTTTTCGTTCGAGATATGAATGAGTACGGGATCGCGGACGAGTTCGTCGAGATCAATATAGAGAACGAACTCACGAAAGCGGTATTTGGGTGCCTACAGCTGTTGGGAAGAGATGCGCTCAACGAAGTCTTCTCAGCACCTCGGTTCGACTTTACGTTTGCATCCGCGCCAGATTTCACGTTTCACGAGACAGTAGACAAAAGAGAACCAGACGTGGTCGTAGAAGACACCCCTAACCTGACTCTCATGGTTGAGGCGAAGATGGGTGCTCCCACGGATTACAACCAACTTTCTGATGAGTTTGACGACTTGACTCAGGAATGGGATTCAGACAAACTCCGGTTACTGCATATTACAGAGGAACGGCTCAGACCGACCAACCTCGAATCTAGGACCGAGATTCCTCCCAAGAATCTAATCTGGACGAGTTGGCGTAACTTGGCCACATCCCTACTTGACATCGACAAGTCCAATCTGACCACAGCGGATCAGCGTGTAGTTGAGATGCTGGTTCAAATCTTAGAGAAACAGGGCTACAGACCCTTTAGAGGATTCAACATCATGGCTGACGACCAAACACTGACAGACCAACTGAATCAGGCGTACCAGGTGAGAGAACAATACTACAAGGACATTAACTCCTTCCGGAAAGACGTCGAATCACACCTCCCTGAAGAGGTGTCGTATTGGAAGTTCTTCAGACGAGGCGTGAGCGGAGGAATGGGGGCTGGACGGAAGAATTTCCCGACGAGTTCTTGGCAGTACCTGCCAAGGAACCTCTGGTTTGGGTACACTCCAGAGGAAGGCCCATTGGGAAGCGCCAGTAGCGACTACCATGAGAACTACCTTATTCTGGATTTCAATTCCCGCAGTGGTGACATTCGAGCAGGATATTCAGTCACAACCTCCCCAGATAAGGTCAAAAACGACATCTACCGGAAAGTCCTCCATGAGCGGAGGGAAACCGTACTAGACCTTATCCATGAGACAGAGCTTGAGCCATTCACTACTTCGTTCAGTTTGAAAACGAACATCGATACGGTTGAAGGCACTAACGAGTTTTTAGAAGCGATTGGCGATTCAACTTACGATAATTCCAGTTTGGGGAAACGGTTCATCTTAGCTCGTACCTGGGCTGCCGACGAACTCTCCACCCAGCAAGATGGTGACCACACTTTTTCCCCAGCAGAAGTTCCCAAGGATGTCGCACAAGCTATGGAGGAGATTCATCAGCTAACATACCACGACTACAATGATATCTTCTATCCAGATCCGGGTCGTTTCGAGTGACACCGCCCTACTGATCCACTAAAACACTGCCTGAACCGACAGAGGGGGTAGCTATCAAAATCTGATTAACATCCTAACCAAACAGTAGTACCTACGGTCGGAGAATTACTACTGACGTTGTTTACCATCTCATGACAAATAGATACGCTGGAATCAGTACTCTCCTTCTTCATTCAACATGCCGCTTCTGGCAGGGACTGAGTACGTCGGGAACGACCGTGCTGAATACCGTGCGCCACAAACCACGGATAGGAGCTGTATAGAGACTTCGAACCGCCCAAATCTTCTTACCAATCCTTCATAATTCATGTGTAATGCCGGTAAATGCAACTTGGGGCGAACTGCTGGTCGGTGCGTACCACAAGCGGATGAATGGCTGTGAGGTTGTTAGCTATAACAACCGTTCTGAGGAACGTGGGAACCAGATGGAAGCCGACGTCATCGCCATCGACAACGATCGAGACACAGGCAGACAAAATATCTACGTCTGTGAGGTGGTGACTCATATGAGTGGTAAACTCTATTCTGGAACACCAGACGAAGGCTGGTGGACTGAATTCACTAATACCAAAGCACACCAGTACTCTCTCCAAAAGCTCCAGCGGAAATTCCTCGAAGACTACCGCTACGTGAACGACACGTTTGCGAACGCCGACAATCACTCATATCAATTCTGGGCACCTGTTGTCACTGGTTGGGAGAGAGGAAGTGGCCTAATCAACGGTCTCGAAGAACTCGGGGAAAGATTCAAAAACGAAACCGGTGAAGATATCGAACTCGTCATCAATCAAAACTACACCGAGCGCATTCAGAACCTCCGCAAGGAAGCAACGGGAGACACTAGCGACCACGGAGCCCCCGCATTTCGGTTCCTCCAGATTCTCGAGAACCTGAAGTAGGTCAACCTTGGTTCAGCAAAGTTTTCATACTGAAAGTATCATCGTAATTTAATGCCCCATACTAGACGTGATTTTTTAGTGGTGACGACCAGTGGTTTCCTTTCTTTGTCTGGTTGCTTGGGAGCTTTGTCTGGTCGCTTGGGAGAGAAGGGAAAGCCAGGGATCGCAAGAGTGGTAAATAACCATTCCAGCCCACATGAGGTCCTTTTTGGTCCTAAAGAAAAACTCTCAACGGCTCTTTCTGGACAGCCTATTGATATCTCGCCAGGTGGAACTCTAAATCTCAGGATTCTAGACGAACCAGGTCAGTACACCGTGTACGGGTATGTGGATGGTGTATCAGTGGGAGAAATCGAGGTTCAGGTATCCAGACGAAGTGGGGCAGGGCTGCTTAAAGGAGATGGTGTACTATTGAAAATACGAGAAAGTGGTGAGATAGCGTTTAGAACAGTATAGCCTCGCCCCTTTGTCATGGGGCAGATTACGTAGCCGCGTAGAATAAGGTCCGTTCCTGATTGAACAGCCATGCCATACTCGCACTCCCGGTCTGCCGGCGCATTCAGCGAACAGACGCCGAAACATACGAACGTCGGCTGCTGACTCCCTCCTCTACTTTCAGCAGACCTCGCCTGACAGGATTTGAGCAAACTGCACCGGATTATATTAGTTCGCCAGCAACGTCACAGCCCGCAACTCCAGCTCTAACAGTGGTCGTCGATCCAGTCACAGAACGAATGGAAATCTTCTGCACCGCACTGCTCTGCGATGCTCCCCAGCGTCCCACGAGGAATCTCTCCATGAAGTGGAACAGTGGGCCGTCGAACCTCGCCCGTGTCGGGGTTGACGTATTCCAGCGTCAGGTGGCTCCCGGTTCGTGACTTCGGTTCGTAGCCGAATTTCAGCAGCACCTTCGCGACTTCCCGGCCTGTGAACGTCGTTCGGCCCACGTTACTCGTCCCACGGTGGGCGGCCTTCGCTTCCGATTTCGTCCTCGTCGAGACCAAGATCTGTGGCCAGTTCGCCCTCATCGACGGGTTCACCCTTCCCGTGATAGGCATCGAGTGCGTCGGCGAGCATCCGCAGTGCCTCCGCACGGTCGTCGCCAAAGGAGGCGACACCCGTCTCGATGTCCTTTGCGGTGACTCGTCCATCATCCTCGTGGATGAACTCAACGCCGCCGTTACCGTTGTCACGAGTCGTGCTGGCCATCTCTAGTAAAACGAGTCGGTGATTACAAATAAGCGTTCGGACGGCCTCGCTTCGATCTCTGGCCGGTCACCCCTGTCAGCTAAAAGATGTTGCTGCATACATCCCTCTGGCACTGTTGAAATCCTATTGTCTTAGCAACGTTCCCACTGAAACAGCCGTTAGGTCTGTGTGCGTACTGAGCTTTTATCCGGTGGAGATATGTTCCCTGGAATGAACTATGCGGGTGTAGATGAGCGTGTTAGACCGGGTTCGAGCTGTGAAAAGTGATGAGGATGTTTCAACACCCTCGTATTTCGGAGTGAAGGTAATGCTCTTGGGTACGAATTTCACGGTATTCAGTCTCTTCTTCGGAGTGAATCTATTGGCGTATCTCGGGTTGGCAATTACTGTCCTTGGTCTTATTATTGAGTAGTTTACGTACCTCGTCTATTTCTAACGTTCAGAGTGCCTTGGCCCGTTGAAACCCTTGAACTGTGATAGTTTCAGCAGCCGTGCTGCATAGAGCGCGCGTACTGACCACCGGTAGCTGGAAAGCGGTCTTTCCGACGGGGTCAGAGGACTCAGTCTAACAGACGATGATAGCGGTTCCGTAGGTTTCGTTCTTGTATCGGACGTATGGGTGGCTCCAGTCCGACGAATCTACCTCGGGGCTCTCGCCATTGAGAGCCTGCTCGAACGCTCGTTGCTGTTCGGTGGATAGATTCGAGAAGGTGGTCACTTCTGACCGTTCGATGGTCTCGTGCTCCCCCGAAATCACGTCAAGCCTAGGCCCACAGTCCGCAACCGCTTGGCCTTCGAGATATGCGAGATAGGAAACGATGGTGATGGCAGATACGACCGCACAGAAAACAAGAACGGCCGCTACAAGGAGAGTACCTTCCTTCCAATTCATGAAGGGAATACCCGATGGTTGAACGATAAGCTTTCTGTGAGATACGCAGTCCTGATCTGTCGGCATAGTCAACTGCCCGAAGGCGAAACGACCGAGAAAAGACCGATTGGTGAGCTTATCATCTGTATCTCGCACACCACATCTGACAACTTCCGAGTAGAATGTTCAACTCCTCCTGAATACACAGCGCGAGTCTATCTGTCGGCAGTGGATTTCGTGAACGCTTGCTCATTGGTCGCCAAGGCGGTAGGTGAAGTCGTACTTCGCGCTACTACCAGACCCCTCTACAATCGTGATCTCTCCGGTCCGGTCCGCCCCGTCCCACGCGGCGTTGCTGTCCTCAGGAACCGCAAATGGTGCATACGTCGTCTCGAACGGTGCTGTCTCCCCGGGTGAGATGACTAAATCCGAACGATTCGGGGACTGTGGACGGTTCGACCCGGTTCCCAGTACCCCCGGGCCAAACCCAAGAGCCGAGCGGTCGAACGACTCGTGCTGTGGATCGACCGTCGGATTGGGAACGTCGCCAGTGATAGCGACGAACCGAACGAGTAGCGGCGTTTCGCCCTGATTCGTGATATCGAACTGGGCTTGACCCTCCGGTCCGACGTCGACAGCTGACGTGTGGCCGTGCGTGGGGCCCTCCCAGATCCACTCGGTGACCGTCCCCGTAGCCGTTTTCACTTCGAGATGAAGTGATTCCGTGGCGTACGTCTCCAGGCGGTCGGGGATCACCACCTGAAACCGACAATTCGACGATGGATGTTCTATAGACGCGTACTGCGTACCGCTCGACGAATCGTAGAGACTAGCCTGTTTGATGGCGAACTCCTCGCTGAACTGGACGACCAGCTCGGTCTCCTCGTAGTGATAACTCTCGACAACCGAGGCGGCATCAGGAGGGTCGGTCCCAGACGGCAGTGACGCAGAACAGCCCGCCACAGACCCGGATGCGGCGGCACTGAGTGTAGCGAGGACCCGACGACGTTTCATATCAGCTGTTGAGTGGGTGAAAGTTAAATACTTTCTCCAACTCCAACGGAGAGACTGACTGGGCAGGTCTTGGTGACGGCGCGAGATACAGAGCGCGAATGTGGGACACTATACTCCCTGGACGGTGCTAGCACTGTTCGCTCGGCGTCGACTATTTAGGTGTCAGTTTCGTTCCCGACGCGGCAATTGGAATGAGAGTATACACTGACCTCGCCACGGTCCGAGAGTGGGTCACCGATCTGAATGGTGATCCCGAGACAGGACGCGTCGTGTTCGCGGAAATCGATCCGCTGCCAGTCGGATCGCGCTTGACCGTCCCGCCAGACGTAGAGTAGGAAGGATCCCGGCTCGGTCGGATAGCCGTCGAACTCTCCCCAGTCGGAATCCCCGTCGGAATCCCCGTCGGAATCGTGAGGGGCGAGCGCCATTCGATTCCAGTACACCGGCTCTCCGTCTGTCACCAGTAACACGTAAACCACGTGCGCTTCCGGGTCGTGGTTGCCGGCTCCGAGTTCGACCAGGCGGGGGTCGTCCTGAGAGGTAGGTAGAATCGACGTACAGCCGGTCAGCCCCACCGTGATGGAGGTTCCTCCCAATTGCAGGGCTTTCCGGCGTGAGATGGAGGGCATGAGGCCAACAGGTTTACAGACTGTCAAATAGTTTCCGTTCAAATTAGGTCGAGGCGGCCAGTTCGATTCAACGGAAGCGTCGTGCCGCATTCAGCCGCTGTATGCAGCACGCTGTTTCTGACAGCTTCTTGGTGGGTTCCAGCAACCGTGCTGCATAGAGGGCGCGAGTCGGTCACTGGCCAGTCGATAGCTGGTGGTAGTCCGGGGTGATAGATACGGAGCATGGGTCTATTACTTGGAATTAAGCTATGGTCCGTCGTTGAGGACCCATGAACGAAGTGACGCTCTCGGGGTCCGCGTACGAAATCGGAGAACAGTATGGAGAGATGTTGGAAGGGTGGGGATTCCAACCAGAACCCATCACCGACGCGCAGCGCCGATTCGTTGCAGACTGTGTTCCGCTCGTCGAGGATGTCGCCCCTGCAGTACTCGACGAACTTCGTGGTATCGCAGATGCAGGGGGCTGGTCGCTCGAACGCGTCCGCGCGATACCACTCTCGCTTGGATGGGACGCCGGGTGTACAGTCGTCGCCCTCTCTGGGGAGTTTACCGCCGATGGAACGCCGCTTTTCGGTCGAAATTACGACTTCTCCCCCGAGTTCGCTGACTATGCGACGCTGTATCGGACGGACCCAGATACCGGGCTAGCGCACGTTGGGTGTTCGGACCACTGGATCGGGCGCCACGACGGTGTCAACGAAGCCGGACTCGCAGTTGGGCACAGCTTCGTTCCCCATCGGGGACTCGAACCGGGGGTGATGTTCGCACTCGCCGCTCGAACCGTGCTGGAGACCTGCGAGACGGTCGACGACGGGGTTACCTTCCTCGAACGGGTGCCACACGCCCGCAACACCAACTTTCTGCTCGCTGATTCGACCGGCGCAATCGCACTCGTCGAGGCAAGCCCGGGCGACGTGACGACGACCGTTTTCGATGGGATGGGAGTGGCGACGAACCACTTCCAGACGCCAGCGATGGCTGTCTACGAGCCTGACGATGAGGGACGCCCGGACAGCGACGCACGACTGGCAGCCCTTCGCGAGTGGACGAATACCGCGTCCGGCCCGATACGGCTCACCGACCTGCAGAGTACGTTAGCTGACCCCGAGACGGGTATCTGTGCGTGTGCGAGCGAAAGCGACGAGTCGTCGGTCGAAACACTCTGGTCGTGGACGGCTACACTGGACCTGCCAGAGACTCACCTCGCAAGCGGGCGGCCCGACAGGAACCCGTACGACCCTGTTCGGTTGTAGCACTATCGGCAGACTCACAACACAGATTTGCAAGTAGTTGCGCCCAGAGACCTATGAATAAAGAGGGGGAGTGGCTGCCGCATCCAGCCTCTGTATCTTGCACATCACTCCTGACAGTTCCCGAGCAGTACGAGCAACTGATGCTGCATAGAAAGCGTAATGCCGGAGTACCCGTAAGATTACAATACATGGACACCCATCACGTGTCGTGCCCTCCAGACGTGAACTGATCGTGGGTGTAGCTGGCATCGTGAGTGCGACCGCTGGTTGTCTCGATGACGGAGATACCCTCGCTCGGTGTTCGAGTGAAGGTGTGGGAAGCGGCTCGCGACACCTCCTCGAGGTTGCGCCGATAAGAGGTGACGAACAAGTAGCTCTCGGGATTCTGGTTTCGGACCGAGCCGCTACCGAGGAAGCGTACCACGCGGTCAGGATACGGGATAGTGACGACAACCTCGTCGCCTCGGTTCCGCTATTCAACAATCGTGGGATGAGCAGTCTCGACCCCGAAGACTACGCCGTGTTCGCCTCCAGTGGTGGCGAACTCTACGCGGTACCGCTGGGTCCACCACCGGTTCACGGTGAGTACACGGTCTCGTTGATCGGTTCGGATGCTGCCCAGATCGCGACCGCAAGCCTTCGGTTCAACTGCTACGCAGGGGACGGAACGCTCCCGTAACTGAGACAGATACGTCGAATCGAGGAGGCTCTGTGCTGCAAACACGCTCTCTATGCAGCACGACACTTCTGGCAGATTCTGGTGGGTCTCGGTGCTGCACACAGGGCGCGTGTCATGCAAGGGTAACCCCGTGGGCCCATCGTTGTATGGGGGCACCTACCGGTCACTGGGTATCTCCCGTAAGTCCTGGCGAAAGACGAGGGCTGGAAGGCCGACGAGCGCGAGGAAGAGAGCCCAGAGCGCTACCGCTTCCTCGTTGAACTGGAGAACGAGGCCGTTTGATCGGAGGGTGATCCAGATGACCAGCAGCAGAGACGTGAGCGCCCATCCGACAGTGACCACGAGGCCGATGCGGGCGACTCGACGGAGCAGGCGGGTGGCGGACACGCCGAGAAGCCCACCGCTCCCAATCAAGAGGAGGCCAACAATCAGGAGTCCCCCGAGAAAGAGCGTCTGTATCGACGATGCCAGGACGCCTTCTGCGAAGAGGAGTATCATGGAGAGTGAGGCAATCGAGGACATGCACAGGCCGAGTGCGGCGTGGACAGCGACTTTGAACCATCGACGGTGAAGCCGGTCGGCGAACGAAACCGTTCCGACAAGAACGATTACTGTTGCTCCGAGGGTATAGACGAGGGCCGGCCAGAATGGCCGGCCAGAGGCGATAGTTAACGAGAAAACGCCAACGCCAACGGCGGTGAAAACCGTGACAACCCACGGGGTGAGGGACGACCGAACTCGGTGGATCAGGCCAGACATGCCGTACCCCCCCTGAACCGAACTCCCACGACACGCGCCGGTGTGGGTACAGATTTTGCAGCCGTCGTGGCAAACCCTTCTGTCCGTAATCTCATTCGTATGATGGGAGCTATCCTATCGTACCATTATCCCGAATACTAATCAATGGGACCGGCCGTCCACCTGCTCTTCTCTTGAAGATTCTGTACTGAGTATACCCTCATACCTTGCACGCCAGTCCCATCAATCGTTGCGGGTCTCGACAGAGCCGGTTTGGCAGAACCTGGCTGCTGCATACAGAGGATAAACACGGTCTGCAAATTCGATGCAGCACCCGCGATGGAACCTACCCAAACTCTGCCAGAACCGGCGTGGTGCATAGAGAGGCCGTCCAGTGGAGAGACGACTAGGGCCGCGAAAGGGGTACACGTCGGCGGAGACCGGAAGATAAACCGTCACCCCGTCTGAATGGATGACAGATGCCCTCCACTCGACGCCACGTGCTGACGCTCGGTCTCGGTCTGCTGGCGCCGCTCACTGGTTGTTCGGCTTTCGACAAGCCTACCACGGTCGCCGAACTGGAGATCGACCTCGTGAACCAGACGAGCGACTCGCACGTCTTCATCGTCGCCGTCGAAACGACCGACGGACTCGGGGAGTGGGACTCACGCGAGGTGGCTCCGGGGACCCGTGAATCCGTGGTGAGAGAAGGGTCCGAGGACTACGACCCCATCGCGATTCACGGCGTCGTCGACGACCAGCAAGTGAGTGGTGACCTGCTCAGCAGGAAGAACGAACCCGCTGGCCTCTGTCTTCGCGTCATGTTCGAATACGGACTGGGCGACGAGCCAACGCTCCTGGAGAGTTCGGACATTCGCTGTTAACGGTTCGCGGCGACCGGTCCGTTCGTGGGCGTCTCGACGGTGGATGCCTGGTCGTGTGACCTGCGAGAGACGCGCTGTGTATTCTGCACGGCCGGGACCACCCACTGGCCTTCTGTCAGGAATGGCGTGCTGCATAGAGAGGGTGTATCTTGCATGTCTCCTCCCCGCTGGTCGCGTGGATGCCATGATCACATCGTTACTCGTAACCACACCACCAGTAGTTCTATTTTCTCCTCGTTCGAGAGGCAAGCAATGGTTGATGCGACCAAGGAACCCACCGTTCGCACACGAGTGATGAATGGCGTCGCCGTGCCGAGTGGCGAACCTGAAGAGAATCGGGACTACCATCCGGATCACGAGCATGCGTCGATCGATTCTCTCAGACGTCGTACCCAGCGCGGCGATTCTGTCGTTGTCGTCGGCGGTGGGTGGGGTGCATCCACCGTTGTTGCTGCACGGATGACGCATTTCGAAGGTGACGTCACGACCTTCGAGCCGAGTTCAGAGATGACCAGCACGATCGATAGAACCATCGAGGTCAACAACGTTTCCGAGCTGGTCACAGTCGAACACGCATCTATCGGGCCCGTCCGGGAAGGGAACGAACGTTTCTTCGGGTCAGCCGATGGTGAGCAGCGACCTCCGACTGCAATTCCAGAGTGTGATGTCCTCGAACTCGATTGCGAAGGGGCAGAATTGGACATTCTGGAGACGCTCAGTTTTCGTCCTCGAGTCATCATCGTCGAAGTACACCCCCATATCGGCTGTGCATCCAGTGACGTGAAATCGGCACTCACAGAGCTTGGATACGAAATTGTCGACGAAGGTGTTGCAGGAATCGACGACAGTCTGCCTGTACTCACCGCGACTCGGTTAGAGTAGTACTCGGCCTATTCTATCGCAATCTGTACCGGAAAGTGACCGACTCGCGCGCTATACGCAGCACAGTCGTTGGAACCTATCACATGTGGGTTTCAGCAAGGCCGAGCATCACGATTGGAGGGGCTTAAAATTCGCTCCTCTACTAACAGAAATAGCGTCTCCTCCATGGAATCCGGTTACAGAGGGGCGCGTAAATGCCTTCCTCTCCGTCGCGTCACCGCCGCAGTTTCCGGTGCGTCGTCCGGTGTTTCAGAAGTCTTTTGCTCCCACACGGGATAGCCTCAGCACAACATGGCCGAGGACTTGAACTGGGCTATCGGTGGGGAGGCCGGAGACGGCATCGACTCGACCGGTAAAATCTTCGCCCAGGCCCTCTCACGGGCTGGAAGACACGTATTCACCTCGAAGGACTTCGCGTCCCGCATCCGCGGCGGGTACACCGCCTACAAGATACGGACGTCGGTCGACCAGGTCCAGAGCGTCGTCGACAGACTCGACCTCCTGGTCGCACTCACACAGCGAACCATCGACGAGAACCTCGACGAACTCCACGAGGGCTCCGCCATCATCTACGACGGCGAGCGCTCGTGGGACGCCGAGTACCCCGACGACATCACGGGCGTCGACGTTCCCCTGAAATCGCTGGCCGAGGAGGCCGGCGGTGCCATCATGCGCAACATCGTCGCGCTGGGGGCCGCCTGCGAGATAACCAACTTCTCAATCGAGAACCTCGACGAGGCTCTCGAGAAGCGCTTCGGCTCGAAGGGCGAGAAGATAGTCGAGAACAACAAGGAGGCGGCCCGTCTCGGACAGGAGTACGTCGCCGAGAACTACGACCTCGATGTCGAGTTCGACCTCGACGAGACCGACAACGACTACGTCCTCCTGAACGGCGACGAGGCCATCGGGATGGGCGCCATCGCCGCCGGCTGTCGCTTCTACGCCGGCTACCCAATCACGCCCGCGACGGACGTGATGGAGTACCTGACCGGCCGCATCGACGAGTTCGGCGGACACGTCGTCCAGGCAGAGGACGAACTGTCGGCCATCAACATCGCGCTCGGCGCGGCACGTGCGGGCGCCCGTTCGATGACCGCCACCTCCGGCCCCGGCATCGACCTCATGGCCGAGACGTTCGGTCTCGTCGCGACCAGCGAGACGCCGCTGGTCATCGTCGACGTGATGCGGTCGGGTCCCTCGACCGGGATGCCGACCAAGCAGGAACAGGGCGACCTCAACATGACGCTGTACGGCGGCCACGGCGAGATTCCGCGCTTCGTCGTCGCGCCGACGACCATCTCCGAGTGCTTCTGGAAGACTGTCGAGGCGTTCAACTACGCAGAGAAGTACCAGACGCCGGTCTACCTCGTCGCAGACCTCTCGCTCGCCGTCACCGAGCAGACGTTCCCGCCGGAGACCTTCGACATGGACGAGGTCGAGGTCGACCGCGGCAAGGTCGTCGACGACGACACCATCGGCGAGTGGCTGGACGACGAAGGTCGGTTCACGCCCCACGCGAACACCGAGGACGGCATCTCGCCGCGCGCGTTCCCCGGCACTGGCGACGGTGCACACATGTCCACCGGCCTGGAGCACGACGAACTCGGCCGTCGGACCGAGGACACCGACGTCCGCATCGAACAGGTCGACAAGCGCAACCGCAAGGTCGAGACCGCCCGCGAAGAGGAGGACTGGGACTACCGCGAGTTCGGCGACCCGGACGCGGACGCACTCGTCATCTCCTGGGGGTCGAACGAGGGCGCGATGGTCGAGGCGCTCGACTTCCTCGAAGAGCGCGGGACGAACGTGCGGTTCCTCTCGGTCCCGTACATCTTCCCGCGCCCCGACCTCACCGAGGAGGTCGAGGCCGCCGACGACGTGGTCGTCGTCGAGTGTAACGCGACCGGCCAGTTCGCCGACCTCATCGAACACGACGTGCTCCAGCGCGTCAAGCGCATCAACAAGTACAACGGCGTGCGGTTCAAGGCGGACGAACTCGCAGCCGACATCGAAGCGACGCTCGAAACGGAGGCCCACGCACAATGAGTTCCGACGTACGATTCACCGACTTCAAGTCCGACAAGCAGCCGACCTGGTGCCCGGGGTGCGGAGACTTCGGCACGATGAACGGCATGATGAAGGCGCTGGCGAACACGGGCAACGACCCGGACAACACGTTCGTCGTCGCCGGCATCGGCTGTTCCGGGAAGATCGGCACCTACATGCACAGCTACGCGCTCCACGGCGTCCACGGGCGCGCACTCCCCGTCGGGACCGGCGTCAAGATGGCCAACCCCGACCTCGAGGTGATGGTCGCGGGCGGCGACGGTGACGGCTACTCCATCGGCGCTGGCCACTTCGTCCACGCCGTCCGGCGCAACGTCGACATGACCTACGTGGTCATGGACAACCGCATCTACGGCCTCACCAAGGGCCAGGCGTCGCCAACCTCGCGCGAGGACTTCGAGACGAGCACCACGCCGGAGGGCCCGCAACAGCCCCCGGTCAACCCGCTCGCGCTCGCGCTCGCCGCCGGTGCGACGTTCATCGCCCAGTCGTTCTCCAGCGACGCGTTGCGACACGCCGAGATAATCGAGCAGGCCATCGAGCACGACGGGTTCGGCTTCGTCAACGTGTTCTCGCCGTGCGTGACGTTCAACGACGTGGACACGTACGACTACTTCCGCGACTCGCTGGTCGACCTCGACGAGGAGGGCCACGACCCGACCGACCGCGAGGCGGCCAAGCAGAAGATACTCGAGGGCGACAAGGAGTACATGGGCGTCCTCTATCAGGACGAGGACAGCGTCCCGTACCACGAGGTCCACGGCGTGACGGAGAACATGTCCGAGATTCCCGACGGCGCCGCCGAGGGGACGATGGACCTGGTCCGGGAGTTCTACTAGACAACCGTTCCCGCTTCTCGCGGCCACTCCGTCCTCGAATCCTCAGTTCTCGAATCGGTCCACGGAACGCTCGGTCGAGACAGCGTGGAGAGCCGTCGCCGGGCGGCCTACTCCTCGTCGCTGTGTTCGAGGTTCGCCATCAGGTCGAAGATGTCGTCGCGTTCGTCGGGCAACTGTGCGGGATGGCCGCCGACCGCGATGACGTAGTCGTCGCCGTGCTTGACGATGGAGACGTAGACGCGGATCTCGACCTGCCGACCGTCGACGGTGGCCTGGCCGGTGAACACGGCGACGTCGGTCTCCTCGCCGAGCATGGTCACCTGCTCGGTGCCCGTCCGCTCCAGGTTCGAGAGGTCGCCGTAGGCGGTGCTGTACTGGCCGGAGAGCTGGTCCAGCAGTTCGCTCTCGGTCATGTTCCCGACCGGGTTCTGTGGCTCGCCGACGACGTCGACCTCGTGCGTGGAGACGACGGCGAAGACACCGACAGTCTGGTCGACGAAGTCGTCGTACTTCTCGTACGTGACGACCCAGTTCTCGACGACGACTGTCCGGTTCCCGATGCCGAACTCCTCGCCGTTCCGTTCGAGGACGGTCCGGTTGACGGCGGACTCGGTGTAGCCGGTCGCACCGTCGCCGAGGACGTCGGCGTCGACCGTCGCCCGCTCGGCGCTGTACGTGAGTGACTCCTCGCCGGTGAGAAAGCCGACGCACCCGCTCGTCGCGAGCAAGACCGCGACGGCGAGGACGGTCGCGACACGTCTCGTATGCATGACTCGTGTGTTGCAACCTCCATCTATCAAGGTTCCGGCTGTTCGCCCGCGGTGCCGTCCAGTGATTCCGTCGGTGGCGGTGCGGTTCCGACCGGACGCGTCCAGCGTGACGGGGAACGCCCCACGTATCTGCCGAACCCAAAAGACACTTTTCCGAGGATGTAATTAGATGTAATTACATGGCCGAGTTCCCAGAGTACCTCGACGTCGATTACACTGACGGCGAAGGAGAGTCGCCAGAGACCTACCCCTCCATCCAGCACAAGATCGAGAAGGCCCTCGAAGTGACCGAGGAGGGGCTCGAACAGTACGACAACCCCGCCGTGATGTGGACCGGCGGGAAGGACTCGACGCTGACGCTGTACTTCGTCAAGGAGGTCGCAGCGCGGTTCGACTACGACCTCCCGACGACGGTGTTCATCGACCACTTCCAGCACTTCGACGAACTCATGGGCTTCGTCGAGCGCTGGGCCGACGAGTGGGACCTCGAAGTCGTCTACGCTCGCAACAGCGACGTCGGCGACTACGTCGACGAGCACGGCCTCGAACCCGGGGACGACATCCCGGTCGACGCGCTCTCGGAACACAACCAGCACCACATCCGGGACATCCTCGAGTACGAGGAGGACACGTTCCCGTTCCTGCTCGACACCTACGTCGGCAACCACCTGCTGAAGACCGTCGCGCTGAACGACGCGCTCGAAGCGAACGACATCGACGGCATCATCTCGGGCATCCGCTGGGACGAACAGGAGGCCCGCGCCGACGAGACGTTCTTCAGTCCGCGTCACGACCCAGACATCTACCCGCCCCACGACCGCATCCAGCCCATCCTCCAGTTCACCGAGGCAGACGTCTGGGAGGCGTTCTGGCACTTCGTGGTGCCCGAGACGGTGCCCGAGTTCCCGGACGAGGGGTACGTCCCGCAGGACTACGACGACCTGCCGAACGGCCTCACCCACGAGGACATCCCCGTCTCGCCGAAGTACTTCGAGGGCTTCCGCTCGCTCGGCTCCGAGGTGTCGACCGACAGGGCCGACAGCGAACCGGCCTGGCTGCAGGACCTGGAGAACACGACCGAGCGCGCCGGCCGCGCCCAGGACAAGGAGGACCTGATGGAGCGCCTGCGCGACCTCGGCTACATGTAGCGCCGGCGGACCACGACCTCGCCGCACTTCTCCGGTTCGCAGTTCCGACAGCGCTCGTGCGACCCGGACGCACGGGCCGGGTACGGTTAATCCGTCCTGAGACGTTCAGATAGGCATGTCACCGAATCGCACGCGGAGGGCCGTCCTCGCCGGTACCGGCGCGGGCATCGCGGCCCTCGCCGGCTGTCTCGGCGGTCGGTCGTCCGCCGGCAGTCCCGGCGACGGCACGGCCACAGCCCCTGACCGTGCCGACACCGACGGGCCCGGGTCGGCGCTCCCGCTGGCCGACGAGGCCTACCTGGTGGAGGACGAACTCGCCCAGTTACGGGCGTGGGTCGTCTCCGGCGGACCGCCGAAGGACGGTATCCCGTCCATCGACGCGCCGACGTTCGAGTCCGTCGCCGACGTCGACGACCGCCTCCAGCCCGGCGACCCCGTCTTCTCGGTGGTCGTCGACGGCGAGGCGAGGGCGTATCCCCAGAAGATACTCGTCTGGCACGAGATCGTCAACGACACCGTCGGCGGCGACCCCGTCGCGGTCACGTACTGTCCGTTGACCGGCACCGCCATCGGCTACCGACGGGGCGACACCGAGTTCGGCGTCTCCGGTCGGTTGCTCAACGCGAACCTCGTGATGTACGACCGCGAGACCGACAGTCGCTGGCCGCAGGTCCTCGGCACCGCGATAGAGGGGGTCTACGTCGGCGAACGCCTCCAGCACGTTCCCGTCGCGTGGACGACCTGGGGGCGCTGGCGGGAGGCGCATCCCGACGGTCGCGTCCTCACCGAGGACACCGGCTACGTCCGCGACTACGGCCGCGACCCGTACGGACGGTACAACCCGAAGTCGGGGTACTACGCGACCGACGCGATGCTCTTCGCTCCCGAGCGCGAGGACGACCGCCACCCGCCGAAACTGGTCGTCCACGGCGCCCGGACGGCGACGGGCGCGTTCGCGGTGGCGAAGGACCGCCTCCGCGAGGCCCGCGTCGTGACCGGGCGCGCCGGGGCGGACCGGGTCGTCGCCGTCCACGACGCGACGCTAGACGCCGGCCACGTCTACCGGTTCGCTCCGGACGAGTCCGCCACCGTGTCTCCGGTCACCGGCGGCTACGGGGTCGACGGCGAGTCCTATCCCGCCGACGGGCTCCCGTTCGAATCGCTGCCCTCGTTCGACGCGATGTGGTTCGCCTGGTTCGCGTTCTATCCCTCGACCGAGGTCGATGCCTGACCGCCTCCGCCGTACCGGACGGGCGCTCCTGCTGGTCACCCGTCGGCAGGACGCACTCGCCGTCGGCGCCGTCGCGACGCTGCTCTACCTCGTCGTCTACCTCGTCGCGACCGGTGACGTCGCGCTCCGGGGCGGCCTCGGCGTCGGACTGGTGACCGTCGTCGAGGACCCCCTCTCGCGGCTGTTCGAACGAACCGGCCCCTTCGCCTGGGAACCCATCGCCCTCGTCGACCTCGGGGTCGCGCGGTGGCTGGTTTCCCCGTTGAACGTCGCCGTCGGCGGTCTGCTGGCGCTGCTCGTCGGCACGAACCTCGCCGTCACCTACCTCGCCTGGCGCTACCCGCAGGCCTGTGGAATCGAACGGTCGCGAGGGACGGGAAGCGGCGTACTCGCCGCCCTGCCGGCGCTCCTCTCGGGGTCCGCCTGCTGCGGCCCGGTCGTCTTGCTGGCCGTCGGCGTCTCCGCATCGGGGGCACTGCTGACGATGTTCGAGTGGCTGCTCCCCATCGGCGTGGCGTTGCTACTCGGGAGTCTCGTCTACACAGGGAGCGGGTTGCAGCCGAGCACGGGTGGAGCCAGCGGGCCGTCGGCGTGAGCGCCCGGCAAACGTACCGAAAGACCGACCTGTCGGGTCTCGGAAAGACACCGTATGCATCGAACCTGTCCAGACTGCAACACCACGATGGACGCGGTAGAGTTCGGCATGAACGACGCCTGGAACCCCCACGTTCGGACCGGGGAGAAGCGCGACGGCTTGCTGGGGACGCTCGGGGTGGACGAACAGACGCCCGTCGAGACGTTCATGTGCCAGAACTGCGGGCTGGTGCGTCAGTACGCCGACGTCGAGGAGTGACGGGGTTCGACGGCTCGGTTCACTCCTCGTCGAACAGTTCCTCGCCCTCGACCATGTGCTCCTCGACGGCGTCCATGTCGAGGGTGAGACCGAGGCCGGGTCGCTCCGGAATCTCGATGTAGCCGTCCACGATGACGTCCTCCTCGACGAGGTCCTCCCACCAGCCGAGTTCGTAGGAGTGGTACTCGACGGCCAGCGCGTTCGGGATGGACGCCCCGACGTGGGCGCTCGCCATCGTCGCCACCGGCGAGGAGACGTTGTGCATCGCCACGGGGACGTAGTACTGGTTCGCCACGTCGGCTATCTTGCGCGTCTCGCGCATCCCGCCGACCTTCGGCATGTCCGGGGCGACGATGTCGACGGCCTGGTTCTCGATGAGTCGGCGCTCCTCGGTCACGCGGTAGCGGTTCTCACCGACCGTGATGGGCGTGACGGTGGACTTCGTGACCTCCTCCTGTACCGCCAGGTTCTCCGGTGGGACGGGGTCCTCGAGCCACCAGACGTCGTAGTCCTCGATGGCGTGGGCGAGTCGCTTCGCGGAACCGCCGGAGAACGTCCAGTGACAGTCGAAGGCGACGTCGGCGCGGTCCCTGACGCGCTCGGTGACCTGCTCGACTATCTCGGCCTTGTGTCGGATCTCGCCGGGTCGGAGGTGGCGGTTCGCGCGGTCCTTCTCGAGGCCGGAGGGCACGTCCAGGTCGAACTTGAGCGCGTCGTAGCCGAGTTCCTCGACGACGCGCTCGGCCTCGTCGGCGCAGGCCTCGGGGTCGGCCTCCGCCTCGGTGTGGCAGTCGCAGTAGACGCGCATCTCGTCGCGGTACTTGCCGCCGAGCAACTGGTAGGCTGGCACGTCGAGTAGCTTGCCCGCGAGGTCGTGCAGGGCGACCTCGATGCCGGCGATGGCGGTGACGGTGACCCCCTCGACGCTCCCCTCGCCGGACATCTTCTGGACGAGGTGCTCGAACAGTCGGTCGATGTCCAGGGGGTTCTCGCCGACGACGAACGGCTTCATGCGCTCGACGAGTTCCGGGACGCCGGCGCCCCAGTACGCCTCCCCGGTGCCGACGACGCCAGCGTCCGTGTAGACCCGGACCAGCGTCCACGGGAAGTTCCCGTCGACCATCGTCGTCTGCACGTCGGTGATCGCCACGTCGCGGCCCCCGCCACGCTCGCCCGTCACGCCCATCGTCTCGGCGGAGAGGTCACGCATCGTGTACTCCGCGTTCGGGTCGTGGAGGTCGGTGTAGTCGATTCCCATGGCTGGCTAATTTACTCGGCTGATAGTAAAACTTTGCTTCGCGACGGACCGGCCCGGCTCACCCGGCATCCGGCGGCCACCTGGTCGGTCGCGTCTCTCACACTACCCGCTTCCACGGCCACGCAGAGAAGTGCGGACGTGGGTCACTCCTCGTCGTCCGGGAAGGTGCGCTCCCATTCCGGCGGCGGGTCGCGCACGTCGGCGCTCTCCTTCGAGAGGATGCGGAGGTAGATGACGGCGATGCCGGCGAGCATCACCACGGACGCGATGACGACGTAGATGGCTATCGTCGCGGTCCGTCCCTCGACGAAGGTCGCCAGCAACGCGAGCAGTAGCAGACCCAGTCCGGTGACGGCCGCGAGCAGTCGACGGAACCCGAGCATGTGTGCGACGAGGTCGCTCATGCGCCGGGGTTCGACCGGGTCCAAAATTACTGTTCGGGTGTGACGACGGTGCCGACCGTGTGGCTTCAGAGCAGGTCGAGGTCGCGGAGGTCGGTTTCGAGCGCCGAGGCGTCGTCGTCGTCCATGCGCCGAAGCGGGTCCCGGAGCGGGCCCGCGTCGAACCCGCGCAGCGACAGGGCGCTCTTGACGCCGGCCATGTAGGGGCCCCGCTTGAGCGCCGACCGGACGTCGTAGACGCGACTCTGGAGGTCCCTGGCGCGCTCCTCGTCGCCGTCGTCGTAGGCATCGTAGAGGTCGACGACGAGTTCTGGGAAGGCGTTGGCGACGGCCGAGACCATCCCGGCACAGCCGACCTCGAGACCCGGGAACAGGAGCGAGTCGGACCCGGAGAGGAACGTGAGTTCGGGGTGGTCGTCGATGGCCTGGCCGAGCCACGGCACGTCCTTGCTGGAGTCCTTGACGCCGACGAGGTTCGGGACGTCGGCGAGCCGGTCGAGCGTCGACAGCGCGAGGCTGTTCCCCGTCTTCGAGGGGATGTGATAGACGTACGTCGGCAGGTCGACGGCCTCGCAGACGCGCCGGTAGTGCGTCACCGCACCGGCCGCGTCGAGCGGGTAGTAGTACGGCGTGACGACGACCAGTCCGTCCGCGCCGGCCTCGGCGGCGGCCTCGGCCCGGTCGATCGTCCGGTGGGTGCTCGGTGCCCCGACACCCGCGATGACCGGCACCTCGCCGCCCACCTCGTCGACGACCGCCTCGACGACCCGGTCGCGCTCTGCGTCGTCGAGCATGGCGAACTCGCCGTTGGTGCCGAGCGGGAAGACGCCGTGTGCGCCGCCGTCGACGACGAACCTGGCGTGCTCGGCCGTCCGCTCGTAGTCTACCGACTCGTCGTCGTGGAACGCCGTCACCGTCGGCGGGACGACGCCGTGGACGGAGAGGGGGTCGTCCGTGCCGGGTGCGGGTGCGTTCGAAACCATACGCACGGGTTCACGCGGATTCGAGTTAATAGTTCCTACGCGCTCCGGTGGGCGTCGTACCGCCGGTAGAGCGGGCGGGCGACCAGCGCCAGCGCGAGGACGGCCGCGCCGACGAGCACCAGGGGGTTCAGCGACTCCCCGGCCGTCACGTCCCGGGCGGACACCCCGATGGCGACGAAGGTCAGTATCCACGGGAGTTCGCCGACGAACGTCCCCAGCAGGAACGCCCCGAGGGGCACGTCCGCCAGTCCGGTCCCGTAGGCGACCGCGTCGGCCGGGGCGGGGGACAGTCGGCCAGCGACGGTGCCCCGCAGGTCGCCCGTCGCGTCGAACACCTCTCGCCCCGACTGGCGGACCCAGCCCAGCAGGCCGGTGTCGCTCTTGTACCGGCGGCCGACGACGTAGGCGGGGACGCTGGTCACCACGCCGCCGACGAGCGCCACCGGGAGCCCCACCCAGCCGAACCGGTAGCCGACGAGGAGCGTGAACGCGGTCACGGGGACGGCGAGGAACGGCCGCACGACGTAGCCGACCAGCAGTATCGCGACGAACAGCACGTCGTTCTCGACGGCGGCGACGAGCCGCGGGACGTCGCCACCGACGGTCGTCCGGGCGACCACGAGGAACGAGATGACGGCCACGGCGACGGCACGCTGCCGGTGTCTTCGGCGCACCCTCGTAGGGTGGCAAGGTCGACACTTGTGGGTTTCGGGTCCGGACCCCGACCCGTCAGAGGGTGTCCAGGACGCCGAGCACGCGCTCCTCGTTCCCGCGTCCGGGGTCGTGCTCGCTCCCGTCCCGGTCCGAATCGAGGTGGTCGTCGACCGCCGCCTGCATCGCCTCGTCGACTGGCGTCGACTCCCACCCCAGCGACGCCAGCTTGCTCGTGTCGAGCACGTGCGGATAGTCCCGGTACAGCACGTAGTCATCGCCCGAGAGGTCGCCGATGGAGAGTTCGCGCTCCGAGGCGTGGACGACCTCGACGTCGGCGTCGAGACACTCGGCGACCAGGTCGACCATCTCCTCCAGCGTGACGAGTCTGCGATCCCCGACGTTGTACGCCTCGCCGGGCGTGCCCGCCTCGGCGACGGTTCGAAGCGCCGACGCGACGTCCTCGACGTAGGCCCGGTGCCAGACGTTCGTCCCGTCGCCGGGGACGACGACCCGGTCGTAGTTCCGCACCCGGTCGATCCAGAAGTCCAGGCGCTCGGTGTAGTCGTGCGGCCCGTAGACGATGCAGGGTCTGACCGCCATCGCGTTCACGCCGTCCTCGGTGGCCGCGAAGACCGCACGGTCGCCCTCGGCCTTCCGGTTGCCGTAGGTCTCGTCGGAGTCGTCCGTCGCCTGCTCGTCGGTGCAGGGTCGGAGGGCGGTCTCGCCCTCGCGCTTGGGTATCTCCTCGCTGCCGTACGAATCGCCGGAGGAGATGTAGACGTAGGCGTCCACGTCGGAGAAGATGCGACAGGCCATGCGGACCTCGCGGGGTTTGTACGCCACGCAGTCGACGACCACGTCCGGGTCGACCTCGTGGGCGGCCGAACCGAGGTCACCGTCGTCGGTCCGGTCGCCCCGGACGTGTTCTACGCGGTCGTCGTCCGCGAAGGGGTTCTCGTGGTTGCCGCGGTTGAAGATGACGACCTCGTAGTCGTGGTCGAGGAGTTCCGCGACGGTGTGGCGGCCGATGAAGCGGGTGCCGCCGATGACGAATGCCGTGTCCATGGCGGAAGCGACGAGAGAGACGGGAAAAACGGTGATGGTTGCGGAACCGTCCCCCACCACGGAATAGTCGAAACAGACTCATGTCATGTCTCGTGACTTGTGACTGATGTCGAAGTCCACAATCGCAGTCGCATTTCTCGCGCTAGTCGCCGGCGTGACAGCCGGTGCCGTGCTCCCCGTTGTGAGTCCCCTGGCAGACGATAACGGGCCGTACAACAGCCGAATAACCAGCGCCGAGATCGTCGAGTCTGGCTGTCGCGACAGGTTCGAACCCAGACAGTGGGACCTGCAGTCGACGGGGGACGACACCTACGTCGCGACCGGCGTCCTCAACGCGTCGTCGCCGGACGCGAAACTGTCCGCCGACGTCTGGACGACCACGCCCAACGGGACGGCAGTCGGCGGCCACGTCCTCTCGGTGTCGACGCTGGCCACCGCCGAGAGCGACGGCTGTCGCGGGGCGATTCGCTACCGAGTCACGTTCGAGGTCGAGAACGGGGCGACGCCAGATGGCGAGTACGTCGCGCTCGTCCACGATGGGCGCGCGGTCAGTTGTCGTGGCAGCGCCTGGAACGGACAGGACAGTGGCTGTGGTGCGCTGATGGGGCCGCTGGAGGAAGACCCGGTGACAGTGGCGCCGTCGTGAGCGCTCAGTCGTCGCTCGACGCGAAGCCGGCCGCGGCGGACTCGCCCTCGACGGTCGCGCTCTCGGGCAGGCTCTCGCGTACGTCCTCGGCGTCCTCCTCGGTCAGTACGCGTTCGTAGGCATCGGGCATGACCTTCACGAAGGCGTCGAGGGTGGCCTCCCAGTTCTCCAGCAGCTCGCGGCCGCGTTCGGAGTCCGTGTATGCGACGTGGTTCTCGACGAGGCGGCGGAGCATGGCGACGTCCCGCTCGTCCAGGTCGCGCTCGACGTGGACCATGCCGGTGTTGACGGCGGATTCGAAGTCGCCGGACGTATCGAGCACGTAGGCGATACCGCCGGACATGCCCGCGGCGAAGTTCGTGCCGGTGTCGCCGAGGACGGCGACGACGCCGCCGGTCATGTACTCGCATCCGTGGTCGCCGACGCCCTCGACGACTGCGGTCGCGCCGGAGTTCCGGACCGCGAAGCGCTCGCCAGCGACGCCGTTGACGTAACACTCGCCGTCGGTCGAGCCGTAGAGCGCGACGTTGCCGACCGCGACGTTCGATGCGGGGTCGTAGCCGGCGTTCGAGGGCGTCTCGACGGCGATGCGGCCCCCGGAGAGCCCCTTGCCGACGTGGTCGTTCGCGCTGCCGACGAGGTGCATGGCGACGCCGGAGGCGAGGAACGCACCGAACGACTGCCCGGCGGTCCCCCGCAACGAGACGTTCACCGTGCCAGCGGGGAGGCCGGCCTCGCCGTACTCGCTGGCGACGGCGTTCGAGAGCATCGCGCCGACGGTCCGGTCGGTGTTCGACACCTCGGCGGCGATGCCGACGGGTTCGCCGCGGTCGAGGGCGGGTGCGGCCTCGTCGAGCAGGTCGTAGTCGAGGTGGTCGTCGAGTTCGTGGTCCTGCTCGCGGACCTTCCGTCGCGGCCCCTCGCCGACGTCGGCGAGGACGGCCGAGAGGTCGACCAGACCGGCCTTGGGATGGTCGCTCTCGCGCTGGGAGAGGCAGTCGACGTGCCCGACCATCTCGTCGACGGTCTCGAAGCCGAGGTCGGCCATTATCTCGCGGAGTTCCTGGATGACGAACGTGATGTAGTTGACGACGTGCTCCGGCTGACCGGGGAACCGAGAGCGCAGGTCCTCACGCTGGGTGGCGACGCCGACCGGACAGGTGTTCTTGTGGCACTGGCGGGCCATCACGCAGCCCCCGGTGACGAGCGCGGCCGTGCCGAAGACGTACTCCTCGGCCCCGAGCAGGGCGGCGACGGCCACGTCGCGCCCCGTCTTCATCCCACCGTCAGCCGACACGCGGATGCGGTCGCGCAGGCCGGTCCGACGGAGCATCTGGGTGGTCTCGGCGAGCCCGAGCTCCCAGGGCAGGCCCGCGTTCTTGATGGAGGTGCGAGGCGACGCGCCCGTGCCGCCGGAGTGCCCGGAGACGTGGACGACGTCGGCGTTGGCCTTGGCGACGCCGGCGGCGATGGTGCCGATGCCGGCCTCCGAGACGAGCTTGACGTTGATGTCGGCGTCGGGACTGGCCGCCTTCAGGTCGAAGATGAGTTGCTTGAGGTCCTCGATGGAGTAGATGTCGTGCAGCGGCGGCGGCGAGATGAGGCCGACGCCGGGCGTGGACTTCCGGACGTGGGCGATCATCTCGTTGACCTTCTCGCCGGGGAGGTGCCCGCCCTCCCCGGGCTTCGACCCCTGGGCCATCTTGATCTGGAGTTCGTCGGCGCTGGCGAGGTAGGTCGCGGTGACGCCGAAGCGACCGGAGGCGACCTGCTTGACCGAGCACTCCTTCTCCGTGTCGAAGCGCTCGGGGGGTTCGCCGCCCTCGCCGGTGTTGGCCTTCCCGCCCATGCGGTTCATGGCGACTGCGTTGTTCTCGTGTGCCTCCGGCGAGAGGCTGCCGAGGCTCATCGCGGCCGTCGAGAACCGGGCCGCTATCTCGTGGACGGGTTCGACGTCTTCGACCGGGATGGGGGCGCGGTCGCTCTCGAGTTCGAGCAGGCCCCGGAGGGTCTGTAGCTGCTCGTTCTGGTCGTTTATCTGGGCGGCGAACTCGCCGTAGCGGTCGTAGTCGCCCGACCGGACGGACTGCTGGAGCGCGCCGACGGTGTTCGGGTTCCACTGGTGGTGCAGTCCCCCGGAGCGGTGCTCGTACTCGCCGGACCGTTCGAGCGTCGCGGCCTCGTCCTCGTCGCCGAAGGCGGCGGCGTGGCGCTCCCGAAGGTCGGCCTCGATCTCGGCGGCGCCGATGCCCTCGGTGCGGTTCGCGGTGCCCTCGAAGTACTCGGCGACGAAGTCGGAGTCGAGGCCCACGGCCTCGAATATCTGGGCACCCTGGTAGCTCTCGACCGTGGAGATGCCCATCTTCGCCATCGTCTTCAGCAGGCCGCCCTCGACGGCCGCGACGTAGGCGTCGATGGCCTCGGCGAGGTCGGCGCCGTCCGCACCGCGCGTGATGTCGGCGATGGTCTGGAACGCGAGGTACGGGTCGACGGCGTCCGCGCCGTAGCCCACGAGCGTCGCCGTGTGGTGGACGGTCCGGGGGTCGCCCGACTCGACGACGAGACCGGCGTGGTTCCGCAGGCCGTTGCGGACGAGGTGGTGGTGGACCGCGCCGGTGGCGAGCAGGCTGGGAATCGGTAGCCGGTCCGGGCCGACCGCCCGGTCGGAGAGGACGACCACGTCGGCCCCGTCGCGGATGGCCGCGGCGGCGTCGGCGCGGATGCGCTCGACGGCGGTTTCGAGGTCCGTATCGAGAGCGAAGGTGACGTCGACGACGGCGCTGGAGAGGCCCGTCTCGCCGTCGAGGTCGCGAATCGCGGCGAGTTCGGCGTCGGTCAGCACCGGCGAGTCGGCCACCAGTTGTCGGGCGTGGGCCGGCGACTCCTCGAGCAGGTTCCGCTGGAAGCCCATCCGCGTCTCCAGTGAGGTGACCAGTTCCTCGCGGATGTAGTCCAGCGGCGGGTTCGTCACCTGCGCGAACAGTTGCTTGAAGTACGAGAACAGCGGGCGGTTGTAGTCGGACAGCACCGAAAGCGGCGTGTCGTCGCCCATGGACCCGACGGGGTCCTTGCCCTTCTTGCTCATCGGTTCGATGAGGTGGTCGAGTTCGTCCTGCGTGTAGCCGAAGACGGTCTGCTGGGGCCGGAGGGACTCGTCGGTCTCGGCCGGGCGCGGGTCGGCGGCAGCGTGCGCTTCGAGGTGGACCTGCTCCGACTCGACCCACTCGCCGTAGCGGTCGTCGACCAGGTCGTCGAACACCGCGTCGTCGGGGACGATGCGCCCCTCGTCGGGGTCGGCGAGGAACAACTGGCCGGGCTTGAGGCGGCCACGTTCCGCGATGTCGGCCTCGTCGATAGGGAGTGCGCCCGTCTCGCTGGCCATTACGAGGCGGTCGTCGGTCGTCACGTCGTACCGGCAGGGTCGCAGGCCGTTGCGGTCGAGCACCGCGCCGACCCGGTCGCCGTCGGTCGCACAGACGAGCGCCGGCCCGTCCCACGGTTCGACGAGCGAGGCGTGGAAGTCGTAGAACGCCCGCCGGTCGGGGTCCATCGACTCGTCGTCGCGCCACGCCTCGGGGACGAGCATCCGCAGGGCGTGGGGCAGGTCGCGGGTCTGGGTCAGCAGTTCGAGGGCGTTGTCGACGCTGGCGGTGTCGGACTGCTCGGGGTCCTGGATGATGGGCGTCACGGCGTCGAGGTCGAGGTCGGCCGATTCGAGGTCGGTCTCGCGGGCCCGCATCCAGTTCACGTTGCCCTGGATGGTGTTGAACTCGCCGTTGTGGACGATGCCGCGGTACGGGTGCGCGAGGTGCCACGCGCCGAGCGTGTTCGTCGAGAAGCGCTCGTGGACCATCGCGAACGTCGAGGCGACGCGCTCGTCGCGCAGGTCGGGGTAGTAGTTCGGGAGCTGTTCCCCGGTCAGGAGTCCCTTGTAGACGACGGTCTTGCGGTCGAGCGAGCAGACGTAGAAGCGGTCGCCGCCGTCGTAGTCCTCGTCGTCGACGGCCTTCTCGACGACGCGTCGCCCCTCGTACAGCGCGCGGTCGAACGTCTCCCCGTCGACGTCGTCGGCTGCCGGGGCGACGACGCAGTGCCAGACGTCGGGTTCCGAGTCGAGGGCGGTCTGGCCGAGTCCGTCGGCGTCCGTCGGGACGTCGCGCCAGTGGACGACGTCGACGCCCCGGTCGGCGAGTGCGTCCTCGACCAGTGCCTGCAGTGCCGCCCGTTCGTCGGCGTCCTGCGGGAAGAAGAGCGACCCGACGCCGTAGGTCTCGGGGAGGTCGACCGGGAGTTCGTCGGCGAAGAAGTCGTGTGGCGTCTGCAAGAGGATACCCGCACCGTCGCCCGTGTTCGGTTCCGCGCCGGTCGTGCCGCGGTGTTCGAGGTTCTCCAGCAGTTCGAGCGCGTCGGCGACGGTCGAGTGGTCGGTCGCGCCGTCGAGGTTCATCACCATCCCGACGCCGCAGTTCGACCGCTGGTCGTCGGGGTCCGCGAGCCCCCGACTGGCGGCCGTGTCCCGATGTGGCTGATTCATGTGTCCGTGTGACACGAGCCTCTATAAGAGGCTACTCCTGAATGGCTAAGGGTATTAATAACACATATTAGGGAATATTACGAATACGCACATCTCGGGGACGGGATTCGGCTATCGACGCCAAGTTGAGCGGTCCGGACGGCCTGTCCTCCGGCATCGACGGGTCGTGGTCGCCACGGCCGGCCAGCGACTGTGAGGATGGAGCGGTGCCGACTCAGTAGGTCTTCGCGAAGTAGGCGACCTCCTCGGCCGGTTCGCCACACATCGTACACTCGTCGCTCTCGACCGCCAGGGCCTCGCCGCCGCGCAGTTCCGTCTCGGGGTCCTCGCCCTCCTCCATGGGGAGCAGGACGATCTCGGCGTGGACCTTCTCCTTGACGGCCTCCTCGCAGGCCTCGTCGCCACACCACGGCGTCTTGACGTAGCCGCCGTGCTGGCCGATGGTGCCGAGTATCTCGTTCACCTCCTCGACCTCGCGGACGTTCTCGCGCAGGTTCTCCTCGGCGGCCTCGTAGAGTTTGTCGTACACGGCTTCCAGGTGGTCCTGCGTGGCGTCGACGACGTCTGCGCGGTCCTCGACGAGTTCCTCGCCGTCGGGACGGTGGACGACGGTCACCTCCTCGTCCTCGACCTCGTAGCCACCGATCTCGAACCGGACGGGGACGCCGTTAAGTTCGTGCTCGTTGAACTTGAAGCCGGGATTGCGCTCGTCGCGGTCGTCGAGGTGGACGCGGACGCCCGCCTCGTCGAGTTCGGCGGCTATCTCGCTCGCGTACTGGAGCACCTCCTCGCGGTTCTCGTCGCTGTAGATGGGGACGATGACGACCTGTTCGGGCGCGACCGTCGGCGGGAGGACGAGGCCCTGGTCGTCGGAGTGCGTCATGACGAGCGCGCCGAGCGCGCGCCACGACAGCCCCCAGGAGGTCGTCCAGGCGGTCTGCTCGTCCTCGTCCTCGTCGGTGAACGTCACGTCGTACGCCTCGGCGAAGGACTGGCCGAGGTGGTGGGAGGTGCCGCCCTGGACGGACTTTCCGTCGGGCATCAGCGCCTCCACCGTGGTGGTGGTGTCCGCACCGGGGAACTTGTCGTGGTCGGGCTTGCGTCCGCGGAGGACCGGCATCGCCAGCACGTCCTCGTACAGTCGGGCGTACTGGTCCAGGCGGGTCATGACCTCGTCCCAGGCCCCGTCCTCGGTGGCGTGGGCGGTGTGACCCTCCTGCCAGAGGAACTCCTTCGTGCGGAAGAACGGCTTCGTCTCCGTCGCCTCCCATCGGATGACGCTACACCACTGGTTCAGGCGCATCGGCAGGTCGCGGTGGCTCCGGACCCACTGGCTGACGAACGGCGTGATGATGGACTCGCTGGTCGGTCGGACCGCGAGGCGCTCCTCGAGTTCCTCGTGGCCGCCGTGGGTGACCCACGCGACCTCCGGGTCGAACCCCTCGACGATGTCCTTCTCCTGTTCGAGGTAGCTCTCGGGGATGAGCACCGGGAAGTAGGCGTTCTGCGCGCCCGTCTCCTTGAACCAGCCGTCGAGGTAGCCCTGCAGTCGCTCCCAGAGTTCGTACCCGCGGGGTCGCGTGATTATGAACCCGCCCATCGGCGCGTAATCAGCGAGCTTCGCCTTCTGTACCACTTCGGCGTACCACTCGCCGGTGTTGTACTCCTTGGACTCGGTGATGCCGAGTTCCTGCTCTCCACTCATTGTTCGTATCGACTCCTGTCGTGGTCTTAAACCCCTTGAAGGTGTGTGGGTGGTTCGAGTGGCCGGAGTGGGACCGACGACTGGGGCGGGACGACCCGGTCTGGCCCGTCGGGGATAGCCGGTCGCCTACCCCGAACCGTCGAACGAGACGCCCAGCGCGACGTCGTGGTCGACGAGTTCGTCGCCGTCGTCGTCGAAGTAGAAGGTCCCGCACACGGTGTCGCCGTCGAGGACGGCCGGGAGCCAGAGTTCGTCGTCCTCCCACATCTCGTCGTAGGGGATGGACTCGCGGGTGCGCCACTCGGGGATGGCCTCCTCGGTGGTCCGCGCCGTCCCGGCCACCTCGCGTGCGACGTACACGTGACAGAGGAACACGTGTTCGTCGCCGAAGAAGAAGTCGAACTCGGCGCGCTTGGTCAGGTCGCCGACGTCGAGGCCGACCTCCTCGCGCGTCTCCCGGACCGCGGCCTCCAGCGGCGACTCGTCGGCCTCGACCTTCCCACCCGGGCCGTTGTAGAGGTCCGAGCCGAGTCCACGTCGCTTGCGTATCATCAGGAGTTCGTCGTCCGGAGATAGCGGCAGGTCACCCCGGACCGGATAACAGATGGTCGCCTCGTCGCGGTCGGCAGTCGACTCGTCGGTGGGACCCGCCTCTGCCATGCTCGTCCCTGCGCACCTCGGGTCAATCACTCTTCCGGACGTCGCGCCGCACCGTCACCTCCCGGAGGCGACGGCGGACTCCAGCACCTCCCGGAGCGTCGTCCGGTGACAGCGCTTCTTGTTCGTGTTCTCGAAACAGACCAGCGCGACGTCCTCGCCCGCCCGGAGGCGCTCGGCGAGGCGTGAGACGGCGTCACGGGCGCTCTCGTCCGCGTCGAGGTGCGCCCGGTACCGCGCCTCGAAGTCGGTCTCGTCCCACGCGGCGTTGTGCGCGCCCTCGTCGCACATCCCCTGCATCTTGAACGTCTCCGCGAGGTCCTTCGTCTCGTCGAGCAGGGGCGCCGGCGGGCCGAGGGCCGGGACGTTCTCGTCCACCGCCGCGGAGAACCACGCGGTCGGTCGCCGGACGACGCCGACCAGCGTGGCGTCGCCCACGTCGACCAGGTCGTGCTGGACCGCGGCGACGTACGTGTCCGTGAGTTCGCCCGGCACGGTCACCGACTCCTCGCGTCCACGCCGAACGGACTCTCTCGTTCGGTCCACTCCCACCCCGGGACGAGTTCCTGGAAGCCGGCGGCCAGCGCCGCGTCGAGGTCGTCGGCACCGGCGGCGTCTCCCGCCTCGCCGTGGGAGAGGAGGTCCGCGTAGTGGAACGTCGCCTCCCCGAGCGTCCGGAGCGGCTGGGTGCCGGCGATGGTCGCGGCGAGTTCGCGCCCGAGCAGTTCGTCGACGACGAAGCCGGGGTAGTCGCCCTCGACGTCCAGCGAGCGCAACAGGGCGACGAGCGCGGCGACGTTCACCGCCCTGTCGCCGTCGGCGAACAGGTCGTCGACCGCGTCCCTGTACTGCGCCTCGGTCATCGGGTCGACGGACGCGTCGAACACCTCGGCGAGGTCGGCGCGAACCTCGTTCGCCAGCGGAACGACCACGTCGGCCCGGTCACGCACCCACTCGTACTCGCGTCCGACGGTCGCCTGGGTCACCTGCATACGAGTACCGACGGGTGGGTCTCCCCTCAATATTGCGAAGGCTTTTATAACTCCGGGGGTATACGACCGAGTAAGCGGGTTCTCCCCCTGGTCCTCCCGAGACAGTCAAGCGTCTGGGACGGGCTCGCACCGCGGTTCCCACCGACAATGTCTCAGCACGATACGCACGACTTCACACGCCAACAGTTCTGCCGTGGGCACGGTCACGGCCGTCGCACCCCCTCGGGTGCGGCGCTCCAGTTTGGACGTGAGTCACTGCGTCGCCGGTCGGTGGGGCTGGGAAGACCGTGCTGTTCGAACCCGGACACGATGCTATCTCCCGAGATATGAGTTCCGTAGACCGACAACTGGAAGAACTTGAAGCAAAGATTACCAGCGAGATACCGAGCGACATCTCGGTCTCCGCAGTCAAATACGAGGGGCCGGAACTGGTCGTCTACACACGCGACCCCAAGAAGTTCGCCCAGCAGGGCGACCTCATCCGCCGCCTCGCCTCCAAACTCCGCAAGCGAATCACGGTCCGGCCCGACCCGGACGTCCTCTCGCCGCCGGAGTCCGCCCGGGAAGACATCATGAGCGTCATCCCCGAGGACGCTGGGGTGACCGACCTCGACTTCCACGCCGACACCGGCGAGGTCGTCATCGAGGCCCAGAAGCCGGGCATGGTCATCGGCCGCCACGGTTCGACCCTGCGAGAGATAACGAAGAAGGTCGGCTGGACGCCCGAAGTCGTCCGGACGCCGCCCATCGAGTCCTCGACGGTCTCCAACGTGCGGAACTTCCTGAAACAGGAGCGCGACGAGCGCCGCGACATCCTCGAACGGGTCGGTCGGCAGATCCACCGCGAGGAGATGTCCGACGACGAGTACGTCCGCATCACGACGCTGGGCTGTTGCCGCGAGGTCGGACGTGCCTCGTTCATCCTCTCGACCCCCGAGACGCGCATCCTCATCGACTGTGGCGACAAACCCGGTGCCGAGGGCGAGGTCCCGTACCTGCAGGTGCCCGAGGCGCTCGGGGCCGGTGCGACGAACATCGACGCCGTCGTCCTCACCCACGCCCACCTCGACCACTCGGCGCTCCTGCCGTTGCTGTTCAAGTACGGCTACGACGGTCCCATCTACACGACGGAACCGACCCGCGACCTGATGGGCCTGCTCACCCTCGACTACCTCGACGTCGCGGCGAAAGAGGGTCGCGCACCGCCGTACGACTCCGAGATGGTTCGCGAGGCCATCAAGCACACCATCCCGCTGGAGTACGGTGACGTGACCGACATCGCGCCCGACGTGAAACTCACCTTCCACAACGCGGGTCACATCCTCGGCTCCGCGGTCTCGCACTTCCACATCGGCGACGGTCTCTACAACGTCGCGTTCTCCGGCGACATCCACTACAAGGACACGCGCCTGTTCAACGGGGCGGTCAACGACTTCCCGCGCGTCGAGACGCTCGTCATGGAGTCCACCTACGGTGGTCGGAACGACTACCAGACCGACCAGGAGGACTCCGAGCGCAAACTCATCGACGTCATCAACGAGACCCACGACAAGGGCGGGAAGATACTCATCCCGGCGTTCGCGGTCGGTCGGTCACAGGAGATAATGCTCGTCCTCGAACGGGCGATGCGGAACGGCGACATCCCCTCCATGCCCGTCCACCTCGACGGGATGATCTGGGAGGCGACGGCCATCCACACGACCTACCCCGAGTACCTGCGCGACGACCTGCGCGACCGCATCTTCCACGACGACGAGAACCCCTTCCTCGCCGAGGAGTTCAACCACATCGACGGCGGCGAGGAGGAACGACAGGACGTCGCCGACGGCGGCCCCTGCATCATCCTCTCGACGTCGGGGATGGTCACCGGCGGTCCCATCATGTCGTGGCTCCGCCACCTCGGTAGCGAGGAGGACTCCAGGCTCGTCTTCGTCGGCTACCAGGCGCAGGGGACCCTCGGTCGGCGCATCCAGAACGGCTGGGACGAGATACCCGTCAACGGTCGCGGCGGGAACGGCGGTCGGTCGAACACGCTGAAGCTGAAGATGGACGTCGAGACGGTCGACGGCTTCTCCGGCCACGCCGACCGGCAGGGCCTGATGGACTTCGTCCGGACGATGAATCCCCGGCCCGAGAAGGTGCTCTGCGTCCACGGCGACGAGTCCTCGGTGCAGGACCTCTCCTCGGCGCTCTACCACGAGTTCAACATGCGGACGTTCGCGCCGAAGAACCTGGAGACGTTCCGGTTCAAGTAGAACGGGCTCTCGCCCCACAAGACACTTGTCGCACGTGTCAGGTAGGGTGGACTATGGCTTCGCCCTCCAGACGCGCCGTACTCGGAAGCCTCGGCATCGCCGCCGGGTCCCTCGCCGGGTGTCTCGGCCTCGACGACGCCGGGACCGACGGCACCGGGACCGACGGCACCGAGACCGACACCACCGGAACCGACGACACCGCGAGCGTCGACCTCAGACTCGAGACCGACCTCATCACCCAGCAGGACCCCATCCGTGTGCTCCCCGACGGGCTTCGCTCGCTGCTCGTCGAGGCCGCCCGGAGCGACGGGCCGGTCCGGGGGCACTACGACATCCTCGTCGAGAGTCCGCCCTCGCCCGTCCTGCCCGTGTTCGACGACGTCCGACTGCAGGGAACGGGGTCGGACGCGGACGGGACCTACGTAGTCGACGTCGACGCGGGGGCGCGATACGAGATGCGCTTCACCGCCACCAGGGCCGACTCGGTCCCCGAGGACGCGAGCGTCGTCGACGCGACGACGCTCTCGGGGGAGCGACGCCGGTTCGTGCAGGCGGCCATCGACGGCGAGCAACCGTCCGTCTACCCCGAGAGCGAACTCGGGACGTGGGCCCGAACCGAGTTCGACGGCGGCTACGTCCGCGTCGACGGCGAGACCTACCGGACGTACCGGGGCCAGGAGGTACAGCAGACCGACGCCGCCTTCTTCAGCGACGTCGTCTGGTACGTGCTCTCACTCACGCCGACCGAGGACGCCACCAGCCCCGTGGTGCTCGACTGCTCGGACGTCGACGACGACGCCCAGGGGGACGTCTCGGACCTCCTCTCGTCCGGTGGCGACTATCCGAAGACCGCCACCGACCCCTCCGAAGCGCTCCGGTCGTTCGCCGAGGAGAACAGACTGGTCGTGAGCCACTGCGAGATGGTCAGCGTCCACCTCGACTGAGTCGCCGCCGTCGCAACGCTTTCGCTCCCGGGGGCTCTCGGCACGGGTATGCTGAACTCCCCCATCTCGTGGGCCCTGCTCGCCATGGTCGCGTGGGGTCTGTGGGCCGTCCTCGCCGACGCCGCCACGAGGAGCGTCTCGCCGACCGTCGCGATGATAGTCTCCTACCTAGTGGGGACGGCCCTCGCCGGCGCCTACGTCCTCACCCGGACCGACCCGGTCACCTACACTCGCGATGGCCTGCTGTTCGCCGTCTCGGCGGGCGTCTTCTCCGGCATCGCCGCCGTCGCGTTCTACGCCGGCCTCGAACGCGGCCAGACCGGCGTCGTCACCACCGTCTCGGCGCTGTACTTCGTCGTCGCCGCCGTCCTCGGCGTCGTGCTGTTCGAGGAACCCGTGACGCTCCAGCGCGTCGGCGGGGTCGGGTTCGCGGTGGCGGCGGTGGTGCTGCTCTCCCAGTAGTCCGGTCCCGTGCCCGCCCTCCGACGAAGCCTTTTTGTCGACCCGGTGCCGACGCTGACCCAGTGACGATGCCGACCCCCACGAACCGCCGTATGCGCCCGTTCTGAGCCGTGCGTCGGGACGGACGACCGTGGACTGGGTCGGTCATACGAGTTCTCCACGCGGTCGGAACCCCCGACGACGTCGCGCATCGTCGGTCGACCGGAATCCGCGGGTTTTAGGCCCGCACCACGAGTTCACAACACCATGAGTCACGATACGTTTCCGACGGACCGCCCCGCGGTGGTGACGTGTGGGTTGCCGTACGCCAACGGCGACCTGCACGTCGGCCACCTGCGCTCGTACACGGCAGGCGACGTGTTCAGTCGCGCCCTGCGTAAACTCGGCCAGCAGACGGCGTTCGTCTGCGGGTCCGACATGCACGGCACGCCCATCGCCGTCAACGCCGACGAGGAGGGCGTCTCCCCCGAGGAGTTCGCGCTGTCGTACCACGAACAGTACCTGGAGACGTTCCCGAAGTTCAACGTCGACTTCGACAACTACGGCCACACCCACGACGAGACGAACACCGAGCTGACGCAGGACATCGTCCGGACGCTCGATGCCGAGGGATACGTCTACGAGAAGGAGATAAAGGTCGCCTGGGACCCCATCGAGGACCAGCCTCTGCCCGACCGCTACGTCGAAGGGACCTGCCCCTACTGTGGGGCCCACGCCCGCGGCGACGAGTGCGACGAGGGCTGCGGCCGTCACCTCGAACCCGGCGAGATAGAGGACCCCGTGTCGACCCGGACCGGGAACCCGGCGGAGTACCGCGAACGGACGCACAAGTTCTTCCGCGTCTCCGAACTCTCGGACTACCTCTCGGGCTTCCTCGACCGCCTCGAAGGGACCTCGAACGCCCGGAACCAGCCCCGCGAGTGGATCGAGTCCGGCCTGGAGGACTGGTGCATCACGCGCGACCTCGACTGGGGCATCGACTACCCCGGCGAGGAGGACCTCGTGCTCTACGTCTGGGTCGACGCGCCCATCGAGTACATCTCCTCGACGAAACAGTACACGGAGCGCGTCGGTCCCGAGGTGTACGACTGGGAGACGGTCTGGCGCGAGAGCGAAACCGGCGAGGCCGGCGGCGAGGTCGTCCACGTCATCGGCCGCGACATCATCCAGCACCACACCATCTTCTGGCCGGCGATGCTGGAGGTCGCCGACTTCAGCGAACCGCGCGCCATCTGTGCGACCGGCTTCGTCACCATCAACGGGAAGGGCCTGTCGACCTCCCGGAACCGCGCCATCTGGGCCCGCGAGTACCTCGACGAGGGCTTCCACCCGGACCTCATCCGGTACTACCTGACGACGATGGGCGGCTTCCAGCAGGACCTCGACTTCTCCTGGGACCGCTTCCAGGAGCGCGTCAACGGCGAACTCGTCGGCACGGTCGGGAACTTCCTCTACCGGAGCCTGCTGTTCGCCCAGCGTAACTTCGGTGGGACGCCCGACGCCGACCTCTCGGCGGAGGTCGAGGCCCGCATCGAGGAGGCCATCGACGACTTCACCGACGCCGTCAACGAGTACGAGATCCGTCGTGCGGGCGACGCCGCGGTCAAACTCGCCCAGTTCGGCAACGAGTACATCCAGCGCAACGAGCCCTGGAAGCTCGACGACGAGGAGGCCGCGCCGGTCATCCGCGACTGCGTCCAGCTCGCGAAGGCCGTCACGGTGCTGCTCGAACCCGTCACGCCCGGCAAGGCCGAACTCGCGTGGGCACAGGTCGGCGGCGAGGGCGACGTCCACGACGTACCCGTCGACGCGGCGCTCGAACCGCCCGCGGCCGAGTTCGACGAACCCGAGGAGCTGTTCGAACAGGTCGAGGACGACCGCGTCGAGGAACTGAACGAGAAACTGGACGCACGGGTCGAAGCGGCGACCGCCACCGAAAGCGAAAGCGACGAGACCCCCGCGGACGAGGGGGAGGACGTGAGCGACGAACTCGAACTCCTGCTGGAGGACCGCATCGGCTTCGAAGACTTCGAGGCACTCGACATCCGCGTCGGCCGCATCGAGTCGGCCGAGCCCATCGAGGACTCGGACAAACTGGCGAAGCTCGAGGTCGACATCGGCCTCGAGACCCGTCAGGTCGTCGCCGGCATCAAGCAACTCCACGACCTGGACGAACTCCCCGGCACGAAGGTCGTCCTGCTGGCGAACATGGAGAAGGCCGAACTGTTCGGCGTCGAGTCGAACGGAATGGTCCTCGCGGCGGGCGAGCAGGCGGACCTGCTGACGACCCACAGCGACGCCGAACCGGGCACGAAGGTCCGATAGCCTGACCGCCGGTCGACCACCGTTTTGCGGCTCGTGACTGCGAGAGCGAAGCCGCCGACGGACCGCCAGGGTGGTTCTCGTCGACCGCACCGGCGGCTATCGGTTCGCCGTCGGAAGAACTCGCTACCGGTGCCAGAGCGGCGTCGTTCCTGGTTCGGGGCCGTCAGATGTCCTCGACGAGCTGGCCGAAATCGCTCGTCGGGATGGCCTCCATGGTCTGCATGTCGAGGCCGTGGCGTTCGCTGGCGAGGGCGACCTTGAACGCCTCGTTGCGGTCCGCCGCGTCGAAGACGACGACGAAGTCGTAGTCACCCAGGATAGCGTACGTGTCCTCGAGGGAGGCGTCGAACTCCTCGATCTCGAGCTTCAGTTCGCCCCAGATGGTGGCGAGGTCCTGCACGTTGTTGACGTCTCTGTCGCGGACCTGTACCAGGGAGATGAACAGGGCCATGCTACCATAGTCTCCCCGGAGGCTTGTGAGTGTGTTGCCGACACGAACGTGCCGAGTCGACGCCGAACGCGCACGTGAACGGGAGACGACGGTCCACTCGTCCAAAGGTACTCGGTGGCGAGTTAATCACCTGTCTTTTTCAGGTGGTCGGTCGTAGGCGAGGGCATGAGAAACGCCAAGATCGTCTGTACGCTCGGTCCGGCCACCGAGTCGGTCGGTGTCATCCGGTCGCTGGCAGAGGCCGGGATGTCCGTCGGACGCATCAACTCCAGTCACGGGACACCCGAGACCCGGGCGACGCTCGTCGAGCGACTCCAGCAGGTCGACCGCGAGACGGACCGGCCGGTCGCCACGATGGTCGACCTGCAGGGGCCGGAGGTCCGGACGGCACCGCTCCAGGAGCCTATCCACCTCGACACGGGGTCGACCGTCCGGTTCGTCGAAGGCGACACCGCGACGCCGGAGGAGGTCGGACTCTCCTACAGCATCCGGGCGGTCGAACCGGGCGACAAAGTCCTGCTCGACGACGGGCGCATCGAGACGACGGTCGACCGCGTCGAGGACGAGACCGTCGTCGCTCGCGTCGACGCCGGCGGGGAACTCGGGGGACGAAAGGGCGTCAACACGCCCGGCGTCGACCTCCAGCTCGACGTGGTGACCGAGAAGGACCGGGCCGACCTCCGCCTGGCCGCCGAACACGAGGTGGACTTCGTCGCGGCCAGTTTCGTCCGCACCGACGACGACGTGGTCGAGGTCTCGGAGGTGCTGGAGGAGTTCGGCGCGGAGATACCCGTCGTCGCGAAGATCGAACGCGCCGGCGCGGTCGAGAACCTGGAGGACATCGTCGACACGTCCTACGGCGTGATGGTCGCCCGTGGCGACCTCGGCGTCGAGTGTCCGATGGAGGACGTCCCGATGATACAGAAGCGCATCATCCGTCACTGTCGCGAGACGGGGACGCCGGTCATCACGGCGACCGAGATGCTCGACTCGATGGTCCACGAGCGCCGCCCGACGCGGGCCGAGGCGTCGGACGTGGCCAACGCCGTCCTCGACGGCACCGACGCGGTGATGCTCTCGGCCGAGACCGCCGTGGGTGACCACCCCGTCGCGGTCGTCGAGGCGATGAGTCGCATCGTCCGGCAGGTCGAACGGAGCGAGGAGTACGACGAACTCAACGAACAGCGCGTCCCGGCCGCCTCCGACACGCGCACCGACGCCCTCGCACGGTCGGCGCGTTACCTCGCTCGCGACGTGGGCGCATCGGCCGTGGTCGCCGCGTCCGAGTCAGGGTACACCGCGCTCAAGATGGCGAAGTATCGCCCCGGCGTCCCCGTCGTCGCCACGACGCCGAACGACAGGGTACGTCGCCAGCTCGCGCTCACGTGGGGCGTCACCGCGGAGTACGCCCCCGTCGCCGACGACGGCATCGACGCCATCGTCGAGAACGCGGTGCGGGCCGCACTCGAGTCCGGCGCCGCCGAGAGCGGGGACACCGTCGTCGTCCTCTCCGGGATGATGACCGAACTGGAGGGCGCCGAGACGACGAACACGCTGAAGGTCCACGTCGCCGCCGAGACGCTCGCGACGGGCCGGGTCGTCGTCTCCGGGTACGTCACCGGGCCGGTCGCCCCCGTGACGGACGGCGACATCGCGGACGTGCCCGACGGCGCCGTCGTCGCCATCGGCCCCGACTTCGACGACGAGTTCGAGGGCGACGTCTCCCGAATCGGCGGCATCGTCGACGCCAGACCGGGGATGACGGGCTACCCCGCGATGGTCGCCCGCGAGGTGGACGTCCCGATGCTGAGCGGTACCGACCTGACCGACGTCGAGGCGGGACGGATGGTCACCGTCGACGCCAACCGCGGCGTCGTCTACGACGGGGCGATACGACGTCGGCGCTCCGAGGACGCCTGACCCAAGACGGACGGCACGACCCACGTGCGTTTTGTATCCAGAGTCCCTAGTTGCCAGCATGGACGACGAATCGACCGCGGGCGCCCGGGACGACCGGACGGCCGACCCGGACGACCGCGCCGGCCCACGCATCGAGGACGACGACGACGAGAACTGGGACCCGCCGCGGGTCGAACGTGCCGCCAGCGACGACGCACAGGCCGTCGTGACCGGGTTCCCGGACATGGACGAGATCATCGAACCGGGCGACATCGACCTCGAGAACGCCGTGTTCGTCGTACTCGGCGTCCTCGGCACCATCGCGCTGTTCGTCTACGTGTTGAGCATCCTGCCCTGACCGCGGCCCGCCCGTCGGCAAAATCTTAATCCCTCACGACTCCTAAGCCGACGTATGGCGCCGATACTCGACGTCGACCTCCTCCCGATGCTGCTGTTCCTCGCCGGAACAGGGCTGATGATACTGGAGGCGCTCGCTCCCGGTGCACACTTCATCGTCATCGGTGTCGCTCTCTTCATCGCGGGACTCCTCGGGATGCTGTTCGCCCCGCTAGCCACCCCCCTCGCGCTCGCCGCGATGGTCCTCGCGTTCGGACTCGGGACCCTCTGGGTCTACCGCGAGTTCGACTTCTACGGGGGGAAAGGGAGCGGCCGAACCTCTGACTCCGACGACCTCCGGGGCGTCCGGGCGGTGGTCACCGAGACCGTCACCGCGACCGACGGCCGGGTCCGGGTCGCCGAGGGTGGCGGGTTCGACCCCAACTACAGCGCCCGGAGCGAGTTCGGTGAGATACCGGAGGGGACGGAGGTCATCGTCACCGACCCTGGCGGCGGGAACGTGCTGACGGTCGTCCCCGACGACCGCGAGGACGACATCGACCGGGAACTCCGACGCGAACGCCGACGTCGGGAGTCCGAGGAGAGCGACCGCCGCGACGGCGACACGGAGAACGAAGACGCAGAACCGGTCTGAACCGCCCGGTCCCGCCGGACAGGTCGGAAAGTAAACAGGAACCTTTTTGTCAGCTCTGCCGTGAGGTACGATTATGGAACCGACACCGTTACAGTTGGCACCCACACTTGGGTTCGTGTTCGCGATTATCGGCATACTGATAATCGTCGCACTCGCGTCGGCAGTCAAGATCGTCCAGCCGACCGAGAAGCGAACGCTCACCGTGCTCGGGCAGTATCGCGGCCTGCTCGACCCCGGTATCCACTTCGTGCCGCCTTTCGTGTCGAGCACGCGGAGTTTCGACATGCGGACCCAGACGCTCGACGTACCGCCGCAGGAGGCCATCACCCGCGACAACTCGCCGGTCGTCGCCGACGCCGTCGTCTACATGCGCGTGATGGACGCGAAGAAGGCGTTCCTGCAGGTCGACGACTACAAGAACGCCGTCAAGAACCTCGCCCAGACCACCCTCCGGGCGGTCATCGGCGACATGGAACTCGACGACACGCTCAACAAGCGCCAGATGATCAACGCGCGGATCCGCGAGGAACTCGACGAACCCACCGACGAGTGGGGCGTCCGCGTCGAGAGCGTCGAGGTCCGCGAGGTCAACCCCTCGAAGGACGTCCAGCAGGCGATGGAGCAACAGACCTCCGCCGAGCGCCGTCGCCGTGCCATGATCCTGGAGGCGCAGGGTGAACGTCGGAGTGCGGTCGAGAAGGCAGAGGGTGACAAGCAGTCCGAGATCATCCGCGCACAGGGGCAGAAGCAGAGCCAGATCCTCGAGGCGCAGGGTGACGCCATCTCGACGGTCCTGCGTGCGAAGTCCGCCGAGTCGATGGGCGAGCGTGCGGTCATCGACAAGGGCCTGGAGGCGCTCGAACACATCGGGACCAGCGACTCCACGACGTTCGTGCTGCCCCAGGAGCTCTCGTCCATGCTCGGCCGGTACGGCAAGCACCTGACCGGGAGCGACGTGAAGCAGACGGAGGCCGAACTCGACAGCCGCGACTTCGACGACGAGACCCGAGAGATGCTCGGCCTCGACGACATCGAGGAGATACTCGGCCAGATCGACGAGGAGGCCGAGATGGACATCGAGAAGATGGAACAGCAGGCCCAGGCTGTCAAGGAGGGCCAGGACCCCCGGAAAATCAAGAGTTCGGACGAGGTCATCGAAGAGACCGAGCAGTCGACCGACGACTTCAGCGGCGGTGACCACGACGTCGACCAGGAGATGGACGATAAGTTCACGGCCGAGAAAGAGCAGATGGAGGAGACCGAGACCGAGTAGCGAAGGCGTTTTATCGCTGGGAGCGCAAACAGACATCAGTTCATGGGAGAGTCGGGCGAGGTCGACGAGCGAAAGCGTGCCACCCTCCGGCGCTTCGCCGCGCTCGGAGCGGCCAGCCCCTTCGCCCGCTTCTCCGAATCCGACGTAACCGGCGAGAGCGACGTCCGCGGAGCCATCGCGGGCTACCTCGCCGCCACCCCGGGCGCACACTTCTCGAAACTCCGCGACGACCTCCAGCTGGGGACCGGGGAGACCCAGCACCACCTCCGCCGACTCGTCGACGACGAGAGCGTCGAGGTGTACCGCGACGGCGACTACAAGCGCCTCTACCCCGCCGGACAGTTCTCCGACTTCGAGAAGCGCGCGCTGGGCTACCTCAGGCGGGAGACCCCGCGCGGGATGCTCGTGGAGTTACTCAGGAACCCCGACGCGTCCGGGACGGACCTCGCGGACGCGCTGGGCGTCTCTCGCCCGACGGTGAGCAAGTACGTCGGCGAACTCGAGGACGCCGGGTTGCTCTCGCGCGAGGACGGCTACCGGGTCGAGCGACCCGAGACGGTGCTGTTGCTCGTCGTTCGGTACGCTGACTCCTTCGACGAGAACGCGGCCACGCTGGCTGGCGACGCCGACTCGCTCGTCCGGTTCGACCGCTGACCGCGTCACTGCGCGACGGCGAGCGACCTGTCACCCGAGTCGAGCGTCCCCAGGAGGTCCTCGCCCCTGGCGAGGGCGTCGAGGTAGTCGACGACGGAGACGTGTTCGTCCTCGTCGACTGAGCAGGGGAGGACGGCGACGAGGTCGTCGTCCTGCCGAACCGCGAGGGTGACCAGGGGCGTCGCCAGTTTCTCGCAGTGCTCGCCGGTCAGCCAGTTGTGCTCGGTGCAACACCGGAACGCGCGGTCGATACTGACCCCGGCGTCGTCGGCCCACGCTGCGAACGCACGGTAGCGACGCACCACGTCGGTGTCGTCGGCCATCCGCACCGCACTCGGCCACGAGTGCACCCTGAATCCGTCGACGACGCCCTCGTCGACCAGCGTACGAACGAGGCGTGCGACGTGGTCCTCCGGTTCGGAAACCGCCGCGTAGGCCCTGGTGTACACTTCCAGCGTGAGTCGGTTCGCAGTCATGCTCCTCACCCCAACCTTAACCATTATTAGTTATCAATCTAGCTGTCCCACGATATAGCCTGCGCGGTCACCGGACGGAGCGTCGACAGGTCACGTCGCCCGCAGTCGCTCGTGGACCGCTGGCGTCGCTCGTCGACGGAAGGACGGAAGGATGGGTGGGACAGACAGTCGATTCGGGGACGGTCGCTCAGACCGAGACCTTCCAGGTCGTCGAGGAGGAGTACCCCCACTTCTCGACGTCGACGTCGAACTCGCCGCGCTGGATCGCGGTCATATTGGTACCGACCTCCTTGGCGGTCATCCCGAGTTCGTCCCCGATGAGCCGAGACTTGAAGTAGGTCTTCGTCTGGGCCTTCTCGCGGAGGTACTCGAGGATACGGTACTGCTTGTCCGAGAGGTCGGAGGTCGCAACCGTGCTCGTGCTCATACATGGACCATGCGCCCGACGTGTCTTAGGGGGTTTGGTACAGGAGGTTAATCCGCCGCTGTCTGGTGATTTTCGCCCCCGGAACCGCCGTAACGAACCGGCCTCGGTCGGCGGTTGGTACGTGAGGGTAACGTCCCCGAGAGGCGACGGTTCAGAAGGTTCTTACCGACGGATGGCGGAACAGAACGCAATGAGCGAGGAGTCCGTGACGGTCAGCGTCGTCCTCCCTGCGTACAACGAGGAGGCGACCATCCAGGGCACGGTCGAGACGACGCTTTCGACGCTGTCGGGCTTCCTCCCCGACGGCTCGTACGAGGTCGTCGTCGCCGAGGACGGCTGTGACGACCGGACGCCGGACATCGCGGACGAGATGGCCGCCGAAGACGACCGGGTCAGGCACGTCCACTCCGACGAGCGACTCGGTCGCGGCGGCGCACTCGAACGGGCGTTTCGCGCCAGCCACGGGGAAACGCTCGTCTACTTCGACACGGACCTCGCGACGGACATGCGACACCTCGAAGAACTGGTCGAGAGCGTCCGGTCCGACGGGTACGACGTCGTTACCGGGTCGCGCTGGATCGCCGGCCACGAGGCCGACCGGCCGGCGAAGCGGGGCGTCCCGAGTCGCGGCTACAACCTCCTGGCGAGGCTGGTCCTCCGGTCTGACCTGCGCGACCACCAGTGCGGGTTCAAGGCGTTCGACCGCGAGGCGCTGTTCTCGCTGCTCGACGACGTCCACGACCAGCACTGGTTCTGGGACACCGAGGTACTCGTCAAGGCCCAGCGCCGGGACTACCGCGTCAAGGAGTTCGCCGTCGACTGGGAACCGAAGGGCGACACCAAGGTCGACCTCGTCCGGGACATCTTCGGGATGGGCGGCCAGGTCGTCCGTACCTGGTGGGAACTGTCGGTCTCCCCGCGCGTGAACCGTCGCGTCGGCATCGTCGCCGGCACGATGCTCACGTTCGTCGCCGTCCTCCTGATGGCGTTCTACTACCTCGAGTGGGAGAAGGTGCTCGGGTACATGGGTGAGGCCGACCTGGCGCTCGTCGGCGGTGCGGCCGCGGTCTACCTGCTGTCGTGGCCCCTCCGGGGCCTGCGGTACCGGGACATCCTCGACGAGATCGGCTACCCGGGGCACGTCGGCTTCCTCACCGGAGCCATCTTCGTCAGCCAGACCGGGAACCTCGTCTTCCCGGCACGGCTGGGCGACGGCGTCCGTGCGTACGTGATGAAGGCCCGCAGAGACGTGCCGTACGCCTCCGGGTTCGCGTCGCTGGCGGTCGAGCGCGTCTTCGACCTGCTGACCATCACCGCACTGGCCGGGTCGGTGATGCTCTCGCTCGTCGTGACGGGGAACGCGGGCGACGTCGCGGCCGCGCTGGCTGGCGAGGCCGTCGGCCCGAAGTACGCGCCCGCCGCCGAGTACGCGAGTTTCGTGGCGGCCGGCGTCGGCACCGTCGCGGTCGCCGGCGTCCTCGCCATCGTCGTCTCGGCGCGGTCGGACCGGAACCTCGTCCGCCCCGTCGTGAACCGGTTGAGCGACGACTCCTACGCCCGCGAGTTCGTCGCCATCGTGGAGGGGTTCGTCGGCGACGTCCAGACCGTCGCGAACGACGCCCGTGCCTTCGCCGTCGTCGGCGGGACGAGCCTGCTCGTCTGGACGCTCGACGTGGCGACGGCCATCGTCGTGATGGTTGCCGTCGGCATCGAACTCCCGGTGGCGACGATGCTCGCCGTCGGCTTCTTCGCGGTCAGCGTCGGGAACCTCGCGAAGGTACTCCCGCTCTCGCCCGGCGGCGTCGGCCTGTACGAGGGTGCGTTCACCGCGCTGGTCGTCGGACTGGCACCTGGCGTCGGCGTCGAACTCGCCATCGCTGCGGCCATCGTCGACCACGCGGTCAAGAACGTCGTCACCGTCGTCGGTGGGCTTGTGTCGATGCTCGCGTTGAACGTCTCGCTCACCGAGGCCGTCGAGGAGAGCACCGAGGCCCGCGAGACGGCCGAGGCCGTCCCGCAGGAGTGAGACGGGTCGTCACCCGTAGTGAGACGTCACGAAGGGGCCGAGCGCGCCAGCGACGGCCGTCCGGAGCGCCTCTGTCCTGTCGACCTCGCCGCCGGTGAACACGCCGATAGCGCCCTCGTCGCGCGCGACGCCGTCCCGGTCGAAGGCGTCGTCCATGACGGGGCCCAGCTCCTCGCCGTCGCGGACGCGGGCGGCGACGTGGTCGGGGAGCCTGATGCTCGGGCCGGCGGCGAGTTCTACCCGGTCGCCGTCGGTGACCGCGGCCCACATGACGAGGTACAGGTCGTCGGACCCGAGCGACGCCACGCCGCCCTCGACGCCGACGCCGAGGTCGAACCCGCCGGCGTCGTACGCCCGCCGGGCGCGGGTCTCGGCACCAGCCCGCGTCTCGGCGAGACCGGTGGGCTGGTCTGGGACACCAGACGCCACGTCGACGGGGTCGACCGTCGCGCCGGGGAGCGGTCCTATCGCCTGTTCTGTCGCGGTCACCTTCACGGGATTCTGGCTCCCGATGCCGACTCGCATACACCCAGGTCGGGTCGCGAGCGGGATGTGCGTTACTCTCCGCGGCCGTAACCAACTGTATATCAAGGTTTCTATCTTGGATTGTAAATGGTTGCCTCACGCCACGAATCGCGGCTATCGCAGACGCGTTCCAAAATGCTTAATAACTGTTGCTCCATCTCCTGTCTACAGTACCAGCGCTTCCGGTTTCTCAGGCGAAACCCTGGCCGGTAGCCCCCGCCTTCGCACCCATGACCGACGCACGCACACGATTCCGAACGAGCAACACGGACGAACAGACCGACGAGCAGACGACCGACAGCAGCCTCTCGTGTCCCGAATGCGGCGGCAACGTCGTGAGCGAGGGGTCCGAGACAGTCTGTGGCGACTGCGGCCTGGTCGTCGAGGAGGACCAGGTCGACCGCGGGCCGGAGTGGCGCGCGTTCGACGCGCAGGAGAAGAACGAGAAGTCCCGCGTCGGCGCGCCGACGACGAACACGATGCACGACAAGGGCCTCTCGACGAACATCGACTGGCGGAACAAGGACGCCTACGGCAACTCGCTGGGGTCGCGCCAGCGCGAGAAGATGCAGCGCCTGCGCAAGTGGAACGAGCGCTTTCGCACCCGCGACAGCAAGGAGCGCAACCTGAAGCAGGCACTCGGCGAGATAGACCGCATGGCCAGCGGCCTGGGCCTGCCGAAGAACGTCCGCGAGACCGCCTCGGTCATCTACCGTCGCGCGCTCAACGAGGACCTGCTCCCGGGGCGCTCCATCGAGGGCGTCGCGACGTCGGCCGTCTACGCCGCCGCCCGCCAGGCAGGCGTCCCGCGCAGCCTCGACGAGATAGCCGAGGTCTCCCGCGTCGAGAAGAACGAGGTAGCACGCACCTACCGCTACGTCGTCCGCGAACTCGGCCTCGAGGTCCGGCCGGCCGACCCCGAGAGCTACGTCCCGCGCTTCGCCAGCGGCCTCGACCTCTCCGACGAGTCCGAGCACCGCGCACGCGCACTCCTCCAGAACGCCAAGGAGAAGGGCGTCCACTCGGGCAAGTCGCCGGTCGGTCTCGCCGCCGCCGCGGTGTACGCCGCCTCGCTCCTGACCAACGAGAAGACGACGCAGGCCGCCGTCAGCGACGTGGCCGACATCTCCGAGGTCACCATCCGGAACCGCTACCACGAACTCCTCGAGGCCGAGGACAACCTCGGCCTCGTCTGAGCTACAGGCGCTCGAACGCCGCGTCGTAGCCGACGGGACCACCGATTCTTCCCGCCACGTCGTCCACGAGCCACCGCACCTGGAAGGCCTCGTCGGGCAGGTCGAACGGATGTGTGAGGCCGTGCGGCGTCGCCGGCTCGAAGCCGAACCGGCTGTAGAATTCCGGGTCGCCGTGGAGGACGACGAGGTCGTACCCCGCGTCGCGACACGAATCGAGTCCGTGCCGGATCAGACGACTGCCGATTCCCTCGCCCTGTCGGTCGGGGTGGACCGCGACCGGGGCGAGCGTGAGTGCCGCATCCGTGCCGTCCACGGTGACCTCGGTGAACAGGACGTGGCCGACGACCCGTCCGTCGGCTTCCGCGACGATGGAGAGGGCTGGCACGAACGCGTCGCTCTCTCGGAGGGCTGCGACGAGCAGGGCCTCGTCGTCGGTCGGGAACGCGACACGGTGGACTGCTTCGACGGCGGCCCGGTCGGCAGGCCTCTCGGGGCGGAGCTGCACGACCGCCTCTACGACGGTGGCGGTGGTAACTGGACCGGTAGCGATGCCGCCATCGCGCACGTTTTTATCGGTCCGCGCAGTAGCCCGCCCATGGACTTCGACTCGCTCGTCCTCTGTGCGAGCACGTCCGACCTCGACGCGGAGCCGGACGCACGCCCACACGCCGACGCCGTCGAGTTCCGGATGGACCTCGCCACCGACCCGCTGGCGGCCCTGGCCGACTACGACGGCGAACTGCCGGTGCTCGTGACGAACCGGGTCGCGTGGGAGGGTGGCGAGGCGACCGACGACGCGGCACGCCTCGACGCGCTGGTCGAGGCCGTCGCGATGGACGGCGTCGAGGCGGTCGACGTCGAACTCGCGTCGGTACGCGACGGCGACGGTGCACGTGTGGTCGAGGCCGCCCGGCGCGAGGCGGTCAGCGTCGTCGTCTCGACGCACGACTTCGAGGGGGCGGGAGACGGCGAGGAGATGGCGACGGCGCTCGACGACGGACTGGCAAACGGCGACGTGGCCAAACTCGCCGTGACCGCGACCGACAGGGCGGACGTGCTCTCCCTGCTCGCCATCACCCGCGAGTTCGCCGCCGACGGCGACAGCGTGGCGACCATCGCCATGGGCGAGGTGGGCCGTCACTCCCGGGTCGTCGCACCGCTGTACGGGTCTCGCATCGGCTACGCGCCGGTCGACCCGGCGGACGCCACGGCACCGGGGCAGTTCGACCTCGAGACGACGGCACGATTGCTCGAGCAGTTGTCGTCAGAAACCGAACCCTATTGAGTGCGGCACCGCAAGCGACGGTATGGTCCGGCGGCGCACAGTCATCGCTGTCGTCCTCTCGTTCCTCTTCCCGGGGCTCGGTCACGCGTACGTCCGCCAGTGGCTTCGGGCCGCCGGGTTCGCAGCCATGGCTGTCGCCGTCGTGTTCCTCTTCGGACCGTCGATCGACGCCTCTGGGTCGCTCGCGGATACCGTGGCCACGGCGTGGACGTCGCTCTCGGTCGAGGCCAACCTCGCGATGAGCGTCGTCGAGTTCGTGGCGATGCTCGACGTGTACCTGCTCGTGACCGCGACTGCCGACGCCGCGCCGGAGTCCTGTCCGAACTGCGGGCGCGAACTCGACGACGAACTCGCGTTCTGTCCGTGGTGTGCCCACGAACTCGTGCCGGAGTAGCCGACCGGCGAACTTCGGTGGACGCGTTCACCGGCTCGAACCGTCCTGCTCCCGGACGGTGGTATACGGCGTCTCGAAGCGCTCGGACTCCACCTGCGCGATGTCGACTCCCTGTCACCCCAGTTAATACCACGCAGAAAATTGTTTCAAACATCGTGAACGAAGCGCTAAGTTAATAGCTGCAGACGAGTATCTTGTGGCCGAGCTAGTTCCGATGGTCATCACTACCGCGAACCCGGATGGCGAGCGTTCCATCTCTCCGCTGGTCGGACTGGTACTGCTCTTCGGCATGGTCGCCATCGGTGCGGCCGTGCTTCTGGTCGCCGGTTCGGTCGCGGTCGACTCGATACAGCAACGGGCGTCCGTCGACGCCGCCGAGTTGAGCATGCACGAGATCGACGCCAGCGTGGGAGACAGCGCCAGTGGACCCGTCCGCGTCGACCTCGGAGAGCGAGACGGCACCTACCGGGTCGTCCAGAACGGGACGCTGTCGTTCACCATCAACGAGCAAACGTCGTGTTCGAACTCGATGCCGCTCGGGAGCGTCCGGTACGAGGACCGTGACGGCAATCGACTCGCCTACGAGGCCGGCGGCATCTGGAAACAGACCGACAGCGGGGCGGTGATGGTCTCCCCACCGCAGATACGGCACGCCGACGGCCAGTTGTACGTCGGCGTGACGAACGTCTCCGGACAGTTCGAGGGCGACGAGGCGACGCTCCGGACCGCCGACTCGGACGACGAGGGGTCCGACTTCGTCCGCGAACTATACGACGCCACCGGCTGTTACCCCGCCGAGAACATCACCATCACTGTCGAGAGCGAGTTCTACGAGGCGTGGGGGCGCTACTTCGCCGAGACGCTGAACGAGTCGACGACCACCGTCGACCCCGCCGCGGGCACCGCATCGGTGCGACTGCCCATCGACTCCACCTACGACGTGGTCCGGGAGAACGACTCGATACGGACCAGCATGCGGTTCGACGCGACGGTCGAGGTGCTCGGGACGGAACTGTCGGGCATCTCGAGCGACAACGTCATCTACGGTCCGACGACGTTCCGCGTCGTCGCACAGGACGACGTGTACACCCCGTGGCCGGACGGCGACCCGGACGACGGGTTGGCCTCGAATCCGGCCGACGACGACCTGAACGACCCGACGGAGAACGAGACGCGGTCCTACTCCCTGCACGAGTACCCCGCCGGAACGTCCATCACGGTGCGGGCGACGTCGTGGTCCTGCGACTGGTACACCGACGCCGAGGACACTGGCGAAGACCTCCTGGTCGGCGGGTCGTACTACGACCAGTGGCGATGTACCGACCTCGACTCCGGTGACGAGCGCATCGCCATCGACTCGACGGGCGAGAGTTCGAACCTCGTGGTGCTGACCGACGGCGAACAGGTCCCCGACTTCAGCGAGGGCGGTCCCGAGCAGCGCAACCTCTCGGCGATTCTCGGCTCGCGCATCGACGACCAGGGTCGGCTCCAGCTCGCACAGAACCAGTTCGTCTTCCTCTACGAACTCTCCGAACAGAACGCCGACCCCGACGACGCGGACGGGTCCGGTGACCCGGACTACAACGACGCCGTCGTCCTCGTCACCATCGAACAGGCGTGGAGCAACACCGCGGACTACTCCATCCGCATCGAACGGGACCAGGTCGTCGTCGACGAGGAGGACGACGACCCACGGCTGGCGTTCGACTGAGCGACGCGACGGCGAGTCCGGGGACCCGTTACGGGTCCGATGGCGTCTCCACGACCGTCGACCCGACGACCAGTCCAAGTTCCGTCAGCTCGTAGCCGTCCGGCGTCTCCTCGACGAGGTTCCCGCGCAGTCGCTGGAGGTGGTAGTCGAACTGCCCGACGTCGCGGACCCCGACTCGCTCGCCCAGTTCCGAGAACGTGAGTGCGTGACGGCCGCCGTCGGCCCCGCGGCGCGTCGCCAGCACCTGCACGACGGCGAGTCGCGTCTCGTGGCTCAGCAGGTCGAAGACGCCCGTGAGGTCGAGGACGTCCAGGTCCTCGCCGGTCGGGAGTCGTGACTCGGCGGGCGTTCGTGCCGTCGGCGAACCGAGCGAACGCGAGAACCTGGGCGGTCGGACGACGGTCCGTCCGTCACTTCTCGATGATGTTCTCCTCGATGGCCTCGCCGAAGTGGCGGGCCGTCTGCTCGTAGTAGAGGAGCAGTTCGTCGCCCGGTTCGAGGTCCGTGACTGCCTTGCGGCCCTCGCGGGTCTGGACCTTGATGGTCTCTGCGTTCTGCAGGAGGGTCTCGACGCGGTCCTCGCCGTCCAGGTCGAGTTCCACCCGGAACATCGGGCGGGTCTCTATCTTCACGCGGCCGACGATGGCCTCGCGGGTGTGACCGTCGGTGTCGACGAGCAGCACCTCGTCCCCGGAGGCGAGTTCGGAGAGGTACTTCGTCCCGCCGCCGGGGACCCTGACGTAGGCGTGGACCGCGCCGGCGTTGACCCGGAACGGCCTGGAGGCGACGTACGGCGAGTCGGCCGTCTCGGCGTGGACGAAGACCAGTCCGCGGGCCATCGACCCGACGAGCATCCCCTCGTCCTGGTCCATGATGGAGGCGGTGTCGACGCAGACGCGGTCGGCGCTCCCGGTCTGTTCGATGGCGGTCACCTCGGCGTATCGGAGGTCGAGGCGCTCCCGGTCGGCGGCGTCGCGGGCCGCGACGGTCTCGCGGATCTCGTCCGGGTCGTCGCTGTCGAGCAGCACGGCGTCGGCGCCGATCTCGAGGGTCTCGAACGCCGTCCGGGCGTCGTCGGCGGTCTCGACGCCAGCGACGAGCGTCGTCTCCGCACCGATGCGCGCGATGAGGTTCTCCAGGGGGATGATGGTCCAGTCCTCGCCCGCGACGATGGTGTACTCGGCGTCCATGGCGGCCGCCTCGGCGAAGCGCTCGTACTCCTCCCCGAGGATGCGGACGTACGCGGAGTCGGCGTTGCCCCGGCGGAGGGTCGAGAGGTCCGCCGACCCGGAGAGGTCCGTCGGGAAGTCGATGGTCCCGTCGCCCTCGCCGTGCTTGCCGACGACGATGGCGTCGGGGGCGACAGCGTCCTCGCTCTCCTCGTCGGTCTCTGCGTCGTCGATGAAGTCCACGTCGCGGCCACTCCGGAACGCCGCCACGTTCACCGCGCCGAGTTCGCGGACCCGGTCCACGTCGGCGTCGTCGACCAGCACCCAGTCGACGCCCGACTCCAGTCCCGCGGTGATGCGGCGCTTCCGGGCCTCCCAGTCGCCGACCTCGTCGTCGGCCTTCAGCCAGACCTCGCGTTCGCTCTCCATACGAACGAGTGCGACAGGACCCCGCTTGAACGTGGCGGAAGCGACACCGTTGGCCACTGCCCGGTGTCTTCGTCGACACGGGTGCGCCCCGGGACGGGGTCGACGTGCTCGAACCGAGCCACCGACTAGCACGGTGGCGACATACATTTGAGCCGACCACTACTACTGCCGACCATGTCGACCCCCGCCGCCGTCCTGTTCGACCTCGACCTGACGCTCAGCGTCTCCGAACAGGACCCCTAGGCCCTCCTCGACGCCACGTTCGACCGCGCCGGCGTCGACCCCTTCTGCACCGTCGACGACGTCGCCGCCGCCGTCGACGACGTCGGCACCTGCGAGACGGAAGTGGGCTTCTACGAGTCGCTGTTCGCGGCGACGGCCGACCGGACCGACGCGGGCGAGGTACCGACGCGGGAACTCGCCCACGCCCACGTCGACTGCGTCGACCACTCCGCGGTCACGTTCCGCGACGGTGCCCGCCGCGCCCTCGAACACGCCCGCGAGACGGCCGCCCAGGTCGGACTGGTCACCAACGGGGGCGAGGCGAGTCAGACGACGAAGCTCGAAGCGCTGGACATCGCCGACGCGTTCGACGTGACGGTGTTCGTCGACCCGGCGAACGGCGTCGAACCGAAGCCACACCCTGCACCGTTCGAGCGCGCGCTGGCCCGCCTCGACGCCGACTCGGCCGAGACGGTCCACGTCGGTGACTCCCTGCGCGCCGACGTCGGCGGCGCGAACGCCTCCGGCATCGACTCGGTGTGGGTCCCGTACGACGAGGCCAGCCACGCCGGTGACCACGAGCCGACCCACCACATCGAGTCGATGGCGGCGTTCCCGTCGCTGTTCTGAGGACGAGGCGAGGGCCGCGGTCACCACTCGTCGCCGAGCGCGGCCCGCGCACGCTCGTAGCCGGGTTCGGCCTGCCACGCGGTCCCCGACTCGGCGTGTTCGACCTCGTACCGGCCACCACAGTCGCCACAGCGGTACGCCTCGGGCGTCGTAACCGTCTTCGAGGCGCGGTAGCGTCGCGCCCGCCAGTCACAGTCGTCGGTCCGGCACCGGAGGACGTACCGGGGGTCGGAGAAGGGTTCGCAGTGCCGCGGTGCGTCCACGGCCTCGGCCTGCTCCCGGAACCGGGGGCCGTGCCCGGACTCGCCGAAGCGCTGGAACTCCCAGGCGTGGACGAGTTCGTGCCGGACCGTCGCCTCCACCTCGCGCCAGCCGTGGGCCCGGTACGACGCCCAGGAGAGGACGATGGTCACGCTGCCGTCGGTCGGGTCGTACCGACACGCCCCGGCCCGGCGGCGCGCGCGCTTCGAGACGCGCCAGTCGACGCCGTCGAGGTCCACGTCGACGTCGACGGTACCTGCGTAGGTGCGCGCCCACGCCAGCAGTTCGTCCGGGGTGTCGGGCGTCGGCGTGCCGGTGCTGTCGCTGGCCACGGTGGGTGCTCGGAGAGAGACGTCAAAAGCGTTCAGGCTTCGATGGCGAACCCGGCGCGGGTGAGCGCGTCGTGGACGCTCGCGTCGTCGTGGACGATGGCCGAGACGGCCCTGGTGATGGCCTCGGGGTCCTCGTGCTGGAAGATTGAGCGCCCCATGGAGACGCCGGCCGCGCCACCGTCCATCGCGCCCCGGACCATCTCGACCGTCTCCCGGTCCGTGCCGCGCGCGCCGCCGGCGATGACGACCGGGAGGCGGGTCGACTCGACGACGTGCCGGAAGGAGTCGCCGTCGCCGGAGTAGCCAGTCTTGACGACGTCGGCGCCGAGTTCCTCGGCCAGTCTGACGGCGTGGCCGAGCGCCTCTGGGTCGTCGCCCTCGACGTCCGGCCCCCGGGCGTAGGCCATCGCGAGGACGGGGATGCCGAAGCGCGAGGCCGTGTCGGTGACGCCCGCGAGGTCCTCTATCTGCTCCGGTTCGTGGTCGCTACCGACGTTGATGTGGAACGAGACGGCGTCGGCTCCGGCCCGGATTGCCTCCTCGACGGTGCCGGTCATGCGCTTGTCGTTCGTGTCGGGGCCGATGGTCGTCGACGCGTTCAGGTGGACGATGTACCCCGCCCCGTTCTTGTTGTCGTGGACGCGCGGGGCGATGCCCTTCTGCGTCAGGACCGCGTCGGCCCCGCCTCGCGTCACCGCGTCGATGGTCGATTCGATGTCCTTGAGCCCCTGTACGGCGCCCATGGTGATGCCGTGGTCCATCGGGACTATCAGGTATTTCCCTCCTGTCCCGATGCGTTCGAGTCGTGCGTGTGTTCCTGTCGTCATGGTATGTCACTCGTTGACAAACGTCGGTTATCTCCCTTCCGGTTCCGGCACGTCTTGTGTCGCACCGTCGAGCACTCCCGCTTTGAGTTCTCTCGCTTTCGATTCCAGCCGTGCCGGCACGTCGTCGCCGCCAGCGTCGCCGTGCTCGGCGACGACGTCGACCAGCGCGCTCCCGACGATGACGCCGTCCGCCCCGGCCGCGACGATGCGTGCCGCCTGTTCACCAGTCGACACCCCGAACCCGACAGCCTTAGGGATGTCGTACCGACCGAGCCGGTCGAGCGAGGTGGCCGTCTGGCCGCTCACGTCCGATTTCGCTCCCGTGACGCCCAGTCTCGCCTGGACGTAGAGGTAGCCCGACGAGCGCTCGACCATCCGGTCGAGTCGGTCGGCGCCGGTAGTCGGCGCGACGATGAAGACCAGGTCGAGGCCGAACTCGTCGCAGGCGGCCCGCAGGGGACCCGCCTCCTCTGCGGGGAGGTCCGGGACGACGAACCCCGAGATGCCGGCCTCGGCCGCCCGTTCGACGAACGGGGCGGGCCCCGCCTCGCCCTCTGCACTCGAGGCCCGTCCCGCCTCGCCGCCCCCGTACTGGTATATCAGATTGTAGTAGGTCATACAGACCAGCGGGACGTCCACGTCGAGCGACTCGACGAACTCGAAGTACGTCTCCGGGGTGACGCCCGCTTCGAGCGCCCGGACGACGGAGGCCTGGATCGTCGGTCCCTCCGCGATGGGTTCCGAGAAGGGGAGTCCGAGCTCGACCACGTCCGCGCCGCCCCGGACCAGCGCCTCGACGTACTCGCGACTGCGTTCGACGCTCGGGTCGCCGACGCAGAGGTACGGCACGAACGCCGGTTCCTCGAAGGCGGCCGCGAGGTCGATCATCGGGCCCCCTCCTCGTCACGCGGACTGCGGTCGGTGGACTGTTCGCCCACGGTCGAGAACACGTCCATGTCGGGCGCGTTCGGAATCGCCCGGGCCTCGGTCTCCTCGACCACCGATTCGAGGTCCTTGTCGCCGCGGCCCGAGACGTTGACGACCGTCACGTCGCCCAGGCGCTCCGGTTCGTTCTCGGCGAACGCGACGGCGTGAGCCGACTCGAGCGCCGGGATGATACCCTCGCGCCGGGAGAGCGAGTGGAACGCCGCGAGCGCGTCGTCGTCGTCGACAGTGACGGGCGTCACCCGTCCGGCGTCGACCAGGTGCGAGAGTTCCGGCCCGACGCCGGCGTAGTCCAGTCCGGAGGAGACGCTGTGGCTCTCGACGACGTTTCCGTCGCTGTCCTGGAGGAGTTTCGTCCGCGCGCCGTGCAGGACGCCCTCGGTGCCCGTCGACAGCGAGGCCGAGTTGGGCGCGACGCCAGCCTCCTCGTCGACCGAGAGCGACGACCCGCCCGCCTCGACCGCGAACAGGTCGACGTCCTCGTCCGGCACGAACGCGTGGAACGTGCCCATCGTGTTCGACCCGCCGCCGGCGCAGGCGACGACCGAGTCCGGCAGCTGTCCCGCCTGCTCGCGGACCTGTCGGCGCGCCTCCTCGCCGATGACCGACTGGAACTCGCGCACCATCTCGGGGAACGGGTGCGGGCCGACGACGCTGCCGATGACGTAGTGGGTGTCCTCGACGTTCGTCGCCCAGTCCCGCATCGTCTCGTTGATGGCCTCCTTGAGGGTTCCCCGGCCCGCGCGCACCGGGTTCACCTCGGCACCGTTGAGTCGCATCCGGAAGACGTTGGGGCGCTGTCGGGCGATGTCGCGGGTCCCCATGTACACCTCGCAGGGCACGTCGAGGTGGGCCGCCGCCATCGCCGTCGCGGTGCCGTGCTGGCCCGCGCCCGTCTCGGCGACGATGCGCTCCTTGCCCATGTACGTCGCCAGCAGGACCTGCCCGAGCGCGTTGTTCAGTTTGTGCGCGCCGCCGTGGAGCAGGTCCTCGCGCTTGAGGTACACCTCCCGGTCGAGCGCCTCGCTGAGGCGGTCGGCGCGCTGCAGCGGGGTCGGCCGGCCGCCGAAGTCCCGGAGTCGCCGGTGGAACTCGTCCACGAAGCCGTCCTCGTTCTCCAGCACGTAGCGCTCGTAGGCGTCATCGAGTTCCTGGATGGCCGGCATCAGCGCCTCGGGGACGTACTGGCCGCCGTACCGCCCGAACGTCCCCGGGCGGTCCTCGCCGTCTGTACGGGCCGTCTCGTCGCCGTCGTCAGTGCTCACGCGTTCACCAGCTCCTCTGTCTGCTCTCGGGTCTCGCCCTTCATAACCGCACTGCCGACCAGCAGGCCGTCGGCACCCGCCTCGCGCATCCGGCGCGCCTCGGCCGGCGTGGAGATGCCGGACTCGGCGACGAGCGTCACGTCGTCCGGGACAGCCGGCGCGACGCGCTCGAACGTCCCGAGGTCGACCGTGAGGCTGGCGAGGTCCCGGTTGTTCACGCCGACGAGCGTCGCGCCCGCTTCGAGCGCCGTCTCCAGTTCGCCCTCGTCGTGGACCTCGACGAGCGGTTCGAACCCGCGCTCTCGCGCGGCGGTCACCATCCCCTCGACGTCGTCGAGGAACCGGACGATGAGCAACACGGCGTCGGCCTCGACTGCGTCGAGGTGGGCCGGTTCCAGCAGGAAGTCCTTGCGTAGCACCGGCACGTCGACGGCCTCGCGCACGCGGCGGAGGGTCTCGGGACTCCCGCCGAAGTGCTCGGGTTCCGTCAGCACCGAGAGCGCGCTCGCGCCCCCGGCGACCATCTCCTCGGCGAGTTCGACCGGGTCGTCGGTTCGTTCGCCCTCCGTCGTCGGACTCGTCGGCTTCACCTCGGCGACGACCGGTACGCGCCCGTCGGCGTCGGCCGCCGCGAGCGCGCCCGAGAACGACTGTGCGTCCACGTCGACGCGCTCGTCCGGCGGCGTCCGTCGCGCCGCGGCGGTCAGTATCGACCGTACCGCGGGCGCGAGCTCATCAGTAGCGTTCATCATCGTACATTGATGTGCTAATCTGTTCATAAGTGTTGCGTCATCGGCGGCACCGTCGGTCCGGGCGTCGGGGGCGGCGACGGACCCCGGGGTCACCACGCGAACCTTCAAGGGAGTCTCTGTCGTCGGGTCCGGTATGAACGCGGACGCTGACGCTGCTGCCGGCATCTTCGCCCGACGCTCCCCGTACCTCGACCGGTACGTCCAGATCGGCGTCGCCAGTGACCGGGTCATCTCCGTCGCGTTCCCGGAAGAACCGGCCGACGACGCGGACGAGAGTCACCCGGTCCTCGACCGAATCGAGTCCTACCTCGAGGGCGTCAAACCGGTGGGCTTCGACGACGTACAGGTCGCGCTGACCCTCCCGACCGACCAGCGGTCGGTGCTCGAGACCCTCCGCGAGCAGGTTCCATACGGCGAGGACATCACCGTCGCCCAGCTCGCCCGGATGACGCCGGGGCTCGACGCCGAGGACGAGGACGACCTCGTCCTCGTCCGCACCGCGCTGGACGCGAACCCGGCGCCGTTGCTCATCCCCGACCATCGGGTGCGCGACGGCCCGAGCGCCGCCGAACCGGACGTCGAGCAGAGACTGCGGTCGCTCGAAGGCCTCTAGTCGGTCGGCCAACCGGTTCTCGGTTCGCTCCCGTCCTACGCCCAGTCCACGCCGAATCCCTCGTGGACGACGAACTCCAGCACGTTGACGAGGTAGTGCGCCAGCACAACGGTGACGAGGCTCCCAGTCAGCACGAACGCTGTCGCCAACACGAGGCCGAGACCGCCCGTGACGACGACGCCCGCCGGCCCCTGGATGCCGTGTCCCACCGCGAACAGCACGGAGGAGACGACCGCGAGCAGCCACGGCGACAGGCCGAACCCGGCCGCCAGCACGCCGACGAACGCCGCCCGGAAGAGGAACTCCTCGAAGACCGCGACCAGCGGGAGCACCAGCAGGAGCAGGACGACCCAGCCACGGGCGTCGTCCGGCGCGAGCACGGTGCGCAGGCGCTCGTCGTACTCGACGCCCGCACCGTCGGCCACTGCCGCGCCGAGTTCGTTGGCGACGTACAGTCCCAGGCCGAGTACCGCGCCGGCCAGCAGCGCGGTCGGCCCGAACGCGCCCGGCGAGAGTCCGAGCGCCGACGCCGGCACGTCCGAGAGGACCGCCGCGCCGACGAGGACGACGAGGAAGCCGCCCTGCGTGACCGCGACGTTAGCCAGCAAGAGCCCCGGGCTCATCGACTCCAGGGGGTCGGAGGACTGGTCGACGGGTTCCGTTTCGGACCCGTCCGCCCCGGGCGTCGCCGGCGACCCTCGCTGACTCCCCTCGTGAGCGTCGGACCCTTCGTCCTCCCACAGACCGGCAGTTCGTTCCGCTGCAGGCGGGGGCTGGACCGACTGCGTGGTCGCGTGTGACAGCAGGAGGAGCAGGCCGGTGACGACGACGAGGACGCCCGCGAAGGCGGTGGCGTCGAACGACGCCGAGCCTGCGGCTCCGGGGGCGAGAAGAACGGGAGAAAGCGGCGACCCGACGGGCGGCGTCGCCGGTGTCGGCATCTACTGCGGGCTGGGTGAACCGCCGCCGCGGCCGACGTTGTGCTCCAGTGCGGAGCCGGTGATGGACTTGAGGCGGTCGACCAGCGAGTCCTTCTCGGGTTCGCCGGCGAGCGCCACGTCCAGCACCTCGCTGATGTGGCTGACCGGGATTATCTCGATCTGCTCCTTGTACTCGTCCTCGATCATCACGTCCTGCTCGTTGGCCTTCGGGATGATGACCCGTTCGAGCCCGGCCTTCGCGGCCGCCTCTATCTTGTGGGTCACGCCCCCGACGGGGAGCACGTCGCCGCGGACCGACAGCGAGCCGGTCATGGCCATGCTCTGGTCGACGGGGATGTCCTCCAGCGCGCTGATGACGGCGGTCGCGACCGTGATGGACGCGGAGTCGCCGTCGACGCCCTGCTGGCCGGCCTGGACGAACTGGATGTGGATGTCCTTCTCGGAGATGTCCTCGTCCGAGAACTTCTTGATGATGGCGGAGACGTTCTGCACGGCCTCCTCGGCCATCTCCTGAAGCTTCCCGGTGGCGATGACCTGGCCAGGACCTTGCGAGGGTGCGACCTCGGCCATGACGGGCAGGACGATACCGGAGTCCTCGCCCATGACCGCGAGGCCGTTGACGCGGCCGACGACGTCGCCGCTGGCGACGGTCAGCTCGTAGTCCTTGCGGCGCTCGATGTAGTCGTCCGCGAGCTGCTGTTCGATGGAGCGGCTGCGGCGCTTGGCGCGCAGGACGTCCTCGCGGGTGGTGTACTCCTTGTCCTCGGCGCGGGCGATGTCGCCCGAGACGCGGACCAGCCCACCGAGGTTGCGCAGTTCGAGGGTGAGGTGACCCTTGCGACCCGCACGGCGGCGGGCCTCGAGGATGACCTCCTCGACGGCGTCCCGCGTGAAGTGGGGCAGGCGGCCGTCCTTGTCGACCTCCTGTGCGATGAACCGGGCGTACTTCCGGCGCATCTCGGGGGTGTCCTCGATGGTGTCGTCCATGTACACCTCGTACCCGTAGCCCTTGATACGGCTGCGGAGCGCGGGGTGCATGTTCTCCATCGCGTCGAGGTTCCCGGCCGCGACCATGATGAAGTCACAGGGGACCGGTTCGGTCTGGACCATCGCGCCCGAGGAGCGCTCGGACTGGCCGGTGATGCCGAACTCGCCCTCCTGGATGGCCGTCATCAGCTTCTGCTGACTGCGGATGTCGAGCGTGTTTATCTCGTCGATGAACAGCACGCCCTTGTTGGCCTTGTGGATGGCGCCGGGTTCGACGCGGTCGTGGCTCGGCGTCTCCATGCCGCCGGACTGGAACGGGTCGTGGCGGACGTCGCCGAGCAGTGCGCCGGCGTGTGCGCCCGTCGCGTCCTCGAACGGCGCGGTCTGCTGGTCGGAGTTGTTCACGATGAGGTTCGGAATCATCGAGTCGGTCGACCGGCCGGAGTAGCGGAACGCGATGTAGACGATACCGGCCGCGAGGATGCCGAGCAGGAGACTGCGGGTGACGACCGCGTACACGAGGACCACGGCCATGATGATGAGCATCAGGAACGAGCGCATCTGGTTGCGCTTCCGGGCCTCGTCCTTGTACGCCTCGATTATCTGGTCGCCCTTGCCGGCGGGGACGGTCCGGACCTTCGGTTCGTTCCCGTCGTCGGGGTTGTGGTAGACGAGGATGTCCTGGAGGTCCTCCTGGGGGAGGAGTTGCGACATCGCCTTCGCCAGCATCGACTTCCCGGTCCCCGGGGAGCCGATCATCATCACGTGACGGCGCTGTTTGGCCGCCTTCTTGACGATGTCGCGGGCGTCGTCCTGTCCGATGACCTGGTCGACGAGGCGGTCGGGGACCTCTATCTCCTCGGTCGACTCGATCATCAGGCCACCGAGGAGGTCGTCTTCGGCGACGTCCTCGTCTATCTCGGCACCGATGTCGACCTCGACGTCGCTCCCCAGGCGTTCGATGTCGCCACCGCCCGACGCGTCGTCGTCGGCGTCGTCCGGTCCGGAGGGCCCGTCGATGACGGTCGGGTCCGGGTGCTCGTCGTGCGGCACGTCCGGAATCACCGACTCGTTCGACTCGGAATCCCCGTCCTCGACGGTCTCCTCGACCGGCGGGGGGCTTCCGTCGTTGGTATCACTGTCGTTGCTCATAGAACGGTTTGCTACCTGAATTCTGGTGTCTCGCACTGATATACTTTTTCGGTCCCCGCACTCTCTGAGGGCGCGAATTCGCGGGGTTCAACGTTTCTCCTCCATGATAGTTCTCTCGTCACTTCTAGCGGATTCCGTGTGATATACTTTCCCCCCGTTTGCGCACGAGACGTCCAGGCGATGCCGGGATAACCCCGGCGCCTTCCGGCGGTATCCGGGGCGTCGCCGGATTAGCCACCCTTATACGCGACTGGCCCGACGGCTTTCGCATGGTTCGGGGATTCTACATCGGTCGGTTCCAGCCCTACCACGACGGCCATCACAGCATGGTCGAGACCATCGCCGAGGAGGTGGACGAACTCGTCCTGGGCATCGGTAGCGCTGGCAACTCCCACACCAGTCACGACCCCTTCACCGCCGGCGAGCGCATCATGATGATAACGAAGTCGCTCGTCGACTACGACCTGGTCACCTACGCCGTCCCCATCGAGGACCTCGACCGCAACTCCGTCTGGGTGAGTCACGTCCAGAGCATGTCCCCGTCCTTCGACGTGGCCTACTCCAACAACCCGCTGGTCATCCGCCTCTTCGAGGAGGCAGGCATCGAGGTCCGGCAGTCGCCGATGTTCAACCGCGAGGTGCTGGAGGGGACGGAGGTCCGCGAGCGCATGATAGCGGGCGAGGACTGGGAGGCGCTGGTGCCGGACGCCTGCGTCGAGGTCATCCGGGAGATCGACGGTGTCGAACGCATCCAGATGGTCGCCGACAGCGACTCCAACGGCAGCGTCTGAGCCCCCGGAGGTGGAACACCACGATGATAACGCTGGCCTCTGACTTCGGGTCGCCGTACCCGGCGGCGATGCGGGGCGTGATACTCGCCCGGAGCGACGCCCGAATCGTCGACGTGGCCCACGACCTCCCCCGTCACGACGTGCGAGCGGCCGCCTTCTGGCTCCGGGAGGTGCTCCCGTACTTCCCACCGGCCGTCCACTGCGCGGTCGTCGACCCCGGCGTCGGCACGGACCGCGACGCCGTCGTCGTCCGCGTCGGCGAACACGCCCTGGTCGCACCGGACAACGGCGTCGCGCTCCCGGTCGCGCGTCGACTGGCCGGGGTCGACCCCGGTACCGACCTCGGTGCGGCCGGCGACGTCGCCGACGCACCCCCGGTCGCGGCGTTCGTCGTCGACGACGAGGACGCCGCCTCCAGCACGTTCCACGGCCGGGACGTGTTCGCCCCGGCGGCGGCACGCGTCCACGAGGCTGGCGTCGACGCGCTCGCCGGCCTCGACCGACTGGAACCGACCGACGCCGCCTCGCTCGTCGACTGTTCGCTCCCCGAGGCGTCGGTGACGGACGGGGCGGCCGAGGGCGAGGTGCTGGTCGTCGACGACTTCGGGAACGTCGTCACGAACGTGCCCGGTGCGTTCCTCGACGGGGTGGACGAGGTGACCGTCGACGGCGAGCGCGTCCCCGTCGGCGAGACGTTCGCGGCAGTGGCCGAGGGCGACCGTCTCGTCACCGTCGGAAGCCACGGCTACGTCGAGTGCGACGTGAACCGCGGACGGGGCGACGCGGCGTTCGGACTGGACCCGGGAGACGCGGTCGTGATACGTCGATGCTGACGCCCTTCGCGGCGATGAACGCCGTCGGGACCGTCGCGTTCGGCGTCGCCGGCGCGTCGAAGGGCGTCGACAGCGACCTCGACTACCTCGGCGTGACGGTCCTCGGCGTGGTGACGGCGCTGGGCGGCGGCATCACCCGCGACCTGCTCGTCGGTCGCGTCCCCTCGGCGCTCACGTCCGAGACGGACGTGTTGCTCGCGCTCAGGCTGGCGGCGATGCGCTGGAACTGGTCGATTCCGAGCGTCGCCTGACCGGTGCGCCGTCCGGCCCCCTGGCTCCGCGCGTGGTCTCTCATGAAGAAGTGGAAGCAGTCGACCGGCGGGTCTCAGTCCGCGGCGATGATGTCGTCGATGCGGAGGATCATCGTCGCGGCCTCGGTCGCGGACTCGACGGCCTCTCGCTTGACGTCGGCGGGGTCGACCACGCCGTAGGTGAGGGGGTCGTCGACGGTCCCGGTCTCGCCCTCGCTGATGACACCGACGGTCTCGCCGTCCTCGTAGCGCGACCGCAGGGAAACGAGCACGTCGATGGGGTCCATGCCGGTGTTCTCGGCCAGCGTGCGCGGGATGACGTCGACGGCGTCCGCGAACGCCTCGACGGCGAGTTGCTTGCGGCCCTCGATGCCGGACGCGGCGTCGCGGACCGCGTCGGCGATGGCGATCTCTGTCGCGCCGGCGCCGGGGACGACCTCCCCGGATTCGACGGCGACGGTCACGACGTCGAGTGCGTCCTCGAGCGCGCGTTCGAGTTCGTCGACCACGTGTTCGGTGCCGCCACGGACGAAGACGGTGACGGCCTCGGCGGCCGCACCGCCCTCGACGAAGGTGAGTTCTTCGTCGCCGACGCGGCGGACGTCGACGTGCTCGGCGAAGCCGAAGTCGTCGTCCTCCAGGTCGTCGAGCGCGCCTGCGCGACGCGCACCGGTCGCGGTGGCGATGGCGCGGGCGTCGCTGTCGGAGAGGCCGTCGAAGGCGAGGATGCCCTCGTCGGCGAGCATGGCGGCGACCCGCCCGTCGATGTCGTCGGTGGCGAACACCACGTCCACGTCGGCGTCGGCGAGCGTCTTCGCGTAGCCCCGGAGTTCCTCCTCCTCGGCGTCCATCGCGGCGGTCAGTTGCTCGACGGAGTCGATGCGATACTCGGCGGAGACGTCGGCGGTGCGGACGTCGAGTTCCATGTCGAGGACGAGGATGTCGGCGTCCGTGACGTGGCGAGGCATCTCGTCGTGGACCGGTTCCTCGTCGATGACGATGCCCTCGACCAGTTCGGTCGCGTTCGAGGACGCGCCGACCTTCGTGAAGATGCGGACGTCGTCGCGGTTCACGACGCCGGCCTCGGTCTCGACGTGCCGGATGGCCGAGACGACCGTCTGGGCCAGCTGGTCGGCGGTGAGCCCGCCGGTTCCCTTGCCGGTCATGCTGGACTCGGCGACCTGTCCGAGCGTCTCGTCGTCGACCGCGACGTCGAGGACGGCGTCGTCGATGGCGTCGAGCGCGATGGCCGCCGCCTCGTGGTAGCCCTCGACGATGGTGGTCGGGTGGACGTCGTTTTCGAGCATGTCCTCCGCACGTGCGAGCAGGTGCCCGGCGAGGACGGCCGCCGTCGTCGTGCCGTCGCCGACGGCGTCCTCCTGTGTCTCTGCCACCTCGACGAGCATCTGTGCCGCGGGGTGTTCGATGTCCATCTCGGTCAGGATGGTCGCGCCGTCGTTCGTGATGACGACGTCGCCCGTCGAGTCGACGAGCATCTTGTCCATGCCACGCGGCCCGAGCGTCGTCCGTACCGCCTCTGCGACCGCCTTGCCGGCCGATATGTTCGAGGACTGTGCGTCGCTGCCCTGTGTGCGCTGCGTGTCCTCGGAGAGGATGAACATCGGTCGGGAACCCATGCCGCGCTGTCCGAAGTTGGATGATGCCATGCTGTGAAACCTCCCGTATAGATTGTTTCCAGTTCTATATAATAATTGCTTTGCCACACCGTCGCTTGCTTGCGATTCGCTCGGGCGTGGCCGGTCTCTCGGACGACGGGGGCAGGACGGGCACGTGTCCGACCCGGGGACTCCGGGCAGGGCGTCCCGGTCACCGGGACGGTGTGGTGGGACCGGTATCTCGAAATAGGAGGCGAATCAACGGGCACCCGATGCTGGAACTGGAACACCGGTTTCGCGTCGTCGACGTGCACGTCCAGCTCGACACAGTCGAGTACGAGACGACGCGCGGCCGCGCCGTCTCCCCGGAGGACGTAGAGCGGGAGATGCGTCAGGCCGGGGTCGTCCGTTCGGTCGTGTCCCCACCGCCGCGTGCCGACGAGGGTGGCTACCTCACCGCCAACAACGCGGTTGCGCGTCACAGCGTCGGACGGCCGTTCGTCGCGTTCGCACGGCTCTCCGGCCCGCGGGACCCGGGCACGAGCAGGACGGCACGGCTCCGGAACATCGCGTCCTTCCGCGAGGAGTACCACACGGAACCGGCCGACGTCGAACAGTACGCCTACGACGACCGGTTCTACGGGTTCGTCCTCGACCCGCTGGCCGACGGCCTCCCGGGCGACGCCGTCGTCGACGCACTCGCGGACGTCGGGCTTCCGGTCCTCGTCCGGGGTGGCCGGGAGTTCACGCCGGAGATGGCCGAACGGACCATCCTCGGTCGGGGGTTCCCCGTCATCGTCGCACACTTCGGGGGGTACCCGCTCGACCCGGAGACGACCGACCGGACCATCGACATGCTCGACGAGTACGACCGGATGTACGTCGACACGAGTTTCGTCCAGTTCCGCGAACCGATGGAGCGGGCGCTCCTCGAACACCCCGACCGCGTCCTGTTCGGGTCGGGCGCGCCCGACGTCCACCCGAACGTGGGCGTGATGGAGGTGCTGACGCTCGACCTCTCGGAGGACATGCTCCGCCGTGCCTTCTCGAAGAACGCCTGTCGCGTCATCCAGGAACTCTCGCCTGAACGGATCTACTGAGAATCTACAGACGGAGCAGGCCGAGTGCCTCGGGGCTTGACTCCGAGGGTGAAGGCCGTGCGCTCCGCTAAACGTGTTCCGTTCGTTCAATATATTGTTCAATCGTGTCGGTCGAAACGTCGCCTGCCGTCCCGACGTAGTATGACTCTTCCCAGAGCCCACCGCCCCACAGATATTCCTCCAAGTACGGCTCGTGCTGTTCCCACATCTCGTGCCGTGATACTCTTGACGGTCCGCACAATTTCGCCCGGTGCGTGCTTCGGATGGGCGGAGAGAAACAGATGTACGTGGTCGGGAGAGGTGTGCAACGACAGTATCTCGTAGCCGTACTTCTCGCATACGTCGCGGAAACTCTCTTCCAGCGAGTCCTCGATTGGTTCGAGAATCGCCTGGCGGTACTTCGGACACCACACGAAGTGGTAGGTGACGTTGTACACCGTGTGGTTCGACCGCTTCTCGCCCATACAGACAGTACGTGGGCAACAATTAAGTATTTCAGTATCTAAGTAAGGATGTGCGATGACAAAACGACTGTCCGTGGACTTCGAGGACGACGTGTACAAGGAGTTCTCGAAGAAATGCATCGAGGTTGACGAAACCAAGTCCGACGTAGTGCGCGGACTCGTCAACGACTGGCTCACCGAATCCGAAGAATGACCGACTCACAGGCTCTCGTCAAGACGCTGGACCTCCAACTCGACATCCAGAGTGACAACGAGAGTCTGCTGTACAACGCCACGCTCGAAGCCCGCTCGGTGTACAACGAAACCATCCGACTCGCCAAAGAAGGTGTGGACTGGAATACGATTCCCGACCGCGTGGCCGACGACGCCACCCTCGTGAAGAACACGATTCAGCGCGTCGTCGCCAAGGCTCTCGGAGCGATGGAGAACTACTACGAGTACGAAGACTTCGGCCAGCCGAGTCACACCAAGGACGGCGCGTACCCGCTTCGTGCGAACTACGAGGAGGGGTACAACCTGTCGCTCACCGACGACGGTGACGTGGCGTTCCGTATCAGCGCGAAGCCGTACAAGCACGTCAAGGGAGTTCTCAAAGGGAGTGACGCCCACCTCGACATTCTCAAGACTGCTCTCACAAGCGACGAGTGGAAGATTGGGACAGCAGAATCCCTGTTCCACAACGAGAACCCTGAGTTGCACGTCAACGTCACAAACACCGAACAGACCGTTCGAGACAAGCACGACTCACGGACGGTCGTCGGTGTGGATGTGAACGAGGACAACGTGGCTCTCACCGCTCTGTCCGAGAACGGTGTCGAGGACACGTTGGTTATCGACTTCCCCGAAATCAAGTTCGAGCGCCACCGTTACTTCACGATGCGAAAGCGCGTGCAGAACGCGGGGAAGGACAGCATCCACGACACGCTCGAAGGGCGCGAAGAACGGTTTATCCGCGACCGACTCCACAAGGTGAGTCGGCACATCGTGGAGTGGAGCCGTCAGTTCGAGAAGCCGTGCATCGTCTTTGAAGACCTCAACGAGATGCGCGACAGTATCGACTACGGTACGCGGATGAATCGGCGCTTGCACCATCTCCCGTTCCGCGCTCTTCAGTTCTATACGTCGTACAAGGCGTCGTTCGGGGGCATCCCGACCGCGTGGATTGACCCTGCGTACACGAGCCAACGGTGTCCGATGTGTGGACATACGGAGCGTGCGAACCGCACCAAGAAGCGGTTCAAATGTCGGTCGTGTTCCCATCAAGACCACAGCGACCGTGGTGCAAGCGTCAATATCGCCGTGAAAGGCATCAAGAACCTCGATTGGAATGTGCCTGCTCTCAACAGCCTTCCCCAAGTGCGGACGGTGCGACGGCAGGCATCGGTGGCCGTGGACGCCCCGACCGTGACCCACCCGACCGTTCGAGGCTATCAGGCCGATGGTCACGTGGGAGTGTCCGACTAAACTACGGGAAGCCTCGGGGCTCGACCCCGAGGCGGTTCACTGGCCGAGTTCGTACCGGCAGACGGCCCGGTCCTCGCGCGTCGAGATGCCGTTCGGATTCCTGCGCAACGTCCTGTCTTCGGTGCGGGCGGTGATGCCGTCTTTCACGCCGAGCACCATGCCCTTCGCCACCGAGCGACCGCTCCCGAGCCACGACGACGGCTTCCGGGCGCCCGACAGGACGTCGCGGAGCGAACTCGTCCCGTCGGAGAGCGCGTCGAAGAGCGTTCGACGGGCGACCGTCGGTCGGACGCCGTAGTTCTTGACCAGTCGGTACGCCAGCGACCGGTACTTCCACGCCCAGTCCTCGGGCGCCCGACCGCCGTCGGTCTCGTACTCGCCGCGGACGCACATCTCGCCGTTCCAGGTGACGTCGTACTGCATCGCGGCGAGGCGATGTGACGCGTCGCGCGCGCCGCCGGTCTGCAGGAACTCGTCGAACCCGTCGAGGGAGTCCAGCACGCGCCGACGCAGTGCGACGTTGCCGCCGTTGAAGTACGTGACCGAGCGGCCGGCGATGGTCCGCGTCTCCTTCTCTTCGGTCGTCATGCCCGCGGGCACGGTCCGGTGGGTCGGCCCGGTGACGACGTCGGCCCCGTCGTCGAACGCCGTGGCGACGGCGTTGAACCACGACTCCTCGACTGCGAGGTCGTAACTGACGAACGCGACGACGTCGCCGGTCGCGACTTCGGCGCCCGCGTTCCGTGCGACGTTGACGTTGCGCTCGCTGATCTCGACGAGCACGTCGACGTCCGCCCTGTCCCGGACCATACCGGTCGTTCCGTCCGAAGACGGGCCGTTGACGACAATCACCTCCGCCGACGGGGCGACCGCCGCCAGCGCGTCGAGCGAGGTGTGAAGTTCCTCCCGCCCGTTCAGGGTCGGGACGACCACCGAGAGGTCCATACTCCCCTCATATCGTTCTGGTAGTTAAAAACAGGTGTGACGGCGACGTAACCTGTATTCTATTCTACCTTCGCATTCCAGTAAGAAACCGACGCGAGCCCGTCTAGCCCCGGACTTCGGACGATCTTCGTGTCGATAGACCGAAGGGTACCGGCCATGGTCCCCGGAATCTGGCGGTAGAAGCCGTACGGGAGCACGAAGTCGTGTTCGTCGCCGGCGAGGCGGAGGCCGGCCTGCCCGAGGAGCGATTCGACCTCCGACCGGGAGTAGAGCCGCGAACCCATGGGGAGCGCCCAGTTGTAGATGCTCCGCGTCGAGAACCGGTTGAACGTGTCGAAGAACACCTGGTCCTTCGAGACGCGACGCATCTCCGAGAGGAACGACGCCGGCGTGTCCGCGAGGTGGAAGAAGCGCATCGCCACCACCGCGTCGAAGTGGTCGTCGGGGAACGGGAGTCGCGCGGCGTCACCGCGCATGAACTCCAGGTGGTCCTCGACGCCCGCAGCACGGGCCTTCTTCCGACCCTGCTGAAGCATCTCTGCGGAGATGTCCAGTCCGACGATGTCGGCACCACGCTCGGCCAACATGACCGTGAACCGGCCGGTTCCGCAGGCGATCTCGAGCACGTCCTTTCCGTCGACCGGGCCGAGGGCGTCGAGGACGGCCTGCTTCTCTCGGCGGTCGATGAGTCGACCGCCGCGAGAGAAACGCTTTTCCTCGTACTCCTCGGCGACTTCGGCGGTCTGGTACCACTCCTGGCCCTTCACACTGTGCGTTGCTACTCCCTCGGTGGGATAAAACGGTATTGGAGTCGTCTCGTCAGCACAACGCTATTGACCCACGTTACCGTACGACACGGTATGCCGACCTGCAGGCACTGCGGACTCGAGGTTCCGGCGGACGAACTCGTCAGGCACGTCCGCGAGACCCGGACCGTCGTCCACTGCCCGAAGTGCAACTGCGTCCTCGGCCAGTACCGGGACCCCAGCGCGCCCGAGTGGCGGGGCGAGACGGAGTAACCGGGGCCGGCGCCGTCAGGCCGCCACGACGTGGTCCGGCCTGATGCGGACGACGACCCGTTCTCCCTCCTCGTCGCCGAGGTTCGGGTACTCGTCGACGCCCATGTACCGCTTCGCCATCTCGTGGATGTGTTCTATCGCGCCCTCCGTCGTGACCGCGTCGACCCGGCCGCGGACCGAGAGGAACCTGTAGGGGTCGTCGGGGTCCGACAGTTCGATGCCGACCTTCGGGTCGCGCGAGACGTTCCGTTCCTTCACCCGCCCACGGGCAGTGTTGACGAGCAGGTGACCGGTCTCCTCGTCGTAGTCGACCCAGACGGGCGTGACGTGTGGCGTCCCGTCCGGCATCAGCGTCGCGAAGTGTGCGAAGGTCCGCTTCTCGAACAGGTCTCGGTGGGACTCGGGGACTTCGTCCATGGGGGCAGTACGCCCGGGCGTCCGAAAACGATTGTGTCACGGCCACCCGTGGTATATATACACTTAATATTATCTCATCTATACCGAACACCATATAGCCAACCCTTAACACTGGGTCGTGGGTGAGGCTACGTATGAGCATGAGTACCGCGGACGACAACCCGGACGATGCCGAAGACACCCTCTCAGACGCGGAGTACCGCGAGCGCCTCCGCGAACTCCCGCCAAGCGCGAAACTCGTCTCGAAGGTCCTCGAGACCGACTCGCCCCTCTCGCAGGGCCAGCTCGCCGAGGAGTCGCTGCTCCCCGACCGCACGGTCCGGTACGCGCTCAACCGCCTCGAGGACGCGGGCCTCGTGAACTCGCGCTACAGCTTCCAGGACGCCCGGAAGCAGGTCTACTTCCTGAACTGCTGACGGCGAGGGGTCGACCAGCCACCGACTCGACTTTTGTCGCTCCGGCCATAGTGTGAGACCGTGAGCGCCGTCACTCGCATCTCCGTCCCAGTCGCCACGCGCGCACCGACCGGTCAGACGAACGCCTACCTCCTCGGCGACGACCCAGCCGTCCTCGTCGACCCGGCCGCGCGGACCGACGAACTCGACGCCGCCGTCGCCGACCGGTCGGTCCGTCACGTCGTCGTCACCCACACCCACCCCGACCACGTCGGTGCGGTCGCGTCCTACGCCGAGGAGACCGGCGCGACGGTCTGGGCGCGCTACGGCCGCGAGGACCGGTTCGCCGCCGCGACCGGCGTCGCTCCCGACCGAACGTTCCGGGACGGGACCGCTCTCCCGGGCGTCGACGTCGCCGTTCGCGACACGCCGGGGCACGCCCCGGACCACGTCGCGTTCGAGACGCCCGACGGCGTCGTCTGTGGCGACCTCGCCGTCGCGTCGGGGAGCGTCGTCGTCGGGGCACCCGAGGGCGACCTCCGGGCCTACCTCACGAGTCTCCGTCGCGTCCACGCCAGGGACCCGTCCCGACTCTTCCCCGGACACGGTCCCGTCGTGGACGACCCCTGCGCGACCTGCGCGCGCCTGCTCCGGCACCGCCTCGACCGCGAGTCCAGCGTCCTGTCGGCCGTCGAGGACGGCCACGAGACCCTCGACGCTGTCGTCGACGCCGCCTACGACAAGGACCTGACCGGCGTCCGCGACCTCGCTACCGTCACCGTCGAGGCGCACCTCGAGAAACTGGCCGTCGAGGGGCAGGTCCGGTGGGACGGCCGGCGGGCGACGCCCACGGACGGGCGCGAGTGACCCGTCCGACGCGCCGGTAGACAGAACAGAAAACTTATACGTTCGACGGCGCTTGTCGGCACGATGGCAGGAGAAGCAATCGTCGCGGTGTTCGCCCTGTTGTTCGCCCTCGTCATCCTCGTCGTCCCCATCGTCTGGGTGTATCAGGATGCACACACGAACAGTTCGCACAGTCCCGCGCTCTGGGCTCTGATACTCTTCTTCGCCGGGCCACTCATCGGGTTGATCCTCTACTTCATCTTCGGCCGGGACCGGCGAGGCGGTGGCGGTCACCCCCACTACTGACCGGCAGGCGCACCGCCGACCGGCAACCTCACTGCTGAACCGCAGGCGCAAGCGTTTCACGCCTGCGCCCCCGACGTATCGACGACCGGATGGAGTCGCTCGAGACCGAACTCGACCGCGCCCGCGCACTCGACGAGGCCGACCTGGCCGACGCCATCGAGACCATCGGCTTCGAGTGCACGCGCTGTGGCGCCTGTTGTACCGCCGAAGCCGACGACCCGCACACCGCGACCGTGTTCCCTGGCGAGGTCCGCGACCTGCAGGACGCGACCGACTACGACTTCCGCGACGTGGCCCGGCCGATGCCCTACGGCCTCACCGAGACCGACGACGGCGAGACGACGGGCGAGACGTTCGAGTGGGCGCTCCAGACCGACGGCTGTGGGGACTGCACCTTCTACACCGAGGACGCCGACGGCGTCGGCGCCTGTACCGCCCACGAGGACCGGCCGCTGGTCTGTCGGACCTACCCCTTCAGCGTCGCCCTCGGCGGCACGACCCAGCCGATGGGCGAGGCCGTCGACGAGGAGGGCATGGTGCGTGCACACGAGTGCGAGGGCCTCGGGCGCGACATCTCCCGGGCGGACGCCGAGGACCTGGCCGCGGCGCTCAAGACGCGGGCGGTTCGAGAGCTAGAGGAGGCCATCGCGGTCCGGGACGCCTACGAACCGGTCTCGCCCGACGCGGGCGAGGTCGTCGTCCACGACTCCGAGGGCCAGAAACGGCCCGACGGGTCGCCGTACGACGGGTAGCCGGCTCAGAACGTGTCCTCGATTATCTCCCCGACCGCGAAGTTCGACTTGACCTCCGTGACCTCGATCTTGACGCGTTCGCCGACCTCTGCTCCCGGGACGATGATGACGTAGCCACGCTCGACGCGGGCGATGCCGTCGCCCTGCTTGCCGATGTCTTCGATCTCGACGTAGCGCGTCTCGCCGACCTCGACCGGCGGTTGCGGTTCCGACGGCGTCGTCTCGGTCTCCTGGGGGCGCTCCTCCGCCCCCTCGCGCTCCCGTTCGATGAGTGCCACCCTGTACGTGTCCCCCGGTTCCACCGACCCTGTCTCGACCTCCTGTCGCGGTACTTCGACGACGTAGGAACCGTCTTGCACTTCGACTTCCGCACTGAACAGACACAGCAGTTTATCAGATATTTCCACAGTGAGCCTCCACCCGACTACTGGGCTGGCGTCGTCTTAGAATTACCGCCGTCGACCCGGATGAAAGGGCACGGCCCCCGGGGCTCAGTCTGCGCCGGACTCCGACGTCGCCGTCACGTACTTCCCGAGGTCGACGTCGGCGGGGACGTCGGCGTGGGAGGCGTAGGGACGGCCGACGACGATGTCGCCCGCTGTGCCCGTGCCGATGCCCGGGATGGCGGTGAGTTCGTCCATCGACGCCTCGTTGACGTCGAGTGGATACGGGACGCCCGTCACCGACCGGTAGCCGTGCCCGACGATGGCCACGTCGAGGGTCCGGCCGAGTTCGCGCTCGCCGGGGAGGCCGACGAGCAGCGGGTAGGTGCCCAGTTGCCGGCCGAACGTTGTCCCGTTCTCGTGGTACTCCAGGTGGACGTTCGGGAGGACGGTCCCGGGCGGGGCGAGGCGTCGCAACATCGGGTTGTCGATCTCCTCGCGCACCTCCCGCTTGTAGCGCTTGAACAGCGACTTGTGCTCGTGGGCGATGTGTGCGCCCTCGCTGTTCATGTCCGTTCCGGCGAACGTCATCACCTGGCGGATGTTCACCCGACGGAGCATCAGGCCCTCGTCGTAGACGCGCTGGAGGAACGCCCTGTTGTGCTCGTAGGTCTCCTCGCGTTCGTCCTTCAGGCCGTGGAGGAGGTTGATACCGGGGAGCAACTTCGGTAGCCGTCGCGGCGCGTCCGGGCCGGTCGAGGGGCCGGACCCCGGTTCGTCGCCCGGGCGCCAGCCACCCTCCTCGTTGACGATGCGGACCGCCTCGAAGCACTCCTCGGCGGTGACGTTGAGGTTGTTCGCCTCCTGTACGACGGGGTCGGCCGACTCCAGGCCGAACGCGGCGGTGTCACCGGGCGTGTTGTGTTCGGCGATGACGCGGATGCCCTCGCGGGCCAGTTCCGGCCACTCGACGACGGTGATGGGGTTCATGTTGTCGAGGTGGAGCGTGCCGATGTCCGGGGCGACCTCCCGGATACCACCGTAGAGGGCGCGAAGCGCGTCCGGGTTCGGCTTCTCGCCGTCGCCGCCGTAGGCGAGGATGTCCGCCTGCCGGCCCAGTCGGAAGTGACGAGCACCGCGCTCGTAGAGCCGTTCGACCTCGCTCACGACGGACTCCGGCGCACGGAACGACGGGTTGCCGTACAGTGGTTCGGTACAGAACGAGCACCGGTACGGACAGCCTCTCGAGGTCTCCATCTCGCAGATGAGGTACTCGGGGTGGTTCGGGTGCTGTTCTACGACGAACGCGCCCGCCGCCGCCCAGCGGTCTATCTCCTCGTTGTCGCGCATCCGGTTGTCGAACCCCTCGAGGCCGCTCTCGACGAGGTCGTAGGCCGCCGCCTCGACGTCGCCCTTCGCCACGAAGTCGTAGTCCAGGTCGTCGCGCTCGGTCTCGGTCGCGCCGGCGTTCTCGTCGCCCACGCCGAACTTGACGGGGCCGCCCATCAGCGTCGTCCCGTTCGCCGTCCAGGCTATCTCGCGAACTTCGTCGGGTTCGGCGGGGTCGCCACCGACGTAGCTCCCGGGGACGGTCATCCCGCCGAGGTAGCAGACGAGATTGGCCTCGGCGACGTCGCTCCACAGCATCCGGTCGTCACGGAGTTCGTCGATGGTGTGGTAGGTGATGCGTTCGCGGGGGACCCCGGCGTCGACGAGCGCCCCGGCCGTGTACCGGGGGTACGTCGAGATGTACGGCGGCACCCCGAAGTGCGCCGGTTCGTCGACGTAGCCGTCGACGATGGTCACGGAGAGCGTCTCGGGGTCGGTCATGGAGCGAGATTGCGTCTCGACGGCCAAGAACCTGACTACACGCGGTCGGGCGTCGCGGCTCTCCTCGGGTCGAGTCGACGGTACGACCGTGTTCGAGGGGCCACGGCCGTCCCGTCTCGGTCAGGTGCGCCGGGCGGCGACCCACCCGAGCACGAGCACGCCGAGTAGCGCGCCGCCCACGCCGAGGGGGCCGAAGCCGGGCGACGACCGGCCGTCGACCGTCGTCGCCGTCGAGCCGGTCGTCCCGGTCCCTGACTTTGGTTCGTCGGTCGTCGTCGGTGCGGTCGTCGTTCCCTCGACCTCCGCCCCGTCGTCGACGCCGTCGCCGTCCGTGTCGGGGTCCGTCGGGTCGGTGTCGTACTCGGCGACCTCCGAGCCGTCGTCGAGCCCGTCGCCGTCCGTGTCGACCACGGTCGGGTCTGCGCCGACGTCGACCTCGGTGGCGTCCGGGAGGCCGTCACCGTCGGTGTCCGGGTCGTTCGGGTCGGTGCCGAGTTCCCGGACCTCGCGGGCGTCGTCGAGGCCGTCGTCGTCCGTATCCGCGGTGAACAGGCCGGACCCGGCGCGTTTCTCCTCGTCGTCCGTCAGGCCGTCGTCGTCGCTGTCGCGGGTTACGTCCTCGGGCGTCCGGTACAGCGACGGGTCGTCGGGCACGGGTGGGACGGCCTCGGTCCTGGCGTACTCGTCCAGCCAGTCGCCCAGGTCCTCGCCGCCGACGGCCTGCACGTAGTCGCGGAACTCGTAGTAGGTGACCTCGTCGCGCTCGACGTTCACCCGGTAGAACACGTCCGCGAGGGTGTAGTTGCCGCCGGAGCGCTCGCGTATCTCGGCGTCGAGCGCGGCGAGGACGCGACCGCCCTTGGTGTACGGTGCGGTGTCGGCCGTCCATTGCAGGTCGTTCGTCAGGACCGACCCCGCGTCCCGGTCGGTCGCCATCGCCCGGTGGAACGCTTCGAAGTCGACGGCGCCCTCGCGGTAGGTGAGCAACGCGGCGTAGTACTGCGCGCTGGCCTCGGTGAACCACTCCATCTCGGCGTTCGGGCTGAAGCGCTGGCGCGTGTGGAGGTACTCGTGGACCCAGACGTTGCTCACGTGTTCGGCCCGCATGTCCTCGTGGACCCAGAGGTCGGTCGGCCCGCCCTGGAGGCCCCCGCGCCGGATGGGGTCGGGGGCCACGAAGATTCGCACGTCGCGGTCGCCGCCAGCCACGTACAGTTCGTCGGCCGCGTGCGAGAGCGTCCCGAAGACCGTCTCGGGGCCGTCCTCGACCGTCGCGGCGTCGGGCACGACGAGCGTGAGGGTCCGGCCGTGGGCGCTGTGCTCGTAGCGCTCGTGGTCGCCGAGGAAGGCGAACTGCGTGCCGAACACGGCGTCGGACGTGGCACGCGTCTCGGTCTCGAACAGGCTCTCTCGCTCCCACGTGCCGTGCCAGCTATCGGTCGCGTCGCTGTAGTAACTGGCCTCGACGCCGTACGGGACGAGCGCCCAGTCGCCGGCGTCGTAGAAGTCGATGCCCCCGAACTGGGGGTTCCTCCGGTCCGCGGGCACCCTGACCGTCATGCTCGGCGTCGTCGTCTCCTCGTCCCAGCGGTAGTCCCACGTCAGTTTCGGTGCCTCGACGAAGCCGGTCTGGTCGAGCACGGTCGCACCGGCGGGCGTCGCGACGCCGAGCGTCTGGACGTCCGACCCGAGTTCGAACGAGACGGTGACCCGGACCGAGTCGGTGCGGTCGGGGGTCAGGTCGACGTCGACGACGCGGGTCACGCCAGCCGTCGCGTCGGAGTCGGGGGCGACCGACGCGCCCGCCTGGGGCGACTGGACGCCACCGACGACGCCGACCGGGAGCGTCGCCACGACGAGCACCAGTGCGACGACGACCGGGAATCGTCCTGGTTGCATCTCCTGGCCCGTTCGAGGAAGAGACGAATAGGGCTTGCCTTCCCCTGAAACGATTGTGACGACCGGGGCGCGTCCTGAAACCGAATCAGAACCAGTTAGCGAGGCCTTTCGGCGTGCTCGTCACGTTAGATATCTTTATCGTGTAGTGTGTTGTCATCTACCACTAGAGTCCGATGACAAACGAATGGACCATCAAAGGCGACTACGTAGAGGCGTGCAACTGCGACGTGACCTGCCAGTGCCTCTGGCTCGAACCACCCGACGACGACGTCTGTACGGTCTCGTTCGCGTGGCACATCGACGACGGTCACTACGGCGACGTGGACCTGGGCGGACTCAACATGGGGTTGCTCGTCCGTACCGAGGAGGGCGTCATCTTCGACCCGGACGTGGCGTGGCACGTCGTGCTCATCGTCGACGAGACGGCCACCGACGACCAGCGGGCCGCACTCGAAGAGATCGGGCTGGGTCGAGCCGGCGGCATCTTCGCGGCCGCTGCAGACACCCACGTCGAGAGCGCCGAGGTGGTGACCGCCCCGTTCTCGTTCACCCGGGACGGGTCGGACCTCTCGGTCGCTGCCGGAGACATCGTCGCCATGGACGTCGTCGGGAAGCCCGGCTTCGACGACACACTCGGAACGGTCGCACCACATCCGTTCACGAAGGACAGGAAGATGTCCACCGGGAAGTCCACCACCGCCACCGTCTCCTACAACGACGAGTTCTCGTGGGACGTCTCGGAGAACAACGCGTTCCTCGGTGACTTCGAGCTGGCGAACGCCTGACTGTGACGGGACGGTAACCAACCAACTCGACCAGTCATGCGTACACAGTTCAGAGACCGGTTCACCGCCCGGCGCATCCCGTTCGTCGCACTCGTCACCTACGTGGTCGCGCTGTCCGCCTGGGCGGCGATCGTCGGTCGCTGGCTCCCGATGCCCGGTGGAGCGATGGGCATGCAGATGCAGATGTCCGACCCGGGGGTGCCGGAGGCGATGGCCCTCTCGAACGGGCTGACCGGCATCGCCCTCTACATGGGCATGTGGGCCGCGATGATGATCGCGATGATGTACCCGACGTCGGTGCCCCTCTTTCGGCTGTACTACCGGACGCTCGACGGAACGACGACGACCGGGAAGGCTGCGCGGGTCGGGGCGTTCATGGGGACGTACGCGCTCGTCTGGACGCTGACGGGGGTGGTCCCCCTCGTAGTCAACGCCGTGTTGCCCATCGCCACCCTCGCGACCGAGTACACCGGACTCCTGATGGGCGGGACGCTGCTTCTCCTCGCGAGCTATCAGCTCTCCTCGTACAAGTACCGGTGTCTGCGGCACTGCAGGTCCCCCCTCGGGTTCCTCATGGGTCACCACCGGCCGGGCGTCCGGGGTGCCGTCGAGATGAGCTGGCAGTTCAGCGTCTTCTGCGTCGGGTGCTGCTGGGCGCTGTTCGCGTTCATGGTCGTCGTTGGCTCGATGAACATCGTCTGGATGGCCCTCATCACGGTGGCGCTCTCGCTCGAACGGACCGTCTCGTGGGGCGAGCAGCTGGCACGGGCGGTCGGGGTCGTCGCTGGAATCGCCGGCGTCAGCGTCGTCCTGGTCTCGCTGCTGTGAGGCCCCCCGATGCCGCCGTCACTCCTCGCGCTCGACCTCGAGCGCCAGGAGCGTCTCGTACGCGACGATGGCGTACGTCATCGCCGGCCCGCCACCCATGACGACGGCGATCTTGAGCGCGTCGACGACCTCCTCGTGGCTGGCACCGGCCTCCAGTGCGGCGTCGGTGTGCCAGAGGATGCAGTGGTCACACCGGGTGACGACGCCGATGGCGAGCGACATCAGTTCCTTCGTCCGGTGGTCGATGGCAGACGTCGCTTCGGCGGACTCGACGTAGCCGACGAACTGTTCGAGCTCGGGCGCCTCTTCCACCAGTTCTCCGAGCGTCTGCTTGAAGTCGGCCAGCTCCTCGGTTCGCGTCATGTGCTACCATACAGCTTCCAGGCACAACCCTCTGTGGGGACAGTCCCAGCTCCGGGGACGGAAGCCTCGCCGCCATCGGCCGTGACGTAGACGTACCCCCGGTTCGAACCAGTCCCGCGAGATGGACCCGACCGACGACGTACGCGTCACGCTCGAACTCGACGAGGAGTACCGCCGCGAACTCGCGGCCGGGAACGCCCTCGCCGAGACGACGTTCGCTATCAGGGTCGACGGGACGTATCTGGTCGGTGGTCCGGTCGGCGAACAGTCCGAGCCCGTCCTCCTCTACCTCACGAAGGTCCTCGACGGCCTCGACGAGGTGCTCGACGGCACGGAGCGGTGGTTCGGGTGTCTGTCACTGCCGGGCGGACTCAGGGTGACGCCGACCGACGGTGCCGTCAGCCTCTGGTTCGGGTACGCCGAGGGCTTCAACCCCGACGTTCCCGAGGCAGGCCTGCCCGTGAGCCAGGACGCCTGCGTCCGAGCGCTCCTCGGGGCGGGCCGGGACCTCCACGACGTCGTTCGTCGCGTCGAGACCCCGGTCCTGCACGAGAGTCGGTACGTGAATCGGTTCGAACGGACGCTCGCGTCGGCGGACCGGCGGTACGGCGGTCGGGCGGCGTCGGACGATTCCGGACGCAGGTGAGCGACGCCGTCGCCGAACGTCACTCCCCGTCCCGACCGGGCGACGCCGCCACGTCGAAGTCGGTCGGGTCGGCGTCCGCGACTGCCGGAAGGTTCCGGAGTCGAGGGCGCACGAGGAAGTACAGCCCCGTGAACCCGAAGCCGAACGCGGCCAGTGCCATCGTGGTCGTCGTCCCCAGCAGTTCGGCGACGACGCCGCCGACGAGCGAACCGAACGGCAGCGTGGCCCCCGAGGCAGTGCCCTTGATGGTGGAGACGCGCCCGAGGAGGTCGCGGGGGAAGACGGTCTGGTTCAGCGTCGACGTGAGAACGCCGTTCACGCCTGCGGGCACCCACGCGAGTCCGAAGAGGACGACCGCGAGCGCTGGCGAAGACACGGAGGCAGCGGCGAGCCAGCAACACGCGGCCACCGAGTTGGACACCAGCGTCAGTCGACCGTACGCGACGCCCTCCAGAGAGGGGGCGACGAGCGACCCGACGAGGCGACCGATGCCGAGCGCCCCGAGCAGCAGGCCGTAGATGGCAGGGCCACCGAGCGCGCTGCCGAACGCCGGCAGGATCGCGAGCGTCACGCCGACCGCGAGGTTGACGACCGCCGTGAGGAGCACCAGTTCGACGAAGACGGTTCCGCGAAGCACGTCGATACCCGTCCGCAGGTCGGCGACGTACGAGTCGAGCAGCGACTCGACAGTCGTCCCGGTTCCCCCGTCCGTGGCGGTGGACGTCGGCACCGCGATGCCGCCGAACAGCAGGGCGGCGAGGGCGAACGTGACCGAGTCGAACAGGAACAGCGCCGTGGTCCCGAACACGGCGACGAACACGCCTCCGAGCGCGTCGAACACCATGTCCAGTCCGAGCGTGACGGACGCGAGCGCGGAGTTGGCACTCGACAGTCGCTCGTCGTCGACGATGCGGGGGACGAGCGTCGCCTGCATCGGGGACATCAGTAGCGTCGCGAGCATCAGCACCGGGAGTATCGCGAACAGGACGCCGACGCTCAGCCGTCCGGTCACCGCGGCGAGCGGGAGGGCGAGGACGACGACGCCCTGGACGACCTGTGACCCGACGAGGACGGGCCTGAGCGGGAGCCGGTCGACGACCGGCCCGGCGAGTATCTGTAGCAACCACGGGAGCAACAGCACCGCGTTGGCGATTCCCGTGAGGACGGTCGAGCCGCTGAGTTCGAAGACGAGCCACAGGACGGCGACGGTGTAGAGGCTGTCCCCGGCGTTCGTCACGAACTGGCCGGCGAAGAACCGCCGGAAGTTCCGGTTGCGCCAGAGCGTGGACTCGCCATCACCCCGGGAAGCGGTGGTCATCGACGACCACCCCCGGTGTCCGTCGCCACTGCTTCGAGCCGTCGGTTCGGTTGCGAGCGATTCGTCTGTCCGTCGGGGGGCGATACGAGGTCGGACGAGCCCCGGACGTGTACCGGTGGCTCGGTAGATATCGGCATGTGCGTGTGTGTTCGGTGGGTGCACTGCGGCTACGAGACGTAGCGAGGCGAATCCGAGTGCTGCAGCTATCGGGCCCCTCGCGCGGCGGGCGGCGCGAGCGGGTCGTACACCGGACGACACGCGAACCGGCGAGTCATAGAACGGTTCACCCGGGACGTCGGCGAACCGAGATATAGATGTACCGGTCTCGTCACGAACGGGTCAGGAAGCGTGGCAGGGGCACGAGGAAACGAACCGAGTTCCGGAGCGCCCGGTGGAAACGCCACGTCCGCGGGGTGGGGAGGTTGAAGCCGGTTCGGGCCGAACACGTGGGTGTGACCGCATCCGGCGTCGGCTTCGACTCGCTGACCACCGAAGTCCACGACCACCGCCCGACCGTCGAGGGCACCGTCCCCGACTGGCTCTCGGGGACGCTGGTTCGCAACGGCCCCGGCCGCTTCGAGGCCGGCGGTCGTCGCGTCAACCACTGGTTCGACGGGCTGGCGATGCTACGCCGCTACGCCTTCGAGGACGGTCGGCTCCGCTACTCGAACCGGTTCCTCCGGACCGACGCCTACGAGGAGGCGATGGACGGTCGTCTGACAGGCCAGTTCGGCACGGACACGCGTGGGTGGCGGCGCGTCCTCGACGTCCTGACCACGCTGGGACTCCCCGAACCGACTGACAACGCGAACGTCCACGTCGCCTACATCGACGACGAGTACGTCGCACTCACCGAGGCCCCGCGCCGCGTCGCCTTCGACCTCGAGACGCTGGAGACTCGGGGCCACTTCGCGTTCGACGACGACCTGCCCGAACACATCACGGCCGCCCACCTCGTCGACGACCCCCACCGTGAGGAACTGGTCGGCTTCACCACCCAGTTCGGGCTGACGCCACAGTACCACCTCTACCGTGTCCCGTACGGGAGTCGTACCCGCGAGGTCATCGCCTCCATCGACGCGAACGGACCGGCGTACGTCCACGACTGCAGCGTCACCGCCGACCACGTCGTCGTCGTGGAGTCGCCGCTCGTCCTCTCGGTACTGCAGGCGGTGAACCCGTTCTCCCGGGGTGCGGTCGACATGCTCGACTGGCAGCCAGAGCGCGGGACGCGCGTGCTCGTGGTCGACCGCGATACCGGGGCGGTCGTGGCCGACCCGACGCTCGAACCGGCGTTCACGTTCCACCACGTCAACGCCTACGTCGACGGCGGGACGGTCGTCCTCGACCTGGTCGAGTTCCCGGACGGCGACATCGTCGACTCGATGTCGCTGTCCGAACTCGACGGCGGCGGCCTCCCGGCCGTGCCCGACGCCCACCTGCTGCGGTACCGCATCGACCTCGACGCGAACACGGTCGACAGGACGCGACTCTACGACGGCGGGATGGAACTGCCACGCGTCGCCCGCCCGGTCGTCGGCCGCCGACACCGCTACGCGTACGGCCAGTCGACCGACCGCGCCGGCGCGAACGGACTCGTCAAGGTGGACTGCGAGACGGGGACCGCCAGGGAGTGGTGGAAGCGCTCGGTCTACGTCGAGGAACCGGTCCCCGTCCTGCGTCCCGGTGCCGAGGACGAGGACGACGGCGTCGTCCTCGCGACGGCGCTGGACAGCGACCGCGAGCAGACGGTGCTCCTGGTCTTCGACGCAGAGACGCTCGACGTCGAGGCACAGGCGTCCCTCCCACACGCGGAGCCGTTCGGGTTCCACGGTCGCTTCTTCCCGAGCGTCTAGGCGTCGGGCGAGGTCGTCGAACTTCTCGGGCGTGACGGGATGGGTATCGTCGCAGGTCGGCGAACCGTGGCCGACGGCCGCCCCTTTGCTAGTGAGTACCATGCACACGTTGATGGTGAACCACGACGTACTCCTCAGAACGGCTATCGAACAGAGTCCCGACCGAAGAACGATGTCACCCAGGAGAGCGTCCGACTGCACCGATGCCAGTTGACCCCGTGTGCGGGATGGAGATTCCGACCGACGCCGCCGAGGCGACTGCCGAGTACGAGGGGGAGTCGTACTACTTCTGTTCGACGGACTGCGAGGACCTGTTCGCGAGCGCACCGCAGAAGTACGTCGACACCCCACACCCGCACCTCGTCGAAGCGGGCGGAGTCCGCCTGCCTCGGCTCCCGTACGGCCGGGCCAGGGGAACGTTCGACCTCTCGATTTCGGACCCCACGGCGCTCGAAGAGGGTGACAGCGTCAGCTTCACGAAGACGATAACCGAAGACGACGTCCGGAAGTTCGCCGAGGCGACGAGCGACACGAACGCCCTGCACCTCAACGACGCGTTCGCCGAGAAGACCCGGTTCGGTCACCGCATCGTCCACGGGACGCTCGTCTCGGGACTCATCAGCGCCGCACTCGCGTGTTTCCCTGGACTCACGATATACCTCTCGCAGGACCTCGACTTCCGGCGGCCGGTCGACGTCGGCGATTCGCTGACTGCACGGTGCAAGATCGTCGACGAACTCGAAGACGAGCGGTATCGACTCACGACGCGCATCGAGAACGCCGCTGGCGAAATCGTCCTCGACGGGACGGCGACGGTGTTGATCGACCCCCTCCCCGAGTGAGTCGTTCGGACAGGCGACCCGAGGAACATGAACCCGTTCACAGCACCCCTGGACCTCCAGCGACGAACGTTCACACGAGGAGCGGACGTACTCGAGAAGACGCGACTCCTTCCGGAGCGAATCGACGACCTCGTGTCGGTCGAGGTCGGAGGGACGCCGAGCGACGTCGTCTACTCCGAGAACAAACTCGACCTCCTGCACTACGAGCCCGTCACGGACGACCCACACGGCGTCCCGCTCCTCGTCGTCTACGCGCTGATCAACCGGCCCTACATCCTCGACCTCCAGCCCGACAAGAGCGTGGTTCGACGGTTCCTCGAAGACGGCTTCGACGTCTACCTCGTCGACTGGGGTGAACCGTCGCGGCTCGACGCGTCCCTGACCCTCGGCGATTACGTGAATCGATACGTCGACAACTGCGTCGACGTCGTCCGAGAGCGAACCGGCACCGACGCGGTCGACGTGCTCGGCTACTGCATGGGTGGGACGATGAGTACGATGTACGCGGCGCTGCACCCGGAGAAGGTCGACGCACTCGGGCTCATGGCGACGGGACTGTGTTTCGACGGGACGGGCGGTATCCTCGAACGCTGGGGGAGCGAGGCGTTCTTCGACCCGGAATCGCTCACGGACGCCTACGGGAACGTCCCCGCGGAGTTCCTCGCGGCGGGCTTCGCGCAACTGAACCCGGTCGAGACGAGCATCGGGAAGTACACCATCCTGCTCGACAACCTCGACGACGGGGCGGCCGTCCAGAACTTCGGCCGGATGGAGCGCTGGGTCCGTGACGGGGTCGACGTCGCGGGGGAAGCCTACCGGCAGTTCGTCGAGGACGTCTACCAGGCGAACGCACTCTACCGGAACGAGCTCGTGCTGGACGGCGAGCGCGTCGACGTCGAGAACATCACGATGCCGGTACTACAGATCGTTGGCTCGTTCGACCACCTCGTCCCGCCGGAAGCGAGCAAGCCGTTCACCGACGTCATCCCGAGCGAGGACACCGACGTCTACGAGTTCCCGACCGGTCACGTCGGGATGGCCGTCTCGGACAAAGCCCACGCCGAGCTGTGGCCCCGCGTCGCAGCGTGGTTCCGCGAACGGTCCGTGGCGCCGACCGAGAACTCGGCTGCCGTCGAGACCGACGAGGATGCAGGGCGAGCCGGCCGAGAACGGTCGTTACAGACGCTCGATGGCGTCGGCCCAGCGTTCGAGGAGCGTCTCCGTGAGGCGGGTATCACGACGGTGGGGCAACTCGCCGGGGCGGAGCCGGCGGTTCTCGCCGATAGACTCGACATCGGCGAATCCCGGGTTGCGTCCTGGGTCGAACAGGCGAGAGAACGGGTCAGCTGATTCGACGGGTCGCTGGAAGCTGAACTGGTGTCCCCTCCGAGCGACCAGCACCGTTACGAAACGACGATTCCACCGTCGAGGTCCATGTAGGCGTGTCCGTAGCCACAGTCGGTGAGACAACTGAGCGTGTAGTCGCCGCGACGTGTCGCACGGAGCCGTCGAACGACGGGGCTGGTGCCACTCCGGGGGAGTGCAACGGGATGCAGCATCATGCCGCCACCCATGTGGAACTGGCCGGACGGCATGATCGCGAGACTGTGGTCGGGGAACCGCTCGTTTGCGTCCTCCAGCAGTTCGTGGAGGTCGTCGTTCGGCGGGGGTGGGATGCGTTCCTCGTTGCGTTCTTCGAGCGCCTCGTGGTCGGGGAGTGCCCGGCGAATCGCCGGTGGAAGGGACTGGACGGCCCGACTCGCGCTGGTGTTGAACGCGACGACCTCGAGCACGTCGCCACGTCGCAGGCTGACCCGAGTTCGCTCCGCGCCGGAGTCGTCGAACACGACGAAGCCCCAGTGGTACGCACCGACGTAGACCGTCCTGTCGACGTCGTCGTCGCTTCCCGGGAGATTCCCGAAGACGCATCCCGAGAGGCTCGCGGTGCCGGCTCCGAGCGCCGCCAGGAACGCACGCCTGTGGGCCGTCTGGGACATGGTCGTGGACTACTGGGACTCCTCGCGGCTGAGTCTCGCACGACGTTCCTCGAACTCCTCGTCGGAGAGGTCGCCGCGAGCGTACGCCATCCGGAGTTCCTCGAGCGCCCGGTCGGCGCTCGTCGACGACCCGCCACTGCCTGCGAGCCCGCGATAGAGGAGGTATCCGAGGCCGACAAGCACGACGAGAAAGACGAGCAGCATCACGAAGCCGAAGAGTGGCGAGAAGCTACTGGCCATCCCGCCACCCCACCACCAGCCCATCATCCCCATCATCGGCAACATGACGAGCATCATCAACAGCGGGAACAGGACGATCACGGCGAGTATCAGCAGGACGATGCGGACCAATCCGTCGTCGGAGGTACCGTCGGTGGACATCGTGAACCACTCGGACGTTCGGAGACTGACTCCATAAAGCTGGTTGGCTGTTGGTGCTGTGCGAGTGATGGACGCTGATTCGGAGAACCGTCGGTTCGATGCGCTCCGCGGGCCACGAATCGAGTGCGGTCAGCAGCAGTCGGGGTCGTCGGGCGACCACTGGCACGCGTCGCCCGTCGTCAGGCCGTTCTCGTCGACGTACGTCGAGAGACACGCGTAGTTGCAGAAGTACGTCGGCGACCCGCAGTCGTCGGTACAGTCGCGTACGCAGATGGGGTCGTGGTCGAAGATCATCGACCCGCAGTACGCACACGTCTCGTCGGCGTCGGGGACTTCGACGGTCGTGGTCGGAGCCATGTCTGTACTACTGGCGAGCGCCGGGAAAGAAGTTTGCCTGTCGAACGACTGGCCGCTCCGACGTGAGCCGGGCGGTTCGTGGGACCGGACCGCTAGAACTCCATCGCGCCGATCATCGGTTCGCCCACGCACTTCGGACAGACGTCCGTCCCGTACGCGTCCATACAGTCGCGGTGGCAGCAACACCCGCAGTGCTCACAGACGAACACCTCGTCGTCGCGGTCACACTTCGCGTCGCAGATGTAGCACCGGACCATCGTCCTTCGAACCTACGCTGGCTGTCGGCTTAAACCCGGCCTGTGCGTTCTGGCAGTCGGTCACCCGCGAACGAAGTCGACTATGCGCTGGGTGAACCCCGACGACTGCTGGTTCGCGTCTTCGATGGCCACCTCCAGGTCGGCCCGGTCGACGACCCCGACGAACTCGGCGGTCCGGTCGCCGTTCGCGTAGACGAGCGTCGTCGGCGTCTTCCGGACGCCGTACTCCTCGGCCGTCTCCAGGTCGGTCTGGATGTCGACCTCACGGAACTCGACCTCCGGGAACTCGGCTTCGAGTCCGTCGTTCTTCTCTCGCTGTGTCGCGCACGCTCCACACGTCTCCTGCGTGAAGAGGATGACTTCGGTCACAGTTCGTGGTACGGCCTTGTCTTTTAACCACATTTCTGTTCACTACCAAAGGCTGTGGCCGCCTCGACGATTGGATTCGAAAGCAGGGACGGTCGTCGTACTCTCGAGTCGGTGCGGCGAGACCCTCGCGACTCAGTCGTCCGACGCGGATTCGAGTTCGTCGGTGACGGTCGAGAGCGCGCGCTCGAAGCGGTCGTGGACCTCCGACCCGATGGATTCCAGCGCCGGGTTGTCTGTGATGCCCACGAGCCGTTCCGGGTCGACCGCACTCACCACGACCTCTCCGTCGTCCGTCTCGTACACGACGACGTTACACGGGAGGAGGGCACCGAGTTCGACCTCCTCCGTGAGCCCCTCGTGGGCCAGTGGCGGGTTGCACGCGCCGAGGATCCGGTACTGCTGGAAGTCCGCATCGATTTTCTTCTCGAACGTCGCCTGGACGTCGATGTCACAGAGGATGCCGAACCCCTCGTCCTCGAGCGCCGCGACCGTCGTGTCGACGACGTCGTCGAAGTCAGCGGTCACGGAAACTGGTATTGTGTACTCCATACAATTCTCTTGTCTCGCGGACGTCCTTAACGGTGCCGTTCGACCGGGACCGTCACCGGGTCGGGCGGGAACGCGGTGCCGGTTCGCTCACCCCGCCCGTTCGAGGCGGTCCCGTCGTCGTTCGAACTCCTCGTCCGAGAGGTCCCCCCGGGCGTAGCGCTCGCGGAGGACCGACAGCGGTCGTCCGTCGCCCTCGTTCCCGTCGGCGCCACGTGCGAGGAGCGAGTAGGCGAGGTAGACCGGGACCCCGATCAGGAGCCCCATCCAGAGGAGGCCCCAGAGGCCCATCGTCCCGCCGAAGAGCCCCAAGCCACCGCCACCACCCATCACGCCGCCACCGAAGCTTCCCCCGTCGTGGGCAGCAGCGGTCCCGGTGGCGACGACGAGCAGGGGGATGGCGAGCGTCGCTATTCGGCGAGCAGTGCGTCCGAGGGTGTCGGTGATGAGAGTCATGATTCGAGTTGTCTCGTGGGGTCGTTCGTCAGGGCGATCGCGGACGTGGTGTCACGGGAGGGGAGTCAGCACCCCTGCCCGTACGGTCCACCACCGTGGCCGTCGTAGCCGCCACCGTGGCCGTCGTAGCCGCCACCGTGACCGTCGTAGCCGTGACCGTCGTGGCCATCGTCGTAGCCGTGCCCGTGACCGTCAGCCACGTCGCGGCCCATCTCGTCGATGGACGCTCCCATGTGCGACTCCATCCACTCGATGGCACCCGGGCCCACGTGGTCGGTCACGTGCCCGTCCATCCAGTCGGCCCAGTCGGCTACGGTGCCGTCGTACGGGGGCGCGTCGTCAGCAGTCGATTCGTCGCCGTGTGCGCTGACCACGGGCGCGGCGAACGCGAGTCCGAGGACCGCGAGCGCCACGAGCAGCCAGCGTCCGAGTTCGAAGTTGGTCATCGTTTTTCTCCTCAGGTAGTCGTAGGACGGGTCGGGAGTTATCCGCGTGGGTGTGAACTCACGCAGGAGAACGTTCGAGAACGTGTATAGAGCGTTCTAATCGTTTCTCTCGTACGAGACCGTTCACGACGGCCGAATCCGAGACGTCTCACCGTTCCAGAATCGGTGGTCAGCCGATTGCAGGGCTCTCGACTCCGGTTCCGAGAGATTCCTGCATCTGCGGCTAGTGGCCCTGGTTCTGGCGTAGTTCGTCGCTCGGGTATATCCGATACGTCCGCCCCTGGCGCTCGCGATACAGCAGGCCGCGTTTCTCGAGCGCGCTCACCGTCTGGCTCACCTTGCTCTTCGAGAAGTCAGAGCGGTCGCGCAACTCTATCTGCGTGATGCCGGGGGAGGAGAGCACCGGTTCGAGAACCCGGCGTTCGTCGTCCGGGAGGAGGTCGAGTACGCGGGCCCGGGGCTGTGCTTCCGGGGTGATCGGTTCCTCCGGTGCGTCGTCGACGGTCGGTGTGTCGCCCTCCGGTGCGTCGTCGACGTCCCTGTCGGTCGAACCCGGCGTCTCGGTCGTCGGTCGACCACGCGCAGGCGTTCCGGTGAGGTCGTCACGGACGGCGAGATAGAGCCCACCGACGACTCCAGCGACGAGCAGCGTCCCGAGGACGTACCAGAGCGGATTCGTCCCGTGGACAGTGCCCATCGACGTCCCCATCATCGACCCCATCTGGTCCAGGGCCCGCTGCTGCTGGTACGCTTGCAAGCTGAGCGCACCGCCAACGACGAGGACGGTGGCGACGACGAGACCGGCGACGGCGTCTGCCTGCCGTCGGTTCATCTGCCCCACCCCGGTCCGGCGTGTAGCCAGGTCATACCTCCTTCTTTGGTCGACGCCCCCGTACCAGTTTTGATTCCCCCCTCGCCGCGGTTCCTGTGCCCCCGGGCAGCCGCTTCCCAGAGAACCGGGCGTACCACACCTGCTGCGTGCCGAGGACGGCGGAACCCGAATAGACGACGGTATCGTGGACGAGGCGGCTTCGATTCCAAAGGACTGTGCCCGTATCAGCCGGCCGTTCGAAGGAGAAACCCGCAAAAGAGAGGCGACCATATGACCAACCGTATGACGACTACGATCACCGTCGAGGGAATGAGCTGTGGTCACTGCGAGCAGACCGTCGAGGAGGCACTTCGGGACGTGAGCGGCGTGACCGAGGCGACCGCGGACCGGGACGCCGAACGGGCGAGCATCGACGGCGACGCAGAAGCCGAAGCACTCGTCCGGGCCGTCGAAGACGCCGGGTACACTGCGCACGCCTGACTGGTTCGCTCTGGGGTGTCACCGGTGGGAGCGCCTATTCCTCGTCGGCGAACCCGTGTTCGCCGACCAGCGGGACGAATCGAACGCCGCCGTACCTCCAGCGTTCGACCCTGCCGTCGAGTTTCGTCACGAGGAACAGCTCGTGCGGTCCGTCGCGACGACCGAGGGGAATCACCATGCGGCCGTCTTCCGCCAGCTGGTCCAGGAGTGGAGGTGGCACGTCCCGGGACGCTGCGGTCACGTTGATACGGTCGAAGGGCGGATGGCGGGGCAACCCCTGTGACCCGTCGGCGACGACGACCGACACGTCGCCGTACCCGGTCCGGACGAGCGCGTCTCGGGCTGCTTTCGCGAGGTCGGGGAACCGCTCTATAGTGAAGACGTTCTCGGGGCCGACGATCTCGGCGAGCACGGCCGCATGGTAGCCGCTTCCGGTCCCGACCTCCAGTACGGTCAGTCCCGGCCGCAGTTCGAGCAGTTCCGTCATCTGTGCCACGAGGTGGGGTGCGGTGACGACCTGTTCGTGGCCGATGGCGAGCGGTTCGTCCTCGTAGGCACGGTCCCTGACTGCGTCGGGGACGAACTCGTGACGGGGAACGGTCTCCATGGCCTTCGTGACCCTGGTCGAGTAGAGGTGACCGCGTTCCCGGAGGTGGTCGACCAGTCGACTGCGGGCCCGTTCGGTCTCTGCGGTGTCCATGCTGGACGTTCGGTTGCAGCAGTGCTGGTTCGATTCGACCGGGTGTTCGACGAACGGCGTTCCAGCGAATCGGCCGGCGATGTCGACGCATCGACGGGTCGCCCGGTCTGCTCGTCGTTCGAAGGGGGTTGCTACCGACACACGGAGAGACGCGCGGGAGATGCTTAAACACGGGAGCTGGTGGCGCGTTTCACCTGGAGACCCGTGGACTGGCCCACCAGGGTAACGCCCGAGTTCCCTGACATCGAAGAGCTCGAGGAAGGAGGCCCCGGTGGGGCGATACAACCGGTCGTCCCGTTCGACAGAATCGAGACGCACGTCGACTACCCCCTTCTCGACGACGTCGACGCAACCAGTTCGCCCGCAAGCGCAGACCAGCCACTCGTTTCGCTCCAGTCTACCGACCGTTCGCAACCGCACCGCACCCATCATGATGGATGGTACCGAAACACGACCTATGGACGAACATCCAGCCCACGCGGATGCGGACGGGCAGTCGCCGGAACCGCGCTCCCGACGCCAGTCCGTTGGAACGGCCCAGTGCTGTCGCATCTGCCAGCTAGAGGCAGGTGTCGAGCGACGAGAGACCGTCACTCAGGCGGCTGACCAGCACGACCCGCCACCACCCCACGAGGAACACGAGCAAGCGGGACCACCAGCGACAGACACGACGGGGACGGACGAGCACGTTCACGAACACCACGACCACGGCGCTGGCCCCCCGAGTCCCGACCACGGCGACGGACACGAAGACCACGGCGCGCACGTCGACCACGGCGACGGACACGAAGACCACGGCGCACACGTCGACCACTCGGGGCACGAGCAGATGTTCCGCCGGCGGTTCTGGGTCTCGCTCGTCCTCTCGATACCGGTCATCTTCTTCAGCGAGTTCGTCCAGGACGTCTTCGGCTACACCGCGCCGACGTTCCCCGGAAGCGTCTGGATCACGCCGGTCCTCTCGGTGATTATCTTCGCGTACGGTGGTCTGCCGTTCCTCTCGATGGCCCGCACCGAACTGGAAAATCGCGAGCCGGGGATGATGATGCTCATCTCGCTGGCCATCACCGTCGCGTTCGTCTACTCCATCGCAAGCCTGTTCGTCGAGGGGACGACGCCCTTCTTCTGGGAACTCGTCACGCTGATCGACGTCATGCTGCTCGGGCACTGGATGGAGATGCGCTCGGTCCGCCAGGCGTCCGGGGCGCTCGACGAACTGGCGAAACTCATGCCCGACACCGCCGAGCGCGTCACCGAGACCGGGGACACGGAGGAGGTCCGCGTCTCCGAGCTCGCAGAGGGCGACGTCGTGCTCGTCCGCCCGGGTGCGTCCGTTCCCGCGGACGGCGAGGTCGCCGAGGGCGAGTCCTCGGTCGACGAGTCGATGATCACGGGCGAGTCCCGGCCCGTCGACAAGGAACCCGGTTCGGAGGTCGTCGCCGGGACGGTCAACCAGGACGGCAGCCTGCGCGTCCGGGTCACGAAGACCGGTGACGAGACGACGCTGGCGGGTATCATGCGACTCGTCGAGGAGGCCCAGCAGTCGAAGTCCCGCACGCAGTTGCTCGCCGACCGCGCGGCGGGCTGGCTGTTCTACATCGCGCTCGCCGTCGCGGGAATCACGGCCGTCGCGTGGGTCGTCGCGACCGGGTTCGACATCGGCGTCGTCGAGCGTGTGGTCACAGTCCTCGTCATCGCCTGCCCGCACGCGCTGGGGCTCGCCGTCCCGCTGGTCGTCGCCATCAACACGTCCACCGCCGCACAGAACGGGATGCTCATCCGCGACCGCATCGCGATGGAGGAGGCCCGGAACCTGGACACGGTGATGTTCGACAAGACCGGGACGCTCACCAGAGGCGAACAGGGCGTCGTCGGCGTCGAGACAGCCGACGACTGGGACGAAGAGCGAGCGCTCGAGATCGCCGCCGGCGTCGAAGGGGACTCCGAGCACATGATCGCTCGCGCCATCCGGACCGCCGCCGAGGAACGGGGCGTCCAGCGAGCCAGCGTCTCGAACTTCGAGAACCTCCGTGGCCTCGGCGTCAGAGCCACCGTCGACGGCGACACGGTCCACCTCGGCGGGCCGAACCTGGTCGAGAAACTCGACGTCGAGCGACCCGACGAGATACGCAGGTTCGCAGACGACGCGGGCGCGAACGCCCAGACCGTCGTCTACCTCGTCCGTGACGAATCCGAGGTCGTCGCCGCGTTCGCGCTCGCCGACGTCGTCCGGCCGGAGAGCAGGCAGGCCATCGAGGCACTGCACGCGATGGGCATCGAGGTGGCGATGCTGACCGGCGACTCCGAGGACGTCGCGAGGGCCGTCGCCGACGAACTCGGCATCGACCAGTACTTCGCGGAGGTACTCCCCGAGGAGAAGGACACGAAGGTCGAAGCGCTCCAGTCCGAGGGGAGACTGGTCGCGATGGTCGGCGACGGCGTCAACGACGCCCCCGCCCTCGCCAGGGCCGACGTCGGCATCGCCATCGGCTCCGGGACGGACGTCGCCATCGAGTCGGGCGACATCATCCTCGTCGACAACAACCCGATAGATGTGGTGCGACTCGTCCGACTCTCGAAGGCGAGCTACCGGAAGATGCAGGAGAACCTCGTGTGGGCCACCGGCTACAACGTCGTCGCGCTCCCGCTCGCCGCGGGGATACTCGCTCCCATCGGCATCCTCCTCTCGCCGGCTGTCGGCGCCGTATTCATGTCCGCGAGTACGGTCATCGTCGCCGTCAACGCCCGACGACTCGGTGGGGTCGACCTCTCGACCTGACGACCCTCGTCGGGGGGAGACGCTTCCATCCGAATCCCCCAGTATTCACAGCTGCTCGACGAGCGTCTCGTCGGGCGGGAGAATTCGAACGGGGTCCGCCGTTGCGAGAAACGATTCCGCCTGGTCCAGTTTCTCTCCCTTCTCGGCGTACATCGTGAGGAGCGTGTCGCCCGTGTGCAGCGTGTCACCGGCTCGACAGTGGAGCAACACGCCTGCCCCGGGATCTTTCGGCGCTCCCGCCCGTCTCGCGAGTTCGTTCACCTGCCGATTGTCGACGTGTGTGACCGTGCCGTCGCGGCTGGCCGAGAGCGTCGACTCGTGTGGTCCGGGGTGGAGGTCCCCGGCGGCGACGTCGGCGTCCCCGTTCTGTGCACCGATGATCTCTCTGAACTTCGAGAGCGCCTGGCCCGTTTCGAGGATGTGCGACGCGCTCTCCTCGGTGCCAGTCGCGTCGAGGAGCATCTGTGCGAGGCGTTCGCTCTTCGACCGCAGGTCGTGCGGACCGTCCCCCTCCAGCACGGCGAGGACGTCACGGGCTTCGAGCACCGGTCCGATACCGTTCCCGATGGGCTGTTCGCCGCGCGTGATGGCACATTCGACGTCCATCCCGAGGTTCCTCCCGACGCGGCTGAAGTCTTCGGCGATCTCGCGCGCGTCGGAGAGGCTCTCGACCTTCGACCCCTCGCCGTAGGGGATGTCGATGACGACGTGCGTCGCGCCAGCGCTCTTCTTCTTCGAGAGCACCGACGCGATGACCTGCCCCGGTGGGTCGAGCGAGAGCGGCGTCAACGCCCGGATGATCTTGTCGTCGACGGGCGACAGATTCATCGCGCCGCCCCAGACCATACAGCCGTTCGTCCGGTCGACGATCTCCCGTATCTCGCCGATGGTGAAGTCGACGTCACAGAAGACCTCCATCGTGTCCGCCGTCCCTGCTGCTGAGGTCACCGCACGGGACGACGTCTTCGGGATGGTGAGCCCTGCCGCAGCGACGATGGGTATCACGATCGGCGTGACCCGGTTGCCGGCGACACCGCCGATCGAGTGTTTGTCCACGATGGGACTCCGTCCCCACTCGATCGATTTGCCGACGTTCACCATACACTCGGTGAGACACATTATCTCCTCGCGAGAGAGGCCGTTCGCGTACACCCCGGAGACGAACGCGCTCAACTCGACGTCGTTCAGGCGGTCCTGGTTGATGTCGCGGACGATGGCACCGATCTCGTCCATCTCGAGTTCGACGTCGTTGAGTTTCTTCGAGAGGTGGCCGACTGAGTCCGGTTTCGACGCGATAGAGACCTCGACGTCCCCGGTGATGTGCCCGAGTGGCCGAGTCACGCCGAGCGAGCCCGGCTGGACGAGTTCGTCCGTGATCTCCACGATTCCGGTCGAGACCTGGTCGGCGTGTCGAATCCGAATCCTGTCGAGGGGATGCAGCCCCAGTTCACCCGCGTCCCGCGAGTTGAACAGGACGGTGGGCGTCCGGGTCCCGATGTCGATCTCCTCGGCGGTGAGTTCCATGTTCCGGTCTTCGCGCGCCGTCGGTATAGACCGATGGCCCTGTCGAGCACGGACACGTTCGTCGAGTATCCAGTCTGTGCGTTCGTTCCGAGCACCTGTCCGATACTGCACAAAACACTTGCCGTCGGTTGGACAATCGGCAGCCATGAACCGTCGGACCCTCCTGACCACCGTCGCTGGTGGAACGCTCTCGCTCGCCGGCTGTACGACCCAGATAGACCCGGGCGGGAGCGACGAGACTACCCGACCGCCGGAGAACTGCCCGACGACCCAGGGGCTCGACGTCGAGTGGCCCACGGAACTCGACGCGTCGACCGTCGAGTCGTTCGTCGAGTCGTACGAACACGCGTACTACCGGGACGTCGTCGTCGAGTACGAACCTGAGTCGCGACTCGACTCCTACGAGCTGAGCGGGGACGCCACCTCGCCGACGGACGTCAGGGACGGCTGGGAACTCTCGTACTCCGGCAGTGGCGGTGTCTACAGGCCGACCCTCTCGCTTTCCGCACGCACCGCAACCCTACCCGACGGGGCCGACGTGGTCCCGGTGAGCGAGGTCGACGACGAGGTCCTGACCGAGGTGCTCGACGAGGCTGCCGAAACGGGGACGGCCGACCATCACGTCGACCAGCCCGGTGAGACGGTCGACCGGTACGTCGACCTGCTCGCGTCGCTCTCCGACGACTTCGAGCCGCTCTCGGACACGGGCCACGGCGACTCCCTCTACGTCGACGTCGACGGCACGCCGGTCGAACTCACCGCGGAGGCGGACAGCTTCCACGGGGACTACTGGTGGACCGCGTGGTACTACGTCGACGACCAGGTCGTCCGGCGCACGACAGACGAGGCCACGGACCCGCAGGACGGAACCCTGCTCGAGTGCCGACCGTCCGGGTGACGTCCGCCGCCCTGCAGGGCGGTGAAGCTACTCGTCCCCTACCGACGAGTACTCCATCAGAATCGAAACCGTGCGCTGGACTACGTAGCCGTGGCACTCGGTTCCGCGACCTCGAACGTGCCGTCGGACTTGGCACGGATACGGTATCCGGCGTACTCGAACCGTATCTCGACCGGTGGGCCATCTGAACCACGCAAGAGGGATTCGAGCGCATCGGTATCGATCGCCTCGTACAGCGGCGGCTGGAGCTGAGACGCGGGAATCTCCTCGTGATCGGCGACTCGCTCGACGATCTCGATCAGTCGTGATTCACTGTCTTCCATCGGGGGAGCGTATCACTGCCAGGTGTGTAGGAATTGTTCTTACCCAGGTAACATCGTCCGGTCGAACGCGAGTCGCTACGTTCGGCGGGAAACACTCGCGTCGCGTGAATCCCAGCGCGATAGCGTCTCACTCACTCCCGGATTCGAGGACCGTCGTCGAGACGAGCGTCCGGAGGCCGCGCCTGAGCCGACCGGCGAACGCCTGGCGGGAGATACCGACCGCCTCTGCTAGCGTTTCGAGCTTGACGTCACGAGGTTCGTTGAAGTACCCCCGGTCGTACGCGAGTTGCACGGCCTCGAGTTGCGAACTCGTCAGTCGCTCGGTTCGAGGTCTCGAATCCACGTCGTGTATCCTGACAAGGGTCGTGGGGACCCCCATGTCTTCGAGATGCTCGTGGAGTTCGGCGAGCGGCTCTCGACTCGCCGCACGGAACTCGAACCACCAGCGTTCGGCGGTTCCTTCTACAGACAGGGCCGCGATGTCGGCGTCAGCGATCTCCACGACGACGTCCCTGAACCTCCGGTTCCACACCACCCGGTAGAGCGATCCCGCCCCTTCCTGCGTGTCGAGCACCTCGATGTGCTCGACGGCTCCCTCCGCCTGCGTGGCCGGAATCACTTCGTCCGGGTCTGCACCCTGCACCCAGATGAACGGCATCACGGAATTTGCCATGGGGACGATCCGATCGACCTCGACGCGAACGTCGGGGAGCGTACTGAACGCCCGGCCGATTCGGAATCCACGTGCGGGAATCTCGAATTCGGCGTATACGACCATACATCACTATTGGTGGGACGAACCAAAGGATTCGTCCCCGGTGCGAACACGGGCCGGTCTGTCGTCTGGGCTCTTCTCTGGGCCGAGGGCACCGGTCCGGAAGCGGGCCCCTGACTGGTCGAACGGGCCTCGTCGAAGCCCTTGCCGAGAAACGTCGACACCGGTTCCCCTTCTTCCAGTCGCCCCAGTATCCGTCTCGTCGCCAATCTCCATGGCAGTGGAACCCGTAGCGGACCTCATGGCACTCCCTTTCAGACGCGAATCTGAGGAGACCGACCGGTTGCTCGCGCTCTCCGACGGGGTCATCGCCATCGCCATCACGCTGCTCGTCCTGGACATCACCGTCCCAGATGTCCCGGCAGGTACGCCCCCGTCGGTCGTCGCGGAGCTCGTCTTCGAGCAGTGGCACGAGTACTTCGGATACGTACTGAGCTTCCTGGTCATCGGACTCTACTGGATGCTTCACCGACGCATCTTCGTCCACATCGAGGCCCACGACCGGGGGGTAATCTGGCTTAACCTCCTCTTTCTGCTCCTCGTGGCGTTCGTCCCCTACGGGACGAGCGTCTTCAGCACGTATCCGAACCGCTTCGGCGTCTCCTTCATCGCTGCCGTCCTCGCACTCACCGGCTTCTCCCTCGCCGCCCTCTGGATCTACGCGTCCTGGAAGCAACTCATCGAGGACGGAATCGCCTCCCGCGCCGTCGGGATCCAGGCCGCGCGCTTTCTGGCCTCACCGATCGTGTTCACCGGCTCGATCGCCGTGGCGAGCGTCGACCCAGTCTGGGCGATGCTCACCTGGGTCCTCCTGATTCCGATCAACGGCACCCTGAACTCGCGGGTCGTCGAGAGCCTCGAGGACGAGGCGAGGGCCTAGGCCGGGGGCGTCACCGGTGGGTGACCGGCCGCCGCCCGATCCGGGCGTCGAAAACCCGGTCGCCGGACCCGTCGGGGTAAGCGCCCGTTAGTTGGGGTCGAAATTGGACAACCGGCAGTACGGGATAATTACGACGGTTTTGGTTTCATAACAAAGTCTGAGGCAGTCGATTCGACGGGCAACCGGGGGCGCTACACTCACTGAATGGACCCTTCGGTCGAACAAACATGACTACGCAACACTACGACCTCGTCATCTCCGGTGGACGAGTCATCGATCCAGAGACGATGCTCGACGCAGTCAAGAACGTCGGCGTGAGCGATGGCCGTATCGAGGCGATAACCACCGACGACATCTCCGGTGACGAGACCATCGACGCCACCGGGCTCGTCGTCGCCCCCGGCTTCATCGACACGCACTTCCACGCGGTCGATCCGTTCGCCACGAAGCTGGCACTCCGCGACGGGACGACGACCGGCATGGACCTCGAACTCGGCGCGCTCCACGTCGGTGACTGGTACGAGCAGAAGGCTACGGGCGGCTGGCAGGTGAACTACGGCACGACCGCCAGCCTCAACTTCGCCCGGTTGGCCGTCCACGACCCCGAGGTCGACATCGAGGAACCGATCGACTTCTCGAACGGACCGAGCTACCTCAACGAGTCCGCAGAAGACGGCGTCCAGGGCTGGTCCGTCACCCGGAGCGACGTCGAACAGATGAACCAGGTCATGGAGCTACTGGACGAAGACCTCCGCCAGGGTGCCCTCGGGGTCGGCGTCGGCGCGGCGTACATGGCCCGTGGAATGACGAGTTACGAGCAGTTCGAGGCCCAGCGGACGGCCGCACGCTACGACAGGCTAACGTCGGTCCACACCCGATACCACCTGAGCAGCCAGACGCCGACGGAGGCACCGATCGGCCTCGACGAGGTGCTCACCAACGCGATGCTGCTCGACGCGCCACTGATCCTCTGTCACGACAACGACTACGGCTGGTGGGAGAACGAGGAGAAGTTGCGGCTAGCTCGCGAGAAGGGCTACAACGTGTGGGGAGAGCACTATCCGTACGACGCCGGGTCGACAGTGGTGAGCGCCGACTTTCTCCGCCCCGAGGTCTGGGAAGAGACGTACGGGAACGTCTACGAGGAGACGATCTACGACCCAGTGAGAGACTCGTTCCTCGACAAGGAAGCGTACGAGAACCTGGTGGAGGAGGATCCTGGCCATACCATCGTCGTGTTCTTTCCTACGCGAAACCGGTGGATGTCGTACTGGTTGCAGATACCGCACATGACCGTGGCCACCGACGCGATGGCCGGCGTGGGAGACGACGGTGAACTGCTGCCGTGGGACGCCGACTACGAGTCGTACGCGGGCCACCCGCGCACGGCAGGAGCGATGGCCAAGACGCTACGGCTCGGTCGAGAGCACGATGTCCCACTCATGTTCTCGCTCGCCCAGTTGAGCTACTGGACTGCGAAGCACCTCGGGGACGCCGGCATCGACGACATGAAAGAGCGGGGTCGCGTCCAGGTGGGGGCCGTCGCCGATCTGACGCTGTTCGACCCGGAGACAGTGACCGACAATTCCACCTACAAACACGGGGAGAACGGCCTGCCATCTACCGGCATCCCGTACGTCGTCGTAAACGGGACCGTCGTCGTAGAGGATTCCGAGGTACTCCCGGTCAAACCTGGCCAGCCGATTCGGTATCCGATAGAAGACGAGGGACGGTTCGTGCCGATCGATACCCGCGAGTGGATCGAGGAGCACACCATCGGTGCCGGGGCGATGCCGCGGACGGACGACACCGGGGCGGGCACGGTGATGCCGGAAGACGAAGATATCGAACTCCCTAATTCGACTCGTGAGGAGTAGGTTCGAGAACCACCAGTGAGGCGTACGCTCCGACCGAGTTCGACCGGATCGCAATCGAACGACGCCACTGTACATCGGGTGTGCGAGTCTCTCGACTCTCCAGAACGGTTGTCGTAGAAGCGGACAGCTATTCTACGGGGACGACCCGACGAAGAACGCCCCGTACACCGACATCGCGAGCAGGAAGGCACCGACCATCAGGAGGACGACCCCACCGAATCGGAACGTCCATTCCCGATGTTCGGCCGTGTCCTCGTAGTACTCGGGCTGCTCCGAGGGTGGGGCCGAGCTCACCGCCTCTGCGTACCGCCGCTGGAACGCCAGCGCCGTCTCGACGCGAAACGCGAACACGTACCCGAGACCCAGCAGCAGCAGCGCGACAGCAGCCAGAACGACCATTTCGAGTGACACCATCTCACTGTCCAGATTGTACTCGGGATGCCAGTTTGAATCCCCCGGTATCTGTGAGGGGAACGCAGAGAGAAGTGGCCTCGCGGGATACGGCGACCGGCCATCGTCTGACCGGTTCGCGCAGGCTATCCGATACAGCTACCGTGACCGACTCGGTCACCGTCAGAACCGGCGTGCTGCATAGTGGGACTGGATTCAGCAGCAGGACAATCCGTCGGTCTGGAGTTCGTCAAACAGCTCCGCGACGCGGTGCCGAATCTCGTCACGGATCTCTGCGACCTCGTCCGCCGGTTTCCCGTCGGGGTCGGGCAAGTCCCAGTCGCGGTTCTCGCCCGCCCAGCCGGCCGGACAGACGTCGTCCGCAGAACACCCCATCGTGATCACGTAGTCACTCCCCTGGATCTCCCCGAACGTCACCTCGCGTGGCGTCCGGTCGCCGAGGTCGATACCGTCGTCGGCCATCGTTTCGACGACTTCGGGGTGGACGTGGGCGGCCGGTCGTGTCCCGCCCGTGACGACCTCGAAGCGGTCGTCGACGCCTCGGGTTTCGAGTTCGTGCTGCGCGAACGCGTAGGCCATCTGGGAGCGACCGGCGTTCTGCACACACACGAAGGCGATTCGGGTCGGGTCTGAGTCGGTGGATTCTGTCACTGTTCTGTCTGTGGGTAGTCGGTGGCGGCGACACTGCTGCTCCCCGTGGTGTCCGGGACGAGTCGGTTCTCGGTGGCGAGGTCGGGGTTCACTCGTCGCGCACGTCGCGGTCGGCGGTCTCGACGAGGGCGTCTGCGAGCGAGGTAGCGGTGTAGTATCGCCAGTTCCCGTCTTTGCGACGGGTGACGAGTCCGGCATCGACGAGGTCGGAGAGGGCGTGGCTGATGGCGCTCTCGCTCACGTCGACGAGCGGTTCGAGTTCGCAGACGCAGAGTTCGTCGTCCGCGACAGCGAGCGCGCGGGTGAGTCGATAGCGTGTTTCGTCGCCGAGGACGGCAAAGACGGCGCGGGCGTCGTCTTCAGCGAACGCGCGCTCTGCGAGGCTGTCGAGTTCGGTGAGACGTTCCTCGACGTCGGACTGGCAGCACTCCTCCAGCTGGTCGGCGAGGAGGTGTCGAATACGGTCTGCCGTCGTCGCCATCACCGTCGATTGAACTAGCGTTCAGATAGTGTTTTCGGCTTGAATCACTGTTCAGATAGCCTGTTCAGCGGTGACCGATACGTGCTGTGTATGCAGCACCGCTACTGGAACCACTCTCTGATTCGAGGGTTTCAACGAACCCAAATGGAATCTACCGCGCTTCAAGAGAGACCACGAAACCCATCGATCGACCTCCTCCCTCGCCGGAAGACGCGAGATTCCCACCACGGGAGTTCGGGCCGAGCGTGTGCTCGACCTGACGGTTTCAAGACTCACTCCTCAGTCGTCTCCGTCTGGGATGTCTCGGGTGGCTGGATCACGAGGCGTTCGATTCGCGCGTTGTCGATAGCGTCGACGAGGAGGACGTATCCCTGCTGGTCGGTTCGGTCACCGACCTCGGGTTCTCGTCCGAGCTGGCTGAAGACGAATCCGCCGATCGTCTCGACCTGGTCGGTCTCGAATTTGGCGCCGAGCCGTTCGTTCACGTCTTGGACGGGAACGCCACCGTCGACTACGTACGTTCCGTCGTCTCGCTGCTTGATAGCGGGGCCCTGCGGTGCAGTGTCGAATTCGTCTCGAATGTCGCCGACGATCTCCTCGAGGATGTCCTCGATGGTCACGATCCCCTCGAACGCACCCCACTCGTCGATGACGACGGCGATCTGTCCACCACCGTACGTCTGAAACTCTGCGAGGATTGCGTCGATCCGCCGCGTCTCCGGGACTACCAGGACGTCGCGTGCGAGGTCACGTGCCGTGGTCGAGTCGTGATCTGCTTCGGTTTCGCTCGCCTGGAGGATATCCTTCGCGTGGACGAACCCAACTGGCTGGTTTCCGTCTTCGTCGAGAACGATGTAGCGAGTGTAGGTCCCGCTGGCGGCAACCGTACGCAGTTCTGAAAGCGTCATCGAGGCGGACACGGTTTCGACGTCGGGGCGTGGAACCATGATCTCCCGGGCGAGCGTGTCGCCGAGTTCGAAGACGCTCTCGATCATCTCGACCTCGTCGAGGTCGACGTGTCCCGTTTCCTCCGCGCGCGTGAGAATCATCAGGATCTCTTCCTCGGAATGTGTTTCTTTGCTTTCGGACGCTGGCGAGACGCCGACCAGGCTAGTGAAGTAGTTGGCAGTGCCGTTGAAGACGACGAGGCCGGGCAGGAACAGGTAGTAACAGAACTTCATGAACGGCGCAACGAGGAGCGCCACCCGTTCGGCCTCCTGGATGGCGAAGGTTTTCGGTGCGAGTTCGCCGAAGACGACGTGGAGGAAGGTGATGAAACCGAATCCTAGCGCGAACGCCACGAGATGAATGACGCCTGCAGGTAACAGTGCCCCGAGAACCGGTTCGATGAGCGCTGCGACAGCTGGCTCACCGATCCACCCGAGGCCGAGTGAGGAGAGCGTAATCCCGAGCTGGCTGACGGCGAGATAGCCGTCGAGGTTCTCGATGGCATCCTGTACTAGCCCCGCACCGGGTTTCCCGCGGTCGACGAGCGCGTTCACCCGGGTCGGCCGGATTTTCACGAACGCGAATTCTGCGGCGACGAATACCCCGTTCATGACGACGAGGAAGAACGCGAGGAACAATCCACCGATAGATATCAACTCTACCATACACCGGTATTGGCGTGTGAGGGCCTTGTAGGGGGTGGCTGCTGTCGCGCCTACTTGGCGCACGTCCCAGTCGGGTTTCTGTCGCGTCACAGGCCCCAGAAGAACGCGATGCCGGCCGTCGTGACGACGGTCAGGAGGAACTGGAGCGGCGCACCGACGCGAGCGAAGTCGGTGAACTTGTAGCCGCCGGGGCCGTAGACCACGAGGTTCGTCCGGTAGCCGACCGGGCTGAATCAGGGGTGGAACAAGCATAACCGTCCAGCGTCCCTCCTAGTAGAGAGTAACACATGGATATCTCAGAGATCCTTTCAACAAAATTCACGGAGTTCGACATCGGAACCCCTCTCTCGAAAGTCGCCGGGGCATTCGAGAATCAGGAACTCGATGCCGTCATCGTGACGGACGGCGACGAGTATCGCGGCGTCGTCAGTCGCCGACAGCTGGCGTCCTCGTCCAACCAGCCGTCTGCGAAGGTCGGCTCACAGATCCAGCACGTCCCGACGGTCGACCGCACCGAGGACGTCCGCGAGGTTGCGCGACTCATGATCGGGAGCGACGCCAAAACGCTCCCCGTACTCCGCGATGACCGTGTCGTCGGTGTGGTGACTGGCGATGCCGTGCTCGAGGCTGTCCGTCCGTTTCTCGACGCGGCGACCGTCGACGACGCGTACACGGCGGAGTTAATCAGTGCGGCCCCCGAAACCTCGATCGGGAAAGCGCTCAACATGCTTCGAGAAGCCGGGACCGCCCATCTCCCGGTCGTCGACGGGGAGGAGCTCGCGGGAATGTTGAGCCTGTACGACGTCATCGAGTTCACGACGCGGGGCGGCAGCAAGAGCCAGGGTGGGTCGTCGGGCGGCTTCGGTGGCCGTGGCGGTGGTAGGCAGAACCGTGGTGGATTCGGCGGGCGCGAGGGCGATGCCGACCGGATGCTCGATCTTCCGGTACGGAACCTGATGTCCGACGCAGTCGTGACCGTCGAGCGGAGCGCGCCACTCGACGAGGTCGTCGAGACGATGTTCGAGCGGGAGATCTCCTCGCTCGTCGTCACGGCCGACGACACCGACGAGCCGATCGGTATCATCACGAAAACGGACGTCATCGAGGCGCTCACCTGGGAGCGCGATGACCGGAACGCCGTGCAGGTGTTCGGGCTCGACCTGCTGGAGGGGATGAACTACGACGACGTCGCCGCCCTGATCGAGAGCATGACCTCGAAGTACGCTGAGATGAACGTTATCAAGGCCAGCATCGAACTGCAGGAGCACAAGGAACAAAATCGAGGTGTGCCGCTGATACTGGCACGAATCCGACTGGTCACCGACCGCGGCTACTTCACGGCCGATGGGGAGGGCTACGGTGCCTCTCACGCCCTTCGGCTTGCCGCGAACGCGGTCGAACGTCAGCTGCTCAAGGGGAAGACCTACGGTAACTCGAAGAAGCATCCCGACACTGACGAGCAGGCACAGCTCTACGGCTGGTGGCTTGGCGGTTGACATCACCCCCGCCCTACAGGGCGAGGATTCCCCGAAGGGGATATTCAGGTTGCGCGTTTCCTCGGTTCTCGAGTTACGCTTTCGCGTGGAACGTCGAAGGTCGCCGTCCAGTTGTGACCACGGACGTGCTTTTCAGCGCGTACAGCCCTGTCGATGGGACCTTCCGCCCCGCATACAGCGGGCGTCAACACCGTGGAAAGACGTTCCACGAGCAATCGGGCGGAACCCGATGACGACGGCTGGCTACTCAGCCCGCGAGGTAGCACGGGTCGCGTCAGCCGAACTGCTACGCCGTCCATGGTTCACCCTCCCGTTGTGCGAGATTCCCTGAAACGTTCAGGTCGGCGTGGCGTCCCCGACCGCACTCCAGTCTACAACCAGGCGAGTACCCGTTGCTGGCTCACACACTCGGTAGAGATGCTCGAAAATGACTACCTCCTGCGTGACGACGAGACGTTCGGCTTCTTCGCCGACGACGAATCCGAGAACTCCTACGAGTCACGCGACGAGGAGTGAGCCGAACGTCCTGCCGCAGGGACCCGACCGGTAGTGGACCGAAGTGGATACCGAGACGACAGCGGTTATCGATGTATCAGTCCCAGTAACCGGCTTCGAACATCATCGGCGGAGTCGTACGTTTGATTCTCGGTGGGGGCAAGCACTTCTTCGAGGGACTTCGTCCCTCCCTGCGTTTCGATCTCATAGTCGCCACAGGCCTCGACCAATTCATCCGTCGTGGTTGGATAGTCTTGGGCTTCGAGTGCCTCGTCGAGGTCACCAAGCCTTCCACCAGGGCCACCGCTCATCGCTCGGGATTCACGGGCGCGGTCGCGCACATCCTCTCGCTTTCGCTCTGGCTGTTTTCGCTGTTCGTCGTCTGGGTTCTCGTTTCGGTTCCGTTCGTCGTCTGACATCCTCTGTGTAATAAGCGCCCATTTCGCATAACTGTGTGGACGCCCGTTGGTGTGAGCTCCTCGCCTACGTGGTGGTGGGGGTGGCAGCCTCGTCGGACCTACTCGATATCCTTCAGCTTTCGAGATGAACGACGATCCGTCACTTCGTCAGTCGGTGAGAACCGTTCTTCGTTACGGGGCTCTGATGTCCCTCGGTGCCGCACTTGCCATGAGTGGTGAACGGAGTCTCCATCACCTGTGCGGTAGATGTTTCCCGTCCGCGCCAGAAGATACATCGATGGACCATCCAGCGTCGACGAACGACCTCGCAGCCACGTTAGAGAGCGGAGGCGTTGCGCTCGGCCTGCTCGACAACACGTACAGTCCCACGCTCGTGGAGTTTTACGGTGAACTCGACCTGGATTTCGTCTGGATCGATCTCGAACATGGGGGGCCGGATCCGTGGGACGCGAGTCGGATGGAGGACCTCCTACGCGCAGCCGAACGGACGGACCTCGAACTGCTCGTCCGACTCCCCGACACGGACCCAACGCTGGTCCGGAAGGCGCTCGATCTCGGGGCCAGGAACGTCTTTCTGCCACGCGTGGAGACGGCGACGGAGGTCCGTGAGGCGGTCAAATCCGCCCGGTTCCGCTACGACGGGAATCCGGGCGATCGGGGACTTGGGTCGCCCCGGGCCCGGCGCTGGGGGCTCGCCGACGACTACATCGCCACCGAGGATCGGGAAACGATGGTCGGTGTGACCATTGAAACCGAGGCGTCCGTCGAGAATCTCGACGCAATCCTGGACGTCCCGGAACTGGGATTCGTCTTCATCGGCCCGCTCGACCTCTCGGTGTCGCTCGGCTGTCCCGGCGAAATCGACCATCCGGACGTGCAGGAAGCCGTCGAGACGGTTCGGTCGAACGCCGTCGATGCAGGTGTTCCCGTCGGCGGTCTCGGATTCGGCATGGACGATGTCAACGAGAAAGCGACGAACGGCTACCAGATGCTGAACCTCGGCAGCACGACCGGGGCGCTCCAGCAGACCGTCACCGGCTGGTTCGACGCCTACGAGGGTGAACGACCAGCGAGCGAGTGAGAACGGTCACACCGAGACCAGTCACGATGGATTGAACCGACCTGCCGTTCTCCACTAGTTCGGTGGATCCTCCGTTAACTCCGCTTCTGGTGCATTCTTCATTACAACAGACCGCATCGGGGTAGGACTTCCTGGTTCAACGACGTGCTCTGCAGGAACTGTGGTTCCCGCAGGACCGCTCATGGCAGCCGAGCGTCTCTTATCCGACCAGCCCCAGCAGTCCCAGGACCCACCGTCCGACCTCCGAGGCAGCGAACAACGCTCCCTCCGGCCGCGAGAGCTGTCGGCCCGTCCACAGCGCCGCGACCATGACCACGGTGACGACGATGAGCCATGCGACGGACTCGAGCGCGACAGACCCGAGCGACAGCGGACGGATGACTGCCCCCACGCCTAACACACCGAGCACGTTGAAGACGTTGCTCCCGACGACGTTCCCGACGGACACGCCGAGCCGTCCTTGCCGCATCGCCACCAGCGAGACGGCGAACTCCGGTGTCGAGGTGCCTGCAGCGACGATGGTGCCGCCGATGACTGAGTCGGGGATGCCCGCTGTTTGTGCCAGCGTGGAGGCTGCCCCCACCATCAGGTCGCCGCTCACCACGACCACGGCGAGCCCCATCACCAGCAGGACCGCATCGCGCCCACGGAAGGTCACACGTTCGGTCAGTGCCGTCGGTATGCCCTCTTTCTCGGGAGCGCAATCCGTGTCCGAGGGGTCGGCACCGGTCCGGAGTAGGTACGCCGTGTAGGTGACGAACGAGACGACGAGCACGGCACCCTCGACACCGAACACCGTGCGGTCGAACATGACTGCGGCACCGAGGAGTGTGCTTGCGACCAGAACCACACCGTCGCGGTGGACCAGCGACCGCTCGATCGGAATAATCCGGACCAGCGAGACGACACCAAGTATGAACGCGAGGTTGTAGATGTTCGACCCGACGACGTTGCCGACTGCGATCGCCCCCAGATTGGCCAGTGCCGCGTCAGCAGTGACCACCAGCTCCGGAGTGGAGGTGCCGGCGGCGACGATGGTGAGGCCAATAGTGAGTTCCGACAGCCCGAGCCGACGGGCCAGCCGGACCACGGAATCGACGAGGAGACGGGCCCCGATCCAGAGCCCCGCGACTGTCGCAACGAGAATACCGACCTGGACAGCGGTTCCGCCGCCCACCATCGCGTGTCGTGAGAGATGTCCACAGATAGCCCCATAAAACCAGTCGCCGACCGGGTCGTGAGCCCGCCGCGAAAACACGGCACCTTCTCCCGTAACGGGGCCACTGCACGGTGAGAGCCCATCGACGAGATCACCGCTACCGAACGGAACGACGAAACCCGAGGCCTGGTCAGCGTCGGCCCATGTCCCTACAATTGACAATTCCGTGACTGAAGTCGATGTCCAACACGACGGGTAGCGATGACGATTGACCTCCTCCCGCGCCCAAAGTCGCGGGAATCCCACCATGGGATTTCAGGCCGAGCGCGGCCCTACGGTTTCAAGACGCATACGTTCCAAGCGTCTCTTGCTGGGTGTCAGCATCGGCTTGGCTGTCTTGTGGGACGGTCAAACGTCCCCCTTCCGCAGCCGAGTCATCGCCACTCGTGTCTTCTCTTGAATGGCTCTCTCCGCTGAGGTAGCGGTCTGCAATATTGAGCGCGGCGTTCACGTCCGCCTGGTACTCCGAAACCCAACACCCCGAGTTGGAACACTTGAACGTTGCTTGGTCAGGACGGTAGCCCTGTTCTCCACAACAGTGGCACGTCTTCGAGGTGTACGCGGGATTCACCGTCTCCACGCGAATCCCCTTCTCAGCCGCCTTGTAGCGAATCTGACCGTACATCTTGGCGAACCCCCATCCGTGAAGACGGCGGTTCATGAACGCGCCGTAGTCCATGTTCTCACGGATATGCGTCAAGTCTTCCAGAACCAACACGGGGTTCTCGAACTGGTCGGCGTAGGCGACGACCTCCGACGTGACCGTGTGGAGAACGTGGTCGATGTGTCGCCACAACTCGTCGCCGTAGGACTCTGCGATACGTTCGCTTCCGCGTTGCTGAAGGCGTCGAGTCGCCGTGAAATACGTCTCGCGGAGTTGTCGAACCGTCTTGCCTTCGTCGTTCCAGAGGTCGGGTGCAGTCGGGGAGCCGCGCTCGTCACGGTGACACACCGTTACCAAAGAGGCTTCCCCGATGTCTACCCCAATCGGCGTCTCCGCCGAACTGGTTTCTCGGTCCTCCACGTCTCGCGTGGCGACGATGTGGAAGTACCACTCGCCGTCACGGTCGAACAGCCGACACTCACCCATCTTCGCGTCTCCCGCGTGCAACGCTTCCAACCACTCTCGTTGTTCGGGGTTCGGTTGTGCGGGGAGCCAGAGGTGGTAGTCGTCGTGGTGTGGGATTTTGACGTACCACTCAATGGCGTTCTGTGGTTTGTGGTCGAGTTTCGGGCCTTCGTTCGTGAACCGAACGGGGTGGTCGTCGTGAAGCTCTTTCGCGTCGTAGCTCCCACCACAGAGTTGCGGGACGTACTTCTTGAGCGCGTTCTTCGCGTACCCGCTCAGGTCGTAGGTGACCACCACGTCGTTGGCCGCCGACTGTGTGGTGCAGTTGGCGTTGAACGCATCTTCGAGCGCCTGCTGGTACGCCTGTTTCGTCTCACAGAGTTTCCGATGCTTGTGGGCGTTCGGTTCCACGAGCTTCAGTTCGAGCGTCTTCGTGAGCTCGGTCACGATTCGTCCGCCTCGTGACGTCCCGAGAACCGCGTCGTGGTTCTCGTGTGCCAAACAGAGCTCATGAGGTCTGTTGACGCTGGATGTAGTTCGTGACCGTCTCGCTGGAGACGTGTCCTGCTGTGCCTGCGTAGTAGCCTCTCGCCCACCCGATTTTCTCGCCGTCGTGGTCGGCGTAGCGATGGTTGTACTTCCGCGAACTGATGCCTTTGAACCAGTTGGCGAGGAGAGACGGGGCGTGTTTCGGTGGGCTACTGACGAACAGGTGGATGTGGTCGGGTTGGACGGTGAGGTCGATGATCTCCAAGCCCTTCTCGTCGGCTATTTCGTGGAGGATGTCTCGCACACGGGTCGCAACGTCACCGACGAGTACCGATTGACGGTACTTCGGTACCCACACTATGTGGTAGTTGAGGTTATACGTTGCGTGTCGTGTGGTCTTCATCCGCACTACACACTATTCCCGTCCAGTCTGTTAAACTATCGTACACGGTGGGAAATCCAGCCGTGCCATCGTCGGTGGTGTGTACGCTAGTGTCCGCTCGACCCGCGCCTGAAGACGCAGGTATGCGCTCGCACTATGTATCACGTCGTCCCTGAGGGTACGTCGTTCGGAAGGTGCGCGAGCGCACGACGGAGCAGTGGCGGCGTTACAACAGACGTGACGATGGCGACGAGTACGATGACGGCATAGATGGTGGGCGTGAGGATTCCGATCGTCAAACCGAGGGCTGCCACGACGAGTTCCATTGCGCCGCGAGCGTTGAGTCCGATGGCAAGACAGATGACTTCTACTCGGGTGAGGTTCGTGAACGTCGCTCCGAGTACCACGCCAAGTGCCTTTCCGAGCACGGCAACGGCGAGTGTGACGCCTGCGACCAGTAGCGTATCTAGCGTGAACAGTCCACTCAGGTCAACCTGTAACCCGGCCGTCGCAAAGAAGATGGGCGCGAACAGTCCGAGTGTCACCATCTGGAACACTCGTTCGGTCTCCGCATCGAGTCGGTTTCTCACGAGAACGCCCGCAAAGAACGCGCCAAGAACGGCTTCCAATCCGAGTGCGAGCGAGGCACCCGCCATCCCAAGCCCGACGACGATGACGATCGAAAACCCGGTCAACACCGGCGATCGAACGCATGTGGTGACATCGTAGAGCGTATCGAGGATTCGCGGTCCGAGAACGACAGCGACCCCGACGAACACAGCGAGGACGACGAGTGTTCGACCGACCCCAAACAGATCTATCTGCCCCTCACGAGCGATGTCAGAAACTATCGTGAGCGCAACCCATCCCGATGCATCGATAACGACAGCGACGGTAAGGGTAAGTTGGCCCACTGTTCGGTCCATCGCGTCGAGGTCGATAAGCACACGTACGGCGACGGGGACCGCCGAGATGCTCAGCGCCGTCGCCAAGAACAGCGCGAACGGCAGTCGCTGCTCGGGAGTGACGAGAAACCTCGCGGGGAGAGCCCATCCCAGGGCGAATCCCAAAAGGAACGGTACGACGGAGGCTCCGGTAGCAAGCGCGATCGTCGGTCGAATATAGCGGCGTACCGTCTGAACGTCAACTTCCGTTCCGGCCAATACGAGGAGGAAAACGAGCCCGAGCGACGCGAGGGCTGCCAGCCGATCGGGAACCGGGACAACGATAGCCGTGACGGGCGGAGCCACGAAACCGAGAATCGAGGGGCCAAGCACCAACCCGGTGAGGAGCTCACCGACGACCGGTGCAAACCCGAGTCGATCAGCGACGATTCCAAGCGTATGTGCAACGGTCAAGACGAGTGTCACCCCGGCGAGAAAAGGAAGTAACAAGTCCGACTCGACGGCCATGAGTGTATTTACTCTCCGTTGGGCAATCAATTACCAGGGATGTCGCCAGGGAATCATCGAATGGACCGTCAGCAAACCCCGTTACTCGTCCGTCTTCTTCGCCAAGTCCGAATGTGTTGCCCGCAACACCCACCGTTTCTGATGGGGTCGCTACCGGTCCTGGCTCGTCACCCTCGAAATGGGCCTGGTATCTCCGAGGTCTGTTGGAGTCCTCGACTGACGACACAAACGCCGTGCTGCATACAGAGGTCGGGCCCTGTTTAGACGCTCCTGACCAACCGGGAGCAATCGTCACTAGTAACTTCTAGTGTCCTAGCAATACTCGCTACTTGTCGAATCTACTAGGAAGTGAAGCGGGACGGGTTCGGTGTGCAAACCAAGACCGCCCGCTTCGCGAAGACAGTCGTAACGTTCGCCCAAAAAGCCGTCGCTGGCGAGCCCGCTCCGGCATACCGCCCCGGTCAAGAGGGGTATGCCGATTGGGTGATTCTGGCGATTCAGGGGTTCAAAGAGTATCTCGGCCACGATTACCGGAAGCTGATGGACGTGCTGCGAGAAATGCCGCGCGTCGCGAACTCACTCGATTTGACGGTCGAGACGCTGCCGCACTTCTCGACGGTGTGTGCGCGGAAGCAAGCGATTCCGATGACGCGGTGGCGAGCGATCCTCGACGCATCGGTCGAACTGTACGAACTCGGCGATGTTCAGGCAATCGACGCAACCGGCGTGGATCGGGTCCAGGCGAGCCAGCACTACGCGAAACGGACGGACTACACGTTCGAGGCGGTGAAGACCACGCTACTCATCGATTGTGAAACTAGTGCGATTCTAGATATACACTGTTCGATGAAACAACCGCACGATACCCAGATCGGCTGGCAAGTGCTGGTGCAGAATCTCGACGTCTTAAGCACTGTCGCGGCGGATAGGGGCTACGATTGGGAGGAACTTCGCACACGGTTACGTGCGGAACGTGTCACACCACTGATTCCGAAACGAGATCCCGGGATGCTGGGATGGGCGAGAAACTTGCTCATTCATGATCGGGCGTATCATCAACGCTCGAACGCTGAATCAGTGTTTTTCGGTCTCCGGCGCAGATACGGAGATACGCTCTGGGCGAGAACGTGGTTCGGTCAGTTCCGTGAACTTGTCATGAAATCGGCGGTCCGAAACATCGAACGCGCCTTAGAGGGTTCAAACCGATGAAATCACGCGTCTAAACAAGGCCCAGAGGGTCTATACAGTGATCCGATTCGATGTATTCAGTCGATATCGACTGAAGCAGTTCGTAGATTTCCTGCAGGTCTGTCAGTGCTGTTCGGTTACTCGGGCGACGTATCCGCCGACCGCTCTACCGAGCATCCTCAGTCCGACGAGATAGGGAGTGAGTACGATGGCGATACCTGCGAGGGAGTAGTCGAGGACCCCGACCAGAGGTCCGCCGGGAAACTGCCCTGAACCGTCCCAGACGGGGTAATTCCGAACAGCGAACCAGCCGACAACGAGGACTGTCGTTACTCCGCCGACGAGCGCACCGCTCAACGAGCACACCGCTTTTTGAGTCCCGCCACGCGATCTGCGGAGCAGTACGTTCATCTCGATGCACCACGAACCGTTTTCGCATGCCTGCCAACGTTCTCGTCGCGTTCGACGGCTCTCCGCTTTCAAAGCGCGCGCTCACATACGCTATCGAGACCTTCCCGGACGCACCCATCACTTCGATTTACGTCATCAATCCGGTGGACTCGGTTATCGACGTGGAGGCTGGTGGCTTACCAGTCGCCGAGGACTGGTACGAGAATGCTAAAGAAGAAGCAACCAGAATCCACACGACGGCCACTGACCTCGCAGCGGAACAGAATATCGAACTCGATACCGTCACGGAAGTCGGTAAACCGGCACGAGCGATCCTCGAATACGCTGACGACCACGACATCGACCAGATCGTCATGGGCAGCCACGGCCGCTCGGGGATCGACCGTACGCTCCTCGGGAGCGTTGCCGAGACAGTCACCCGTCGATCACGAATCCCGGTGACGATCGTCAGCTGAGTCGTTCGGACCAGAAGGACAGGACGGCGTTCCAGAGTGTAAAAGCCCGTATGCGGTCAGACGAAGACACAGTAACAGACCTGCGATGCAAAATCAACATACGCTGTATGGAGAGATCGCGTGACCGTTACAGAATCACCTCCGCTATCGACGTGTACCGTACAAATCGAACGACGAGGCGGTCGTGGCGAAGCGGGCGCGCGAGCACTCGAACGACACCTCCGTCACACACTCGGCGTCCACGACGTCGACGTCTCGTTCCGAACGGGGAGCGTTCGGATCACCTACGACGAGAGCGTCACCTCCGAGGAGACGCTCAGACACGCAGTACGCGACCGTGATGTCTCGATTCAGGACGAGCCCGACACGGCACCCGACGAGGTGACCTCTCGCTCGGAACTCAGACGGGAAGCGGTGTTCGTCGGTCTGACGCTGCTCGGCATGGTGACCGGCCTGGCGACAGGGTGGCTCGACGGCCCGCCACTCCTCATGTGGATCGGCTACGGCGTCGCGTACGTCTTCGGCGGCTGGTACGGACTCAAGGGAGCCATCGAGACGCTCCGCCACCGCGCGGTCGATATCGACCTGTTGATGATCGTCGCCGCGCTCGGCGCACTCTCGATCGGGGCCCCGTTCGAAGGCGCGATGCTCCTCTTCCTGTTCTCGCTGTCGAACACGCTCCAGCACTACGCTATCGGCCGTTCGCGCCGGGCGATCGAGTCACTCGTCGAGATGCGACCGGACGAAGCGCAGATCCTGCGCGACGGCGAGGAAGTCACTGTCCCCATCGACGACGTCGCCGTCGGTGACGTGTTCGTCGTCCGCCCCGGCGACAAAATCCCACTCGACGGCGTCGTCACGTCCGGCGAGGGAACCGTAGATCAAGCCTCGCTCACCGGCGAGTCCGTCCCCGTGCCAAAGGAACCCGGCGGCGAGGTGTTCGGCGGAACGATCAACGAGAGCGGCAGCCTCGAAATCGAAGTCACTCGACAGGCTCACGAGTCAGCGATCAGCCGCCTCATCCACATGGTCGAACGCGCCCAGAGCGAGAAGGCCCCGACACAGCGGCTCATCGACCGTCTCGAACAACCGTACGTCCTCGGCGTGTTCGCACTCACGATTGCAGCGATCGCAATTCCGGTCGCGCTCGGGAGCGAGTTCACGGGGACGTTCTACCGCGCGATGACGCTCATGGTCGCCGCCTCGCCGTGTGCGGTCATCATCTCGACGCCCGCGGCAGTCCTCTCGGCAATCGCGTCCGGGGGCAGGCAGGGCGTCCTGTTCAAGGGCGGCGAACACGTCGAGACTGCAGCACGCATCGACGCGGTCGCGTTCGACAAGACCGGCACACTCACACGGGGCGACACGCAGTTGACCGACGTATTCGCCCGTGACGGTACGGCGGACCAGACACGGTCCGAGGACGGGCTGCTCTCCATCGCGGCCGCAGTGCAGGCCCGCTCGGAACACCACCTCGCTCGTGCGACCGTGACGGCGGCAGAAGCACAGTCACTCGACGTCCCCGACGCGGAGCGGTTTCAGTCAGTCGCGGGGAAGGGAGTCAAGGCAGACGTCGAAGGCCGAACTATCCATATTGGGAATCGCAGTTACTTCGAGACCGTTCTCGGAGACGCGACGATCGATGGTCTCGAACCTGGCCTCGATCGTCTCAAGACGTTGGAGGAGGAGGGGAAAACGAGCGTCCTCGTCGCCAGCGAGAGTCACGGCGAAGTCAGCGTGTCAGGTTGGCTCGCCTTCACCGACACCGTTCGCCCTGACGCTGCCGAGATGATCGACGACCTCCGCTCGCTCGGCGTGGAGCACATCGTCATGCTGACGGGCGACAACGAGCGCGTCGCACAGCGCATCGCCGACGAGGTCGGCATCGACGAAGTCCAGGCGGAACTGCTGCCGGAGGAGAAAGTGGCGACCATCGAAGACCTGGTCGAGCGACACGAGAACGTGGCGATGGTCGGCGACGGCGTCAACGACGCGCCAGCGCTCGCCACAGCGACCCTCGGCATCGCGATGGGCGGCGCGGGGACCGACGTCGCCCTCGATACTGCCGACGTGGTGCTGATGGGCGACGACCTCAGCAAGATCCCCTACGTGCTCGGTCTCGGACGTAGAACCCGCCGGACGCTCACCATCAATCTCGCCATCGCCTTCGGCGCGATCGCACTCATGGTCGGCACGATCCTTCTCCGAGGTATCCCGCTCCCACTCGCAGTGGTCGGTCACGAGGGTTCGACGGTCCTCGTCTCGCTGAACGGCCTCCGGTTGCTCGGCTTTCGTGGGTGAGCACTTTACGGGGCGAGACGAGTATTTCGGTTCGGCCCGATCTCTGAATCGAGTCGAACGTGCCCAGTCCGTGGGGAAAGTGCTTATTACATCAGAAAATTAATACTAACCATGGAGACGAAACAACTCGGGATAACCGCGGCTCTCGTGGGACTGGTTGGACTCGCCATCCGGAACGTCGTCGCGTTCGTCCCTGCATATCTTGCGGGTCGCTTGTCGGCGGGACCTGCTCCGGGATGGGTCCCGACGCTCGGGACAGTGGGAGAGACAGTCACCATCTACAACTACGTCTCCGGGACCCTCGGTCCAGTCCTGGTACTCGGGCTTGGCCTCGCCTTTGGCTACGTCCTGGAGACCCGCCACGGCGTGTCGAGCGAGTTTCGTCACTTCGCGCGTACAGTCCTGCTGGGGAGTGCGCTCGGTGTCGTCCTCGCGTTGGCTGTCCTTGGCTCCGCCGGGGCACTCGTCTCGTCCTCGCCCATCGACGCCGGGAGCTTCCTCTTCTACCTCCTCGTTCTCTCTCAGTCCGTCGCCGAGGTTGCTCTCCCGCTGACTATCGCTACGCTGGCCGGCGCGACCCTCGCTCACGTCGGTGCAGACGATGACAGACCACCCCGGCCGACCGACGCCGACAGTCCGCCACCCACGTCGGCAAACAGCGAGTCCCGAGCAGACGAGCCGGAGCGCCACACGCACGCTACCCGGTAGCAAGCCGACCACGACACCTGCTCTATTCGTCGGTGACCATCCAGGAAACCGACACTACTGGTCGTTCGTTACGGCTGTTTCAGCGATGGGCGTGTCGAACTGCCGGGATTTCGACAGCGCCCCTAACAGCCCAGTTCCGTCGCCAGGTCCGCGAGCGTCTCGACCGTCAGGTGCGGGTCGCCGTCGAACGGCTCCCACGGCAGCCCCTTCCGGTCGACCCAGACTGCCTGCATCCCGGCGTGGCGCGCCCCGACGACGTCGAACCATCCGGCCGTCGCGTGGGCGATCTCGTCGATAGGCGTCCCGGTCCGCGCCGCCGCGTGCCGGTAGAGTTCGGCGTCCGGCTTGAACGTCCGCACCTCGTCCGCGCTGACGGTGTCCTCGACGAGGTCACCGATGTTCGCGTGCTCGACCATCGAGGCGAGCATCTCCGGGTTCCCGTTCGAGACGACATAACAGTCGTACCCACCACCCCGGAGTCGCTCGATACTCTCGCGGACGTCGTCGAACACGTCGAGTTCGTGGTACACGGCCAGTATCTCGTCGCGTTCCCCGGCCGACAGGTCCACGTCGTTCGCCGCCAGCGCGTACGCAAGTGCGTCCCGGTTCATCTCGTAGAACGGCTGGTACGCGTCGATCTGGTTCGCGACGAACGTGTACTCGAGCGACCGGGCACGCCAGAGGTCGCGCACCGGCTCCGGGTCCGGGACGCGGTCGGCGAGCGCCTTCTCGGCCGCGTCGACGTCCACGAGCGTGCTGTACGAGTCGAAGGTGACCGTCGTGACGCGTTCGGGGTCGAACGACATTGGCGAAGACGATGGTGCGTGGCGTGATAACAGTCAGCTTTCGTGGGCGCCGCTTCCGGGGACAACAACCCACCAACACTACCAACATCCTCATCAATCCGTTTCTTAATTGTTCGTTTCAAATAATCTAGAAGATTGGGGTCATCCACCTCTCCGCGCTTGCTAGATACAGGGTAGGTACTGTCGTTCATACACGACCGGTACAACGCCGTCACCTCCTGCATTCCGATATCTCTCGCCTCAATCAGTGCTACCGCCACATCCTGTACGATTCTGTCGGTCTTCGCAACCGGCGTCCGGCGCTCATCCCACTCACGGTCCGTAAAGTTCGCTGCCGCAATTCCTCGCCAGAATTATCAACAATTTTCTTGCTACACACCCCCTAAGGGCACTGATATAAAACTACACCTCCCACAGTCCACAGGTGGCCAACTGTTAGTCGATGTATTCGGTGATGATATGGTAGTGACCCTCCGAACGAATCATCTCAAGCAGCCCCTGGCCATCTTTCAATATGAAATTATTCCGCTTCGCCTCCCGCCAAGCTGGCGATGTGAATGAGCCGGTGGTCACCACCATCGCCTTGTCTGTATCTTTCCTGCTGGCCATCGAAGCGTACCGTTGGACCTCTCCTAGATGGAGCCTGTTCCCAGGGCTCCGTTGCTTCGCTTCGATATCGACCCGAAGATTCAAATCTGGCTTCCTGGCGATGACATCGCCACCCCCGGCGTCGTCTTCGTTTAGCTGGACCGTCCATCCCCGTTCAGCCCAAAGGTCTGCGAGGAAACATTCGAACTCATCCCACTCAAGACGTTGTAACTTTTTGAGCAGAAACTCGTCATCAACTGCAGCAAACTCCTCCCCCTGATTCAACGCCTGAACGAACCCATCGAATCTGTTTGCGATATCTGACTGTTTCAGAAGGTCAATTCGGTCTTGAATAGCTTCGTCATCATCGCTTTCCGCTGCAGTTCGTAGCCCACTCAGTGTTTGCTGGCCATGTCTCAGCGTCCCGGAAGTCGGCTTGTCAAGAAGAGCGAATACCGTATACCAATCCCATCGGTCTTTCTTGATACACCTCGTCAACAGCCCTTTTGAGTGGGATACCTGATCGAGGTCGACATCTCTTGCAGTTGGTGAGTCCAAGGTAGCCAGTTCCACGATGTGACTCGCTGCTTCCCGATGTTCCTCCCGCAGGTTGTGAAGGTCGGCTCTCCCCCGTTCGTGGGTTGTTACGGTAAGAGTACGCCGCTCCTCATCGATATCGAAAATCCAGCCAGTAATCTGATCACCACGGCTCAGGACCTGATCTTCGGGTGTCGTGAGATATACGCTCCATCCACCGAATGGTGCATCTAACTGCTGGCACCTGTACTTTACTAGGTTATGGAACTCGTCCACCCGTTCATCCACGGTAATGCTCTGTTCTTGGCCAACCAATGACGGACTGATTTCAACCATAAAAGATGGTGTCAATACATTTTCTTAATTCTTGTTCTAAGAGTTGCTAATTCGGCTCCTCTTAACAATTCGTTCTCTGCTGGAGAATGTCCATGACTCTGGATACCGACACAGATGCGGCCCTCGGTTCAACTGGTAGTTGCTAAATGTAGAATGGGATTCCGGACAGAGTCCCTCTAGAGAGGTCGAGCCACGAAACCCGAGAGCGATAGTGGTTTACCGCCGGCCACTGGCACCAGTGTGGAGTATCGTGGACTCACTCTGGAGTAACTTCGAAGCAGACCACGAGTTGCTCGTTGCTGAGTAGTCACTCTACCGCTGGTATCTCTCGACTGCAGTCTGGGCAGGCCCGTCCACCCGGCGACAGAGTTCCTCGATCACGGTCGGTTCCAGAACGTCGACGTCATCGATGCGCCTGGCGAAGTTCTTCATGTAGAGGCCCTTCAGCCCGACGACGATCGTACCGTGATTTTTCGCATCGTCCGTCCGCGCAGCGACCGACACGACGTTGTCGAATTGCTCGTCGACGAGTTCCCGGTTGAACACCACGCCGATGCGGTCTGCACGTACCTCCTGTACCATCTCGTCGATGTCGATGCTCGTGTAGTAGTCCGACCCGAGCGTGAAGAAGACGACGTCGTAGTCCGCTTCCGCCAGGACTCGCTCTACGTCCTCCTGGATGTGTAACGCTCGGGACCGCTCGCGTATCTCGCCCACGTTCATCGAACTGAACGTCACCTCGTACGGTGGCAGCAGGTCGTCCGCCGAGACGAGTCCGAATCCAGCGCTCACGAAGTACCGCTGGACGTCGTGTCCCTGCTCCTCCAGTCGGCGAACGGCCTCCTTGACGAACCCCTGCTGACGCCCCGTATACAGGTCCTTGGCAGCGACCCCGTGAACGTTAGCGCGAGCGAGCAACTCGTCCCTCGAGAACTGGAGCGTCTCGTCCGCGTCGAAGACGTACGCATCACCGGGCACGTCCTTCGACCCCGAACACTGGTCGATGACCAGCACGTCCAGTCCTCCGTGCGTGTCGATCTGGGGAGCATGGGGCACGAAGTCTGTCCCAGCGACGTAGTTCCGCCCGCACGCTTCGAGCACGCCGTCCCGCAGTTCGTCGGGTCGCTCGAACGACTGTAGTTCGCAGTCGCTCTGCGTCACAGCCTCGGCGATGTGGTCGTCGACGTCTCCGTCTGGCGTGAGGAGGAACAGGTTCTGGTATCGACCCGTCTGCTCGCCCAGACTCTCGGCCGTACGTTCCGGCGAGAACGAAACGACCGACGGTGTCTCGCTCCACCACTCCCGCACGCCATCGGCGTCGAGTACCCCGACCTCGGCGACAGGAAGGTCGTGGACACGTCGCCAGAACTCTGGCTGTTCCTCCCTGAGATACGCTTCGACCGTCTCGTACCCACTCAGCCCCGCAGTACCTTTCGTCGCGACGAGAAGCTTCGGAATCTCGTCGGCGAACTCGTCGTAGAACCGTCGCGTGTTGTGGAATCCACGCCGCCGGTTCCGGTCGTTCCCGCGGAAGATGCAGACCTCCACACCGTTCTCGATACAGATCGGGCACTCACACTGCTCCCACGGTCGGTTCTGGAGCGTCTGCTGGTACGCCTCCAGGAGGTCGTCGTCACCGATCCACGTCGCATAGTCCCGGACGACGGCCCAGACCTGGTCGTAGGCGGTTCCAGTCTCTTCGCCCTCGAGGACCGAATCCGTCCGGGGGAACGCTTCGAACGCCCGTTCTGCCACGTCGAGCAGGTCCTCGTACTCGTCGAACGGCACCGGGTCGTCCGGGTCGTCCTTTCGGAGCAGTTTGACGAGTCTGCCCCGGAGTTTGTCGCTGAAACTCGCCTGCAGTTCCCGCGCGTGTTCGAAATCATCACGGAGGGTCGCCTCGACGTCCTGCAGCAGGGACACGTCGTACCGGGCGTCGTGGCGATGGTCCCGGAGATAGGCTCGAGTTGCAGGAAGAACGACCGATGCAGTCTCGTGCCACTCGTGGACCGAATCGGGAATCGGTTCTCCCGCAGCGTAGGCCCGGAGCGCGACGAGGGTCTCTCTCCCACGAAGCGATTTCTCCACCGCCTCGTCGAGGGAATCGCGGTTGGATGGATAGCGAACCCGGATGGCGTCGTATCGCTCGTCGTGGTCCAGTCGGTAGTTCTCCCCCCCGGTCCAAGCCGAGCGTAGCATGCTCGCACTGTCGAAACTGGTCATCCCCGACCGCCCGACGGTTTCGAATCCCTCCGTCTTGGCGAAGCCGAAGACGTGCGAGTCGATTCGGGTGTCGTGCTCCCGTTCGAACGCTTTGACGGTCTTCCCGACGCCCTTGACTATCTTCCTGACCTCGTGGATGGGACTCCCTGCGACGCCGCCGATGCCGAGGTAGTTGTACCCGATGTCGAGCACTTCGTCGGCCGCGTCGGCGTACGACTCGGGGTCCCAGCCCTGGATGGCGACCATCAACCGGAACGGGTAGTCGCCGTCCTGGTACAGGTCGAACATCTCCTTGGCGTTCCGGAGCGTGAGTTCGTACCTGAACTCAGCGTCGCTCTCACGGTAGACCGCACGTGGGTCGCGTTCCAGTTCGGCGAGGACTGCGTCGACGTCGTCCTGGAACTCGTCAGGTCCGAATGGCTCGACCGAAGCGGCAGCGTCGGTCCGTATCGACGGTTCGTATTCGTCGACGTACGCGGGCCACTCGTCGGGCCACTCGTCGACCATGACGTCGACGACGTCGGTGAGTGCGTCCGGGAGGTCGCGCTTCCCGAAGTCGCCGTCGAACGCACGTTCGTCGAGGTACAGCCGCCCCTTGTCCTTGCCCGACCCGAGGACGAGATGGTCGATAGTGACGCCTACGGAGACCTCCAGCGTTTCGTAGAACTCCAGCATCCCCTCGTTGCCGTAGGGAGGGAACGGGAGCGATTTGTACCCCCAGGCACCGCAGTCGCTGATCGTCGGCAACCAGTCGGGCACCGAGCAGCCCGGTTCAACGTGTCGGCGAGTTCGACAGTTCTTCCACAATCGGCGTAGTGCCCTGAAACTCGCTGACCACCCCCGATAGCCTCGCTCGCTCGGTCTGCGTCGGTCCACAATCGGCCTCAGCCCCCGCAAGAGGAACGCTACCGCTGTGATGGAGGTGATTGTGGAACGAGATCGGCGCCGAACGGACGGCCTGTTCTGGAAAACCCGATGTCGGTATAGGACCCCTGATAAGCCCGGATTCGACCGAAACGCGAGGGTTGCTATCTCGCAGGAAGCCTGCAGTCCCGTCCAACGAACCCCCTCACAGACAAAATCGCACGACTGCAACCGATTGTGGAAACTCAGGCCTCCCCGTGAGACCTCTCGACACCAAAATTGGCGCACGTCGAACGACGCACGAACGCCCCCATTGCGAGCCATACCTTCTGATTTCGACGACATTGGATATTTCCTCACTCATCGACCCCGTGCTGGAACCCCCCTCCACAATCAGTTCACAAACCGGAGTACAGCCCTACTTGCGGGGGTTGAGGCCGATTGTGGAACAACCACTAGTAGCGTAGCGAGTCTTTAGAGCACTCTGCGGAACGGAAATCGCTTCGAACCGATTGTGGAACCTGGACCAGAGAAAATCGTTGTGAACGGGCTGCGCGATGGACGAATCTCAGTGTGGAAGTTCATAAGTGAATACGAACCAGCCCCCGTGTGAGACGACTAAACGACACCCCAGAACAGGTGGTCGACCGATGACCAAATCGTGCGACCCGGCGGACCGGGTTGGTATCTACAAGCGACTCGAAGACGTCCCAGTTCACCGGCAGTTGAGCCAGTACGAATCGGAGTACGAGAATCGAGACATGTGGGCCGAGTTCATGGATGACGTTCTGCTCGAACGCTACAAGACGGACCGCTCGGTACAGGAGGCAGAACGGGCGGGGCGTCGGTGGGCGAACCACGTGGAATCCCGTGGACGACACCACGCACTCGCAACGCCTGATGACGTCGAAGCGTGGTGTCAACACCTCGTGGACACGCTCACGCTCAAGACCGCGTACAACACCTACTGGACTCGACTCGAACGCTTCTACACGTGGTTGCAGTGGAACCGAAGCCACCCGCACACCTACAACCCAGTTTTGATGGCCGCCATCGAGGGCGACGCAGCAGAGAGGATCTGGGACGAGAAAATCCGGCGCGGGCACGGAGAGGGGAGATGACGGACGACGTTCGAGAAACGCTCGCCACGGCGTTCGACTCCGAAACCGACCCACTGGAACAGTACTCGTCCACCTTCGAAGAGGTGGCCGTCGACTCATTCGAGCCGTTTCGGACCGGCGTGCTGGAGTCCCGTGACATCACCCCGAGAACGATCAGGCTCTACGAGACCCTCTGGAGACAGTGGTGCGAACATATGGACCGAGTCGGTCGGCATCCCGCCTGCCCGAGCACCGCACACGTGAAATCGTTCGCGCAGTACGAACTCGACGAGTCGGACAACAGCCCCCGGACTGTCGCAGAGAAACTCAGGAAGCTGAACGACCTCTATCGGTACTGGCAGAACGACCCCGTATTCCCCCACCCAACGAATTTCAACCCGGTCAGCCTGGCACGGTCGACCACCGACCTCTCGTACCCTGAACAGAAGGAGCCTCCGCGACTCACTGTGGATGAACTTGCAGCGCAACTAGCGACGGTCGACCACGTCCGTGACCACGCAATCATCTTTCTGCAGTTGAAACTGGGGCTTCGAGCCACCGAACTCTGCAATCTCCGGCTGGAAGAGCTCTCGATAACGGATTCGGAGCTACATGACTACTATCCTGAATTCGGGTCACACACGTTGCTGGATGGTCGGGAGGACGCGATTCTCATCCCCCACGACCGTAGCGGGAACAAGTCGCGTCGCTCCCGCGTGCTGCCCCTGGATGCGGAGACCCAGGAGATTCTCCTGGAGTACTTGCTCATCCGCCCAGACAACGACGAGCCATGGGTATTCCTTTCGAAGAACAGCCACGAGCAACTCCAGAAACAGGACATCAACAAATTCTGGAAGCGGTATTTCCACCCGGAGTACGAGGAGACTGAACAACATCGAGCCGTGACCAGTCACTACGGTCGACACCGCTTCACGACGTACTGGCGAGTCGAACAGGACCTCAATCGTGAACTCCTGAAGTACATGCGTGGCGACACGCCTGGAGCGGCCACCATTGAGGAGATGGGTGCCATCGACGAGTACATCCACACCTACTACGAGGATATCGAGCCAATCTACCGGGAGGACATCTACGAGTTGACCGGGTGAGTCGCTTGTCGCAGTGGAAGGACTCGATTTCAGATTATGAGTTCTCGCGTGTTCTCCGATGAGTCCTCCAATCTGTGCCAACAGGCGAATCTACTGGCTCCAGACATACCTCGCGACATCGAGAACACAGATTCAGTTACGGCTTAGATTGACCATGGCGTAGTCTGCTGTTAGTTGCATTTCTCGAAGTACGTCCTCTTGGTGAGAGAGAACCGCATCGATGGTATCAATCGAAGTCGGTTCATCGCCAGATGCAAGATCCATGATATAGCCATCAAACATGAAGAGAGCTTGCTTATACTGGCGAGAGTTATTTATCCGGATAACTCACTCGAAAACTGTGACAGAAATCCCCATCTCGATCCAGGCTTTGGCTTGCAGCACTGTACAACCGTTCGTTCTCGTCTCGGAACCTCCATAAGTACACGTACGCGTTCCAAACTCTCCCATCGTAGATGGGGAATTTGGCTGAAGAACCGTGTGAACCGCTCGAAGCCAGATGTAGAAGAAACGCGGGTGTGACGAGACTCTGACCCTTGATTATACCGTTCTCACGAAGGGTAACACATAGATCTTGAGCCGCTTTTGCTGGCTTCTGCTCAAGGTAGCGTTCCATCTCGAGTCCTTCTATTATTGGAGCAATGTCCCGAAAATCGATACTGCGACTCAGGTCTTTCCATTCCTACAGACGACGCGCTCTGTCCACTAATTCTGGCTCTTCGAGAGCGTCTTCGTACTGTTCATCTTCCTCTTAGGCTCTGTTGAAGTCCTCAATGGCGGACAGCACTGGCGTGCAAGATGCAGAGGATGGATCCAATACCACACCATCACACAGTCAGTGGATGTAAATTGAATCATCCCCGAAATGAGTATGCTAGTTCCCCGTCGAGATAATTTTCATCACTGACTCGTTGGGAAACTGTCTAACTGAAATATCTCGTTCCCCGGCACGGCGATTACGCTATCCCCGATTGGAACCAGCGACATCGTCTCCCCACCGAAAGAGTACGTCGAGAACTGAACTCCGGTTTCGAAATCCACACAGTAGATTGTTCCATCGGAATCAAGGGCGACCGCGGTGCAGTCGTCAATGAGATGTGCGGAACGAAAGCGGGAGGTGGGCTGGTTGTCTCGCGGGTCAAACCGCCACGTAATACTGCCCGTGTCCAATGCGACACAGAACACCCCGTTCAACGTCGGAACGAGAAGCCGATTGGCTGCAATATCCAGAGGACCATTAATTGATGCTTTATATTGTTTTTCCGTAGTCTCACCGGTGTCGCGTCTTGGATTACGGACATCTTTTGTTACCGTGAATTCCTTACGCCACTCCGTGGACCCATCAGATAGTGAAATGGCTTCGACCCGATTGTCATTTGCTGTATATATTATCCCACTGCGTATTGGACCGAACCCAAAACTGCGGTCTAGCTTCCACCTTGGTGTCCCATCGGTTTCAACCGCGTGCACGGATGGGTTACGCGTTCCGATAAGGAGCTCGTCACCCGTGTGAGCTAATTGAACAACTCCTTCAGGGTAGCTGCAAAGAACAGTGCAAGAGCCGTCCACCTTCGAAAGAGCAAGGACATCCCCACCACGCGTCCCGACGTAGACAGATTCCGGCCCTATCTCAACTCGGGAGTCGATGAGATCCTGATCCGGATTATCACCGGTCGTGAATTCCCACAATTCCTCTCCGCCCATCGCATCGTAAGCTCGGACGGAGAAACCGCCTTTAGCCACCACCATCCCATCAGCTACTTCGGGGACACTATTGATACGCTCAAAATCCTGTTCCCATGTCAGTTCGCCGGAGTTGGCGTCCAATGAAAAGACAGAATTCGGTGTTGCATGGTAAACGTTCACCCCATCTGACCGTGGTGGAGCGTTCAGTAGGTCGAACGATTGACGCCATTGAATTCGTGGCTTAGTAATTCCGAGATTAGTTACTCGAAGGATGATGTGAGCGCTAGGGTCTTTTACTGATCGACCATATTCCATATTCAGCGGACGCTCATGTCTGAATATGTCCCCCTCGTCATACAATTGGGTGAGTTCTCTTCTCACTCGCTCAACTTGTTCAAGGTTATCTGAACGTTCCTCAAATAATGAAGTAGAGAAGCTCACGTCTGAATCGGTGAGCGGTAACTCCCCATCATCCACCACTGGAAACCCTTCAGAAGATAGAATATCCAGAATATTGTCCAGCCGGTTGTCGTCGTCTTCCGGTGCTAATACATGTAGTTGAAGCAGTCGTTCCATGTATCACTCCACACAAACTCCGCTGTTGAATCTTGTGCTGTTTAAACTTGTAGGGTAGTGCGGCATTCGCGCCCTGTATTCAGCACGGGGTCAGAAACCAATCGCTGGCTGAGGGTTTCAACAGAGCCTCTTCTTCATATACGTGATACAGAGATGCCCAATAGTCGATATTAAGCGGGGTTCCGGCATTGACCAACCCATCAGCGGTACCATAATAGAACTTTCCAACAGACTCATGCTCAACTGAAAGAGACCGTGAGAAGTCGTAGTACCTAGCCTATAATACCCTGCTCAAACTGTACAAGGCTGTTTTTGTAGAATTAGGGACGCGCCCCCATTTTAACCCACACTGACCGTACGTACGGCAGGGTCTATACGCCTCTACCAGTCAGTGCATCGTGGCCTAAGAGCACCATGCGCTTGTAGTGTTCACTGATGTCTTCTCGAATGCCTCGAACTTCGCCGACCGTTTCGGTCGACCATCGTTTCCAGACGACGTTGTACCGTTGGTTATCCTTGACTGTTAGTCCCGCCTGTTCGAACGCCTCCCGCTCAGCATTAATTTTCTCTCCGACCTCGGGAATCTCGTTCTTGTTATGGACACCGATAGTGACGCGGTCCATGTCTGGCTCGGGTGAGACGTAGTAAATAATGCCCTCCGGGTGGGCGGGGTGTCGCGACTCCAGGGCGGCTCCTCGAGTGTTGAATCCGTCGGGGAAGGCAACAGATAGCGTATCGGTGTGAACGGCCTCCCGAAGTTGTGGGAAGATGGGTTCAACGATTTCGGCAATGAGTTCGGGATACGTCGGTCTGGGCCGATTCTTCGGGCGAACACGATCGAGGTCGTAATCAACGATGGTCGATCTCGCGAAGACAGTACGGTCACCTTCGCCTGCTCGGGTGAATCGTTGGACTTCGATGCATTGGAAGTGGACTTCTTTGTCTACCAAGAACTGGGCATGTTCAGCAGTCTGCGGTGTAATCTTCTCCGCGGCCACCACGATTCGCGGGTAGGTGTTGAACTCGTGCTCTGCAAGTTCTTTTCCGAACCGAGCTTCCACGGCTGATCGAAGGGTGTCACCAGCAACGTCAGCCGAAGCTCCCTCCCATTCGCCGTTTTCCAGCCGTCTACAGTAATCTTGATAGAGTTCATCCAGGGCCGTGTAGTCGTAAGACTGCAACGAACTCGCATACATCTGCGGCTGCGAGAGAATCGTTTCCTCCGACGCGCTTCCCGTCCCAGAGCGCCCAATTTTCACCTCGACCACGACGATGTTTCCGTACTGGTCGCAAGCGATGAGGTCAGGGACGCCAGAATCCAACCGAACTTGGCGACCAATGATGAGAAGCGGTTCATCCAGAATCAGCTCAGGATTCGCGTGGAGAATCGATTCAAGAGCGGCTTCTGGCCTAATTGGGTCTTGTTGGAATCCCGTCAAACCACTCTGGCCGAGACTGTCAACACATTCATAGATTTTCATGAGGCCCCTGTCGCAGTGCTATAGGTAAAGTTTTCGTACCGGATGAACGGCCGCATCGAACGCATCCTCCCCGAGAACCTGCTCTACCGGGTCGAGACGCCGCACGGGTCCGTCGGCTACCGCGTCCCGGCCGGCGTGTCCGTCGGCGTCGCGACGGTACCGACCGGTCACGGCGACGTGACGATTCGCCTATGGTACGTATGAACGACCGGGCACAACTCGTCCTCGTCGCTGCGGGCGTCGTCGCGGTCGCACTCGTCCCTCTGACGTTCGCGTACCTCCAGCTCGGGTCCCATCCCGACGTCGACGCCAGCGAAGACCCGACGTCGCCCGTCCGGGACGGCATCGCCGTGCTGGAACGTGCCGTCTACGAGGCTGGAAGCGACGCGACGGGCGCACCGTGGAGCGAGCGCGAGGGGGTCGTCTCGTCCCTCCGGCAGTCGCTGGAACCCAGGTTCCGGTCGCTCGAGTCGTCGCGGGTCGGCGAGGGTATCGCGTACCAGGTCTCCTCGAACCGGTCGGCCGCTGCCGACTGGGCCGGGTCGAATTGCCCGTCGGGACCCAGTCGGCGGTTCGGCGCCTGCACGGCGATAGACGGCGTGGTCGTTCAGGAACGGGCCGGCGAGACGACGGTGCTGGCGGTTGCGGTCGACCTGCGAGTGACGACGAGCGAGGGGGAATCCGCAGTCACGGTGGTCGTACAGGTGGTCGGATGACGAGTCGCGTTCTTACCACATTCATCGCAGTTGAATGGTCGATTGGTCGGTTCTATAGAATACTGCCCCGAACAGACAGCTACGATGAACGAGAATCCCGATGACGAGGTCGTTCGTCGCCAGCTGGAGCAGGACGGCGAGAGTCCGTCCGACCAGATCGCGACGATCGTCGCCGAGCTCGAGGCGAAAGAGACCACCCAGTTGCGGACGATGTACGACACGCTCGACGGGGTCATCGACAACATCTTCGCCGACCCGCCGTCCCCGGACGCGCAACTGCGCATCGAGTTCACCTACGAGGGATACCGCATCACGGTCGAGCAGAGCGGCGCCGCGACGTTCGAGAAGACGGCGTGAGGTGAGTCCGGACCGGTAGCCAGCGGAGGACCCTGGGTGGCTATCGAATCCCGAATCTGGGTCGACAGTGAGTCCCGTCGAGGAGTCCATTCGGGCAGTACGCTCGGCGTCCGGTCGAGTCCGTCGCCACGCACCGTCGCCGTCGGAGCCACAGACGTGCGCGTGCTCCTGTGCCGTCCGGAGCGTTTAGGTGTCGAGCGAACGAACGGTTCGTCGTCGGAACCAGGAGTATCCGCATCCACCATGTCGGAACAACTCGGGCTTCGAGAGGTCGTCGCCATGGGAGTCGGGGGGCTCATCGGGGGTGGAATCTTCGCGGTTCTGGGCGTCGCCGCCGACATCGCCGGTACGGCAGCCTTCCTCGCCTACCTGATCGCCGGGGTCGTCGCGATGGCCTCGGGTTACTCGTACGCGAGGCTCACCGCCCACCTCGAGGAAGAGGGTGGCTCGTTCACCTTCGTCGAACACTACACCGGGAACGAGAACGTCGCGGGACTGGTGGGGTGGACCCTGATCGTGGGGTACGTCGGGACCATGGCGATGTACGCCTTCGCGTTCGGGTCGTTCGCGGCGGAACTCCTCGCAGGCGCGACCGGCACGTGGCTTCGAATAGCGCTCTCGATCGGCGTCGTCGTCGTCTTCACGGGAGTCAATCTCATGGGTGTGCGCGAGAGCGGCGAGTCCCAGGACGTCCTCGTGTACGTCAAGGTGGTCATCCTCGTCGCGTTCGGGCTCGTCGGCCTCTGGGCCATCTTCCTCGGCCCCGGTCCCCGGCCATTCGCCGGTGGCGTCTTCTCGAAGGGGTTGCTCGCACCGATCGTGAGTATCGGCGCCATCTTCGTCTCCTTCGAGGGGTTCCAGCTACTCGCCTACGAGTACACGGACATCGAGGGGCGTATCGACACCATGGAGACGGGCATCTACCTCTCGATCGCCATCTCGACCGTGATCTACGTCCTCGTCGCGTTCGTGACGACGGTCGTATTGACCCCGGAACAGATCCTCCAGTCGAAGGAGACCGTCCTCGCCGTCGCGGCGAGTATGCTCTTCACCGACCCGCTGATACAGCGGGCAGCGTTCGTTCTCGTCTCCATCGCCGCGCTGTTCTCGACCACGTCGGCCATCAACGCGACGCTGTTCGGCACGGCTCGGCTCGCGCACAAGATAGCGAGCGAGGGCGCGCTGCCGAAGCTGTTCTCGTTCCGGAACCAGGAGGGGGTGCCAGTGTGGAGTCTGGTTGTCATCGGCGGTCTCACGGCCGTCTTCACCTCGCTGGGAACGCTCGAAGAGATCACGTCGTTCGCGTCCATCGCGTTCGCGCTCGTCTTCGGGACGGTGAACTACATCTGCCTCCGTGACCCCGGCACAGAACGCTCGCCGTGGATTCCCGGGCTCGGGCTCGTCGGCACCGCCTCGTTCGTCCTGCTCATCCTCTGGTACTACCTTCGAACGCAGCCGGCGATGCTCTCCTACGTCGGGGGCATCTTCCTCGCACTGGTCGTTCTGGAGGTGGGCTACTCCGAGCGGCGGCGGATCGAACTCCCGCTCCGGATACGAAGCCGGTGACCAGGTCCGAAACGAGTTCTGCTGAACCGGCCACGTTCTCCAGAGGTCGGTAGGGACATCCAGCATGGTTCGGTGGCTGACGGGAGAACGCAGGCGAAGTCGGTCCGAATCGCGGTGGTCCGTCGACACGGGTGCCACCACCGGGGCAGATCGGACAGCACGGTTCTGTGCCACGCCGCCCAAGACGGTCGTCGATAACCTCCGGACCTCGCGGGACGGCCGCACCGAGACCGAAGCGGCCGCCCGACTGGAAGAGCACGGCTACAACCGCTTCCGGGACCGCCAGCGGACCGGGCGTCTCTAGCTACTCGTGGCCCGGTGCGAGAGCCCCATCATCCTCCTACTGGTCGTCGCCGCCGCGTTCACGTCCGAAGTCGATTGTAGAGCGACGAGAAGGCGTACCCTCCGGACAGTCCGTCGACGAAGGCCCACACGGCGCCAACGACCAGTCCCGACGCGCTTTCGTCGTAGCCCCGATAGACGTCGGCGAGGAGCCGTTGCCAGCGTTTCCCCCAGCCGAACCGGGCGGTGATTCCGAGCACCACGACGGCCCCCGACCAGAGGAGGCCGCACGCCAGTCCGAACGCGCTGGTGTCGAGTTTCGACGTCTCGGTCGCCACCTGTTGGGAGTCGAGTTTCGACGTCTCGGTCGCCATACGTTCACGTACGTCCGCGCGGCGTATAGTTCTCCGGTCGGTCCCGCCCGGACGGAGTCGGTGTCCCTGTCGACGATGCTCACGAGCAGAGCATACGGGACTGGCGTGCTGTACAGAGCGCGCGAGTTCAGTGGAGGGAGGACGGTCGATTCGGGGTTCCGCAACCGACACCGACGACGGAGACGCCTGCAGAGCGAACTCAGGGGCCCGGTTTCGCGACCCGCCACACGATGCCGGGACGGAACAGCGACGCCGGTCGGTTCTCCATGGTGACGACGCGGACGAACGCCTCGGTCAGCGTCCCGTCGGTATGGGCCTTGCGGAGCAACCGGGAGACGTAGCCGTTCACGAGGGTCGTTCCGAACGGTTTCGGGCCGGTCGTCTGTGGAAACTCGAAGTCGGAGCCCACGGCGAGGTTCCACGCATCGTCGACGACTCGTGCGGCCCGTTCGAAGAACCGGGGTGGGAGTTCGTCACGGGTGGACTCGGCCAGCGTATGGTGTAACTGTACGGCCTCGAGTGCGGCCACGGACATCCCCTGGCCGTAGATGGGGTTGAGGCTGGCGATCGCGTCGCCGACGACGACGAGGCCGTCGGGGAACCGGTCGAGGTCCTCGTAGCGACGCCTGACAGAAGACGGGAACGGATAGCGGGCGATGTCCTCGGAGCACAGCGCGTGTTCGTCGAGGAGGCGACGGATGCCGGCGACCGGAAGGCTGGCGGCGTAGTCGGCGAATCTCTCGGGTTCGGTCGGGGGGTGGTCCCCGTGCATGCCGACCAACGTCAGCAGCCAGCGCCCGTTCTCGACCGGGAACACGGCCGCACCGCGTGTCCGAGGAGGGTCGGGAAGAACGAGGAACGCCTGGCGAGTCTCGGTGGGGCGTTCGAGGAGGGCGGTGCTGTACGTCAGGTCTATCGACACCTCGTCGCGTGGCGGGGCCGAATAGCCGTTGTTCTCCAGCCAGACCGGCGTTCGAGACGTTCGCCCGGTGGCATCGACCACCAGGTCCGCGCCGAGTTCACGCTCACCGTCGACGGTTCGCACGGTCACGCCCTCGACGGTCGACGCCCCGTCGTCGACGAGGAAGTCCCTGACGTGACACCCGTCCAGGATGGTCACGCCGTCGAGCGCCGCGACGCGTCGCCGGGTAACGTGCTCGAATACCGGCCGACTCGCGTTGTACTGGGGGATGCGGGTGGGTCCGTTCGCGAGCACGCCCCCCGCCTGGTATATCTCGAAGTCGCTCGCGAAGTCGAGCACCAGTCCGCCAGCGTCGGTCACGTCGTCGCCGAAGCCGGGGAAGAGCGCCTCCAGCGTGGCCTGTCCGGCTGTCTGCATCGCGTGGATGTGGTGGCCCTGCGGGACGCTCGGACGAGGTGTCGCCTCGTCGGGGAGCGGGTCCTTCTCGACGAGCGTGACCGTCTCGAATCCGTCACTCAGGATCCGGGTCGCCAGGAGTCCCGCCATGCTCGCCCCGACGACCACGGCGTTGCCCCGCCTCTCGGTGACCCCGTCGGGGTCGTACGGCGGAACGGTCGCCAGGGTCATCCGTCGACCCCCGCTCCTGCGCCCGTGGTTCTGGAGTGCATCGCACCGGCAGGCCGCGCGGCTGCGCCGAGTACCGGGGCGGCCAGCAGCACACCCGGTACGAACCGGACCGCCGACGACCGTGTCGTGACCGTCGTCGACGCGTCGCCCGACTCACTCATGACTCGCTCCGCGGTCGGCCAGAGCGGACGGCGTGATGGTCTGGTTCATCCGGAAGCGGTTGTCGGGGTCGTACGCGTCCTTGAGTTCGACCAGGCGGTCGTGATTGTCGCCGTAGGCAGCCCTGACCCGTTCGTCCCCCTCCTGGCCGAGGAAGTTCACGGCCACGCCGTCGGCCGCGAACGGTCCGAGCGCGTCGTGGACCTCCCGGGCCCACGAGACGTGGGCCTCGTCCGCGGCGGGGTCCTCCCACCGGGCGAAGACGTTGAACGAGAACGCGGCGTTCCGGTTCCAGTACGCGGTGGCGTCCGGTTCGACGCGGGAGATGGCGCCGCCCAGGTGCTCGAGGACTATCTGGGTCGTCGGTGACGGGAGCGTGCGCGCACGTTCGACCACCACGTCGATGGCGTCGTCGGGGAGGGGGTCGACCATCCGGCTCTTCCAGTAGTTCCGGTACCCCGGCGCCTGTGGCTCGTCGAGCATCTGCTGTACGGCCGTGAACGGCGTGGGCTGGACCAGGTCGACGAGCGGTTCGCCGAAGTCCCGGAGGGGCTGGACGACCGCCTCGCCCGCCTCGATGGACCCCGAGTAGCACGGCGCGAGCGCGACCACCTTCTCGCCGTGTACCGCTTCCGGGAGGAACGGTGCCGGCGGCGCCGTCATGATGGCGGCGTAGCAGGCGAGTTCGTCCGGCGCCTCGTCCGTGAACTCGCGGTGGAACCGGAGCACGTCGACCGCGTCCTCGAAGGGGTGGAGGACCATCCCTGCCAGGACCTCCGGGCCGACCGGGTGGCAGTCGAACTCGAACGAGGTGACGATGCCGAAGTTGCCGCCGCCGCCGCGGACCCCCCAGAACAGGTCCTCGTTCTCGGTGTCGCTCGCGTGGCGCAGTTCGCCGTCGGCCGTGACCACGTCGACCGAGCGCAGGTTGTCGGCGGCGAGCCCGTGTTTCCGTGAGAGCCAGCCCCAGCCACCGCCGAGCGTGAGTCCCGCGACGCCGGTCGTCGATACCGTGCCGCCCGGCGTGGCCAGCCCGAACGCCTGCGTCTCCCGGTCGAGGTCACCCATGGTGACGCCGGGTTCGACGCGGACCGTCCGCTCGTCGGGGTGGACCCTGACCGACGTCATGGGGGACAGGTCGACCACGAGTCCGTCGTCGCAGACGGCGTTGCCCGCGACGTTGTGCCCACCGGCCCTCACGGCGAGGAGCAGGTCGTGCTCGCTGGCGAAGTTCACGGACGCGATGACGTCCGCGACCCCGGCACACCTGACTATCATCGCCGGATATCGGTCTATCATGCTGTTCCAGACCCGACGGCAGTCGTCGTAGTCCTCGTCGTCCGGGAGGATGACCCGGCCGCGGAGTGAGTCGTCGAACGCGGTCACCTCGTCCCCATCTATCGCCTCGCTCTCGGGTATCATGGCTACGTATCCATCGAGCGACTTCGGGTGCGACCCCGGTATAGGCACCTGCTGGAACCGTTTCACACCGTGCAACGCGTGCACCACACTGTCTGCCCTCGGCCTCGGAACGCCGGCCCGGACGCCGTCACGTCTCGGTCTGGGCGGATTCCGTTCGCTCCGTCAGCTCCGACGCGGTGAGTCGGGTCGACGCGTCCCGGTACGACTCGAACCGGTCCGTGAGTCGGTCGACGAGGGCCGGGTCGTCGGACTCGACGACGCCGACGTTGACGTCCCGGTCGTCGGCGACGATGAGGTAGGCCGTCCCGTCGTGGATGCCCCCTGGCGGGAAGGCTCCGTCGTGGACGTACACCGTAGAGTGGTCGGCGCCGACGACGTCCTCGAACCTGTCGGCGTACGGGGACTCCATCACCGACTCGACCACGGACGGGGTGGTCACCAGTTCTGACGTCTGCGCGTCGCCGACGACTGCCTCGTGCCTCGCCTTGATGCACGACTCGGGGAGCCTGTCGGCCAGCGTCTTCGTCCAGGTCGACTCGCGTTCGATGTCGAGCACGCGGGCCACCGGTGCCATCGGGTTGTCGGGGGTCGCGGCGGTGACCCTGGCCTCGGTCAGGACCGCCAGGTCGAACTCGACGTCCAGTTCCCCCAGCGGGAACCACGGCAGCAGTTCACGCAGATGTCTGGCGGTCTCCATCCGGTCGTAGAGGTCGACGAACGTGCTCGCGACGTACTCTCCGAGCGGCGTCAACGCGTATCGGGGCCCCTCTCTCGCGACCCAGCCGCGGTCCTCGAAATCACCGAGGAGGCGGCTGATGGTGGCTTTCGAGGCGTCGGTCTCGCTCCGCAGTTCCGACCTCGTTCGGGGGCCCGCCGCGAGGGCTTCGAGCGCGGTGAACCGGTTCTCCGAGTCCGCCAGGAAGCGGATGTCTTCGAGCGGACTGAACATGGATGCTCCAACGGTCGATGCTGGCATAACTGTACTGTCACGGTGTAGCACGCCGTTCACCGGGCAGCACGGCGCGGCCGGGTTCGAAGTCCAGCGTCGCCGGTCGTGCCGACGGGGAGGACGGCACGTCGACTGTAGACCGTTCGAAATCCGTCAGACGCCGTCCTCGACCTCCTCGGCGGTGGCCGAGGCGCTGTTGCCGGCGGCGTCGTAGACGACGACCTCGAACTCGTAGGTGTGTCCGGAGTTCTCCTCCTTTCTCGCCTCCATGTTCTCGGTGCCCGACTCGGACGAGCCGGCGATGCTCACGGTGTCGGTGTACTCGGTCTCGCCGTCGTCGAGGTCCGTCAGCGTCGCCTCGATGCGGTCGAGGTCGCCGTCCGGGTCGCTGACCGACCAGTCGCCGTCGAACTCGGCGTGGGGGTCGCCCCCGCCGTTCTGCTCGGTGAGGCTGATGCTGTCGACCGTCGGCCCGTCGCTCGTCGGCTCGCCCTCGGTCACCGTCGTCGAGTCGCTCCCCGTGCTCCCGCCGGAGTCGGAGACCGTGCAGTCGACGGTGTAGCTGTTGCCCGAGCCGTCGTCGTCGGGGGCGACCAGCCGGGTGGTGCCACTGGCGTCCGAACCGCTGACGGAGACGGTCGCCGTGTCGTCGGTGGCGCCCGCGGTGTCGTCGGTCAGGGTGAGGTCGACCGAGGAGAGGTCGCCGTCTGAGTCGCCGACGTCCCAGGAGACGTCGAACTCGGCGTCGGCGTCGCTCGTCTCGACCTCGCCGACGGAGAGGCTGTCGACCGTCGGCGCGCTGGCGACGTTGTCCACCGTGACGGTGACCTGGCTCGCGTTCGTCGTCGCGCCCGCGCTGTCGGTGGCGCGGGCGTCTATCGTGTGGTCGCCGTCCGAGACGCCGGTCGTGTCCCAGTCGTACTCGTAGTAACCAGAGGTGGAGTCGTACGTCGCGGGCTGCCAGGTGCCGCCGTCGATGGCCACCTCGACGGTGAGACTGTCGACGGCGTCCTCGCTGTCGGCGGCGCTGACCTGTACCGTGGTCGTCCCCGAGACGGTCGCGCCGTCGCTGGGGCTCGCGATAGAGCAGGACGGCGAGGCGTTCGAGGAGCCGCTGTCGGGCGTGTAGGCGTCGAACAGCGGGAAGGTCGTGTCGAAGACGCCCGTCGTGACGAACGCCGAGTCGCCGGTGTTGTTGTCGTCGTCGAACACCTGGTCGGCGTTCAGGCGCAGGTCCGACCCGAGGTCGGCCGCCAGCGCGTCGAGGTTCGAGCGCGCCGTCGCGGAGGCGAGCGCCGACCCCAGCAGGACGACGCTGCCCCCGTTCGAGATGAACGTCGAGAGTGCGTCGACCTCGCCGGTCGTGAACGCCTGGGGCGGGTTCGTGACGATGATGCTGCGGGCGGTCGAGAGCGCGTTGTCGCCCGACCCGTCGAAGGAGTTGATACCCTCGAAGGGCAGGCCGACGCCCTCCAGGAACCGCTGGTAGACGACGGCGTCCTCGCACGACAGCGCGTGGGTGGCGTTGAACTGGCGGTGGCTCCCCTCGACGAGCACCTGGCCCGTCTTCGAGGAGAGGTAGTCGGCGAGGTTCGAGAGGAACACCTGGTGTTCGCCGACGGCGTCGCCCTCGTGCTCCTCGTTGATGAACAGTCCGCCGACCAGCGCCAGGTTGTTGGCCTCGTCGACGCCGACCATCGGGACGTCGGTGTAGTCGACGGCCCCGGAGTCGAGGCTCTGGTACGCGGTCGACTCGGCGAAGACGGGGACCCGCGAGGGGTCGATGGCGCCAGAGTCGGTGCGGACGCTGGAGGCGTTCGGGAAGAACACCGTCGAGACGGGGTCGTTGTCCACCTCGGTGGTGTTCTCCGGGTCGTGCTGGGACCAGACGCCGACGCCGTCGGCCTGGGCCTCGTGTTCGGCCTGCCAGATCTGGTCGTGCTTCGTGAGCGACGAGGAGTACACCCGGGCGTACCCCTGCCGGACGAGGTCCTCGTTGTAGAGCGTGTCCATCGACCCGTCGCCGCTCTTGTCGTAGCGGATGTACGCCAGCAGTCGGCCGAACGGGTCCAGTTCGTCCTCGTTCTCGTCGACGGCTATCTGGACGGACGTGCCGTCGGGGAACTCGGTCTGCGCGTAGTCCTTGGCGTTCTCGCCCCAGGTCGAGAGGTGCTTGTCGTCCTCGATGCCCTCCCACTCGCGGACCTCCTCGTACTGTCCGTTGCGCCTCGTCTCGGGCGAGTCGTGCCCCAGGGTCCTTATCTCGTACTCCGTGCCGTCGCTGTCCAGCGTGACGTCGATCGTGTCACCGTCCGTGACGTCCGTGACGGTGGCGTCGTACCAGGTCCCCGGTTCCAGTTGCGTGTCCGCCGCTGTGGCCGCGTTGCTCCCGAGTGCGATACCTCCGACCGCCGTGACAACGGTTGTCAAAAAATCCCGTCGGCGCATCGTCCTTCTTGACTACACACAGTAAAATAAATGTTCCCAGGAGATAAAATGTGAATAGATATCCGGGGTCATTCCTTCGAGGTTCAGGCTCGCACACGGACGAAAGACCGGGTGCATCCGGTCGAGGCCGTGACTCCAAACCTGGCTACCCTCGATTCGAATCGAACCAGCACCTTCGGCGGTGAACTCGTCGGCGCCGGTGAGACTCCCCCGCGAACCCACCGGCGCACCGACCGCCGATACCACCGCGGTCTCGGTCGCTGCGCCGTTCGAACGCGTCGGTCAGGGGCTCTCCGTTCTCGGACGAACGTCACGATGCCAGTTCCTCGTCGGCTGCACGACCCTCGAGGACATCGTACAGCGCTTCGAGGAACGCTTCCGGCCGTTCGAGTTTGGGGTCGTCACCGGCGTCGTCGACGACGTGCAGTGGCCAGCCGTAGCGGGAGTTCGCCCGCTCGGCGATTCCGAGCCGTACGGCGCGGTCGTCCCGCCCCCAGATCAGGAACGTCGGCACCGGTATCTGCTCCAGGTTCGCTTCCGGAATCCTCGGTACGCCGACCTCCCTCATGAGGGTCCGCATGGCCGCCTTCACGCTCGGCGTGCGTGCTCGTTCGAGGTTGTACTCCAGGAAGGGCTCCCAGTCGTCGCCCATCTGCTGTATCAACCCGTCGCGGTCGATCATGCACTGGTCGAGGAACCTGTGGTACGCTCGGTCCGTCGGTCGCACGAGGAAGCGCACCAGACCGAACGCGAATCTCGGGGACGGCAAGAAGCGACCGAGCCCGAGCGAGTCCACGAGTACCAGTCGTCGGAGTCGAGCGTCGCGCTCGCTCGCGAAGCGGGCTGCGATGGCGCCGCCGAGCAGATGCCCGACCAGCGTCGGTGGCGTCGAGCAGGTCTCGTCGACGAGTTCGCCGAGCCACGTGTTCACGGAGTCCGCATCCAGCGCGTTGTCGACGACCTCGGAGGCACCGTGGCCGGGGAGGTCGGGAACGACTACGCGATGGGTCGTTACCAGGTCAGGGATGACCCGCATCCACCAGAACGAGGATTCACCGGGGCCGTGCAACAGCACGACCGGCGGGCCATCACCGCCCTCCAGAACCGTGGTCGTCACACCGGCCAGCTCCAGCGTTCGCTCTGCGACGGGAAGGTCGGTCAGCAACTGTTCCCGGAGGTCGTTCGGTCGTGGGTCCTGTTTCGCCTGTCGTTCTGCCATGAGACCACCGTTTGCAGTTCGCTCGCCGACGAGATGTAATTTCCCTATGAAATATTTCGTCCCGTGAAGAACGCGTCGGACGGTCTTCAGCATTTTTCGAGGTGGAGCCTCCGACCTCAAGAAGCGACCGAAGCGTAGTGAAGGGAGCGAGTAGGCCGGAGAGGAAACCGACATGGGACGACACAACCGGCACACTGCGACGGCCCGACTCCCGAATGTTTAAGAATCATCAAGAACACATATGAAAATATGGAGGTCCGGCGTACCGCCCCCGTCAAACTCGTCGTTCCCGACGAGCGCCGCGACGACCTCCACGAATCTGCCCGGCAGTTCCTTCACTGCGCCAACCGTGCCGCAGAGTTCTGTTGGTCCGACGACTCGTACACCGAGTGCGTCACATCCAACACGACCGCACGGGACGCACTGTACGACGACCTCCGCGAGGAAACCAACCTCACCGCGAACCTCGTCCAGGAAGCCATCCGACGCGCTGTGCACGCAACCAAAGGATGCGTCGAACGGTGGAAGAACGGCAAGCGCGTGAGTCAACCGGAGTTCACGTCCTGGAGCATGGTCTACGACAAACGGAGTGCCACGTTCTATCGGAACGAAGTCTCGCTCTCGACTGTCAACGGTCGCGTCGAGTGTGACTTCGAACTCCCATCGGACAGCCCGACGCCCTACGAACGGTACGTGCTATCCGAGGAGTTCGAGTTCCGGGCGAGTACGCTCCAGTACGACGCAGTGGACGACGAGTTCTACTTCCACATCACCACACGGAAGGACGACTCCGAAGGAGACGGCGGTGACGACGCAGAGGGTTCGGCAGATACCGGGCACCAAACAGTCCTCGGTATCGACCTCGGCGTCAACAGTCTCGCCGTCTCCTCCACCGGACGCTTCTGGCAGGGGGACGACTACGACCACTGGTGTCGTGAGTTCGAGAAGCGACGTGGCGAGATGCAACAGCTCGGCACCCAGGCCGCCCACAACGCCCTGCTTCGGCTCGGCAAGCGCGAAGATGCGTGGCGGAAACAGTACATCCACACCGTCGCCAACGAACTCGTTTCGGAAGCCGTCGAGCACGACTGCGACGGTATCGTGTTCGAGGACTTGACCGACATTCGAGAGCGGCTCCCGAACGCGACGTGGCATCACGTCTGGGCGTTCCGTCGCCTCTACGAGTACGTCTCGTACAAAGGCCCCGAACGAGGTGTCTCCGTGGAGCAAGTCGAGCCGAACTACACGTCCCAGCGCTGTTCTCGGACGGACTGTGGGTTCACGCACGAGGACAACCGCCACGGGGAACAGTTCTGTTGCCAGAAGTGCGGCTACGAGGTGAACGCAGACTACAACGGCGCAAAGAACATCGGGCTCCGGTACGCCCAGAAGCGCGGACACAGACTCCGTTCCTCGCCCACGTCGGGGGGCGGAGACGCACCAGTAGACGTGCGTATGAATGGTGGGACGGTGAACGGCGAGAGTCACCGGCCGATTGCTGGCGACTGATCGCCGGGAGTCCACACCAAAGCCACCGAAAGGCGAAGCCTTTCGAGGCCTCGATAGAGCAGCGCTCTATCGGCGGCCCCACCCTCAAGGACCGAAGCGCGTCGCGCCGAGGGAGTAGGGTGGGGTAGTTTACAAGGGCATCGCTGTTTTGCGGGGTGGACAACCACTGGGGTCCGGCCCCACGGACGCCTACGAGTGCAGGTCCGACGGGACGAGCTTCTCCAGCGCCCGTGGCTCGACCGGTCTCGCCTCGTCGCGGACACGCTCGAAGGTGGAGATGGCCCACTCGCGGGCGGCCGGTGCGTCGGTATCGATGACGGCCGTCAGGGCCCCGGTCTCCACGTCGTGGCAGCAGATACCGGCGCGGTCGTCGACGATACCGAGTCCGCATCTGGACCGGTCGGGGAGGTCGTCGTGGACGTAGACAGTGCAGTGTTCGCGTGAGGCGGCCTCCACGACACGCTCCGGGTTCCACGCGAGAGTCTGCTCGAGGGCCGTCGGTGAGTACACGTACTCGAGTTCCATCCCGTCGACGACGGCCTGACAGACCGTCTCGTTGTTGAGCGACTTGAACACGATGCTGTCGAACCCGCGCAGTCGAGTGGTCCCCCGTATGAGGTGGGTCAGTCTCTCTATCGGTTCGTACGGGTACCCGGGTCCGGGATACGAGACCACGGCGTCGGTGAAGAGGTCGACGGAGAACCCCTCCATCTCCCGGGGGAGCCACTGCCAGACGTCGCGTAACTTGCGTTCGATGTCCATCGCGTCGCGGAGTTCGAGGAACCGCTCTGTCACGAACTCGCCGAGCGGGGTCAGGGCGTAGACCGGCCCGTCCCGGGCGACCCACCGGCGGTCTTCCAGGTCGGAGAGGACCCGACTCATGGTCGGTGTCGAGGCACCCGTCGCAGCGAGAAGCGCACGTCGTTCACGGGCGCCATCGACCAGTTCCTCCATCACGCCGACCCGGTGGTTCGATCTGGCGAGGAAGTCTATCTCTTCCAGGGCGACACCCATGGTACGAGTAGGCATAGCACAGTATAAGCCGTATCGGTGCGCGTGACCCGTCGACGGGCGATACGCGCGCTCTCCGGCACGTCGGACCCGTTCCGTCCGCCGGATTTCGACGCAACTGGTGTCAGCGGTCGACGATTACCGTTCCGAAAAAACCATTGGAGATGACCATGATGGGCTGGTTATGGGCCGATTAAACGAGGATGTCGTACTGGAATTCGTCATGATTCTGAGCAGCGTCGGTGTGGTGTACTACGGCGTGAAGCGAAGCGACTTCTTGCTCGCATCCACCGGCATCGGCTTGATCGGGCTATCCATGGACCGGCGCCGGCTCCGCCGGACCGTCCACAAATCACAGGCACACAATCCGACCACCGACGAGCGGTGAGGGTCCGTTCCAGCCACCGCACGCGAGTCGCTGGCTCACGAGGAGTCCACGGAACGCTCGACCGCTGCCCTCACCCCCTCGGCGTCGTCGACCGGGCAGCGTCGAACCGAAACGACGAAAGCAGACGAGTCTGATACAGCGGGTATGGACTCGTTCGAAACAGCGTACAGGGCGTTACTGGTGCTCTTTTTCGTCTCCCTCGTGGCGGTACTCGTCTACTCGATCACCTACTCGAACGTGGTGGCTACCGTTCTCACGGTCGCGCTTCTCTTCGTCCTCGTCGACCACCACAGGCTCCGACGCGAACTCGGCGACCGGCAAGCCGAGGCACGTGGGGAGCCAACCGAGGAGACGTGAGCTTCCGGTCCATCCGGTTCTTCGCCCCCGATGGTCTGTACTCGGGCGATGCTCCCGAATCGGACCAGGACGGGCGTCGGCCTCCGAGCGCAGGCGGTACCGTCAACCTTTTGGAGCGAGTATCTCGATTCTGGAGCGTGTATCGAACGAGCCTCGCCCCAAACATGGAACGGAATCACCCACGGTCGTCACCGACGACGGGCACGTACCGATGCTAGACCCACGCCTGTTCACGGCCCTCCAGTTCGGAGCCGAGATCCGTGAGGCGGTACCGGCGTGGCTGGTGCCGCTGTTCGTCTTCATCACGCGCCTCGGGAGCGTCGCGTTCTTCCTGGTCGTGTTCGTGCTGGACTACTGGTACCGGAACCACAGGCGCGGGGCTCACGCCATCAGCCTGGCGCTCGGTGGGATGGCCCTCATCGTGGCGCTCAAGGCGCTGTTCGCGGTTCCCCGTCCACCCGACTCGGTCAACCTGATCCCGGCGGACGGCTACAGTTTCCCGAGTGGCCACGCCACCGGGTCGACCATCGCCTACGGACTCCTCGCGTACGACCTGGACGTCGGGTCGCGTCGCGCCCGGTACGCCGGTGCGTCCGTCCTGATCGTCCTCATCTCGCTCTCCCGCGTCGTCCTCGGCGTCCACTTCGTCCAGGACGTGGTGGCCGGGATGATAATCGGCGTGACCTTCCTCGCGGTGGCCATCTCCCTCACGGGGCACGACCCGCGGCCGGGCTTCTGGCTCTCGCTCGGCATCGGCGTCGTCGCCGCCGTCGTCAGCGGCGCGAGTCACGACGGCGTCGCCGTCCTCGGTGCGACCCTCGGTGCGGTGGCCGCCTGGGAGGTGCTCGATTCGGTGCCGTCGGTCGAGACACGTCACCGCAAGACCCTGCTCGCCGGCGGCCTGCCACTGCTCGCCGGCCTCGGCTACGTCTCGACGCGACCGGGACTCGAACTCCCGCTCGTCTTCGTCCTCAACGTGGCGTTGACCGCGGGCATCCTGCTCGCACCCGCCCTCGTCGAACGGGTCGACGGCCTGCGCCCGTCCGGGCGCGTGCGCTCCGACTCGGGTGCGAAGTAGACCGGGGACCGTCCCTTTTCTGCGTGGACGACGAATTACCGGCCATGAGCGACATCCGCTGGATACAGCTGTCCGAGGACGAACGGAACGCGTTCCTCGAGAACGGCGGGACGGGCGTCGTCTCCTTCTCGACGGACAGCGACGACCCCCCGTACTCGTTGCCGGTGTCCTACGGCTACTTCGCCGACAGGAACCACTTCCACTTCCGGTTCGCGCTCCCGCCGGACAGCACGAAGGACCACCTCCTCGACCGACCGGTCTCGTTCGTCGTCCACGGCGAGACCGACGAGGGATGGCGGAGCGTCGTCGCGACCGGCACGCTGGAGGAACTGTCCGACCTGCCGTACGAATCGAGCGCCCTCCAGGAGCGGTGGGCCGTCGACATCCCGGTGGTCGACATCTTCGAGGAACCCCCGGACGAGGTGACGTGGCGCGAGTTCCGTCTGGTCCCGGACTCGGTGTCCGGCAGGAAGGCAGTCGGGCAGTGACCGGTCGGTCCGGGTCGTCCGTTCGCACGACGGGCGCTGCCGTCAGTCGAACGCCGACCGCACGCGCTTGCGCCAGTCGGTGTTCTCCTCGACGGCGTCCTCCAGTCGCTCGATGCGGTCCACGAGGGCAGCGTGGTCCTCCTCGCGGAACTCGGCGATGGCCGACTCGGTGGCCTCGATTGCTGCCTCGTGACGCTCGATGGCGTCCCCGTGCTCCTCGGTGGTGGCCGTCGTCTCCCGGAGTTCGGTCGTCGTGTCGTCGAGCGTCGCGCGGACCTCCTGGAGTTCGTCGTCGTGGTCCGTCACCGTCGCCTCGAGCTGTGCGACGTCCGCCTCCACGCCCCCGACCGCCTCTGCGAGGTCGTCGACCGCGTCCCGCACGTCCGACAGTTCCGTCGCCTGTTCGTCGAGGCCGTCGGCCAGGTCCGAGTGCTCGCGTTCGAGCGATCCGAGCCGGTCCTGCACGTCGGTGAGGAGGCCGTGGGCCGTACCCTCCTCGTCGATGAACGCCTCGATGGCGTCCGTGTACGCCGCCAGGTCGTCGACCCGGCCGCCGAGATACCGGAGGCGGACGTCGACGCTCGGCTTCGGGCCGAGGCCGAGGGCGCGCTTGAGGGCGGTCCGCTGCCGTTCCGAGACGCCGCCCGAGCGAACCTCCTCGACCAGTGCGTCGAGCAGCCCCGTCTCGGCCGGGTACTGGTCGTCGACGTCGCCCTGTCGCGCCGAGGCAGCCTCCGCCGACCGGTCCGGTTCGGGCAGGTCGGGGTCGAGCGAGAACTCGCCCCACGTCAACCCGACCGGGTCCGCGTCGCCCACCGCGGCGAGTTGCTCCGACGCGAACCCCCCACCGAACCCGGGGTCGGTCCCGGCGGCGACCGACGCGAACCGCTCGCCCGCGTCGTCGGCACCACAGCCGGCGTCGCCGGCCGCCATCACGAGTGCGGTCGGGTCGACCTCGCGGACGACGTCGTCGTCGACCTGCGTCAGCGCGACGTCGGCGACCGGGTCGAGCGACTCGACGGCTCGCCGGACGGTCTCGGCCTCGAGTCGCGCGCCGACGACGAGGTCGACGCTTCCGTCGAACGACCCGTCCCGGACCCCCGCCGGCGACGGGTCGCTCCCGAGGAGGTAGAACGCGTTCTCCAGCGAGTCGAGGACCATCTCGACGTCCCCGGCGGTCGCGCCGGGCGCCATCTCGACGCCGAGGTGGTAGAGCGACGGCGCGTCTGAGTCGTCCAGTCCGGCCGAGAGGGCGCGACGGACCGCCTCGGCCCGGTCTCCGTCGTCGACGGTCCCGGTCTCCTCCCCGTCCGGCGGCGAGTCGACCGGTTCCGGGTCGGCCGTCCCCTCGCCTGCGTCTCCGCCCGTGGTCGCGTCCCCGTCCGGGTCCGTCCGTTCTACGACGACCTCGCTGCCGTCGTCGCCCGCGTGGACCACCCTGCGGGCCGCCTCGACCGACTCGATGGTCGGCGGCGACTCCAGGTCCACGTCGGGGAGGGCGTCCGGGTGGACGTCGTAGCCCGTGATGACCTGGCTGTCGGGCGCCACGCGGCGCGTCCAGACGAGTCGGTCCCCCTCGACCGACCAGTTCTCCGGGTCGTGTTCCTCCCGGAACGTCACGGCGTGTTCGTACGCCTCGTCCTCGAAGCAGTCGTCCTCGAGTCGAACGGTCGCGTGGTCGTCCCGGTCGGACTCGACGCGGAACGTGACCACGATACCGTCGTCCGGTTCGTTCGTCGCACTGTTCACGAACTTCGTGATCGTTATTCCCCCATGGTTCGCGTTCATGTGCCCCACCCCGAGGGGCCGGTACTACTTGGATATCTAACTATTTCAAGATACTGCCCGATTCGGGGGCAGTCAGCCCGGAACGGCCATCTCGGGCCAGTTCCGGTCGGTCGGAGTCGTCCCCCGACGACGTCGCCGGGCTACGGCCGGGCCTCCAGCACCACGTGTTCCGCCCCGACCCGGACCTGCTCGACCGTCTCGAATCGGTCGAGGTACGGCCCGAGGTCCAGGTCGCGGTGGTGGACGAGGGTCGCCCGACCGCCGGGTGCGAGCACGCGCTCCATCCCGGCGAACAGGTCCGAGAGGACGCCTGCACCGGCGTGCGTCGGCGGGTTCGAGAGGATACGGTCGAAGCGCCGGTCGGCGACGCCGTCGACGCAGTCGGCGGTGACGACGGTCCCCTCGACGCCCGAGGCGGCGAGACTGCACTCGGCGCAGGCCGTCGCCACGGCGTCGTCGTCGCTCAGCCAGAGGTCGCAGTCGGCGACGCGGCCGGCGTACGCGCCGACGGCTCCGTAGCCACAGCACAGGTCGAGGACGCGCTCGCCGTCGTCGACCGTCGCGGCCTCCAGCAGGAGTCGGGTCCCGTCGTCCAGCGACCCGGCCGAGAAGGTCCCCGGAACGGAGACGAGTTCGAGGTCGACGCCGTCGACGGTCGGCGCGAGCGTCCGTGGCGTGACGAACGCCGGTCGGTCGAGTTCGTCGGGGCGAGTGGCCGCCAGGACGCGGCACCCGGCGTGGTCGCCGACCGTCTCGACCGAGGCGGCGACGTCGGTCAGGCAGTCCTCGTACCGCGACAGACCGGTCCGGTCGGTACCGGCCACGTAGAGCGACCCGCCGGGGCGAAGCGACGCCAGCGCGTCGACGAGGCGGCGCTTGCCCACCGGGACGGGGGTGTACGACTTCGGGGCGTAGGCGGCGGTGTCGAACGTCCGGTCGAGGTCGGTGCAGTCCGCGAGCAGCGAGACAGTGGCGTCGACGCCGTTCGCGGCGACGTTCCGCTCGCAGCACCGGGCGGCGCGGGCGCTCGACTCGGTCAGGTGGGTCGACCCGGCGACCGCGGAGAGGACGCACCCGACGACGCCGTAGTTCGCCTCGGGAACGCACAGGTCGCCGAGGGGGTCGTCCCAGAGCGCCTCCAGCAGCGCGAGGTCGGCGTCGCGAAAGGCGTCGGGCGAGGTGACGCCGTCGACGGTGTGGAACTCGTAGCGCGACGGCCCGTCCTCGACCCGGGCGTCGAGGGTCAGGTCGGGAGCGTGCCTGCCTACGGGCATCCCACCACCTCCGGTTCGGGTCGGTCCGGGTCCGGTCCGGGGGAACGGCCGACGACGGGGACGGGCGGTTCGGCGTCGTGCGGGCGATGCGACTGGCGGTACGTCGGTCGATTCGGCGGTGTGTCTGACATCGACTGTGGGTCGGCGGCTCGTGGCGGTCGGGAACGGGACGAGCGCGCTCCGCTGGTGGTGTGAGAGACCGGAGAACGGTCCACGCACCGCTATCGCGGAGCGCGAACCAGGTACCGGTCAGCGTGACCGCCCGACGAGGTCCGACCCCGGTTCGGTCGGGTCGTCGAGGGGCCCACAGCCGGCGAGCCGGCCGACCCCCGCATCGCGCCTACGCGACGCGAGTCGTGGTCGACCGAGAGGCGACGTTCAACGTGAGAACCGGTTCAGGACCCGGCACCGAAAATCTTGCGTCCCGGGACGGTCGCCCGTGCGGCTACGTGCGGTCGACGTCGACGCGATAGGCCTGGCCGTCGAGTCCGAACGTCAGTCGGTCGCTGTCGTAGCCGACGACCTGGTCTCCGACGCCCTCGTCCGTCCGGAGCACTACCGCCTCGACGTCGTCGTCGAGGAACGGCAGCGTGTTGCGCAGGCCGCGGAAGCGCCGACGCATGACCTGCTCGCGGACCAGCGTCCGCTCCGGGTCGGCGTCGGTCCGGGTCAGCGTCAGCGTGGCCGACGGCGGGCGCTCGCCGTCCTCGTAACGCGGCGACGTCACCGTGACCGTCGTGCCGGAACGGGAACTCGTCACGCCTTCCGTCGGCACGAGTTCGACGGCGTCGCCGGTCAACTCGACCAGTGCTGCGCTCCGGACGGAGTCGTGTCCGTACCCGGCGACGGCGGCGTAGCGACCGCCACCGAGGTAGCCGACGTCGTACGCACCCCCGGACGTCGGGAGCGCCTCGCCAGGGTACGCGTTGAGCGTCCACGTGACCGCCTCGCCGGGCACCGCGATCCGGCAGTCGGTGGTGTGGGTGAACGGGCCGACGTGGTACCACGAGTCGTCGACGAGTTTGTAGAGGTTCCAGTGGCCACACCGGGTCGCCTCGCGGGACTTGTTGACGAAGGTGAACCGGACCTGCTCGGGCAGGGTCCCCCGCTCCGTGCTGGGGCGGACGTACGCCCGGGTCGACTCGTCGGCGTCGTGGTACCACGTGGTGTAGACCCGGTCGCCCTCGCGAGGCTGGCCGAATTCCGGGACGTCGGTCCCGGCGAACCGTGACGTCGTCCCTGGACCGGGAGCGTCGGTGTCCCAGACCGCGAGCCGGAGCCCCACGTCGTCTCGGCTCCGGAACTGGTAGACGCCGGGTGGTCGTCCCCGACCGGCACCGTCTGGGTGGCCGACCAGGACGTACTCACCGTGGAGGGTCTCGTCGGGGGCGAGTCGATGCGTCTCCGGAGCCCAGTCGTCGAGCGACGGCTCCCCGGACGCCAGACGCCAGAGTCCGTCGTCGGTGCGTTCGACCGGCGGCGCGTCGTCCACGAGGTCGTGGTTCTCCGTCGGCACGAACAGCAGGCCGACGCGGTAGGTCAGGTCGCTGTGGTGATAGCGCCGGCCGAACCGGTGCGGGATGCGACTGGCGTAGCGGCCGAACGGTGGCAGCCACGAGAGGTCGAACGTGTTCTCGAACGGGTTCGCGTTCGTGAGCGTCGCCTCGACCGTCGCGGGGTGGTCGGCGGTCGCGGTCGAGGTGAACTGGACGGTCACGGACGCGTCGTCGGGCGAACGGTAGTGGGTCGGCGTGAGCGCGTAGGTCCGGTTCGTCGTGTCGAGGTCGACGAGACTGGTGCGGGACTGGACACGGTCGCGGCCATCGTCCTCCGGGTCGGATTCAGTGGCCGTCGGCGTCGTGGTCGCGTCGGTCCTGGAGTCGGTCCTGCCCGTCCCGGGGTCCGAATCGAGCGTCGTACACCCGGAGACGGTGAGGACCCCCGCGCCGAGACTCGCGAGGAGGGAGCGGCGTCGCATGTCAGGACCCAGTCACGCGAGCGATATATCCTTTCGGTGACGACGGGCACGGGAGCTACGGGCGGCGAGTTCTGGGCCGAACCCGGTCTCGTCGACCTGTCACTCGCCGGTGAGCTGGTTCGCACGCACGACGACGTAGATGAGGACGAGGGCGGTCCCGACCGCGAGGACGAACTGCGTCACGAGCGTCAACACGAACCCGAATACGGAGACTGCCCCCAGGAGTTCGACCAGCAGCAGTTGCAGGACGACCGGGACGAGGGCGACCAGGACGACGGCCCCGATGAGCCTCGCGAGGAAGCGCACCTCGTTCAGGATCTGACCCCTGTCGAGTTCTCCCGAGGGAGACGTGAAGAACGGTCTGGAAGACGACATCGGCTCGATATGTCCGTCCCCTCGCAATGAATCTTGCGTGTACCCGGTCCCTCGAACCGGCGCGACGCCTCACCGGCGGCGGTCGACCAGGTAGGACTCGACCCGGTCGGCCATCGCGCTCCGGACCACGCTCTCGTCGGTGTCGACCGACCCGTCGCGGAACGCCCGCGCCCGCTCGCGGGCCAGCGCCTCGACGGCACGCTCGAACAGCGCGTCGAACCCGAGCGCGTCGTCGTCGACCCCCAGGTGGGAGACGAGGCCATCGAGCCACCGGTCGGTGACGTGGTCGTCGACGAGTTCGGCGGCGGTCGCCCCGTCGAGCGCCGAGTCCCCGAGTGCCGGAACCGCGGGGTTCGTGACGACCGCCCGGTCGCCCGTCTTGTCCCGGAGCACGACGCCGGCGGCCGGGCCGTCGGCCCAGGTCGAGTCCGGGATCGCGTAGTCGTCCGGGTCGAAGTCGACGGCCCGGACCTCCTTCTCGAACGCCACCACCGGGTCGAGTCCGAGTCCCGCGTAGACCTGCTCGGCGGCGTCCAGGGGGAGGAACCGGCCGCGTTCGCCGTGGTACACGTCGGTCCCGAGGAACGACGGCGTCCGGCGCCAGTCGTAGTCGACGGCGCGCTGGTCGACGGCGACGCCGAGGAAGGTGACCGACTCGACGGCGTCGACCGACGCCCGGAGTTCGGCGCGGTCGAAGCGCGTGCGGACGTGCCGGACGGCGTGCTGGTACCGCAACGGCACCTCGGCGGGGTCGTACACCGCGTCGGCGTCGCCGAAGTGGAGCACGCCCGAGGGCCGGAGCTGGAACCGGAACGGCGTGCCCGAGACCAGTTCCCGTATCCAGAGGTGACCGCCGTCGAGGAGTGCGTCCGGTGCGTCTGCGAGCGTCGGCGTCGGTGGGAAGTCCTGCATACGTAGCGATGCGTCGCTCGCGAGTTCGTGCCCGGACCCGATAAAAACAGCGTGTGGTCGGTCTACTGCTGTGGGCTGACTTCCTCGTACGGCTGGACGATGACGAACCCGCCCGGCTGCGAGAAGTCGAGCTGGTAGGTCTCGCCCGAGGACCGGCCGATGAGCGACTTCAGGTTGTGGTCGGTGTGGGTGCTCGGCGAGACGTTGCCGCTCCACGCCACGGTCGCCTGCGGGTCGGTGCGGACCGGCGTCTCCATCACGAGCGGGTCGCCGTGGGTCGTGATGGCGATGTAGCCGGGGCCCTCGAGGAAGACGTTGAACAGGCCGCCCGCGGACGCGCCACTGATGCTGCCGATGGTCTTGATGTCCCAGCCGATCTTGTCCTCGAAGGCGAGGACGTCGTTCCCGTTGACGCTGAGTTCCTCTCCCGGGTCGAGTTCGAGGATCTGGACGTTCTTGCCCTGGTCCGCGAGGTAGAGTTGCCCGTTCCCGGTCGCCTTCATCATCGTCGACCCCTCACCGGTCGCCTTCTTCTTGATCATCCCTTTCAGCCCACCGCTCGATTTCCGTTCGAAGGAGACCTCGCCCTGGTAACCGATCATCGAGCCAGCCTTGGCCATGATCGGGTCGTTCACGTCGACGTCGAGCAGTTTCGAGTTCTCGAGTTGAAAGACGTCTCCCCCCTCTCTCGGTGCATTCTGAGTCTTGAATTCGTCTAGATCCATCGTTGTTCCCAAGACGCGTCCGCTGCGTCTCGGATGGAGATACGTCGCTCACGTAATAAGTATCTCGTGTTGTACGGGTGGTCGTCACGAACGTACCTGTTCCGGCCCCGAGACCGGCAGGCTCGGCGGGAGAGCGCCTTCGAGCGACCTGTACCCGCCTCTAGACGTCGCGTCGACCGTCGCTCACTCGTAGGTGAGCGTCATCCCGCCGTCGAAGAGCAGGTCGCCGCCGTTGAGGTGTTTCGCGTGCTTCGAGAAGCCGAAGGCGAACAGGTTGCCGACGTCGACCGGTCGCATCATCTCCTTCGTGCGCGCCTGCCCGAGCATCACGTCCTCGACGACCTCCTGGACCGAGATGCCGCGCTGGTCTGCCGTGTCGGGTATCTGGTCGGTGACCAGTGGCGTCTTCACGTAGCCGGTGCTGACCGAGAACGACCGGATGGACCCGTCGCCCTCGGCGGCGATGGACTGCGTCAGACCGCGAAGCCCGAACTTGGAGACGTTGTAGGCCACCTTGTCGGCGGTGACGTAGTGGCCGTGGACCGACGCCATGTTGCCGACGCATCCGCCGCCGTGCTCGCGCATGTGCGGGAGACACCGCTTCGAGAGGTAGACGGGGGCGCGGAGCATCACGTCCTGCATCGTGTCGTAGACCTCCATCGGGAACTCGTCGATCGGGTCGATGTGTTGCATCCCGGCGACGTTCGCGAGGTAGGCCAGGTCCCCGCGGTCGGCGGCGGCCTCGACGACGGCGTCCATCTCGTCGTCGCTCGTGAGGTCTGCGACCTCGCCGTGGAACTCGCCGGACACGCCGAGGTCTGTCGCCTTGTCGCGCGTGTCTGCGAGACCCTCCTCGTCGACGTCCGTGCCGACCACGGTCAGGCCGTTGGCCGCGAGGACGACCGCCGTCGCGCGACCGATGCCCGAGGCGGCACCGGTCACGACGGCGACGCGTTCGTCCGTGAAGTCGTCGTCGTCGATTCGGAGCACGTCCTCGCCGGTGAGTTCGGGGGGTTCGACCGCATCGTCAGTCGTTGCCATGCGTACGTTTCAATCGACGGCCGAGACCGGTATAGACGGGGGTTGATATGCGAATGCCAGTCACGGCCCCGGCGACACTAGCGGCGAGAAGGGGCGACGGGAGTGGCGACGACGGGCCCCGGTTGCCAGCGCGACGGGGTCACGCCAGCGACTCGACCACGGTGTCGACGACCCGCGGTTCCCGCGACCAGACCCCGAAGTACTCGCCCGGTTCGTACTCCTCCGCGACCAGCGCGAACGCCCGGTCGGGGTCGCCGCCCCCGTCGAAGGCGAGGAACCAGTACCGACCGATCTCCTCGGCCGGTTCCGTGTGGAGCGTCAGCGGCCAGTCCGAGACGTCGACGGTCGTGGCCCCCCGACGGAAGTAGACGTGGACGTCGAGGTCGGTCTCCTCGGCCAGTCGCCGGTACGCCGGCAACTGGTCGTGGAACGCCGTCGCGGACTGGAACCCCACGCGGAGCGTCCCCGCCCCGGCCTGCCACGCGCGGTTCTCGAGTTCCCGGGTCACCGCGATGAGCAGTCGCCGGTCGAGCGAGGCGAAGACGGTGTCGTCGAACAACTGGACCACCTCGCGGTACCGCTCCGGAACCGCGTCGACGTTCGGGTACAGCCTGACCGGCGGGGAGAAGAACTTCTCGAGCGTCGTGCGGGAGACGGCCCCCCGGAAGCCGTCGACGCCGCGGACGACGACGAACTCGTCCGGCGTACCCGGTGGCAGGTCGCGGTACTCGACGGCGACGTTCCGCCCCACGAACAGGTCGTCGAGGTCCGTGCCGTCACGGCCGTAGACGACCACGGTCTGTTGCCGTCGCGTCGCCTCCTCGATGACGTCCCCGAGGCTCATCGGACGGTCTCACCTCGCGTGCCGGCGACAGTGGGCGGGGAGCGAGAGCGACGCATCGCGTCGGTCAGACCTGTGACGTCGCCTGGTCGTAGTCTATCGCCGTGTATATCACCTCGACCACGGCATCTGCCAGCGCCGCCCGTCGAATCTCCTCGGCGTCGTGGTCGTAGGTGAGCAGTCCTGCCTCGTCCAGCATCGGCAGGTGGACGTGGTGTAACTCCGTCTCGATGCGTTCTCGGTCGGACGGGGTGACGACGTCACCCTCCGACGCCGCCGACCAGCCGGCGAGGACGTCGGCCGCCTCGTCGAAGGACAGTTCGGGGTTCTCGAGGAGGTGTGCGAGGAGTCGGCGTCGTAACGTGCCGGCCAGCACGTGGTAGAGGTCGTCGGGCGGTGGCGTGACGACTACTTCCGACTTCGATTCGGACTCGTCCGTCGTGGAGTATCGATGGTGATTGTCCCGGGGCATCTCTGTAGTCACCACTGTTCCACTGTTAACGTATAACGCGGCGCGTAGTTACTCTATCCTATATTTCGACGGCGAATCGGCGGGCAACGAAGAATAGACAACAAGTTGTCTCGTCTCGGACGCCCCGTACCGACGACAGGAGGAGCGCTGGCCGGACGCCCCGCCGGCCGCGCTGGTGGCGCGAAATGTCGCAGCGCGTGTCCGGGGTGCGAGGGGCAGGCGGCGGGGAAACCTATTTCATCGTCGCACCGCATTTCCGAACGAACGTCCATGGAGAACATCCGTGTCGACATGCGGCAGTACGACTGTCCGTTCATCGATACGACGGACGACCACGACGTGTCCTTCTTCACGCACCAGTGGGACTTCGACGCCGCTAGCCGACAACTTGAGACGCGAATCATGGCCGACGGGGCCGACCGTGGCGCCCTCACGAACGGACTGGACGCGCTCCGCGAGCACCCGAACATGCACGAGTACACGCTCCTGTCCCGCCAGGACGACCGAGCGATGCTCCGGACGAACATCGCCGAGACCAACGCGATGCACGTCGTCCGCCAGAACGAGGGGTTCATCACCGGGCCGTTCCGCATCCGCGACGGGAGCGAGTACTGGCACCTCGGCTTCGACCGCGAGGGGAGGGCCAACGCCGCCCTCTCGGAACTCGAACGCGAGAACGACTTCTCCCTCGAGTCGCGGGACTCCATCGGCCTCGACGACTACCACGACGTGATGCAGAACCTGGACGTCGCCGCGAACTTCCTCGACACCTGCCATGGACTCTCGACCGTCGAGCGCCGCACGCTCCAGCGGGCCGTCGAGAACGACTACTTCGAGAACCCGCGGCAGGCCACGTTGCAGGACCTCGCGACGTCGTTCGAGATATCAGACACGGCCGTCTCGAAGAACCTGCGACGGGCCGAGCGGAAGGTCTTCAGCAGCGTCGTCGGGGCGCTGAACGACGTCGATACCGACGGGCCGGTCTGACACCGAGGACTCTGCCGGAGAGACTCACTCTCGCTCCGTCCCGCTTCCCTGCATAAGCTTCTGTATCTCCTCGTCGGCCACCAGCCGGTCCGGGTCGCCGGAGTCGACCACCGCACCACGCTCGAGGACGTACATGCGGTCCACGACCTCGGGGACGTGCGTGACGTTCGACTCCGCGACGAGGACCGCGATGCCGCGGTCGTTGATGTCGCTGATGTAGCCCTTCAGCTTCTGGACGACGATGGGCGCGAGGCCCTCCAGCGGTTCGTCGAGGATGAGCAGGTCCGGCTGGAGCGCGAGCGCCCGTCCGATGGCGGCCATCTTGGCCTGCCCACCGGAGAGGTTCTCGACCTTGGCGTCGCGCCGGTCCTCCAGTTCGTCGAACAGGTCGAAGACGGACTCGACGACTGCGTCCTCGTCGTCGATGCCGCGGTCCTCGCCGGCCGTCCAGATCGGCATCCGGACGTTCTCCTCGACGGTCATGCCGGTGAACAGCTTCCGGTCCTCGGGCTGGTAACCGATGCCCCGCCGCGGGACGAGTTCGGGGCGGATAGCGGTCAGTTCCTCGCTGCGGAACCGCACCGACCCGGACAGCACCTCGGTCAGACCCATGATGCCCCGGAACGTCGTCGTCTTGCCCGCACCGTTGCGGCCGACGAGACCGACCGCCTCGCCGGCCTCGACGGACAGCGAGACGCCCTCGGTCGCCTGGAACCCCTCGACTGCGGCGTCGAGGTCGGTGACCTCGAGGAGCGGGTCCTCGGGTTCGGAGGTGCTCACGTGTCCACCCCCAGCAGGAGGCTCCGGAGTTCGTCGTCCGTCTCCAGCATCTCCGGCGGGCCCTCGCCGTGGACCCTGCCCTGGTGCAGTGCGACGATTCGGTCGGCGTGTGAGCTGACGATGTCCATGTCGTGTTCGACGGTGACGGTCGTCACCGACTCCTCGCGGCTGACCTCGAGGATGGTCTCGATGACGTACTCGGTCTCCTGTGCAGACACCCCCGAGGTCGGTTCGTCGAGCAGGAGGTACTTCGGGTCGAGGGCGAACGACATCGCCACGTCGAGCAGTTTCCGGTCGCCGTGGGGGAGTTCCTCGGCGACGGCGTCCTCGACGTCGTCGAGCCTGAACTTCGCCAGCAGGTCGTCGACGTCCCGTTCGACGTCCTCGTGCTCGTCCGCCAGCGAGAAGAGACTCCGGGTGAGCCCCTCCCGCGAGAGGACCGCGGTCCGGACGTTCTCGCGGACGGTCATCTCCTCGAACACCTTGACGACCTGGAAACTCCGGACGAGTCCGGCGTGGACGCGCTCGTCGGGCGAGAGGTGGGTCACCGGCTCGCCGTCGAGGACGACCTCGCCCTCGTCGGGGTCGAGGAGGCCGGTGAGCAGGTTGACGAGCGTCGTCTTCCCGGCCCCGTTCGGGCCGACGATGAAGACGAGTTCTCCCTCCTCGCGCCCGAACTCCAGCGAGACGTCGTCGGTCGCGACCAGCGAGCCGAACTCCTTGTGGAGGTCCCGTGCTTCGAGCATCTCAGCTCACCCCGAAGACGAGTATCCGCAGTGCGGTTCCGGCCCTTCGAATCGCGTCCGAGAGCGTGCTCCGGGACTCGCCGGCCCAGTTCCCGACGACGCCGGGGTCTCGCCGGAGCGCGTCTATCGCCTCGCGGACCCTGCCGCCGCGCCGGAGCGACCCGACGATGCCCTCGGGGAAGCCGAAGACGAGGACGAGCAACACGACGCCCGTCAGCGCCTCGTAGTACGTCGTGAAGTCCTGCCCGACGTCCTGGACGAAGACGAGTGCGATGCCACCGACGAGCGGGCCGACGAGCGTGCGGAACCCGCCGAGGATGGCCATGAACAGGATGTCCCCCGAGGTGAGGAAGTACAGCGTCCCCTCCGGCGAGACGTACTGCCTGATGACCGCGAACAGCGCACCCGCGATGCCGCCGTACACGCCGGAGATGACGAACGCCACCCAGATGTACCGCTGGACGGGCAGGCCGATGAACTCGGCCCGGGTTCGTTGCTGGCCGACCGCGTCCAGCGCGTATCGGAACGGCGACTGGACGATTCGGTACATCAAGGCCAGCGCGAGCAACAGCAGGACGACCGAGAGGTAGTACATCAGGATGGAGTACACCTCCGGTTCGAACGCCACGCCGCCGAGCAACGGCACGCCAGACTCGCCCGGCCGCACCGACAGGCCGTCGGTCCCGCCGAGCAACTCGTTCTGCTTGACGACGATGGCGTACAGCAGTTGGCCGAACGCCAGCGTCAGCAACGAGAAGTACAGTCCGGTGTGCCGGAGCGAGAGCGCGCCGAGGACCGCCGCCATCAGCGTCGCGCCGAGGACGCCCGCGACGAGGAGCAACACGACGCTCGACACGTCGTACCGGGTCGCGAGGAACGCGGCGGTGTACGCGCCCGTCCCGAAGAAGGCGGCGTGGCCGAACGAGGCCAGTCGGGTGTGCCTGAGCAGCAGGTTCAGCCCCACTGCGGCGAAGCCAAAGAGCAGGCCACGCTGGATGACGCCGAGTTGCACCTGGTCGGAGAAGCGCGCGACGTCCGGCACCGCCAGCAGCAGGGCGATGCCGACGACGAGCGCGGCCGTCCGACCCTTCGACAGCACCAGCCCCTTCATGATGCGGACGTGGGTCTCCCCGTCCCGTTCGACGAGTCCGGGGGTCATTCGACCTCACCCCAGCTCCCGAAGAGGCCCTCCGGTTTCACGAGCAGTATCAGCGCCATGATGGCGAACGGCGCGGCGATCTCGGCGGCCGGGTACTGCCAGGTCATCCACGTCCGGATGACGCCGACGAGTATCGCGCCGACGAACGCGCCCTTGAGGCTCCCGAGGCCGCCGATGACGATGACGACGAACGAGAGCACCAGCGGCGTCGTCCCCATGTCGAGGGTCGCCGCCGTCGAGGGGACGTGCATCGCGCCGGCGAACCCGGCGAGGAACGCCCCGAGGGTGAACACCAGCGTGAACGTCCGGTCCGTACTCACGCCGATGGCGGTCGCCATCTCGCGGTCGATGGCGGTCGCACGGATGACCCGGCCACTCTTCGAGCGCTCGAAGAACCAGAACAGCAGCGCGACCATCACGATGCCGACCGCGATGAGCAACAGGTTGTACGTCGGGAAGTTCAGTCCGACGATGGACGCGACGGCGATCTCGTTGACGCCGGTGTAGACGCCGTCGGTCCGGATGTTGGTCTCGCCCCAGATGAACGCCTTCAGGTCCAGGAGGACCAGCAACAGCGCGAACGTCAGCACGAGCTGGTACACCTGGTCGCGGTCGTAGATGGGTCTGAGGAACACCATCTCGAAGATGACGCCGACCGGGACGAGGGTGAGCGCCGCCACCAGCGCGGCGGCGACGATGCCGACGGCGAATATCGCGCCGGTGACCGGGTCCGACGGCACCGGCAACAGCCCGACCGCGTAGCCGAAGACGCCGACAGAGGCGTACGCGCCGAAGGCGTACAGTTCGCCGTGGGCGAGGTTCAGCACGTCGAGGATGCCCAGGATGACGGTCAGCCCGGACGCGATGAGGAACAGCACGAAGCCGTACTGGAGGCCGTTGAGTGTCTGGACGACGAACGCACCGGGGTCTACCATCGCGTGCGTTCACCCCGCGTGACAGACCGCGACCCGGTCGTCGTCTCGAAGCGTCCCCTCACGCTCGGTCACCCCCAGCCACTGATCCAGTCGGCCGAGGTCATCCCCGGCGGCGGCGCCGTCTCCGTGGCACTGTAGACGTTCACGTCCTCGAGCACCGCAGCACCGAGGTCGTCGTCGTACACCATCTCGCCGGCGAACGAGTTCGACTTGCCCTGGTGGCCCTGGGACATGTTGTGGTAGCCGGCGGGCGTGAAGAAGCCGTGGCCCTCCAGCATCTGTGCGATCTGGAGCTGGCTCGGGTACTCGCCGAGCAGGGTGATGGCCTTCTCGACGGCCGTCGCCCAGGCGGTCACCGCGCCGTACCCGCTCATGTAGTGTGCGGTCGGCACCGTGACGCCGTCCTGCTGGCTCGCCGCGTCGAACAGGGCCTGTCCCGGCGGCCAGTTGGCCGTCGAGGGCTCGTTCCAGTAGAAGTTCCGCGACCCCGAGTACACGTCGGCGTTGCGCAACGGTTCCGCGGGGACGTCCCCGGCAGCGCTGTAGAGGGTGGTCCCGACGACCGTCGTGTTCTCGAACATGTTGTTCGCGTTGGCCTGGCGCATGAACGTCGTCACGTCGCCGCCCCAGAGGCTGGAGAACGTCACGTCCGGTTGCTCGCTGTTGATGGCCGAGATGTGCGTCGACATGTCGCTCGCCCCGAGGTCCGGGAAGCCCTCGTAGACGACCTCCGCGCCGGTGAGCTTCTGGATGGCCGACGTGAACACCGCCATCTCGTCCTCGCCGAAGGAGTAGCCGGGGTTGATGCCAGCCACCGTGTTGATGTTGTCGGCGCCGATGCGCTCTACGGCCTCGCGGGCCATCGTCACGCACTCCATCACGTCGTAGTTCTGGAAGCGGAAGGAGTACGTCGGGTCCGTCACCGTCTCCTCGTACAGCGTCGTCACGGTACCGTCCGTGGAGACGTTGACGACCTCCGCCTGTTCGATCTCCGGCGCGATGGACTCGTGGGTCCCGCTGGAGATGGGCCCGAACGTCACGTCCTTGCCCTCCTCGATGAACTGGTTGTAGCTGTCGAGCGGTTCCGACCCCTCGTCCACCACGTCGAGCTGGACCTCGCGCTGGCCGGCGATGCCGCCGTTCTCGTTGATGCGCTGGACGGCGAGTTCAGCCCCGCGCTGGGCCTGGATGCCGAGGACGCCCGCCGCGCCCTTGGTGAAGGTCAACAGCCCGGCCGAGAGTGGTTCGGTGCCGACGTCGCCGCCACCGTCCTGTCCACCGTCGTCGCCGTCGTCGCCGCCGAGCAGCGCGCTACAGCCGGCGAGCGCCGCTGCCGCCGCGGTGCCACAGGCAGCCTGCAGCATCGTTCGTCGGTCGATACCGTCGTGGGAGTGTACGTCGTCAGTCATGCGTTTTCCCGTGCCCCGCCCATCCGTACCGCGTGGACGATTGTCACACCTTAGCTTACGCGGTTCCGGCGGTGTAGTAACCGAGGTTGATATCCGAACCTCCCCATCGACCGCCCGGGGTCTCGACCCGGGCGGGGCCGTCCCGTTACTCCTCCTCGGGGTCGACGAGCGCGTCCGACAGCCCCCAGGCGTCGGCCTTGCGCTCTGCCTCCGCACGGGCCTGCTCCCGGATGGCGTCGAGTCGGTCCTCGTCGGCCAGGAAGGCTTCGACCGGGTCGAGGGTGCCGTCGGCGTCGTCGCCGGTCAGTCGGTCCTCGGGGGCGACGTCGCGCGTCCGTGCGGCGAGGTCCGGGTCGTCGGCGAGTTGTTCGGCGGGGGACGCCGGCGGAATCGTCATCTCGTCGAGGGCGTGGACCGGGTCGAGCGCGCCGGCGGCGACGGCGTAGGTGTCCACGCTGACCGGCCCGGGCGTGACGAGGTCGGCCAGCGCGGACGGACCGCCACGGTCGGTGCCGGTGTGATACGCGAGGACCGGGACGCCGTCGTCGAGCGTGAGGACGCCCGCACCGTCGGTGCCGCCGAGTACGGTGTCGGCGGGTTCGAGGACGAGGTAGCCGGTGCGACGGTTCGCCAGTGCGTCGGCGAGTGCGCCCGCAGGCGTGTCCGCGGTCCGCGAGCGGACGAGGTCGCCGCGGGGGAGCATCATGGCTGGTCGGGGACGACGGCGCTCCGGAACCGGTCCGCCACGTCGCCCGGGTCCTCGTGGCGCACGTCGATGCCGGCGGCGGCCTCCCGGAAGGCACTGGCGGCCGGCGAGTCCGGGGCGTGTGCGAGCAGTGGTTCGCCGGCGCTGCGTGCCGACCGGGCCGCGTCGGAGTCCGGCACGCTCGCGAGTACCGGGCCGTCGAAGTAGCGGTCGGTCCGGTCGGCGATGCGTTCGACCGGGTCGCCGTCGTGGACCTTGTTGAACACGACGCCCGCGCCGTCGGTGCCGTAGGCCCGGGCGTACTCCTGGACCTTCAGTCCGTCCGAGAGCGCGGGAATCGTCGGCTGGAGGACGACGACCAGTCGGTCGGCGAGCACGATGGGGAGGACGGCGCTCACGCTTCCCAGGGCCGCGGGCGAGTCGAGCAACAGGACGTCGGCGTCGGCCGCGAGGTCGGCCACCACGTCGCGCAGTCGTCTCGGGTCGGCATCGCGGAAGTCTGCCAGCGACGTCCCACAGGGAACCACGTCCATGCCGAAGCGGTGGTACACCGCGTCGTCGACCGTCACGTCGGCCTCGCCCAGCAACAGGTCGTGGAGCGTGACCGGCGCGTCGGCCAGGCCGGCGTGAAAGAGCAGGTTCGCCATCCCGGTGTCCGCGTCGACGACGGTCACGTCGTAGCGCTCGGCCAGCGCCATCCCGAGCGCCAGCGTCGCCGTCGTCTTGCCAGTCCCGCCTTTCCCGCTCGCGACGGCGACTGCTTCGACCATACGACGGCCTGCCACTCGTCGATACTAAGTCTTTCCGTGCGCCATCGCCGTGTAAAAAAACGGGGTGGGTGTGCTGCCATCCAAGGTCGAGCGTGTGACTGGCTACGACTGACCAGGACACGCCCCCAACCGGTTCAGGGGAGGCGACCGGCAGTAGTAACTCTTGTGGCCGAACCGACAGGAATCGCCGGGGCTTCGGTCGAACCGAACGTCAGTCCCTGCGCGCGAACGTCAGGTAACCGGTGTGGCCGACCCCCCGGGTCGACGGCCGCGACCCCCGGTCGTCGAAGTCCATCTCGCGCTGGATGGTCTCGTAGGTCCTGACGTTCGAGAGGCCGGCCTCCCGGGCGGCGAGTGCGGCCTCGCGCGTCTGCTCGACGAACGGTGCGTAGACGGCGAGGAAGCCACCGCTGGTGAGCAGGTCCGGTGCGCGGGCCGCGACGGTGGCGGCGTCGCCGGTGTCGAGCGTGACGACGTCGAACCGCCCGAGGTCGTCGAGGTGGTTCGTCAGGTCGCCGGTGCGGACGTCGACGCGGTCGTCGAGGCCGGCGAGGCGCATGTTCTCGCGTGCGACGTCGGCGAAGTCGGGGTCGCGCTCGAACGTCGTGACGGTGGCGCCGGCGTGGGCGAGGTAGGCGGCGAGGACGCCGGTGCCGGTGCCGGCGTCGAGCACCCGGTCGCCCTCGCCGACGCCCGTCTCGCCGACGACGAGTCCGACGTCCCGCGGCATCATCGGTGCGCCGGTGCGCTCGAAGTGGTTGAAGAAGTCGGGTCCGCGGAGCGCGCGGACGTGGAACGGTTCGCCGAGATGGGTCTCCAGCGTCGTCCCCGGGGTGACGTCCTCGGGCACGTCGAGGACGCCGAGGTCCGTCTGGAGTTCGTCGCCGGGTGCGACGAGGTACTCCCTGTCCTCGTGGACGAGCAGGACGCTCACTCTAGCTGTGAGACCGCGGCGGCGAGGTCGCCGTCGTTGGCCTTCAGGGCGGCACGAGCCTCGTCCTCGCGTGCGCCGGTGCGGGCGACGACGATGTCGACGTCGTCCTGGGGTATCTCGTCGTCGTCCGCCTCGTCCTCGTCGGTGCCGGCGGGGAGTTCGCCGCGGTCGCGCTCCTCGGGTTCGCCGACTATCTGGTAGGTCTCCTGCCCGCGGGCGTCCATCTTCGTGACCTCGGCGTTCTCGAAGACGAGGTCGTGGTCCGCGGTCCGGATGACGACCTCCTCGGCATCGATCTCGGTGACGTCGATGCCCATCTGCTTCATCATCTGCTTCATCTTGCGTGGGTTCAGTCCGCCGCCTCCTCCAAACATGCCCGGAAGGTCTCGTCCTGACGGCAAAAGCATGACGAACTGCGGGCCGGCAGAGCGATGCGGCCCTCGTCAGTCGCCCGCACCGCTCCGGACGAAGACGGCCATGCCGGTGTCGAACGCCAGCATCGACTCGGCGTCGAGTTCGGCCCGCCCGACCGCGAGCAACGACCCGTCGTCGTGGACGACCGCCACCTCGTCGCCGGGACGGACCGCCGGGTCGACCGCCTGGACGAACTTCGCGAAGACGTTCTTGCCGTCGCGGACGAACGGTTCGCTCTCGTCGCCGACGACGACCCGGACGCTCGGAGCGTCGAGGGCGTCGAGCAGGCGACGACCGCCCGCGAGGCCGAGCGTGAACCGGCCGTCGACGGTGTGACTGACCAGTCGCTTCCCGTCGGCGAGCACCTGTTCCGGCCGACCGGACGTGGTCCGTCGCACCGTCAGGTCGTCCGAGGCCGGGAACAGCGCCGCGCCGGCACCCTGCCCGAACTGGTAGTCCGCGAGCGTCCGCAGGGCCGGGGTGTCCTTGCTGGCGTCGTCGGTCATGTCCGGTCGTTGCCCGGCGGCGAATAAACGCGTGTCGGACCGTACGCGCCCCCAGGGGCCGGTCCGTGGACGAGTCCGGTTCGACCCCACCCCGTCACCGTGTTGCATGGGTATCGGTAGCATTATTCTCACCCGGAACCAAGAGAAACTTATATGCACAGGCTCTCTATGTATCCATACAATGGATACTACAAAGATCACGCTCGGGGCAGCGCTCATCTTCGTGAGCTCTGCCATCCTGCTGCTGCTCGGCACAGCCGGGACCATGATCCCGATGTTCGCGGGCGGTGTGGCGTCGCTCACCATGGCTGTCGGCGCGCTGCTCGTCGGGACGTCCGAGGACGGCCGCCCAGTCTAGACGAACGCTCTCTCTCTCCGGCCGATTCTCCTACAGTAGAAACGTCTCCGGGCGTTCCGACAGGTCGATGAACCGGTCGGCCGCCTCGACGAGTTCGTCCGCGGTCGAGTTCTCGAAGCTCATCACCTCCACGCGCACGCCCTCGTGGCGCAGGTGCGAGCAGAGTCGCGAGAAGTCCCCGTCGCCGGTACAGAGTATCATCGTGTCGATGTGGTCGGCGAGCGTCACCGCGTCGAGACTCATCCCGACGTCCCAGTCGGCCTTCTGCGACCCGTCCGCGAACGTCTTGATGTCCTTTATCTTCGGCTCGAACCCGATCTCCTCCAGAGCGTCGAAGAAGCTCTCCTCGTCGGGCGAGTCTGCCCTGATGACGTAGGCGATGGCCCGCGTCAGTTCGCGACCCTGGACGCCCTTCTCGAGCAACGCCGAGTAGTCGATGTTCCGCGTGTAGATGCTCTGTGCGCTATGGTAGAGGTTCTGCGCGTCGACGAGCATGGCGACGCGCTGGCCCGGATGAATCTCGGTCATACCCGAGCATGGTACCCACTGCCTGAAAGCCCTTTACCTCCCGTCGCAGCGCGGTCCAATCGCGCCGTGAATCGAGAGACGACGGGATGAAGAGACGCACAGTCGCCCGGGCGGGCGGGAGCCGAGTCCCGCTCCGCCCGGTCGCGGCAGACGAACTACCCCTGCAGTCGCGCGATGCGCTCCTCGACGGGCGGGTGGGTCGCGAAGACCCGCCGGAGCAGGCTCTTCTCGCTGTCGAAGATGCACAGTGCGGCGGTCCCGTTGTCTATCCTGGTGTCCTCGACGCGCTCGCTGCTCGCCTGGATCTTCCGCAGGGCGCTCGCGAGGGGGTCGCCGCTCCCGACGTACCGGCGCGCGTCGGCGTCGGCGACGTACTCCCGGTAGCGCGAGATGGCGAGGACGAACACCATCACGAACAACTGGGCGAGGGTGCCGGCGACCCAGCCCAGTATCCAGTCGACGATGGCGTTGTCGCCGGCGAGGATGACGACCCACTGGACGGCGATGCCGACCATGGCGGCGATGGACTGGCCGAGCACCATCGTCACCACGTCGCGGTTCTTGATGTGCGCGAGTTCGTGTGCGATGACTGCCTCGACCTCGTCGGGGTCGAGCACCTGGAGCAGTTCGGCCGAGACGACGACGACGCCAGCACCCTTGCGCCCGGTGGCGAAGGCGTTGGGCACGCCCATCCGGGCGACCTTCAGGTCCGGTTTCTCGATGTCCATCTCCGCCGAGAGGTCCTCGACCATGCGGTGTATCTCGCGGAACTCCTCCTCGGGCATGTCCTGTGCCCCGACGCTCCTGAGCGCGCTCCACTTGCCGAGTTTGTACTGCACGCCGACGAACAGGAGCATCCCGACGGCGACGAACGGCCAGACGCCGGTGCCGAACACGCTGAGCGCGACCAGCGCGAGTGCCGAGTAGAACCCGAACAGGACGGTGCCGACGGCGACCATCCGGAGCTTGAGGCCTGTGTGTCGCATGGCGGGCAGTAACGGAGCCGGCGGTTTAAAACCATTCACGAGGTACCGAGGGTCGACGGGCGTGTCAATCACACCCGTGTGACCACCCGTGGACCGGGGCACGTTCTGCGCTCGGCGCAAGGATTATACGTTTACGGAACCGTTTCCCGTGTGATGACCGACGCCGCTCCGACCTGGGTCCGCCCCGTCGTGAGCGGCGAGTTTGGGTTTACAGGGAAAAAATTCACACGGTAAGCGCTCGGTGCGGGCGTGGCGACCCCGTTCCGGGTGCACTCGATTTCTGACCGTGTGACGACTTCCGACCGACCGAACCCAACACCCAGATGACAGACATCGACTTCAGTGGCGTCTACCCCGCCATCACGACACCGTTCCACGAGGACGGCAGCATCGACTTCGAGAACCTGCGCGAGAACGTCCACCGCCTCGAGACCGCCGGCGTCGACGGCATCGTCCCCGTCGGTTCGACCGGCGAATCGGCGACCCTCAGCCACGACGAACACATAGAGGTCGTCGAGACCGTCGTCGACGCCGTCGAGGGGGTCCCCGTCGTCGCCGGGTCGGGGAGCAACAACACCGCCGAGGCGCTCTCGCTCTCGCGGCGCTCGGTCGAGGCCGGTGCGGACGGCCTGTTACTCATCTCGCCGTACTACAACAAGCCCGAACCGGCGGGCATGCTCGACTACTTCCGGACCGTCGCCGACGAGGTGGACGTCCCACAGGTCGTCTACGACGTGCCCTCGCGCACCGGGCGGCAGGTCGAGGTGGACACCGTCGTCGAACTCGCGGCCCACGAGAACGTCGCGGCGTTCAAGGCGGCGAACGGCGACCTCGGCGCGATCAGCGAGGTCGTCGAACGGACCCGGGACGAGGACTTCGCCGTCCTCTCCGGCGACGACGGCCTGACCCTGCCGACCTGCTCCGTCGGCGGCGTCGGCACCATCTCCGTTGCGGCCAACGTCGAACCCGAACGGACCTGCGCGCTGGTCGGCGCGGCCCTGGCCGGCGACTACGAACGGGCCCGCGCGCTCCACCACGAACTCGGCCCGCTCTTTCGCGCGTTGTTCTGGGAGACCAACCCCATCCCGGTCAAGGAGGCGATGCGCATCCGTGGCTACGGCCCGGCGCACCTGCGCTCGCCGCTGTCCCGTCTCTCCGAGGAGTACGTCGAACCGCTGGCCGACGTGCTCGCCGCGCTCGAGGAGGACGCCGACTACGACGACGAACTCGCGGAGGTGAGTCGCTGATGCGACTGGCCGTCACGGGTGCGACCGGCCGGATGGGTGGCGACGTGCTCGCGGCGGCGGTCGACCGTGGTGTCGACGTGGTCGCCGCGGTCGCACGCGACCCGGACGGCCCGGTCGCCGGCCAGCAGGTCGACCCGGCCGCCGACCTGCCGACCCTGCTCGCCGAGCGCGACCCCGACGTCCTCGTCGACTTCACCGCGCCGGACGCGACGGCCGACTACGCCGCCGCCTGCGCCGAGGCCGGCGTCGCACTCGTGACGGGCACCACCGGACTCGGCGACGACCACCGGGAGGCGCTGACCGCGGCGAGTGCGTCCGTTCCGGTGCTCCACGCCGCGAACTTCTCGAAGGGCGTCGCCGTCCTGCGCCGACTCGTCGGCGAGGCCGCCGGCGCGCTCGCGGACTACGACGTCGAACTCGTCGAGGCCCACCACAGCGGCAAGACCGACGCACCCTCGGGCACCGCCCTCGACCTGCTCGACGCAGTCGACGAGGTCCGGGGGGAGTCACCCCGCGTCCACGGCCGCGTCGGCGACGCCCCGCGGACCGAGGGCGAGGTCGGCGTCCACGCCGTCCGGGCGGGCGACGTCACCGGCGTCCACGAGGTGTGGCTGGCCGGCGACCGCGAGGAACTGCGACTGACCCACCGTGCCGAATCTCGCCGGGTGTTCGCCGAGGGCGCACTCGACGCGGCGACGTGGCTGACGGGACGCGACCCGGGACGCTACGAGTTCGCCGACGTGCTGGGGGTGGTCGCGTGAGCGAGCGTCGCGAGCGAACGCGAGTACACTGGGGCGAAGCCCCAGGGGTGGTCGCGTGACCCTCGAAACCGACGTGACCGCCCTGTGGCGGCGCCACGAGGCCGGCGACCTCGACGTCGCCGACGCGGACGCCCACGGCGTCCTCGACGAACTGCTCGACGCGCTCGAATCCGGCGACGTGTGCGCTGCCGAGAAGCGCGACGGGTCCTGGGAGGCGAACGAGTGGGTCAAGCAGGGCGTCCTGCTGACGTTCGTCCTCAACGACATCTCGACGTACGACTACGGCGGCGTCACCTACAACGACGTCCTCCCGCTGCAGGACACGAGCGACTTCGGCGCGCGTGGCAGTCGGAACACGCCCGACGGCACCGTCGTCAGGCCCGGCGCACACGTCGGTTCTGACTGCATCCTGATGTCGCCCTCGTTCGTCAACATCGGCGCCCACGTCGGCGACGGCACGCTCGTCGACTCCTGTGACACCGTCGGCTCCTGCGCCCAGATAGGCGCCGACGTCAAGCTCGGCGCGAACACGCTCGTCGGCGGCGTCCTCGAACCCGTCGAGGGCGCGCCGGTCGTCGTCGAGGACGGCGTCTCCCTCGGCGCTGGCTGCCGGGTCACCTCGGGCTTCGTCGTCGGCGAGAACACGGTCGTCGGCGAGAACACCCTGCTGACCCCGCGCATCCCCGTCTACGACCTCGTCGAAGAGGAAATCCTGTACGGGGAACTGCCGCCGGAGCGCCGGGCGTTCCAGCGCTTCGTCGAGTCCTCGCTCGGCGAGCACGACCTCATCGAGGGCGGTGCGTACAAGCCCGCCGTCGTGGCGACCGGCCTCGAGGCCGAGACGCTCGAGGCGACCCAGCGCGAGGAGGTGCTGCGCGAATGAACGGCGAGGTCGCGCGGGACGTCGACAGCGCGGTGCCGTCGGCCGAGGGTCCCGCCGCCGACGGCGGCCCCGCCGTCCGACGGCTGTCCGACTGGGACGCGGACGTGCTGTGCGACCTCGTCGCCGACTTCGGCAGTCCGCTGTACGTCCTCGACCTCGACCGGGTGCGCGAGAACTACCGTCGCCTCGCGTCGGCGTTCGAGGACGCCGACGTGTACTACGCCGCGAAGGCGAACGCGCTCGGACGCGCGCTGGCTGCACTCGCCGACGAGGGTGCGGGCGTCGAGTGTGCGAGCGCGGGCGAGACCGTCCGCGCCCTCGACGCCGGCGTCCCGGCCGACCGCGTCCAGTACACCGCCGTCAACCCGCCCGCCGGCGACCTCGACACGGCCGTCCAGCTGTGGGCCGACTACCCCGACCTGACGGTCACCGCCGGCGCAGCGGACACGCTCGACCGGCTGGAGGCGCGGGGCTACGACGGACGGCTCTGCCTGCGCGTCACGCCCGGCGTCGGCGCGGGCCACCACGAGAAGGTTCGCACCGGCGGCGACGCCACGTTCGGCGTGCCCTACGACCGGGCCGTCGACGTGCTGGCCGACGCGGCCGAGCGCGGGTTCGACGTCGTCGGCGTCCACGCACACGCCGGGTCGGGCATCTCGGACGAGGACGACCTCGCGGCCCACCGCGAACTCGTCGCCCGGATGGGCGACCTCGCCCGGGACGCGCCCGTCGACCTCGAGTTCGTCGACGTCGGCGGGGGCTTCGGCGTCCCCTACCGCGAGGACGAACCGGCGCTCGACGTGGCGGCTGTCGCCGAGGCGACCGCGGACGCGGTCGGCGGCCTCGGCGGGGCGACGCTCCGGGTCGAACCCGGGCGCTACCTCGTCGCCGACGCCGGCGTCCTCCTCGCCACGGTCAACACCGTCAAGGAGACGTCGGACACGGTCGTCACCGGCGTCGACGCGGGGATGACGACGCTCGCCCGCCCCGCGATGTACGACGCCTACCACGCGATACGGAGCTGCTCCGCGTCGGACCGCGAGACGGTCCCACAGACCGTCGCCGGCCCGATATGCGAGAGTTCGGACACGTTCTGTACGGACCGCCCGCTCCCTGCCCCGGAGCGCGGCGACGTGCTCGCCGTCGGCAACGCCGGCGCGTACGGCTACGAGATGGCGAGTCACTACAACTCCCGGCCGCGACCAGCCACGGTCTCCGTCGCGGCCGGCGAAGCGAGACTCGCGCGACGGCGCGAGACCCTCGCAGACGTTACGAGACCGGAGGTACCAGAATGAGCATCTCACAACGACACGTACGATACGGCAAGTACCACGGCACTGGCAACGACTTCATCGTCGTCGACGCGGACGAGTACGTCCCGGACCGGGCGGCGTTCGCCCGCTACCACTGCGACCGAACCGACGGCATCGACAGCGACGACGGGCGCACGGGCGCCGACGGCGTGCTGTTCCTCGCCCTGGAGGAGAAGTACCACCCGCCGCGGGTGATCATGACGCTCGTCCAGCCCGACGGCTCGACCGCCGAGATGTGCGGGAACGGCGCACGCGTCGCCGCCGAGTGGGCGATGGCACGCACCGACGCGACCGAGGTCATGATAGACACGCAGGCCGGCACCCGCCACGCCTCCCGCGTCGAGGACGACGGCGACGAGCAGGTCGCCATCGAGATGGGCGAACCCTCCTTCGCACCCGAGGTCGTCCCGCTGGACCGCGACGAACCGCTCGTCGAGGGCGACCTCGGCGGCTACGCCGTCACGGGCATCAACACTGGCGTCCCCCACGCCGTCATCTTCGTCGAGGACGTCGAGGCCGTCGACATCGACGAGGACGCACCACCCATCCGGCACCACGACGTCTTTCCGGAGGGCGCGAACGTCACGTTCGCGTCACCTACCGACGACGGCTACGACCAGCGCACGTTCGAGCGCGGCGTCGAGGGCGAGACCCTCTCGTGTGGCACCGGCGCGGTCGCCATCGCGGCCGTCGCGGCCCACCTCGACCGGACCGACGACGACGTGGTCCGCGTCTCTCCGCCGGGCGGCACCCTGCGGGTCGAGGTATCCGACGACGGCCCGGCCGTCCTGCACGGGCCGGTCGCACACGAGTTCGACGGCGAGGTGCCCGTGACGCCGCCGTGGACCTCGCCGTGACCGGGTTCGACCCGGTCGACTTCCTGGACCGGGCGGTCCGGGTCGAGTCCCACGAGGACGTCTCCGAGATGCGGACGCTCCTCGTGGAGACGCTGACCGCCCACGGCGTCGACGCGACGGTCGACGACGCGGGCAACACGCTGGCGACGCGCGGGTCGGGGCACCCGCACGTCGTACTGAACACGCACATCGACACCGTCCCGCCACACGTCCCGTACGGACGCGACGACGACGCTGGCGAGGCCGGCGTCGTCCGCGGCCGTGGCTCCTGTGACGCGAAGGGGCCGCTGGCCGCCCTGCTGGCGGCGTTTCTCGCGGTCGACCCCGGCGACGGCCGGGTCACGCTCGCCGTGACGCCCGACGAGGAGACGCTCTCGACGGGCGCGTTCGCGCTCTCGCTCGACGCCGACGCCTACGTCGTCGGCGAACCGACCGACCTCGACGTCTGCACCGCCGCGAAGGGCCGGTTCGAGGGCACCGTGACGCTCACGGGTGCGAACGCACACGCCGCCGAACCGGACTCGGGCGTCAACGCGGTCCGTGCGCTCCGGGAGGTGTTCGACGCGCTCGACGACTTCGACGACCGGGCGGACGCCCCGCCGGCACACCCGCAACTCGGCGCGGCGACGCTCACCCCGACGATGGTCGAGGGTGGCACCGCCTCGAACCAGGTGCCGGCCGCGTGCCGACTCGTCGTCGACCGGCGGTCGGTGCCGCCGGAGACGGCCGAAAGCTTCCACGCCGCGCTGACCGACCAGCTACGGACCTACGTCGCCGACGAGGTGGGCGTCGCGTTCGAGTTCACCGAGCGCGAGACGCCGTTCCTCGAGGCGTGGGCGACGGACGAGGACGCCGCCGTGGTCCGGGCGATGCTGGAGGCCGGTGCGGGTGCGGTCCGTCCCTTCACCGCAGCGACGGAGGCGTCGTACTTCGCCGACGACGCCCCGACGGTCATGTTCGGTCCGGGCGTCCTCGCCGACGACGAGGGTGCCGTCGCACACGCGCCGCGGGAGTACGTCGACCTCGCACAGGTCCGGCGTGCGGCGGACGTGGTGACCTCTGCACTGGCGTCGCTCCTCGGCTGAGTGCGCGAAAGAAGTCGGAACCGTCCGTCCGCGGGGACCGCAGGTGGTTACTGCTCGATAGACCGGAGGGCGAACAACGCCGCCGCGACGAGGGCGACGAGCGCGGCGCCGACGCCGAAGCCGGGCGTCGGGCCACCGTCGGTGGGCGTTCCGGTCCCGTCACCGGGGCCGGTCGTCTCGTCCGTCATCGGCTGGTCGTCCGTGCCGTCGTCGGTCACCGGCCCGGCCGTCGTTCCGTCGGTCGTTCCGTTACCCGGGTTGGAGGGGTTGTCGCCCGGTTGCGACTGGTTCATCACGCTGATTATCTCGCTGAAGGACGCCTCGTCACCGCTGTCGCTGATGGCCGTGACTGTCACCCCCTTGAGACCGGTACTCTCGAACTCGTGGGTTATCGACCCCTCGGAGGTCGTATCGTCGACCTGGCCGTCACCGTTCCAGTCCCACTCGTAGGAGGTGATGGACCCGTTCGGGGCCGTCGCGTTCACCTGGAAGCGCACGCTCGTGCCCTCCTGGAGGCGCTCGTGCTCCATCGTCATGAGCATCGAGGTGCCGTCGTCGGGACAGCCACCGGGGAGGATCTGGATGGGTTCGCTCATGTCGAGTTGCTGCATCCCACCGGCACCGGACCGGACGTACCAGCCCTTGGTGCGGTTCTCTCCGCGGGCGTACCCCCAGGAGTTCCACTTGTCGGCCGCCTCGTTGAACCCTGCCTCGATGGTGATGGCGGACTGCTCGTCCGGCATCTCTGCGCTGGTCGAGTCGTTCGTCGTGGTCCCGTCGGTCGTCGTGTCCGTCGACGTGTCGGTCACGCCGGTGCCGACGTCGATACCGCGGAACGCACCTCCGTCACCGCGTCCGTCGGACCACTTCCAGTCGATGCTGGCCACGGTGCCGTTCTCGAAGTAGTCGAAGTTGTCGTCGCGGGCCGCGTACGCCTCGTCCTCGACGACCCACTCCCCGCTCTCGGGGAGGCCGGAGATGTCGTAGGTGACGGTGCCACCGTGTGGCTCGCCGAGCTTGTCCTGCAGGAAGACGATGCTCGTTCCCTCCGCACCGTCGTAGAACAGGATGACCGAGCCCTGGTTCACCTGCAGGTCGCGGGTGCCGTAGGACCCCCACAGCTCACCCGACGGGGTGGTGTTCGGGGTCCGGTAGTCGTAGAACTCGGAGACGTTCGTCGTTCCGTCACCGTACGGGGTCACCTCCCAGCACTGGTCGCCCTGGGCGACGCCGATGGTGGACCCTGGAGGGGCACTGCTGGTCGCGGCACCGGCCGTCCCGGCGGTCGCGACAGAGAGTATCATCAGACACACTAGTCCAAGCGACACGAACCGACGTGTCGCCGTGAGGCTTCTCGGGAACATCTGAATCTGGTTACTGTGACCGGTGGGTTTGTTATCACCACGTTACTGCAGTAGGACGTTCGTAAACGGGGGGTGTGACGGGGCGTGCGCTCGGTCCTTGGGCGGTCGAAGATGGCTCGAAAACGCCGGGAGAGACGCCGAACGGTTCGAAGTAAGCCGTACCGTGAGTCGCATCGTCCGCGATTACTCGTGAATCGATGATGGAAACGTTCATGAGTTCACGGTTCGTCGGTCGGGACGATGAGCACCGCCATCGAGGTCGACGGACTGACGAAGAATTACGGTGAAGTCCTCGCCAACGACGACGTGACGTTCGCCGTCGACGAGGGCGAGGTGTTCGGCTACCTGGGGCCGAACGGGGCCGGGAAGACGACCACCATCCGGACGCTGATGGGGTTCCAGTCGCCGACGGCCGGGACCGCCACGCTCCTCGACGCGGACGTCCGCGACGAGGACGCGCTGGTCGAGGCGAAGCGACGGATCGGCTACCTCCCCGCGAACCCCGGGTTCGACGAGCAGGTGACCGGGGACGAGGTCCTCGACCTCCACGCCGCCGTCAAGGGCCAGTCCCGCCGGGCGGAGCTACTGGACCTGTTCGACGTCCCCGTCGAGCGCACGATACGGGGCTACTCGACCGGTCAGAAGCAAAAGCTCGGACTCGTCCAGGCGTTCATGCACGACCCGGACCTCGTCGTGATGGACGAACCCACGTCGGGGCTGGACCCCCTCGTCCAGCAGCGGTTCAACGACTTCGTCAGGAACGAGAAAGAGCGCGGCACGACCGTCTTCCTCTCCTCGCACGTCCTGAGCGAGGTCCGACAGATCTGCGACCGGGTCGGCATCATCCGGGACGGCGAGATAGTCACCGTCGAGCGCGTCTCGGACCTCCTCGGGCGGTCCGGCAAGTCCGTCCTCGTCCGCGTCGCCGACGAGGTCGAGGCGTCCGCGGTGACGCTCGACGGCGTCCACGACCTCTCCGTGCGAGCCGTCGAGGGAAGGTCGAGCGAGTCCCTCGTCGGCGCCGGCGGTGGCGGTGGCGGTACCAGAGACGGCGCCACCGCGAGTGCGACGGAACTCGCGTTCACCTACACCGGCGACGTGAACGACCTCGTCGCGTTCGTCTCGGGACTCGACCTGCTCGAACTCGAATTGGAGGAGGCACCCCTCGAAGACGTGTTCATGCGGTTCTACGGTGACGACGATGTTTGAGATAGCACGCTACGACGGTCGGAAACGGGTCAGGGGAGCGCTCGCCATGTCGGTCGGCATCTCCCTGTTGACTGCACTGTACGTCGTGATGTTCCCCTCCATCACGGAGTCCGCGAACCTCGACGAACTGATCGCGAGTTACCCGCCAGCGCTGCGGGAGGCCTTCGGCATCCGGACGATGAACACCATCGAGGGCTTCCTCGCGACCGAACTCTACGCGTTCGCGTGGGTCATCCTGCTCGGCCTGTACTTCGCGTACGCGGCAGCGAGCCTCGTCGCGGCCGAGGTCGAGACCGGCCACATGGACATGACCCTCTCGATGCCGGTCTCCCGGCGCACGGTGCTGCTGGAGAAGTTCGCGTCGCTCGGGGTCCCCCTGGTCGTCGCGAACGTCGTCCTGCCCGTCGTCGTCTTCGTGACGACGTTCCTCGTCGGCGAGGACGTCTCGATGGCCAACGTCGTCGCGGCCCACCTGCTGTCGATACCGTACCTGCTGACGTGTGCCGGCGTCGGCGTGGTCGCCTCCGTCGTGTTCGACCGTGCCTCGGTCGCCCAGCGCGTCGCCGTCGGCGTCCTCTTCGGCCTGTTCCTCGTGGACTCGGTGGTCGCGACGACCGACTTCTCCGCGCTGGGCCTGCTCGCACCGATGCACTACTACGAACCGAGCGCGATCCTCGTCGACGGCATCTACGACGTCGAGGCCGCCGGCATCCTGCTCGCCGCGAGCGCCGTCCTCGTCGGGGGCAGCATGGAGTACTTCCGACGGAAGGACATCTCGTGAGCGCACCACTCCAGTCGACGGCCGGAGGGCCGGGTCGATGAGCGGTGGATTCAGCGACGAGGAGCGCGAGCGAATCCGCGAGCGACTGGTCGCCGAGGGCCGCGACCTGTTCGCACGCTACGGCATGCAGAAGACGACCATCGCCGACCTCACGGACCCGGTCGGCATCGCCGACGGCACGTTCTACCGCTTCTTCGACTCGAAGGAGGCCCTCTACGTCGAGATACTCGAACGCGAGGGCGAGGCGATGCTCCCCGACCTCCTCGAACCCTTCGAGGAGCACGACGACCCGGAGACGACCATCGTCGCCTTCCTCACCCGGTTGATGGACGAGATAGAGACGAACCCGCTGGTGCGGCGACTGCTGGTCGACCCGTCGGAGTTGCAGCGCCTCCGGGACCACCACACCGAGGAGGAACTCCGGGCGGACCGCGAGGAGTCGCTCGCGTACTTCCTGCCCTACGTCGAGGCGTGGTACGAGGCCGGCGAGGTCGACGGACCGAACCCGAAGGTCGTCGCCAGCGCCATCCGGGCGGTCTCGTTCCTCACGCTCCACCGGGAGGACATCGGGGAGGACCTCTACCCCGAGACCCGGGACCTCGTCGTCCGGGCGGTGGCGAGGGGGCTGACCACGTAACGGTCCTACCAGCGTTCACAGAGGTCGAAGAACGTCGACGAGTTCGATAGCGACTCGGTCTTGTTTTTCGAGAGGTCACCGCGAGACTGCCGCGACCGCAGCGGACCCGTCGGAGTCGACGACGCCGACGAACCGACCGGACAGTCCGACCAGGGGCGCAGTGTTCACCCGCGATCCGATCGACCGGTTCCAGCGTCGTGCCCCACTCTCGGCGTCGAGACCGTTCAACGTACCCTCGACAGTGCCGACGAGTACCTCCTGTCCGTCGACCGCTGGCGGGGTCGCCCCGACCGGCAACTGCGTTCGCCAGCGTTCGGTTCCGTCGGCGACATCGTACGCCAGCACGCCTCCGGCCGCATCCCACGAGTCTACTTTCGGGGTCTGGTTGTCGACGGTCACGTACGCAGTCCCGTCGGTGACCGTGACGCCGGATGCCCAGCCCGGGAGGACGTGTCGCCAGCGTCGGTCGCCAGTCGTGGGGTCGACCCCCACGACCGCGCCGCTCGCCGCGACGACTGTGTCTCCGCCCCCTGCGAGTGTCGGTCGTCCTGGTCCGTGTGCGTCCCAGTCGTCGTCGACCGTCCACTGGACAGACCCGTCCGTCGAAAGTCCGACGAGTGGTTCGTCGGAGGCGGACGCAACGACGCCCGACCCTGCCGCGACAGCGTCGGACACCAGGTAGTTACCGCTGGTGTTCGCCCCGTCGTCGGGTGTCGCCGTCCACAGGACGTCTCCGTTCGTCGCGTCGACCGTTCCAATCGCCCGGGGTCGTTCAGCGGCGTTCACGCTCCCGACGACGGTCCTGTCGTCCACGGCCGCGAACGGGTTGAACTCGAACTCGTCGTCACGCGTCCAGACCTCGGTCCCATCGGAGCGGTATGCCCCTCGCCGGAATTTGGCGACTACCGCGGTATCGTCTGCGAGTACGGGACCCTGCAGCATGTGGTCGAAATGCAACCCGGCAGTCCACCACCGTTCGCCGGTGTGGGCGTCGAACGCAGCGAGGGAGTAGTCGTCTGTTGCCAGTATGCGGCCGTCGAGGAGGGTCAGCGGGGAGTTCACCCAGCGACCCGACCCGAACGGGGTCCGCCAGTCGAGAGACGGTGCGTCGAGGAGACGTCTGACGCTGGCACAGCCAGCAGTTGCGACACTCCCACCCAGTGTGGCCCCGGCCACCGTGAGGAAGCGTCGCCTGCCTGTGAGCGTCTGCGGAGTGCGATCGGAGGGCACGGGAAGGTGGTCCCGCGCAGACAGGAAAAGTCTTGTCCAGACCGTCCCAGCGCCGACCGTTTACTCCAGTTCGTCCACCAGGTCGCTCCCCACGCCGACGTAGCCCTCGGGCGTGAGCGCCTTCAGTTCCTCGCGCACCTCGTCGTCGACGTCGAGGTCGTCGAACAGGTCGTGGAAGTCGTCGACGGTGACGCGCTTGCCCCGGGTCAGTGCCTTCACGCGCTCGTAGGCCCCGGTGTCGCCCTCGCGCCGGAGGATGGTCTGGATGGCCTCGCCGAGTATCTCCGGCGTCTCGCGCAGGTCCTCGCGCATGACCTGCTCGTTCGGGACGACCTTCGCCAGGCCGGCGGCGGTCTTGCCGTAGCCGACGAGGCAGTGGGCGAACGCCGCACCGATGTTGCGCTTGACGGTCGAGTCCGAGAGGTCGCGCTGGAGTCGTGAGGTGGTCACGTAGTCGGCGAGGAACGTCAGGTCGGAGTTGGCCTTCGAGAGGTTGCCCTCGCTGTTCTCGAAGTCGATGGGGTTGACCTTGTGGGGCATCGTCGACGACCCCGTCTCGCCCTCGGTGGCCTCCTGACCGAGGTAGCGCATGGAGACGTAGAGCCAGACGTCGCGGTCCAGGTCGACGACGACGTTGTTCGCGCCCCGGAACGCGTCGAACAGCGCCGCGAGGTCGTCGCAGGGGTTGACCTGCGTCGTCACCGGGTCGTGGCCGAGGCCGAGACCGGTGACGAACTCGCGGCTGAACGCCCGCCAGTCCACGTCGGGGTAGGCCGCGACGTGGGCCGCGAGCGTGCCGGAGGCACCGCCGAGTTTCCCCGAGAGGTCGTCGGTGGCGGCGCGGACCCGGGCCGTCGTCCGGCCGAGGCGGGCGGCGTACACCGCCAGTTCCTTGCCGAACGTCGTCGGCGTCGCCGGTTGGCCGTGGGTGTGTGCCAGCATCGGCAGGTCGCGGTACTCGCGGGCCATCCCGGTCAGCGTCTCCCGGAGGGCGTCGAGTTCCGGCAGGAGGACCTCCCGGACCGCGTCGCGGACGAGCAGGCGGTGTGCGAGGTTGTTCACGTCCTCGCTGGTCAGTCCGAAGTGGATCCACTGGGCCGCGTCGAGTCCCTCGGGCAGGTGCAGGCGGACGAAGTACTCGACGGCCTTCACGTCGTGGTTCGTCGCGGGGAGGTCCTCGTACCCCTCCGTCTCGATGGTCTTGACGAGGTCGGCGTCGTCGGCCGACCAGTCCTCGTACAGCGACCGGAGCGCGGCGCGCTGGTCCTCGTCGACCGAGAGCGGCGTCGCGTCGAGGTCGGCGAGTGCGAGCAGGTACTCGACCTCCACGTGGACGCGGGCACGCATGAGCGCGGACTCGCTGGCGTACGGCGCGAGCGGGCGGGTGCGACCGGCGTAGCGCCCGTCCAGCGGCGAGACGGCGTCGAGGGGATTGGGCATGGGCGAGAGTGCCGGGGCGGCGCGCAAAAGCCTGTCGGAAACATCCGCGTTCGTGCACAGGTGAACCTTCAGATTGGCCCGCAGGCGCCAATTATTGCAAGAACGTGGATAGAACGTGGCTCTCGACCGCAACTACTTTTGCCGACGCCCGACCCACTGAACACATGACACGCATCGCTGGTCTCGCCGGGAACCGCGGTCGGAACCTCCTGCACGTCGACGACCTCCGCCCGGGTGGAGCGGAACTCGCCGTCGTGCTCACGAACAACCCCGACGCACCCGTCCTCGACGCGGCCCAGGCGCGCGACGTTCCGACGGAGGTCGTCCCGCTGGCCGACGACGAGTCCCGCAGCGACCACGAGGAGCGCGTGGTCGACGCCCTCGACGCCTACGACGTGGACCTCGTCTGCCTCGACGGCTACATGCGAATCCTCTCGGAGACGTTCCTCGACGCGATGCCGACGACGCTGAACGTCCACCCGAGTCTCCTGCCGTCGTTCCCCGGCATGGACGCCTGGGGCGACGCGCTCGATGCGGGCGTCAGGACCACCGGGTGCACCGTCCACGTCGTCACCGACGCCACCGACGACGAGGGCACCGTCGTCGAGTCCGAGGTCGACGGCGGCCCCATCGTCACGCAGGAACCCGTCCCCGTCTACGAGGGCGACGACAGCGACTCGCTCAAGGACCGCGTCCTCTACGAGGGCGAGTTCAAGGCCTACCCCCGCGCTGTCAGGTGGTTCGCCGAGGGGCGCGCGACCGTCGACGAGGACGCCCACGCGGTCACCGTCGAGGGCGACGAGGGCGGCGACTTCCCCGCACGCCGTGTCGCCACCGCCGACCGTCACGCCGACCTGCGCTACGGCGAGAACCCCCACCAGGACGCCGCGCTCTACGCCGACTACACCTGCGAGGAACCCAGCGTCGTCCACGCCGACCAGGTCAACGAGGGTGCGAAGGCCCTCTCGTACAACAACTACAACGACGCCGACGGCGCGCTCGACCTCATCAAGGAGTTCGACGACCCGGCCGCCGCCGTCATCAAGCACACCAACCCGGCCGGCTGTGCGACCGCCGACACGCTCGCCGGGGCCTACGAGGACGCCCTCGCCACCGACCCGATGTCGGCCTTCGGCGGCATCGTCGCCCTGAACCGCGAGTGCGACGCCGAGACCGCCGAACTCGTCACCGACTCGTTCAAGGAGGTCGTCGTCGCCCCCGGCTATACCGACGACGCCCTCGACGTCCTCTCCGAGAAGACGAACCTCCGCGTGCTCGACCTCGGCTGCGACCCCGCCGACCTCCGGACCGTCACCGAGACCCTGACCACGAAGGACCTCGTCGGCGGTACGCTCGTCCAGGAGCGCGACAGACAGGACGTGACCGTCGACGACCTTGAGGTCGTCACCGAACGCGAACCGACCGACGAGGAACTCGAGACGATGGTGTTTGCCTGGAAGACGCTGAAGCACGTCAAGTCCAACGGAATCCTCTTCGCGAAGGGTACCGAGACGGTCGGTCTCGGCGTCGGCCAGGTCTCCCGCGTCGACGCCGTCACCCTCGCCGGCATGAAGGTCGAGAAGGACGCCGAGGGCAAGACCGCCGAGGGCGCCGTGATGGCCTCCGACGCGTTCTTCCCGTTCCCGGACGGCATCGAGGAGGCCGCGAAGGTCGGCATCGAGGCCGTCGTCCAGCCCGGCGGCTCGAAGAACGATCAGTCGGTCATCGACGCCGCGAACGAACACGGCATGGCGATGGTCTTCACCGGGAGCCGGTCGTTCCGCCACGACTGAGCCCCCCAGCCCTTCCGCCACGACTGAGGCCCTCGGCCGTTGCGTCGACGGCCAGGCCCGGTCTTCGAGTTCTTCCGGCTCTGGGGGCACCCGGCGGCGATGCGTGCCCGACGAGGAATCGCCATCGGTGAGCGTCGTCCCCGGACCCGTCACCGTCCAGTTGAAGTGAGACGACGCCGTATCGTACAGCCATGGGACGATTCGGCGATACCAGGGTCAAGGCGCTGTTCGCCGGCCTGGTGCTGACGCTGTTCACCCTCGTCGGAACGACCGTCTGGGGTGCCCTCCAGGTCCTCGCCGCACTGCTCGACCCCGGCGCGCAGCCACTGCTGGTCGCGCTGGTCACCGCGGCCGCGCCGTGGCTGGTCGCCTCCGTGTTGCTCACGCTGCTCGCCGGTGGGCTGTTGTTGTGGCTCGGCATCGTACTGGCGAGTCGCATCAGCCTCCCGAAACTGGAGAGCCACCGCCTCTCACGCATGGCCGCGGTCGTCGAGCACTACGTCCCGGCGGCGCGCACCGCCGACCTCTCCGGGTGGCTCGCGCCGACGGAACCGACGGCGGAAGAGAAACTGGAAGCCGTCAAGCAGGCCTACGTCGACGGCGACCTCTCGGGCCGCGAGTTCGAGCGCGAACTCGAACGACTCTACGAGGCCGAAGCGGCCCTCGACCGCGAGGACGTCTCCTCGCGCCTCGACGAGTTGCTGGACGACGAATCGGTCGACGTCGCCGTCACCCGCGAGACGTACGACGAGGCCGACTGGGCGAGCGACGGCGAGTCCGCCTAGAGTCGGAACACGTCGGCCCGGGCGTCGGTGCTGACGCCGTACGGAGCGTCTGCGACGCCCGTCGGCGGCCCCGAGTCGGCGTATCGCGCGTCGAGCGACGCGGTCACCGCCTCGCGGACGCAGGCGCGTGCCGCCGCGCCGACGCGCGTCGCGCTGCCGGAGAACTCGGCCGGGTCGCCGGTCGGGTCGCTGGCGACGACGACGGCGTCGCTGGTCGTCCCCGGGGCGCCGACCGACTCGAGCAACGTCGCGGCCTTCGCCTCGGCGGCGACTGCGACGAGGTTCGCCAGCGCACCGTCGGACAGTGCCCGGGTCGTGGCGACCACGACGTTGACCGTCCCCACGTCCTCCACGAGGTCGCCGGTCGGGAGCGACCCGCCCGACGGTTCCATCGGCAGTTCGGCCGGGTTGGAGACGCCGGCGGTGGCGACGGCCGTCACCGGCCCGAGGCGCGCCCCCCGGGCGTGCCGGGCGTCGACGCCGGTGAGCAGGACCGGTGCGTCGGGGAGCGAGTTCTCGCCACCGAAGCCTGCCGCCGCGACCCGCTCTGCGACGTCGGCACCGACGTCGTCGGGGTGCCAGCCGTCGGGGACGGTCACGCTGTAGGCCGCATCGGCGCGGGACCGGCCGCCCCGCCAGCCGGTCGAGAGCCACTCCGTGCCGGGGTTGCGGAGTCGGACGACGCCGTCACCGACGGTCGCGTCGAGCATCGAACACCTCCAGTGCGCGGTCGGTCGCCGGCGCGTCCTCGACGGCCACCCTGACGTGCGAGTCCAGCCCCCGGAACGTCCGGGCGTCGCGCAGCACGACGCCCTGCTCGCGTGCGTCGTCGAGCAGGGCGTCCACGTCGCGGTCGCCGCAGTCGACGAGGACGTAGGGCGCGTCGGAGGGGAGCGCCTCGACGGCCGGGTCCGCTCCGGCCAGGCCGTCGCACAGGCGGCGGCGCTCACGGACGACCGTCTCGCGGGTGTCCTCGACGAAGTCGGTCTGGCGGAGGCAGTGCGCACCGACGGCCGCCGCCGGGGCACCGAGGGTCCACGCCCGCCGTGCGGTCGCGAGGTCGTCGCGCCGGTCGCCGGTCGCGACCGCGTAACCCGCCCGCAGACCCGGGAGTCCGTAGAGCTTCGTGAGCGAGCGCGCCGCGACGACGGCCTCGTGTCCGGCCAGCGACGACTGGTCGGTGTACCCGAGGAACGCCTCGTCGGCGAGCAGTCCGGTGCCCGCGTCGGCACAGCGGTCGGCGAGACCGACGAGCGCCTCCCGGTCCGGCAACGTCCCGGTCGGGTTGTTCGGCGTGCAGACGACCACGACGGCGACCCCCGTCGGGTCGACGTCGACGACGTCCGCCTCGGGAACGAACACCGGTTCGCCGCCCTGGAGGCGGACCTCGCGGGCGTACTCGCCGAAACTCGGGTACGGGACCACCACCCGGTCGCCGGGGTCGACCGCCGTCGCCAGCGCGAGTCGGATCGCCGCGAGGCCGCCGGGCGTCGGCACGACGCATTCGGGGTCGCAATCGACGACCGACGCCGCCGCGTCGCGGAACTCCGGGTAGTCGTCGTCGGGGTAGCGCCGGGCCTCGGCGAGGGCGGCCTCGTAGACCGCCGCGGTCCCCGGCGGCGACCGTGGGTTGGTGTTCGCGCTCAGGTCGAGCACGTCCCGGTCGGTCGTCCCGCCGTGGGGTACCCGGTCGGCCTCCCCGACTGACTCACGGTCCATCGCGGACCACCTCGGGTGCGAGTGCGTCGGCGACGGCGACGTCGCCCGGCCTGTTCACGTTCACCGCCAGTCTGGCGTCGTAGCTCAGGTACCGGTCACGCTCTTGCTCCCGTCCGACCACGTTCAGTCCCGTCGGTGCGAGGCCGCCGGTCGCCGCGTCGACGCTCAGGCCGAGGCGCTCCTTCAGCGCCGCCGGGACGCAGACGGCGACGCTCGCGCCGTCACCGGCCTCGGCCGCCCGGTCGAGCGCCCGGTCGACCACCACGGCCGAGAGCAGGGGCAGGTCGGCGGCCACCGTCAGCACGGGCGTCCCGACCGCGTCGACGGCGGTCCCGAGGTCCTCGACGTAGCCCTCGCCGGGCGTGTCGACCTGGGTCACGTCAGACCGGCCCGCGAGGTGCTCGCGGGTGTCGGGCGCGTTCGGGGAGACGGCGGCGTGGACGTGCTCGACCCGACTGGCCGCCAGCGCGTCGCAGACCCGGTCGACCATGAGGACGCCGGCGACCGGGACCAGCGGTTTCTCCACGTCGGCGTCGAGGCGGGTCCCCTCGCCACCGCACATCACCACGGCGTCCATCCGTCGCCCGTTCACCACGCCGTCCACGCGATCACCCCCGCGTGTACCGCGACGACCCGTGCGAGTTCGTTCGTCGCGCCGAAGACGTCCCCGGTGACGCCACCGAGTCGGCGGCGTGCCCAGACGACGGCGACCGCGGCGACGAGGAGACTCGCGACGAGCGAGGCCGCACCGGCCGGCGTCGGCCAGCCTATGACCGCCGCCGGAAACGCGAGTACGGCCGCCAGCAGGGCGGTCCCGGCGTCGGCGCCGTCGGCCAGCGAACGGCCGAGCCCGTCGTGTGGCGGGTCGGCGACGCCCGCGAGCACCGCGAGTCCGGCCTTGGCCCCGACCTCGCTGGCGACGACGACCGCCACAGCGGGACCGAGGGGGAGGCCGGCGAGCGCGAGCGCACCGAGCGCGAGACCCGCGACGACGAGCGAGACGGCGGAGAGCGCGCCCACGCCGGTCGTCGTGTCCTTCAGCACCTCGCGTCTGCGGTCGGCGTCGCCGTGGACGACCGCCGCGTCGCCGCAGTCGGCGACGCCGTCGAGGTGTGCGATGCCCGTGACGGCGTACAGGCCGACGAGGTACGCGAACGCGACCGCCGGGGCGGGGACGGGGAGCGCCGCCCCGACGAGGAACGGGAGCGCGACGAGGCCGCCGACGAGGTAGCCCACGGGCACCGCCGCCACGGGGGCGTCGCGGTAGGCCGTCCAGGCGCGTTCGTCGTGGCCGACGGGGAGTCTGGTGAGGAAGCCGACCGCGCCGGCGAGCGCGCTCAGAACCACGCGACCACCCCCGCGAGCACGACGGCGACGACGCCCGCCGCGGCCACGTACTGCACGCCTCGACGGGCCGTCCGGACGTCGGGGAACGGCGCGCCGGCGTTGAGGACGTACACGCCGGGTTTCTCCAGTCGGACGTCGAGTGCGGCCGCGACGGTCCCCATCGGCCACCCCGAGTTCGGCGACGGTACCTCGTCCAGCCAGTAGCGGGCCCGAAGCACGGCCGCCGGTCGGCGGGCGGTCTGGGCGAGCAACGCGGCCGAGAGCCGGGCCGGAATCCACATCACGAGGTCGTCCAGTCGTGCGCTCGCGCGTCCGACGGGTTTCGAGCGATACCCCAGCATCGAGTCCAGCGTGTTCACCGCCTTGACCCAGGTCGCACCCGCCGCCGCCAGCGAGAGCGAGACCGGTGCCAGGACGGCGAACGCGAGCAGGGGCGCGACGAGGCCGTCGGCGAGGTTCTCGGCGGCGCTCTCGACGGCGGCGCTCCTGAGCTCCCCGGGCGAGAGCGCGCTCGCGTCCCGGCCGGCGAGGGCGGGCAGCGACTCCCGGGCCGCCTCGACGTCGCGCTCCGAGCGCCCGACGACGCCCAGCGCCTCGGACACGAGCATCCGGAGACTCGTCGTGACGTAGAGGACGAGTCCGGCGGCGACGGCCCCGGCCCAGGGACCGACCTGCGTCGCCGTCCAGACGACGCCGCCGGTGACGACCGCGGCCAGCACCGGGAGGCAGAGGGCAGCGAGGACGCCGACGAGGTCGGGCCGTCGCCACTCCCGGTCGAGGGGCCCGACGAGGCGACCGAACCACGCCACCGGGTGTACCGCGGTCGGCAGTTCGGCCAGTGCCACGTCGAGCGCGAAACCGAGGCCCACCGCCACGCTCGCGGTCAGGGGCACCTGGCCCACCTCCCCTGCCACGTACACCCCCTCAGTCGCACGTCGACCACCCCAGTTCCGTGGGGAGTTCGACGAGGGGGACGTCCCCGACGTCGACGAACCGACCGCCGACAGCGGTCACGCCGCCGTCGGCGTCTGCGTCGTCGCCGACGTGGACCAGGTCGGCCGGGTCGACGCCGAGTTTCGCCGCCGTCGTCTCGAAGACCTCCGGGTGGGGCTTGCGCCAGCCACACCCGACGCTGGTCACGACGGCGTCGAAGTCGTCACGGGAGAGGTCGGCGCGGACGAGCGTCCGACCGACGAGTTCGGGGACCGAACAGTTCGAACAGAGTGCGACCGGGCCCTCCCGGCGGGCCGCCGAAACCGCCTCGACCGCACCGGGACGGGTCCGCACCTCGGGGTCGAACGCCGCGACGACGGCACGACGGGCCGCGTTGCCCGGGGCCGAGACGCCACGACTGGCGAGTGCCGCCGAGACGTGCGCCGGCAGGGGGACCTCCGCACCCTCGGGTGCGTCGACGTGGCCCGTCCGGTAGGCGTCGGCCCAGTCGTCCGGGACCGCCACGTCGCGGGCGCGCAGCTCGCGACCGACCGCAGCCGCCGGGTCGTGCGGGCGGTCGGCGTCGACGAGCGTCCCGAAGAGGTCGAACGAGACTGCCACTATCGTAGGACTAGCCCAAGTCTACTTGAACGCCCCGGTCCCGGCGGTTCGAGTGCGCCGTCACCGCGGTCAGAACCCGATGTGCGAGGTGGAACTCGGGACCCCGCCGTCGTCGTCGTCCTCGTCGTCGGGGGCGTCGTCGACGCCGCCCTCGTGGCTGAACTCGTAGTCGCCGTCCTCGAGAACCACGACCCCGTCGTCGGTCGTCACCGAGACGTCCACGAGGGTCGTCTCGGCGGCGTCGCCGTTGTCGCAGTAGCCCGAGCAGGTGTCGAACATCGACCCGTGCTTCGGACAGACGACCTGGCCGTTCCGGACCGCCGCGCCGAACCCCCGGTCGAGCCTCTGTGCCTCGTGCGTGCACCGGTTCACCCACGCCTCGACGCCGTCGTCGCAGGGCAACAGGAGTACCTCCTCCGGTTCGCCGTACCGGTCCGTCGCCGTGAACAGCCACGAGCGCTCGTCGTGGACCGTCTCGACCGTCGTGAGTTCCGTCCGCGTGGTCATGGCTGGGCATACGACCGGCGCGGGATAACTCCTGTCCTCGCGAGCGCAGGTCGTGACCCCTGGTCGGAAGCCGCCGTCCCGTCGGTCCGAAAGCCGAGGTTACCACCTCCCGTCGGGCCATTCGACCACGCCGGGTGTGCGTCGCGTTCGTCGCGGGAGCAGTCGAAACCCCGTTCTAGCAGGCCGATAGTACGCAGTTCCTGTGCATAACAAAGCGACGCCTGTCCGTCCTGTAGCCCATGCCCAAGAACCGTCACAATCGCTGTAACCTCTGCGGGAAGGACTTCGAGACCGGCGCGGAACTGGAGGAGCACGTCGAGCGACGCCACCCCAAGGAGGACTTCCACTGGTGGGTCGTCGTCGAGGACCCGGCGAAGGACCTGCAGTTCAGCGGGCGGTGAGGAAGCCGTCGACGCCCTCGGCGGGCAGTCGACGGGGCCGCGGCCGAGCAGGGGTGGGTCCCCCGGGCGACGTCGCTACCCGGAATCGATGCTGAAGACCTCGATCTCGTTCCCCTCGGTGTCGAGGAAGTGGAACGTCCGGTACTCGCCGAATTCGAGGACGTCCTCGTGGACCATCTCCGGTGCGAGCTCCTCGACCCGGCGATAGGCGGCCTCGACGTCGTCCACCTCGAAGTTCGGGACGCAGTTGTTCCCGAATTCGACGTCGTACCCGTCGTATCCGGCATTGTACAGCCCGAAGTCGCCGGTATCGAAGGCGAACGTGGAGAACCGTTCCGTCTCCTGTTTCGGTTCCACGTCGAACAGCTCCCGGTAGAAGTCGAGCGCTCGCTCCATGTCCTCGACGCCGACGTAGACCGAACTCAGCTCCATCCTGCGACCACCTCACACCGTCGGTGTACCTTCGATGTCATCCGGTCCCCTGTTCAGCGGGACCGTCCATAAAAGACCTCTCCGTACCGGAACTGGTCTGCGGGTACCGGTCGACTGGTGGAAACCAGTCGACCTCGAGGGACGTGCCGTTCACGATGCCATCAGGTACACGAACTCGCCGTCGATGCGGTGAGTCGCCACCCCGGTCTCGGAGTCGTTCAGGGCGGAGACCGACTCGCCGTTCGCGAGTTGCCAGTGTCCCCCCGGAAAGTCGTCAGAAATAGTGCGCCGACTGGAGTGGGCGTGTCCAGCACGCGAATCCCCCCGTCGGTCGGATGCCTAACTGTGCCTTACCGCGTCCGGGTGCCGGTCAGTGGTGGCCGCCCTCGTCCTCGCACCACTCGGGGTGCGTGAACTGTCGACGCGGGTTCACCGGGTGGAAGACGCCCTCTGGGTTGGGTGTGTGGACCCACGCGTGCAGCGCGTAGAGCGGGCCGCCGAAGGGTTGCCAGTCGTCGTCCTCGGTCTCGGTGAAGAGGTCGGTCGAGTCGTCGAGCGTGAGGTACTCGACCGCGCCGAGGACGAGGCCGTCGTCGGTCTCGCCGTAGGCGATGACCGGCGGTTCCGTGCGGTCGAGCGAGGAGAGGTACTGGGCGAGTGCCTCCGGTCCCGTTCGGAACGCCCCGACGAGGTCTTCGTGCGGGTAGTGATAACCCATGCCACAGACCGGTTCGGCTTCGGGGATGTAGCCGTCTGCAATGGCGTTCTCGGGGTCGCTATACCTGGCGGTGGCCATTCGGACATCGGCGAGTTCCCGTTCCAGACCACCGTTGCCCTGGGCAGATGTGCTACCAGTGAGGGCGAGCCCGCCCACCATACCGGTGCCGACCGCTTTCAGTACTGTTCGTCGCGTCCGTGTCTCGTTTTGTTTCATCTGTTTGACGTCGTAGCTAGCAAGTATCCTGTGCGTCCCGCTACTGCGTTGGTTCCCCCCTGGTATCGTCCTCACCCCGTGTTACGAAACTAACAGACTCGGGAGTCGGCAATAAGTGTTCGCTGTATGAAATTACAAAAAGCGGGCTGACATGTTCTAGGCCGGTAGACGTCCACTCGCGATTCTGGGCCGGGTCGAGAGCGGTTGGTTCGCACGACTTCGAGACGGAGAGCGAGTACGACGGGAGCGACCGGAAACGCATCACCCGCCCGTCCTACCTATCCCGTCGGCGGTTCGATTACGCCGAGTTGCTGCAATAGACCGAGTGTGTCCGGTTGGACCCACCGCTCGGCGATCTTCCCGTCCCGGAGACGGGTGAAGACCATGTTCTGGATTTCGAACGATTGCCCCGTTGGCTCGATGTCCATGAACGTGCCCTCGTGAGTCCCGCGAAGCGTGACGCGCATGGCGACGGTATCGCCTTCGGCGACGATATCCTCGACGGTGGCCTCGAAGTCGGGGAACGCAGCGAGGAATTCCTGCATCCATTCTCTGTCCGCTTCCGGCCCGTGGGTTTCTTGCCCGAACGGACCGTGTTCGACGAAATCTTCGGTTTCCAACTCGTCGATGAGGTCGAGGTTTCGCTTCGTGGCGACTTCCTCGGGGTACTGACGCACTATCCGCTTGTTTTCTTCAAGGCTTGTCATAGGAATTGTTTCCTCCTTCGCGCCCGCCGCAACCGCTCCTCTGTTTCCTCCCCGCCACCTCGGTGAGCGCTGTCGATATATACACCACGGGCCACGTTAACTGTTGTCGTGGGTGGGCGGCCTGGAGTTTCGGTCCAACCGACCGACGGGTAATCGGAACGCGCGCTGTTTCGTTGCACGCTCCGACTCATCTACTGCGGGTTTGTCAGAACTTGGCTGTTGCATACAGAGAGTAAGTTCGCCGTATCCGCTACCTCCTGCCCCAACGGGTTTATAACTAAAGCTCCAGCGAACGGTTCATCTACCGAGGTGTACATGTAGATGGCAATCCAGACCAGCTGTGACACAGCCGTTTCGGGGTGTGTATTCATGATGCGGACCGAAGAGGACGACAAAGACCGACTCCTCCGAATCACACAGGAACACGTCAAAGAGCAACACGGGAAGGACTTCTCGCTCGACGAGATCGAGGAACAGCACATGAAGAGGGTCGAAGTGGCGGCCGACGATTGAACGGTCACGAGCAGCACACGCTATCGTGGCGCATTTTTCGAACTGGAGGTGACCATAGGGAAGGCGTATCGAGGGGACACCTTCAAAGGGGACTACCTCTAACAGAGGCACCCACCCTCCCGTGTCCTTCCGGCGGCCACCTGTCGATTCAATCCTCCTCATCTGATGCTACGACAATCGGGCGAATATCACGGCGTAGGTACTGTGAGGAGGGGCCCGTCTCGTGACTCAGACGCCGGTTCGAGATTGCCAGAAAGTATTCACTACGAGCCACAGTACCAGCGTGTGAATGGTGGAGTCATTGTGAACCGACGCGAGCTTCTCTCGGGTATGGGGATCGCGCTGACGACGTCGTTCGCTGGGTGTCTCTCAACAATCGGCACTGACGACTCCTCACAGGGAACGTCAACAATCGGTAGCGATGACTCCTCACAGGGAACGGTAGACCTACCACCGGTCCGATTCTGGCTCGAAGAAGTCTCACTGACGGAATCTGAGCAAGAATCCATCGATTCGCTTGTGTTCAGTGACCTCTCCACGGAAGCCCAAGAAATCGTCCGAACAGCGATTTCGGAGGAAGAGTACACAGTGCAACAAGGGTCCAAACCGCCGGCTCTCGAGACCATTCGAGACCGCATCGAACAGCGAACCGGCAATGGGGAAACCTTGGAAGTGTTTCTTCGCCGTGAAGATACGTACTATCGTGTCGGGTACGTCGATGGAGACCACATCATCGCGCAATAAGACCACTAGCCTATGACAAGCGGGCGGCCTTCACGGGGAGTTTCCAAGATCGCGTATCTGGCCGATGTTGGGTCTTGCACCCACGTTGGTCGCATTTGTCTGGGCTCTCAGTAGACCGATTTTCGGGTCGGGGTGGCCTCTCTCTATGGCACCGGATTCTACGCGCTGTATAAAAACACGCCGCCCAAGACTTGTGGGTCCGACTGACAGCAGTACGCGCTTTCAGGCCGAAAGACTCCAGGTTCCCCGATACATTCGGCTATACGCGAACGCACGACGACGGTCACCCGAGTCAGGTGACCTGTTCGACCCAAACACGCCGAGATGGAATCGCACGATGGCGCGGCACCGCTCGGCTCTGAATCGTTCGGTGAGAAAGTCCGCCCTCCCCGATTTGAACGGGGGACAAGTCGATCTACAGTCGACTGCTCTACCAGTCTGAGCTAAGGGCGGGCGCACTCTGACGTAGACGCTGAATCCGACATAAGGGTTGTCATTCGTGGGGGGTGCGCCACCTCGTACCAATCGAGGTTGCGACGGGCGACGGTGCGAGGGGCGTCGGACACACCAGTTAGATTGAAATAGCTGGCTGCCTGTATATTAGCCGAACCGGCCATGAGCAAGATCACCGTGCGTGCGGACGAGGACCTGGTCGAACGCCTCGACGCCCGCGAGGAGTCGAAGAGCCAGCTCGTCCGCGAGGCGCTGCGCGCGTACCTCGACGAGGAGCCACCGGTCGCGAGTAGCGTCACGGTCGGGCGGGACGCGGACGTCGACGACGCGGGAGACGCGCCGACCGCCGGGGCCGTCGAGGAGGACGTGGCCGACGGGACGCTGGATGCGGTCCTCGAGGACCGGGTGATGGACCTCGTCGACCGGCGCGTCGAGAGCTACCTGCAAACGCGCCAGCAGGACGTCAACGTCAACGTCAACGTCGAAGGTGGGACCACAGAGCCCACGGACTCGTCGGACGAACCGGTGGCGACGTCGCCCGTGTCGGACGACGGTGTCACCGCGCGGACGTGCAACCAGTGCGGTGACGCCCTGGACGGCGACCACGTATACTGCCCGAACTGCGGCGAGAAGGCCTCTCGACGGGTCTTCTGCGACTGTGGCGACGAGATTCGCTCCGACTGGGCGTTCTGTCCGGGGTGTGGTCGTCGAACGCCGGCTGCCGACGTACTCGACTCCACGTAGAACGCCCCGAGATGGTGTAAAACGCACGTATACGCCGCGACGGGTCGATCGGGCGGTACTTTTATTACGTATGACATAGTCCATACAGTCGCGTAAGACGATTGTCTTACACACCCAAGTTCGAGAGAATACGGGGCTCTCGGCTACGAAAACGGTGTGTACGACATTTCGCGTGCTACCGGTTCGCACGCAACGCGTCTTACCAAAGGGGAATCTGAACCATGGAGCGTGTGACACTGCGAATACCGAAGCAGCAGATAGAAGAAGTCGAACAGATGGTCGAGACGGGCGAGTTTCCGAACCGGAGCGAAGCGATCCGGTCGGCCGTCCGAGAGATGCTCAACGAGCAAGGAGACCGACAGAACGAAACCCAGCGTAGCTGGGCCAAGGTCTAACGATGCAGGACATCGTTCAAGAAGCCCTCGAACACGAAGAACGAGAGCAGAAACAGCAGGCGGCGTCGACGGGCGAGGAGTTCGGCGACCCGCGGATCGTCATCGTCGGCTGTGGCGGCGCCGGTAACAACACGGTCAACCGCCTGTACAACATCGGCGTCGAAGGCGCCGACACCGTCGCCATCAACACGGACAAGCAGCACCTCAAGATGATCGAGGCCGACACGAAGATACTCGTCGGCAAGTCCCTGACCAACGGTCTCGGCGCGGGCGGCGACCCCTCGATGGGCGAGCGCGCGACCGAGATGGCCCAGGGAACGGTCAAGGAGGTCCTCGGCGACGCCGACCTCGTGTTCGTGACAGCCGGCATGGGCGGCGGTACCGGGACCGGTGCCGCCCCGGTCGTCTCCAGCATCGCCAAGGAGCAGGGCGCTATCGTCGTCGGCATGGTGTCGACGCCGTTCAACGTAGAGCGTGCACGGACGGTCAAGGCCGAGGAGGGACTGGAGAAGCTCCGCGAAGAAGCGGACTCCATCATCGTCCTCGACAACAACCGCCTGCTCGACTACGTGCCCAACCTGCCGATCGGCAAGGCGTTCTCCGTGATGGACCAGATCATCGCCGAGACCGTCAAGGGCATCTCCGAGACCATCACGCAACCGAGTCTCATCAATCTCGACTACGCCGACATGACCTCGATCATGAACCAGGGTGGGGTCGCGGTCATGCTCGTCGGCGAGACACAGGACAAGAACAAGACCCGCGAGGTGGTGAACGACGCCATGAACCACCCCCTGCTGGACGTGGACTACCGTGGTGCATCCGGTGGACTCGTCCACATCACGGGTGGCCCCGACCTCACGCTGAAAGAGGCCGAGGGCATCGCGAACAACATCACCGAGCGACTGGAAGCGAGCGCGAACGTCATCTGGGGCGCACGCATCCAGGAGAGCTACAAGGGCAAGGTCCGCGTCATGGCCATCATGACCGGCGTCCAGAGCGCACAGGTGCTCGGGCCGTCGACCCAGAAGCAGGCGGACAAGTCCCGGAAGGCCCTCGACGGCGGCAGCACCGACTTCGACGCGGAACCTGTGAGTGGGACGCCCGCCGGTGGTAGTCAGAGTTCCGGAAGCACCTGGGGCGACGGCGGCCAGGAGGCGACGGAGCAGAACAACGGTCTCGACGTCATCCGCTGACGTCGAGCGGCAGGTCGTCCATCGACTTCTCGGCCGAACGTCAGTCACCGGTCAGCCGTCAGCTCCGGACTCGGTGACCGACGTAAACGTGGCCTCCGTCCTGAACGCGTCGGTAGCGACGGCGAACGGGTCGACAGGGTCACGGTCCGACGAATCGTCGACGACCACCCAGCCACCGCGGTCGCGCCACTCGTCGCCAGCGTCGCGGACCAGCGTCTCGCCGAGGTAACTGCCGAACGAACGGACGACGCGGTCGAACGACCGGGCGTCGGCGTCCCCGTTCGGGTCCGGTTCGACGCCCGCGAACTGGTCGCCGAAGCGTTCGGCGACGTCGTCGAGTCTCGAGAGCGAGTCGACCGTGAAGTCGAGGTCGTACTCGGCCCAGAGGTCGGCACACTCCTCCGCCTCGTACGCGAACCGCTCCGGTGGGTCGGTCGGCGGGTCGTCCCGGTCTGTCCGTCCGTCGGCCGACCCGTCGGACCCGGGCGACGTCCCGTACATGCGCTCGGGGTCGGACCCGGGCGTCGCCCGCTCGGCCGGGTCCGACGGCGCGTCGTCGGACGCAGACCGGAGCAGCGCCCGGAGGCTGTCGAACAGTCCCATGGACGCCGTTCCGGGCCGTGGCAGAAATCCGTTTCGGGCCTGTCGGCCGTGTATTACACTCGCGACGGGGAGAGTCAGGCCGCAGAGAGTGCGTCGAGGAGGCTGCACTTCCGGCAGACCTCGCGTGTGGTCGTCGACCCGCACTCGACGCACTCGTTCAGGTCGACCGTCTCGCCGGAGTCGTCGCGGCGCTCCTCCGCGACGATGCTCGCCAGTTCCTCGTAGCCGGCCATGATGGAGTGGCGGGTCCCCGGGTGGTTCTCCTCCAGGTCGTACAGCAGTTGCTGTATCTCCCCGCGGTAGGCCTCGCTGGCGTGCGGGCACTCGGTGATGTGGGCGGGCAGGTCCTGGAGGTGGCAGTAGAGCGCCACCTCCTTCTCGGGGACGTCTCGCAAGGGCTTGGCCCGGGGGACGAAGTGGTCCTGGTCGGTGCGGGCCGACGGGTCGTCCTCGGCGAACCCGCCGAGGGAGGCGTCGAAGTGCTTGGCCATCTGCCCGACGTCGCCCTCGAGGAAGTTCATCATCGCGGTCTGGGCCTCGTCGTCGAGGTTGTGACCCGTCAGGAGTTTGTCCGCGCCGAACTCCTCGGCGTAGCCGTCGAGGAGGTCACGGCGGAACACGCCGCAGTACGCACAGGCGGCCATGTTCTCCGGGTCGTCCTCGACGACGTCGTCCATCCGGACGCCGAACTCGTCCTCGTAGCTGACGAGTTCGTGGCGCATCGAGAGGTCAGCGGCCAGTTCGACGCAGGCGTCGACGCTCTCGTCTCGGTAGCCCTCGATGCCCTCGTGGATGGTGAGTGCGACGAGTTCGATGCGGGGGTCCTCGGCGAACGTCTGGTCGAGGATAGACGTGAGCACGACGCTGTCCTTCCCGCCGGAGAGACCGACGACCCACGTCTCGGGGTCCTCGGGCGTCGCGTCGCGTGGCACCAGTCCGTCCTCGCGGATGCGACGGCGCACCCGCTTCTCGACGGACGCACAGAAGTGTGCCTCACAGAGGTGCGACCCGGAGTAGGCGGCGTGCATGACCGCCTCGCGGTCGCACTTGGTGCACTCGGTCATGGATGACGGCTAGGCCCCGGCGGGGAAACCGGTTTCGTCTTCGACGCTCGGGGTCAGACCGCGTCGACGTCGCCGTCGACCGCCGCGAGCAGGTCGTCGAGGCAGTCCTCGCGCCCGTGCGAGGAGAACAGTTCGTGCCCGCCGTCGTACAGTCTCACCTGCTCGGCGGCGACGGCATCGCCGATGGCGCGGACGCTGACCACCCGGTCGCGCAGGGTGGCGAACACGACGGCGTCGTCGTCGACCGGCGGGCGTTCGCGATGCCCCCTGCTCGCCTCGCGGAGGAACCGCGGCGAGACGCGAGACGGGACGTCCGACAGCTGCCGGTCGGTCGCGAGTGCGCCGATAGCCGACCGGTCGTCGACGCTCGACGGGACGACCTTCGCCCGGACGCCGAGTCGGGCGAGCAACGAGACGACCACCGCAGGCGTGTCGGGCGGGAAGTCCCACCAGGGACTCAGGTACGTCGTCGTCTCGGCTCCGTCGAGGTACGCCGCGATGAGGCCGCCAGTGCTGTGGCCGACGACGCGGTACTCGTCGAGGTCCGCGACGTACGTCCGGACCGGGTCGACGTAGTCCCGGTAGAAGTCACCGGGGAAGTCGGGAATCTGGAGCGCGTGGACGCGGTAGCCGGCGGCGACGAACCGGTCGACCTGCCACGCAACGTTCTCGTGGTCCACCCGGTTCCCCCATCCGAGGACGAAGACGAGGTCGCGCTCCCCGTCGTCGTTCGTGACGCGATAGCGCATACCGTTCTCCACGGCGGGCGACGACATAAACGCCGGAGAACCGCGAGTGCATCGTCCGGGGTTTCCGACCCGCGATACCGGACAACAGGACGTGTGACGACACAGTGCGGTACACTCACCGACCATGGACTGACGGTGGTGGCCGGGGAGCGCGACGGGGCGACGCGTCGGCACGGGGCGACGCGTCGGCACGGGACGCCACGTCGGACACGTATTAGTACCGTGCCCGGCAACGCCAGGGTATGCCTTCGGTCTCCCGGCGTGCCGTCCTGACCGCGGCCGTCGCCGGACTCGCCGGTTGCACCGGCACGTTCGACACCGTCGAACCGCCCGGTACGCACCCGCCCGACGCCGTCCTCCGCCTGGAGGTCGTCCGTCCCGGCCGACGCGGGGAGCGCGTCTACGTCCACAACGACGGCGAGGTCGAAGTCGAGATGCGGGGGTACGTCCTCGAGTACGACGACGGGTTCGTCCACGAGTTCGACCGCCTCACGCTCTCGCCGGGTGGCTGGGTCGCCGTCGAGTCCACGAGCGTCGTCGAGGCGGTCCAGCGGTCCGAACCGAAGAAGTACCTCAGGGGCGCGAACCGCGACGAGCGACTCTGTCCTGGCGGCCGCGTCACGCTGGTCGGCCCCGGGGGGACGCTGGTCGACAGCACGACCTGCGGACAGGGATGACGGCGAGCAGCGGAACTGGCTGCTCGTCAGAACCGCGCTGACGCGACGGCGTCCGCGTTCGCACCGCCGGGACAACCCGGGACGACGCGTCTCCCGTTCCACAGAACTGAGGTAGCCCACCGACGTCCATCCAGCAATGACCGAGTCGTGGCGGACGAAGGTGCAACGCTGGGGATTCAACCTGTGGCCGTCGTACCGCGGAACCGGTGGCCGGGTCCGGTACATCGCCGCGGACTGGCAGGAGGTCCGGGTCGAGATCCCCCGGAACCTCCGGACGCGCAACTACATGGGCACGACGTTCGGCGGGAGCATCTACGGGGCCTGCGACCCCATCTACGCGATGATGCTCATCCAGGCGCTCCCCGACGAGTACGTCGTCTGGGACAAGGCCGCCTCGATTCGCTTCAGACGCCCGGGCACGGAGGACCTCTACGCCCAGTTCCGACTCCCCGACAGGGAACTCCACTCCATCCAGCGCACACTCGAGACGCGGGACGCCGTGGACCGGGAGTACGAGGTCGACGTCGTCGCCGCCGACGGCACCGTCCACGCCACCGTCGAGAAGACGGTCCACGTCTCGACGGACCAGGCGAAACGCGCCTGAGTCGGTCACGTCGCTCGGTTCCTGCACGCGACGGCGACGCGACGGCGGACCGCGGACGTTTTTCCCGTTCGCCTCCAACCCGCCGGTGATGAGTCTCTCACGCGACGACGCACTCGACCGCGTCGAGTCGATACTCGCGACGGTCGAGACCGAGACGATGCCCGTCCCCGTCCGGGAGGTCTGGGTGTACGGCGACGTCGCCCTCGGACTGGACCCGGTCGACCGACTCGACGTCTACCTCACCAAGGACATCCTGCTCGGTGGCGACGCCGACCGGGCCGAGGAGTTCGAAGCCGAGTACGGCGTCGAGGGCGTCGGCCAGACCGTCCGGACTGAGTGGGCCGACGCACACCCCGAGCACCTCCGCGCCAACTCGAACGGCCACGCCGCGCCCGAGAAGTGCCTCGCGGCGCACCTCGTCGGCGACGACGACGTTCCCATCCACCTCGAGGTCTGCAACGCTAGCTTCGACGACAACGTCACCCAGCGCCTCGTCGGCGCGAAGCGCCGCGAGGACTGGTCGACCCTGCTCGACCCTCGCGGGGTGTGCCTCTGGGTCGACGGCCAGCGCAGCGACGAGGCGATGCGGAAGCTACGGGAGTCGGAACTCGCCCTCCCGACCCTCTCGCGGGCGCTCGAGATGCTCGGACTGGAGGAGGGCCAGGCCGAAGACGCGGCGGCTGAACTGCACGAGTGGCGGGAACAGCAAGAGGGAGCGACGGTCCGTGGCGACGTCGTGTGACCGACTCGCGCGCCGGGGTGGAGGTCCAGGGTCGGACGTTGCCTGATGGACGCGTCGACCCCGTCTCTACGGCACGGCTCACTTCGTTCGCCGTTCCGATTGGAGGTTCCTCGCTTCGCTCGGAACCTCCCTACCTCTCGAACCCGTCTTCGAACCAGAAGGTGCCGTCTCGCTGGACGACCTCGCCGTCGATGGTGATGCTGGAGTCCTCGCTCATGTCGACGATCATGTCCATGTGGATGGCGGACTCGTTGCGCTCGACGTCACTGTCCTCGGGGACGTTCTCCTCGTAGGCGCGGCCCAGCGCCATGTGGACGGTATCGCCCATCTTCTCGTCGAACAGCATGTTGTACGTGAACCGGTCGATGTCCCGGTTCATCCCGATGCCCAGTTCGCCGACGCGGTTCGCGCCCTCGTCGGTCTCGAGCACCGCCGCCAGGACCTCCTCGTTCTTCGCCGCGCCGAAGTCGACGACCTCGCCGTCCTCGAACTGCAGGTACACGTCCTGTACCTCGCGACCGTGCGCCATCAGCGGCATGTCGAACAGCACCTCGCCCTCGACGCTGTCGGGGACGGGCGCGGTGAACACCTCGCCGCCGGGCAGGTTGTTCTCGGCGTAGTCGTTCTTGCCGACGGTCCCCTCGATGCTCATCACGACGTCGGTCGTGTCCCCGGAGACGATGTGGACCTCGCTGCCCTCGTCGAGCCTGTCCGCCATCGGCTGCTGGAACTCGCGCTGTTCCTCCCAATCCTTGTTGATGGCGTTCCAGACGAACTCCTCGTACGCTTCGGTGCTCATCTCGGCGTCCTGGGCGTTCCCCGACGCGGGGTACTGTGTCCCGACCCAGCGTTTCGCCATCATCTTCGACTGGATGGGCTGGAACAGCGTCGCCATCGCCGTGTTCTTCTCCGGCGGGACGTCGCCCTGCTCGTGGGTGTTCTTCGCCGCGCGGATGCCGATGGCGGCGTCGACGTTCTCGACCATCGAAGCGAGCGTATCCGGTACGTCGTCGTAGTTCTCGGGGTCCATCGCGTGCATGAACGCCCGGTGTGCTCGCGAGGGGCGGCCCCAGACGACCGGGAACGCCCCACGCTTCCCGATCTCCTCGTGAAGCGCGACGACGAGGTCTTCGGCGAGGGTGCCGCCCGAGAGGAGGACCTCGTCGCCCTCCTGGAGGTCGATGGAGTGGTCGACGATGATACGTGCGTGTTCGCGGACTCGCTCGTCCATACAGCCACCGTGACCTGCGCGGAGGATAACGGTTTTCAGAACGACTTTTCTGCATAGAATCTGATAATTTATCCGCGAGGTGGCCCGACTATTCGAACCCGGGTTCGAACCTGAACGTGCCGTTGCGCTGGACCAGTTCGCCGGGTCGGTGTCGTACCTCGGTCGGACGGCCGACCAGTCACTCGGTCGCCTGTCCGTCGCGCCGCCGCGTCTCCAGCACGTTGCCCTCGCTGTCGAGCGTCGCCCCGAACGTCTCGCCGTCGACGGTCGTCTCGAGTCGGTACCGTGGCGGGTCGTCCGACACCTGCTCGGCCGGTTCCTGTAGCACGTCGAGCAACCACAGGTGGGTCTCGCGCACGTCGACGCCGTGGTCGCGGTAGAAGGTGACGAGGTCGGGTTCGTGGAGGAGACAGACGCCCAGCGACGACTGCATCGTCGTTCCACAGCGCTCGCACGCCGAGAGCAGCGCGTGAAACTCCGCGTCGTTGTACTCGACGAACGACACCTCGTTCTCGACGGGGCCGTAACAGTCCGGACAGACGCCACGAGCGTTGAGCAGGAGTCTGCTGTGTGTCAGGTCCAGCGTGAACTCGAGCAGTTCCTCGACGGTCCGACCGGCCACCGCCGCCGGTGGCGCCGGCGTCTGGTAGAGTCGGTGGTCTGCTTCGCACCGGACAGTCATCTTCCCCGCGTCGTACCCCGCCGACACCTGCCCCTCGCAGATGGGACACTCCTGGTCGAGCGAGACGGGGGACAGCGAGACGTCCTCGTCCAGCACGCCCGCCAGGATGGCCGCCGCGACCTGTTTGCCCGCGTAGTTCAGTTCGTAGCCGGCGTCGGACTTCTCGACGAAGCGGTCCCGTAGCTTCTGGAGGTGGTAGTTGAACCGCCCCGAGTCGTCGACGTCGACCCGGTCACGGAGGTCGGAGAAGGAGAGCGCCGGTTCCCCGGGGTCCTCGCGACGGGCCGTCACGAGCGCCTCGACGATGGCCACCCTCGTCGGGTCGCTCAGGGCGTCGAACGCGTCGGAGTGTTCGAACGAATCGTCCACGGGGACCCGTGGCGTGCGGAGGCGAAAAAGCCTGTCGACCCCCCGGTCACACCGACCCGACCGTCACGAAGAACGGGACCGTCTCGACGCGACGGTAGTCCGCCGCCTGCATCTGTTCGACCACCGACCGGCCCATCTCGCGCCAGTCCGCCCGAAGTTCGTCGTACTCCCCGGTCGAGAGCGACCGACGGATCTCTGTCGCGTCGCTCGCCAGTCCCGCACCGCTGGCCTTCCGGGTCGCCGCCTCCAGTTCGGGTTGCTCGTACGGCGGTTCGACGACGCGCGTGTGGTCGTATCGTCGCGTCTCCACGTCTCGCAGGCCGACGGACGCGAACACCTCGCTCGCGTCCGCACCGAGGGCGACGTCGGTCCCGACGCCGTCGACGTACGCCTCGCGTGCACGACGGGCCAGTCTCGCCTCGGCGTCGACCGTCGACCGGACCGTCACCGCAGCGTTGTCCGGTTCGACCGCCGCCACCGCGTCGCGTGCGACCCGGGCGAACTCCCGGACGGCGGCCGCGGGGTCGGGCAGGTTGATGAGCAAGGCCTGGCAGACCACGAGGTCGAAGCTGTCGTCGGGGAACGGCAGTCGCGTCGCGTCACCGGCGACGACCGGCGCGACCTCGCGGGCGTGAGCGAGCAGGGACCGGTCGGCGTCGACGCCGACCACGGTCCCGTCGGTCTCCTCGGCGAGCACCCCCGTCAACTCGCCGGTACCACAGCCCACGTCGAGGACGCTGTCCCGGTCGGCCAGCGAGAGCGGTGCCAGCGCCTCCCGGGAGTCGGCCCACATCCCCTCGCGTGTCGTCTCGAGGTACTCTGCGTCGAAGCGTCGCACGCCCGTCCTTCGGGGTCCCGGCAAAAAAGCCGGTCGGTCGGCGACGTGGGGGAAAAGGCGTCGCAGCGCTCCCCGTTCGCAATCCGAGGTTCTTCGCTACCCCTCACGGCTCACCTCCGTTCCCCGTTCGGATAACGGAGATTCTCGCTTCGCTCGAATCTCCCTACTCCCGCAGGTCCTTCACACGCTGGATGTTCCAGGCGAAGCTCTTGCCGTCCTCCGTCGGCGTCTCCAGTACGAGCGGGACCTCCCGGACGGCCTCGTGGTTGACGAACGCCCGCATGCCGTCCTCGCCGATGTAGCCCTCGCCGACGTGTGCGTGTTCGTCCTTGTTCGTCCCGCACTCGTGCTTCGAGTCGTTGAGGTGGACGCACGACAGTTTCTCGAAGCCGACGACGTCGTCGAACTCGGCCAGCGTCTCCGCGACGGCCTCGGGCGAGGAGAGGTCGTACCCCGCGGCGAACATGTGTGCCGTGTCGAGACAGACCTCGAGGTCCTGCGCCGACCGGTCGAGCACCTCGGCGAGGTGGTCGAAGTCGCCGCCGAGTTTCGTCCCCGACCCGGCGTCGGACTCGACGAGGACGGTGACGCCGTCGGGCACGTCGAGTTCGTCCAGCGCGCTGGCGGCGTTGTCGAGTCCGCCGTCGACGCCGGCCCCGGTGTGTGCGCCGAGGTGGACGTTGACGTACGGGACGTCGAGTTTGGCCGCGGCGTCGACCTCCTTCTGCATGGAGTCGATGGACTTCTCGCGCAGGCCGTCCTTCGGCGTGCAGAGGTTGACGAGGTACGACGAGTGGATGACCCACGGACCGACGTCGTTGTCGGTCGACTTCGCGCGGAACTGCTCCGCCTCGTCGTCGTCGATGTTCGGGTCTTGCCACACCTGCGGCGAGTGCGTGAATATCTGCCCGCAGTTACCGCCGTCGTCGAGCTGGCTATCGACCGCGTTGTAGACGCCCCCTGCAATCGACTCGTGCGCACCGACTCTGAGCATGTCCGAGCGCAAGGAGTCAGACAGGAAATGTGTATCGAAGCGTCGTAGTCAGGACCGCAGAGAAGCCGACCGGAGTGGGTGTGAACCGGTCGTCAGTCGACGTCGGGTTCGGCGACTGCGTCGTCCAACCCGTCCTCTCTGGCCTCGTCGTAGTACGCCTCGTCCTCGTCCGTCGCCGCGTCGTGGCTGACCGTCTCCTCCTGCTCGTCGACGACCTCGGTCTCGCCGGTGACCTTCTCGAACAGGGATGCAACGTCGCTGTCAGGTTTGATGGACATACACACGGTCTATTCCGACCAGACGAATGAGAGCTACCCCTAATCAGCTAGGAACGGTCCGGTCCTTGGTCCAGGCGTCGGACCGGTACTTGCTGTCTGCAAGGTCCGCGGCGGCCGCGAGTTCGTCGACCGACCACCCGCCCTCGTCGGCGTCGGCCCAGTCGGCGAGCGCGGACTCGACGGCGCCGACGGCCTCGTCGCGGTCGATGCCCGCCTCGTCGCGGACGCTCGTCACGCGTCCCTCGAACGCGTCGGTGTCGGGTTTCCCGTCGAAGACCCCGCAGTGACGGTCGCTCGCCAGCGAGTACGACAGCGACCCGTGCTGGATGACCGCCTCGCGCTGGCGGTACTGGGCGTTGCCGGATATCTTCCGCCCGGACGCGAGCACGTCGTGGGCCGGGTGGACGTCCCGGAGGTAACAGGCCGGTTCGTGGATGGCGGGGTGCTCGTCGTCGGCGAAGTCAGCGTCGACGCCCATCCGGTCGAACGCGTCGAGGACCGGCGTACAGAGCAGGTCGTAACACTCCATCAGGTCGCCCGGGAGTTCGTCGGCGGGCGCGACGATGGAGTAGGAGATGTCCGCGTACTCGTCGTGGTAGATGCCGCCGCCGCCGGTCGGTCGCCGGGTCACGTCGATGCCCTCGCGCTCGCAGTACTCCCAGTCGACGCTCCCGGGCGACTGCCGGTAGCCCAGCGAGAGGCAACTCGGCTCCCACCGGTAGACCCGGAGGGTCCTGACGCCGTCCTCGGTGGCCGACTTCGCGGCGATCTCGTCGAGCGCCATGTTCGTCGGGCCGTCCCGCGACTCCTCGCGGATCAAGCGCCACTCGCGCGTCTCGACCTCGGTCATGTACCGAGGTTGGCGCCCCCGGACCATGGGGGTTGCGGACCGTCGACAGCGTTAGGGTCCCGTCGGTCCCATGCCGAGACATGCACGTGTCGGTCCTCGGCGGGTCGTTCGACCTCGACGACAGCCTGCTGGACGCCTCCCCGGAAGCGATTCGAGAACAGGTCCGCGAGTACGAGCGCGGCGACCGGACGGCGTTCGACGTGGCGGTCACGTTCCCGGACACCTTCACCGGACGGGTTATGCGTGCGATGGCCGAGATTCCGCCGGGCGAGACCCGGACCTACGGCGAGCTGGCGGCGGACCTCGACACCAGCGCCGTCGCCGTCGGGCAGGCATGCGGCCGGAACCCGGTCCCGCTCGTCGTCCCCTGTCACCGGGTCGTCGGGACGAACTGGCTCGGCGGGTTCTCGGGCGAGACGGCGGGCGACCGGGTCGACCTGAAGCGTCGCCTGCTCGAACACGAGTCGGCGCTCCCGGGCGACCGACAGGCGACGCTGGCGGACGAGTTCTGAACGCACGTCGTCCCCGGGGACGCTCCAGGGCCCCGCCCCGACCGTTCCGTGACGCGGGACGGTCTCCACCCCGGGAACAGACCCCGGACACATCGGGCTTTTACGCTGTGACCGGTTACGGGTCGCCATGGTGCAGAACGTCGCCCCGCTGATGGCGGACCTCGAACCCGAGGACTTCCACCTCCTCTCGGGCGTCGAGCAGGGGATGCGCTTTTCGGAGTGGGTCCAGCTCTCCAAGATTCCGAAGTTCTCGCGACTCACCGCGGAGGAGGTCGACTACCGACTGGACCGGTGTCTCGACCGGGGGTTGCTCGAACGGAAGACCATCCAGTACGAGGGGTACAAACTCCAGTTCGAGGGGTACGACGCGCTCGCGCTCCACACCTTCGCGGAGCGCGATACCATCCAGGGCGTCGGGTCCTCGCTGGGGGTCGGCAAGGAGTCCGACGTGTACGAGGTGCAGTCCTACCAGCCGATGGCGCTGAAGTACCACCGGGAGGGGTACACCAACTTCCGCGAGGTGATGAAAGAACGCGACTACACCTCCGACCGGGACCACGTCTCCTGGCTGTACACCGCCCGCAAGGCGGCAGAACGCGAGTACGAACGCCTCGAAGAACTCTACCCGCAGGTGTCGGTCCCCCGACCTGTCGACCACAACCGCCACGCCATCGTGATGGAGAAGATGACCGGCGTCGAACTCTCGCGTGCGAAACTGGAGGACGCACAGGTCGTCGGCGTCCTCGACCTCGTCCTCTCCGAGATGGCCGAGGCGTACCGGCAGGGGTACGTCCACGCCGACATGAGCGAGTACAACGTGTTCGTCGACAGCGACGGGGTCACGGTCTTCGACTGGCCCCAGGCCGTCCCGAGCGACCACGAGAACGCCGACGAGTTCCTCGAACGCGACGTCGGGAACGTCGTCGGCTACTTCGGCCGCAAGTACCCGAGCACGGTCCCCGAGGTGGACGCCGCGGCGGTCGTGGACGCCATCGCGTCGGGCGACTTCGAGTCTGTCCGGCGCTGCACCGCCTGAGCCACTCCGTCTCCGCAGTCAGCGCCGTCCAGGCGACCCGTCGTTCGCACGCAGATGTCGGCGAACCGACGGGGATACGCTCGAATAATAAACCAAATCGTGAAAATTACTAACGTTTGAAAAGTTATTAGCCGATTTGGTGCATTCCTGTAGACGATGGACGACAAGGAACTCGAGAAGCGATTCGAGACGCTGGCAGTTTCTCGCGGCGAAGAACCCACGCCCGGAGCGAAGCAGGTCGGCGACGTCGTCTCGCCGATACACCTGGCGTCGACGTTCGCCCTCGAGGGACTCGACACCGAGATGCGCCTCGAGGACGTCGACCCGAGCGCGGGCGAGTTCGTCTACTCCCGGCTCTCGAACCCGACGCGCCACGCCGTCGAGGAGCGCCTGGCCGCACTCGAGGGCGGCGAGCACGCGATGGCCTTCTCCTCCGGGACGGCGGCGATCTTCACGACCGTCCTCGGCACGGTCGAACCGGGCGACCACGTCGTCGCCTTCGACGACCTCTACGCGGGGACCCGGCGGATGTTCGAGGGCGTCTTCGAGTCGCGCCTCGGCGTCGACGTGACGTTCGTCGACGCGACCGACACCGGGAACGTCGCGGCGGCGATGACCGACGGGACGCGACTCGTCTGGATGGAGACGCCGACGAACCCGCGGATGAACCTCTGTGACGTCGCCGCCATCGCGGACCTGGCCGACGAGTACGGCGCGACGTTCGGCGTCGACAACACGTTCATGAGCCCGTTCTTCCAGCAACCCCTGGAACTCGGCGCCGACGTGGTGGCGCACTCCACGACGAAGTACCTCAACGGCCACTCGGACTCCGTCGGCGGCGCCGTCGTCACGAACGACGACGACCTCGCCGAGGAGGTCGGCTTCCTCCAGCAGGTCGGCGTCGGCGACATGCTCGCACCGTTCGACAGTTACCTCCTCCTGCGCGGGATGAAGACGCTCCCGATGCGGATGCGCCAGCACGAGGCCAACGCCGGCGCCATCGCGACGTACCTCGAGGACCACGACCTCGTCGAGTCGGTGTACTACCCCGGCCTGGAGAGCCACCCCCAGCACGACCTCGCCAGCGAGCAGATGTCGGGCTACGGCGGCGTCCTCAGCTTCGAACTCGCGGGCGACATGGCCGACGCGAAGGCGTTCCTCGAGGAACTCGAGGAGTTCAGCCTCGCCGTCTCGCTCGGCGGGGTCGAGTCGCTCATCGAACTCCCGGCGGGCATGACCCACGAACCGCTCCCGCGCGAGGAGCGCGAGGCTCTCGGTATCACCGACACGCTCGTCCGCGTCTCCGTCGGCGTCGAGAGCCTCGAGGACCTGCTCGACGACCTCGACCGCGGCTTCGCCGTCCTCGATGACCGACTCGCGGTGACGAACTGACCGGGACGGCCCCCGCGTCGAATCGCAACACCTTCGGACCAGACCCCCGGAGTGGGTCGCGTGTCCGACGACGAGACGCAGTTCTACGCACTCTACCTCACTCGCTTCGGGAGCGGCTTCGGCTTCACGACGCTGCTGACGCTGCTGCCGACCTACATCGACCTCTGGAACCCCTCGGGACTGGTGGTCGGCCTGTTCACCACGTCGTTCACCCTCGCCCAGACGGCCGCCGTGGTCCCGCTGGCGTGGGGTGGCGACCGGTACGACAAGCGGACGATGCTCGTGCTCAGCCTCGGCATCGGTATCGTCGCCTACGCCGGGTTCGCCGCCATCTCCGTCTTCGAGGGTGCGAGCCTGGAGTTCGTCGTCGCCCGGGGCGTCCAGGGCGTCGCCCTCACCGGGTCCGGCCTGATGACGCTCTCGCTGGTCGGGGAGCGGTCGGCCCACGACGAATGGGCGAGTCGCATCGGGACGGCGAACGCCTGGCGGTTCGCGGCCGCAATCGTCGGGGCGCTCTCGGCCGGGTACCTCTACGACCGGTTCGGGTTCACCACTATCTACGCCGTCATCGTCGTGTTGCTCGCCACGGTGTCGGTCTGGCTGTGGGTCACACTCGACCCCGACGAGACGTGCATCGAGGGCTTTCCCTTCTCGGACCTGGCGGTGAACGGGCGCATCCTCACCCTGACCAGCTTTCGCGCCCAGTACGCCGTCGCCGTGACGCTCGTCCGGACGTGGATACTCATCTACGCCGGCGTCGCGGCGGCGAGGGGCGGACTGGACTACGGCGAACTCGCGGTCGGGTTCGTCCTCGTCTCCGAGAAGACGACCAACATGCTCCTCCAGCCGTACACCGGCCGGCTCTCGGACCGGTTCGGGCGGTCCTTCTTCGTCTTCTTCGGCGGGTCGATGTACGCCGCCGTCGCGGTGCTGGTGCCGTTCTCCCCGTACCTCGGGGCGTGGCTCGGACTCCCGGCCAGCTATCCCGTCTTCGGGACGCTGTCGGCGGCGTTCCCCGTCCTCGTCGGCCTGAACCTGCTGCTGGGCGTCGCCGACTCGTTCCGCGAACCGGCGAGCATGGCCCTGTTCGCCGACGAGGGCAGCGACGGTGCGGGCGTCGCCTCCAGTTTCGGCGTGCGGGAACTCGTCTGGCGGCCCGGGAGCGTGCTCGCACCACTGCTCGGCGGGTACCTCATGGCCGGCCCCGGGATGCACTGGGTGTTCTTCGTCGGCGGTGCCTCGGCGATGACGGGCGTCCTCGCGTTCCTCGTCTCGCTCCGGCGGATGCAGGGGCCGGGCGCGCTGACGGAGTGGTAGCCGGGCGACTCAGACCCGGGGGACGTACTCCATCTCCGTGGCGACGGCGTCGCCCACGTCGTCGCCGCACTCCTGCCGGACGATGTACAGTGCGAGGTCCAGTCCCGCGGTGACGCCACCACAGGTGACGACGTCGCCCTCGTCGACGATACGCGACTCCTGCACGTCGGCGAACACGGAGAGGTCGTCCATGGCGGTGTGGTGCGTCGTCGCCGGGCGGTTCGTCAGGAGGCCGGCGGCCGCGAGCAACATCGCGCCGGTGCAGACGCTCGCGATGCGCGTCTCCGGCGCGAGCGTCCGCAACACGTCCGGTATCGTCCCGTCGTCGAACTCGCGGCGCACACCCGGTGACTCTCGGTCGTTCCAGCCCCCGCCCGGGACGAGGACGAGGTCCGGGTCCACGTCCTCGAGTGCGCCATCCGGTTCAAGCCGGAGGCCGTGACTGGCCGTCACGGTCACCGGTTCGGTGACCGTCACCAGTTCGGCACCGAGGTCGCCCCCGAGTTCCCCCGCCGTCTGGAACACCTCGTACGGCCCGATGGCGTCCAGTTCGTCGAACCCGTCGTACACCACGATAGCGACGTCCATAGGCCGAGTACAAGTGTAAGGCTCTTATCTGTCGGGGACGATTCCTGCCACATGACCGACGACACGAAGGACAACGTGATTCCGGGGTCCGACGAGGAACTCGACACGCCGGACGTCCGGGGCTACGACTTCACCGGGGAGTTCGACCTCGGCGACATGCTCGCCAGTTACGAGACGACCGGCTTCCAGGCGACACACCTCGCCGAGGCCATCGACATCGTGAAACGGATGCGCGACGAGGGCGCGACCATCTACTGCACGTACACGTCGAACATCGTCTCCTCGGGCCTGCGGGAGACGCTCGCGTACCTCTGCCGGGAGGACCTCGTCGACGTGATGATCACCACCTCCGGGTCCATCACCGAGGACGTCATCAAGACCGAGAAGCCGTTCAAGATGGGCCAGTGGGACGTCGACGAGGCGAAGATGCGAGAACGGGGCATCAACCGCCTGGGCAACATCTTCGTGCCGTCGGACCGGTACGTCTGGCTAGAGGAGTACCTCAACGACTTCTTCGAGGACTTCTTCGCCGAGGAGAAACTGCGGACGCCCGTCGAGTTCTCCCGCGAACTCGGCGCGACGCTCGACGACGAGCACTCCATCCTGAAGAACGCCGCCGACAACGACATCCCCATCTTCTGTCCTGCGCTGACCGACGCCGAGGTCGGCAACTTCCTCTACTACTACAGGCAGGGCTACGACAGCGAGGTCGGCATCGAGATACTCCAGGACTACGACGACCTCATCGAGGAGGGACTGCTCGCGGACGAGACGGGACTCGTCGTCCTCGGCGGCGGCATCCCCAAGCACCACGCCATCATGACCAACCTGTTCCGCGGCGGCGCCGACTACGCCGTGTACGTCTCGACCGGCGTCGAGGGCGACGGGTCGCTGTCGGGCGCGCCGCCGGACGAGGCCGTCTCCTGGGGGAAGATAAAGGAGGAGGCCACGAACCACGTCGAGGTGAAGGCCGAGGCGACCCTCGTCGTCCCGTTGCTCGTCGCGTCCGCGTTCAAGGAGTACGAACCGGAGACGGACGCGGTCGAGGCGACCGCCGCGGACGACTGAGTCAGTCCTCCAGCAGTTCGTCGTCGCCGAACGCCGACCGGAGGTGCCGGAGGTACTCGCGCTGTCGGTCCAGTTTCCCCGGGCGGTCCGCGTACGTGTACTCGAAGATGTTGTCCGGGTCGGGTTCGAACGACTCTGCCGTCTCGATCGCTGCGTCGATTCGGTCGTCGACGTCGGCCTCGACGACTTCGACGTCCGCCTCGTCGATACGACCGGTCTCGAGCAGGAACGACTCCAGTCGCGGCACCGGGTCGTACCGCTTCCACTCCTCGGTGCGTCGCTCGTCCCGGTAGACGCCGGGGTCGTCGGAGGTCGAGTGCGCGCCGAGGCGGTACTGGACGGCCTCGACGAGCGTCGGGGCCGGGGCGTCGCCCGGGGACCGGGCCCGTTCGACCGCGTCGCGCGTGACCTGGTAGACCGCAAGCGGGTCCATCCCGTCGACGCGGACACCCTCGAACCCGTAGGCGTTCGCCTTCTGTGCGATGGTCGCACTCGCGGTCTGGCGCTCGCGCGGGACCGAGATGGCCCACTGGTTGTTGTTGCAGAAGAAGACGACGGGCGCGTCGAAGACGCCGGCGAAGTTCAGCCCCTCGTGGAAGTCGCCCTCCGAGGTCGCGCCGTCGCCGAAGTGGACGAGCGAGACGCGCCGGTCGCCGTCGAGCGACGACGCCCAGCCGTGCCCGACGGCGTGGGGCACCTGCGTGGCGATGGGGTTCGCGACGGGGAAGACGTTCCAGCCCCCCAGGGCGGCGTTGCCGGCCTCGGAGCCCATCCAGTACTCCAGGCTCGCCGCCATCGGGACGCCGCGGGCGAGGATGGCACCCGTCTCGCGATAGCTGGGGAACAGCCAGTCGGCGTCGTCGAGCGCGTGGACGCTCGCGACCTGCGCCCCCTCCTGCCCGTAGATGGGTGGGTACGTCCCCATCCGACCCTGGCGCTGGAGCGAGACGGCCTTCCGGTCGAACGCACGCGCCAGTTTCAGGTCCTCGTAGAGGTCGAACAGGCCGTCGTCCGACAACGGGACCGACGCCCCCTCGACGAGCGACCCGTCGACGTCGAGCACGCGATGGACGTCGTCGCCGTCGTCCGGTGTGACGAGATGAGACATACGGAGCTGTCTGGAACGAAGGCAGTTGATGCGATAAAACTGCCGCCACGCACCCGCAGTCACCGGCCGGGGAGTCGCGGACGTCACCGCGAGACGGCGCTCCCGAGCAGGGCATCGACACCTACCCTTAACCCGCCACTGTCCGAAGCACCGGTGGTGAACGCGCTCGACCCGGAACTCCGGCAGGCGGTGGCGGACTTCCCGGACCACCCTCGCTGGCACGAACTCGGCGTCGCCGAGGCCCGACGGCTGGAGGACGACCGCTTCTCCAGCGACGCGGTGCCGGGCGTCGAGACGGTCGACCGGCGCGTCCCCCGCGACGGCGACTCCCACGTGCCGGTCCGGACGTACCGGCCGCCGGCCCTCGACCGGCCCGCACCCGCGCTGGTGTTCGCACACGGGGGCGGGTTCGTCCTCGGGACGCTCGACTCGGCCGACGACCTGGCGCGTCGACTCGCGGCCAGGACCGGGAGCGTCGTGGTCTCCGTCGACTACCGGCTCGCCCCGGAGCACCCGTGTCCGGCCGCCGTCGCAGACGTGGCCGCCGTCGTCGAGTGGGTGCTGGAGGGGACGGCCGACCTCGGCGTCGACCCGGGGCGCGTCGGCGTGGCTGGGTCGAGCGCCGGTGCGAACCTCGCCGCGATGGCACGCCGGCGGGTCGACGCCCCCGGTCGAACGCTCGCTCCACAGGTGCTCCTGTACCCGATGCTCGACCCGGACCTCGGCCTGCCGGCCCACGAGGAGCACGCCGGCGCTCCGTTGTTGACCCGTGCCGACCTCGAGTGGTTCTGGCGGCGATACCGCGACGGCGGGTCGATACCGGCCGACGACGGGCGACTCTCCCCCCTGACGGCGGGGGTGGACGGGGACGCCCCGCCGACCGTCGTCGTGACGGCCGGCGTCGACCCCCTCCGTGACGACGGGACGACGTACGCACGGGCGCTCTCGGACGCCGGGGTACCCGTCGAGCGTCTCCACTACCCGGCGGCCTGTCACGGCTTCCTGTCGATGGCCGGCGACTCGACGCTCGCGACTGCGGCGTGGGCCGACCTCGCGGCCGCAGTGCTGGCGTATCGTTGACCCGGCCGGGTCGGCCGCCGCCGCCCGACGGAAAGGATATACGGTCGTCGGGCACCCACCCGTGGACATGGCTGCACAGAGCGACGCGAAACCGGTCCGACTGGCCGACGGCGCGGAACTCGACGACCTCCTCGCCGAGGAACCCCTCGTCCTCCTCGAACTGTACACGTCCGGGTGCAGCGCCTGCGCGGCGATGGAACCGGTGCTCGGGACCGTCGCCAGGGTGACCGACGCCACGGTGGCGATGGTCAACCCGGGCGACGACATCTCGCTGGTCGACCGCTTCGACGTCCGGAGCGTCCCGACCCTCGTGCTGTTCCGCGACGGCGAGCAGGTCGCGACCCTCGCGGAGGGCTTCGTCGGCGTCGAACGGGTCGTCGAGTTCGTCGAGGACCACGGTGTGTGACCCGGTGTCGTGACGTCGCCGTAACCTGCTGACGTCGACGTCCGAGAGCAGTTATACCTGGCCGGCCACAAGTACCGGGTGCGAGGCGGCGGCGGTTCGCGCCGCCGCGATTCCACCATCCGACAGCGACAGCCATGTCAGAGAAAGCAGAGTACCTCACGACGGTATCGGCGGACGAATCGTACGACCGACTCCCCGACGAGGAGACGGTACGGGAGACGGTCGAGAACCTCGAATCCCGCGGGTTCGACGTGGTCGTGGTCGACACGGCCGAGGAGGCCCTCGACGCGGTCGTCTCGGAGATTCCCGACGACGTCTCGGTGATGAACGGCCACTCCACGACGCTGGAGGAGATCGGCTTCGTCGAGTACCTGGACGACGGCGACCACGACTGGGAGAACCTCGCCGGGCAGGTCTGGGAGATAGACGACGACGACGAGCGACAGCAGTTCCGCCGCGAGGCCCAGACCGCGGACTACTTCCTCGGGAGCGTCAACGCCATCGCCGAGACGGGCGAACTCGTGGCGGCCGACGCCTCGGGGAGTCGGGTCGGCGCGTACCCCTTCGCCGCCGGCAACCTCGTGCTCGTCTCCGGCGTGAACAAGATAGTCGCGGACCTCGACGCCGCGTTCGAGCGCCTCGACGAGTTCGCGTACCCCCTCGAAGACGCCCGTGCGCAGGACGCCTACGGCGTCGGTTCCGCGGTCGCCAAGCAGTTCGTCTACCGCCGCGAGAACGAGGCGGGGCGGACGACGCTCGTGCTCGTCCGGGACAACCTCGGCTACTGACCCCGGCTCACAGTATCGACGCCACGTCGCCCAGCGACTGGAGGACGTGGTCCGGGTCGATGCCAGACCCACCGATCTCTTCGCGACTCGTCGCACCCGAGAGCACCAGCGCCGACTCCATGCCGGCGCGTTCGGCCATCAGGATGTCCGTTCTGAGGTTGTCGCCGACGACGAGACACTCCCCCGGGTCGACGCCCAGGCGCGTGGTCACCGCATCGGCCATGTGCTCCGAGGGCTTGCCGACGACGAGGGGGTCGCGCCCGGTCATCCCCGTTATCGCGCCGATGGTCGACCCGGCACCGGGTTTCAGTCCGTCCTCGGTCGGAATCGTCCGGTCGGTGTTCGTGGCGACGAACAGCGTCCCGGGTTCGAACGCCCGGAGCGTCTCCGTCAGGAGGTCGTAGTCGATGTCCAGCGCCTTGCCGGCGGCGACCACGTCGGCCGGTCCCGACTCGACGACGGCCAGCCCCGCCCGTCGCACCTCGCCGCGGAGCACGTCCGACCCGACGACGAACACCGTCGCGTTCGGGTGGTGTTCGGCGAGGTACGTCGCCGTGGCGGAGGCGGAGGTCGAGAGACCGCCCACGTCGCCCGGGATGCCGAGCGACTCCAGAGTCCGGGGGAACGTCTCCCGGTCGACGCCGGTGCTGTTGGTGACGAAGTGAATCCGGAGGCCGGCGTCCTCGAGTGCTGCGATGCCCTCGTCCGCGCCGGGTATCAGCTGGTGACCGCGCCAGACGGTGCCGTCGAGGTCGAGGATGGCCGCGCGTCGTGTCATCGGTCGGTGGTTCGTGACGGACGACGGTAACTCTGGTTCCCGCCGGATGGACGGCGTGGCCGACCGTCACCGGACGGCCGCCAGTTCCGAGAGGTTCGTCGCCACGTCCGGCGGCGGCGTCTCGAACTCGTCGTGGAGGACGCCGGCCAGGTGCTCCAGCGAGTCCACGACGCGTGGACCCGGGCGGTTGAGGTAGTGGTTGCCGTCGACGGCCCACACCTCGTCGTCCTGCACGGCTGTCAACGCCGCCCAGCCGGGTCGGTCGGTCAGGTCCGACAGGTTCGCCCGGGTCTGGGCGAGGTCGAAGCCACAGGGTGCCACGACGAGCGCGTCGGGGTCGTAGGCACGGACGTCGTCCCACTCGCGGGGACGGGAGGGGTCGCCCGGCGCGGCCATGCCGTACTCGCAGTTGGCGTGGTGGACGAGTTCGGGCACCCAGTGACCGGCGACCATCACGGGGTCGGTCCAGTCGAGCACGGCGACGCGCCGGTGCTCGCACGCCCGGGCACGGTCGGCGACGGCGTCGACGCGGGTCTGCAGCGACTCGACGAGGCGTTCGGCCTCGTCGTCGCGGTCGAGGAGGGAACCCAGGGTCAGCACGTCGTCGAGGACGTCCGAGACGCTGTGGGGGTCCGTCGTGACGACGTCGGGGTTCGCGTCGATGCGGTCGACGGCCGCCTCGACCAGCGCCTCGTCGACGGCGCAGACGTCACACACGCCCTGCGTGACGACGAGGTCCGGGTCGAGGTCGTCGAGCAGGTCCACGTCGACGCCGTAGACGCTCCCGTGCTCCGTCTGGGCGGTCTGGACCTGCCGGTCTATCTCGGCGGTCGCCGCCGTCGCGTCGACGTGGCTGTACTCGACCGACGGGACGTCCAGGGCTGCGGCGGGGTGGTCGCACTCGTGGGAGACGCCCACGGGTTCGACGCCGAGCGCGAAGACGATCTCCGTCGCCGACGGGAGCAGCGTGACGACGTTCATACCATCTGTAGGGAGCGGCACCGAAATAAATCGACTGTCCTCGGCAGGTCCCTACACGAACGCGAAGACGAAGACCACGAGTCCGCCGAAAACCATCAACAGTGCACCACGGCGGCGCTGGGCGACGTCCTCGCTCGCGACCTCGACCGCGTCGAGGTCGTCGACGCCCTCCACCCGCGCCGCCAGCCAGACGGTGTACGCCTCGGCGAAGGTCGCGTAGACCGTCCCGACGGCGACGAGGAACGCGCCGATGACCGCGATGCGGGTGTCCCCGGCGTCGAGTCCGAGCGCCGGGACCGACGCGCCGGTGACGACGACCGCGACGATGGCCGCCGCGAAGACGAGGCCCGTCGCTGCGAGCGCCCAGTTCGCACGAGTGATGTCGCGTTGTCTGCTCATGGCCGTCACGTGACACCAGTCGGGTTTATCGGTGCCGAATCGCCGCGACCGGTTCGGTCACTCGGCGTCGGCGCTCTGGACCCACACCGTCTTGCGGTTGGTGAACTCGCGGATGCCGTCGCGTGCGAGTTCGCGGCCGTAGCCCGAGATGCCGACGCCGCCGAAGGGCAGGCGTGGGTCCGACTTCGTCATCTCGTTGACGAACGTCGCACCGGCCTCGATATGGTGGGCGACGCGCTCGCCCCGGTCGAGGTCCGCCGTCCACACCGACGCGCCCAGTCCGTACGGCGAGTCGTTCGCCACCTCGACGGCCTCGTCCTCGCTGTCGACGCGGAAGACGGCCGCGACGGGACCGAACGTCTCCTCGCAGGCCGCCGGCGCGTCGGCCGGCAGGTCGGTCAACACCGTCGGCGGGTAGAAGTAGCCCTCGCGGTCCATCGGTTCGCCGCCGACGAGACACTCGGCCCCGGCCTCGACGCTCTCCGTGACCTGCTCGTGGAGGTCCTGCAGCAGGTCCTCGCGGGCCTGTGGGCCGAGGTCCGTCGACTCGTCCATCGGGTCGCCGACGGTCCACGACTCCATCTCGTCGACGAACGCCGACAGGAACTCGTCGTACACGTCGTCGTGGACGACGAAGCGCTTGGCCGCGATGCAGGACTGCCCGCTGTTCTGCAGGCGGGCCGACGCCGCCGTCTCTGCCGCCGCCTCGACGTCGGCGTCGTCGAGCACGACGAACGGGTCAGAGCCACCGAGTTCCAGCACCGTCTTCTTCAGTTCCTCGCCCGCCGTCGACGCCACCTGCTTGCCCGCGAACTCGCTCCCGGTCAGGGTCACCGCCCGGACCCGGTCGTCGCGGATGACGTCGTTGGCCTTCGAGCCGCCGACGAGCAGCGTCTGGAACGCCCCGTCGGGGAAGCCGGCCTCCTCGAACACCTCCTCGATGGCCAGCGCGGACTTCGGGACGTTCGAGGCGTGTTTCAGCAGGCCGACGTTCCCCGCGACCAGGTTCGGCGCGGCGAACCGGAACACCTGCCAGAACGGGAAGTTCCACGGCATCACCGCCAGCACCGGCCCGATGGGTTCGTGGTGGACGTACGTCGTCGCGTGCTCTGCACCGCCGACGACCTCGTCCTGCAAGTACTCCGGCGCCTTCTCTGCGTAGTGCTCGCACACCCAGGCACACTTGCGAACCTCGCCTCTCGCCTGCGAGATGGGTTTCCCCATCTCGACGGTCATCAGTTCCGCGTACCGGTCGACGTTCTCCCGCAGGACGTCCGCCGCGTCGCGCATGAGCTGCCGACGGTCGTTCATCGGCACCTCGCGCCATGACTCGTAGGTGTCCGCCGCCTGGGCGAGCAGTTCGTCCACCTCGTCGTCGGTGTGCTCTTCGACCGTCTCGACGTGTTCCCCCGTCGCCGGGTTGATTCGGTCCATGTCTCTGGGTTTGCGTAGCTGGCACTACTAACTTTGTCCCCGACGACGAGGGGTCGCCCGCCCGGGCAGAAAAGCGAGGTCGGAGTCTGACCTACAGGTCGTAGAGGTCGCCGTACTTCTCGGTCACGTAGTCGACGAAGTGGTCGGCGGTGAACGACTCGCCGGTCGCCTCGCGGACGAGGTCGTCCGTCGTGTACAGACAGCCGTGCTGGTGGACGTTCTCGGTGAGCCACTCGTGCAGGTCGTCGAACTCGCCCTCGCGGATGCGGTCGTCGAGGTCGCCGAGGTCGTCCTCGGCGGCGTCGTAGAGCTGTGCGGCGAGGACGGACCCAAGCGAGTACGTCGGGAAGTAGCCGAAGCTCCCGTGGCTCCAGTGGATGTCCTGCAGACAGCCCTCGGCGTCGGTGTCTGGACGGATGCCGAGGTACTCCTCGTACTTGTCGTTCCAGACCTCGGGGACGTCCTCGACGTCGAGGTCACCGGCGATGAGTTCGCGCTCGACCTCGAAGCGGACGACGATGTGCATGTGGTAGGTGAGTTCGTCCGCCTCGACGCGGATGAGGTTGTCCTCCTTGACGGTGTTGGCGGCCTCGTAGACGTCCCGCGGGGTCGCGTCGTCGAGTTGCGGGAAGCGCTCCTGCATGACGGGGAGGAACCGTTCCCAGAAGGGGAGCGACCGGCCGACGTGGTTCTCCCAGAGGCGGCTCTGGCTCTCGTGGACGGTCAGGTCGCGGGACTCGCCCAGCGGCGTGGCGTAGTGCTCGTCCGGGAGGCCCAGCGTGTACGTCGCGTGGCCGAACTCGTGGATGGTCGAGGTGAGCGCGCCCAGCGGGTCGGCGGGGTTGAACCGGGTGGTCACGCGTGCGTCGAACTGCGTGCCGGTCGAGAAGGGATGCGGCGCAGTGTCGAGGCGGCCGCGGTCCCAGTCGTACCCGAGCGTGTCGAGCACGTCGCGGGCGAGTTCCTCCTGCGTGTCGGGGTCGAACTCGCCACCGGAAGACGTGACGTCTTCCGAGCCTCCGCTCGCTTCGCTCGCGGAGACCTCGAAGGGCGTCGCGAGGTCGACGTCGGACTCGCGCACCGCCTCGACGAGGGGGACGAGTTCCTCGCGGAGCCGTTCCAGCGTCTCCTCGGCGGTGTCCAGCCCGAGGTACGGTTCGTAGTCCTCGAACAGCACCTCGTAGGGGTCGGCGTCGGGGTCGATGTGCTCGGCGTACTGGCGCTTGAGGTCGACCAGTTTCTCCAGGGTCGGTGCGAAGGTGGAGAAGTCGTCCTCCTCTCGTGCCTCCTTCCACGTCGGATGCGCCTCGGCGGCGGTCTGGGAGATCTCCTCGACCAGTTCCGTCGGCACGCGAGTCGCGCGCTCGTGCTTGCGTCGGACCTCGCGGACGACGGCCTGCTGGCCCGCGTCGAGGTCGGCGTCCTCGAGGTCGTCGAGGTACTGGGCCATCTCGTCGCTGGTGAGCAGTTCGTGGCTGAGGGCCGAGAGCGCCGAGAGTTGCTGTGACCGGGCGGGCGTCCCCTCCTCGGGCATCATCACTTCCTGGTCCCAGTTGAGCAGACCCTGCGCGCTCCCCACGTTCGAGATGCGCTTGACGGTCGCGAGAAACTCCTGGTAGGTGTCCGATTGCGAGGCGGCTTCCGTTGCCATGCGAGAGTGTTTCGAATCGGAACACATGAACTTCCCCATTCCGTGTCGACGGTCCACACGGTGGGGTCACCCGTGGTTCGACTGCGGCCACGTCTCGGCCAGCCCACGGTACGTCTCGTAACACGTCGAGAGCACGTCGAGACGAACGCTCTCGTCGGCCGTGTGTGCCTCGCCCTGCTCGGCCGGACCGCAGACGACGCAGGCGGTCCCGGCCGCCGCGAGCCAGCCAGCGTCGGTCGCGTGGGGCTTCACCACGAACTCGCCGGCCCCGTCCTGTGCCCCCCGGGCGGCTTCGAGGACGGCGTCGGCGAAGGCGTCGTCCGAACAGCGCATCGGCGGGAGGTCCTGGTCGACGTTCCAGGTGACCCCCTCGACGGCCTCGACAGCCCCGAGGTCTGCGCGTTCACCGGGAACCGTGCGCTCGTCGACCGTCACGTCACAGCGCTCGGGGATGACGTTCAGCGCCGTGCCGCCGGCGATCTCGGTGACGACGACGCTCCCCGAGAGTTCCTCGCCGGCGACGGTGACCGTCGGCCAGTCGACGCCCCGGAGCACGTCGACGGCGTCCGTGGCGCGGTAGATGGCGTTCTCGCCAGCATCGGGTTCGCTGGCGTGTGCAGCGCTCCCCCGGGCGGTGACGGTGCTCCCCCGGCGACCCTTGTGCGCGACCACCACGTCGAGGACGCCGGGTTCGGAGTAGCCCGTCGACCCCTCGGCGACGAGCGCCCAGTCCGGAGCGAAGCCGTCCGCGATGGCGGCGCGTGCGCCGACGCCCCCGACCTCCTCGCCGACGAAGGAGGCGAAGACGAGTTCGCAGGACGGGTCGGCCGGCAGTTCGGCGTCGCGGAACGCGAGCAGCATCGCCGCGTCTGCCCCCTTCATGTCGGCGGTTCCACGGCCGTAGAGGCGGCCGCCCCGTTCGGCGACGACGTACCCGCCGTCGTCGTCGACCTGCGACTCGTCCGGCGGCACCACGTCGTGGTGGCCGACGAGGGCTAGCGTCCGGTCGGCGTCCGCCGCACCGTCACCGCCCCGCCGGGCGACGACGTTGCCGCCACGGGACCCGTCGCCCGCGCCGTCCCTGGTCACGTCGGCGTCGGTGTGCTCACGGAGCCATCGTTCGAGGAAGTCCCCGGCGGCGGCCTCCCCGTCGTGGCTCGGAATCGAGACGAGGTCGCGGGTGAGCGAGGTGAGTTCGTCCATGGTCGGTTCACTCGCTCGCCGGGCAAGAAGGTTAGCAACGGACGAGTACCTGACCAGTACCCGGCGGTACCCGACGGAACCGTTGCCCGCCCGGCCTGCCGGAGTCCGGGACGGGACGCCCGTGGGTCCGTGCCCTTATGAACCGTGACGGCCGTAGATAGGAGTATGAACGTCGTACCGGACACGAGCGTGGTCATCGACGGCCGCGTGTCCGAGAAAGTCGACGACGGCGAGTACGAGGGGGCCACGATACAGGTCCCCGAAGCCGTCGTCGCAGAGCTGGAATCGCAGGCGAACGAGGGGCTCGATACGGGCTGGCAGGGGCTGGAGGAACTCCAGCGTCTCGCCGCCCTGGCCGACGAGGGCGTCATCGAACTGGAGTACGTCGGGGAGCGCCCCGACGCCGTCGAGCGTGGTCACGCCGCGGAAGGCGAGATAGACGCGCTCATCAGGGACCTCGCGGCCGACCTCGGTGCGACGTTCCTCACGAGCGACGTCGTCCAGGCCGAGGTCGCGAAAGCGAAGGGGCTCGACGTCGACGTGCTCTCGCCCGAGGCGCGGGAGATAGAGCGACTGCAGATACAGAACTACTTCGACGACCAGACGATGAGCGTCCACCTCCGGTCCGACGCGGTGCCGATGGCGAAGCGCGGCGCACTCGGCGACATGCACTACCAGAACATCGCCGACGAACCGCTCTCGGACGAGACGATGGAGGAGTACGCGGCCGAGGTCATCAACGCCGCCAAGGAGTCCTCCGACGGCTTCCTCGAACTCTCGCGGACCGGCATGGACATCGTCCAGTTCCGCGACTTCCGCATCGCGGTCGCTCGACCCCCGTTCGCCGACGGCATCGAGATAACGGCGGTGCGACCCATCGCCCAGACCGACATGGACGACTACGAGCACGCCGACGAACTCAGAGAGCGCCTGCTCGAACACCAGCGAGGCGTCCTCATCTCGGGTGCGCCCGGCGCCGGGAAGTCCACGTTCGCACAGGCCGTCGCCCGGTTCATCGCGCACAACGACTACTCCGTCAAGACGATGGAGAAACCGCGCGACCTCCACGTCGGCCCCGAGATAACGCAGTACACCGAACTCGACGGCGACATGGCGAACACGGCCGACGCCCTCCTGATGGTCCGGCCCGACTACACCATCTACGACGAGGTCCGCAAGACCAACGACTTCGAGGTGTTCGCCGACATGCGCCTCGCCGGCGTCGGCATGATCGGCGTCGTCCACGCGACGCGGGCCATCGACGCGCTCCAGCGCCTCGTCGGTCGCGTCGAACTCGGGATGATACCCCAGGTCGTCGACACCGTCGTCTACATCGAGGCCGGCCAGATAGCCAAGGTGTACGACGTCCGCACCGAGGTCAAGGTGCCCCACGGACTCACCGCCGAGGACCTCGCCCGCCCCGTCATCATCATCGAGGACTTCGAGACGGGCAAGCCGGAGTACGAGATTTACACGTTCAACCGGCAGGTCGTCACCGTCCCCCTCACCGACGACGGCGACGAGGACACCGGCGTCGGCCGCATCGCGAAGAAGGAGATCGAACGCGAGATACGCTCCATCGCCCGCGGGCACGTCTCGGTCGACCTCAAGGGGCAGAACACCGCCGTCGTCTACGTCGACGACGACGACATCTCCGCGGTCATCGGCAAGGGCGGCGGGCGCATCACCGACATCGAGAACCGCCTCGGCATCGACATCGACGTCCGCACCCACGACGAGAACCCGGACTACCGGACCGGTGGCTCGGGTGGTGGGGACGGCGGAGGCGGCGACACGGCCGAGGACGCCGGCCAGCTCGTCACGCCCGAGATAACGTCCCGGCACGTCATCGTCCCGGTCGACGGCCACACCGGCGAGACCGTCGAGGTCCGCGCCGGCGGCGACTACCTCTTCACCGCCACCGTTGGACGGGGCGGCGAGGTGCAGGTCTCCCGTGGGTCCGCCATCGCCGAGGAACTGGAGCGCGCCATCGACCGGAAGCAGACCATCACGGTTCACACGGCCTGAAGACGCCCGACGTCAGTCACACGCGACGACCTCCCAGCCGAACGTCGGTCGCGTGCCGTCGGCGTTGGGCGCACGCGCGGCGAAGGAGGTCGAGACGTAGTACCAGCCCGTGGAGACGGTACTCCCCGCGAACGTTCGAGTACCGTAGCCGTCTTCCGTGAAGTCGAGAGAGACCTCGGCCCGGACGACGAACCCCGAATCGAGTCGGTCGCCGACGGACGTGTGCGACCCGTCGAACCCGGAGACGTCGACGTCGGGGTCCGTCTGCAGGTCGTCTCGGCCGTACGCTTTCTCGTACTGCACCGCGAATCCTGTCGCGCTCGACTCGGTCAGCGACGACGGGAGCGTCGGGTACACCTCACCGGGCACCGTGACCGTACAGTCCTCGGACGGCGTCGGGACGCCCTGGGGGAGGGTCGAGACTGGTGATGTGTCCGTCGCACTCGCCGTCGTGTCCGACGCGGCCGGGTCTGACGACCCGCCACCGAGGCAGCCACCGGCGAGACAGACACCGAGCGAGAGGAGTGCACGTCGTTCCATACGTCTCCGGCTTCCGGCACCGGAATGAGCTTTCGGGTCGGGCCTGCCTGCCCGCCCTACTCCTCGTCGTCCGGCCGGACCACGTAGTCGTTCGCCCGCCAGAGGAACGTGAAGAACGCGCCGAAGTAGCCGACGCCAGCGCCACCCCAGCCGGCGATGCTCGGCGAGAACCCCTCCAGCGCCGTCGCCGTCGCCAGCGCGACGATGATGGCGGCGAGTTCGACGAACACGAGGTCGCCGAACTTCGCCGCAAGCGAGCGCTCTTCGAGGTACCTGTCCACGTCGAACGTCTCGCCGACGAGGGCGAAGACGGCGATGCCGACCGGCGTCGAGAAGGCGATGCCGAGGGCGGTCCGCTGGGCCTCCGACATCCCCGGAATCTCCGTCGCCTGGAACGTCCCGGCGACGACGCTCCCGACGACGAGGAACGCGAGCACCGCCGCGATTCGCTTGTAGTTCATGCGCCGACAAGCGGGCCGGGAGGGCAAAGGCGGTTCGACTCGGGTCGACTCCCCGGTCGAACGCGTCGCCGCCCGAGTCCCGTCGGTCATCCCTGGCCAGTGTCCGGCCGAGGGAAGACGCGCGTGGCCGTCGCTCCGGTGCTATCGGGTGAACGGAGCCGCCGCGGTCGAGGCTGTGTTCAGTCGCTAGCGACCACGGCAGCCCAGAACTGTCCGGCCGGTCACTCCGCGCAGCAGGGTTCGGCGTCGCCGCCGTCCGCCGCGACCGCTTCCTCTATCTCGTAGAGACTCTGTCGAGCGTCGGCAAAGTAGACGTCCTGGTTGACAAGGTCGATGTCCTGCAACCGTTCGAGCGCGTAGCGAACGGTGCGCGCGGAGAGCATCGACTCCTCGACGATCTGTTTCTGCGTGAGTGGCCCGTCGTATTCGAGTACCTTGTACACGAGCTTCGCGCTGGGCGGTAGCTCCTCGAGTTCCTCCCCGGATGTACTCATCGTTACGAATCGAAAACTGCCACGCCCATAAAGATTGACCCCAACGGCTGGGTGCTTGAAGTGCGTCGACCCGGGGAACCTGTCTCCGACGAGCGACAAGCGAACGCCTTTTTACCGGCGCTCACGGACCCACGAACATGGTTACCGATACAGCTGACTCCGACACCGGTAGTGCGGAGAGTCAGCACTTCGAGACGGTGACGCGGACTGCCCTGTCGGCAGGGGCCGGCGTCGCGGCGGCGTTCGTCTCGGCGATGCTCACCGCGGGGGCGGAGACGGCCGCAGCGGCGGCGTCAGACCAGACGGCACAGCTCGTCGTCGTCGTCGCTATCGCGATACAACCACTCCTGCAACGACTCCTCGGCGTCTACAAGGACGACTTCGGCGCGAAGGACTTCCTGTTCATCGCGTTCATGACCTTCTCCTTCTGGTTCGTGACGTGGGGCATCATGCTCACGGCACAGCACACAGGATAACCCATGGCCGAGGATAGCATCGCGGTGGTCGACCTGGAGCGCTGCCAGCCAGACCGCTGTAACTACGAGTGCAAGAACTTCTGCCCGCCGAACCGCACGGGCAAGGAGTGCATCACCCTCCGGGGCGAGGACGCCATGGAGGGAAAGCCCGACCAGGTGCGCATCTCCGAGGAGATCTGCCTGGGCGAGACCTGTGGCATCTGCGTCGAGAAGTGCCCGTTCGACGCCATCGAGATAATCAACCTGCCACAGGAACTCGAGGACGAACCGGCCCACCGCTACGGCGAGAACGCCTTCTCGCTGTACGGCCTGCCCGCGCCCCAGGAGGGCCGGGTGACCGGTATCCTCGGGCCGAACGGCATCGGGAAGACGACGGCGGTCCGCATCCTCGCGGGCGAGATGCGCGCCAACCTCGGCGAGTACGGCACCGAACCCGACTGGGAGACGATACTCGACCGCTACCGCGGCACGGAACTCCAGGAGTACCTGCGCGACCTCCGCGACGGCGACGTGACCGTCGCGCGAAAGCCCCAGTACGTCGACCAGATTCCCCGGCAGTTCGACGGGACGACCAGCGACCTGCTCGCTTCGACCGACGAACGGGGTGCGCTCGACGACGTCGTCGAGCGACTCGACATCGGACCGGTGCTCGACCAGCACATCGACAACCTCTCCGGCGGCGAACTCCAGCGCGTCGCCATCGCCGCGACGCTCGCGCGCGACGCCGACTTCTACTTCCTCGACGAGATAACGCCGTACCTCGACATCGGCCAGCGCGTCACCGCCGCACGACTCATCCGGGACCTGGCGTCCGACGGCGACCGGTCGATGCTCGTCGTCGAGCACGACCTGGCCATCCTCGACCTGCTCGCGGACAACCTCCACGTCGCCTACGGTGAACCCGGCGCGTACGGTGTCGTAACCACGCCGAAGTCGGTTCGCAACGGCATCAACGAGTACCTCGCGGGCTACCTCGACAACGAGAACATGCGCATCCGGCCGAACGCCATCGAGTTCGAGGAGCACGCGCCCCGGACCGTCGAGCGCGGCGAGGTGCTCGTCGAGTACCCCGACCTCGAACTCAGCTACGGCGAGGGCGAGTTCTCGCTGGCCGTCGACGGCGGCACCGTCCACGAGAACGAGGTGCTGGGCATCGTCGGGCCGAACGGCATCGGGAAGTCCACGTTCGCCAAACTGCTCAACGGGTCGCTCTCCCCGACCGCGGGCGAGCTGGACTTCGAACTCGACATCTCCTACAAGCCCCAGTACGTCGAGATAGACCAGCCGATGCGCGTCGACGTGTTCCTGCAGTCCATCACCGACCAGTTCGGCTCCTCGTACTGGAACACCGAGATCGCCCAGCCGCTCCAGCTCGAACGCATCATGGAGCAGAACCTGGAGGACCTCTCCGGCGGCGAGCGCCAGCGCGTCGCCATCGCGGCCTGTCTCTCCGAGTCGGCCGACCTCTACCTGCTGGACGAACCGTCGGCACACCTCGACGTCGAACAGCGCGTCCAGGCCACCCGGGCCATCCGGCGCTACGCCGAGGCCCAGGACGCGACGGTCATGGTCATCGACCACGACATCTACATGATAGACCTGCTCGCCGACCGGCTACTGGTCTTCGACGGCGAACCCGCCGAGCACGGGCACGCGGGCACGCCCCAGGGGATGCGGTCCGGTATGAACGAGTTCCTCGCCAACCTCGACGTGACCTTCCGCCGCGACGAGCGGACGAAGCGCCCGCGCGTGAACAAACCCGGGTCGCAACTCGACAAACAGCAGAAGGAGCAGGGCGAGTACTACTACGCGCCGTAGGACCGGTCGAGCCGAATCGAAGCCCTAAGGTGCGCCATCGCAGTAGGGAGGAGCGTGCAAGGTCTTCGTTCAGCAGCCGCCGCCCTCGGTACGACCGGCGGACGCGCCCGATTGTTCGCGCTTCTGGCGGTCCTCTGTCTCGCGGTCGCCGTCGCGGGGTACGTCGTGACGCCGACCGAACCGCGGGTCGCCGTCCAGACGGAGTCGCCCAGGTCGAACACGCTCGTCGGCGTGCAGGGTTACCAGGACGACGGTCGGGCCATCGAGGTGACGCCCGACGGGGAGGTCGTCTGGGAGTACGACGCCCCCGACGACGTGTTCGACGTCGAGGCGGTGAACGACTCGACGATTCAGGTCTCGACGGCGACGACGGTACCCGACGCCGAGTGTCCCGACCCGTACGCGACCGACGGCTACGACGGTTGCGTCCGGAACGCCCTCCAGCACGTCGACCAGGAGACGAACGAGGTGGTCTGGGAGTACGCCTGGTACGACGTCGAGAAACACGAACACGAACTCCACGACGCCGACCGGTACGTCGTCGACGGCCAGTCGCGCTACGTGCTGGTCGACATGGGCAACGACCGCGTGTTCGCGGTCGACAACGCCGGCGAGACGCTCTGGGAGTGGAACGCGACCGACGACTACGAGCGCCCCGACGGGATGGGCCCCGAAGGCGACTGGACCCACGTCAACGACGTGGACCGGATCGAACCCGGCGTCTTCCAGATCAGCCTGCGGAACTTCGACACCGTCGCCGAACTCCACGTCGAGGACGGCGACGTCCGCGTCGAACCCGTCGTCGGTCCGAACGCCTACCACGCCGACGAGGCGGGGCCGCTGTACGAACAGCACAACCCGGACCGACTCGGTGACGACTCGCTGCTCGTCGCCGACAGCGAACACGACCGCATCGTCGAGTTCGGACCGAACGGCTCGGTGACGTGGACCGCCGGCGGCAGCGACGTGTTCGACTGGCCCCGCGACGGCGACCGCCTCTCGAACGGACACACGCTCGTCACGGACTCGTACAACGACCGCGTCGTCGAGGTGGACGAGCAGGGGACCGTCGTCTGGGAGGTCCAGTTGCGCACGCTTCCCTACGAGGCCGACCGCATCGAACCGTCCGAGCCGAGCGCGTCCGACGGGAGCGACGCCGGCCCGTCGGCGGTCGAATCGGAGTTCTCGACCGCGGTCGACGACGCGACCGTCGTCGAACGCTGGACGAAGTTCGCCGTCTCCATCGCCAAGTACGTCCTGCCGAACCGCATCGCAGAACAACTGTTCCCGCTCGTCGGCGCGCTGGTGTTCCTCCTGCTGGCCGGCGTCGAACGGTATCGGGCCACGCGTTCGGCCTGACGGCGGCCGAGGCGGTCACTCGTATCCGGACGACGCCCGGTCAGAGGACGTGGCGCTGGCAGGTGCCACAGAGGTTCTCCTCCTTCACGTCGACCTCGCGGACCGTCGGGGAGAAGTTCATCACGCATCGCTTGTTGTCGCAGTGCTCCAGTCCGAGCGTGTGGCCGATCTCGTGGACGATCTCCTTGCGGATCCGGTCCTCGAAGATGGCGTCGGAACTCTTGTTCGAGAAGCCCCCGTCGCTCGAGGTCTGGAGGCGGTAGGTCGAGACCACGCTCCCGCTCCCGTCGAGGTAGGCGAGACCGAAGACGTAGTTTCGCCGCCGGTAGAACAGGTCCTTCGGCGTGACGGCGATGTTCTTCTCACCGGAGCCGATTCGTTCCGCGAGCTGGATGAACTCCTCGGCCGAGTACTGGTTTCGCTTCGGGTCGTACGCACCGCCCGGGACGGACTGTGGCTCGTGAACCGACACGTCACAGTTGTACACCGACCGAAGTCCCTCGGACGCCGCTCGCTTCACTGCGGCAGAGACGTCCCCCACGGGGACGATGTCGACGAGCATGAGAAACCGTTAGGTAGCCCCCTGCATAAATATCCCGCCGTGGCAGTCGAATCGACCCACGCACTGGTGGACCGCCTCGGCGAGTTCGACCGCCTCGTCGAGGTCGGAATCGGTCGTCGAACCGACGTCGCGGCCGGCCTCGCGCGCCGTGGCGTCGACGTGACGGCGACCGACGTCCACGAGTTCGTGGTTCCCGACGGGGTGGGCTTCGTCCGCGACGACGTGACCCGACCGGAGGCCGACGTCTACGCCGACGCGGACGCGCTGTACGCGCTGAACTGCCCGCCGGAACTCCAGCGGCCCGTCCACGAACTCGCCCGCCGGCACGACGCCGCGTTCTACTTCACGACGCTCGGGGGCGACCCGGCGACGGTCCCGGCGGCACCCGAGACCATCCCCGGCGAGACGCTGTTCGTGGCGACGACCCGTCCCGACGTGCGGTAGGCCGGAACTCGGCACCGTCCTCCGATAGGCCCATTACCCGCCGGGACGGAATGCGTTCCATGCAGGTGGACACGGTCGTCCTCGACGTCGACGGGGTGCTCGTGGACGTGGCGGACTCCTACAGGCGAGCCATCGTCGACTCCGTCGAACGCGTCTACGGCGAGACCATCGACCGTGAGGACGTGCAGGCGTTCAAGAACGCCGGCGGGTTCAACAACGACTGGGAGCTCACCTACGCCGCGGCGCTCTACGTGCTGGCGACGCGGGAGGGTCTCTCGCTGTCTATCTCGGCGTTCACCGACGCGATACGCGACCACGGCGGCGGGCTTGAGTCGGCCGAACTCGTCGTCGGAAGCCGGCTCGGGGCCGGCGCACTGGAGGCGGTCCGCGAGGCGTGGGACACCGAGCGACTCCGGGCGGTCTTCCAGCAACTCTACCTCGGGAGCGACCGCTACCGGGAACTCGAGGGGGCAGAGCCGGACCTCGACTGCGAGGGCTACATCGAGGACGAACCGGTGCTCGTCGACCCCGAGACGGTCACGGCGCTCACCGAGAACTGGAACGTCGGCGTCGTCACGGGCCGCCCGAACGCCGAGGCCGACATCGCGCTCGAACGGGTCGGACTCGACGTCCCCGACGAGCACCGGTTCACCATGGACCACTGGGAGGAGGGGAAACCGCACCCCCACGCGCTCGTGACGCTCGCGGAGCGCTTCGACGCCGACGCCGTCGCGTTCGTCGGCGACACCGTAGACGACGTCAAGACCGCACGCAACGCGGCCGAGGAGGACCCGAGCAGGACCTACCGCGGCATCGGCGTCCTCACCGGGGGTCTCACGGGCGTCTCGGGCAAGGAGAAGTTCGTCGCCTACGGCGCAGAGGCCATCCTCGACGACGTGAACCTGCTGCCGGCGCTGCTGGAGTCCGACTGAGCGGTGCGCTGGGCGACGACCACCTTTCGGGGAAAGGTTCACCCCGGTCCCGCCTGAACGTCGTCGCATGTCCGAGTCACCCTCCGTCCAGCAGTCCGTCTGGCCCCCGGTCGTCCTCGGCTTCGTCCTCGTCGCCTGGTTCGCGCCGCCGGACCCGATGACGCAACTGCGGTGGGCCGCGCCGGGACTGGTCGTCGCCGTACTTCTCGGCTCCTGGTTCGCCCACGACGGCTACCGCGTCCTCGACGCCACCGTCTCGGACTGCTGGACGTTCGTCGTCACGTTCCTCGGTGGACTCGTCCTGGGAGGGCTGCTGGTCCCGAACCCGGTGCTGTCGACGCTCCAGCAGGCCCTCCTCGTGACGGCCTCGGCCCTCGTCGCCGTGGCGGTCGTCTACTACGGCGTGTTCGACCGGGTCCACGGCCTGTTCGCCTGACGCCGGACCGGCCTGCCGACTCCGAACCATTATTCACCGTCCGGGACGACGGTGCCCGTATGCGAATCGCACTGCTCGGTGGCACGGGCGACATCGGCCAGGGGCTCGCGCTCCGCTGGGCGTACGACACGAATCACGAGGTACTCGTCGGCTCTCGCGACGCCGAGCGGGCGCGGACCGCGGCCGAGGAGTACGAGACCGAACTCGACAGCCGTGGCGTCGACTGCACGGTCAAGGGGTTCGCGAACGAGATGGCGGCCGACAGGGCCGACGTGGTCGTGCTCGCGGTGCCGCCGTACCACGTCGGCGACACTGTCGAGTCCGTCGCGGACAGACTCGACGACGAGACCATCCTCGTCTCGCCGGCGGTCGGCATGAAAGGCGACGAAGACGGGATGCACTACCACCCCCCCAGCGCGGGGAGCGTCACCGCCATCGCGGCCACGGCCGCCCCGGACGACGTGTCCGTCGTCGGCGCGTTCCACAACCTCTCTGCCGGTCGACTGGCCAACCTCGACGCCGAACTCGACCTCGACACGCTCGTCGTCGGCGACGACGACGACGCGAAGGACATCGTCACGCGACTCGCCGCCGACATCGAGGGGCTTCGACCGCTCGACGCCGGCCCGCTGGCGAACGCACCCGAGGTCGAGAGCGTGACGCCGCTGGTCATCAACGTCGCCCGCTACAACGACGGGATGCACGACGTCGGCGTCACGTTCCACTAGCCGGGTTCGGGTCTCGGACGAAGGGAACGTATCTGGCGTGCCCGGCGGACCACCCCGGGCCGCGCCACTCTCACCGCGCTTACGCGCCGGCCTTCTCGAGTGCGTCTTCGATGTCCTCGCGCTGGGTGACCCCGACGAAGCGTTCGACGACGCCGTCGTCGTTCTCGATGATGAGCGTCGGAAGCGAGCGGACCTGGTACTCGTTGGCGACGTCCTGTTCCTCGTCGACGTTCACCTTCTCTACCTCGAAGCGTCCATCCCAGTCCTCCTCGAGTTCGTCGAGGATGGGGTCCTGCGTCTTGCAGGGCCCACACCAGTCGGCGTAGAAGTCCTTGAGCGTGACAGCCATAATCGATGCGGAAGTTCCGACGCTGCGCGCATAAGGGTTTGGTTCGACGCGCCGGACACACGACCGCGGTTCGGGGAAGACAGGTGCGCCAGCGCCGCGTTTCGGCCGTCAGGCCGGGAACCCGGGCGTCGGGAGGTCGCCGTCGGGGACGGGTCGAAAGCTTTAGACGGTCTCGGTCAGGAGGACCACGTATGAGCAAGGGAGAGAACTCCGGCGGGCTGATGTCCAGTGCCGGACTCGTCCGCTACTTCGACGCCGAAGACCGCAACGCAATCCACATCGACCCCAAGACGGTCGTCGCGTTCGGGGTCTTCTTCGGCGCGCTCGTGATGGTCATGCGCGTCGCCCTCTGAGGCCGAGTCCGACCGCGAGCGAGCGTTTTAGCGAGACTTTTGAATCGTGGGTGGCTACACTCCGGTATGACACTGACTGCTGGCGTCGTCGCCGTCCAGGGCGACGTCTCCGAGCACGCCGACGCGATCCGTCGGGCCGCCAGCGCCCACGGCGAGGACGTCGTCGTCCGCGAGATACGCGATTCTGGCATCGTCCCCGAGTGCGACCTGCTCTTGCTCCCCGGTGGCGAGTCGACGACCATCTCGCGACTCCTCCACGAGGAGGGCATCGCAGCCGAGGTCGTCGCCCACGTCGAGGCCGGGAAACCGATGCTGGCGACCTGTGCCGGCCTCATCGTCGCCTCCCGCGACGCCAAGGACGACCGGGTCGAGACGCTCGGACTGGTCGACGTGAGCGTCGACCGCAACGCCTTCGGCCGCCAGAGAGACAGCTTCGAGGCACCGCTGGACGTCGAGGGACTTGACGAACCGTTCCCCGCCGTGTTCATCCGCGCACCGGCCATCGACGAGGTCGGTCCCGACGTCGAGGTGCTGGCCGAGTGGGACGGCCGCCCGGTCGCGGTGCGGGACGGGGCGGTCGTCGGCACGTCGTTCCACCCCGAACTGACGCCGGACGTTCGCATCCACCGGCTCGCGTTCTTCGCCGACCGGTCGGCCGAGGGTGCCGAACCGCTGACCCGGTGAGGCGCAGGCTTTTCTTTCTCGCACTCGTCCGTCCGGCCATGGACGCTACCATCGACGCCGTGCGCGTCGCCGGGACCCGCGACGGGCCGGTCCCGGTCGTCGTTCTGGCGGTCGAGAACGGCGACGACGACGACGTGTTGCCCATCTTCATCGGCTTCGACGAGGCCATCTCTATCGCGCGTGGACTGGACGCCGAGGACATCGGTCGACCGCTCACGCACGACCTCCTGCTCGACGTCGTCGAGGAACTGGGTGGACGGATCACCCGCGTCGTCGTCAGTTCGGTCGAGGACGGCACCTACATCGCCGACCTGCACGTCGCCACGCCGCGGGACGACGTCGTCGTCGACGCACGACCGTCGGACTCGCTGGCGCTCGCGGCGCGGACGAACGCACCCGTCGAGGTGGACGAGGCGGTCTACGAGGACGGCCGCCGGCCGGCCGATGAGTTCGCGGTGCTGGACGACATCCGCGAGGTGGCCGAGTTCGCATGACCGGGGCGACGGACGACGTCCTCGACGACCTGTTCGCGGTCATCGAGGACCGCAAGGAGACGCTCCCCGAGGACTCCTACACCGCCAGCCTGTTCACCCACGAGAAGGGTGAGAACGCGGTACTGGAGAAGCTCGGCGAGGAGGCGACCGAACTCATCCTGGCCGCGAAGGACGACGACCTCGACGAACTGGCCCACGAGAGCGCCGACATCGTCTACCACCTGCTGGTCCTGCTGGCGATGAAGGACATGGACGTCGCCGACCTGCGCGACGAACTGGCACGTCGCCGGTGAGACAGCCGAGACTGTACGAGTACACTCGCTCGTGCCTCTACAGCCGTCGAACAAGGAACGGCTTATACGTCCCGGAAAACTAGGAATAGCCATGATTTTCGAGAACCTTCCGACGACGCCACGGTCGGAGGAGCTCATCGACAAGGCGTTCTCGCGGGCGGCGCGGTCCGGCAGGGCCAAATCCGGCCACGAGGCGCAGACGTCGATGCTACAGACGGCGTCGAACATCCTCTCGGACAACCTGGAGAACGTAGTCACCGCGTGGCCCGACTTCGAGACGGTCGACCCGTTCTACTACGAACTCGCCGACGCCATCGTGGACGTCGACGAACTCCGCAAGGCACTCAGCGAGATCAGCTGGGCGTCCCGCAAGACCGCCGAGATTCGAGAGGAGTACGAGGGCCGGATGCGGCGCAACGACGTCGACACCGCCCGCAAACTCCGCAAGCAGGCGTTCGCCCGACTGGCCGACGTCGTCGAGGAGATAGAGGACGACCTCCTGCTCGTCGGCGAAGCCCGGGACGACCTGAAGAACCTGCCCGAGATACACGCCGACGAACCGGCCATCGTCGTCGCTGGCTACCCCAACGTCGGCAAGTCGTCGTTCGTCAACGCCGTCACCCGGGCGCGAGGCGAGACCGCCTCCTACCCGTTCACGACGAAGGGAATCGGTGTGGGCCACTTCGAGCGCGACCACGTCCGCTACCAGGTCGTCGACACGCCCGGCCTGCTCGACCGGCCGGCCGAGGACCGAAACGACATCGAACAGCAGGCCGTCTCGGCGCTGACCCACCTCGCGGACTGCGTCCTGTTCGTGGTCGACGCCAGCGGGGACTGTGGCTACCCGCTGTCGGCCCAGCTCGAACTCCGGGACGCCGTCGCCGAAGAGTTCTCGGACGTCCCCCTGCTCACCGTCTGCAACAAGGTCGACCGGTCCCGGGACGTGGCGGCGGACGAGTACATGAGCGTCACCGAGGACGAGAACGTCGACGGCGTCCTGGACGCCGCCGTCGAGGCCATCGGCTACGAGGTCAGACTCCCGTTCGAGGAGTCGAACTGACCGTCGCCGTCGGTCCGGCGACCGACGCGAACCGGTCCAACCCGCCGCGTCTCACCTCCCGTCCGGCCGTCGCGTTCGTCGTGGTCTCGTCGCCGGCCGTCTCGTAGTCGACGAACCGCACCTCGACGACCGTCCCCCGCTCGCCGTCGATACGTTCGCGGAGTCGCTCTGAGAGACCGGGGTACTGCTGGTCCGACGGTTTCGCCACCGTGACGACGACGCGTTCGGGGTCGGGGTCGGAGATGCGTTGGAAGAGGTCCTGCGTGTGGACGAACTCCACGCCGACGAGCGACGCCCCCGGGTACTCCGTGAGGGTGTCTTCGATCTCTGCCGTCATCTGGTCCTCGATGACCGCGGTGGTGTAGGTCATGTAGGTGACCCCGCCGAGGAAGACGGAGAGGACGAGGATGGCCGTCACGAGGATACTGGCCCGCTTGATGGTCGCCGACCGGGCCTCGCCACTGCGGAACCAGTTGTCGGGGCGATAGCCGGCGTACCACAGCGTCGCCGTCGCCGCGAGGTTGATAGAGAGGACGTTGACGAGGACGAGGACGGTCGACCCCAGGACCATGAACGGTTGCCAGTAGGCGATACCGATGCCGATGACGGCCATCGGTGGAACCAGCGCGACGGCGATCATGACGCCGACCAGCGATTCCGAGACGCCCGTCCGGAGCGACGTCGCACCCGCGATACCAGCCCCCAGTGCGACCACGAGCGAGAGGACGTCCGGCCGCAGTCGCTCCTGGACCTGCCCGATGGTGGTCACGTCCATCGGCGGGATGAGGTGTGCCCCCTTGAGAGTGGCCGTGAACACGGCGGCGGCGAGGATGCCGACGCCGATGCCGAGGAGTTGCAGGCGGGCCCCACGTCTGAACAGGTCGCCCTCGTCGAGGACGGTGCCGACGCTGGTCGACATCGCCGGACCGATGAGCGGGGCGATGACCATCGACCCGACGACGACGGCGGCCGAGTCGAGCAACACGCCGGCCGTCGCGATGACGACGCTGATGACGGTCAACAGCAGGTAGGCAGACAGGTCCGGGGCCATCTCCTCGGCCCTCGTCTGCAGCTCCTCGCGGGAGATGCGCTCGGCGACCGTCTCGTCCTCGTACTCCTCCCTGAGATGTTCGAACTTGCGCGAGACGACCGTCTCGGCGTCCAGGATGACGGTGTAGGACTCACGTTCGATGCCGGCCTCTCGGAGTCGCTCCAGCACCGGTTCGACGGCCTCCGTCGGGAGTGGAAACGAGACGATGGCGGTGTACTCCTTGTGGCTCACCTCGTCGGTGAGCGCGTACTCGACGTCCAGGTCGTCGAGCGCGTCGAGGACGGTCTGTCGCTTCCCCGCCGGAATCATGACCTCTACGAGTCGCACGTCTCTTTCGAGGCGGAACGCGCAAAAAAAGACACGGGGTCGAACCCTCGACGCCGGACCGGTTACACCAACCAGGGAATCCACCGCCTCCAGCCCCGCCAGAGCACCCGCATCGACGGGAACGCCTGTCCGTCACGCCGGAACCGGGACGCGCTGTAGGCCGTCACCGGGACGCCGACGACCGCCCCGACCACGGTCAGTGCGAGTAAGGCCCGGACCGACAACGGGACGACGTAACACGGTGAGAACGCCGATGACGCCGAACGCGACGACGAACACGAGCGCGTCGAGGACGCCGAACGCGAGTGCGAACATCGAGTCGACGACCGACGACGTGGCCGAATCGTGTTCCGCGTCCGACATCACTCTGTCGGGCGACGCGACCGACCAGACACCCTTTTCCCCGTCGCCCGGCTACGGCCGTCCATGTTCGACACCCGTCCGAACCGCGAGAGCGAGGTCGTCTTCGTCGGGCGGTCCAACGTCGGCAAGTCGACGCTCATGCGCGAGATCACCGGGCACACCTTCGAGACCGGCGGCAAGCCCGGTGTGACCCGCGAACCCAACCACTTCGACTGGGCCGCCGCCGACTTCGTCGTCACGGACCTGCCCGGTTTCGGCTTCATGTCCGGCGTCCCGACGGAGCGACGCGAAGCCATCAAGGACGGCATCGTGGCGTACCTGGAGACCCACGCCGACTCCTTCCTCGCGGCCGTCCTCGTCGTGGACGGCAAGAGCGCCGTCGACATCATCGACCGTCACTCCGACGAGGACGAGATTCCCTACGACGTGGAGATGTTCCACTTCCTGCAGGACCTCGGCGTCCCGACGGTCGTCGCCGTCAACAAGATGGACAAGGTCGACGACCGGGACCAGCGCCTGGACGAACTCTGTGACCGGCTCGGCCTCTACCCGCCGTGGCAACAGTGGCAGGACACCATCGCCCCGATAACGGCGAAGAAGGGCCAGATAGACGCGCTGAACGAGTCGATGCGGAACGTCCTGCACGACCAGCACCGGGACGACCTCTTCCAGTTCTTCTGAGTCGCGACGGCCGACGGCACTAAATACCGACAGCGGGCATCGGGTATACGATGACCGACCGGACGAGATACACCGTCAACGCGGAGGCGGCGATCTACCGCGACGGCGAGTACCTGCTCGTCGAACGAGCGCCCGAGGAGGACCACGCTGCCGGCCTGCTCGGCCTCGTCGGCGGAACCGTCGACGGGGCCGGCCACGACACCGGTGCGCTGGAGGGGACCGTCCACCGCGAGGTCCGCGAGGAGGTCGACGTGTCCGTCACCGACCTCCACTACGTCCAGAGCAACGCGTTCGTCGCCGACGACGGTACGGAGTGTCTGAACGTCGTGTTCCTCGCCCGCCACGACGGGGGCGAACCGACCGTCGCCGACCCCGAGGAGGTCGCCGCGACGCACTGGCTCAGGCCCGAGGCCGTCGAGACGCACCCGAAGGCGCCCGAGTGGACCGCCGCGTTCACCGCCCTCGCCGAAGAACGGCGACAGTCGCTCGGCTGGTGAACGCTCCGGGGCGTCTCGGAGGCGTGGCTCGGGACGAAGTTCTCGTACACGTCGAGGTATCCGGGAGCGCCCAGTGCAGACGGTACCGACTACGACGCCAGGAGGTTCTTCACGACCACCGGAAGAATACGTCCTCCGCTACAGGTCCAGTGCGTCTGCAGCAGCGTCTGCCGAGGAGAAGAAGTCTATCGTGATCGCCCGCTGGTCCTGTGGGTGGTGGAGGGTGATCTCCGAGCCATCGCCGAGCCTGCAGGAATCGTCCGGGAGTCCCTCCGGGTCCGCCTCGGGGTCGAATCCGCGTTCCTGGCTCTTCTCGATTCCGTCCGGCGAGAGGAAGTACTGCCATTCGTCACCGTCTTTGACGAAGGTGCCGGACGCGCTGATGTCGCGGATGAGCCAGCCACTGTCGTCGTGTTCGAACCGGGCGTGGTGGGATTCGATGTTCGCGTCCTCGGAGACGACGATGCCGACGTCGGGGTTGTCCGACCCCTCGACCTCCCCACGGCCGATGGTGAAGTCGGGCGCGACCTCGTAGACGTTCTCCGAACCTCCGATAGCGATGGTCGCGGTCGGTTCGCCGTCGCCCGACGCCGACCCGGAGCCGCCATCCTGGTCCTCCTCTTTCTCGATGACCGTCTCCTTGTCGGCGAGTTGTGACGAACCCTTCGACCGGGTACTGGTCGACACCGATTCGACGGCGTTGCCACGGTCGGTGAGCGAGTTCGGGGTCGGTTCCGCCCGCCGGTCCCGGAGCAGCGATATCGAGAGGTTGTCCTTGCCACCACGGTCGTTGGCTAGGTCGATGAGAGTCTCGACGCCGTCTCGCAACGCGTCCGCTTCGAGCACGGCGTCCCGTATCTCGTCGTCGGTGACGAGGACGTCCAGTAACTCCTTGCGGGCTTCGTCCTTGTCGCTCGCCTGTCGATACTTCCGCCTGAGTGGACCGATGTCGGGGTATGCGTCGACCAGACCGTCGCTCGTGAAGAGCACGATGTCGTCTTCGTAGAGGTCGACCCACCCGAAGTCGACGTCGACCGTCGGGTTCCCGTAGGCCGACCCGCCGAGCGCGTTCGTGATCGCCGTCGTGTCTTCGTGCACACGGGCGAACACGTCGTCCTCGATCTCGCCGCGGTCCAGCAACTCGTTCGTCACGGCGTGGTCCCGGGTGAGCTGGTCTATCTGGTCGTGTTTCGTGTTGATGACGTAGACGCGACTGTCACCGGCCCAGCCGTAGTGGAGTCGGCCGTCGAGGTAGACGCCGGCGACGGCGGTCGTCGCCGGTCGGCCGTCGATCTCGTCGGCGTACTCCTGGATGCGCTGGTGGGCGGCGTCGATCGCCTCCTGTATCCTGGCACGTATCCAGTCGTCCGAAACGCCCCCGTCCGGGTCGGACGCTATCGAGGGTGCCTGACCCTCACCGCCCTCGATGCCGAACCGTTCGGGCCTGTTGGCTCCAGAACCGAGTATCGCGTCCACGAGACGATTCCGAATCGTACTCGCAGCCAGGTAGGACGCGACGTCGCCGCTCGCTTCGCCACCGACGCCATCGCAGAGCGCGAATACGCCCATGGGATGTGTCGACTGGCGGTGATGGTTCTCGAAGAGAGCCATCGCGATGCTGTCCTCGTTGATTCCGTTCTTGCGCCTCTTGCGCGCGCCTACGTCTATCGTGCTCGCATGTTCCATGGTCGCTCAGTTGGCCTCGTTTCTGAACTGGAAGTAGAATCGCTCGGGATACTCTGGGCTGACCAGCGCGATGGTGTCGCCGTCCTCGAGTAGCATTCCAGTTTCGGGTTCGCCGGGTATCGTCTCGCCTTCTCGCTCCTGGCGTCGTCGTCCGGCGGGTGAGAGCAAGAGGTGCCATTCTCGCTCTTCGCGTTTGCTGATGTACGTGCCGTTCAGGCTGGTGTCGGTCACCGTCCAGTTGCCCTGCGTGTCGATGTCGAATCGACAGTGGGCCGCCGAGAGTGCCCGGTGGCGACTGTCGTCGAGGACGATCGACGGCCGTGGGCCGTCCGGGACGTGCCTGCCGATGGTATCCCCGGGACTGATCGTCCACGTCTCGTCGCGGCCGAGCCACTCGAGCGCCGCCTGAACCGGCATCGTCGGGTCGCGCTCTTCCAGTGCCGTCTCGAGCACAGACGCGTTCGGGTAGCGACTCGTGCGCTCGTGCTGCGTCGCCGTCTCGATTATCTCGTTGAGGTACGGTTCCGTATCGACGCCGAAGTCGCTCGGCGAGACGCCGTCGTCGTCGGGGACCCATCCGACCATCAGGAAGCACAACAGTTTGCCGACCGAGTACACGTCGCTCCAGGGTCCCTGTCGCTGGGTCGCACCACTGTTCAGTTCCGGTGGGTTGAACGCGCCGGGAACCGTCGAGTCCCGCCGCGACCCGGACGAGCCGTCCGCCGGATGCGAGGTCGTGAACGTCTGGTCCTCCTTCTCCGAGACGTACCCCCTGGCGGTCGTGAAGTCGATTATCTTGGGGGTCCTGTCCCGCCCGACCATGATGTTGTCGGGTTTGAGGTCTCGGTAGATGATGTCGTGGTCGTGGAGGAACGAGAGCGCGTCACAGATACCGATGCCGATACGGCGCACCTCCTCGGGGTCGGTGATGGGGTCCTCGTTCCTGACCACCTCGCCGATCTCCTCGGCCTCGATCAGTTCGAGGACGAGGAAGTCCATCCCGAACTCGCTCACTTTCCGGTGGAAGCTCATTATGTTCGGGTGGCCACCGGCTTTCTGGATGTCCTCGAGGACGTCGAACTCCCGTCTGAAGTACTTGTCCACGAGGTCGTCGTCGGCCCGGCCGTCGTAGTTGGGGTACTTCAGCGCGACGTCCATATTGCGCTCCGTGTCCCGGGCGCTCCAGACGACGCCGAACCCCCCGCGGCCGACCTCCTCCTTGAGTCTGTAGCGACCAGCGACGAGCACACCCTCTGTCGGTCCTGACGTAGTGTGTGTGATAGTAGTCCCTCCGGGTTACCCCTGGCGTAGTCGGTCGAGAGTACTGTTCACGTTCCTCATTCGAACTGGTTCCCTTCGTAGACGACGGTCGTCTGCTCCTGGACCTCTCGAACCTGCTCCTCGTCGCCGCTTTCGATCCGAGTCACGTCGTCCCGGAGCGTGTCGATGATCTGGGTCTCGCCGGTGATGACCTCGGTCTCGTCGATCAGGGATTCGACGTCCTCCAGGTCGTCCTCGGAGTCCGCCTGGGCGATGCTGGAGCGGATGGCGGTGTCCCTGTGGGCGAGGAAGACGTTCTCGTCCTGCTGGGCGAGTTTGTCCGGGTCGTCGGTGTACTCGACGGACACCTCCGTCGACGCCGACCGTGAGCCGGCCTCGAGACCGACGGTCGCCAGCGCGTGCTCGCTTCCGACGTCCCGTCCGGGGGCGTCCATCTTCAGCACCACCGTCTGCTGCTGGTCCTCCTGGAGGTCCGGCAACCCGATGATGATGTCGCCGTCTTCGTACTCCGGGGTGACCTCCTGGACCTGCGGGCTCCGGCGGTAGACCTCCGCGATCTCGGTGCCGGGGGCGGGGTCGATGACCAGCTGTGGGCTGTTCGCGACGACCGACGAGGCCGCCTGGACCACGTCGCCGAAGAACGAACGGATGTCGGTCGGGCGATTGACGTGGGTCCACTGCCCCTGGGTATCCTCGCCGAGCAGTCGGATGACCTCCTTGTCGTAGTAGGTTCCGATACCGGCGGAGTAGATGGAGATGCCCTCTTCGGCGACGCTCCTGGCCAGTTCGTTGAACTCCGACACGTCCCGCTCGGTGTCGCGACCGTCGGATAGCAGCAGGATACGTTTGGTGACCTCTTCGTCCTCTCCACCGAGTCCCTTCAGCGTGTCCCGTGCCTCCTCGACACCGGAGTAGAGGTCGGTGCCGCCACGGGCCTCGAGTTCCTCCAGCAACCGTTCTGCCATTTCGCGGTCGACGTCGCCCCATCTCTTGGCGTCCATTATCACGTCGATCTCGTTGTCGAAGGAGACGATGCTCAGGTAATCGTCCTCGCCAAGGAGACCGAATACCAGAAAGATGGAGTCGCGGACCTGGTCGAGTTTCCCCTGGAAGTCCATCGAGCCGCTCGTGTCCACACAGATTGAGATGTGCCGATCGGCGACCTGCTCCTGGGGGCCCGGGTCGACGCTGAGCTCACACGAAATCCCACCACCCCGCTCGGGGAGGTATGGCCGGTTGATCGTTGCTTCGATATTAGTCGTCATGACGGTGACGGACGTAAGGTCACAAGAGAATGGGATAACTTTTTTGGGTACCTGCCAAAAATTCAAGAAAATTACGTTTCAAAGTGTCGACTCGACCAGCCGACTGCAGTGGATGGCCCGTTCGCCGACGACGATTGCGTAATCCAGATTACAGCTCTACGTCGACCGTCGCTCTGTCGGCCAGTTCGAGCGTGTCGCCGTCTTCGAGTTCCGTCCGCCCACCGTCCAGGTCGTCGCCGTTGTGGCTGGTGCCGTTCGTGCTGAGGTCGGTCACGAAGACGCCGTCGTCGCCGATTTCGAACTCGAGGTGTTCACCCGAGATGTAGGACGCCTCGTCTCGTCCGCCGCTGGCCGACACCAGGTCGTCCAGCCAGGCCTCGTCCTGCCGGCCGAAGGTCTCGCCGTCGCCGAGCGAGTAGGACTCGCCGTCGATTACCAGCGTGACCGAATCCGGCGTGTCGTCTGCGTCCGCTTCGTCGTCCGACCCGGCGTCGGCATCGTCGCCCGCCCGAATCGCGTCGAGGTCCGTGCCGCAATTGGCGCAGAACGCCTCGTCCCCGACGCTGTTCGAGCAGTTGGGACACTCCGTGAGTTCGTCCTCGTCGCTCGATTCGGGTTCGTCCTCGGCTCCGAGTTCCGCCCCGCAGTTCGCACAGAACGCCGCGTCCGGATCGACCGTGGACCCGCAGGACGAGCACTCCTCGTCGGTCGACTCGTCCGCTTCCCCCGGGTCTTCGGACGGTTCCGCGTCGCTCTCCACCGACTGTTCGTCGGCGTCACTCTCTGATTCACCACTCTCGGATGCGCCGTCGTCGACGGCGGACATCTCGAAATCCGGGTGGGGAGTATCACAATCGGGACAGAAGCCACCGGTCGGCCCTGGGTCGAACGTGTTCTCACACGAAACGCACTCGAGTTCATCCTGGACTGCCATGAGGTTCAGGCTTGTTTCTCGGTCATCATAGAAAAACTTGGTGGCATCAATGCTCTAACTGACTTATCTGCAACCCATCATTATATGATGAGTACGTGTGTTTGCACGAAACGAATCGTGGTTCGCTAGGTCGAACCGTCCGGCGTCCCGCCGAACTGGTCGAACGGTTCGATAGCTCCACACCAATCATGACAATCGTCAAATACGTACCGTCCCGATTTTTTAAGTACCCACCTGTCCATCAGGATACCACTGCACACTGAAACCCTATGGATTACTCTGACAGGCGGTTCCGACACGTCCTGCTTCCCGTGGCCGAACTGGTCGCGCTCCCCGCGTCCATCGTCGCCACGGCTGTCGTACTATTCGCCGGAGCGGTCGCGCTACATCTGGTCCGGTTCGTCGGCGCGCTCGTCCTGGTGGGGAGTGGCGTCTCCCACTTCCTGTTCGGCGTCTCGTTCCCCGTCGTCACCGTCTGGAACGACTTCGTGGAGTGGGCGGTCGTACTCGCCACCCTCGTCGCGCTCCTGTCGTTGGGCGCGCTCGTCGTCGTCCTGTACTGGCGTGCGTTCGAATCGTGGGGGACCTTCCGGCCAGAGGTCGCGGTGCTGGTACCCGTACTCGGTCTCGTACCAGCCGTCTACGGCCTGCTGACGACGGGGACGGTCTCGCTCCCGTGGTGGCCCTTCGCGCTCACGGCGCTCTGGGTCCACGCACTCGCCTACCGGACGCTCGCCGTCGAAGGTTTGCTCTCCGTGGACAGGCGGGTCAGCATGGCCGTCGGCAGCGTGGTCGCGATTCCTGCCATCGGAGCCGAGGCACTCTTCATCGGCGACACGGTCGCCCCGCTGGGGGTCCTCTCGGTCCCCGGCCACACCGGCACTCACGAAGTCGTACAGGAGACCGTCACCGCGGTATCGACGGCCGGAATCGCGCTCGACCGCCCGCTCCTCGTCGTCGCACCGCTGACAGTCACGCTGGTGTTCGGCCTTCGACGGGCGTACTACGCGCGAGAGACGGTGCGTCGTCGCGTACGGGTCGTTTCTGCCAGGGCACGAGGGCTCCTGCGCCGCCCCTCGTTCGGCGGACTCCCGTCGCTGCCGTTCAGGTCGAAGAGTTCGAGCGATTCGTCCGAGCCGTGGATTCCGACGAGTCCCTCGCCCGGCGCGGGGCCGAAACGGAGGCCCGACCGGAGAGGCGCCTCGATGGACGACTCTGGCGACGGTGACTCATCGCGCGCACGCGATGAGGATACCGACGAACCCTTCAGTAATACCCAGATATTCACCGGCAGCTTCGACGGCGACGACGCCGGCGATACGTGTCCGAACTGTGGCGGCACCATCGACACGTCGGACCGCGTCGGGTTCTGCCCGCACTGCGGGGCCGAGCGCTGACGGCCTCCAGGTGCCGTCCGTTCGGGACGTGACGAGCGACCGTTCTCAGGGAATCCAGGCTGGCAGGCGTGGGACCCCCTTCATCGGGCACCAGTCGCCAGTCGCCACGTGAACTTACCTGCGTGGCCGTCGTCCGAACGCACTGCGCACTGCTCCGTCTTCGACGACCGCTGGCCGGCGAGACGTTCCACCGGCGTCCGTCGCTGATACACGAAGCCGTCTCGATTCTCCGGACCCAGATGCCCCGTGAGCCGTCGGGAGGGGCCCCGGCGAGAACTGGGTCGTGACTGACGTGCGTCCCGGTCCAGCACCCAGCGGGTGCGTTCCACTCGACGGCGAGCACGTGACCCGCCCGGTGCATACCTCCGGGTAGTCACGAAGAGAGCGCCGAAATCGGCCACGCAACGCAGAAAAGAGAACTGCCGTTCCGTTACTCGGCGACCTGGACCACGGCGTCGCTACCGAACTCCTTGACGAGCCCAGTCGCCTCGCGGGCGTCCTGGTGGCTCGAATACGTGGCCAGGCTCTGTACGAGCGTCCTGCCGTTCTCGTCGATGAGCCGCCATCGCCAGCCGTCGTCGTCCTTGTGGAGTTCGAAGGCTGCCGAATCGATCTCCAGGATGGACGCGTCCGCCGTCTCGTCGGTCAGGGTGTCGATGGCGTCCTCGACCTCGGTACGGGTGTCGTACTGCTCCGTGCCACCCGCGATGATCTCCTCGTCGGCGTTGAGGAACCGCCAGCTCCACGAGCCCTCGGACTGGGTAATCTCGAAGACGGCATCTTCGTCGTCGAGCACGTCCGCGTTCGGGAGGTGCCGGCGTGCGGTCTCGACGGCCGACTGGGCGGCCTCCTTCGTCTCGGCCACCTCCTCGCCGTCCGCGAGCGTCTTCCGGTCGACGTCGACGAGCGTCCAGTGCCAGCCGTCGGACTCCTCGGTCAGGACGTAGCTCGGGCTATGGAACTCGAAGACAGGTGCATCGGTCGCGTGCTCGCCGAGTGCCTGGATGGTCGCCTCGGCAGTTGCGCGCTCGGCGGTCCTGGCGCTCTCGGCCACCACACCGCCCTCGGCGTCGATGAGTTCCCACCGCCACTCGTTGCCGGCCGACGGGACGAGTCGCACGGCGAGCGAGTCGACCTCGTGGACCGGCGACGTGCCGGCGGCGTCCCGGATACGGGACTCGATGGCCGTCTCGGCCTCGTTGCGCGTCGCGAACTCCCGGGTCCCTTCGGCAGCGACGGACCCGTCGGGGTTGACGAGCCGCCACCGCCAGCCGTCGCCCTCGGTGAAGACCTCGAAGACCGGAACGGGCATCTCCCGGGACTCCGTTCCCTTGCAGTGTTCGAGCAGTTCGTCCATCGCTGCTTTCGCCTCGTCGCGGGAGGACTTCATGCTGGGACCCTCACCGATGGTCTCGCCGCCTTCGTTGACGAGCCGCCAGTTCCAGCGGTCCTGGTCGTCGTGGAACAGCTCGAACGCCGACGTCTCGATCTCCAGGAGGTCGGCGTCGGGAGCGTTCTCCTTGAGCGTCAGCATCGACTCCGCCGCAGCGTCCCTGGTGCCGTGTTCCTCCCCGCTGTCGGCCATCACGTTGCCGTCCTCGTCGATGAGCCGCCAGCGCCACTCGCCGTTGGTCTCGTAGAGCTGGAAGGCGGAGTTCTCGAAGTCGATGAGTTCGGCCGCGAGCGCCTGTTCCTTGGTCGTTTCGACCGCCTTGGCTGCTTCGTCGCGGGAAGCGAACGACCCCGTGCTCTCTGCGATCGGCTCACGGTCGCCCGAGACGAGTCGCCAGCGCCAGCGACCGTCGACGCGGTAGTACTCGAAGGCGCCCGACTCGAGGTGGACGAGGGGCGCGTTCGGCGCGGCGGTCTTGACGTTCTGGGCGCTGTCGGATGCATCGGCGGCCGACTCGACGTCGTCCTTGCTGCGAGCGAGGGCGGTCCCGTCCTCGTCGACCAGTTCCCAGCGCCACATGTCGTCGTCCGTGGGCGACACCTCGTAGGCGGGTTCGCTCGAGTCGACGATGGGCGCGCCGGCGACACCCTCGAGGATGTCGTACGCCGACGACTCGGCCGAGCGCCGGGAGTCGTAGTCGGACGAACCGGTGGCGACGACGTCGAGTTCCGTGTCGAGCAGCCGCCACTGCCAGTCGCCGGATTCGTCGAAGAGTTCGACGCCGAACCGTTCGACGGTCAGAACCTCGGCATCTCCGGCGCGGACGCGTACGGAGTCGACGTTCTCCACTGCAGACGGGCGGTCCCCGTAGGCGTTGGGGCCGCTCGCGAGGACGTTCCGGTCCTCGTCGATGAGCCGCCAGTACCAGTCACCTTTGTCCTCGTAACAGTCGTAGGCCGCGCCCTCGATGGTGACGATCGGCGCGTCCGGACCGAACTCCTTGAGGATGCTGACCGACTCGGCCGCCTCGTCACGCGTCGGGAACCCGTCGTTGCTGTTGGCGACGACGCTGCCGTTCTCCCGCATGAGGATCCAGCTCCACCAGCCGTCCACGGATTCGGTGAGCCGGAACGCGGCGTGGTTGATCTCCATGAGACCAGCCTGGGCGATGCGCTCCTGGACGTGTTCGACTCGTTCCTCGGTTTCGAGCCGGGAGGTGTAACTATCCACGTCGGTGGCGAGTGCGTCCTGTTCGATGAGCCGCCAGGTCCAGTCTTCCTCCCCACGGTAGACGGCGACCGACGCGCCGTGGTTCTCTTTGCCCACCATCACGTCTGGATACTCCTGGCTCCGGGTGCGGTCGAGGCCGAAGTAGAAACTTTGCTCGCCTGTGATCACTGGAACGAGCGCTGCGACGAGCGTGACTATCGCGACCCCGGCCGTGTACACGGTGATGACGGTCGAACTGTAGTCCGGCTCGGTGACGACCCAGTAAGACGGGTAGACCTCCGTGAACGCGGCGACGCCGGCCAGCGAGACGAGCGCGCCCAGTATGCCCGTGAACATCGCGATTCGCTTGACCGGCAGCATGAGCACGATGCCGAGCAGGCCGACCGGGAGGCCGATGCCGGCGAGCGTCGCCGATATCTCTCGGACCAGGAGTACATTCTCGGCCGCTGGGTCGGTCGGTCCGACCTGGTAGATGGCTACCCCGATGAAAGAGACGGTGCAGCCGATCACGAACAACCAGTAGCCGTACACGTCCTTCCTCGATTCCGGTTCGCTGACGTACCGCGCGTACAGCGAGAGCAGTCGTCTGTTTTCTGTGTTAATCATAGCAGCGATGGGAAGTGATTTCGTCAAAGCACATGTTAGTATTAAGTCTACGGGTAAATGAGTGGGAATAGTAAATTACGGTATCTCGACACCGTCTGTATACCACCCCGTTAGCGTTCGGACGCCAACGGAATCGACGTGGTCACCAACCGTCGTGACAGTTCACCAACATAGCACGTGACGGTGTTCCCGACCCCGTCAGTAGAGGAACGCAGTCGCCGGGTCAGTGCCGTACTTGTCGAACGACGGTGCGCCGAAACGGCCTCGTACCGCCCGGTGAGAGGTGTACGGGGTCGCGACTACGGACGGTCGGAAGGACGGTGGCTCAGTCGTTGAACTCTCATCACGAGGGGCGAGTGGGAGCAAGACAGTTTCTGCTATTCTCCGTAGTAGTCCCTCGAATCCACAGAACGAGCTATCGTAGCCGGGATTCGCGAATCCAAATTTGACTGAAAGCTACTGCTTCAGTTCCACGGGGGTCCATCTGGAACTGGGGCTCGTCCTGGTTTCACGCCCCGCTCGACGCACTTCGACCGTTCGGCGAGTCCATCTGTAACTAGCTGTCGCAGTTCCCGGGTTCGGACGCTGAAGTCTCCGACAATTCGCCCGGGGACTCAGCTCACGGCGGATTCGAGCGTAGTACGTCGGACGACGAGGTCACAATGTGGGTCGCCGACGTGCTGGCACGTACCGTGTGCGATGTCGTAGGACTCGCCGTAGTGCTCGCCGACGCCATCGATGATGCCCTCCGCCAGCTTACACAGTTCGCGGTCAGACCCGTATCTGATGACGACGGTTCGACCGTCGATGCGTTTTGCCTGGAGCGCGGGCGGCGTGAACTCAGACAGGTCCTTCGCGCGGAGTGCCTCGTGGATATACGTCTCGACGTTCGCAAGAAGATCGAGCCCCGACCACTCACGATCGACGTGTACGCCGTACGTCTGCACGAGCGGTTCTACGATGTACCGCCCGAAGGCGTACAGTAAATCCGCCTCGTCTTCTCCGGAGAGTTCCGACGCCGCCCCCACGAGTGCGATCGCTTCCTCGTCATCGTACTCCGACACCGGAACGTAGATCTTTCCGTCGAGGCCCGCTTCTTCCTGGATGGCCCGCCACGTCGCCGCATCGTACTCCCCGACGACGAAATCCTTCAGGGACTTCATCACAATTCCATGCATTTAGAACGGTGTCCTCTTTGTCTTCGATGGGAAGACCTCACTGAAATAAATTCCTAAACCGAATATCATCTTGACGTGCATGTTCGGCACGTCGTACAGTACAGGGTGGGCCTCCTCGAAGCCATGATTCGTGCCCTCGGCGGACCTCACAACCGGTGACAGTGTGTTCTGTCGCTCACGGCATCGGCCTCCGAGCAGGTCTCGGTTGGCACTGCTTCGGCGAATGGCAGCAGGCCGGACGCATCGGTGCCGTCTCACCGGGCCAGTGTGTCACTGTTTGTGGGCGCTCACTCCACGGAACGCGGAACCTGGCGCATCGATTCGGACAGGTACGTGATTGACCTTCCGAATCGAGCGGCTACTTGGGCAGCGACCAGTGGTCGGTCGCGGTCGACGCGAGACGCGAACGGCGGTGGCTGCGAGTGGGGCGGGCCGCAACCGACCATCTACCGTCATCGACCACCCCTCCACCTTCAATCTATATACTTCTGATATGTCTGGACGGAGTTTATATACACCAGGCTACAAGACGGGGACGCATGTCCGACGACGTTGACGATGGAGCCGAGACATTGTACGATCGACTGGGTGGCGAGGAGGCGGTCGCAGCCGTGGTGGACGACTTCTACGACCGGGTCCTGGCCGACGAGTGGGTGAATCACCACTTCGAGGGGACCGACATGGAGGACCTCCACTCCCACCAGCGGCAGTTCGTCGCCGCGGCGGCCGGCGGGCCCGTCGACTACGACGGCCGCGATATGGCAGCGGCCCACGACGGACTGGACATCACCGACGAGGAGTTCGACGTCGTCGCCGACCACCTCGCGACGGCGCTCGCAACGAACGGGGTCGCAGAGGCGGACCGCGAGACGCTCATGGACGAAGTGGCGGCGCTCCGACCTGCAATCGTCTCCGACTGAAGCCGAGGCGGACTTCCCAGGTAGATCCGTAGCCACCGGGGAGCTTGAACCGCCTCACTGACACCGAATTCAACAGAACCATCTGTTCCACGATGTTCCGGTTGTCGACTCACCTATCACCGGATTCGAAGTCGGTCAGGGACCCGTCAAACCGGTTCGAAGAGCCAGAATCCGAGATGAAACGAAGTGCCCTATGGCAAGGATGGTGGCTCAGTGTTAATTTTTCATCACAAGGGGCTGAGTGGGGGTAACCGTCATCATAGCCACCACCTGTTCGTCGTCCTTCGAGGCGTATAAACGCTCTTTTCTCCACTGCGTCCAGGTTCGGAGGCTCCGTCTCCAGTGAGTGCCTGCTGGCCAGACTCGGTCGGTTCGTGTGTCTTCAGACGACCCCACGCGAGGGTTCAAGTACGAACCCGCGACCAGACCCGGCATCACCTGACGAGCAGTGGCGCGACAGTCGAGGCGGGTGTGCGACGCGCTGTCGTGCCGGACGACCGAACGCGTCGCCTGTCAGCAATCCCACTCCGAGAGCGCCGCCAGTTCGTCCGCCACCTCACGGACCTCCCGGGGGTCGAGTTCACCGCGTTCGGTGACGACGGCGTCGACGAGGTGTCCAGGCGTCTCGTCGAACACCGGGTTCAGCACCGACAGCGGTGCGTCTCCCTCGTAGACCGCCGACCGGCGCCCGGTCTCCATGTTGATCGACTCCTCGGTGTGGACCTTGTCCGTCGAGGCGACGACGTAGTACGGGACCTCCTCGTGTGCGGCGGCGACGGCCGCCGTGCGGGTCCCGACCTTGTTGACGACGGTGCCGTCGGGGAGAACGGTGTCGGCACCGACGAGCACCGCGTCGACCTCGCCGACGACCAGTGCGTACGCGACCGCGGCGTCGGGGACGAGCGTCACGGGGAGGTCACCGACCAGCGATTCGGCGACGTCGACGCCTTCGCCACCCGGCTCGGACGTCGTGACGTACACCTCCTCGGGTTCGGCCTCCGTCAGCGCACGGAGGACCGTCTCGGACCGCGACAGCGTCAGCACCGTCCGGTCGCTGACGAGTGCACCGGCCCGCACCGCGGCGTCGGTGTCGGTCGTCGCGGCCCGGTGGATGCCGTCGCTGGCGTGCCGTTCGACGCTCTCGGCCGTGGGTGACGCGCTCGCGAGGACGCGGTTCACCCGGTTCCGCAGGACGGCCATGCTCGGCCGTGCGTTGCGGAGGCGGCGGCCGAGGTCGGTCAGTTCGTCCCACGCCTCGTCGTCGGGGGCGTCCTCGGCGACGAGCAGGGCCGCCCGGTCGCGGAGCACCTCCAGTGCGCGAATGGAGAGGTACGACGCGCCGTGTTCGCCGTCGGCGGTGACGCTCCGGACCGACGGCGCGACACGCTCGTAGGTCACCCACAGGTCCGGAACGGTTGGCAGGTCGAGTATCTCGGTCGGTGAGCACCACTCGTAGTCGTCGTGTTCCTCGCTGAGGGCCACCTCCCGCGTCTCGACGTCGAACAGGAACGGATGGACGACCCACGTCCGCCCCAGGTCGTCGTCCGGCGTCCGAACGGGGCCGCCACTCCGGACGAGCGAGAGGTCGGCGTCGTCGATGCCGGTCTCCTCCTCGATCTCGATCCGAGCCTGCCGTTCCTCGTCGGCGTCCTCTACGAACCCGGAGACGCCGCCCCAGCGCCCGCCGTAGGTTCCGACCGCGTCGCTCCGGTGGAGCAACAGCACCTCGCCGTCGTTCCGGAGGAACGCGGTCACGACGTGGGTCTCCTCGCTCATGCCGGGAGCAACGACAGCCAGCGGTGTGAGTGTTATCATCGGTTTCGGAGGTATCGTGGCTTTTTGCCGCTCCGGTGTCGACGTAGAGGTATGCCACGAATCGCCATCCTCAGCGACACACACGTCCCCTCCAGGGCCACGGCCATCCCCGACTGGGTGCTCGACGTGGTCGCGGACGCGGACCACGTCGTCCACGCCGGTGACTTCGACTCGCCGGAGGCCTACGAGACGGTCCAGTCCCACGCCACTGACCTCACCGCGGTCGTCGGGAACGTCGACCCGCAGTCCATCGACCTGCCGGCGGTCGCCACGCTCGACGTCGGTGGCGTCCGCTTCGTCGTCACGCACGGAACGGGACCGAAGACGGGGTACCGCGAGCGCGTTCTCGGAGCGGGGCGCGACCACGATGGGGACGTGGTCGTCTCCGGCCACACGCACGAGGTGGTCGACCAGGACCACGACGGCCTGCGGTTGCTGAACCCGGGGAGCGCGACCGGCGCACGGCCGGCGACGCAGACGACGATGTACGAGGCGACCGTCGAGGACGGCACCGTCGACGTGACCCTGCGAACGACGTAGCGACCGACTGGCGGGGCGATTTTCCACCACCGGCGCGCTTTTATCCGGCGCACCGGAACGGCAGAGCATGGAGCTACTGCCGGTCCCCGAGGTCCCCGAGATACGCGAGGGAGACGACCTCGCACGGGTCGTCACCGAACGGTTCGACCTCCGCCCGGACGACGTGGTGGTCGTCGCCTCGACCGTCGTCTCGAAGACCGAAGGCCGGTTCGCGGACCTCGCCGACTTCCCGGCGGGCCCGCGGGCCCGCGAGATCGCGTCGCGACTGGCGTCGATCTCCGGCGAGGAGAAGGATCCCAGGTTCGCCCAGGCCGTCCTCGAGGAGTCGACGGAACTGCTGCTGGAGGCACCGTTCCTGCTCACCGAGACGAAGTTCGGACACGTCGGCGTCAACGCCGGCATCGACCGGTCGAACGTCCCCGACAGCGACGTTCTGCTGCTGCCCGAACGGCCCAGCGAGAGCGCCGCCCGGATACGGGACGGGTTACCCCACGGGAATCCGGTGGTCGTCACCGACACGTCGGGTCGCCCGTTCCGGCACGGGCAGACCGCCGTCGCCATCGGCTGGGACGGGATGTACGCCAACCGCGACTGGCGGGGAGAACGCGACCGCGACGGCCGCGAACTCGGCGTGACCGTCCAGTGCGTCGTCGACGAACTCGCCGCCGCGGCGAACCTCGTCGCCGGCGAGGGTGCCGGCGGGACGCCGGTCGTCGTCGTGCGCGACTGGTCGTTCGGCGACCACGACGGACACGACTCCGTGTTCCGGGGCGTCGACTCGGACCTCGTCCGTCAGGCGCTCAGGGGGTGGACCTTCGACGATGCGTAGGTTCGGCGTCGAACTCACGCCCGAACATCCGGTGACCGAACTCGTCGAGACGGCCCGGGCAGCCGAGGACGCCGGGTTCGACACCGCCTTCGTCTCGTCGCACCACTTCAACCGGGACCCGTTCGTCGTCTGTGACCGCATCGCCCGAGAGACCGACCTCGACGTGGGCCCCGGCGTGGTGAACCCCTACGAGACACACCCCGTGTCGCTCGCGTCTCGCGTCGGCACGCTCGACGAGACGACCGACGGTCGGGCCGTGTTCGGCGTCGGTGCCGGCGACCGGTCGGCGCTGTCGAACCTCGGCTACGAGCACGACCGACCGCTCCGGCGAGTGCTGGAGACGTTCCAGGTGGCTCGACGACTCTGGGCCGGCGAGCGCGTCGACCACGAGGGGACGTTCACCGCACGGAGCGCGGAGTTGAACTTCCCCGTCGGCGAGGTGCCGGTGTACGTCGGGGCACAGGGACCCCACATGATTCGGATGGCCGCGAAACACGCCGACGGCGTCCTCTTGAACGCCTCACACCCGCGCGACTTCGAGTGGGCTGCCGGTCGCGTCCGGGAGGGACTCGACGAGCGTCCGGCCGAGCGTGGCGAGTTCGACGTCGCGGCCTTCGCGAGCGTGAGCGTCGCCGAGGACGCTGACGCCGCCCGCGCGGCCGCACGGCCACCGGTGGCGTTCATCGCGGCGGGGGCTGCCGACCCCGTGCTTGCCCGTCACGACGTCGACCCCGACGCGGCGGCGGCCGTCGGGGCAGCCCTCGGCGAGGGCGACTTCGACTCGGCGTTCGACGGCGTGACGGACGCGATGCTCGACGCGTTCTGCATCGCCGGAACGCCGTCGGAGGTCGCCGAGAGGGTAGAGACGGTGCTCTCCTACGCGGATAGCTTCGTCGCAGGAACGCCGCTCGGACCGGACCCGGTCAGTGCGCCCGGCCTTCTCGCGGCGGCTCTTGGGAGATGAGACGGCCGATACCACTCAAGACGGCACCGATGGTGAGGGCACCGAAGGCGCCGAGTGCGGCGGCGGTCAGGAGTCCACCGACGACGAGCAGGAGTATCGAAAGCGGGTCCCCGTTGCTGACGACCTGACCGAACGCTTCGACCACGTCGGTGACGTTCGAGACGGGGTCGGTCGCTTGCAAGACGATAGACGGTATCTCGACACTGGTCATATCCGAAGGTTCGAGTGCTGCTACTTGGGTCTGTCCGTTGCTCTCAAGAGGGTCCCCACCGTCCACACGAGCATGGCACGGGACGCTTCGTTGACGGAGTTCACCGGTGGCAGTTCGCCGGCCGAGACCGGGGGCGACGGTTCACCGGACGAAACCGAATCGGCCGACGACGAGACGGCCGACGACGAGACCGTCCCGGAGGAGGCGGAGTCGAAGGAAGGGGCGTCGACGGTGGTGTCCACGTCGCGTCTCGTCGTCGACGGCGCGTCGTGTACCGCCTGCGGGTCGACCGTCCAGCGGACCTGGCGGGACGGGTCGGACCTCGTCTGCATCGACTGCAAGGACTGGTGACGAGACCTGTCGTGGGTCCCACGGCAACGTTACAAGCCTAGACACGGTACAGAGACGCACGGACGAACGAACCTCGGTGGCGGCGGCCGGTTTACAGAGACTCAAATAGCTGTTATGGGCAACACAAAAACTATCCCACTACCTCGCACAGTTCGGTACAGTAGTCCTCCGGTCGAATACGACCCGACGGATCCCGGTCGCCAGCACTCATCATGACGGACGCCAACACTCCAGACGCTTCGCACCAGTCGAGTCGACCCGAAACTACCCCATCAGCGATACCGGTCGACGACGCCGCCCAGGTATGTCGAGACGTCATCGCGAACGTCGAGGACGTCATCGTCGGCCACCCGGACGAGATCGAACACGTCGTCACGACCGTCCTCGCACGGGGCCACGTCCTGCTCGAGGACGTTCCCGGCGTCGGGAAGACGATGCTCGCCAGGGCCATCGCCGCTTCCATCGACTGTTCGTTCAAACGAGTCCAGTTCACGCCGGACCTGCTCCCCTCCGACATCACCGGCGTGAACGTGTTCAACCAGAAGACCCGCGAGTTCGACTTCCAGGAGGGGCCAGTGTTCGCGAACATGGTCCTCGGCGACGAGATAAACCGCGCGCCGCCGAAGACGCAGTCGGCACTGCTGGAAGCGATGGAGGAGGAACAGGTCACCGTCGACGGGACGACCCGTCAGCTCCCCCAGCCCTTCACGGTCATCGCGACCCAGAACTCGGTCGAACCGAACCGCACCTACGAACTCCCGCTCGCGGAGGTCGACCGCTTCATGAAGAAACTGCACCTGGGATACCCCTCGCAGTCCGAGGAGTCCGAGATGCTGTCCCGGGTCGTCGGTGACCACCCGATAGAGTCCCTCCAGTCGGTGACCGACGTCGAGACCATCCGGCAGGCCCGCCGGACCGTCTCGGAGGTGACCGTCAAACGACCCGTCCGCGACTACGCGACACGGCTCGCGGAGTACACCCGCGACCACGCGAAACTGGGGGTCTCCCCCCGTGGGACGATAGCGCTCTTGCGCGCCTCCCAGGCCCGGGCCGTCCTGAACGGCCGGGGGTACGTCGTCCCCGACGACGTCCAGACGGAGGCCGCCCGCGTGATGAGCCACCGCATCCGACTCTCGGCGAGCGGGCCGCGTGACCAGGGCATCCAGGTCGTAGAGGAGGCACTGGAGACGGTCCCGGTCGAATAATGCTGACGAAACGTGGGCTCGGTACGGTCGCCGTCGTCGTCGTCCTCGTCGCGATGGCCGTCCAGTTCGGGGCGCGCCAGCTCGGCGCGATAGTCCTCCCGCTGTTCATCGCGCTGCTCGGTGCCGTCATCCAGATGGTGCTCACCGGCCGCCCCGACGTGGAGCGCGTCCTCCCCGATGCGGGCCACATCGGCGAACGCAAGCGCGTCGGCCTCACGTTCGACGTCGCCTCGCCCGTCGCGGCGTCGGTACACGACGAACTCCCGCCCGCCGTCGACGGCGAGGGGAACGAGTTCGAGACGACCATCGGACGGACCGAACACGACTACGGCGTCGAGTACCGTGTCCGTGGCGAACACGAACTCGGCCCACTCACGGTCACGGTGACCGACGTCCTCGGTCTTGCCGAACGAAGTTACACCTACAGTATGCCCGACACCGTCCTCGTCTACCCCCGCGTGTACACCCTGACCGGGTCGACCCGGCACGAACTGAACCTCCTCCCCGAAGGCGCGTTCGACACCAACCGCGAAGAGTTCGACCGGCTCCGGGAGTACGACCGGAGCGACTCCCTGCGAGACGTCCACTGGAAGTCCAGCGCCAAGCGCCCGGCGGACGACCTCGTCGTCAAGGAGTTCCTCGCGGAGAACGACCTCGGCGACGTCCGCATCGCCGCCGAGGCGGCCGAGGGCTGGGACGACGAGATGGCCGAGGCCGCCGCGAGCATCGCGCTCTACCTGCTCGACAACGGCATCGCGGTCGGTCTCGCATCGCCGAACGGCGAACTCGACGTCGCTGCAGGGGCGGACCAGCGCGAACGGTTGCTCAGACAGCTCGCGACGGTAGGTCCCGGGCAGGTGCCGGACCACTACCGCGAGAATGCGGACGTAGTCATCACCGCCAGCGACGAGGCCCGGGTGAGCGTCCGGTTGCCGGGACACGAGGTTCCGTTCGAGACCTTCGTCGGCGACGACGTCCCGCCGGGCGGCGAGGTGGCGGCATGACGGCCCACCGAAACCGCCGGGAGGTGGGTCGATGAGCACCGGCACGCCCACCGCCTACCGGGCGACGAACGAGGCAGAGACACGGGGGACCGTCGAGTGGTTCCGCCTGTTCGCCCTGGCCGGACTGGCGATGCTGACCGCCACCTGGGTCACCGTCCTGTACAAACTGACGCTGACGCTCGGCGGGTCGACGACGCTCCTGGTGCTCGTCACGGGCTCCATCGCGCTCGCGGCCGTCCTCTCCAGGCTCATCTCGACCCGGACCGCCGCCCTCCTCACGGCGGGGTTACTGGTCGTCTCCTACGGGACGTACATCCTCTCGACGCCGAACGGACTGCAGCTACTCGTCCAGGCGTGGGACAAGATACTCGCCGACTCCATCGCCCTGTTGACCGGGTTGACCATCCTCCGGTTGAAGGAGGCCCACCTCTGGGTGCTCGGGTTCGCTCCCGCCCCGGCGTTCTTCTCGTGGTACCTAGCGTTCCGTCGCCGGTACATCTGGGCGGCGGTCGTCGGTGGACTGGCGTTCCTCGTCCTCGTCCTGACCGGCGACGCCACGACCGTTCTCGGGAGTCAGGGCTGGCTCCAGCGCGGGATGCTCTTCGGCGCGACGCTCGGGGGCATCGCGATGGTCGGCTTCGGCGAACTCGAACACCGCGACGGGTCGATCATGCAGGCCGACGTGCTCGTGGTCCTGTTCACGCTGATGCTCATCGCGTCGGCCATCCAGTTGCCGTTCACGGGGTCGGCGCTCCGGCTCGTCGAGGGGAGTCCGTCGACCGTCGAGGGGAGCCTGACGAACTCGCCCGGCGAGACGACCATCCAGGGCTCCATCGAACTCTCCCCCGAGGTTCGATTCACCGTGACGGCCGACGACCCGCAGTACTGGCGCGTCGGCATCTACGACCGCTTCACGGGCGGGTCGTGGACGCGGACGGGGGGTGCCGTCGCCTACTCGGGGCGACTCGATTCGCCACCCGGCGAGACGGAACGCGTCTCACAGCTCGTCCGGATGCACTCGCGGATGCGGGTGATGCCCGCCGCGAACCAGCCCGTCCGCGTCGAGGGACAGGTGCAGGAGTACACCGAGGTCAACGGCCACGGCGGCCTCCAGCCGACGGTGTCGTTCCAGCCGAACGACACCTATCGGGTCATCAGTGAGGTGCCGACGGCCGACGAGGACGACCTCCGGGCCGCCGGCACGGACTATCCGACGCGGGTCGAGGAGATCTACCTCGCCGACGACAAGCAACCCGACTTCTCGGACGAGTTCGAGTCGCGAACGCAGTCCATCGTCGACGAGGCGGGGGCAGAGGACCCCTACGAGACGGCCGTCGCCATCGAGGAGTACCTCGAATCGAACAAGGGCTACTCGCTCGACGTGACCAGGCCGAACGGCAACGTCGCCGAGTCGTTCCTGTTCGAGATGGAGGAGGGGTACTGCGTCTACTTCGCGTCGACCATGACGATGATGCTCCGTTCCCAGGGCATCCCGGCGCGCTACGTCGTCGGCTACACGCCCGGCCAGCAGGTCGACGAGAACCAGTGGGTCGTCCGCGGGCTCGACTCGCACGCCTGGGTCGAGGTGTACTTCCCTGACGTCGGCTGGGTCCGCTTCGACCCGACGCCGGGCGGACCACGGACCGAAGCCGAGATACAGAGCATCGAAGATGCCCGCAACAGTGGGGACAGCGGACAGGTCGACGTCGACGGGAGCGCGGACGCGCCCCTGACGACCACGACGCAGATTCCGACCAATCGACGGACGTCCGACCCCGTAGACCCCATCCGGACGTTCCGCAACCCGAACATCGGTCTCACCACCGGGAACCGCGGAACGTACAACGGGACCGCTCCCGGGGTGACCGCCGGCGGACCGGGCACCGGCGGAACCGGCGGTACCGGATTCACGCCGGAACAACAGCGGTACGTCGCCTTCGGCTTCGTCGCCATGGTCGGTCTGGTCGCCAGCGCCCACCGTGCCGGTGCGACACGGGCGGTCCACCGGGCCGCGAAGATGCGCTGGCAAGGGACCCAGCGCGACCCGGAGACGGACGTCGTACGGGCCGTCGAGCGCCTCGAACTCCTGCTCGAACGGCGCTATCGCGAGCGGGAACCGAGCGAGTCACCACAGAAGTACGTCGGGCGGTTGTCGGTGTCCGGCGTCGACAGGCGCGCCGACCGGGTGGTCGCCCTCCACGAGAAGGCGGTGTACGGACCCGGCGTGAGCAGGGCCGAGGCCGACGAAGCGGTCGACCTCGTCGACGCCATCGTGCGCGCGAACACACCGCTACTCCGTCGGCTCGGTTCCTGAGCCCGTCGCGGTTTGATTTGTTGCGCGCACACCCGATAGTGTTTAATATGGCGATTTCGTATGTCCGACTTGTAATGTCGGAAGTCTGCTCGACGTGTGGATTGCCCGAGGAACTCTGCGTCTGCGAGGACGTTGCCAAGGGAGATACCGAGATAACAATCCGCATTGACGAGCGAAGATACGGTAAGGAAGTAACGGTAATCGAAGGCTTCGACGCGAAAGACGTCGACCTCGATAGCCTCTCGTCGGACCTCAAGTCGAAGTTCGCCTGTGGGGGGACCGTCGAAGACAACCACATCGAACTGCAGGGTAATCACTCGGGCCGCATCGAGGACTTCCTCCGCGAGCGCGGGTTCAACGTCGCCTGAGCGACGGCTGGACCGACGCCTTCTCTACGGACCGGTCACCGAGCGACAGCCACTCGACTCCACCGCAGAAGCTAGAAGGGTGCGTCAGAGCCAGACCCCGCACCCGCGGTCGGGCCCTCGTCGGGGTCGCCGGTCGAGTCGGCACGGTCCAGTTCCCACTCCCACTCCGTGAGGCCGCCGGCCATGCTCTCGACGGTGCCGTCGAACCCCTCGTAGGACGCGATGAGTCGGGCCGCCTGCACGCTCGCCTTGCCGTGGGGACAGACCGTCACGACGTGGTCGTGGCCGGCGACCCGCTCCACCTCGACCGCCAGGCGCTGGAACGGGAGGTTCGTCGACCCCGGGATGTGTCCGCTGTCGAACGCCTTCGGCGGCCGGATGTCGACGACGAGCAGGTCGCCGTCGTCGAGTCGCTCCTTGACCGTCGCGGGTCGGATCTCGCCGTCCATCGTTCCCTAGCAACGCCTCGGCGAACGTAAGGGTGCTGGACCGCGCCGGGGCGAGGGTTCAAGTACGAGGCGGCGGCCAGCGTCGGCGATGACGTGACGACCGCCCCGCGTCGAACTCGGCGGGTGTGTGGCGCACCGGCGCGGGCGACACAGCGCCGCCTGTCCGCCCTACGCACGAAGCAAGCCGTCTTCCGACGCGAGCAATAGCCCCTCGATGGTCGCGTCGTTCGTCGGTTGCGCCCGGGCCGTCTCGACGGCGTCCTCCACGGGCACCGCCGTCACGGTGAGGAACTCGTTGGTGTCGAGTTCGCGCTCGCAGGGTTCCAGGCCCTCCGCGAAGACGATGCCTCGCCGGTGCCGGAGGACGCCGGTCGAACACCAGTACTCCTGCAGGAGAGAGACGCCCGCCGGGTCGAAGCCCGTCTCCTCGCGGAGTTCTCGTGCGCCGGCCGTCGTGAACGATTCGCCGTCCTCGACGACACCGGCTGGAAGTTCCAGTTGCGTCTCGCGGATGGTCGGCCGGTACTGCTCGACGAACAGCACCTCGTCGTCGGTGCGTGCGACGATCACGGCGGCGGGCGGGAGTTCCGCCCAGTAGTAGCGCTTCTCGCTACCGTCGGGTTGCCGGACCAGGTCGTACCCGCCCGTGTACCACCCGGTCTCGTACTCGGCGACCGATTCGAGCACCTCCCAGTCGGCTCGGTCACTCATCGGGTGCCTGTGTGAGTTCCAGTCGGTAAACCGTACCGTTTCGACTGACGTACGCCACGTCGTCACCGTCGACTGCGTCGGGTGTGCGCGTCTCGAACGCCCCGAACTCGTCGAACGGCGAGTGGGTGAACGCACCCTTGAACCCGACCGGCCCCTCGTAGTAACTCGACGACCGACCGTCCTCCAGCGCCTCGAACGTGTACGGATACCGACGCTCGGAGAAGTTCGTCACGTCGACCGCCGCGTGGTCGGTGTCGACCTCTGTCGCGGTCACGTAGTACGGGTCACCGCTCGCCAGCAGCGACGGCAACGCGCCGAGCGCGAGTAACGCGACGACGATGCCGACCAGAACCAGCAGATAGCGCTGTCGCATGGTCGCGCTTGGGACCGACCGAGTAAGGGGGTTTCGTCACAGGTGTTCGCGGTAGATGCGACCGAAGGCCTGCCGTCGAAGGGTGCCGACGGCCGCGTCCTCCTCGTTCTGGAACGTCGCCGCGACGGCCTCGCCGGCGAAGGGCGCCTCGTGCCAGACGACGTTGTCCACGTTCTCGCTCCCGGTCTCGTACACGTCGCCGTCGAAACCGGCCCGCCACTCGTCGTACTCCTCGCGCGTCCCGACGTCGACCGCCAGTTTCGCGGCGAAGAGGACGTCTCTCGCCGTCTCGACGACGTCGGCGTCGACGCGGCCGCGGTACTCCTCGCGGTCGAACCCCATCGACTTCGCGACCTCCTTCACGACCAGTTGTGCGGTCGGTCCGGCCGACTCGTACGCCTCGTTCGCCGTCGCCTGCGTCTCCGGACGAAGGTGTCCGACGGTGTGCATGGCTGTATCCCGGGGCGCCGACCGTTACTCGTTTTCGGTGTCGGACGCCGCCTCACCGTCCTCGCTCTCGCCACTGCGTTCGGCTTCCTCGTGCATCTGCCGGGTGAGTTCGCGAGCCTCCTCCAGAACGTCCTCGTGACCGGTGGCGGTGCTGGCCCCACGGCCGCGGTGGCTCGCCTGCTCGGCGACGGCGTCCTCGAACCGCTGCTGGTCGTGGTCGTGACCGCCGGCCGTATCATCGAAGACCTGCTCGAACTCGGTCTCGGGGACGGCCGCTGCGACGGTGGGGCCGAGTTCTGCCGGGTTGGAGGACTCCCACCCGGGTGCGTACTCGTTCAACCACGCCTCGTGCTCGTCGCCGTGGAGCATCGCGGTGAACGCGAGGTGGTTCGCCAGGTGCTCGGCGTCGGCGTGGGGGACGGAACAGACCGGACACGCGTATCCCATGGTCGAGACCAGGCGCTCGCCCGGAAAGGCCCTTGCGCTTCTCAGAGGTCCCGGACCATGACGAGTGCGTCCTCGCCGTCGTCGTAGTACCGTGGGACGCGACGGAGTGCCTCGAAACCGAAGTCCCGGTACAGCGAGAGCGCCGGCTCGTTGCTCTCTCTGACCTCGAGTTTGACCGACGTCGCGTTCATCGACGTGAGGGTCGCGATGGCGCGCGCGAGCAGTCGGCTTCCGATGCCCCGGCCGCGACACTTCTCGTGGACGGCGAGGTCCTTGACGTGGCCGAGCGGGCGGCCGTGGTTCGGGATGCAGTCGGCGACGACGTACCCGGTCACCTTCCCGTCCTCCGTCGCGACCAGAAAGCCCGGTTCGCCGAGGAACCGCTGGAAGGCGTCGAACGGCCACGGCTGCTGGAAGACGGCCTTCTCGATGCGAAAGACCGCGAGCAGGTCGGCCTGCTCGGCCTGCCGAATCGTCAGGTCGTCGGCCGCGTCTGGGGCCACGGTCGTCACGTCCAGTGAGTTGGGCTGGCGTGACTATCAATCACGTGGGTGCCAGCACGGAACGTCCCGTAGAGCAGGCCGACGCTGGCGACGAGGACGGCGACGTTCCAGACCGACGCGAGCAGTCCCAGCGAGACGATGAGGGTGGTCGCACAGGCCGGCGGATGGACGGTCCGGGTCGTCGTCATCCCGACGGCGGTGCCCGCGACGGCGAGGACGCCAGCGAGCGCGATGCGTCCCTGCCCCACGGCGAACGGCGCTGCAGCGGTCTGGACGACGAGTCCGGGCGCGACTGCCCAGTACGCGAGCAGGCCGGCGACGGCCCCGACGACGTGGCCACCGACCACCCGTCGCGGCCCGGGGTCGTCCCCGCTGGCGAGGACGAACGCCGTCGGGCCGAGGCTGGGAAAGACGAACGCCGCGCCCGACGCCCAGGCGAGGACCGCGGGGACGGCGAGCAGGACCCCCGCGAACGAGTGCTTCCAGTGTGCAACCATCAGGGACGTGCTTTCCGCTCGCACGTGTTGAGCGCGTCGAAAAGAAACGAGGTCGGTCGTCGGATTCAGTCGTCGGCGGGGGCTGCGCCGGACCCACCCTCTGCGTGCTCCTTCGTCCACGGGAGCTTGCCACCGACCGAGAGCATGTCGCGCTCGCGTTCGGAGGCGTCGAGGGTGGCGGTGAACTCCCAGTCGCCGTTCACGCTGACCGTGAACTCCTCCTGACCGGAGTCGACGCCCTCCCGGATGTCGTCGACGACTTCGAGGTCGTCGCCCTGTTCGAGCTTCTCGTAGGTGTCCTCGTCGATGTTGAACGGGACGATACCGAAGTTGAACAGGTTGGCCTTGTGGATGCGTGCGAAGCTCTGTGCGAAGACGGCGTCGATGCCGAGGTACATCGGACACATCGCGGCGTGCTCACGCGAGGAGCCCTGGCCGTAGTTCTCGCCGGCGACGAGGACGCCACCGTCGGCGTCGAGCGCGCGCTCGGGGAAGGTGTCGTCGACGCGGCTGAGGGTGAACTCGCTGAGTTTGGGGACGTTCGACCGGTACATCAGGATGTCCTGCGTCGCGGGGATGATGTGGTCGGTCGTGATGTTGTCCTCCATCTTCAGGAGCGCCTCGCCCTCGAGTTCCTCGTCGAGGGGGTCCTTCAGCGGGACGTCGCCGATGTTCGGGCCCTTGACGAGTTCGTCGTCGACCGCCTCGTCGGGCGCGATGAGGTCGGCCTTGGAACCGTCGTACTCGTCGGGGAGTTCGAAGCCGGGTGCCTCGAGGTCGCCGAGTTCGTCGGCGAGGTCCCGGGGGTCGATTATCTCGCCCTTGATGGCGGCTGCGGCCGCGACCTCGGGCGAGCAGAGGTACACCGAGTCGTCCTCGATACCCGACCGACCCTCGAAGTTCCGGTTGAACGTCCGCAGGGAGACGGAGTCGCTGGCGGGGACGTGGCCGATGCCGATGCAGGCACCACACGTCGCCTCGGAGAAGTTGACGCCGGCGGCCATCATCTCGGCGACCCACCCGTCGCGAGCGAGCATCTCGGAGGCCTGCTTGCTACCGGGTGCGACGATCATCTCCGTCTTCTTGTTGGTCTCGCGGCCTTCGAGCATCTTCGCGGCCGGGAGGATGTCCTCGTAGCCGCCGTTCGTACAGGAACCGACGATGACCTGGTCGACGGACTCGCCCGCGACCTCGCGGACGGGGACGACGTTGTCGGGCATCGACGGCGTGGCGATGAGCGGTTCGAGGTCGGAGAGGTCGACGACGATCTCGTCGTCGTACTCGGCGTCCTCGTCGGGGGCGACCTGCTCGTAGTCCTCGCCGCGGCCGAGGCGCTGGAGGTAGTCCTCGGTCTTCTCGTCGGTCGGGAAGATGGAGGAGGTCGCACCGAGTTCGGTACCCATGTTGGTGATGGTCGTCCGCTCTGGGACCGAGAGCGTCTCCACGCCCGGACCGGTGTACTCCAGCACCTTGCCGACGCCCCCTTTCACGGTGAGGCGTCGAAGCAGTTCGAGGATGACGTCCTTCGCTGTCGCCCACTCGGGGAGTTCGCCCTCCAGTCGGACGTTGACGACCTCGGGCATCTCGATGTAGTACGGTGCGCCGCCCATGGCGACGGTGACGTCGATGCCACCGGCTCCGATGGCGAGTTCACCGAGGCCACCCGGCGTCGGCGTGTGCGAGTCCGACCCGAGCATCGTCTTGCCCGGTGCGGCGAAGTTCTCCTTGTGTACGTTGTGACAGATACCGTTGCCGGGGCGAGAGAAGTACGCGCCGTAGGTGCCCGCTGCAGACCGCAGGAAGCGGTGGTCGTCCGTGTTCTTGAAGTCGAACTGGTACGTCTGGTGGTCACAGTACTGTGCGGCGATCTCCGTCTGGACCTCGTCCAGGTCCATCGCCTCGAACTGCAGCCACACCATCGTCCCCGTCGTGTCCTGGGTCAGGACCTGGTCGATCTCGATTCCGATCTCCTCACCTGTCTCGAGTTCACCTTCGACGAGGTGGTCCTCGAGAATCTTCTCGGTAAGAGTCTGTCCCATAGCGTCCGGAAATCAGCTACCCGCGACCATAAATCCCGCGTGTTTGTGGATAGAAGACCGTGCAGAATTCGCCGTCTCTCCTGTCGATTCGTGCAATGTTTGCCGGGCGAGTGACCGGTCGTCCCCCACGTGGTGGTCCGTCGGTCGGCGTCGGCACCGGTGACGGCCGTCACTGGCAACAGTCATCCGGCTCCTGGAGCGCCGGTGACGTGGCGCCCGCCCGACTCGAACTCGCAAGCTACATTCCATTCCGACTGGAGTGTCGCGTATGTTCCGTTCCGGCGCGTTCGTCGCAGAACAGCTGTCGCCCCTTCGCGACGACCAGGTACAGCCCAACGGCGTCGACCTGACGCTCGACGCCGTCTTCGAGCAACGCGAACCCGGTCGCATCGGCCGTGACGGGAAAAAGGTCGGCGACCGGAGCGAGGTCGAGGCGGAGCAGTACGCCGACGACGCGCCGCCGACGTACTACCTCGAACCCGGCGGCTACGTCGTCCGGTACGGGGAACGCATCCACGTCCCAGAGGGGCACGTCGGCTTCGTCTACCCGCGGTCGTCGCTCATGCGGAACTCCTGCATGCTGAACACCGCCGTCTGGGACGCCGGCTACGAGGGCCGCGGCGAGGGACTACTGCAGGTCAACCACGACGTGGAACTCGAAGCAGGGGCACGAATCGCCCAGTTCGTCCTGTCCGAGGCGGAGCACGTGGGCGAGTACGACGGGAGTTACCAGAACGAGAACCTATAGCGCGGGGTAGACGGACGCGTCCGTCGTGTCAGTCGTGTTCGCCGTCGTCATCCCGTAGCAGGGGCCGGGGTCGTCCGCGGTTCCGACGGCCGACGCCGGGAGTTCGATGGGCTCGGTCGTATTGTAGTCCGAGAACGTCATCGTGACCGAGAGGTTGGCCTGCCGACCGCTGACGTAGTACGTCGCGTTCATCGTCGACCGCAGGAGGCGCTCGTCCTCCCTGTCGACGTACTGCCGGTAGGTGACGTCCTGGAACTCGACGTCCGTCTCACTCCCGGCGAGCAGGGACTGGATGGCCTCCTGGCTCGGCCTGACCTCGATGACGTACACGTCCTCCCCGTCGAGCGTGTCGTTGTAGAGACGCGCGTCGGACTGGTTGAGCAACTCCTGCTGGACGCTCATGTTCGCGCCGGTCCGCCAGGGACTCCTGTCGACGGTCGACTGGTCCCAGTCCCCGCCGAGGTTCAGGCACTGCTGGTCGCCGAAGACGTACGTCGTCGACCCGAGCTTGCTCTGCGAGGAGTTGGTCCGGACCGTGGTGACGCTCTCGGTGACCATCCGCTGGGCCGTCACGTTCACCGTCCCGTTCGATTCGGTCACCTGTTCGTTCTCACCGAACGAGACGGTTGTGACCATCGAGAAGTTGTAGGACTCGACGGACTCCATCTCGTTGACGACGTCGTTCCGTATCTCCGCTCCCTGCTGCGCGCCGGCACCGGCGCCGCCGTCGGTGCTACCAGTGAACGTCGCACAACCGGCGAGGCTCACGAGGAGGGCGAGCGAGAGCGAGACGAGGACGTGGTTCCTTCTGGACATTGCGTGTCGGGCGTTCGGCCGAGGGTTGCAGCCACGTTGCTACAACCTTTTTGGTCCGCGGTCGCCGGTCGCGCCCCCGATGGACGTCGACCGGGACCCGGCCCACGTCGCCGCCTACTCCTCCAGGTCGAGGTCCTTCGAGAGCGTCTCCCGTACCAGCGTCTCCATCCCCCGCCGGAGTCGCTCGGAGGCCGCCTGTCCGGAGACCCCGACCTCCTCACCCAGTCCGCGCAGCGTCGTCTGGCGGGGGATGTCGAAGTAGCCCACCTCGACCGCACGAGACAGGATCTCCCGCTGCGCGCCGGTGAGGCCCGCGTCGGCGGACGACCGGTCGACGTCGCCGCTGTGGATGGATTCGACCGTCGTCGACAGGCCGGCGTCCTCGCAGGCCCGGCGGAACGCGCCGAAGGCGTCGCGGTCCGGAAACAGCATCTTCAGCGTCCACCCGACCCCGTCGCTGGTCGCCTCCAGCATCACCCCGTCGAGTTCCACGGACCGTTCGTACACCTCGGTGATCGGCGTCCCCGGGGAACAGACCACCCGGTACAGCTTGCGACTCCGGTCGTCGACGAGGACCGTCGCGTCGGCGACCGTCGGGTCGGCCTCCAGTCCCGTCTCGAAGGCATCGAACGCACTGCCGCGAGCCCAGAAGACGAGTCGGAGGGAGACCGATGGCGTGGAGTCTATCTGCTCTATCGTAACCTGCATCTCCGGTGCTGAAGAGGCTGCGTGACCGAGGAGGGTAGAATCGATATGGTACCGAACGAACATGTGAGTGGCTAGTTCTGGTACCCCACTGACATCAATCTTACCGGCCGAGACACCCTACTGCTCTTCGCTGGATATGACGTAGGTGTGACCACTACTACTCGCTCCACCGGTGACGTATATAGCGATAGTGCATGTATATACAGGCCACGGGCGTGCGTCGTCCGTTTCCCACGCGGGCGGACTAATGGCAACAATTCGGACAGTAACTCGTCCTCCCCACCGTTCGAACGAGAACAGCACCCGTTCGATTGAAACGACCGGTATTGTCAATGCTGTGAACGACTAGCATGCAGTTCGTGCCCGGGCCGATAGACGGGACGTCAACCCGGTGGGAGTCCTGCAAGCGCACCGTCACTGCTCACGTCGTTCGCAGGAAAACGGACCCGACGGGACTCACGCGAGCGAAGCGAGCGTGAGGTCGTCGGGGGAGCGAGTTCGCGCGGAGCGCGAACGAGCGGACCCGACGGGATTTGAACCCGCGACATCTTGGTCCGGAACCAAGCACTCTGTCCACTGAGCTACGGGCCCTCGGCTACCGATAGCCGACCCGACGACATAACGGTTGTGAACCGCTCATTCGTCGCCGCCGGTCGGCGTCGCCGTCGGGACGTCGTCTATGTAGGCGTCCTTCCAGGTGCCCCGGGTGAACCAGAGGGTCGCGAGGACGGCACCGACGACGTTCCCGGAGGCCATACCGATCCAGAACCCAGTCGAACCGAGGCCGGCCCCGGCGATGCCGAGGAGTGGGACGGTGTCGAAGGCGAGGTAGCCGACGGTGGCGACGCGACCGACCCAGAGGGTGACCAGCGAGAAGGCCAGGGCCGTCTTGGTGTTGCCCGCGCCCCGGTAGGCACCGAGGACGACCTGGAGGATGCCGATGAAGGCGAACTCGACGGTCCGGATGCGGATGTACTCGGCGCTGTTGGCGATGGTGGCGGCGGCGTCCTCGATGTTCTCGTCGACGAAGGCGTTGACGAGGAGGTCCGGGACGAGGAACACGACGACGGCGACGACGAGCAGGATGCTGGCGCTGACCGCCGCCGCGAGGTAGACCGCACGCTCGGCCCGGTCGGAGTTGCCGGCGCCGAGGTTCTGGCCGACCATCGTGTTCGTGGCTCTCCCCAGTCCCATCGCGGGGAGGAAGATGAGCGAGGCGATGCGGTTGCCGAGGCCGTAGGCGGCGACGACGGGCGGGGCGAACTGGACGATCATGGCCGTCAGCGTCACCATGGCGAACGCGCTCGCGGACTGTTCGAGTGCCGTGGGGACGCCGAGTTCGACGATGTCGCGCACGACCGAGCGGTCCGGCCTGAGGTGTTCGAGTCGGACGTCGGGACCGGCGTCGGTCCCGAAGAGGACGTAGACACCGAGTACGGACCCCAGCCCTCGCGAGACGACGGTGGCGACGGCCGCACCCGTGATGCCGGTGATGGCCTCGGGGACGGGCCCGATGCCGAAGATGAGGATGGGGTCGAGGACGACGTTGAGGGCGACGCTGACGAGCATGACCCGCATCGGCGTCTTCGTGTCCCCGTACCCGCGCATGAGCGCCGAGAAGACGAAGAAGCCGAACATGAAGACGATGCCGAGGAAGAACACCTCCATGTAGTCGGCGGCGAGGGGGATGACCGCCTCCCTGGTCTCGTCCTGACTCGGGAGGGCCGCGAGCATGTCCTCGGTCAGGAGGTAGCCGACGATGCCGAGTCCGACGGCGAGGATGGAGACGAACGAGAGGGTCTGTCCGGCGACGCGCCCGGCAGACCTGTCGCTGTCGGCCCCCGTGTACTGCGCGACGAGGATGCTCCCGGCGGCGGTGAACCCGCCCGCGAGCGAGATGAGCAGGAAGATGAGGGGGAACGCGAGGCTGATGGCGGCCAGCGCGTCGGTGTCGAACTGACCGAGCCAGAACGTGTCTGCGATGTTGTACGTGACCTGGAGGAGCTGGAGGGCGACGATGGGCCAGGCGAGGCGGAACATCGGTCGCACCAGTCCGCCCTCCGTGATGCTGTCGGACGGCCGGGGACTCACTGAACTTCGAAACGAAACACGGTACATTGAATCTGTTGAAACGGCCCGGCCAGCGGCGGTCGGCCATCAGTCCGCGTACAGGTCGACGCCCTCGAACCGGGCCCAGATGACGAGCGCAGAGGGCGTGACGACGACGCCCGTCAGGTAGGAGTAGAAGACGCTGAGTGCAGTGAGCAGGCCGAACTGTCCGAGGACGGGCGTGATGGCGAGGACGAGGACGCCGGTCCCGGCCGTCGTCGTGAGCATGCTCCCCGTGAGTGCGCCACCGGTCCCGCGGACGGTCTCGGAGATGGCCGGCACGACGGCGCCGGACTTCTCGAACTCGTCGACGAACCGGTGGACGATGTGGGCGGAGTAGTCGATGCCGAGGCCCAGCGTGATGGAGAGGATGGTCGCGGTGAGCGCGTTGAACGGGACGCCGAACAGGCGCATCGACCCCGCGATGAGCGCGAGCGTCACCGCGATGGGGACGAGGTTGACGACGCCCAGCGACGGCCGACCGGCGAGCAGGTAGTAGACGAGGACGAGGAACACCGCCGTCAGCGCGAAGGCGATGACGAGGCTCCGGATGGCCGACGCGAGGATGGTCTCGGCGATGTCCTGGAAGACGACGATTGAACCCGTTGCCGTCGCCTCGAACCGGTACCTGTCGGCCTGCTCGCGCGCGTCGTCGGTTATCTCGGACTGTGATGCGTCGGCCTCGACGGTGTAGACGACGCGGGTGCTCCGGAAGTCCGGCGTGATGTACCGGAGCGTCTGGTCACGGACTGGCGAGTCGAGCATGACCTCGTATATCCGTTCGAGGTTCCGCTCGGGGATGCCGTCGTCGTCGGGGTCGTTCCGGGCGACGAGGCGGCGGAACGACTCGGACTGCCCGCTGAACTGGCGGATCACCCCGAGCAGACTCTCCGAGCGCGCCTCGCGGTTCTCCGTGACGAACGACTCCGGCGGGTCGCGGTTCGCGCGCTGGATCATCTCCAGGGCGTCGTTCTGGCGCATCGGCCCCTCGACGTAGAGCACGATGGTGTCGTCCTCGGCGGCGGCGAAGTTGCGTTCGAGGAAGTTCGTCGTCGCCGTCACGGTGTACTCGCCGGGGGCGAACGGTTCGGGGAGTGCTTCGAGGAAGTCGGGGATGTCCTCTGGCGGGAGGAAGTCCTCGTCGGAGAACGAGGTGTCGACGCCGGTGCCGTAGTACCCGGCGGCCGCGGTGAGCGCGACGACGAGGACGAGGAAGACGACGGGTCCCCTGCGGGCGATGACGACGCCGACGGTGAGCACGGACCCCAGCGCGGACCCCTCGCTCCCGAGGGGACGCTGGCTGAACTGCGGAATCGGTGTCTTCGCGACGAACCGGTCCGCGAGCACCTTCGCCGCCGGGAGGAAGACGCCGAAGATGAGGAACGTGAAGACGATGCCGATGGCGGCGACGATGCCGAAGTCGCGGATGGGCGCGAGGCCGCTGGTCGCGTTCGACGCGAACCCGATGACGGTCGTCGTGGTGACGATGCCGAACGCGACGAGCAACTGCCGGGCCGCCACCCGCATCGACGTCTCGACGCCCGTGTCGGTCACCCGTTCCTCGCGGTAGCGGTTGATGGTGTGCAGGCCGAAGTCGATGCCGACGGCGAGCAGCAGCGGCGGCACCGCGATGAGCAACTGTGTGAACGCGATGTTCGCCAGGCCGAGGAAGCCGATGGTCCAGACGAGCGCCATGCCGAGCGACACCAGTCCGAGCAGGAGGTCCACGAGGTCTCGGTACGCGACGACGAGGAAGACGAGGATGAGCACGAGCGCCGCCGGGATGACGATGAGCAACGAGTCGCCGATGATGTTCGAGAACTCCTCGGAGAGGATACCCGACCCGAACACGACGACGTCGCCACCCGCGGATTCGACGACCCGCTCTGTCCGTAACTGGATGTCGGTCAGCGGACTGGTCCCGCCGGCACCCGCCGTCTCGCTGAGTCCGGCCGGGATGCGGTGCCGGACGACCGAGATCGACGCCGACGCGCTGGCGGATTCGCGGTTGAAGTCCTCGCTCAACGCGGCGGAGAACCCGGGCGACTGGCGCGTGGCGCGCCGGACCGCCCGGTCTATCTCGCCCTCCGTGGCGTCCTCGACGGCCCGAATCTCCGCGTCCAGGGTCGTCGCGTTCGGGTCGAGCGTCCGGGCGACGGTGCGGGCGGGACTGGTCGTCGAGGCGACCCGGAGCGACGGTCGGTCCTCAAGGCGTTCGAGGATGCGGAGCATCCGGACGAGTTCACGCCGGGAGAGGACGTTCTGGGACCGGTGGATGAGTTGCGTCGTCCCCTCGTCCGGTTCGAACGTCGGTTCGAAGTCGCGGTTCACCCGGTCGAACGCCTGCTGGGCGGGACTGTCCTCGGTGAACTGGCTGGTGCCCGCCTCGGTCGAGATGTTCCCGAGGCCGACCGCGAACACGACCGTCAGGAGCAGGAAGGCGACGACGATGGCGACCGGCCGTTCGACGACGAGGTCGGCGACGCGATTCGTGGCGTCGTCGACGCGCGACACCGCTACTCGCCCCCGTCCCCTGTCCCGGTCCCGTCGGCGTCGCCGGTCGTCGCCTCCTCGTCTCCATCCGTCTCCTCCTCGCCGACCCACGGCAGGGTGTCAGACCAGGAGTCGGCCTCGTCCGACCGCTGCCAGAGGTAGACGCCGGCGACGAGCACGGCGAGCAGGATCACCGGCGGGAAGACCCACCACGGGAGCCACGGGAACCCGTCGCCAGCCGGTTCCTGGACGGTTATCGGGACGCTGAACGTCTTCGAGAGCTCCGTCGCCCCGTCGGGACGGTCGTACTGGAAGTCGATGGACAGGGGATAGTCCTTGTCGACGGCGTCGCTGGCCGCCGAGACCCGGAAGCGTAACTCTACGGTCTCGTTGGGTGCCAGCGAGGAGACGAACGCCTGGTCGTCGGGGACCGACAGCGGTTCGTTCGCGAACACCTTCGCGTTCACGTTCCGGACCGTCTCGTCGCGGTTGTTCGTGACTGACAGCGTGATAGTGCGGGTGCTGCCGCTGGTCACGGTGACGTTGCCCGGTCGGACGATGAACGCGTCGCGCTGGGGCGCGACGGGCGCCGCCGCGACGAGCGTCCTGCTCCGGCGGTCCTCGTCGTCCTGGTTCTGGTAGACGACCCTGAACGTGAGCCGGCGGTCCGTCTCCTCCGCGTCGGCCACGACCTCGGCTGGAATCCGGAAGGACGCGTTCTCCCCGGGTTCGAGCGTTCCGAGGGGAATCTCCGCCTCCTGGATGATGACGGACTCGCTCTGTGTCGTCACCTCGATGGCGGCCTCGTAGGCGGTCCCCGGACCGACGTTCGTGACCGTCCCCGAGACGGCACCCTCCTCGCCGACCCGGAGCGTACTGTCGAAGTCTGCCAGCGCGAAGTCCTGCTCGGACAGCGGTTGGACGCCGAAGGTCTGGGCCTCCGAGCGCCGGGAGTCGCCGTCCTCGTCCTCGTAGTCGACCGCGACCGAGAGGGGGTACTGCTGGACCTCCGTCACGTTCGTGCTCGAGACCGTGAACTCGACGGTCCGCTCGGCGTCGGTGGGCCACGACCCGACGAACCGACTCCCGTTCGGGGCGCGGCCGACGAGCAACTCGCCGCTCTGCGTCCGCAGCGTCACCACCGCGTCGGTGGCGTTGGCGGCGTCGGTGTTCTCGAGCGTGACGGAGAGCGTCCCGTCCTCGCCGACCTGCACCGACGAGTCCACGTCTACGATCTGGAACGCCGCCACCCGTTCGTCGACGTCCAGTTGCGTCGAGAGCGTCTCGCTCTGGCGCGGTTCGTCGTCGCCGGTCTGGTACGCGACGACGAACGAGAACTGCCGGGGGATAGCCTTCGCGTCCCGTGCGATGCTGACGGGGAGTTCGATGGTTGCGGACTCGCCGGATTCGAGGTCGCCGACGGGGTACTGCGACACCTGTGCGATGACGTCCGGGTCCTCGCTCGTCAGGCGGACGACGGCGTCCTGGACGTCACGGGGGCCCTCGTTGGTCACCGTCGCCGTGACGGTCCCGTCGTCGCCGACCTGCAGGTCGGCGCTGACGTCCGAGAGGGAGAACGTCTGCTCGTCGTCGGGCGTGAGTCCGAACCTGAACGGGGCGCTCTGCTGGCGGTTGTTGTTCTCGTCGTCGTAGGCGACCCTCGCGATGAATGCGTACTCCTGGGTCTCGGTGACGTTCGTCGACGCGACCGTGAACGTCACCTCCTCGGTCTCGCCGGGTTCCCACTCGCCAACGAACCGGGCGCCCCGACTCTGGTTTCCATCGAGCCGGCCGTCGGCAGGGCGACCGACGAGCACCTCGCCGCTCTCGGACTGGAGCGTAACGACCGCATCTTCGATGGTCTCGTCGAGCGTGTTCTCGAGTTCGAGGGTTATCGTCCCGTCCTCCCCGACCTGGAAGTCCGAGTCGACGTCTTGCAACTCGAAGTCGTCCCGGAACTCGTCGACGTCGTACGTGCCCAGGAGGGGCGTGCTCCGTCGAGGGTCGTCGTCGCGGTTGCGGTACTCGACGACGAACTGGAGTTGCCGGTCGCCGGCCCGGGCCTGCCGGGCGACGCGGACGGGGAGTTCGAAGTCCTCCGTCTCGCCGGGGTCGAGGTCGCCGAGGGCGTACTCCGACCGCTGTGGATCGATTCCCTCCGGCGGGTCGACGATTCTGAGGACGGCCTGTTCGGCGGTCTGTGGTCCGCGGTTGGTCACCTCGCCCTCGATGGTCCCCTCGGCGCCGACGCGGAGGGTGCCGTCGGTGTCGCTGAGGCGGAAGCGTTGCTCGCTCCGGGGCCGGATACCGATTCGGAGGTCGTCCGCCACCTGCTCGGTCCCCGACTCGTCCTCGTACTGGACGGTCAGGTCGACGGGGTACGGTTCGGTGATGGAGTCGTTCGTCGCCCTGACGGAGAACTCGACGGTGCGTTCCTCGTCGGCGTCCCAGTCGCCGACGAACCGGGTCGCGTTCTGGGACTGCCCGAACAGGAAGTCGCGGTTCAGCGACGACGCAGTGACGACGGCGTCGGTCAGGTCCTCCTCGCCCGTGTTCTCCAGGGTCACCCGGACGGTCCCGCGTTCGCCGACCTGGACGCTGGTCTCCACGTCGGTCACCTCGAACACCTCGGCCTCGTCGTCCACCTCCACCGTCGCCGTCAGTTCCCTGCTCGTCAGTCGGTTCCCCTCGTCGTCCCGGTAGACGACGACGAACGCGACCTGGTACGTCCCGGGTTCGGCGTCGGGCGCGACGGTGACGGGGAACTCGAAGCCCTCCGTCTCGCCGGCGGCGAGCGTGCCGAGGACGGCCTCCTGCTGTCGGGGCTGGATCGGGCCCTCGGCCCTCGCGAGCCGGATGACGGCCTCCTCGGCGTCGTCGGGGCCGCGGTTGGTCACGTCACCCTCGATGGTCCCGTCGGCCCCGACGCGCAGGTCGCCGTCGACGCCGCGAACCACGAACCGCTGCTCGCTCCGGGGACTGACGCCGATCCGGAGGTCGTCGGCGACCCGTCGCTGGCCGTCCTCGGTCCGGTAGTCGACGGCCAGGTCGACGGGGTACGGTTCGGTGACGGACTGGTTCGAGGTCGTCACCGAGAACTCGACGGTGCGCTCCTCGCCGGCGTCCCAGTCGCCGACGTATCGGGTCGCGTTCCGGGACTGCCCGAACAGGAAGTCGCGGTTCAGCGACGATGCGGAGACGACCGCGTCGGTCAGGTCCTCCTCGCCCGTGTTCTCCAGGGTCACCCGGAGCTTCCCGGTCGACCCGACCTGGACGGTCGTCTCCACGTCGGTCACCTCGAACACCTCGGCCGCGTCGTCCACCTCCACCGTCGCCGTCCGGCGCTCGCTCTCGACCCGGTCGCCGGATCCGTTCCGGTACTCGACGACGAAGGTGATCTGGTACTCGCCGGGGGTCGCGTTGCGGGCGACGCGGACGGGGAACTCGAAGCGCTCCGTCTCGTTCTCGTCGAGGTTCCCGACGGCTGGCGTCCGTTCGAGTGGCTGGAGTCCGGCGCCCGCGTCGACGATGCGGACGACGACCTCGTCGGCGTCGGCGGGGGCGTGGTTGGTCACCGCACCCGAGATGATTCCGTTGCCCCCGACGCGCAGGTCGCTGGTCACGTCCGATATCTCGAAGGAGACGGTCCCGGACGGCGTTCCGTCGTCGGGCCGCTGGGTCCCGGACCGACTGGTTGCCGGTTGCGTGGTGGCCGTCGGTCGGGAACAGGACTCGCTGGTCCTCCCCGACCGCGTGTCGTCGTCGCAGGTGGTCGCCATCGGCTGACTCGACCCGTCGTCCCCGGACGGAGACCCGTCGCCGGTCACGTCCAGCGCCCCGACGTAGAGACCGGTGGCTGGTGCCGCGACGACTAGCAGACACACCAGGACCGCGACCCGGCGACTCATCCGGGGGTGCCCACCTCGTCTCCCCCAGTAGCGCGACCGCTAGTACGGGGTCCACGCATAGACGTGCAGACTCCACGCAGACGCGGTCCTTTGTATTGGAGCGAATACACGTCGGCAGAGACGAGTTACCTGCCCCCGGACCACGGGACGGAACCGGGTAGGACCGCGTTTCATGGCCGGTAACGGACCGATACCTGCGGCTACGGGGAGCGTCGGACGAGAGCGCGAGAAGGGAAGACTTCGCCGACTACGGCGTCTCGCTCGTCTCGAGTGAGAACTCCGCCTTCGGGTACGCGACGCAGGTCAGCACGTAGCCGTCCTCGAGTTCGGGGTCGTCGAGCATCTGCTGGTTGTCGTGGACGACGAAGTCGCGAGAGTCGCCGTCCGGGATGTGCCCCCCACAGGAGACGCACTGGCCTTCGCGGCAGGCGTACGGCAGGTCCCAGCCCTCGTCCTCGCCGGCATCGAGCAGGGTCTCGTTGTTCGCGACCTCGATGGTCTCGCCCTCCTTCACGTACTCGACGTCGAAGTACTCGACCTCGTCCTCGGGGATGTCGGCCGGGCTACTCGACTCCTCTTCGCCCTCTTCTGACTCCTCGAGTTCGGCGCCTGCTTCGCCGCCACCGATGGCCCCGACGGCACCGCCGCCACCGATAGAACGATTCATCGGTTCCGGGAAGTCGGTCTCGGCGACCGTCTCGGCACGTCGTTCGAGTACCTCCTGCGAGATGTCTTCGCTGGGCGTCCACGCCGTTCCACGAAGGAAGTGCAGGGCGACGGCGGTCGCCGTCAGAGAGAGCCCGATGACCAGTCCCAGTTCGTTCACCATATGCGAGACGGTTCGAAGTACTGGTTTAATTCAGTTGTGATTGCTGGCGCGAGCGGTCGCCGCGTCGTCCGCTTTCACTGCCGGCCGGTGCGGTCGACGGACCTCTCGGCGGGTTCGACGAGTTCGTCGCCGACCGCCGGACCGGGACGCCGGACGACGACGTCCGGGACGGGGCGAGAGTATTTGTGATGGCTCTCTGTTAGACAGGGACATGCAACCGGTCGCTGGTCGACGTCGGCCCGACGGCCCGGACGGGTGGAGAGGCGAGGGCGGATCATGACCGGCGGGGACGCTCGCGTCGGACTCCTGCAGGCCGTCGCCATCGAGGTGGGCCTCATCGTCGGCGCGGGGTTGTTCTCGCTGACCGGGGTCGCAACGACGCTGGCGGGGACGGCCGTCCCCCTGTCCTACGTGTTCACGTTCACGGTCGTCGCGATGAGCCTCGTCCCGACGGCCGCACTGGCGGCGGCCCGGCCGGTCACCGGTGGGAACTACTGGTACCCGAGTCGCCTCTGGTCGCCCCCGGTCGCCTTCCTCACGGCGTGGGGGCTCTCAATCAGCATGTTCGGCGGCGGCCTCCCGGTGTACGCACTCAGTTTCGGCCGGTACGTCGACTCGCTGGTGGCGGTGGACCCCGTCGTCGTCGGCGTCGTCGTGCTGACGGCCTTCTACCTCGTGAACCTCGCCGGCATCGACGTGGCCGCCGTCGTCCAGTCGTTCCTGTTCCTCACGCTGGTCGCGAGCCTCGTCGCCTTCGTCGTGGTCGGTGCGCCCGCGGTGGACCCGGAGAACTTCGACCCCTTCCTCTCGACGGGCGTGACGGGCATGTTGACCGGTGCGGGTGTGCTCTACTTCGTCTGTCTGGGTGCGAACTTCATCGTGGACCTCGGCGAGGACGTCCAGTCCGCGACGGTCACCATCCCGCGGTCGCTCGCGGTGAGCATCCCACTGGTGTTCGTGCTCTACGTGGGGACGGCACTCGTCGCGGTCGGCACGGTCGGGGCGGGGTCGATGGACGGCGCGACGCTGAGCGTCCCGGCCCAGGCCGCACTGCCGCCGGCGCTGGCGACGTTCTTCGTCGTCGGGGGCGCACTGTTCGCCATCGCGACGAGCGTCAACGCCGTGTTCATCATCGCACCGAAGTACATGGTCGTCCTCGCCGAAGACGGCTTCTTCCCGGCCGCCGTCGCCAGGACGAACGACCGGTTCGGCACGCCACACTGGGGGCTGACGGTGGTCTTCGCGCTCTCGCTCGCGTCGTTGCTCAGTCCACTGCCCGTCGGGAAACTCGGGTCGCTGCTCGGGTTCGGCGGCATCGTCCTCATCGTCCCGATGATGGTGGCGGCGGTCCGGTTCGTCCGGGAGCACCCCGACCGGTACGCGGCGACACCGGTTCCGGTCCCCGGTCGGGTGACCGTCGCGCTGGCCGTCGCCGCGGTCTGTGCGAACGCCGTCCTCCTGACCCTGCTCGCCGGCCAGAACCCTGTCCTGTTCGGCGCGTGGGCGACCCTGACCGTCGTCGGTGGCGGCAGCTACCTGCTCGCGCGACGGCGGTACCTCGACCGGCGGGGCGTCGCCCTCCTCGAGGGGTTCGACGGGGAGTTTTAACCCTCCGACTCGTCGGGCGGTACATGTCGAACGAGCGCACTGGCCGCGACGCCGTGCCCGGAGTCGGCCCCTGTGGGGTGACCGCTCCGTGACCGCCGACCTGCGAACGGGCGTCGTCGGCGCGGGCGTGATGGGCCGCGACGTGGCCGCACTGCTGGCGAACGGCGGGTACGAGGTCGTCCTCGTGGACGTCGACGAGGACGCGCTGGCCGCGGCCGAACGCTACCACGAGACCGAGGTCGAACCGGCGCTCGACGCCGCCGGACTGGCCGACGGCGACCCGGGCGACGGCCACCTCGACGACCGCCTCAACTACGAGACGGACCTCGACGCCCTCGCCGACTGCGGGTTCGTCGTCGAGGCCATCAGCGAGACCCTCGACGCGAAACGCGGCCTCGTCCGCGACCTCGAGACGGTGCTCGCACCCGACGCCGTGGTCGGGACCAACACCTCCTCGCTGACCGCGAGCGACGTGGCGGCGGCCGCCGACCGTCCCGAGCGCGTCGTCCTCTTTCACTTCGCCAACCCGGCGATTCCGCGAGACGTCGTGGAGGTCAACGGCGAGGCGGCCAGCGACGATGCACTCGACCGCGCCGAGTCGGTCGCACGGGGGATCGGCAAGGAGCCGTTCCGCCTGGGGACGGAACGACGGGCGAACGGCCTCAGTCGGCTCTCGGCGGCCATCAAGTGCGCCGGGACGTGGGAACTGCTGGCGGCCGACGCGGCGGCCATCGAGGTCGGGGCCCGCCAGATGGGCTTTCCCCGCGGCCCGCTGGCGTTCGTCGACCTCATCGGGGTCGACATCCACCTCGCGACGGTCGACAACCTCGCCCCGGCGTACGACGGCCGGTTCGACCCCCCGCCGTCGGTCCGCGAGCGCATGGAGCGCATGGTCGCCGAGGGACGGGCGGGCGCGAAGGACGGCGAGGGCTTCTTCGTCTGGGAGGACGGCGAGGCGGTCCTCCCGTCGGTCGACGACCCACACGACGTCCAGCCCGTCGTCGCCGCCCTGGTGAACGAGGCCCACCGGATGGTCGCCGACGGCGTCGCCGACCGCGAGACGCTGAACGAGATACTGAAACGCGGCAGCGGCGGGGTCGTCGGCCCGTTCGACGTCGAGTCGATGGTCGGTGCCGACGTGCTCCGGGACGTGCTCGAAGCCCGGTACGAGGAGACCGGCGCGGGCGTGTACGAACCGGCCGAGTCGCTCTGAGCCGGGTCAGTCCGCGATGACCGGCGGGACGGCACCGGGGTCGACCCGAACGTCGAGCAACGTCGGGCGGTCGCGGGCGAGCGCGTCGTCGAGTTCGCCCGCGAGGTCCGCCGGGTCGGTGACCACCGTCCCCGCACAGCCGAACCCCCGGGCGACGGCGGCGTAGTCGGTGCCGGCCTCGAAGTCGGTCGAGACGTCGACGCCCCAGTTCGCCAGCTGACTCGCCTTCGAGGAGGCCAGCGACTGGTTGTTCCAGACGACGACCACGACCGGCAGGTCCTCGCGCACGGCCGTCTCGAGGTCCGAGATGTGGTAGCCGATGCCGCCGTCGCCCGACACCGCGACGACCGGCCGGTCCGGGTCGGCGGCCTGTGCGCCGAGCGCCTGCGGGAGACAGCAGTTGATGCCGTCGCTGCCACGTGCCTGGACGTAGCCGATTCCCGGCTCCCTGACCTCGTAGAACGCCCCGGTGAAGAAGCCGGGGAACGATGTCGCAGAGACGAGCAGGCCGTCGTCGGGGACGGCCTCCTGCAACTCCGCGACGATGCGCGCCGGGTCGATGGGCGTCCGGTCGCTCTCGAGGCGACCGGCGTACTCCTCGCGCCACGCGTCACGGTCGGCGGCGACCCCCTCGATTCGCTCGCGTCGGTCGCCGAAGTCGACCGGGAGGAGTTCCTGCCGCAGGGCCTCGACGGTCGCCCGGACGTCGGCCTGCACGGCCACCTCGACGTCGTAGTTACGACCTAGCCAGTGTGGGTCGAGGTCGACGTGGGCCACCGTCGCGTCGTCGGGGAGCAGGGTCCAGCCGACGGTCGACAGTTCGCCGAACCGGCAGCCGAGGCCGACGACCGCGTCGGCATCCGCGACGAGGTCGTTCGCCACCTCGCAGAACCCCCACCGCCCGACGACGCCGGCAGCGTACGGTTCGTCCTCGGCGACGACGCCCTTCCCGTTCATCGACGTGACGACCGGCGTGTTCGTCTCGTCGGCGAGCACGCTAACCGCCTCGGCCGCCCCCGCCCGGAGCGCCCCCTCGCCAGCGACGACGACCGGTCGCTCCGCGTCGGTCAGGACGCTCGCGAGGTCGGCCACGTCGTCCGCCGCCGGCGCGGGCCGGCCGGTCCCGAAGTCCAGTGAGAGCGGGTCCCCCGGTCCGGCGCCGGCCTCGCCCGCCAGCACGTCCTCGGGCAGGTTCACGTGGGTCGGTCCCGGGACGCCGGTGACGGCCTCGCGGGCGGCCTGCCTGACCGCCTCGACGACCCGGTCGGGCGACTCGGGGTCGTAGCTCGCCGAGACGAACGGGTCGAGGATGGCCTCGTTGTCGGCGTCCTGGATGGCCTCCCGGCCCCGGAACGCACGGTCGTTGTCGCCGGTGAGCGCGAGGACCGGACTCGACGCCCCCTCGGCCTCGGTCAACCCGACGCCGGCGTAGGCCGCGCCCGGCCCGCCGACGCCGTCACAGACGCCGAGTCGCCCGGTCACCCGGGCGTACGCGTCGGCCATCATCGCCGCGCTGGCCTCGCTCCGGGGGTGGACGTGCCGCACGTTCGACTCCGCGAGCGCCGCGTAGTACGGTTCCAGTTGCTCGCAGGGGAAACCGAAGACGACCGAGACGCCGCTGGCTTCGAGCGTTTCGACCGCGTCCTCGGCCGCGGTCACGGGAGACCACCACAGTCGGGAGGTGATGACATAGTACACGCCCCGGAGCGGTCGGTGAAAAGTGTACCTCCCGCAGGAGGGGCCGGCCGGTCGTCGGGGCGTGCGGCGTCTCAGCCACTGGTGAGGGCGACGACCACCGTGAGCAGACTCCCGAACGCGACCCACGCCCCGATGCCCCGCCAGACCAGCACCTTCCAGTCGGGGACGCTATCCGGGTCGAGTCGGCCCGGCGACCGGAACTGGAGCATCCGTCGGGTGCGGACGGCCATGAGCGACCCCGTGACGACGCCGAACAGGCCGGCGAACACGGTGACGACTGCGACGAACTGGACCATGGGAGACAGTTCCTGCACCGACCGAAAAAGCGTTCGGACGCGATGTGGAAGTGGGGCCGAACGCCGTCACTCCTCCCGTGCGACCTCGTGCCGCCCGAAGCCGTATCGAAGCCGGTTCGCCAGTCGACGAGAGAACCGGCCAGACTCGGGGGCGCGGGACCCGAACCGTTCGGCCAGCGACTGGTAGATGAGCGGGACGGGGATCTCCTGTTCCAGGGCCTCCTGGACCGTCCAGGTGCCGGTCGACCCGCCGGCGACGTGGTCTGCCACGTCGCCCAGGTCGGTGCCCTCCTCGCGGAAGGCCTCCTCGCAGAGTTCGAGCAGCCAGGACCGGATGACCGCCCCGTTGTTCCAGGTGCGGGCGACGGCCTCCAGGTCGAGGTCGTACCGCCCGTCGGCGAGCAGTTCGAAGCCCTCGCCGTAGGCCTGCATCAGCGCGTACTCGACGCCGTTGTGGACCATCTTCACGTAGTGACCCGACCCGGCCGGACCCATCCGGTCGTGACCGTCGGGGCCGGTCGCGACGGCGTCGAAGACGGGCGTCATCTCGTCGTAGGCCCACTGGGGACCGCCGACCATCAGGGAGAAGCCGAGTTCGGCACCGGCCGGGCCGCCGGAGGTGCCACAGTCGAGGTAGGCGGCGTCGGTGGACTCGGCGCGTCGGATGGAGTCCTCGAAGTGGGAGTTGCCGCCGTCGACCACGACGTCGTCGTCGTCGAGGCGTGGTTCGAGGTCCGCCAGCGCGGCGTCGACCGCCTCGCCGGCGGGCACCATCAGCCAGATTCGCCTGTCGTCGTCGAGGCGGGACACGAGGTCGGCGACGGACTCGGCCGGCGTCGCACCGGCGTCGGCCGCCGCCGCCACCGCGTCGTCGTCGAGGTCGAACGCGACCACGTCGTGACCGGCGTCGAGTGTTCGGTCGACCACGATGCGGCCCATCCTGCCGAGACCGATTACGCCCAGTTGCATGACTCGGACTGTGACAGGCGAGAAGGTAGGGGTTGTGATTCGTCGCAAGCGGCCCGCCGGGGGCCTGCTCACCCGGTGTGGGTCGGCGGCGGGGGGAGGAGGAGTCGTGTCCCGACCGCCCGTGTCACCGGCCGCCTCGCTGGCGTCGCTCGCATCAGACCGCCTCCTCCACGGAGACGGCCACGTCGGACTGTATCCACGCCGTCGACAGTCGCTCGTCGAACAGGAGGACGTCGCCGCCCTCGTCGCCGAGGTAGATGGCGACGTACTGCCCGAGGTCGACCGCGTCGACCCCGAGCGCGCTGTGCCGTCGGTCGGAACCGGGAGTGACTGACATCGCGATTCATCGAGGATCGCTCCTCGTCGCAGTGTTCGTCACAGTCCTTGATAAATGTTACCACATACCAAAGTCGTCGGCGGATACATGCCACTGTCCCGGCGGGCGACCGCGACCACCGGCCACCCGTTGTCGGCAGTTGGCAAAGCGGTATGTCCGGGGGTCCCGAATCCGCCTGCATGACCGTGGAAGCCATCTTCGACGCGATGCCGTACGCCGAACACCTCGGCATCGAGGTGACCGAGGCCGAGGACGGCTACGCCCGTGGCCGACTCGAACTCTCCGAGGAGCACTCCTCCGTCCCGGGGAAGGTCATCGCACACGGCGGCGTCGTCCACTCCTTCGCGGACCACGTCGCCGGTGCGGCCGTCATCTCGCTGAACTTCACGCCGACGCCGACCATCGACATCCGCATCGACCACCTCGCGCCCGCGACCGACGACCTGATCGCCGAGGCGGAGGTCGTCGACGACGGCGCCACCGTGGCCCGGGTCGACGTCGAGGTGACCGACGTCACCGGGACCAGCGTCGCCACCGCCCGCGGCGTCTACAAGACCGCCGGGGGTGACGACGGGTCGGCGTGGGTCGACGACAGCGACGAGTTCCACCAGGTCGACTGACTCCCGGCCGCTTTGGTCGGGGTTTTTCTCGGTGGAGGTACAAGTACGGGTATGCTCGGTTCCGCGAAACTTCGGAAGGTGATAGCTGCCGCGACTGCCACGCAGGGCCTGCTCAGCCTGCTCTTCCCGCGACGGATGGCGAAACTCGGTTCCAGGGTGATGCTCGGTGCGAGTTACGAGAACACCGGCGAACTCGAACCGCGCGAGTGGTACGTCGACTCGACGCGCGCCTCCGGCCTCGGGATGCTCGTCGGCGGTCTGTTCGGCTACATCCTCGCCGACCGCGCCGCGGACAGGGCCGAGCGAACGCGGGCGGAGGAGGAGGAAGAGGAAGAAGAAGAGGCGGAACTGGACCTGTCCGACGAGGACGACGACGGCCCGGTCGTCGTCGACATCGACGACTGAGACGACTCGCCGGTCGGGTTCCCGGCGGTGTGACCCGAATTCGTGCGGTAGCGTCGACCGGTTTTTAAAGTAGTGCTGTATCTGGTAGGCCGGGATGGACCGCCGCACGTTGCTGGGACTCGTGCCCGCTCTCACGCTATCTGGCTGTGTGACGAGTGGCCAGGACGGTGCGAGCGACCGGATTCACCGGATAGCGACGGTCGACGCCGGTTCGGATTCCGACGACCTTCGGTTCGAGGGGACGATACGTTCTGCGGGGAGTTCCGAAGAACCGCAGAGCTCCGAGTCACCCTCGAGAACCGGGGCGACCCCGTCGCCGGTACGTTCGGTTCCACGCCGCCCTTTTCAACCCACTGCGCGACTGACGGAGACGGAACCATCGCCACGCTGCTGCCCGACGACCGGTCTGTCGTCGTCGCCGCGGAGCGCACCGTCGAGGAGATGATTCCCGACGAACCGACCGGGGACTGCTGGCGACTCCGCGATTCGCCGATGTTCGAACAGTCGAGTGGGTACCGCGAACTGGACACCGGCGAGTAACTCGTCACCGAGTTCACGGTCTGGTCGCCGGCCGACGAACCGTGCCTTCCAGCAGGCGAGTACAGGGCGACGGATACACCGGGGGCGGAGGCCGGTGGCGACCTCACGGACCTGACGCTCTCGTTCACCGTCGAGTAGCTGCCCGTGCAATTTTTGCCGCATGGCCGCCAACCTTCGAGTGGCATGCCAGAGAGTGTCAGTGATGCCTCGGGGCTCACGACGATGCCAGAGATGGGCCTCATAGGCTACCTCGTGGCGGCGGGTTGTGCCATCGTGTTGCTCCCGCTCGTCCCCATCGCCGTGGTGGTGTGGGTGGTGCTGAAGGTCGTCGGTGGAGGGGAGGGGCCAGCGACCGACTCCCGCGGCCCCGGATAGGGCTACGTCACACCGTCCGTCTCGCGCTCGTACTCCTCGAACAGCGACCGCGCCGCGATGGTCGCCAGGTTGTCGACCACCGCCCAGACGTCGGCGAAGGTGACGTAGTACGGCGACGGTGCGACGCGAATCACGTCCGGCGGGCGGTAGTCCACGACGACCCCGCGGTCGCGCAACGCCTCGCTGATCCGGTCGGCCTCTGGGTGTTCGATGGCGACGTGGCCGCCACGGCGGTCCGGGTCCTGGGGCGTCCCGACCGCGTAGCCGTGCTCGGCGAGGCGGGCGTCGGTCAGTCGGATCAGGTACTCGGTGAGCGCGACGGACTTCTCGCGCAGGCGGTCGATGCCGGCGTCCTCGACGACGTCGAGTGCGCCCGACAGCGGTGCGGCCGAGAGTATCGGCGGCGTGCCGACCTGCCACGCACCGGCGTCGGGGGCCGGGTCGAACGTCGTCCGCATCTCGAACTGGGTCGCCTTGTCGTTGCCCCACCACCCGGCGAGGGACGGCGTCGTCCCGAAGTGCTCCTCGTTCACGTACAGGCCCGCGATGGCTCCGGGGCCGGCGTTGAGGTACTTGTAGGAGCACCAGACCGCGAAGTCGACGCCGTGCTGGTCGAACTGGTGGGGGACGACGCCGACGCTGTGGGCGGCGTCGACGCCGAACAGCGCGCCGTGCTCGCGGGCGAGTTCGCCGATGGCGGCGACGTCGAGCAACTGCCCGGACCGGTAGAGGACCGTCGGGAGGAAGACGACGTCGACGTCGGCCCCGTCGAGGGCGGCGGCGACGTCGTCCGTGGTGACGGTCCGACCGTCGCTGCTCTCGGCCACCACGAGGTGCTCGTCGGGGTCCAGGCCGCGCTGGCGCAACTGCGCCCGGATGGCGTAGTGGTCCGTCGGGAAGTCCAGGTCGTCGACGAGGACCGTCTCGGCACCGTAGGCGTCGAGCATCGTGCCGACGAGCGTGTGGACGTTGACCGTCGTAGAGTTGGCGACGACCACTTCGGATTCGTCGGCACCGACCAGGGGTGCGAGTCGGTCCCCGAGTCGTTCGCCGTAGTGGAACCAGTCCGGGTCGGCGTCGGTCCAGCCCCGGATGGCCAGGTCGCGCCACTGGTCGACGACCGTCTCCAGGGCGGCCTCGGCGTCCGCCGAGAGCAGTCCCAACGAGTTCCCGTCCACGTATCGCTCGCCGTCGGGCACGTAGAACCGGTCCCGGAGGTCGGCGAGGGGGTCGGCGTCGTCGAGTTCGGCGGCGTAGGCCCGGTCCGTCGGCGGGTCGTCGGCCACGTCGGGCGTCGGCATCTCTCTACGTCGTCGGGTGCGGGATGTGAACCGTTTTCGGTCTTCTCTATCGTGTCTGCTGGCGGTTGAGTGCGTACGGGATAGAGGCCAGTTCCGGTGTGCTGGTCCGGCGTGTGGAGTGCTGTTCGAACCGACGACCGGGTTTCCAGGAGAACCGACGGTCAGATTACTCGCGCCGACGACAGACACCGCACCACGCCCTCCCCAACCGATTCGCTCACCCTCGCTACGCTCGGTTTCGCTCGTCCCTCGCACGATGTCTGCGAGACGGTGCTCACGTCCGTTCGCACCGTCTCGCCAGCGTGCGCCAACCGCAGATTTCCATTCCGTCGAGGGGTGACCTGTCCACCGGCGGTCGCACGCGTTCCATGAACCACGGACGGGCGAAGCGCGTTGGGAGTACGACGATGCCCGGGAGTCGAGCGCCAGGGGCGTTCGAGCAAACCGGCGGCGAACCGCCCCACCGAAACACCGCGGACCACAGCACGTATTGTGGTCGCCGACGATTCGCCGGACATGCCCGACACGGACATCCGTCGACTCGACCGGGCGACGGTCGAGCGAATCGCCGCCGGCGAGGTCGTCGAGCGCCCGGCGTCGGTCGTGAAGGAACTCGTCGAGAACAGCCTCGACGCGGACGCGTCGCGCGTCTCCGTCGCCGTCGAGGAGGGTGGCGTCGACGGCGTCGTCGTCTCGGACGACGGCGTGGGGATGACCGAGGCGGACGTCCGCGCCGCCGTCCGGGAACACACGACGAGCAAGATATCGGACATCGACGACCTGGAGGGCGGCGTCGGCACGCTGGGCTTCCGGGGCGAGGCGTTGCACACCATCGGTGCAGTGTCGCGGACGACCATCCGGACGAAACCGCGCGACGACGGTTCCGGGGACACGCCGGCCGAGGGCACCGAACTCGTCTACGAGGGCGGCGAGGTCGAGGCGGTCCGGCCGGCCGGTTGTCCGGCAGGGACGGCCATCGAGGTGGAGCAACTCTTCTTCAACACCCCGGCGCGGAAGAAGTACCTGAAGACGCGGGCGACGGAGTTCAGCCACGTGAACCGCGTCGTCACGAGGTACGCGCTGGCGAACCCCGACGTGGCGGTGTCGCTGGAGCACGACGGCCGGGAGGTGTTCGCGACGACCGGCCAGGGCGACCTGCGCTCGACGGTCCTGAACGTCTACGGTTCGGAGGTCGCCCGCGCGATGGAACCGGTCGGAAGCGAGGGACCGGACGACGGTCCCCTCGACGGCGTCTCGGGCCTGGTATCGCACCCGGAGACGACGCGGAGCACCCGCGAGTACGTCTCGACGTTCGTCAACGGCCGGTACGTCACCTCGTCGGTGGTCCGGGACGCGGTGCTGTCGGCCTACGGCGGGCAACTCGCGTCGGACCGCTACCCGTTCGTCGTCCTCGACCTCGCGGTCGACCCGGGCGACGTCGACGTGAACGTTCACCCCCGGAAGATGGAGGTGCGGTTCTCCGACGAGGCGGGCGTCCGCCGGCAGGTCCACGCCGCCGTCGAGGACGCGCTGCTCGACGCCGGCCTGCTCCGGTCGTCGGCCCCCCGCGGCAAGTCGAAGGCGGCCGAGGCCGACGTTCGACCGGAGGCGGACGCCGGGACGCCGGAGTCGCCCGGCGACGAGGGGTCGGAGTCGACGCCCGGCGGCGACGGTGCCGTGGGCGCTGACGCCGACAACTCGACGTCCGATGCCGGGACGTCCGGGGCAGAGACGTCGGGGTCAGGAACTGACGGGACGACCGACGACCCGGACGGGGACGCCGCATCGCCGGACACCCGGGGGGAGTCGTCGTCGGAGGCCGCGACGTCCGGGGGCGCGACATCGAGTGCGACGTCCGGCCGGTCGGGGGCGTCGTCGACCGCCGGCACGGGGCGACCGACGCGGGACCGGCCCACCGACCTCGGCGACTTCGGCCCCGGCGGCGACGCGGCGGCCTCCGGCGGGTGGCCCGACCCGCCCACGACCGACCGGCGGTCGTCGCACCGGTCTGCTCCCGACCCCGACCCCGGCGACGGCGACGGCGACGGCGACAAGTTCGGCGGCGAGCAGACGCAGACGACGCTCGCCGGCGAGGACGCCACCGAACCCGCCGAGTACGACTCGCTTCCGCGCCTCGACGTGCTCGGCCAGTACCGCGACACCTACCTCGTCGCCGCCGCCCCCGACGGACTCGTCCTCGTGGACCAGCACGCCGCCGACGAGCGCGTCAACTACGAGCGTCTCCGGGCGGCGTTCGACGACGGGACGACGGCGCAGGTGCTCGCCGACCCGGTCGCCCTCGAACTGACCGCGGGCGAGGCCGAGGCGTTCCCGGCCTACCGGGAGGCGCTGGCCGAACTGGGCTTCCGGGCCGAGCGAACCGGCGACCGGGAGGTGACGGTGACGGCGGTCCCGGCGGTGTTCCGGAAGACCGTCGACCCGGCGGCCCTGCGCGACGTGCTCGCCGGGTTCGTCGCCGAGGGAACCGACGGCGGGGAGACGGTCGACGAACTGGCCGACGCCTTCGTCGCCGACCTCGCGTGTTACCCCTCCATCACCGGGAACACGTCGCTGACCGAGGGGTCGGTCGTCGACCTGCTGTCGGCGCTGGACGACTGCGAGAACCCGTGGGCCTGCCCGCACGGCCGACCGACCCTCGTCTCGGTCCCCGACGACGAGATCGAGGCGCGGTTCGAGCGCGACTACCCCGGCCACGGCGGGTAGGCGGGGCGGCCACGACAACCTATACGGCCCGTGCGACCGACTGTCTCTACAACCGGATGCACGACGGACGAACCATCGACGGGAAGGGCGGCGGCGGCCAGATACTCCGGTCGGCCCTGTCGCTCTCGACCGTCACGGGCGACCCGGTCCGCGTCGAGAACGTCCGCGGGAACCGGCCGAACCCCGGGCTGAAGCACCAGCACCTCGCCGGCGTCCGGGCCCTCGCGACGGTCTGTGACGCCGACGTCGAGGGGGACGAACTCGACAGCGAGACGGTCGCGTTCGACCCCGGGGACGTGTCCCCCGGCGAGTACACCGTCGACGTCGGGACTGCCGGCGCCACGTCGCTCGTCTTCGAGGTGCTCCTCCCGCTCTCGGTGGTCCTCGACGCCCCGCTGTCGGTGACGGTGACCGGTGGGACCGACGTGGCGTGGTCGCCGACGCTCGACTACTACCGGGCGGTCCGACTCCCACTCGCCCGACGCGCCGGCGTCCACGCGGCGGTCGAGGTGACCCGTCGTGGGTTCTACCCACGGGGCGGCGGCGAGACGACGATACACGTCACCCCCGGGGCACCCCGGTCGCTGTCGCTCACGGAGCGCGGCGACCTCCGTGGCGTGCGCGTCTTCTCGGTCGAGTCGACCGACCTGTCGAACGCCGAGGTGGCGCGGCGGCAGGCCACGGCCGCGGCTCCCGACCTCGGCGTCCCCGTCCTCGAACGGGTCGTCCGGACCGCCGACGCACCGTCGGCCGGGTCGGCCGTCCTCGTCCGCCTGGACTACGAGGGGAGCGTCGCCGGGTTCAGCGCGCTCGGGGAACGGGGGACGCCGGCCGAGGCGGTCGGGGAGTCGGCGGCCGAGGCCGCCGCCGACTTCCACGCGAACGCGACCGCGACGGTGGACGAGCACACCGGCGACCAGCTCGTAATGCTCGTCGCCCTCTGTGGCGGGCGGGTCCGGCTTCCGGCCGTCACCGACCACGTGACGACGAACGTCGGGGTCGCCCGGGCGTTCGGCTACGACGTGACCGTCGACGAGGCCGCCGTCCCGGGTCCCGGCGCGATGCTCTCGGGGTGATGGTCCGGCGACAGGTCCGGGTTCCTACCCGGTGGAGGCGGTGCCGTCGGGGTCACGCTCGCGGTCCGTCTCGGCACGCTCGGACCAAACACTGCCGACGTGGGAGACACTTATACCAGTCCCGTTCGTTCGACCGACCATGAGTGGTGCGAGTCCGACGGCTGAGACGCCGAGGCGGTACCGATGAGCGACGACCTCGTCACGTTCGGCGAATCGATGCTTCGGCTATCACCGCCCGGGAACGAACGGGTCGAGACGGCCGGCGAGTTCGAGGCCCACGCGGCCGGCGCGGAGTCGAACACGGCCATCGCGGCCGAACGGCTCGGTGCCGTGTCGGCGTGGCTGTCGAAGCTGCCCGACACGCCGCCGGGACGGCGGGTGGCGAACGGCATCCGGAAACACGACATCGACACCGACATCGTCTGGGCCGAGGACGGGCGACCCGGGACCTACTACCTCGAACACGCGGGCAAGCCCCGCGGGACGAACGTCGTGTACGACCGGGCCGATTCTGTGTTCTCGACGGCCGAGGCGGGGGATTTCAACCTCGACCGCATCCGGAACGCCAGCGCCTTCTACACGACGGGCATCACGCCGGCGCTCTCGGAGACGATGCGTGACACGACGGTCAACCTGCTCAGCGTCGCCCGCAAGGCGGGCACGATGGTCGCCTTCGACGTGAACTACCGGCGCAAGCTCTGGTCGCCGGAGGAGGCACGAAGCACCATCACGCGCCTGTTCCCCGCCATCGACGTACTCGTCATCGCCGCCAAGGACGCCGAGACGATGCTGGACTACGACGGCGACCCGACCCAGCTCGCACACCACCTCGCCTCCGAGTACGAGTTCCGGACGGTCGTCGTCACGCGGGGCGAACGCGGGGCGGTCGCCATCCACGACAACGTCATCCACGAGCAGGACGCCTACGCGACGGACACGCACGATCCCATCGGCTCCGGGGACGCCTTCACCGGTGCGTTCCTCGCGCGACGGCTCTCGGGCGACGACGTGCCACGGGCGCTCCAGTACGCGACGGCGACGGCCGCACTCAAGCGGACCATCCCCGGCGACGTCGCCACGGTGACCAGGGAGGAGGTCGAGGCGGTCATCGCCGACCGGGGCGACGGCATCTCCCGCTGACCCGGCGCGTTCGGTACCTCGTGGACCGGGCCTTCCACCCGAAATCCTGACGGGGCGTCCGGGCGGCCGAACAACTAGCGGACCAGTCACGAGTTCTCCGAAAATCCAGTGAAAGACAGATAGAAGCGTGCTAACTGTCGTCCATGCGTGTTTATCTCCTAGAACGTCGTACCTGTAGTATGGCATTCAGACCATACGACGACATGAACGAACTGTTCGAGCAGATGGACGCGATGTTCGACCAGATGCGACAGAACTGGATGGGGGCGACACCCCGACTCGAATCCGGGTTCGAGACCAGCGTCGACCGGCGCGACGAGAGCGCGACCAGCCTCACCGAGCAGGACGGCGCGTTCGTCTTCGTGATGGACCTCCCGGGCTTCGAGACGGAGGACATCGACCTCTCGTACCGCGACGGCTACCTGCACGTCGACGCGGCCACCGAGGTCGACACCGAATCCGAGTTCGTCTCGATGCACCAGTCCCGCCACACCAGCGAGCGCGTCTACGTCCCCGGCGACATCGTCGTCGAGGACATCGACGCCCGCTACCGCAACGGCGTCCTCGAGGTCCACCTTCCCATCGACGAACGCCACGACGACACCGGTCGACACATCCCCATCGAGGACTGAACGACCGGTGGACTTCTATCACGATTTCTGACCAGATGCGTTTATTCACCGATGAATTACCGGGTAGTAATCGATTATCTTTGATCTGTTAGCCGATAATCAGGTAGTATGCACCGATACGTGAGTACAGCGTTCCTGCTGGTCGGACTCGCGACGTCGGTCGGGTCCGGCTGGTACATCGCGAAGGGACCGTTCTTCGGCTACGCGACCCCGCCGCTCCCGAACGTCCTGGCCGCCGCCGGTGTGTTCATGGTCGGCATCATCGCGTTCGTCTGGGGGACGAGCGGCCGCATCGACGCGGGCGACACGGGAGAGCGCCCGGCTCCGAGCGACCGGAAGGTCTAGCCGTCGTCCCACTCCGCATCGACCAGCGTCTTCTGGACCATCTCCTCGCCGACAGCCGCGGCCAGCGTCTCGAAGCCGGCGCGCTCGACCCGGTCGTCGGCGTCGGCGACGAGTCGAGAGACGATGAACTCCGGCGTCGACCGGCCGAGCTGGTCGAACCGGGGCTGGTAGTCCACCTGTAACTCCAGGTCCGCGGTCAACCCCTCGGCGAAGATACCGTCGACCCGGGCTTCCTCGGGCAGTGGCTCCAGGTCGTCGGCGAGGTGGGTGACGAACGCGCCGACGGCGTCCCGGTCGACCGTCAGGGTCACGAGGCCGTGGAGGAGGTCGGCGGCACTGCCCGGTTCGGTGATGGCCTCGAACTCGTCGACGAGCATCAGCGTCCGGCCCTCGCCGGTCAGGGGCGGGACGACCGACTTCAGCGTCGATTCGAGGACGCCGGCGTTGAACGAGGCGTGGCGGCGGTGGAACACCACGTCGTCGAACACGGAGAGTTCGGCGCGTTCGGCCGGGACTGGCAGGCCCATGTGCGCGAGTACGACCACCTGCGACACCGTCTCGAGGAGCGTCGTCTTCCCCCCCGAGTTCGCGCCGGTCACCACCGCGACGCGCTCGTCGCCCGGTGGCGGCGACAGGTCGTGGTCGCCGAGGGCGTACCGGATGGGCTGGACGTCCTCGTCCCTGGCGAGCAGGTCGAGGTTGCGTGCCCCCTCGACGGCCACCGTCGCCTCGCCCTCGACGAACGTCGGGCGGGTGCAGTCGAACGCCTCGGCGAACCGCGCCAGCGACAACTGGAGCGCGATGTCGTCGACGGCCGCGACCGCCCGGTCGACGTCCTCGCGGGCGTCGCTGATCGCGTGCTGGAGGTCGACGCGCACCTCGCGCGCTCGCTCGTCGACGGCCGTCGCGAGGTCGGCGGTCAGGCCGCGGAGCGCCTCGCCGACGAAGTCCGTCACGTCGCGGGCGTCCTCCGGGACGGCCTCGCGGATGCGCTCTGCGTCGACGTCGGTCTCGGACCGGACGTGGTCGACGAAGGTCGTGCGCAACGTTTCGGGCGACCGCGCTTCCGAGTCGCGGATGGCCTCGATGACGTCGACGGCGTTAGCGTCCATCGTCTCGACGGCGGCCCGCGCGTCGCGGAGGCGGTCGAGTCGCTCGTCGGCACCCGGTGCGACCCGCCCGTCCTGTAGCGCCCCGAGCGCATCGGCCGCGTCGGCCAGTCCCTCGCGGTCGAGACTGGCCAGCGGTGCGAACGGGCCGTCGGTCACGCCCACGTCGAGCAGTTCGAGTGCCGCCTCGACGGCCGGCCGTTCGCCCCCGCCGGCCGCGTCGTACCGGTCGAACGCGGCCAGGATGGCCTCGCGGTCCGCCGGGTCGATGCTCGCCCACGATTCCCGGGCGATCGTCACCTCGTCGAGGCGCGCCTCCATCGCCTCCCTGCTCGCGAGTGGCGTCAGCACGCGGATGCTGTCCGCCGCGTCACGCGTCACGGCGTGCCGGCGGGCGAGGTCGATGCACTCCTTGTACACCGACCGCGTATCGCCCGTCGACAGTATCCCCATCCCCTCGCCGCCGCCCGCCCGTCGCAGGATGCGGGTCGCCCGTCCCCGCGAGAGGCCCGCGTCGGCCAGCGTCCGAACGTCGGCGGCCTCGATGGCCGAGACGGCGCGCTCGACGCCGAGGTCCTCGACCAGGGCCTCGTGCGTCTTCGGCCCGACTCCCCAGTAATCTTCGAGTCGCATATCCGCCGGCACGGCCCCCTCCGACAAGAGTGTGTCCGAACCGTCGTGGGCGGTCGCGACGTGGCGTCGGCCGCAGGTGCCGCCCGGTACGATTTTTCCCACCCCGGACCAATTGCCGGGTATGACGGACGCCTTCGACGGCGCGGACCGAATCGACACCGACACACGGTCGTATCGCTACTACCGCAACGCTGTCGAGCGCCACTGGGACCCCGGCGCGGTCGACCTGACCGTCGACCGGGAGCGCATCGCCGACCTCGACGAGGCGACCTTCGAGCAGCTCCGTGGCACGCTCGCGCTGTTCGGCGCCGGCGAGGAGGCCGTCACCGAGGACCTCGCACCCCTCGCGGTCGCCCTCTCGGACCTGAACGACCAGCTGTTCGTGACGACGCAGCTCTACGAGGAGGCCAAGCACGCCGACTTCTTCCACCGGTACTGGACGACCGTCGTCCACCCCGAGGAGGAGCGACGGGGGATGCCCCGGTCGAACCCCAGGGACCCCCACTGGTACTCCGACGCCTACGTCGAACTGTTCGAACGCACCGAGGCGGCCATGGACCGACTGCTGACCGAGGACGGCCCCGAGGCCAGGGCCGAGGCGTACTGTCACTACCACCTGACCGTCGAGGGCATCCTCGCCCAGACCGGCTACTACGGCATCCAGACGACGTTCGACGGAAGCGTCGAGGGCGTCCCCGAACTCCCCGGACTGGTCGAGGGCTTCGGCAACATCCGCGCCGACGAGGGGCGTCACGTCGGCTTCGGCATGGCGAAACTCGAAGCCCTCGTCGAATCCGGGCAGGTCGACGGGACGGACCTCTACGACCTGACGACCGAACTCGCACTGCTGACCCAGCAGGTGGTCTCCACCGCCGCCGGCGAGGACCGTCCCGGCGTCTCGCCGGCGGGCCTCGCCGACTACGCCGCACAGAAACACGCCGAACGGATGGAACAGGTGACCGACGAGTCGGTGGAGATCCCCGACGTGGAGGAACTCGTCGACGTCGACGCCGACTGAGGAGTCAGTCGTCGTACGTCGTCTGCAGGTACTCGACGATGTTCTCGGACTCGTTCATCGTCACGCCGCGTTCGTCGTCGACCAGCACCGGGACGACGCGCTGGCCCGAGACGCGTCTGACCTCGTCCCGCTCCGAGTGCAGCGCGTCCACCCAGTTGCTCTCGAAGTCGAGGTCCATGTCGTGGAGTTCGTCGGCGACCAGTTCGCACCACGGACAGCCGTCGAGTCGGTAGAGCGTCAGGCCCATGGGTGGGGGTACGCGGGCGAGGCACTTGTCGGCACCGCTGGGCGGGACGACGCGATAAACGGGTGCTTACCGGCGCGAACGGACTCACTGTTTATCCGGCGGGATTCCCGAACGGTCACAGTAACCGTGGAACAGGACCCCTGGCAGGAGAACGCGGTCATCTACGCCCTCGACGTGGAGACGTTCGCCGACTCCGACGGCGACGGCGTCGGCGACTTCCCCGGCCTCGTGGACAGACTCGACTACCTGAACCGTCTCGGCGTGTCCGTGCTGTGGCTGTTGCCGTTCTACCCGACGCCGAACCGCGACAACGGCTACGACGTGACCGACTACTACGGCGTCGACCCGCGCCTCGGGACCCTGGGCGACTTCGTCGACTTCGTCGAGGAGGCGGACGACCGCGGAATCCGCGTGCTGGCCGACCTGGTGGTGAACCACACGTCCGACCAGCACCCGTGGTTCCAGGAGTCCCGGACCGACCCCGAATCGCCGTACCGCGACTACTACGTCTGGGCCGAGGAACCGCCGCCGCCGGACTCCAGCAGGGGGACGGTCTTCCCGGGCGAGGTGGAGGACAGTCGCGTCTGGACGTACGACTCGGCGGCCGGCGCGTACTACTACCACCGGTTCTACCCGTTCCAGCCCGACCTGAACCTCTCGAACCCGGACGTCAGGGACGAGATTCGACAGATAATGAACTTCTGGCTCAAACTGGGCGTCGACGGGTTCCGGGTGGACGCCGCGACGCTCATGATACAGTCCAAGCGACCGGGCGCGGAGTCGGTCGAGAACTCCCACGAACTCCTGCGAACGCTCAAACGACAGGCGCTGACCCAGCAACAGGACGCAGTGTTCCTGGCCGAGGCGGACGACGACCCCAGCGAACTGCGGACCTACGCCGGACGCGACGAGATGGACCTGCTGTTGAACTTCGTGCTGAACGCACACCTCGTGGCCGCGCTGGCGACCGAGGAGGCGGCGCACCTGGCGGACGGCCTCGAACGCCTGCCGGACCTCGAGGCCGGTAACTGGGCGAACTTCCTGCGCAACTACGACGAACTGAACCTCGGCCGCCTCCCGTCGGACCTGAAGGAGGAGGTGTTCGAGCAGTTCGCGCCCGAGCCGACGATGCGCATCTACGGCCGGGGCATCCGCCGTCGACTCGCCCCGATGCTCGACGGCGACGCCGACCGCATCAAACTCGCGTTCAGCCTCCTGTTCTCCATGCCGGGGACCCCGCTCCTGCTCTACGGCGACGAGATCGGCATGGGGGAGCAACCGAAACTCCCCGGCCGGCAGGCGGTCCGGACGCCGATGCAGTGGTCGGACGAACCCAACGCCGGGTTCTCGTCCACGACCGAGGCGGCGCTCGTCGCACCGCTCGTCTCGGACGAGCAGTTCGCGCCCGAGCAGGTGAACGTCGCGTCGCAACTGGCCGACCCCAACTCCCTGCTCAACTGGATGCAACGGCTCGTCTCGACGCGCCGCGAGCACCACGAGATCGGACACGGCTCCTGCCACGTCGTCGCGGTCGACGACCCGGGCGTGTTCGTCCACCGGTTCGACCTGGAGGACCGCGGTCTCCTCTGCGTACACAACCTGGCCGACGAGCCCAGTACCGTCGAAATCGACGCCGGTCTGGCACCCTCGGACGCGATGCACGAGATACTGGGCCAGGCTGAGTTCGACCGCGACGAGGACGGCACCGTCTCGGTCGTCCTCGACGGGTACGGTCTCGGCTGGTTCCACGTCCACGAGAGCGGCCTGGACGACACGAGCTAACGCCTCACGTGGATTCGGGTAAGGCTCTTTGTCGCCGAGGCCCGACCATTCTGCAAGATGATGGCGACCACACACGCGTTCGTCGGCCTCGCGATAGCGGCCGCCGTGAGCCTCGTCGCCCCGGAGTACGGGACGGTGGCCGCGGCGGCAGCGATGGCCGGCGGCGTCTTCCCGGACCTCGACCTCGCGGCGATCCACCGGAAGACGCTGCACTTCCCCGTGTACTACAGCCTCCTCGCGGTCCCGGCGGTCGCGGCCGCAGTCCTCTCCCCGTCGATGCCGACCGTCGGCGTCGCCCTCTTCCTCGTGTCTGCAGCGGTCCACTCGCTGAGCGACGCGCTGGGCGGCGGACTCGAACTCAGGCCGTGGGAGGCGACGAGCGACCAGGCGGTCTACCTCCACCCGAAGCGGCGCTGGGTCCGTCCCAGACGGTACGTCCGGTACGACGGCGCGCCGGAGGACTTCGTCGTCGGTGCGGCCTTCGCCGCACCGGGGCTGCTCGTCTTCGACGGGTGGGTCCAGCAGGCAGCCATCGGGGGACTGCTCGTCTCGCTGGGGTACACGGTCGTCAGGAAGCGACTGCCCGAACTGACTCCCGAGCGGTTCCAGTGAGTCACTCCAGGGTGAACCGCTCGAACCGACGGACCGCGTAGCGGTACGACGCGACGGGCGAGCAGACGCCGAGTGCGAGCACTGCGAGGGCCACCGGACGGAGCGTCGCGGCCGCCACCCCGAGTTCCCACGGCGTGGCGAACGCGAAGACGACGTTGAACAGTCCGGCCAACAGTTCCCGGGCCGCGGGGACGAACGCGAGGACTGCGCTCCCCGCGATGACCGCGAGACCGGACGAGAACGCCGCGAGCGCGCTCTTGCTCGGGACGACGGCCGTCCGGTTGCCCGCGACCTTGACGCTCCCGAACCGGGGGAACAGCATGCCGACGCCGACCGCCAGCAACGGGGCGACCACGCTGGCGACGACGGCGACGGCGACGGCCAGCACGGCCAGTTCGACCGGGAGCGGACTCAGCGCTGCGACCGGCCCGACGACCAGCAGCGAGAGCGGTACCCCGACGAGCGCTCCGGCGAGGACGTGGCCGACGACGTACTGGCGGCCGGTGACGGGTGCGGTCAGCGTCACCGGGAGCGCCGGGCCGTCGTCGCCGAGGGGGTTCAGCGCGAACGCGAGGGCGGCCCCCCACGCGACGTAGAGTCCGAGGACCCACGGGAGGTGGGCCGGTATCGACCCCGTCTCGACGACCGTGCGGACGTCGGAGAGGAGCAGGAATACGGGGTAGACGGCGTACAGGAGCTTTATCGGGGCGCGTCGGGTCCGGGTCCACGCGACGCGGACGACGCTCCGGGTCGGCCGGTCGAAGACCCCGGCCCAGCCACCGGCGGAACCGAGCAGGGCGTCGAGTCGACCGCCCTCGGCCGACGCCGACGCCGACGACGGTTCGTGTTCGGTCTCCAGCGCCGGGTCCGAGAACCAGTGGAAGTTCACGAGTCGGACCGAGACGGGGGAGAGGACCGCGACCATCGCGACGCTCGTCGCCAGCGCCGCCCCGGCACGGAGGGGCGACGCGTCGACGTTCGGGACACCGAGCAAGAGCAGGTCCGCGTACCACGACAGCGGTGACGACTGCATCGGTTCGAACAGCACGCCCGAGAGGATGGCGAAGCCGTCGCCGAAGACGAACGCGACGTACCCGAGGCCCGCGAGGAGCAGGATGACGCTCCGGTTCCGGGCGATGGGTTCGAACCGGGTGGCGAGGTGGCGACCGAGCACCCCGAGGCAGAAGCCCAGCCACAGCGCCGGCACCAGCACGCCGACGACGACGACGGGCACTGCGAGCACGACCAGCGGTGCACGGGCGCCGTAGGCGAACCCGCCGACGGCGACGAGGATGGGCAGGACGAGCCATGTGACGTAGTTCGCCAGTTCGGCGAGGAGCAGTCCCGGGACGACGTCGCGGACCCGGGCCGCGAGCAGGAGCGTCTCCGGTTCGTCGACGCCACCGCGACTGGCGACGGTCCGTATCGTCGCCATCGCGACCAGTCCGACGACGAGGACGCCGAGGACGCCACGCACGCCGCCGATGAGGCCGCCGGTGATTGGCGTCGACCCGAACTCGCCGGCGCGCAGTTGCCGCCCGGCGATGGAGAAGAAGTAGCCCATGACCGCCGACATGAACGTGAACCCGAGGATGGCCACGGCGATGGCGACGGCCTGCATCGTGCTGTTGCGGACTGCCCGGGTCGTCCGCACGAACTCCGTCCGCGCGATGCGCCAGACCTGTCGGCGGTCGGCTAGCACGAGGACCACCCCCGCCGGGCGGACGCTACGAGCGATGGAGGGGCTATCGTCATGGTCCTACCTCGACGCGAACAGGTAAAAATTGACGTCCTCCCGCGTCTTCACACGTCGGATTCAGACGAAGTGCGCGAGCACGACGAGTGCCCCCCAGAGGCCGGCCCCGACGAACAGCGACTGCCTGAGTTCGAACTCCTCGAACCGGGTCGCCCCGGCGGCCACGAGGCCGACGGCGACGGCGAGGCCGATGCGGTGCAGGATTATCTCGATGGGGAGGACGCTGATGCCGATGAAGCCGTAGTCGACGACGACGCCGGACCCGAACCCGAGGGTGCCGAACAGGAACCCGTCGATGGGGTCGAGTCCCCGGGCCGAGAGGTACGCCACGGCCGGCGTCCCGAGCACCAGCACCGGGTAGAGCACCGCGACGGTGGTGTCGGGCGACACCGGGAGCGCGTTCTCGGCGGTGATGCCCGCCAGTCGAACCCCGAGCAGGACCGCCGCCGGGCCGAAGAAGCAGGCGGTGCGAAGACGAGTCCGACGGGTCCACAACTCGTCGACGAGCGCCCGTGCGGCCGACGTCGCCGAGGCGGTGGTGGTCGCACCGAGGAGCGGCAACACGACGAGGTAGACCACCGTCGTCCAGCCGTCGTGGTCGTGCGAGTCGCCGTTGTCGTGGTAGACCCGTCGCACGTCGTCGGTGCCGTACGCCTGTATGAACTTCTGTTCGATGTCGATACGGGCCTCCTCCAGACTGTCGACGGTGTGGGTCAGGGTGAACCAGTCCCAGTGTTCGGCGTGGGCCTGGACGGCGGTCCAGTTCTCGCTCCCCGTCTCTATCTCGTAGGCCCGGATGTGGTACTGGCCGCCGAAGTAGTCGCCGTGGTGCAACTGGTACGACTGGTCGGTCCAGCCGTCCCCGTCGTCGGACCGGTAGTAGACGTAGCGGTCCGCGCCGACGGCGTCGGACCAGACGACGAGCGAATCGTTGACGAAGTCGGTCTCCGGCCCGTCGCCCTCGGTGAACGCGACCGTGGTCTCGTTCCAGCCGTCGTCGTCCGCCTTGAGGCGTGCCTGGACGCGCTCTGCGTCACCCTGGACGAAGATGTTGAGGGCGCTCGCCCGGGCCCCGAACGCCGTGCGACTGCTGACGTACGGCCAGACGACCGTCTCGGAGTCGCCGAGGCTGACGAGCGGCCGGTCGTCGTCGCCGGCGTCGGGACCCGGTGGGGTCTTGACCGTCGGTGAGACGAACGTGGTGCCGAGGAGCAGGATCGTGATGGCGAACGCCAGCACCGTGAGACGGTTTCGGGTCCACATGAGTCGCGGTATCGTACTGAGATTGGGTCCAGCGACTGTTAACTCTTGGCGCACTCGTCCGGGCGAGGACGACCGCTCACGCGACACCGAGCGTGGATGCGGGAGACGGCGCGGGAGAACATTCGGTGGAATTTATACGTATCCGGAGCGAGACGATTGACGATGGAACAGCACGACGACAGCGGTGACGAGACCGTCGAGATAGCGGTCCCAGCGGCGCTCGTGGACCGTATCGAGCGCATCTTCACCGACCGTCGCGGCCACGAGCCGAGGTCGACCCAGGAGAGTCTCAGCGTCCTGTGCGACCTCGCCGCCGCCCACGTGGCGTCCTCCGCCGACGGAACGGCCACCGGGGACCTCGCCACCTCCAGCGACGGGGGACAGGTGGCAGTCGGAACGGCCGACGACGGCGTCGATGGCGACCTGGACGAGCGCATCGACGACGCGTTCCCCGCCCAGTGGGACGCCGACCCGACCGTCCGCCGACATCTCACCTCTGTCGCCGACCGGTACCTCCGCAACCCGAACGGCTTCTCCGGCCTCGACGAACGCGAGGCCGACGCGATCGCGTCCGTCGCCCGGCAGGACGGTCTCTCGCCGGACGACCTCCGGGAGGAACTCGTCTCCACCCTCTACGGCAGTGCCGGCCTGCCCGACGACCTGGCGTCCGAGTTCTTCGGCGAGGCACTCGCGTCCCTCGCCGGCGACGAGCACGACGAAGTGACCCGCCGCGCAGAAAACGACGACGCGACCGACGACGAGCACGACGGCACCACGCTCCTTCGCAGCGACCTGTCGTCCGATTCGGGGCACGGGGACGTCGACGACGACTCCTTCGACGTGGACAGACTCATCGGCCAGGTCTCGACCCCGACGGCCGAGTGCGACCGCTGTGGCACCACCCGTCCCCTCGACGACCTCGAGACCATCGTCGGGTCGGGGGCGGAGACGCTGGAACTCCTCTGTAGCGACTGTCGAACGCGGAAGTAGCCCCGCGACGCTACCGACGGACCGGCCGTCGAGGGAAGTCGACAACGCTTTTGGCACCCCCTGCGGTGACAACGACTGCTATGAGCGTCATCGACGTCGCCGTCCGTGCCCTGCACAGCGTCACCGCCGCCACCTGGGCGGGGAGCGTCCTGTTCGTCACCTTCGCACTGCTCCCGTCGGCGGTCGACGGGTCACTCGACGCCGCACCGATGCGGTCGGTCGTCTCCCGCTTCCGGTGGCTCTCCCGCGGGTCCTCGGCCGTCCTCTTCGTCACCGGCGGCCACCTCGCCGGCACGCTGTACACGGTCGAACGCCTGACGGGCGAGACGAGCGGCCACCTCGTCCTCGGGATGCTCGTGCTGTGGTTCGTACTCACCGGCCTCGTCGAGGTCTCGTGTGGGAAGCTCCAGCGGGACTTCGAGGAGAAGAAGGTCCGTACGCCGGCCCAGGCCGCCAGACCGTTCCTGCAGGCGTCCAGTCTCGTCGCCGTCCTCCTGCTGGTCGACGCCGTCCTCATCGTCTACGGCGGCGGCCTGTTCTGACGCTGGTCTTTCGATTCAGCGCCTGCAATCGATTTCTGCCTTCGACTCCAAAGCAGATTCCCGCAACTCTCTTTGCCCACCGGGGCTTCTGACCGACCATGCGTGACCTCGACGAGACAGACGTCGAAATCCTCGGACTGCTCGCCGACGACGCCCGTCGTTCGTTCGCCTCCATCGGGGACGCCGTCGGCCTCTCCGGCCCGGCCGTCTCCGACCGCGTGACCCGCCTCCAGGAGGTCGGCGTCGTCCGCCGGTTCACCGTCGACGTCGACCGGTCGCAACTCAGGGAGGGGACGCCCGTCCTCGTCACCCTCGCGCTCGAACCCGGCGCCGCCGACGGCGTGGTGTCCGCACTCCGGGGCGCCGACGCCGTCGAACACGTGTTCACCACCGCCGACGGCGACGTCACCTTCCACGCCCGCATCCCGGACACCGCCGTCTACCGGTGGCTGGACACCGTCGTCGACCCGACCGTCGTCAGGGACGCCGACGTCGACCTCGTCGCGGACGTGGAGTGGTCGCCGAGCGTCGGCGGCACCGAGTTCGCCCTGGAGTGCGCCGAGTGCGGGAACACCGTCACGAGCGAGGGCGTCTCGGCACGCATCGGCGACGAAGTCTACCAGTTCTGCTGCGAGTCGTGCGAGGCGCGGTTCAGGGACCGGTACGCGGAACTCGACGAGGCGGCCTGAGTTCGGGCCGGTCGACGCGTCGGCGACCCGACCCGGAACTTTCGGTTCCAAACTCGGGACCGCTGGCTAGCCCCGGTCTGACAAGGGAAACTCCGTTGAATAGGAGACCCGTAGTACCGGGTGATGAGTGAACGAACGGTCACCTTCGACGTAAGTGGGATGACCTGTACGAACTGTTCGAAGACCGTACAGGACGCCGTCCTCGGAGTCGACGGTGTGAGCGACGCGTCGGTCAACGCCGCCACGGACGAGGCACGGGTCACATACGACCCGGACCGGACGTCGCTGGCGGCCGTATTCGAGGCCGTCGAGGAGTCTGGATACGAACCGGTCGCCGCGTCCCGGACCGTCGGGGTCACGGACATGACGTGTGCGAACTGCTCCGAGACGGTCGGCGAGGCCCTGCGGGACGTGCCGGGCGTCGTCGAGGCGGACGTGAACTTCGCCACCGACGAGGCCCGGGTCGAGTACCTCCCAGGCGAGGTCGACCTGACCGACCTGTACGATGCTATCGAGTCCGTCGGCTACACGCCGGTCCGTCCCGAGGAGGGCGCCGACGCCGGCGCGGAGCAAGACGCCCGCGACGTCGCCAGACAGGACGAGATACGGACGCAGAAGCGCCTGACGCTGTTCGGTGCGGTGCTCTCGCTGCCGTTGCTGTTCATGATGGCTGACCACCTGCTGTCGCTGGGCCTGCTCCCCGAGACGGTTCCGGAGACCGGCCTGCGCTTCGGCTGGGTCGCGTTCGCGCTGGCCACGCCGGTGCAGTACGCCCTCGGCCGGCCCTTCTACGAGAACTCCTACAAGGCACTGGTGCGGAACCGGACCGCGAACATGGACGTCCTCATCGCGCTCGGGTCGTCCACGGCGTACCTCTACAGCCTCGGCGTCCTCGTCTTCGGCGTCGAGGGGGCGGGGCTGTACTTCGACACGGCCGCGCTCATCCTGGTGTTCATCACGCTCGGGAACTACCTGGAGGCACGTTCGAAGGGACAGGCCAGCGAGGCCCTGCGCTCGCTGCTGGAGATGGAGGCCGACACCGCGACGCTCGTCGGCGACGACGGGACCGAACGCGAGGTTCCCCTCGACGAGGTGGCGGTCGGCGACCGGATGAAGGTCAGGCCCGGCGAGCAGATACCGACCGACGGCGTCGTCGTCGACGGCGACAGCGCGGTCGACGAGTCGATGGTCACCGGCGAGTCCGTGCCGGTCTCGAAGGAACCCGGCGACGAGGTGGTCGGGTCGACCATCAACGAGAACGGCGTGCTCGTCGTCGAGGCGACCCGGGTCGGGAGCGACACGGCCATCCAGCAGATAGTCGAGACGGTCAAGGAGGCCCAGTCGCGCCAGCCCGACATCCAGCGCGTCGCGGACCGCATCTCCGCGTACTTCGTCCCGGCGGTCATCGCGAACGCCCTGCTCTGGGGGACCGTCTGGTACCTCGCCCCCGAGGCGATGGCCGGCTTCGTCGACTCCCTGCCGCTGTGGGGGGTCGTCCTCGGCGGGCCTGGAGGGGTCGGCGTCTTCGAGTTCGCGGTCGTCGTCTTCGCCTCCGCGGTCCTCATCGCCTGTCCCTGCGCGCTCGGACTGGCGACTCCGGCGGCGACGATGGTCGGCACGACCATCGGGGCACAGAACGGCGTCCTGTTCAAGGGCGGCGACGTGCTCGAACGCGTCCGCGACGTCGAGGCCGTCGTCTTCGACAAGACGGGGACCCTCACGACCGGCGAGATGCGCCTGACCGACGTGGTCGCACTCGAGGACGCACGACCCGACGGTGGCGAGGCACGCGCCGACGGCGGTCTCGCCGAGGTCCGGGTGGACGAGTCGTTCGTCCTCCGGATGGCCGCCTCGGCCGAACGAGACAGCGAACACCCCCTCGCGCAAGCGATCGTCGAGGGTGCCGAGGAGCGCGACCTCGACCTCGCCGACGCCGAGTCGTTCGAGAACGTGCCCGGCAAGGGCGTCCGTGCGACCGTCGAGGGACGGACGATCCTCGTCGGTAACCGGGCCCTGCTCGAAGGGGCAGACGTCGACCCGTCCCCCGCCGAGGATGCGATGGACCGTCTCGAGGACGAGGGGAAGACGGCGATGCTCGTCGCCGTCGCCGACGCAGTGGTCGGCGTCGTCGCGGACGCGGACACCGTCAAGGAGTCCTCGCGCGAGGCCGTCGCGGCGCTGCGCGAGCGCGACGTCGCGGTCCACATGATCACCGGCGACAACGAGCGCACCGCCCGCGCCGTCGCGAAAGACGTCGGCATCGACCCCGAGAACGTCCGTGCGGGCGTCCTGCCCGAGGACAAGGCCGACGCGGTCGACGCCATCCAGCAGGACGGCACGAAGGCGATGATGGTCGGCGACGGCGTCAACGACGCCCCCGCGCTGGCCACCGCGTTCGTCGGCGTCGCCATCGGGTCCGGGACCGACGTGGCCATCGAGGCTGGCGACGTGACGCTGATGCGCTCCGACCCGCTGGACGTGGTCAAGGCCATCCGCATCAGCGAGGGGACGCTCGCCAAGGTGCGCCAGAACCTGTTCTGGGCGCTCGGCTACAACACGGCGATGATTCCCCTCGCGTCGTTCGGCCTGCTCCAGCCGGTGCTCGCCGCCGGCGCGATGGCGCTGTCGTCGGTGTCGGTGCTGACGAACAGCCTGCTGTTCCGGCGGTACACCCCGGACCACGACTACAGCCTGCTCCGCCGGTGAGCACCCGGGCCGGCGACCGACGCACCCCAGCAAGCGACCGGCCCCCGGGTCCCGGCGTTCGACGTGCTAGCAGGTCGATTTTTGTGTCAGCCCCGAGAGCGTCACGTCGATGACCGATTCCGCGAGAGGCGATGCGTCCCGGTCGTACGCCGGCGAGTCGACGGCCGAGCACCTCCGCGAGATAGCCCTGTACTTCCTCTACATCGGCGTCGTCGGGTTCGGTGGCCCGCTTGTCCACATCGCGATGATGGAGGACGACCTCGTGGGCGACGAGGGGTGGACCGACCAGGGGACGTTCATGGAGGGGCTGGCCATCTGCAACACGCTCCCCGGACCGGCGTCGACCCAGCTCGGCATCTTCATGGGCTGGGTCCGCGGCGGGACCCTCGGCGCACTCGTCGCCGGGGGTGCGTTCATGCTCCCGACGTTCGTCCTCGTCGTGTGCTTCTCGTGGCTCTACTTCGCGTACCAGACCGTCCCGTCGGTCGAGGCGTTCTTCTACGGCATCAACCCGGTCGTCATCGGACTCGTCACTGGCGCGGCGTGGTCGATGGGCCACTCCGCGCTGGCCGAGGGCCGAACCGACGCCGAGTTCGACGTCGGCCAGGAGACGTGGACCGTCGACTACCTCCTCGCCGTCCTGCTCGTCGCGACGCTGGTCGTCACCGTCGTCGTGAACCCGAATCCGGTCGTCTCGTTCGTCGCGGCCGGACTCGTCGCCGTCGCGGTCTACCGGTCGACGTGGGTGCGCCGGAACGCTCGCCGGGTCGGGCTGTGGGGTCTCGTCGGCGCGGCCGCGGCGGGGGTGTACCTCCTCCGCGACCGCGTCCTCGACCTGCTGGGACCGCGGGTCCGGGGCGCGCTGGAGGCCTCACCAGTGTGGGGACTGCTCACGACCCTCTGGGCGAACGAGTGGGTGCAGCTCTTCCTGTTCATGCTCTACACCGGGTCGTTCATCTACGGCGGCGGCCTCGTGCTGATACCGTTCATCGAGAAGTTCGTCGTCAACGAGTTCGGCTGGATGACCGCCCGCGAGTTCGTCGACGGCGTCGCCATCGGCCAGCTATCGCCGGGGCCGGTCGTGATGACGACGGCCTTCGTCGGGTACAAACTCCTGCTCGACGCGTCCGGCGGCGCGGTCGCCGTCGCCGTCGTGGGTGCGCTCGTGGCGACCGTCGGCGCGTTCGGCCCCTCGTTCGTGTTCATCCTCGGGTTCTTCCCGTACTTCGCCCGGGTCAGGGACGACGAGGTGGTCCAGTCGGCGCTCCTGGGCGTGAACGCCGCCGTGGTCGGGGCGATACTGGGCGCGACCGTGACGCTCGCACGGGAGTCCATCGTCGACCCGCTGACGGCCGTCCTGGCCGTCGGCACGTTCTGGCTGTTCCACCGGGACGTCGACGCGGTCTACCTCATCTTCGGCGGCGGTGCCGTCGGAATCGGGGCGTTCTACCTGCTGTAGGTGCGTCGCCGGTCAGGAGTCCGTCCGGCGCTCGTCGACGACCGTCAGGTCGCGGTCGACGGTCAGCGTCAGCGTCTCGTCGGCTATCGTCACCGACACCTCGGCGCGGAGGGGGTCCCTGCCGACCACGCTCGTCGCGTCGGCGCTGACCCAGTCGAGTTCCCAGAGCGGCGTCTCCCGGACGTCGACGCCGTGGTCGTAGTGGAAGGCGGCCGTGGCCGGGTGCGAGAGCAACGAGAGGCCCACGTCGGTGAACCAGCCGGTGCCACAGCGCTGGCACTCGTATCGCGAGAACGCCTCGAACGGGCCGTCGGAGAGCCACTCCGGCACGTCGTCCGCCTCCCCGTCGAGCAGCCACTTGTCGAGGGGGCCGTCGCAGACGTAACAGAAGCCGAGGTCTGCGGTGTGGTGGACGCGTTTCGTCCACCGGTGGGCCACGTCGACAGCCTCCGTCGCCGTGTGGCCGTCGAGCGCACCCGGTGGGACGTCTACCTGGGCGAAGTCGAGGTCGCAGTCGATACAGGTGATGCGGACCTCGGTGTCGTGGAACCGGGCCTCCAGGCGCGCCTCGCACTCGGGACAGGTGGCGTCCATCCGGACCGGGTCCGCCTCGATGCCCTTCGTGTACCCGCCGGAGAGGACCGCGCCGGCGACGCGAGCCCCCTCGCGCGTCAGCGCGTAGCCGTCCCCGTCCTCGCCGGTGACGAACTGGTCGGTGAGTTTGCCGAGGTGGTAGTTGAACTGCCCGGTGTCACGCATCCCGACCGCCTCTCGCAGGTCGCTGAACGCGAGCGGTTCGTCGGCGTCGAGCAGTGCCTGAAGCACCCGGACCCGGGTCTCGTGGGCGACCAGTTCGAACGCCGCTTCTGGCGGGAGTCGGTCGACGACGACGTCGTCCATGTGCGCCGGTTCCGGCACTCCAGCAAAGAAGGTTGCGTCCGTGACGTCCGGCGACGTCAGTCGTCGTCGGCCTCGCCGCCGTACACCGCCGCCGTCAGTTTCGCCTCGACGGAGTGGATACCCTCTCGCTCGCGGGCGCTCGCGGTGACGCGAACGAACTCGGCGTTGTCGCGGGCCGTGGCGAGGTCGAGTCCGCCGCAGTACGAGAGGCCGGACCTGATTCCGGCGAGGAACTCGTCGAGGTGCGGCCGGAGCGGCCCGACGGCGGGCGTGAGCACCTCCTCGCCCTCCCCCGCGTCGACGGGCACGTCCTTGTCGGTCCGGTCGTCGTTGGCCGCCTCGCTCGCCATCCCGCGGCTGACCTTGTAGCGCTCGCCGTCGATCCTGACCATGCGGCCGGGGGCCTCGTCGGTGCCGGCGAAGAAGCCCCCGAGCATCACCGCGTCCGCGCCGGACATGAGCGCCTTGACCGCGTCGCCGGAGGTTCGGATGCCGCCGTCGGCGATGGTCGCCACGCCGCGTGGACGGGCGGCGTCGGCGCAGTCGTCGACCGCCGTCAACTGGGGCACCCCGGCCCCGGCGACCGCCCGGGTCGTGCAGTGCGACCCGGGACCGACGCCCACCTTGACGCAGTCGGCACCCGCGACGGCGAGGTCGCGCACCGCCTCTGGGGTCGCGACGTTCCCGACGACGAGCGGGACGTCGGGGAACGCGTCGGCGAGGCGCCCGGTCGCGTCGAGGGCCCGTTCGAGGTGGCCGTGGGCCACGTCGACGACGACGGCCGCCGCGCCGGCGTCGATACCGGCGGCCGCGCGTTCCCTGACCGCCTCGTCGATGCCGACGGCGACGGCGGCGCGTTCGCCCGCGTCGGTCACGGCCCGTATCTCGGCAGCCTGTTCGTCGACGGTCGCGAACCGGTGGACGACGCCGAGTCCGCCGGCCGCGGAGAGTTCGGTCGCGAGGTCGGCCTCCGTCACCGTGTCCATCGCCGCGCCGAGCACCGGGACGTCGAGTTCGAGGTCGGGTGCGAGCGCGGTCGAGAGGTCGACGTCGTCCCTGGAGTCGACCGACGACCCCTGTGGTACGAGCAAGACGTCGCCGTAGGACAGGCCGGTTCTCACGTCCATTCGTCCGGCACAGGTAACGGGCGTCGGCCCCAAAAGTAGTCTGTCGGAAAGCCGGGGTACACACCCCATACTACCCGGTGTCGACGACCGTGGTGCTCACCAGCGGCCCGACTCGCTCACTCCTCGTCCAGTTCCGCCTGCCAGGCCTGGACCCGCGCCAGCAACTCGACCGGCGACGTCTCGTTCACGTCGACCGACCGGAGTTCGTCGAGGACGGACTCGACGGCCGGGTCGAGTGCGGGTTCGTCCGACCCCTGCGTCCCGGCCGACTGCCCGCCGTCGGCCGACGCGTCGGTCGGCCGCATCGTCCCGCTGTCGACGTCGAAGACGACCTGCTGGGTGCCGCCGTCGCCGTCGCCACTCCCCTTCGCCTCGATGGCCTTCTCCTGTCGCAGGCGGTCGAGGACGTCCCGGGCGCGGTCGACGACGGGAGCGGGGACGCCCGCGAGGTCTGCGACGTGCACGCCGTAGGACCGGTCGGTCGGGCCCTCGCGGACGGTCCGGAGGAACGTGACGTCGCCGCCGCGCCCGGACGAACCCCCGCCCGAAGACGGCGAGTCCGGGTCGCCGTCGACCGCGACGTGGACGTTCCGGACGCGTTCGAGGTGTTCGGCGAGCCCCGTCAGTTCGTGGTAGTGGGTCGCGAACAGCGTCTTCGCCCGAATCTCGTTGTGCAGGTACTCGACGGCGGCCCAGGCGATCGAGATGCCGTCGTACGTCGCGGTCCCGCGACCCACCTCGTCAAGGACGACCAGCGAGTCCTCGGTCGCCGAGTGGAGGATGTTCGAGAGTTCCTGCATCTCGACCATGAACGTCGACCGGCCCTGGGCGAGTTCGTCCAGCGCACCGACCCGCGTGTAGATGCCGTCGACGAGACCGACCGTGGCCTCGCGGGCGGGGACGAAGCTCCCGACCTGTGCGAGCAGGACGACGAGCGCGGTCTGGCGCATGTACGTCGACTTCCCGCTCATGTTCGGGCCGGTGACGACGGTGAACGTGCGCTCGTCGTCCATGCGGCAGTCGTTCGGGACGAACTCGACGGTCTGTTCGACGACCGGGTGCCGGCCGGCACGCACGTCGAGGACGCGGTCGTCGGTGAGCGTCGGGCGCGTCCAGTCGTTCGAGACGGCGTGGGTGGCGAGTCCCGCCAGCACGTCGACCTCGGCGACGGTTCGCCCGACGTCCTGCAGCAGTTCGGCGCGGGCCGCGACCCGGTCCCGCAAGCCCTCGAACAGGCGCGCTTCGAGGTCGGCGCGTCGTTCCTCCAGGCGGAACAGTTCGCGCTCCTTCTCCGCGAGTTCGTCCGTGCGGAACCGCTTCGAGTTCTTCAGCGTCTTCACGTGCCGGAAGTGGTCCGGGACGCCGTCGGCGGCGGACTTGCCGACCTGGACGTAGTAGCCGTCGGTCTTGTTCCGGTCGACGGTGACGTGGCTCAGGCCGTACTCGCGTTTCACCCGGTCGGCGAGGTCGTCGAAGTACGACTGGACCGCCTCGTGTCGCTCGCGCACCTCGTCGAGTTCCTCGTCGTAGCCGCGCTGGAACAGGCCACCCTGCGTCGTCGTCTTCGGCGGGTCCTCGGCGAGCGCGTCGGCGAGTTCGGCCCGCAGGTCGGCCGCGGCGTCGCGGTCCGGCCGCGACAGCACGTCGACGAGGGGCGAGTCCGCGAGCTGGGGCGACGCGTCGACGGCCGTGGCGAGGTCGGGCAGGACGGCGAGCGTGTCCCGCACCCGGAGCAGGTCGGTCGCGTCGGCGGTCCCGCCGACGGCCTTCGAGGCGAGGCGTTCGAGGTCGTACGCGTCGGCCAGTACCTCCCGGACCTCCTCCCGGCCGAGTGCGCCCGAGGCGAACGCGCCGACGGCCGCCTGCCGCCGGTCGAGGAGGTCGCGGTCCCGCCGGGGGCGCTGGAGCCACTCCTTCAGCAACCGACCACCCGGGCTGGTGACGGTGTGGTCGACCGTGGCGAACAGGCTGCCCGACCGGTCGCCGTGCATCGTCTCGGTCAGTTCGAGGTTCCGCTGGGTCGTCGCGTCGAGTTCGACGTGGTCGTCGCCGTGGTACGGCTGGACCCGCGTCATCGACGCCAGCACGCCCGTCCCGGTCTCCTCGACGTACGAGAGCACGGCGCCCGCCGCCCGGACGCCGAGGTCACCGACCCCCAGACTCTCGAACGTCTCGTCGCCGAAGTGGTCGCGGGCGACGCTGCCCGCCCGGCCGGGGGCGAACGTCTCGGCGTCCGGGAGCGACAGTCGTGCGTCGGTGCGCTCTCTGACCCGGTCGCAGAACGTGCCGTCGTCCCGGACCCCGGGGTCGGGCAGGACCTCGGCCGGTCCGAAGCGGTACAGTTCCGTCAGCGCGGCGTCGTCGCCGGCGACGCTCGTCACGTGGAACCGGCCGGTCGTCACGTCCGCGAACGCCAGGCCGTAGTCGTCGCCGTCCCTGACCACGGCGGCGAGGTACTGCGCGTCGGCACCGCCGACCGACAGCAGCGTCCCCGGCGTCACGACGCGCTCTATCTCCCGGTAGATGCTCCCGTCGGTCTCGTGCTGTTCGGCGACGGCGACCCGGTACCCGCGTTCGACCAGCGCCTTCAGGTACGGCGTCAGGTCGTCGACGGGCACGCCCGCCATCGGGTACGACGAACCGTGACTCGACTTCTGGCTCACCTTCAGGTCCAGTTCCTCGGCGACGAGTTCCGCGTCGTCCGCGAAGAACTCGTAGAAGTCGCCACACTGCATCGCGAGCACGTCTGCGTCGGACTCCTCCTTGAGGGCGAGGAACTCCCCCACGATACCCGTCGCCTCGGTCATACTCGCTTCTGGGCGGCAGTCCGGGTAAAAGCCTGCGGGTTGGGTCTCGGGGCGAGGGCACGGTACCGGGGCACCGTCGCCGGCGACCGGGTTAGGCACTCCCGTACCAAGGAACTTTTTTGAACGAGAGACGGGTACGAATGCCCATGACCGAGGAGCAGTCCGGCGACGGACTCGATGGGGAAGACGTTGTCGAGGGGGACAACGTGACCGAAGGAAGTGACGCCGTCGAGAACGGCGGGACGGTCACCCGCTCCGACGACGGGGGCGGCGAGCAGGCGCCGGATGCCCCGGACGAGCGAGTCTCCGACGACGGAGGCGGCGAGCAGGCGCCGGACGCGCCGGACGAGCGAGTCTCCGACGACGAGCAGGTCACGGACCCGACCCCGGGCGTCCCGGACGAGGAGACGCTGGACGTCCCGGCGGACGTCGCGAGGTACGACCGGTTCCAGAAGATGGACGGCGCCCAGTACGACCGGGTGAACGAGTTCCTCCGCGACCGGACGTACATCACGGCCCGGGAGTGGGCCATCGGCCGCCTGTGCTCCGACTTCCGCACCGAGACGGGCGTCGAGATGACCAAGATCGGCGAGAACCTGCCCGAACTCGTCCCGTTCATGACCGACACGTACACGCCGCAGGCGGTCAACCAGGCCCGGTCGGCGTTCGAGGAGAAGGTACGCAAGGCGGGCGCGACGTTCCTCTACGGCGCGATGTGTGACTTCTTCACGGCCGAGGAACTGGACGACGTGATGTACGAGTCGACGGAGGTCGCGAAGTTCCTGCTCGAAGTGGAGGGCGTCGATCTCTCGGTCGACGAGGAACTCGACGCCGAGGAGCGAATCTCGTCGGTGATGCGGGAGGTTCGCGAGGCGAGTGCCGAGTTGCGGAACGACGACTGAGGCCTCAGTCCGACTCCGGCAGGAACAGGTCGGGGTCGGTCTGTGCGAACGTCAGGATGCGACGCCGGTCGAGCGGTCGGACGTGAATCCTGAGTTCGCCCTCCCGCCGGACCATCTCGACGAACGACTCCGAACTCCCGACGCTGTAGTACGCCGGGACGAGGACGACCGCCTCGGCCGTCTCGTTCTCCAGCGCGGCGACGAAGAAGACGACGCCGTTCTGCTCTGCACGGAAGACGTCGACCTCGTCGAACTCGCCGGGACCGTCGACGAGGTCGGCGACGGTGTCGAACTCGTCGTCGGGAACCAGGACGTCCAGTCCCGTCCGGGCGTCGTCCCGCCCGACGTCCTCGTCGGCGATGGCGGCGACGTCGCCGGGGTGGCACTCCACCGCAGTCCAGCCGTCCTCGCGGTACTCCTCGGCGGTCGCTTCCATGTCTGCCACGACCTGCCCCCAGACGGGCGTCACGCGGTTGGCGACCGTCTCGACCGCCTCGGCGTCCTCGAACTCGTCCATACTCTCGGCCGAGGTAGCCACCGACAAAAAGCCTTCCACTCCCCGGACGGCCGGTGGCCACGCCGCATGCGAAGAATTATTGTTCGTCAACGCCGCCAATCCAATAGTGACCGATCTCCTGTCTATTTCCGGCCTCAGAACGCAGTTCGACACCGCCCGCGGGACGGTGAAGGCAGTCGACGGCATCGACCTCACCGTCGGGCGCGGCGAGACCGTCGGACTCGTCGGCGAGAGTGGGTCTGGCAAGAGCGTGACCGCGCTCTCGGCGATGCAACTCGTCGAGGAACCGGGCGACGTGGCGGACGGACGGATACTGTTCAGGGACGACGACCTCGCAGAGCGTCTCGAAGAGAAGTACGAGGAACGGGCGAGCGAGTTCGTCACCGACGGCGTCGTGGACCTGGCGAGCGCCCCCGAGACGGTGATGCGCGACATCCGTGGCGGGGAGATGAGCATGATATTCCAGGACCCGATGACCTCGCTCAACCCCGCGATGACCGTCGGCGAGCAGGTCGCCGAGAGCCTGAAACTCCACCGCTACGGCGGGCAACGGAAGGACACGTGGCTGAACGCGGTCCGCGAAGCGTTCCCGGGACAGGACCTCCCGGACGAGGTGGTCGACGACGTCATCGAGATACTCGACGCCGTCGGGATACCCGAACCCGAGGCCCGCATCGACGAGTACCCTCACGAGTTCTCCGGCGGGATGCGCCAGCGCGTCCTCATCGCCATCGCACTCGCGTGTCGGCCGCAGTTGCTCGTCGCCGACGAACCGACGACGGCGCTGGACGTGACCATCCAGGCGCAGATTCTCGACCTCATCAACGACCTGCAGGACGACCTCGGCATGTCCGTGCTCTTCATCACCCACGACCTCGGCGTCGTCGCCGAGACCTGCGACCGCGTCGCCGTCATGTACGCCGGCGAGATAGTCGAGGAGGGACCGGTCGAGGAGATATTCCACGACCCGTCACACCCCTACACGTACGCACTGCTGCAGTCGATTCCACGGGAGGACACCGACCGTCTCGACCCCATCGAGGGGAACGTCCCCGACCTCATCGACATGCCCGATGGCTGCCACTTCGCGCCGCGGTGCCCGTGGGCCAAGGAGGAGTGTACGAGCGGGGAGATTCCGTACCTCCAGCACGGACCGGAGACGACCGACCACCGGGCCAAGTGCATCCTCGAGGACTTCGACAGGAGCGAGTACGGGGCCGAGGAACCCGCGATGTCGGCCGAGTCGAAGACGTTCACCGGCGACCCGTTGCTCCACGTCGAGGACCTGCGCAAGTACTTCTCGCAGGCCGACGACCTGCTCGACAAGTGGCTGGCGACCGAGCCACAGACCGTCAAGGCGGTCGACGGCGTCTCGCTCGACATCTACGAGGGCGAGACGCTGGGGCTGGTCGGCGAGTCCGGGTGTGGCAAGTCGACCACCGGCCGGACCATCCTCCAGTTGCTGGAACCGACGAGCGGGACCGTGGTCTACGCCGGCGACGACCTGATCGGCGGCGGAAGCGGCGACCTCCGGGAGAAGCGCCGGGACCTCCAGATGATATTCCAGGACCCGCTGTCGTCGCTGGACCCCCGGATGACCGTCGGCCAGACGATCGTCGAACCGCTGAAGATACACGGTCTGCCCGAGGACACCGGCGACAGGTCGGCACGCGAGGCCCGCCGGGACCGCGCCGTCGAACTCATGGAGGCCGTGGGTCTCGACCCGGCGCAGTTCGACCGGTACCCACACGAGATGTCGGGCGGGCAGCGCCAGCGCGTCGGCATCGCCCGTGCGCTCGCTGTCGACCCCGACTTCATCGTCGCCGACGAACCGGTGTCGGCGCTGGACGTCTCCGTGCAGGCCCAGATACTGAACCTGCTCGAGGACCTGCAGGAGGAGTTCGGGCTGACCTACCTGTTCATCGCCCACGACCTGAGCGTCGTCCGGCACATCTGCGACCGCGTCGCGGTCATGTACCTCGGGAAGGTCGTCGAGAGCGCGCCGACCGTGGAACTGTTCGACGACCCACGGCACCCCTACACGCAGGCGCTCCTGTCGTCGATTCCCAGACCTGACCCGCTCGCAGACACCGACGACCGCGTCATCCTGAAGGGCGACGTGCCGAGTCCCATCGACCCGCCCTCCGGGTGTAACTTCCGGACGCGGTGTCCACAGGTCATCCAACCGGACGGCCTGAACGTCGACCAGGAGCTCTACCGCGAGGTGATGAACTACCGCGAACGCGTCGAGGACCGGGACATCCCCGTCGACGTCGTCCGTGAGGCCACCGCGGAACGGGAGGAGCGGGCGACTGCGGCGGCGACCGACGGTGGCGCGAACACGGAGGCGGTGGTCGACGAGATACTCGACCGCGAGTTCGACACGCGACCGACCGGCGAGGTCGGCGACGTCGTCGCCCGGGCGACGGAGCGACTCGTCGACGACGACTGGGAGGACGCTGCCGACCTGCTCCGCGAGCACTTCGAGAGCCCCTGCGAGCGCGAGGAACCCACCCGTGGCGACGGACCCCATCCGGCAGCCTGTCACCTGGTCGACGACCGGTAACCTCTCGGCGAAGAGTGTACTCGAATCGTAGTTCACTACATTAGTTTTGTGAACTGTTGTCACCCTATCGGTATGTTTATAAAGCCAGTGGTAGCAATCGTTGCCTATGGCACGTGATATCGACCGGCGGAACTTCTTGAAAGCGGCAGGTGGAGCGACCGTCGCGACGACGATGACGGCAGGATGTCTAGGCTCACTAACAGGTGGCGACGGAGGTGGGACACTGGTCTACGCGCGTGGTGACCACCCCGAGAACTACGACCCACAGCAGACGACGAGCGGTGAGGTGGCGAAGGTAACCAACCAGATATTCGACCAGCTCATCCAGTTCGAGGCCGGGAGCGGTGGCCAGCTCATCGACGGCCTGGCGACGGAGTACGGGCTCGAGGGGACGACGGCGACCCTGACGCTCCGTGAGGGCGTCACGTTCCACAACGGCGAGGAGTTCACCGCCGCCGACGCGAAGGCGACCATCCAGCGGTTCACCGACTCGGAGTACGAGTACTACCTCGGCGACGCCCGCTCGGGCTACGGGCCGTTCACCTTCGGCAACTGGGTCGAGAGCATCGACGCCAGTTCCGACTACGAACTCACGATCAACCTCGTCCAGCAGTACGCGCCGTTCCTGCGCAACCTGGCGATGTTCGCCGCGGCCATCCTCTCGAAGGCCCAGATAGAGTCCCTCGACGACCAGACCGCCCTCGGGACGAACCCGCAGGGGACCGGTCCGTTCACGTTCGAGGAACTCGACAACGCGAACTCCCGCGTCAGCCTCGGCGCGTACGGCGACTACTGGGGCGAGGGCCCGAACGTCGACGGCGTCGTGTTCAAGACCATCGGCCAGAACTCGACCCGCGTCCAGGACGTCATCAACGGCGACTCCCACATCACCGACAACCTCGACTCCCAGTCCTCACAGCAGGCCCAGGACTCGGACACGGCCGAACTGGTCTCGAAGAACGGCATCAACGTCGGCTACATGGCGTTCAACATGGAGCGCGTCGAGGCGTTCCGCAACAAGCAGGTCCGGAAGGCCATCAGCCTCGCCATCAACACGGAGGCCATCGTCAACGACATCTACCAGGGCTTCGCCAGCCAGGCCGACCAGCCGCTCCCGCCGGACGTGATGGGGCACAACGACGACCTCGAACCGTACCCGCACGACAAGGAGCAAGCACAGACGCTCCTCGAGGAGGCCGGCGTCTCGAACCTCGAGTTCGAACTGGCGCACTTCTCGAACCCGCGTGGGTACAACCCGAGCCCCGTCCAGACGGCGAACCAGGTCAAGTCCGACCTCGAGGAGATCGGCATGACCGTGAACCTGAACCAGTTCTCGACGTTCAGTTCCTACCTCGACTACACCGACCAGGGGAACCACGACGCGTGTTTCCTCGGCTGGTACACCGACAACGCCGACCCGGACAACTTCATGTACGTCCTGCTCGACCCGAAGGTCTCGCTGGACGCCGTCCCGCAGGGCCAGGACTGGGTCAGCTTCGACACCGAGAACTACAGCACCCTCAACGTGTCCGCGTGGGCGAACACCGAGTACATGCAGAAGGTCCGTGACGCCCAGTCGACCTACGACGAGTCGACCCGCCAGACCCTCTACGAGGAGGCGAGCGCCATCGCGAACGACGAAGCCCCCTGGGTGTTCATCGACTACGCCCAGACGCTCCGTGCGGTGAACGAGGCGGTCGTCCCCGACTCCTACACCGTCAGTTCCGTCGGCGGTCCGTTCCTCGAACAGGTCCAGCTCGGCTGAGGGTTCGGCGACCCGCGGCCGGATACCAAGCGTTTTTACCCGGGATATCTAACGTCCCACCGTCTTACAACATGGTTTCGAAGCGGTTCGTCCTGAAACGGCTGTTGTTGCTCGTTCCGGTGCTGTTCGGAGTGGCGTCGCTGGTGTTCGCCATCCTCCACCTCGCGCCGGGCGACCCGGCCCGCATCATCGTCGGGCAGCGTGCCTCACAGTCCCAGGTGGAGGCGGTCCGTGAGAGCCTCGGGCTGACCGACCCGCTGTACGTCCAGTACGGTCGGTTCCTCGTCGACGCCGCGCAGTTCAAGTTCGGCGACTCCTACCAGGTCTCGCAGGGGAACCCGGTCCGGCAGGTGCTCGCGACGCGGCTGCCCGTCACCATCGAACTCGCGCTCTACGGACAGGCCATCGGCATCATGCTCGGCATCCCGCTGGGCGTCCTCTCGGCCGTGAAGCAGGACAGCCTCACGGACCACCTCACCCGCATCGGGGCCCTCACCGGCATCTCGGTGCCCATCTACTGGTCCGGACCGCTGCTCATCCTGTTCTTCTCGGCGTGGCTCGGCCTCTTCCCCGCCGGGAGCCGTATCTCCTCGACCATCTTCCTCGACGACCACTGGACGCTGTTCGGGATGGAACTCCCGCTGACCGGGATGGTCACGGTCGACACGCTGTTGCTCGGCCGCCTCGACGCCTGGATATCGGCGGTCCACCACATGTTCCTGCCGGCGGTGACCATCGGCGTCTACTCGATGGCGCTCATCTCCCGGATGATGCGGTCGTCGATGCTCGAGGTCGTCAGACAGGACTACATGCGGACCGCCCGCGCGAAGGGGCAGGGTGCGAAGATAACCGTCCTGAAACACGGCTTCAGGAACGCGTTCATCCCCGTCGTCACGGTCATCGGCATCCAGTTCGGGAGCCTCCTCGGCGGCGCGGTGCTGACCGAGACCGTGTTCGGCATCGGCGGCGTCGGGACGACGCTCGTCGAGGCCATCAGCGACACCGACTACCCCGTCGTCCAGGGGACCGTGTTGACGTTCGCGCTGCTGTTCACGCTCGTGAACCTCGGCGTCGACATCACGTACAGCTACCTCGACCCGCGGATCGAACAATAACAATGAGCACTGAGACACAGACCAGCGACTTCGAGGACAGGGGGGTCGTCGACCGACTGCGCAACTCGCCGTTCCTCTCCGAGTTGCTGTCGAATCGACTCGCACTCATCGGACTCACCATCATCTTCGGGATGTTGCTCCTGGCCATCTTCGCACGGTTCGCGTACGACATCGACGTACTCCGGAGTTCGCAACTGGGTGGCACCATCCCCGACCGCGCACCGCCGGTCTGGACGGGGGCGGCCGAATCCGCCGGCCTGTTCGGGACCGACGCATCGGCACGCGACATCTACTCGCGGACGCTGTACGGCGCGTGGATCGCACTGAAGTTCGGCACCATCACCGTCGCCATCTCGACGGTGGCGGGCGTCGGACTCGGCATCATCGCCGCCTACTACGGCGGCGCGACTGACAACGTCATCATGCGCACGATGGACGTGCTGCTCGCGTTCCCGTCCCTGCTCCTCGCGCTGGCGCTCGTCGCCATCTTCGGTGCCGGCCTCTGGAAGGCCGTCCTCGCGCTGATACTGGTGTACACGCCGCGGTTCGCCCGCGTCGTCCGCGGGGCGGCGCTGAAGGTGCTCGAAGACGAGTACATCGACGCCACGGTCGCACTCGGGGCGGCAGACCCACGTGTGCTCGTCAGACACATCTTCCCGAACACGCTCGCACCCATCACCGTCCAGTCGACGCTGAACTTCGGGCTGGCCATCATCGACATCGCCGCCCTGTCGTTCCTCGGCTTCGGGGCACAGGCCGGTGCGCCGTCGTGGGGCCTGATGCTCTCCAACGGCGTCGAGAACGGGTTGCTCACCGGGAAGTGGTGGATGTCGTTCTTCCCGGGGCTGTTCCTGGCCGTCACCGTCCTCGGGTTCAACCTGCTCGGCGACGGGATGCGCGACGCACTCGACCCGCGGATGCGTGACACTGTCGACTGATGAACGTCGTCCGCCGGGTCCGACTCGTCGCCGACGCGCTCGTCGCGGGCGTCGTCGTGAGCGTCCTCGCGGTTCTCGCGTTACTCGCGACAGGTGAGCCACCGGTACGTGCCGTAGAGACCGTCTTCGCCGTCGGTGCGCTCGCCCTCGGCATCGGCCTGCTCGGATGGTCGGGGTCGGTGATGGCGGGTCGAGGGGTCGAGAACATGCAGGACCACATGGATCTGGACTCGGACTGGACGGAGACCAGGTCCCGGCGCGCGATGGCGCGCATCAGTGGGTTCGGGGGCGGACTGCTGGTCGGGAGTGCGCTCCTCGAAGTGTTCGCGTTCTGACCGGCCGACCTACGACCGGACGTTCTCACCGACTGCCTCACCGAAGCCCTCGACCGCGTCCCAGACGACCGTCCCGCGAACCGTCGTCAACTCCGGGAAGACGCCGGTCCGGCCCTCGAACGGCGTCCACCCGCACTTGGAGTGGAGGTCCTCGCCGCGAATCTCGCGGGGAGCGTCGACGTCGTACAGCGCGAGGTCCGCGTCGTAACCCTCGGCGACCTGCCCCTTCGAGGGCAGGTCGAAGACGTCGGCCGGGGTGGTCGCGACCAGGTCGCGGACGCGTTCGGCGTCGAGTCGGCCGGCCGCGACCTCGGCGAGCAGGAGCGGGACCATCGTCTCCACGCCGGGGACGCCCGACGGGGCGTCCCGGATGCTCGCCTCCTTCTCGGCGCGGGTGTGGGGTGCGTGGTCCGTCGCGACGATGTCGACGGTCCCGTCGGCGACGCGCTCGAAGACGGCTTCTCGACGCTCCTCGGAGCGAAGCGGCGGATTCATCCGTCCGAACGTGCCGAGGTCCGGGAGGTCCGCCCGCGAGAGGAACAGGTGGTGTGGCGTGACCTCGCAGGTGGCCCCGGCCTCGGCCGCGGCGTCGATGCCCTCCGGCGTCGACGTGTGGGCGATGTGGACCGCCGCGTCAGACTCGACGGCGACGTCGCAGGCGCGCTCGACGGCGGCGGCCTCGGCCTCGGCAGTCCGGTAGGCTGACCAGGCGTCGGCGTCTGCGTCGCGGCCGATACCGTCGCCGGCGGCCGCGAGCGCGTCCTCGTCGAACAGGTCGGCGTCCTCGGCGTGGACCGTCACGGTCACGTCGTTCGCACCCGCCCGTGCGACCGCGTCGGCGAACAGGTCGGCCTCGATTCCCATGTCGCCGGTCGAGTCCGCGAGGAAGACCTCGCCGAGGGCGAACAGGGGACGGTCGAACAGCGAGTCGGGGTCCCACGACCCGGTGACGCCGCCGTTGATGCCCCAGTCGACCAGCGAGTCCGTGGCGAGACGGGCCTTCTCGTCGAAGGCCGCCCCGGTCACGGTCGGCGGGTCGGTGTTCGGCTGGTCGACGACGGTGGTCACGCCGCCGGCGGCGGCGCTCTTCGAACCGGTCGCCCACGTCTCCTTGTGCGAGAAGCCGGGCTGTCTGAAGTGGACGTGTGCGTCGATAGCACCGGGGAGGAGCAGTTTGCCCGTCGCGTCGAGGTCGTACTCGCCGCCGAGGTCGCCGACGGCGTCGATGGTGTCGCCGTCGACGCGCACGTCGGCGGTGGTCCCGTCCGCGAGCGTGGCGTTGCCGATGAGCATACGTTCACTCCCGTCGGCGCGGCCCTAAGTCTCCCGAAGCGGTTCGACCGTCGCGTCCGGGCCGGCGAGTTCGGTCTCCAGCGTCTCGCGGACGACGTCGGGGTCGGCGGTGCCGGCGGCGCGTTCGACGCTTCCGACGGCGTCGGGGTCGAAGGGGGCGTCGAGGGCGGCGTACACCTCGTCGAGCACCGCCGCGAGTTCAGCGTGGTTCCGGACGATGCAGACGCCGGAGGTGACGGCCGCGTCCGACCTGACGCGCTGTGCGATGCCGACGAGTTTCCCGTCGCGCTGGAGCGAGTGCTGGCCGGGGCAGAAGGCGTCGGCCGGTTCGCCACGCTCTGCCGGGACGCCGAGTCGACGCAGCGCCCGCTGTACGTCGACGGTGAGCGCCTCGTACCGGTCGTCGAGGCCGGTCCGGGCGTCCTCGACCGGCACGAGGCGGGCGAACGCGAGCGTCGTCTCGCCGTCGTAGGCGACGGCGCGGCCACCGACGCTCCGCTGGACGGGGTCGAATCCCGCGTCCCGGGCGGCGGCGGCGGCCGCCTCGTAGCCCGGTTCGTTCGCGTCGCGACGGCCGAACGCGACGATCCGGTGCGGTGCCCACACTCGAACGGCCGGTTCGCCCGTCTCGCCGACCTCGTCCAGCAACCGGGCCGTCGCCTCGCTGTCGGCGACGGGCGTCCCGGCGCGTCCACGTACGACTCGCATGTCCTCGGCTTCGGGGCGACGCGTCTAAACCCGTCCGGTCCGAAGCGACGCCCGATGGTGGTCACGCTCGGCCCGGCGGTCCTGTCGCAGTACGACCGGCTCTCGCTCTACAACTCGCCGTACCCGGCCCACGACCGGGGGCACGCGGTCGACTGCTACCCCGGGGACGACTGCGCGTCGAGTCCCGTCGCTGGCGAGGTGCTCGATACCGTGACCGTGCGCGGTCCGCCACGCCCCTACGCCGACGAGGACGACCACCTCGTGCTCGTCGCGGTCGACGTGGACGCGACGCCCGGCCTCTCCGCCGACGAGGACGACCTCGTCGCCCGCGTCATGCACGTCGACCCGGTCGTCGGGCCTGGCGACGAGGTGGCCGTCGGCGACGACCTCGGCGACCTCGTCTTCCCCGGGTTCTTCGGACCGTGGGTCGACCCGCACCTCCACGTCGGCTTCCGGCGACCCGACCAGCACCTCCGGCGCGCCTCGGGGTCGCTCCCGGTGGTCGCCGACGTGACCGTCGACCCCGTCCCGTGGGACGGCACCGGTGACGTGGTCGCCGTCGGTGAGACGTGGGCGCTGCTCGACGCGCCCGCCCACCCCCGCCCGGGAACCGGCTTCGTCGGCATCGCCGCGACGGCCGCCGACGGGTCGACGGCGGTACTCGACGGCGGCCTCCGTCACTACGACCACGGCGGCCTGTTCGGCGGCGCCGACGGCCCGGTCGCCTTCCTCGGGGAACGCGTCGGCGTCGCCGCCGACCGCACCGTCGCCTGGGACGACGTGACCGTCCGCGCGAACGGCGACCCGGTCCACGGGCTCTCGCTCTTTCTGGCCCGAGACGACGGGTTCGGCGCGAAACTGGTCTGTCCGGACGCCACCTTCGAGGTCGGCGAGTCCGTCGCCGTGACGGTCGAGCCAACGTAGCCGTCGCTCCGTGGGTTTATTGCAGAGGACGCGGCCAACGCCGGGGTGACCTGAGACAGCACCGACCGACGGTCCGCGGGTGTGCGACGCCCCGTCGGTCGTCCCCTCGAAGCGTCGCCTGCTCGCTATTCGGTCTCGGCGACGACGACGACGACGACGTCCGTCACTCGCTCCCGACGAACGACACCTCGTCGGCCGTCGTCACCTCGCCGAACAGCCAGTCGGCGTGCTCCAGCGCGTACGTCCTGTGCTCGTCCTCGATGGCGCCGATGCAGTCCTTCACGAGCACCGGCCGGTAATCACGCAGTCCGGCGCTCCCCCCGGTGTGGAGCACGCAGACGTTCGCCAGCGTCCCGCACATGACGAGGTCGTCGATACCACGGGCGCTCAGCCAGCCGTCCAGTTCCGTCTGGTAGAACGCGTCGTAGGTGTGCTTCTCGACCACGTAGTCCTCCTCCCGGACGTCGAGTTCCTCGACCAGTTCGGCCCCCCACGACCCTTCGAGAACGTGTTCGCCCCACTGTTCGAACTCGTCGTAGTAGTGGGCGCCGTCGAACTGTTCCGGCGGGTGGACGTCCCGGGTGAAGACCACGCGGACGCCCGCCTCGTGCGCCCGGTCGACCAGCGACGCGACCGGGTCGACGGCCGCCTCGCTACCGGGTGCGTAGAGGTTCCCGTCCGGTTTGCAGAAGCCGTTCTGCATGTCCACGACGACGAGCGCCGTGTCGTCGGTGTCGAAGTTCATGTTCGACAGTTCGAACGGCGCGGCCAAATCGGTTGTGCCACCGCGAACCTGTCGTTTATTTCGCCGTGGACCGTTTACCGAGGCATGCGACCACTCCCGACCCTCCTCGTCGCCCTGCTCGTCGTCCTCGCTGGCTGTGGCGCGGTCACCGGGCCGTCGAACACGACGGCACCGGCGACGGAGACGACAGCAGCGACCGACGGGTCACAGACGGCCACGGCGACAGGCCCGGGAGAGGGCGACGCCTCGGTGGCACCGGCCGACCCGGACGAGGACGTCCTCGGCTGGGAGGACGGCTACTGGTACAACGAGAGCATCGACGTCGACCGGAGCGACGGCCTGAACGACTCCGAACTCGACGCCGTCGTCGCCCGCGGCATGGCTCGCGTCGAAGAGATCCGCCGACTGGAGTTCGAGAAGCGCGTTCCGGTCGAGATACTCACCCGCCAGGAGTACGTCGAGCAGGTCGAGTCGAGCAACACGACGGCGGCGAACCGCCTCCACCAGAACGTGAAGTGGGAGGCGATGTTCATGGTCAACGAGTCGACCGACGCCATCGCCGTCCAGAACCGCAACTTCGCGGGCGGGGTCGGCGGGTTCTACTCTCCGACCGAGGAGCGCATCGTCATCGTCTCCGACTCGGAGACCCCCGAGATGAACGAGATAACGCTCTCCCAGGAGCTGTTCCACGCCCTGCAGGACCAGCGGTTCAACGTCTCCGACTACAACCAGTCGACGCAGGAACTGCACAACGCCCGGGACGGCATCATCGAGGGCGACGGCAACTACGTCGACCAGCTGTACCAGGACCGCTGCGACGCCGACTGGGACTGCCTGCTGCCCCAGCAGCAGGGCGGGGGCGCCCAGCCGGACATCCACATCGGTCTGTACCAGGTCTCGTTCCAGCCGTACAGCGACGGCGTGGTGTTCGTCCAGCAACTCCACCAGCGGGGCGGCTGGGAGGCCGTGAACGCGGTGTACGAGAACCCCCCGGCGAGCACGGAACAGACCATCCACCCGGACCTGTACGAGCAGGACCAGCCCACCGACGTCACCATCGAGGACACCAGTTCCGGCGAGTGGGAGGTGCTCGACCTGGAGGGGCCGGTCGACCACGCCTCCTTCGGCGAGGCCGGACTCTTCGTGATGATGTGGTACCCGTCCTTCGTCGAGACGCAGGAGAGCCAGTCGCTACAGGAGGTCGTCGTCCCGTACCGCGAGCATCTGAACTACGACGGCCAGCGACTCAACCAGACCGACCCGTTCAACTACGACCACCCGGTGACCGCCGGCTGGGACGGTGACAGGCTCCTGCCCTACGTCACTGCCGACTCGGCGTCGACCAACGAGACCGGTTACGTCTGGAAGTTCGAGTGGGACACCGAAGACGACGCGGCCGAGTTCGTCGCCGGATACGAGGAACTCCTCGCACACCACGGGGCAGAACCGGTCGACGGACGACCCGACACGTTCCGCATCGCCGACGACGAGGAGTTCGGTGACGCGTACTACGTCGTCCAGCAGGGGACGACCGTCGTCGTGGTCAACGCGCCCACGGTCGAGGACCTGAACGGCGTCCGGGCCGGCGCAGGGACGTCGAACGCCAGCGTCTCCGCCAGCCCGGCCGTCACGGGCGGGGCCTGAACCCGGGCCAAACTCCTTTGCCGCGGCCGCCGAACGGAGACCCATGAGAGGTTTCGCCGCCGTCGGTTGCCTCCTCGGACTGGTCCTCCTCGCCGGCTGTATCGGTCTCGGGTTCGCCGACGACCGGCTGGCCGAACCAGAATCGAACCGTCCCGACCCGGACGGGAACGAGGACGTCATCGGCTGGGAGGACGGCTACTGGTGGAACGACTCCGTCCCCGTCGAGTCCAGCGACGGACTCACCCAGGCCGAGATCGACGCGGTCACCGCACGGGCGATGGCCCGCATCGAGCGCATCCGCGGCTACGAGTTCACCGACGACGTCTCGGTCGAGGTCATCTCCCGGGAGACGTACCGCGAACGTCGCGGCGACGGCCGTCCCTCCCAGGCGTGGCGCGAGCAGTTCTGGGAGTCGCTGTTCATCGTCGGCGAGGACACCACCGTCGACGACGCGTTCGGGGAACTGTACGGGTCCTCGGTGCTCGGCTACTACTCCGGCGGGGACATCGTCGTCGTGAGCGACACCCCCGACGACCTCAGGCTCTCGCGGGGGACGCTCGTCCACGAACTCGAACACGCGCTCCAGGACCAGCGACTGGGCATCGGGTCGAGTGCACGGACGAAGGACGGACGACTGGCCGCGGTCGGCGTCGTCGAGGGGGACGCGAACTACGTCGAGACGCTGTACGAGCGCCGGTGTTCCGACGGCCGGTTCGACTGCATCTCCGTCCCCGAGGCCACCGGTGACAGCGGCGGGGGCGACGTGAACCTCGGTCTCTCCGTGGCGACGTACGTCCCGTACGCCGAGGGCGAGGCGTTCGTCGCCCGACTCCACGAACGCGGCGGCTGGGACGCCGTCGACGCCGCGTTCGCCGACCGCCCGGTCAGCACCGAACAGCTCGTGCATCCGGAGGCCTACCCCGACGAGCGCCCGGCGTCGGTGTCCCTCCCCGACCGCTCGTCCGGCGAGTGGCAGCGGCTGTCCGACGACGGCGAGCCGATACTCGAGACGGCCGGCGAGACGTACATCTACTCGATGCTGTGGTACGCAGAGGTGGTGCCGCGAGACCACCTCACCGCTACCGAGAGCGACGTCAGTCGATACACGTACGACCACCCCGACTCGGCTGGCTGGGGCGGCGACCGGATGGCGTTCTACACCGACGGCTCCGACTACGGCTACGTCTGGAAGACGACGTGGGACACGACCGCCGACGCTCGCGAGTTCGTGCGGGCCTACGAGGGCGTGCTCGAAGCCAACGGTGCGGACTCCCGTGGCGACGGCGTCTACGTCGTCCCCGACGGGGAGTTCCAGGACGCCTTCCACGTCGTCAGGACCGGCGAGACCGTACTCGTCGTGAACGCTCCGACAGTCGGCGACCTGGACGGCGTCCACGCACCGGCGGCCACCGGGTCGACCAACACCGCCACCGACCGGACGAGGAGGCAAGTCACAACCGTGTAGGTTTTTCGGGCGGCACGTCAAGCGAACGCTATGGACGACCCGTTCGATACGGTCCCAGGGGAGGCGATACGCGACGGTCGGGCGACCGACGCCTACTTCGAACGACTCGAAGCAGCGCTCGACTACGCCGGGACGAACCCGACCGTGGTCGCGGAGGTGACCGCCGACCAGTTCCCGACCGGCGAGTTCGAACTCCTGGCCGGCGTAGCAGACGCCGCACGACTCCTCTCGGGACGGCAACTCGACGTGGACTCGATCCGGGAGGGCCGACTGTTCGACGGCGGCCCAGTGATGCGAATCGAGGGGCCGTACCTGGAGTTCGCCCGGTTCGAGACGTCGCTGCTCGGGTTCCTCTCGCAGGCCACCGGCTTCGCGACGGCCGCGCTGGAGGCCAGACTGGCAGCACCCGACTCGCAGGTACTCTCCTTCGGTGCCCGGCACGTCCACCCGTCGCTGGCGGCCGTCGTCGAGCGGAGCGCGCTGGTCGCCGGCTTCGACGGGTTCTCCCACGTCGCCGCCGGCGAGATACTCGGTCGGCAGGCCAGCGGGACGATGCCCCACGCCCTCGTCATCTGCATGGGCCGGGGCGAACAGGAACGTGCCTGGCGCGCGTTCCACGAGAGCACACCGGAAGACGTCCCCCGGATCGCCCTGTGTGACACCTACACCGACGAGGTCGACGAGGTGTTGCGTGCCGTCGAGGAACTCGGCGACGACCTGGACGGCGTCCGACTCGACACGACCGGGTCGCGACGCGGGGACTTCAGACACATCGTCCGCGAGGTGCGCTGGGAACTCGACGCTCGCGGGTACGACGACGTCGGCGTGTTCCTGAGCGGCGGGTTGACCGCCGGGGCGCTCCGCGAACTGCGCGACGTCGCCGACGGCTTCGGCGTCGGGAGCCACGTCACGAACGCCGACCCCGTCGACTTCGCGCTCGACATCGTGACCGTCGACGGCGAACCGGCGGCGAAGCGAGGAAAGCTCTCCGGGGCGAAACAGGTGTACCGGACGGACGACGGCGGCCACGCCGTCGCCCTCGCGGACGCGCCGGGACCGGCGGACGCCGAACCGTTGCTGGAGCCACTGCTCCGGGACGGTGAACTCGTCAGGGAGTTCGACGTGGACGAGGCGGCGCGACGGGCGCTCGCCGACGCCGAGCGCGTCGGCCTGGAGTGAGAATCAGCGTTCCGGCCCTGTCCCACACGCGTCGTTCGGTGTCGGCGACTGCCCGCGCTCCGCGCAGCCTACCTGGTCAGTTCTTCGATGCTGCCTTCCGGTTCGCGCTCGCGGAATATCTGTCCCTCGAACAGGGTCACCATCACGTCCTCCTGCTGCCAGGCCGTCGGGGGGAGCCCGGCCTTCCGGCAGACGCGGCCGAGGTACTCCTCTTTGGTCCAGCCGTGTTCGACCGGGACGGTCGGGTAGAGCCACCCGCGTTCGGAGCCGGTGTCGATGGCGACGCCGTGTTCGCCCAGTTCCATGTCGTCGAGGGGATTGTCCGTGAGGACGACGTTGCAGACACAGCAGACCGACACTGTGAGACTGGATAGCTCGGTCGGCGTGACCTCCGAGCCACAGGAGTCCGCGCTCGCTGCCTCTATCGCGGCGTCGACGATGACGTGCCCTAGCTGGTCGTTCGAGTCGTACCCACCGGCGCATCCGCGAAGGCTCCCACGCCCACGTGTGGATTCGAGCCGTACGAACGCCCCAGTGCGGTTGTAGAAGGCGTCGATCATGCTCCCCGGCTGCTCCCGACGACCGTTCAAGACGAAGCCCTCGACCGCTTCTCTGGCGAGTTCGACGGCCCGTGCCCCGTCGTCGTAGGTCAGACTGACGCTCTGTGCCTTCGACATACATTCACCATGGACCGACATGCTCTTGAACGCTTTCGTTTCGATTCGTCACTCCCTAACATGGAGTAACGAGTCGTTAACGGGCACCATACCTGCCGATTTCGTCCTCTCCGGGCCGTCTGACTGACCCGTCGGCGTCACGTCCACCCCGTCGACGATACGGTCGTAGTACCAGTATAATCCTCTCGGGCGCGTGAGATGACGGTCGACCCGACCGAGACACTTAAACGGCGGACGGCGGTAGATTCACACGGTAGAGAGAGCCTGGCTTCCGCGACGTGTCCTTCGGACACGGTTCGTGAGGAAAGTCCCCCCACCGTCCGAACAGGTGGCCGGGCGCAAGCCCGGAGCGGGAAACCGCTGGCTCTGGAACAGAAACGAGACCCCTCGCTCCGAGCGATGAGGCGCGAGCGGCGACGCGAGTCACCGCCCGGCGCGAACGGCGCGAGCCGTGAGCGCGCGAACCGACCCGCAAGGGAAGGGAGTTGACCCGCCGAGCGCGCGTGGCCGTCCGCGGCCACGCCCCGGACGAGCGAGAACGGATGGAACGGCGAAACCCCACCGGTGCAAGTCCGCGCCGTAAGGTAGTTCGGACACGTGGCGACGGACGCTCAGCCGAATGCCGGGACGAACAGAAGGGGGCTTACTCCTCTCTGCCGATTCGAGTTCGCGAGCGACGGCGCTCTTCAGTCGTCGTCGAACCCTTCCTCCCACCTGAACGTCCCGTTTCGCTGCACCACGTCGCCGTCGACGGAGAGGAACGAGTCCTCGCTCACGTCGGTTATCATGTCGACGTGGACCGCCGAATCGTTGCCCGGTTCGCCCTCGGGCAGGTTCGCGTCGTAGGCGCGGCCGACGGCCATGTGGACGGTGTCGCCCATCTTCTCGTCGAAGAGGATGTTGTCCGTGAACCGGTCGATCCCCCGGTTCATCCCGATGCCGAGTTCGCCCAGTCGGCGGGCACCCTCGTCGGTGTCGAGGATGGCGGTCAGGACGTCCTCGTTCTGGGCGGCGCTGTGTTCGACGACCTCGTCGTCCTCGAAGACGAGGCGCACGTCGCTGACGCGCTTGCCCCGGAACGTCATCGGCACGTCGAACAGCACCTCGCCCTCGACGTCGTACGGGGCGGTGAACACCTCGCCGCTGGGGAGGTTGTGGCTGTCGTAGGCGACGGAGGCGGCTGAGTTGACCGCCGTGCGTCCCTCGATGGACATCGTGATGTCCGTCCCCTCCTTGACGAGGCGGACCTCGCTCCCCTCGTCGAGAATCTCCTTCATCCTGGCCATCTCCTCGGCGAGGGACTCCCAGTCGCGCAGGACGGCGTCGTAGACGAAGTTCTGGTACTCCTCGTAGGCCATCCCGGCCTGCTGGGCGAGCGAGCGCGTCGGGTGGAGCGTCGACACCCAGTCGGTGTCCATCCACGCCTCGCGGACCTTCTGGGTGGCCTTCGAGGACGCCTGCCTGGTCTCGGCGGGGACGTCGGCCATCGCGCTGGTGTTCCGTCCACCACCCAGGCGGAGCGCCACGTCGGCGTTCTCGACGTGTGCGAGCGTGTGGGCCGGGTCCTCGTCGAAGTCTCGGTCGTGGTTCCTGAGGTAGGCACGGGTGACCTCGCTCGACCCGTACTGCACCGACATGTTCGCACCGACTGCGCCGAGTTCCTCGGCGACTGCGACGGCCAGGTCGTGTGCGCCCTCGTCCACGGTCACGATGACGTTGTCGCCCGGTTCGACGCGGGCGCTCCAGTTCACGAGCACCTCGGCGTGTTCCCGGATGCGTTCGTCCATGGCGCGATACTCCGACGGTCGGACACAAAACTGGACCGGAGTCGAACTACTTCGCCGCCACCCGGTACCGTCCGCCGACCTCGTTCGTGTTGAGTTCGTCCGCCCGTCGCTTCGCCGTCTTCCGGTCCTCGAACGGCCCTTCGAACTCGTGACCGTCCACCACCACGTAGTACTCTGGCATCGTTGACGGGTGTATCGGGGCAGGGGTTATCTTTGTGACGACTCTGCACGTCGTCGTCCAGTCCGTCGAACAGAAGTGGGGTGGGCCAGAGTCGAACTGGCGACCTCCTCCTTGTAAGGGAGGTGTCATGACCTACTAGACCACCACCCCGCGTTCCGTCGTAGCGAACCCGGCGGAATAACACTTCCTTTTTTTCTGTGCGATTCCCAACACGGGGTGTGGACCGAGAACGCGCCCTCCGAGTCGCTCTGCTGGTCGTCGCCCTCGGCCTCGTCGTCGGCCTGTTCTGGTACGTCGGCGTCGTCGAACTGCCCGGCGAGAACAGACACGACGGCGGGGTCGTCACCGTCACCGACGAGGACGGGACCGAGAAGGCGGTCGTCGCGGTCGAGGTCGCAGACACGCGACAGGAGCGGATCACCGGCCTCAGCGACCACGAGTCGCTGGCCCCCGGGAACGGGATGTGGTTCGTCTACGACGATGAACAGGAACGGACGTACGTGATGCGCCAGATGGACTTCCCGCTTGACATCATCTTCGTCGGTGAGGACGGCCGTATCACGAGCATCCACCACAAGCGTGCGCCCGAACCCGGCGAGGACGGCGAGGAGATCACGGCGACCGGAACCGGGATGTACGTCCTGGAGGTACCCCGTGGCTACGCGAACGAGACCGGGATGGAGGTCGGCGACCACGTCGACGTGACCTACAACGCCTCCTCGTGACCAGCGACGGCGAGTCGACCGCAACGCCTACCACGCCGCCCGGTGGACGTTCGGGCATGAGTGACGACGCCACTGCAGCGCTCGCATCGCGCGAGGGCTGGCGCGACGAGGGGTTCGCCGCCCGAGTCCACTACGAGGGTGCCGGCGACCGGTACAGCATCGAGTACTACGCCCCGAGCGACTGCGTCCTCTACTGGAAGGTCAAAGGCGACGGCGAGACGGCGGTTCCAGTCGGACGGAACACCGTCCCGGACCCGTTGCGGGCGCGCATCCGCGAGGACCTGTCCGAGTCGGGCGTCGACCCCGACGTCGAGCGTCGCAGTCTGTAGTAAACACCGTCTCCCGTCTGGGGACTCCTCCGGAATTACGGGGGACCTCGGATGGAGAACTATCTCCTCCAGGAACCACTACTCGGTCGGTAACGGTTCGTCACAGGTTTTACACCGCGTTCGAGAACCGGAGTTCCGGGCACCACACGCCGAACAGTTGACCTTCGATTCCGGCGGTTCGGTGTCCCCTCCGGACGTCACTGCACGGACCACGAGGATGTCGAAATGGAGGTCCAGGACGATCGCCACGATCATGAGCAGGACGATGCCCATCGAAACGAAGAGGTCCGCCAGTGGGAACGAATCGACACCGAGTGCGACCGGCAGTACCATGCGCAGGGACACACGTCGAATCGACCAAAGTGTTTCGATGGATACAGGAATGGGGCTGCCGCCGGGAACTCCGATTCCCGAGCGTACCGACCCCCGGGTACCGAGTACGCGCTCCGTATTTCGAACGCCGTCTGTAAGCGGCGACCACCGGTTTGTCGCTTGCTACCGAACCACAGAGAGGTGTTTATATATGGGTGTGTTCAGTCGAACGCATGCACCACGGCAGGTTCCGCTCGCGGCAGTCCCTTCCGCCAACTGTTTCGAAACGTAACAAGCCTTTTCAGTTCGAGACACGACTCGACTCACAATGAGCATCGCGACAGAAGACGACGACCCGTTCGAGGAACAGCGCGAGAAGGCGGACAACGCCATGAAGCGCCTGTTCCTCCAGTACGGGTCCCGGAACACGCTGGCGTTCGTCGTCGGGCTCTTCTCCAGCGTCGTCGCCCGGTTGCTCGACCTCATCCCGACGGTGATGCTGACGCTTGCCATCGACGCCATCTTCTACAACGAGCAGGAGTTCACCATCCTGTTCGTCCCCGACGCGTGGCTTCCACAGACGGAGGCCGGACAGCTCTGGTTCTCCGCCGGACTCATCGCGTTCGGCTTCTTCGGCGGGGCGGCGTTTCACTGGACGCGGAACTGGGGGTGGAACTCCTTCGCCCAGCACATCCAGCACGACATCCGGACCGACACGTACGACAAGATGCAACGGCTCAACATGGACTTCTTCGCCGACAAGCAGACCGGCGAGATGATGTCCATCCTGTCGAACGACGTCAACAGGCTCGAGCGGTTCCTCAACGAGGGGATGAACTCCGCCTTCCGACTCTCCGTGATGGTGGTCGGCATCGCCGGCATCCTCTTCTACTGGAACTGGCAACTCGCGCTCGTCACCGTCGGCGTGGTGCCCCTCATCGCCCTGTTCACGTACAAGTTCGTCGAGACCATCCAGCCGAAGTACGCCGACGTGCGGTCGTCGGTCGGGAAGTTGAACTCGCGACTGGAGAACAACCTCGGTGGCGTCCAGGTCATCAAGACGTCGAACACCGAGGACTACGAGTCCGACCGCGTCGACGACGTCTCCCACGACTACTTCGACGCCAACTGGGACGCCATCGACACGCGAATCAAGTTCTTCCCCGGCCTGCGCGTCCTCGCAGGGGTCGGCTACATGATCACCTTCCTCATCGGTGGCCTGTGGGTGTTCGCCAGCGCGAACGGGAACCCCGCCCCGGGGCCGTTCACCGGCACCCTCACCATCGGCGAGTTCACCGGGTTCATCCTGCTGTCCCAGCAGTTCATCTGGCCGATGGCCCAGTTCGGGATGATCATCAACATGTACCAGCGGGCCCGCGCCTCCGCCGAGCGCATCTTCGGCCTGATGGACGAACCGTCGCGCATCGAGGAGGACCCCGACGCGGACGACCTGGTGGTCGACGACGGCGACGTGGTCTACGACGACGTGACGTTCGGGTACGACGACGAGACCATCATCGAGGACGTCTCGTTCGAGGTCGACGGCGGGGAGACGCTCGCCCTCGTCGGGCCGACGGGAGCCGGGAAGTCGACCGTCCTGAAACTCCTGCTCAGGATGTACGACGTGGAGGACGGCTCCATCGTCATCGACGGACAGGACCTCCGGGACGTGACCATCCAGAGCCTCCGCAAGCACATCGGCTACGTCTCGCAGGACACCTTCCTGTTCTACGGGACGGTCGAGGAGAACATCACCTACGGGACGTTCGACGCCGACCGCGAGGCGGTCGTCGAGGCCGCGAAGATGGCGGAGGCCCACGAGTTCATCCAGAACCTCCCGGACGGCTACGACACGGAGGTCGGCGAACGCGGCGTCAAACTCTCCGGTGGGCAGCGCCAGCGCCTCTCCATCGCCCGGGCCATCCTCAAGGACCCCGAGATACTGGTGCTGGACGAGGCGACGTCCGACGTGGACACCGAGACGGAGATGCTCATCCAGCGCTCCATCGACGACCTGGCGGCTGACCGGACGACGTTCGCCATCGCCCACCGCCTGTCGACCATCAAGGACGCCGACCAGATACTCGTCCTCGAGGGCGGCAGGGTCAAAGAGCGCGGGTCCCACGACGAACTGCTCGCGAACGAGGACCTGTACGCCCACCTGTGGGGCGTCCAGGCCGGCGAGATAGACGAACTCCCACAGGAGTTCATCGAGCGCGCACAGGAGCGACAGGCCCGGACCGAGGTCGGCGACGACGACTGACCGGTCCTGGTGCCTGCCCGTCGGGCCGATCTCTCGCGGCCGAACCGGCCACGGTGGTGTCGCACGGTAGCACTTCTCGTACTAGAGCTATTTGAACACATTCTAGGAGACCTATTACATGATAGGGAGCATTGATATGTGAAGTCGCCGAAGCTGTGTGTATGTCCACCGGCACGCCCACCGCGAACTGGACCGACTCGAACACCTGCCCCTTCTGTGGGAACCCCCTCGCCGACCCCGGGGCCGGTTTCGTCGACCACCTGAAGACCAGCCCCGAGTGCAAGTCGGGCTTCGACGCCTGGCGGTTCCACCTCACCGACGACTTCGGCGGCGCGTGAACCGACGACGACCGACGAACTGTCGAGTGGCCACTTCTTCCGACCCGACGCGAACGGCCGAGTGAGAACGCTCCACGCACGTCACGAGTGACGGGGGCCGACGCGTCAACGACGGACCGTCTGCGGGTCGACGACGCACCCACGAGACGGCGGATACAAGACCCGCCCGGCCGTCCGAACCGACATGCATCTCACGGAGGCGACGTGGACCGACGTCCGGGACTCCGACGCCGATGCGGCGCTCCTCCCGGTCGGCAGCACCGAACAGCACGGGCCACACGCACCGCTCGGCACCGACGCGATGAGCGCCGAGGAAATCGCAGCGCGGACGGCCGAGGCGGCCGACGAGGAACTCGTCGTCGCCCCGGTCGTCCCCGTCGGCATCGCCGAGGAGCACCGACACTTCGACGGGACGCTCTGGGTCTCCGAGGACACCTTCCGGGCGTACGTCCGCGAGACCGTCGAGAGCCTGGCATATCACGGCTTCGACCGGGTCGTCGTCGTCAACGGCCACGGCGGCAACGCCGCCGCAGTGCGTGAGGTCTGTTCGCGCGTGACCCGGGACGGCACCGCCTACACCGTCCCGTTCACGTGGTTCGACACGGTCGACGGGGACCTGCTCGACGGACTGGGACACGGGGGACCGGTCGAGACCAGCGTCGTCGCCGCCATCGACGCCGGACTGCTCCACGAGGAGCGCTTCGACGAGGCCGCCGCCGGCGCCGGCGACGGCTTCGGGGACTGGGTCGCCGGCGTGAACGTCGCCTACGACTTCCGGGACTTCGCCGACGCGGGGAACGTCGGCGACCCGAGCGACGCCAGCGCCGAGCGCGGGGAAGCGGTGCTGGACGACGCCGTAGAGAAGTTGCTGACCCTGCTAGACGCGATATCCGGTCGGTAGACCGTCACTCCTGGTGCGACGGTGCGGCGCGTCGTCGGAGGTTCAGTCGTCGGCCTCGTCCTCGTCGGCCCGGGCCTCCTCCAGCGTGCTCTTGAGTCCCGGAATCGTCGACGTGAGGTCGCCGACCTGCTCGCCGGCCTCGGTGATGTCCGCGATGACCGATTCGAGGTCGGCGATCTCCGCCTCGAGGTCGTCGGCGTCGTCGAAGGCGTCTGCGCGCTGGCCCATGGTGAACCACTTCTTCGCGTCCCGCAGGTGCTCCTCGGCGTCGCCGACGTCCAGCGCGGACCGGAGGCCGTTGAGCACGCCGAGGACGTTGTCCGCGTCCGTCTCCCAGACGTCGTCGGGGTCCGGAAGTTCGTCCCAGGCGTCCGCGAGCGACTCCTCGACGTCCGCACGCATCTCGGTGGCCGCCTCGCCGAACAGCTCGTCGTCGTTCAGGGTGGACTGGCTCATGCCCCAGGATTCGGCGGGGAGGTGGTTAAATACCTGCCTGAAAGTGAAAGTGGAATCGGAGGACTCGGCCGGTGAATCACCGGAAGAGCGGACGGAAATCGAAACGAACCAGTACCGTCACTCCCGGCGTCGCACGAGGCCGACGCTGTCGAAGGTCAACACCGGGTCCCCGTCGCGGGTCACTCGGATGCGCTCCCGGACGACGCCGGTCCCCGGTCGCCCGGCCGATGGGCGCTTCTCGACGATCTCGAGGGAGACCGCCAGTTCCTCGTCGGGGAACACCGGTGCGTGCCACCGGTGGTCCTCGATGCTCATCCCCGCGACGCCGGCGACGTCGGTGCGGAACCCCTCGGTCACGACGCGGTTCGTCGCCGCCAGCGTGTGATAGCCGCTCGCGACCAGGCCGCCGAACGGTTCCTCGACCTCCGGGTCGACGTGCATCGGCAACGGGTCGAACTGCTCGCCGAACTCGCGTATCTCCTCGGCGCTCAGGCGGAACGTTCCCAGGTCGTGCGTCTCGCCGACGTCGAGGTCCTCGAAGTACCTCATTCCACCCTGTCCACCCGCATCATCGGGTAGTCGCCCTCCATGGTCATGCTCGCCTCGACGTGGGTCCCCTCGTACTCGACCACCATCTCGACCTCCATGAACCGGCCCGTCAGTTCCGCGTAGTCGGCGCTCTGGTCGGCGAGTGCGGACTCGAGTTCCGACTCGAGGATGTCCACCGACACGTCGACGCAGTGTGGCTGGTTCTCGATGGCCTCCGCCATCGCCCGTTCCAGACTCGTCGCGCTGTCCGGGGACACCGGCGTCCCGGCGAACTGGTGGTACAGCGTCCCGAACTTGATGCCCGCCTCGAAGCAGGCCGTCTCCGATTCGGTCGGGTCCATGTCCGTCGTCTCGCCCGGCGCGTGGAAGTCCGTTCCGGTCCCGGCGGTTCGTTCGACCGGCGACCCGACCGGCGTCTCACTCGTCCGCGGCGGCCGATTCGAGTATCTCCCTGGCGGCGTCGAGTTCCTCGGGGACGATGGTGTGGCCCATCCCCTCGAAGATGCGCTCGGTCACGTCGCCTCCGAGGTCTGCCAGCACGTCTCGCGTCTCGTGGACGCGCCCGACCGCGATGTGGGGGTCGTGGTCGCCACAGCCGAGGAACACGGGGGTCCCGTCGAGGTCGCCGTCGTAGTCCCGGGGCGTCCCGTCGGGGCCGATCAGGCCGCCACTGAACACGACCAGTCCGCCGTAGCGTGTGGCGTTGCGCGCGAGGAACTCGCTCCCGAGACAGGAACCCTGGGAGAAGCCGAGGACGACCACGCGCTCGCGCGCCACGCCGGCGTCGACGGCCCGTGAGACCGTATCCGCGACCAGCGAGAGCGCCGACGACAGGTGCGGTTCGTTGTCCGCGAGGTCGGCCGTGAACGCGTGGGGGTACCACGTGTTCCGTGTGGCCTGCGGGCCGAGCCAGGCGACGCCCGGCACGTCGAGTTCCGGTGCGAGGCTCAGGACGCTCCGGGGCGACGCACCGCGACCGTGGAGCGCGACGACGGCGGCCCGCGCGTCTTCGAGGGACGCACCGGCCGTCTCGATTCGCGCACCGGCGTGCGGGTCGGCGTCGCTCACTGGGTCTCACCGGGCGACGTCGCTGCTCCCGTCGTGCCGTCGTCGCCGGTCAGCGGCGGCAGGCGACCCTCGATGCGCTCCCGGTCGTCGGCCAGCCACGGGGGGAGCTGTAACGCAGACCCCAGGTCCTCGATGGACTCGTCGACGGTGAATCCCGGGCCGTCGGTGGCTATCTCGAACAGGATGCCACCCGGTTCACGGAAGTAGATGGACCGGAAGTACTGGCGGTCCTTCTGTGGCGTGACGTACTGGCCCGCGTCGGTCAGGGTCTCGCGCCACTGGAGCTGGGTCTCCTCGTCGGGCGTCCGGAACGCGACGTGGTGGACCGTCCCGGACCCCGGTCGACCGTCGGGCGCGTCCGGTCGGTCGACCACGTCGACCACGCCAGCGCGGTCCGGCACGGTGAACCGGGTCCGGTCGTCCGACGTCTCGCCACGCTCGTAGCCCATCTGCTGCAACACGCGCTGGGTCACGTCGACGTCCGTGGGAAGGAGCGTCACACCGGCGAAGCCCCGGACGGCGTACTCGGCTGGGACCGGCCCGTCCGTCCACGGCTGGACCGTCTGGCCCGCGTCGTCGCCCGGTTCCTCGCCGAAGACGAGTTCGAGCGGTTGGCCGTCCGGGTCGCGGAACGGGAGAACCGTCTCGCCGAAGCGCTCCTCGTCCACGGCGACAGCGGCGTCGCTGGCCTCCAGGCGCTCTCGCCAGTAGGACAGGGAATCCGACGGGGCCCGGAACGCGGTCGCGCTCACCATCCCCCGCCCGACGCGACCCTGGCGGGTCCCCTCGAACGGGAAGAACGTGATCGAGGTCCCCGGCGTCCCTCGTTCGTCGCCGTAGTAGAGGTGGTACGTGGCGACGTCGTCGAAGTTGACCGTCCGCTTGACGAGTCGCAGTCCGAGGACGTCGGTGTAGAACGCGACGTTCTCGTCCGGGTCGTCCGCCACCGCCGTCACGTGGTGCAGGCCGTGCACTCGGTCGGGTGCCGTCATATCCCGTACTACACCGTCAGCAGGCAAATAGCGTGTGGACGGTCGCGTCGGCAGGTTACCCGCGTGTCACCGGCGCGGTCGCGCGACGTGCCTCAGAGCCTCGTCCGCATCTCTACCACGTCGCCGGTGACGCCTTCGGCGAACTCGTGGACGTGCGTCGTCACGCGCTCGTACCCGCGACGCTCGTAGAACCCGACGGCGTTGCGCGACGACCAGAGGGCCGCCGTCGAGGCGCCCCGGTCCCGGAGCCGGTCGTGGAGGTCGCCGAGTATCGCCGTGCCGACGCCCTGGCAGGCCACCGACGGGGCGACGTACACGGCGGTCACCTCGGCGTCGACCGTCGAGTCGAGGTGCTCCCGGCACTCGTTCGTCGCCGTTCCGAAGCCGACGACGTCACCGCCGGCGTCGTCGTCGCTGTCTCCGCCTGCGTCCGTCTCGGCGACGACGAACTCGTCCGAGTCGAAGTCGTAGTCGTCGACGCTCCGACCCGACGCCCACGCCTCGACGACCTCGGCGTCGTAGCCGCCGGGACCGCGTTCGGCGATGGCGGCGCAGTGGAGTTCGAGGACGGCGGCGGCGTCGGTGGGGACGGCGTCGCGAACGTGCATACGCGTCGGTGTGTCCCCAGAGGGGCGTAGTTCGGTCGGTCCTGCAGTCGTGGCTGTCCCCGGTCACTCCACGGCGAAGGTGTCCGAGTAGGACACGTCGGCGACGGTCCGGACCGACGGGTCGTCGCCACAGACGGGACAGTCCGGGTTCCGGGCGACGGGTACCTCGTCGGTGGTCATGTCGGCCGCGTCGTAGACGAGCAACCGGTCGTCGAGCAGGTCGCCGACGCCGACGAAGTACTTGACCGCCTCGGTCGCCATGATGGACCCGACGACGCCCGGGAGGACGCCGAGAACGCCGGTCGTCGCGCAGTCGGGGACGGTCCCCGGTTCGGGGGCCTGCGGGAACACGCACCGGTAGCAGGGGCCGCCGGGGAGGTACGTCGTGGCCTGGCCCTCGAACCGGTAGATTGCCCCGTGGACGAACGGCGTCTCGTCGACGACGCAGGCGTCGTTGACGAGGTAGCGCGTGGCGAAGTTGTCCGACCCGTCGACGACGAGGTCGTAGTCTGCCACGAGGTCGGCGACGGTGTCGGCGTCGACCCTGCACTCGTGGCGCTCGACGGTCACGTCCGGGTTGTTCTCGGCGACGAACTCGGCTGCGCTGTCGACCTTCGGTCGGCCCACGTCGGCGTCCCGGTGGACGACCTGTCGCTGGAGGTTCGAGCGCTCGACCACGTCGTCGTCGGCGATGCCGATGCGGCCGACGCCGGCGGCGGCCAGGTAGGCGAGCACCGGCGACCCGAGGCCACCCGCGCCGACGCAGAGGACCGACCCGTCGAGCAGTCGCGCCTGTCCCTCGGGCCCGACCTCGTCCATGATGACGTGACGGGAGTACCGGTCCAGTTCCGTGGGCGAGAGCGAGAGGTCGGTCATACCTCCCGGTTCGGGCCGCGAGCGAAAAACGTTCACGCCCGCACCGCCCGGACCACGAGCGACGGCGGATACGACGAGACGGCGGCTACAGGTGCCAGATACTGTCGCACCACAACGGATTTAACTTGTCAAGGCGTACCATGGTGTATGGCGTCCGCACCTGAAACCGGTGACGACGTGTTCGACAAATTCCTCGCAGACCGCGGCCACGAGACAGAACCGGTAGGGTGGGATCGAAACTACAACAAGCTACAGTGTCCCGACTGCATGGCGCTCCACGACGAGGACGCGGACGACTGTACCGTCTGCGGGTGGGAACCGGCCTCGGCCTGAACCGGCCACCCGACACTTCTCGACCGAATCCGCCCGACGAGAGGCGTCATACGCGATAGACGCGGCAAGCGATACCGTTTGTCGATAACATTATTAGACATAATTCTACAACACAGTCGTAGAGATTCAAATGCCGGAATGTCAGAACTGCGGGTCCTTCGTCACGGAAGCCTACGCTCGAGTGTTCACACCGCGCGAAGTCGACGACCCGCGCGTCTGTCCGAACTGCAAGGACAAGATCCGTGACGGAAGTGACGTGCGTGAGGCCCGGTCCCCCCGCAACAACTAGGTAGCGTCTCCGACAACTCCGTTCGCTGACGGGTCGCGGGCGACCCGGGCGCAGCCCCCCGATTCCGGCACCGCGACGAACCCACCGCTCTTATACGTATCGGCCCCCAGTATGTGTCCAATGAGTGATGACGAGACGAAACTGACCCGTCTCTTCGGCGGACCGGGGAGCGGTAAGACGACCGCGCTCCTCGACCAGGTCGAAGAGTTGCTCGAGGACGAGGACGTAGACTATCGTGACATACTGGTCGTCTCCTACACCCGTGCGGCCGCCGCAGAGGTCCGCGAACGACTCGCGGAGCGCCTCGACGTCAACCCACGCTCGCTCCAGGGGAACGTCTGTACGATGCACGCGAAGGCGTACGAACTCCTGAACCTCTCCCGTGGCGACGTCGTCGGCGAGTCCGACAAGGAGGACTTCTGTGAGGAGTACGGCATCGAGTACGAGGACGAGTACGGTGGTGCCGGCCGCCGGACCGCCCGGTCGACGACCATCGGGAACAAGATCATCGCCACCTCGCAGTGGCTGCAGCGGACCCGACGGGACGTCGCCGACTGGTACGACGTGCCCTTCCAGTGGAACGTCGAGGAGGTTCGTCTCCCGCCGGAGATAGACCCCAACGCACAGGACGGGAACAAGTACACGCCGACGTGGCCGTCCGACGACGACCGCATCGACGTCCCCGAGGTCATCCGAGGCTGGCGGACGTACAAGGGCGAGAACGAACTCACCGGCTTCGCCGACATGCTCGAACGGGTCAAGCAGCGCTCGCTGCTCCCCAACGTCGACTACCTCGTCATCGACGAGTTCCAGGACATCACGACGCTCCAGCACGAGGTGTACGAGGAGTGGAAGCCCCACATGGACGGCGTCCTCATCGCCGGCGACGACGACCAGGTCGTCTACGCGTGGCAGGGTGCAGACCCCGACCTCCTCCTGTCGGCGGCCCCCGACGAGGACATCATCCTCCCGAACTCCTACCGACTGCCCTCGCGCATCCTGAACGTGGTCAACCGCGAGATTCGACACATCGACAAGCGCCAGGACAAGGACCTGAAACCACGCAAGGAGGGCGGCGTCGTCGAGGCCGTCTCGAACCCCTCGATGCTCGACCTGGTGCGGAACGTCCGCCGGACCATCCAGAGCGACGAGGGGACGGTGATGGTGCTGTTTCGGGCACGGTACCAGATGTTCCAGTTCATCGACGAGTTCATCACGGAGGGCATCCCGTTCAAGTCCCTGACGGACCAGCGGATGTGGACCGACAGGCTCGACGACTACGTCACCGCCGTCGAGCAACTCGACGAGGACGAGTCCATCAACGGCCTGCAGGCCCGCCGACTGGCGGACATGCTCCAGGACTCGGCGTTCGGGACGAACGAGCGCGACGAACTGTTCGACGCTATCGACGCCGAACAGGAGGCGGCCGACGTGGAGGACCTCACGAACCTCGACATCGACCCCGACCTCGTGAGCGACTACGTCCCGTTCATGCCCGGTCCGGCCTCCGCCTCCGACATGGTCCGGAAGGTCACCTCCTTCCAGCGCAAGTCGATGAAGGCGTACTTCGCCTCCAGCGACTACCGGGGCATGGACCGCGACCACGTCCGCGTCGGCACCATCCACTCCGCCAAGGGTCGCGAAGCCGACCACGTGTTCATGGGCACGGACCTGACCGAGAAGGTGGTCGAGCAGATGGTCGCCACCGTCGACGAGGACGACCTCTCCGACGACGTGGAGTTCACGAAGACCACCTCGCCCGTGCCGGTGCTGACCGACAACGAGCGCCGCGTCTTCTACGTCGGGATGTCCCGCGCCCGCGAGCGCCTCGTGCTCCTCGAGAACCTCGTCAGTGGCGCACCGACGCTGACCATCGACGTGCTGATGAACAACGAACTGACCGGCGCCGACGCGGACGAGATCGCGGAACTCGCGACCGAACCGGCCGAGGTCGCGGACTGAGCGATGCCACTCCCCGTCTCGTACGAACCAGTCCGTGACGAGCTACGCGAACGCGACGCCTGCGCGTTCGTCCACGTCGGCCGCGAGGACGACCCGACGCTCCGGCACCTCGGCCGCGTAGACGCCGTCGACGGCGAACTCGCCGTCGTCGTCACGCCCGATCAGTCGCTGCTGCTGGCGCCCGACGCCCCGGCGGCGGCGACGGAGACGTTCCCCGGCGACCGGGTGCTGCCCGCCGGCGGGTCCATCCCGACCGGCGAGCGCGTCGGCGTCGCCCTCGACGACCTCGGCCTGTCGGGGACCGTGCTGACGCCCCGGACCGTCCCCCACGACGCCGCCCTCTACCTCGAGAACGCCGGCTACGAGGTGGCATCGACGGCCGTCGTCGACGACGCCCGCGTCGTGAAGACCGACGCCGAGCAGTTGCGTCAGTCGACCGTACAGTCGGCCGCCTGCGCCGGGATGCGACGCGCCGCCGCCGTACTCGACGAGGCGCACGCCCACGAGGGTCGCCTCGACTGGGCGGACGCACCGCTGACCGCGCTCCGACTCCGGCGCGAGGTCGACGCCGCCATCGCCGGTGAGGGGATGCGTCCGACCTACACCGCCATCGGCGTCGGCGGCGACCCCGCCACGCCGCGGTCGGAGGCGGCGCTCGAACCCGGACAGACCGTCGTCGTCGACCTCGCACCGCGCGGTCCCGACGGCCTCCACGGCCGACTCGTCCGCACGTTCGTCGTCGACGGCGACGGCGGGTGGACCCGACGTGCCCAGCTCGCGGCCGAGGGAGCACTCGACGCGGCCGTCGCCGAACTCGAACCGGGCACCGGCGCGGCCGTCGGAACCGAACTCGACGCCGAGGTGCGTGCCTACGGCTTCGAACCGCACCCCGACTCGGGCGGGTACGGCGTCGGCCTGGAACGGCGCGAACCGCCGACGCTCGACGACGGTGCCCTGCCCGCCGGTGCGGTGCTGGCGCTCGACGTGACGGTCGCAGACGCGACAGAAGGTCGCGTTCGCCTGGCCGACCTCGTCGCCGTCACGGACGACGGCGGGCGGCCCCTGGGCGCGTTCCCGCGCTCACTCGCTCCCGGAGTCGTCCTCTAGCTCGTCGGGTTCCTTGACCGCGGCGTCGATGACCGCGTCGCCGACGAGACTGCCGACGTCGAACGGGTTGTCGACGTACTTCTCGATGAGCACCATCAGGACGCCGATTCCGACGAGTGCGGCACCCCAGGTTCGGGTGCCGCTGAGGAAGAGGTCCACGCCGGCGGCCATCGCCGGGAGCGCGAACACGAGCGTCACCATCAACCCGAACTGTCCGAAGAGGCTGCTACCCATCTCTACGGGTCGTAGGAGGCAGGCGGGCAAAAAAGGTCCGAACGAGTCCGTCGACGGGCGACCGCCACGCCCGAATCAGGAGCGTTTTGACTCGTCGCCCCCAACGTCGTCGCATGTTCACCGGAATCGTCGAGGAGACGGGGACGGTCGCCGACGTGACCGTCACCGACGACGGGCGTCGCCTCCGGATCGCCGGCGACGAGGTACTCGCCGACGTGGACCACGGGGCGAGCATCAGCGTCAGCGGCGTCTGCCTGACGGTCGAGGCCTACGACGAGACGAGTTTCGAAGTGTTCCTCGCGAGCGAGACGGTCGAGAAGACGTACCTCGGGGAGGTGGGCGTCGGCGACGTCGTGAACCTGGAGCGTGCGATGCCGGCCGACGGACGGTTCGACGGCCACGTCGTGCAGGGACACGTCGACACGACGGCGACCGTCCGGTCGGTCGAACCCGTCGGGGAGGACTGGCGGTTCGAGTTCGACCTGCCCGAGGGGTTCGGTCGGTACGTGGTCGAGAAGGGGTCGGTCACCCTCGACGGCATCAGCCTCACGGTGGCGGACCGCGACGAGGACGGCTTCGCGGTGGCCATCGTCCCGACGACGTACGACCTGACGAACCTCTCCGAGAAGGCCCCTGGCGACCCGGTCCACCTCGAGGTCGACGTGGTCGCGAAGTACGTCGAGAACATGCTGGACGACGCGGCAGTCTAGTACCGTGGCGGTTCGTCGAACTCGGCGAGTTCGGACCGCCGTTCGGCCTCCCGGTCTGCCGAGACGCCGACCGACCTGTACTCCCGCTTGTACCGCCGCAGTTTCCGGTAGAGGAACAGTCCGATGAGCGTGTCGTAGAGGACGATGTAGGCGATGCTCGACTCGAACCCGCCCAGTGGGGTGAAGACTTCGATGACGGCGGGTGCGGCGTTGACCGTGATGTTGTACGTCGCGTGGAACAGCGCCGCCAGCAACAGGCCCTTGACGACGATCGGTCCGTAGTGTTCGCGGTTGAACTTGGCCAGACCGAGGTAGAAACCGGCGATGGCGGAGTAGATGACGTGACCCGGCCCGGCCAGCGCACGGACCGCGGCGATGTTCGACCCGGCGTCGATTATCGGGACCTGCGAGGTGCTCTCGATGAACTGGGTGATGTAGAAGGCGTTCTCGATGGTCGCGAACCCGAGTCCGGCCACCGCGCCGTACACCGCGCCGTCGATGACGGCGTCGAACTCGGTCTGCCGGTAGGCGTACATCTTGACCGCGAGCCACTTCACGAACTCCTCACCGGGCCCGACGACGAAGAGGAAGAAGAGCAACGCACCGGGGAACGCGTCGGTTGGCAACCCGACGGCCCCGAACGCCGTGCTGGTCAGCGTGTTGACGATGCTGGCGAACGTCGAGAAGAGGATGGCGAGGAGGAACGTTCCGGCGAGCAACGCGAGCGGTTCCTGGGTCGTCACGTCGCTCCTGTAGACGTAGATGGCGAGCAACAGCGCGGGGACGATAGAGAGCAGGACGAACGTACCGACGACGGGGTTGGTGACAGTGGCCAGTCCACCGAAGACGAACAACCCGAGCGTGACGACCAGCGCGACCGTGACGACGGCCCACCGTGCGGCCGGCCGCAAGCCCTCGTAGACGGCGACCGCGATGCCGTCGAACTCGGTCCGTGGTTCCCAGGTCGCTATCTCGTACAGGTCCCGGTCACGGTCGGCGGCCCGTTCGATCGGGTCGCGGTGTGGACTCATCGTGCCACTGGTTCGACCAACGGCCCCGTAATGGTTCCCCCTACCGACCGGCGGGCGGACGGTGACGACGGAGGCCACTCGTCCTAGAATGACATTGATTCACAATACGTGTATTAGGGGAAGTTTATCAACACGAACGCCACTGTACGAAGTAATGACTCCAGAGAACAGCCGTCGAATGCTATACACCTCCCTACCGACGGAGGACGACCCCGGGTTTCGAAAACCAGTACCGACACTAACAGGCTTTACAGACGACGAACCCGACACTCCGACCGACCCGACGCACGACGCACCGTCCCCGGAACCGACCCGCACTTCTCGCCCCACTTCTACCCAGCGTCCATCCGCCTGGAGCGGGACGCTCGCCGACGACTGACGCCGTGAAGCCACCTTCAAGAGCCTCCCAGAAGTAGCGGCAAGTATGCACTTCGACCAGCGGACACAGGCGGCACTGCGCGAGGTCGGTCTGTCCCAGGACCAGCTCCGCGCCGCCTCCGAGGGCGTGGTCGAGCGGACGGCCGAGGAGGCCGACGCGCTCGTCGCGTTCTTCGAGACGAACGACGTGGTGTACTCCGACATGGACCAGGCACACTCGACGGCGACGTTCCCCGAACACACGGTCGAGTACTGCGACATCACCACCCACGCCGCCGAGATGCGCGGCTGGCTTCGCTTCGACACCTGGGGCGTCTACGTCGAGGACGGCCGCGTGCTGGACGACGGGACGGTCGAACTCACGCTCGGCCCGAGCGTCCACGACCGGGTCAGGTTCGCGCCGACCCGCGAGGCCCTATGACGGTCCGGGTCAGGGGCATCTACACGACGGCCCTCACCAGACTCCTCCTCGACGAGGGCTTCGAGGTGGCACAGGCCTCCCCACCCATCCGTCGCCGGTTCGAGGACGACGAGGTGGACCTCTCCGCCAGGCCGGCGGCCGTCGCCGTCGAGACGACGCGGGACAGGCAGGGCGTCGGCATCGTCGGCGACGGAGACGCCGTCCAGCGCGTCCGCGACGCGTGTACGAGCGTCGCCGTCGACGCGCTCTCGTGGACGGACCCCGCAGGGCGCGGGACGGTCGCCGACGGCGTCGTCACCGAGACGCTCGGTTCCGGCGCGGTCGTCGACTGCGGCCCGTTCGAGGGGTTCCTCCCGTACGACGCGACCGACGGGTACGTCGACGACGGCGACGTGCTCCGCGTGCAGGTGACCGACCCGACGCCGCCGTGGGAGGGCGACCGGCCGGAACTCACGACCGACCTCGTGGTCCACGGCGGACTGGTCGAACTCTCGCGCGGGCGAAGCGGCGTCTCGGCCGACGTGCGCGACGAACGCGCGACCGAACTGGTCCGGACGACCGACCTGCTCTCCGCGACGGTGCCCGACGGCTGGGGGGTGCGCTGGCAGCGTGCGGCCACCGACGCGGACGTGGGGGCGCTCGGCGACGCACTCGCCGCGGCCGTCGAACGTGCGGAGACGCTCGACGAGGCGGCCGGGGGCGCGGACGACGCCCGGGCCGACGAGGCGCCGGCCCCGGTCGCCGAGGGGGAGGCCACCGCCTGGGTCTGGTTCGGTCGCGAGAGTCGGTTCGCGCTCGACGAGGTCCGCCGGGACGTCGAGACGACGATGTACGGGCACCACCGCGTGAAGGCCGCCACCCGGTCGGCCAGCACCGCCGTCGACTTCGTCGAGGGCGTCTGCGAGGACCCGGGCGGCGACTCGTTCCCGTTCGCGGCCGTCAGCGAGGGGTTCGGCCCGCGCGAGGGCGACCGAATCTCGCTCGGGCACGGCAAACCCGAGGGGCGCCTCCTGGTCCTCGGCCGGGGGACCGTCACCGAACTCGACCCGGAGGCGGGGACGCTCACCGTCGAACGGTCGATGACCGGCGGCGGCACGTACGACGCCCTCGGCGTCCCTCGCGAGTCGGGCGACACGGCCGTCACGAAGTTGAAGGAGGGGCGCTGGTGGTACCCGACGGTCTACCGGGACGAGGACGGCGTCTCGAAGGGGACGTACGTCAACGTCTGCACGCCGGTCGAACTGTTCCCGGACGTGGCCCGGTACGTCGACCTGCACGTCGACGTGGTTCGCCACGCAGACGGGACGGTCGAACGCGTCGACGACGACGAACTCGACGAGGCCGTCGACGCCGGGTACGTGCCGGAGGCGCTCGCGAAGAAAGCGCGCGACGTCGCAACCGCGGTGGAACGCGCACTGGAGTGACGTGGTCAGAACGGCAGTCGTTTTCGAATCTCCTCGACGAGTGATGGGTCTTCCGTGAGGTCCTCGGGATCGGGAACCACCTCGTCGGCCGGTTTGATGACCGTCCGCGACCCGTCCTGTTCGACCGATATCAGGTCGTCCTCCTTGAGTCCGGCCAGCGACTGCTCCAGGTCGTCGATGTCCTCCTCCACGTGTGAGCGCAGTTCGAACACGGTCATCCCGTCGTTGTGACGGTCGACGAGGGCGTCGAGAACCGACACGTCGATGTCGTCCCGGTCCCGATACTCCCGCTTTGCCTTCATCACGTTCACCTTGGAGTGGATACGATTTGACGCTTACCCCTGTCGTGGCCGTGGCGGAGCGACGACGACCGCGCCTGCCAGCGCGTCAGACACGCCAGTACCCTTTTACGAACGGACGGGGTACCTCCGTCACAATGGGTCTCATCTGTTCGCTTCGCGGTCACGACTGGAGCGAGACGGAACTGGAGGACGACCGCGACGAGCGGGGCAGCGAGGTCGTGCTCACGGTCCGCGAGTACGAGGTCTGCTCGCGGTGTGACGCACGCAACCTCGTCAGCGAGAATACCGAGGTCACGACGACCGAAGACCAGACCGACGAGGCCACCACGCAGACTGCCGACGACGATTCCCCCGGCGAGGCCGACCCGGACGACAACATCTTCGAGACGGACGCGGACGACGAGACGCCAGCAGACCCCGAGGCCGACGACGACGACGACGGTGCGGTCATCGTCGACGCCGAGGGGGAGTCGGTCGACGAAGACGAGTCGACGACCGAGGGGGTCGAAGCGACGGACGACGCGGAGTTCGTCGAGGAATCGACGGCGACGGACGCCGGCGGTCCGACCGACCCACACGCCGACCCGGCCACCGACGACGGCATCATCCTGCCGAGCGAGGACGAGCAGACCGACGAGCGCGCCCACGGCGAGTGGCCCGCACACGAGACGGACGAACCAGCCCCGTCGGATGACGACCGGGAGTGGCCCGGACAGGAGGGCGACGCCGTCGGCACCCCCGACGACGATTCGGGGTCGGTCGACCCCAGCGAGGCCGCCCCGGCCGAGTTCGACACCGCCGCCGGCACGTCGGAGGGGTACGACGCGGAGTTCATCGACGAGAACGCGGCACCCTCGCCGCAGTCCGGTCGCGGGCCGACCGGCATCACCAGTGCGGGCGAGGTCTCGTCCCCGACGGAGGGGACGCCCGCCAGCGCCGACGCGGAACTCGTCTGCCCGGCGTGTGGCAACGCCGAGAGTCGGGCCCGTTCGTCGCTCCGGGCCGGGGACATCTGCCCTGAGTGCAGGCGGGGGTACCTCTCGGAGTCGACGCAGTGACGAAACTGGTAAACACCCGCCTGTCTATGTGCCAGTCATGAAGGAGTACAAGATGCGCCGCGGCGAGTACCTCGAGGAACGAATTCCGGACCTGAAGGGGACCGTCGAGGAGTACTTCGGACCGATATCCGGGACACAGGACTACAAGGGTAGTGACCTCTTCGTCATCGAGGACCCGTCGAACCCCGTGTTCGAACGGATCGTCGTCGGTGCGGTCGAATACTCCGGCAAGAAGGACAAACTCGCCGTCGAGTTCCACGAACGGGACCCGACCGAACTCGGACCCGACGAACTCGAAGCCGCCGGCGACGCCGTCTCGAAGAAGAACGATTTCCTCCTCGAAGCGACGGGCCGGGACGCCAAGTCCCGACGCAAGTCGATGAAGCGGTCCGTCGAGGACAGCGCCGACCACGACGTCGACGCCTGAGTTCCCGAGCTATCCCTTCTCGCCAGCGCGACTGCCCCGGTAGCGTAGCGTCCACCCGGCCGACGTACATCGCCCCGAACAGGAGCCTTTACCCGCAGACGGTCCCAACCTCCGCCGAGAGATGACGGTCATCGAGTCGGTCCACGCGGACCACGGAGCCACGTTCACAGAGCGCGGCGGGCGTCGCGTCGTCGACCACTACGGTCGGCCAGAGCGCGTCCACCACGCGGTCCGCAAGGTCGTCGGCGTGCTGGAACTCGCCTACGGCGTCGTCGTCGTCACGGGCGACGACCGCGTCGAGTTCGTCGACAACGCGGTGTCGAACCGCGTCCCCGACGAGGACGGCGAGGGCTGTTACGCGCTCTTGCTCGACCCGCAGGGCGGCATCGAGACGGACATGTACGTGTACAACGCCGGCGAGCGACTCCTGCTGTTCACGCCGCCACAGCGTGCCGCCCCCGTCGCCGAGGAGTGGGCGGAGAAGGTGTTCATCCAGGACGTCGAGGTCCGGGTCGCCACGGACGACTTCGCCACCTTCGGCGTCCACGGGCCGAAGTCGACCGAGAAGGTCGCGAGCGTCCTGAACGGCGCTGCCAGCCCCGACCGGCACCTGTCGTTCGTCCGGGGGGCCATCGGCGACGCCGGCGTGACGGTGGTCAGAACCGACGCCCCGGCCGGCGACGAGGGCTACGAGGTCGTCTGCACCGCCGACGCCGCCGGGGAGGTGTTCGACGCGCTGGTCAACCACGGCCTGAACGCCGCACCGTTCGGCTACCGGACGTGGGACGCGCTCACCCTCGAGGCCGGGACGCCGACCTTCGAGACCGAACTGGAGGGCTACATCCCGAACGTCGCCGGCGTCCGGAACGCGCTGGACTTCGAGAAGGGCTGTTACGTCGGCCAGGAGGTCGTCTCCCGCGTCGAGAACCGCGGTCGACCGTCGAAGCGACTGGTCGGTCTCGAACCCGAGGCCGTCCCCGAATCCGGTGCGGCCGTCTTCGACGGCGACGGCGTCGTCGGCGAGGTCACCCGCGCCGTCGAGAGTCCGAGTCTGGAGCGCCCCATCGCGTTCGCCTACGTCGACTGGGACGCCGCCGACGCCGGGGGTGACCTGTCGGTCCGGTACGAGGGCGACGACGTCGCCGCAGCACTCGCCGACCTGCCGTTCGTCGATGGGAGCGACCGGTCGGCGCGGGTGCCGACCTACGTGACGTCGTCGTAGTCCGCCTTCACCACCGTCCAGGTGACGCCACCGTCTGCATCGCGCGCCAGTGCCCAGAGCGACGTCGGCGTCTCGACGACCACGGCCTCGCCGCCCGGCGACCCGACGTTGTCGAGGACGACGTCGCCACAGACCACGTTCCCGTCGCGCGTCACCTCCTCGTGGCGGCTATGTCCGACCACCTGCGGCGGCGCGTCGCCGGGCAGGTGCTGGAAGTCCAGCCAGAGGATGCCCGCGGTCGGTCCGCGACCGCTGTACACGGTGTCGTCTCCGTACATGAAGACGCGGTCGAACTCGCGGAAGACCTGGCTGTGCACGGCCGCGTCCCGGTCGGTCCCGACGGCGTGTCGCAGTTGCGTCGCCGCGTCCCACAGGGCCTCGTTCGCGGCCGCCGCGTCGACGCCCGCGGCCGCACCCGCGTGGACGAACGTGTGCTCGTAGCCCTCGTACGCGACCGTCACCTCGCCCGCGAGTATCTCGTCGTAGAATCGCCGCCGTTCCTCGTCGCCCACACGGTCGCAGTACCAGCGGTCGCGCTCCGGGGCCGGCGGTTGCAGGAGGAACGTCTCGTGGTTGCCGAGGAGGTAGCGGACCCGCCCGGTTGGGGCCTCCTCGCGCAGTCGTCTCGCGAGGGCGACGCACTCCTCCGAGTCCGGGCCGCGGTCGATGAGGTCCCCGTTGAACACGAGCACGTAGTCGTTGCCCGCCCAGTGGAGGCGACCGTCCACGCCAGCCTCGACCACCGGCTCGAACTCCCCGTGGTCGCTGAGCGTCAGGAGCGCGCTCCGCGCCCGGTCGAGGTGGCCGTGGACGTCGCTCAGGCTCACGACAGTCGGCGACCCGGGGAGCGCGGCGACGGTGTCGTAGGGACTGTCGTGGCCGTCGGTCATTGCACGCGGCTAGCAGCGGGGACACAAAACCGCGGCGGTTTCAGCGGGAGAGCAGTTTCCTCACGTGTTCGGCCGAGAAGACCGAGGTCGGCCTGTCCATGTGGACGCCGATCTCGCCGGAGACCGCCGACAGGCCAAGGGTCTGGACCGGTTCCGGGAGCGAGTACGCCCGCCGGATGAGGTGCCCGAGTCGTATCTCGCGTGAGAGGTCGTCGCGCCACGCCTCCTCGTAGTCCGCGAGGGTCCGGGGGTCGCCGGGGTCGACCGTCCGGACGGCGTGGTCGGCCGCCGTCATACCGTAGAGGATGCCACCGCCGGTGAACGGCTTGGTCTGGGCGGCGGCGTCACCGAGCAGGAGGCCACGGCGCGTCGTCACCACGTCCGGCGGGCCGACCGGGATGAGCCCGGAGCAGCGCTTCGAGACGTCCGCCCCGTAGCCCGCGACGAGTTCGTCGAACAGTTCGTTGACCTGTGCACCCGGCGGGCACGCGAGTCCGTACTCGATACCGGCGTCGCCACGGGGGATGCGCCACGCGAAGAACCGTGGCGCGGTCAGGTGGACGTCGACGTAGTTCTGGTCGTCGGGTTCCTCGTCGAACCCGAGGACGCCGTGGAGCAACTCGCCGGGGTCCGGCAGGCCGAGGTCGCGGCGCACGCGGGAGGTCGGGCCGTCCGCGCCGACGACCATCCTGGCCTCGTGGGTCTCGACGCCGTCCGGACCGCGGGCCGTGACGGTGACACCGTCGCGTTCCTCGGTCACCTCGGTGACCGTGTGTCGCTCCCGGAGGTCGGCACCGGCCTCGCGCGCGAGTTCCGCGAGGTGGCGGTCGAGGCCGACCCGGTCGATGACGTTCGAGACGACCTCCCGCTTGTAGAACTCGTGAGCCTCGGAGTGGGGGCCGCCGACGTGAAAGCGCGCGCCGTACACCTCGTTCTGGCGGAGGTCGGTGGCGGCGTCCGGGCCAGTGAACTCCCAGATGTCGGTGCTCACGTGGCCCGAACACGCCAGCGGTTCGCCGACGCGGCCCTGCTCCAGGGCGAGCACGTCGTGCCCGGCCGCGCTCGCACGGCGGGCGAACCGGGAGCCGGCGGGGCCGGCCCCGACGACGACGAAGTCGTACATGTCCGTCGGATGGTCGGTCGGAGGTAAATACCTTCCTCGTCGTCACCGGACGGCCAGGCCGCGGACAGGGCCGGTCTCGTCCCAGGTGACGGCCCGGTTCCACGACCAGCCCTCGTCGTCGCTCCGGTAGAGGCCGTCGTCGGCCGCGGCGAAGAACGCGCCCGGTCCTGCCGGCGCGAGGACGGGGCGGCGGAAGCCCGACGGTTCCGGCAGGCCCTCCATCGCCACCTCCCAGGGGTCGTCACCGCGCTTCCGGTAGACGTAGCTCTCCGCCGTCCCGGCGCGGTGGGCCCGGGAGGCGCCCGAGGCCGCCGAGACGAGACGGAGGTCGGGGTCGGCCGGGTCGGCGGCGACGCTCCAGCAGTAGCGGTGGTCGAGTCCGGACTGGGGCTGGGTCCAGGTTCGCCCGTGGTCGGTGCTCTCGGCGTAGCCGTCGCCGGCCGCACTGTACACTCGCCCGGCGGCCTCGTGGTGCGTGGCGAGCTGGTGGTTGTCCCGGCGACTCCCCTCGGGCCGTTCGCTCCAGGACTCGCCGGCGTCGTCGGTCACGACCAGGGCGCCCGCCTCGATGCCGACGTAGAGACGGCCCTCGCGGTGCGGGTCCGGTTCGAGCCAGCGCACGTGGTGCGTGTCCGGTCGCGGCGGGAAGTACCACTCGTCGGCCGACGGGAGGTCGGTCAGGCCCGGCCGTTCCGTCCAGCTGTCGCCGCCGTCGGGCGAGTAGAAGACGCGACTCGGCTCGGTCCCGGCCCAGACGCCGTCGGGAGCGTGTGGGTCGAGCGCGACGGCGGTCACCGACGACGGGAGCGACTCCCCGATGCTGACCCATCGCTGGCCATCGGAGCGCCAGAGGCCGGCGTCGAACGTTCCGGCGAAGACGCTCCCGCGGTCGGCCGCCACGCACTCGAACCCGTGGCCATCGAACCTGTCGGTGACCGCCCCGTCGACGACGGTCAGGAGCGCGTCGTCCAGTGCGACGTACTGCATGGCTACGGGTACGTGCCCTCCCCTCAAAACTCTCGGTCCCCGACCTAGCGGTAGCCGAGTGCGCTGAGACGGTCCTCGATGTCGTCCGGAACCGACTCTCGCTCGTCATCACCGCCGGCGGCGACCGTCTCCAGCGCGTCGAAGCGACGCTCGGCGACGCGACAGAGCGACTGGACGCCGTCGGCGTCGCTGGCCGCTGGCCAGCAGTCGTCCTGCTCCTCGGGGTCGACACGCCGGTCGTACAGTTCGCGGGCGTCCGCACCGGGGTGTTCGATGTACGTCCAGTCCGCGTCACGGACGCTCACGACGGCATCGCCGTCGTCGAGGTTCCGGGGAATCGGCTGCTGCGTGACGGAGTCCCCACGGACGGTGACCGAGACGACCGGCGCCTGGTCCGGGTCCTCGCCGTCGACGACCGTCGGCCGGACGCTGTCGCCGGTGAAGCGCGCGGGCGTCGGGACGTCGTGGACGTCACAGACCGTCGGCGGGATGGCGTCGAGCGCGACGGGGCCGTCGACCCGCCGAGCAGGTGCGTCCGGGACGTCGACGATGAACGGAACGTCGACGAGTTCCCGGTAGAGTTTCGGATAGTGCGAGAGGTGTCCGTGCTCCATGAACTCCTCGCCGTGGTCGCCAGCGACGACGACGCACGTCTCCTCGCGGATGCCCTCGCGTTCCAGCGCATCGATAACTCGGCCGATGCTCTGGTCGACCTGGTGGGCCGCGGCCCGGTAGAGGGTCCGGAGGTCGGACAGCGTCTCGGGCCCCACCTCGCGTCCGAGACCGGTGTGTACGTGCGGGCTGATCATCCGGAGTGTGCCGAAGTCCTCGTCCGTGACTTCGCGGACGTTCGCCGGCGCAGGGACGTACGGCGTGTGGGTGTCCATGTAGTGAATCCAGCAGAAGAACGAACCGTCGGCGTCCTCGATGAACGAGACGGCGGCGTTCTCTACGTCCCGCATCCGGGAGGTGTTCTCGGCGGGATACGTCTCCTCGCCGCGTAGTTTCCGGACGGTTGACCGTGCTGGCTGGGTCGCGAACTGTGCCCAGGCCTGCCAGGTCGGGTGCGCCGAGAAGAACTTGCTCACCGGGTTCGACGCCTCGGCGTGGAAGGTCTCGAAGGCGTCGAATCCCCGGTCGTACCCCCAGTACGCGGTGAGGAACCCGTTCGAGGCGTTGAACCCGCCGGTCTCGACTCCGGAGCGCCGGAGCGTCTCGGCGAGCGTCGGGCCAGTCCCGACGCCGATTCGTGGGCCCTCTGCGAACACCGGCGTCCCACCGAGGATGCTGGGGAAGGAGAACGGCGTCCAGTTTCCCTGCGCGAATGCGTTCTCGAAGACGGTCGCCCGGTCGGCCAGCGATTGCAGGGTTGGCGTGTGCGACGACCCCGATTCGAGATCGACGGCGTCCGCTCGCAACGAGTCGACAGTTATCAGGACAGTGGCTCGTGCGTCCGTAGACATACGTTTCTGGCCGGGGAACCCGGCCACTCGGCCGTCAGTAGCGGGGGTGGGGAGAAATAGCTATCGGGAGCGAACTATATAGTCGACGGGAGACGGTTGCACGAACTACGTGGGGGCGAACAGGCGACACGGGTCGGCGGTCCTCCGACGACGTGTCGCACACCCGCTCCCCGTCGGAGGCGACGGTCAGGGCACGCCGGGTGTGGGTGCGTGCTGGTATATGAACCGTCGGTCGGAGGAGTCGACGGTCAGATGTCCCGCTCGATGACGTACCCCCATCGCTCGTAGTCGCGGTTCTCGTAGAACCGGTGTGTGGCCTCCTTCTCGCGCGGTGACGCGAGCGCGACCCGCTCGCAGTCCCGGTCCGCGGCCCAGTCCTCGACGAAGCGGACGAGTTCGGTGCCGTGGCCCTCGCCGCGGTGGTCCTCGTCCACGACGAGGTCGTAGAGCCACGCGTGGCGAACGTGGTGGAGGACGGTCGTGACCACGACACCGGCGACGGCGACGAGTTCGCCGTCGACGTACCCGCCGAACAGGGTGTAGTCGTCGTCGCCGGTCCACGCGAACACTGCGTCCGGTTCGCGGTCGGTCCACAGCTGTCGGAGGATGGGGACGCCAGCGCGTCGCTCGGCGTCGCTCGTCAGCTCGCGGATCTCCATACGTCGATTCTGGACCCGCCGCACGAAGAAACGCCCGCTCGTCAGTCGTCGTCGACCGGTGTCGCCATCTCTCGCGTCTCGGGTTCGACGCGCTGGCCGCGTGGTCCCTCGGCGTCCACGCCGGGGAGGAGGTCGCGCAGGTACCGGCCGGTGTGGGAGGCGTCGGTCTCGGCGACCGACTCGGGCGTGCCGGTGGCGACGACCTCGCCACCGTGTTCGCCGCCCTCGGGACCGAGGTCGACCACGTGGTCGGCGTTCTTCACGAGGTCGAGTTCGTGCTCGATGACGACGACGCTGTTGTCGTTGTCGACGAGGCGGTGCAGGACGTCGATGAGTTTCTTCTCGTCGGCGGAGTGCAAGCCCGTCGTCGGTTCGTCCAGCAGGTAGAGCGTGTTGCCGGTGTCGCGCTTGCCGAGTTCCTCGGCGAGTTTGATGCGCTGGGCCTCGCCGCCCGAGAGCGTGGTCGACGGCTGTCCGAGGGTCATGTAGTCGAGGCCGACGTCCTTGAGCAGTTTCAGCCGGCGGCGCAGGCGCGAGGAGGACTCGAAGAAGTCGTGGGCCTCCTCGACGCTCATGTCGAGTACGTCGGCGATGGTCTTGCCCTTGTAGGTCACGTCGAGCGTCGCGTCGTTGTACCGCGCGCCCTCGCACTCCTCACAGGGGACGTACACGTCCGAGAGGAAGTTCATCTCTATCTTTACGGTCCCCTGCCCGCCACACTCCTCGCACCGGCCGCCCTTGACGTTGAACGAGAACCGGCCCTTCTCGTAGCCGCGCTGTTTCGACAGCTTCGTCTCGGCGAACAGTTCGCGCACGTAGTCGAAGATGCCGGTGTAGGTGGCCGGGTTGGACCGCGGCGTGCGGCCGATCGGTGACTGGTCGATGAGGCGTACGGTCTCGACGTGTTCGATGCCCTCGATGTCGTCGTGCTCGCCGGGGTTGACGGACGTGTTGTCGTTCATCCGGCGGGCCAGCCCCTTGTAGAGCACGTCGTGCATCAGCGTCGACTTGCCCGACCCGGAGACGCCCGTGATGGCCGTGAAACAGCCGAGCGGGACGTCGACGTCGACGTCGTCGAGGTTGTGCTGTCGTGCCCCACGGACCGTGAGGAACTCGTCTGGACTACGTCGCGTCTCAGGGACGGGAATCTGCTTGCGTCCGGAGAGGAAGTCCCCCGTGACGCTGTCGTCGCAGGCGACGACCTCGTCGAAGTCGCCCTGCACCACGACTTCACCGCCGCGCTTGCCCGGGCCGGGACCCATGTCGATGACGTTGTCGGCGCGGCGCATCGTCTCCTCGTCGTGTTCGACGACGATGAGCGTGTTCCCGAGGTCGCGCAGGCCCTCCAGCGTGTCGAGCAGTTTGTCGTTGTCGCGCTGGTGCAGGCCGATGGATGGCTCGTCGAGGACGTACAGCACGCCGACCAGGCCGGACCCGACCTGCGTCGCCAGTCGGATGCGCTGGGACTCGCCGCCCGAGAGCGTCGACGCCTCGCGGTCGAGAGTGAGGTACTCCAGGCCGACCTCGGTCATGAACCCGAGTCGGGCGCGAATCTCCTTCAGTATCTCCTCGGCGATGGTCGTCTGGCGTTCGTCGAGTTCGGCCTCGAGTCCGTCGAAGTGCTCCAGGGCGTCGCCGATGCTCATCCGGTTCACCTCCGAGATGGCGGTGCCGGCGACGAACACCGAGCGCGAGGCCGGCTTGAGTCGAGTGCCGTCACAGGCCGGACACTCCGTGACCGACATGTACTCCTCGATGTGGTCGCGGGTGCCCTGCGAGTCGGTCTCGACGTACCGCCGTTCGAGGTTCGGGATGATGCCCTCGAAGCGTTTCTCCTTGCGTCGGATGCCGTTCTTCGTCTGGCGCTTGAACAGCACCTCGTCGTCGGTGCCGTAGAGGAACTGGCGCTGTACCTCCTCGTCGAGGTCCTCGAACGGCGTCTCCAGCGACACGTCGAAGTGGGCGGCGACGGCGTCGAGTCTCGTCCGGTAGTACGACCGGTTGTAGCTCCAGGGCTCGAAGACGTGCTTGAGCGGTTTCGACTCGTCGACGACGACGCGGCGCTCGCTGACCTCCTTCGTCTCGCCGATGCCCTCGCACTCCGGGCAGGCGCCGTGGGGCGAGTTGAACGAGAACGAGCGCGTCTCTATCTCGGTGAAGTCGATGCCGCAGTGCGTACACGCGAGGTCCTCCGAGAACTCGAGGACGAGGCGGTCGTCGGCCGTCGCGTCCTCGGCGTCGTCGTCCTCGCTCGCGTCCGCGAGGTCGCCCGTCGAGCGCGTCTCGCTCCCGCCGATGTCGACGCCCGCCGGCGGGTCGGGGAGGACGAGTTTCAACACGCCGTCGGCCTCGTCGAGTGCGGTCTCGACGGAGTCGGTGATGCGCGGCCGTGCCTCGGAACTGAGTTTCACCCGGTCGACGACGACGTCGATGGTGTGGTCGTAGTTCTCGTCGAGGTCCGGTCGCTCGGTCGTCAGGTCGTACTCCTCGCCGTCGACCTCGACGCGGGCGTAGCCCTCGCTGACGAGTTCGTCGAAGCGGTCCTCGAACGCGCCCTTCTGGTCGCGCACGATGGGCGCAGCGATCTTCGCCCGGGTGCCCTCGGGGAGTTCCAGCAGGCGCGAGACCATCGTCTCGGCCGACTGTTCGCCCACCTCGCGACCACACTCGGGGCAATGCGGCGTACCGACCCGTGCGTACAGCAGTCGGAGGTAGTCGTGGAGTTCGGTGACCGTGCCGACGGTCGAACGGGGGTTGTTCGCCGCGTTCTTCTGGTCGATGGAGATGGCCGGCGACAGTCCCTCGACCGTCTCTACCTGCGGTTTGTCCATCTGGCCCAGGAAGTTCCGTGCGTACGCCGAGAGCGACTCGATGTAGCGTCGCTGGCCCTCCGCGTACACCGTCTCGAACGCGAGCGAAGACTTGCCCGACCCGGACAGCCCCGTCACCACGTTGAACTGCTCGCGTGGGATACGCACGTCGAGGTCCTTCAGGTTGTGCTCCTCCGCACCCCTGACCTCGATGTAGTCCTTGCTCATCTGTACCCCCCTGGGGCCTGCGGTAGTGAAACGCTGTCGGTTGCGGGTGCGGGCGTCCCCGGGCGGAGTTCGATTCCGAGTCGACGTGCAATATTTTAAGTACCGGTACCAGAACAGTGTTCGGCATGAGCACTCCATCCGGCTACGACATCCAGGGAGTCGACCTCTCTGACGACCGGTACAGGGTCGTCCAGAGCCTCATCCGCAACAAGTACGAAGCGTCCGATTCCTCCGGGCGGACCGTCCTGAAGGGCAAGCAGAAGTTGTTCAAGATGAAAGAGGAGTTCCCGTTCACCGACGGCGACGGGAGCGAGGTGTTCACCGTCAAGGCCGGCGGCGTCTTCGACGTCGCCGGGAACTACATGCTGACCGACGCCCAGACCGGCGAGGACCTCGTCGTCCTCGACAACGACTTCTCCATCATGCAGGACACGTGGCGAGTCCGGGACGCCCAGACCGAGGAGGTACTCGCCCGAATCGACTCCCGCGGTGCCGCCGTGACCCTCGCGCGGAACTACATCCCCTTCGGGGAGTGGATTCCACACAAGTACGAGATCACCGACGCGGACGGCGACCACGTCGGCAACATAGACGGTCAGTTCTCGCTGCGGGACGAGTACGAGATCGTCATCGACGACGCGAGCGACGTGCCGAAGGAACCGATCGTCGCCGCCGCGATGGTGATCGACGCCATCCAGGGGAACTAGCGCCGCCGCCGAGCGACCAGCCTACCCGGTCGACGATTCGCGGGCAGAACCCGTCGTCCACGCGCCCACACCGGCGACGCTACACCCGTTCGGGCAACCACCCGCCGTCGACCTCGACGTTCTCGCCGCTGATGTACCCGGAGTCTGCGTCGAGGAAGAACAGCACGGCCTGTATCACGTCCTCGAACCCGGCCGGACGCCCCCGCGGGAGGTCGTCGGGGAACTCGTCCGAGTTCTCGACGACGTACGGCGACACCGCGTTGACCGTGACGCCGTCGTCCTGCGTGTCGGCGGCGAGCATCCGCGTGAACATCAACACGCCAGCCTTGGCCATGAAGTACGGTGCGTTCTTCGGGTTGATGAGGCCCCTCTCGCTGGAGGCGTAGCCGACGTTGACGATTCGGGCGTCGCCGGACTCCCGCATGGCCGGGAGTGCCCGGCGACAGCAGAGGTACGTCGCGTGGACGTTCGTCGCGAAGACCCGGTGCCACGTCTCGACGTCGATCTCTTCCCAGTGCCGTGGCGCGAACGCGCCGACGTTGTTCACGAGCACGTCGACCGTACCGAGTTCGGCCTCGACCGCGTCGAACACGTCGTCGACGTCGTCCGGGTCGGTCACGTCGCCCTGGACGGTCGTGACGGCCTCGTCGCCCGCTTCCGAGCGTGCGGCCGCGTCGGCCGCCGTCGCATCGGCCTCGTCCGCGCTGGTCCGGTAGTGGACGGCGACCGACGCGCCGCGGTCGGCCAGCGAGAGGAGTACCTCCCTGCCGATTCCCGTTGCGCTCCCGGTGACGAGTGCGACGCGTCCGTCGAGGTTGACGTCGAGCATGCCCCGACTTCGGTCCCCGTGGGCAAAAACGGTCAGTTCGACTCGTCGACACGAGCCGTACTCGGTGGCGAGTAAATCTAACCGCTTAAGTGTCCGCCAGACCGTTTCATTCGTAGCATGGCAACGTACGCGGGCGTCGACCTCGGCGCGACGAACGTCCGGGCGGTCGTCGGCGACGACGACGCCCGCATCCTGGGGTCGTACCGCACGAGCACGCCACAGGGACCGACTGGTATCGCCATCACCGAGGCAGTGCTGGACGCGCTCCGGCGCGCCTGCACGGACGCCGGCGTCGAACCGACGGCCGTTCGCGCCTGCGGTATCGGCTCCATCGGGCCGCTCGACCTCGCGGAAGGTGCCGTCGAGGACCCGGCGAACCTGCCGAACACGGTCGACCGCATCCCACTGACCGGCCCCATCGGCAAACTCATCGACAGCGAACGGGTGTACCTCCACAACGACACCGCCGCCGGTTGCATCGGCGAGCGCTTTCACGCCGAGCAGAACCCCGACGACATGGCCTACATCACCATCTCCTCGGGTATCGGGGCCGGCGTCTGCATCGACGGCTCCGTCATCTCGGGCTGGGACGGCAACGCGGGCGAGGTGGGTCACTACGTCGTCGACCCACAGGGTCGACTCACCTGTGGCTGCGGGAAGGACGGCCACTGGGAGGCGTACTGTTCGGGCAACAACGTCCCGAGGTACGCACGGTTGCTCGCCGAGGACGACCCCCACTTCGAGACGGTCCTCCCGCTCGACGACCCGGACTTCACGGCGAAGGACGTGTTCGACGCCGTCGGCGAGGACGACTTCGCGGACCACGTCGTCGACCAGCTCGCCCACTGGAACACCATCGGCGTCAGCAACGTCGTCCACTCGTTCGCCCCCATCGTCGTCTACATCGGCGGCGCCGTCGCGCTCAATAACGCCGACCTCGTGCTCGACCCCATCCGCGAGCGCATCGACGACATGGTGATGACGAACATCCCCGACATCCAGTTGACCACGCTCGGGGACGACGTCGTCGTCAAGGGCGCGCTGGCTAGCGCGCTGACACGTGGGACAGGTGATAGGTCGAAGGTACGCCGGTGAGGGAGATGCCGGACCGCGGCCCGCGCCGTTCGACGTGACACCTCGCATCCGACACGAATACGTGAGCATCGTGAAACTTTACTGTCGGACGGCCCAGAGGTGTGGGTATGGAACGTAGAGATGTCCTCCACGCGAGCGCCAGCGCACTCGCCGCCGGTGCGCTCGGCCAGAGCGTCACTGCCCGTGGGTCGGCGCCCTTCGAACCGGTCGGCGAGCTCGAGATCGGGCACGCCGCCGAAGTCGTCCTGAGCGACGACGGGTCGACGGCCTACGTCGCCGGCGATTCCGGCTTCCTCACCGTCGACGTGTCCGACCCCGCGAACCCCGCCGTCCTCTCCGAACAGCGTCCCCTGGAGACGTCGAGTGGAACGCAGGTCCAGCAGATCCTCGACGTCAAGGTCGACGGGACCAGCCTCCTCGTCCCGACGGCCGCACAGGGCGGTGGCCCGCGAGGCTTCTTCCTCTACGACGTGAGCGACCCCGCGAACCCCTCCCAGGTCGGCGAGTTCTTCGACACGCCCCACGGAAACCACAACTCGTTCATCCTCGACGACGTCGTCTACCTGACCGGGAACACCCGGGAGGCGACCTATCTGAACGTGATAGACGTCTCGAACGAGGAGTTCGAGCAGGTCGGCCAGTGGTCCCCCTCGCAGGACCTCGACTCACGCTGGAGCCAGGTCCCCGGCAAGGTCCTCCACGACGTGTGGGTCCAGGACGGTATCGCCTACTGTGCCTACTGGGACGCGGGAACGTTCCTCGTAGACGTGTCCGACCCCGCGAACCCCGAGTTCGTGTCCCGCATCGGTGACTACGCCTTCGAGGACCTCCTCGAGTGGGAAGGCACGCGTGCGGGAATCGACTACACGGAACCGCGGGGGAACGCCCACTACGTCGCCGTCGACGACGACGCGACCGTCCTCGGCGTCGGCGTCGAGTCGTGGGACGCCCAGCTCGACGACGGCCAGGGCGGCCCCGGCGGTATCTCGCTGTACGACATCACCGACCCGACCGACCCGACCCACCTCTCGGACATCAACCCGCCACAGCCAGAGAACGGCGACGCGACCCGGTCGGGGACCTGGACCACCTCGCACAACTTCCAGTTCCAGGGCGACCGGCTCTACACCTCCTGGTACCAGGGCGGCGTGAAGACCTTCGACGTCTCCGACCCGGCGAACCCCTCCCAACTGTCCTGGTGGCGCGACCCGGCCTACGGCTTCTGGACGGCCCGGACCACGGAGGCCGTCGATTTCTTCGCCGCGACCTCCTACCCGGTTCCCTCTTCCGAACGGACGGGACTCCTCCTGTTCTCCGACGAGCAAGCCGAGCAGTCGTCTCCATCCTCCGAGATCGTCGAGGCGGACCCCCTGTTCGACTCCGAGAACGAGTTCTACGTCGACCTGCCGGGAGACTTCGAGGGGGAGCCCACGACCGGCACCGCTTCGGGCGGGTCGACCGGCGACGGGGACGACACGACCAGCAGGCAGACTACGACGCCGGCGGAGACGAGTCCAAAGACGAGTCCCTCCGACGACCCGACCGGGACCATTACCGACGGTGCCAGCAGTGGTTCGACGCCCGGCTTCGGCGTCCTCGCCGCCGTCGCCGGTCTCGGTCTCGGTGCGTCCCGGTTCCTTCGGGAGCACGACGAGTAGGCCCGTCGGTCGACCCCGACAGTCTGTCACGGACGTTCCTGTCGAATCGTGCGACGGAGACCCAAAGCTTTCTCACCCTCCGAACCCCTACCGTCAGCTAATGAGTACCGACGCCCCCGAGACCGACGAACCACTCGCGGACCGCGTCGAGCAGTGGCTGGCCCGGGAGATGCCCATCATCCAGATGCACGGCGGGACCAGTTCCGTCCGGACGGCCGACCCCGAGACCGGCGAGGTCGTCGTCGAACTCGGCGGGGGGTGCAGTGGCTGTGGCGTCGCCGACATCACGACGGGCAACATCGAGGCCGAACTGTTGCGCTGGCCCGAGATAGAGGACGTGACGGTCCGGGTCCCCGAGAGCGGTGAGTCCCTCGGCGTCGAGCAGGCCGAGTCCATCATGGGAATCGACCGGACCGAGGGCGGGCGAGGCGACTGGGGGTCCTCGAACCCGGGCAAGGACCACCTCTGACCCGGGGGACGGTCGGGTCGCGGTTCCTGATTCCGAGGAGACGCATCGGTAGGCGACGTTGCGAACAGGCGGCGCGTGGTCGTCCGCGCGGGGCGCGCCGCACACCCGCCTCGACACCCGCGCGGTTTGTCCCGGTGTGACACCGGGTCTGGGCGCGGCTCCCTACTTGAACTGGGGGACGGTCCGGAAGCGAGTCGAGGAGGAGTCCGGGCGAGAACGGAACGTGTGTCGGGTCGTCAGAACGTGTATCGAGTCGTCAGTCGTGGCCGAGTTTCTCCCGACTGATCTTCACACCCGTCGGCGTGACGATTATCTGGTCGTCGCCCTTCTGGACGATGTCGCCGTCGACCTCCCTCGCGACCTGCCTGAGTTCGTCGACGATGTGTTCGACGGTACGGTCCTCGGTTCGCAGGCGGGTGATGTCGGCGATGACGAGGTCGCCGTCGTAGACGGCGTCCTTGATGTCGATGGCGTCCGCCTGCCCGGCCACCTCGGCGATGTGGACCTGCAGTGCCGCGTCGCCGGAGACGGTGTCGAAGTCGTCGAGGTCGAGTTCGAGATAGTCCTCGGTGCTGTGAGAGCCTCGGCCGCCGAGAATCTTTGCCATGAACCCCATACCCGTCACAGTCTGTCGGCACCCAATTAGTTCTTGCGTCAGACGCAGTGGCCGACGGGACGGCGACGGCGAGTGAGCCACGACCGTTCGAGGGCACCGTAGCGCGACCGTCGTCGGCGTGTGACGTGGCGACGGTTGGATACGAGATCGGGCCGTATAGTCCGGTCTATCGCTGAATAGTGGATAGATAGTGTTCAGTTATTTAAATCACACTCCCGAACGACAGTATGGATGACAGAGAATACCAATCACCTTTCTCGGCGTTCGATGCTGAGTGGCGTGAGCAGTGGACTCGTCGCGGCGACGGTCGTCGGCACCGCCTCGGCGGACGACGTCGGCGACTACGTCGTCGGCGTCAGTTCCGACCACGGACTGGCGACGGCCAGAGAACGGGCCACTTCGGTCAGACACGAGTTCGACTTCGGCCAGATCGGGAAGGCGGTCGCCGGGCGGTTCCCGGAGGCGGCTATCGACGGCCTCCGGAACAATCCGCACGTCCGATACGTCGAAGCCGACAGCGAGTACTACGCGCTCGCAGAGACCCTCCCGTGGGGCGTCGACCGCGTCGACGCGGACGTCCTGCACGGCAACGGGGACACGGGTAGCGGGGTCGACATCGCCATCCTCGACACCGGAATCGACAGCGACCACCCCGACCTGCAGGCGAACGTCCAGGGCGGGAAGTGCTTCGCCGCGGACTGCTGTGGTGAGGCGAGCGGCGGCGGCGGCCCGTTCGGTTGTAACACGAACGACAACACCTGCAACCACGCGTGGGACGACGACAACGACCACGGCACCCACTGCGCCGGCATCGCCAACGCCGTCGACAACACGGAGGGCGTCGTCGGCGTCTCGACGGAGGCGAACCTGTGGGCGGGCAAGGTGCTCGATGGCTGTGGCTCGGGGTCCCTGTCCTCGGTCGCAGCCGGAATCGAGTGGGCAGCAGACCAGGGCTTCGACGTCGCGTCCATGAGCCTGGGTGCGTCATCCGGCGACCAGACGCTCAAGGACGCCTGCACGTACGCGGCGAACAAGGGCGTCCTCCTCGTCGCCGCGGCGGGCAACGACGGCGAGTGTACGGACTGCGTCGGCTACCCCGCCGCCTACAGCGAGGTCGTCGCCGTCTCCTCGACGGACAGCGACGACTCGCTCTCGTCGTTCTCCTCGACCGGCCCGGAGGTCGAACTCGCCGCGCCGGGTGGTGAGATATATTCCACCGTTCCGGGCGGCTACGACACCTTCAGCGGCACGTCGATGGCGTGCCCGCACGTCTCCGGGGCCGGGGCGCAGGTGATGGCCCAGGGTGCGACGGCGAGCGAGGCCCGGACGGCGCTGCAGGACAGCGCGGAGGACATCGGCCTCGCCAGTAACGAGCAGGGCTACGGACTGCTGGACGCAGAGGCGGCGGTCGCCGCGGTCGACGGTGGCGGCGGCAGCGACGACACGACGGCACCGACCGCGCCGTCGAACCTCTCGTCGCCGGCCCACACTGACACGTCCGTCGACCTCGACTGGGACGCGTCCAGCGACGACGGCACGGGCGTCGACCACTACAACGTCTACGTCGACGGCACGAAGACCACGGAGTCGACGGACACGACCGCTACCGTGTCCGGTCTCTCGTCGAACACGGCCTACGACTTCTACGTCACCGCGGTCGACGGTGCCGGGAACGAATCCAGCGCCAGCAACACCATCACGGTGACGACGGACGAGAGCACCTCGTCCGCTCCGACCATCGACTCGTACACGGTGACTGAGGCGGGGTCGCCGAACCCGCACGCCGAGATCACGGCGGACTGGACGGTCTCTGACGCGGACGGCGACCTCTCGTCCGTGGAGGTGGTCGTCGAGGAGACCGGCGACAGTTCGACCACGGCGGTCAGCGGGTCGACCGCGTCCGGGTCCGACTCCTTCAAGATAAAGCAGGGCGGCGGCACCACGTACACCGTGACGCTGACGGTGACCGACGGCGCCGGGAACGCCACGAGTTCGTCCCAGACGGTCAGCGCCTGAGACGACGCGCTGCCGTCGCCTCGCCCGGTTCTGGACGAACGGACGAGCATCGCGTCGAGGACGAGCGACGGTCGATAGCGTCGCAGTACCTATCCGGTGAAGCCGTAGAGGTCGTCGCCGACGTGGTGTATGGACTCGACGACCTTCCCGGAGTCGCCGGTCATCTCGTCGCCGTCGACCATCGCCCGTCCGACAGCGAGTACCTTCCCGTGTGTCTCCTCAGCGATGGCGACGAGGTCGCCCGCCTCGATGGCCGGGTCGGCCTCGACGATGCCCGGGCGCATCACGTCCGCGCCGTCGGAGACGAACGATATCGCCCCGGAGTCGACCGTGACGACCCGACGACTCGGTTCGTTCGCGTTCGCACCACGGACCGTCAGGAACGGTTCCTCGTCGACGTAGAAGACGACAGGTTCCCCGTCGACGAGGACGACGTCGAAGGCGGCGTCTTCCAGTTCGACCAGTTCGTACGTGTCGCCGTCGAGCGTGACGCCGAGTGCGTCGGCGACCGCGGACTCGACCTCGCTCACGGCGTCGCTCCGGAGGTGATGACGGGACTTCACCTGCATACCTCACCCGTCCACCGGGAGGCGCTTAAACGGCCCGCTCTGGCCGACCCGGTGGACGACCGGGACGCCGCGACAAGTGCTATATGCCGTCCCGTCGTTGTACGAATCATGTGGGGTTCCCGCCGGGACCGAACGGGTGATTCGGTCACCTGCATCGCGTGCGGAGACGACGTCGACCGGACCGACGCCAGGGAGTACGACAAGTACGGCGACCGATGGGACCGCGAGGACAAGGAGTTCGAGTATCTCTGCAAACCCTGTCATCGTGCCGAGTGCCACCAGCCGCGAGACGGCCTCGAAGACCTGCTGGTCGACGCCGAGGCGGGCACGGTACCGCGCGAGGAGTTCTACGCTCGCTTCGCGGCCGCGACCGACGACCAGCACGAGCACGTCGAGTGAGCGCGCCCGTGACGGCGGTTCACGGGTTCGGCGACGGGTCGTCCCGTCGACCCACCCCGATACGTTTTCCCGTCCCCCCTACGTAGCCGGGGTTATGACCGACGACGCCAGCGCACAGGCCGCTGCCGGCACCGCGGACGGGCAGGGCCCGGTCGAGATAGACGAGGAACTCGCGCGCCATCTGGACAACAAGCGCGAGGAGCTGTTCGAGAAGTTCGAGATCGCCGACGCCTTCCCGCCGGACGTGCTCGAGGAGGCCGAAGAACGCACCGAGGGCGTCCAGCAGGAGATCCAGGACGAACTCGACGAGCGCGAGGACCTGCGTGACCTGACGACGTGGACGACCGACCCCGTGGACGCCCAGGACTTCGACGACGCCATCTCCGTCCGCGAGAACGAGGAGACGTACACGCTCTGGGTCCACATCGCCGACGTGACCCACTACGTCCATCCCGAGAGCGAGATGTGGCGCGAGGCCGTCGAACGGGGGAACACGGTGTACCTCCCCGCCTACACCATCCACATGCTCCCTCCGACGCTCGCAGAGACCGTCTGCTCGCTGGTCCCCGAGGAGGACCGACTCGCCCACACCGTCGAGATGGAACTCGACAAGGAGAACCTCGGTTACGAGTCCATCGACATCTACAAGTCCGTCATCCACTCGAACGAGCGCCTCACCTACACCCAGACCGAGGACCGCCTCGACGAACCCGACGCCGCCCTCCACGAGGAGATATCCCTCGTGTTCGACGTCGCCGACCGGATGCACGAACAGCGCAAGGAGGACGGCTCGCTGGTGCTCAACCCCCGGCGGGACCGCGCACACACCATCATCGAGGAGTGCATGCTCAAGGCGAACAAGGCCGTCACCCACGAACTCATGTGGAACCGCGGCGTCGAGGCGATGTACCGCGTCCACCCACAGCCCACGCCCGACGAGTGGGACAAGGCGCTGGTCGAGATACAGGACCTCGACGGCGTGAGCATCCCCGGCAGCTCCTGGGACGACCCCCGGAAGGCGGTCAACGCGACGCTCGAACAGGCCCCGGACCGTCAACTCGGGAAGATTCAGTGGGCCGTGATGAAGGTCATGCCCCGTGCGAAGTACATGTCCGACCCCTTCGGCGGCCACCACGCGCTCAACTTCGACATCTACGGGCACTTCACCTCGCCCATCCGGCGGCTCTCGGACCTCATCAACCACTGGATCGTCTACACGAACGACGTGCCCGAGGACCTCGCCGCGCTCTGTCAGCGCGCCTCCGACAAGCAGAAGGCCGCAGAGCAGTGCGAGCGCGAGTACAAGCAGTTCCTCCAGGAGGTCGGACTCGACCCCGACGCCGTGAACAACCGCGGCATCGAGGTCGTCGAGGACGACGAGGAGTGACGTCCCCGGAGACGCGAACGTTCAGTCTTCGTTGACAGGTCGGACTACGCACTTACCCGTCGAGCGCGTACTGGCTGGTATGTACCGCGTCGTACTTCCGGAGGGACAGATCGAGTGTGAGCGATACGAGCAGACCGAGAACGGCATCGAGTGCTACCTCGACGGGAAGTTCGCCGCGTTCGTCCCCTACGCGAACTGCTACGCGGTGGTCGACGAGGAGGTCGTCAAGCCCGACGATACGGCGGTGTGGTGAGTCGGCGGCGACCTCAGGCGGCCTGCTCCCGACCGGGCCGCCCGCGCCGACGCGTGGTCAGGTACGCCACGGCGGCGCCGACCAGCACGCTGGCTGGGAGGCCGACCACGAGCAGCGCGATACCGACCTCGCCCACGTCCAGTATCACCGCGACGATTCCGACCGGCACGACGAACACGCAGGCAGCGACGGCGACGACCGCCGCCCGGTAGGCCCCGACGACGTCGGGCGAGAGGTCGCCGACGCGCCGCCCCTCGCGGTAGCGCATGGCTGCCAGGGCCGCCAGCGTGGCCGTCACCCCGACCGTGATGCCGACCGGGAGCCCGACGAGCAGCGATGGCCAGACGTGGGGGTCGAGCGTCGCCGTCACCACGACCGTCCCCGCGACGAACGCGAACGTCCCTGCGAGCACCGCGACGAGCCCTTCGACGATGGTTTTCATACCCTGTAGAACGCTCTCTGGGCCGATATACTCGTGATACGGTTCCCGTGACGTGGGAACGACGGTCCGGACTCACCCCAACGGTAATGCGACCGCCGGCCCTACTCGCCGGGTATGACCGCGCTCTCGTCGCTGTTCTCCCGAACGCCGAACCAACTTCGGACGCGTGCCGTCGTCAAGACGCTGCTCTACCGGGTGCTGATGGTCCTGGTGACGGTCGTGGTCGCGTTCCTGGTGACTGACGACGTCGCCGCGTCGGTGAACATCGGCATCGTGGCGAACGTCGTGAAGACCGGGACGTACTACGGGTACGAACGACTGTGGGACCGAATCGCCTGGGGCGTGTGAGCCACAGATAGAGCCGGGGCTCTCCGGTTCCTGGCCCCAGTAGAATCCTTCACTACGAACCCTTGTCGCGAGAAGCACTTAAAGAACGGAACGGTGGGAGTCGGACGCGACAGACCCACCGTACGAACGCGTCGCTCGGGTATCAGTTCGTTGCGTAGAATCATGGACTTGCTGGGATTTGAACCCAGGGCCTCTTCCTTGCGAAGGAAGCGATCTGCCGCTGATCTACAAGCCCGCTGTGGCATCCCAACGTAGCCCGTGGTGCGTATTAGTAACTTTCCTTTCGGGTCCCGTGCGCGGGTCGTTGTGACACCGCCAGCAGGTTGACCCGGCCGGCGGCGACGCCGACGAGGAAGCCGGTGAAGTGTGCGACGAGGGCGACGCGGGGGGCACTCGTCGCGAGGGTCAGGACCAGTGCGACGACCAGGAAGACCGCGTATTCGACCCAGCCCGGGAGGTTCAGTCGGGCGAGGATGCCGTCCGTGAGGCGGTTCCCGCCGAGGACGTAGCCGTAGAGGGCGAAGACGGCCCCGCTCGCACCGAGGACGCCGGCCCCTGGCCCGCCGACGAACACCTGCGCGATGCCCGCGAGAGCGCCGCTCACGACGAAGAAGGCGTGGAATCGCGCACGGGTCGTCCGGCGTTCGAGGAGGAACCCGACGAGGACGAGCGCGACGGTGTTCGAGAGCAGGTGCGCGAGGCTGGCGTGGGCGTAGACGCTGGTGACGAACGCCCACGGCTGGCGGAGCGGCGACTGGAGCACGAACAGGAAGTCGTGGACGCCGACGAGCCCGACGAGACCGGTGAACAGGCTCACGACCACCTGGACGGCGAAGACGATGGCGAAGAGGACGATGGTGTCGAGTGTCGGACTACCCGAGCGTCGAGACATATATACAGGAGGGTGCCGCAGCTACTAAACTGGTCGGGCAGTGCGACGACCGACGGCGACTGCGCGAGAGAGAGAAGCCGTCGGCAGCGTCCTCAGTCCTCGAGGACGATTTCGATGCTGACGTCGTTCGGCACCTGAATCCGCATCAGCTGACGAAGCGCGCGTTCGTCAGCGTCGAGGTCGATCAGGCGCTTGTGGACGCGCATCTCCCAGTGCTCCCACGTCGCAGTCCCTTCACCGTCGGGGGACTTGCGCGTCGGAATCTCCAGCGTCTTCGTCGGGAGCGGGATGGGCCCCGAGAGGTTGACGCCGGTCTTGTTCGCGATCTCGCGAACGTCGTCGCAGATGTTGTCGAGGTCGTCGGGGCTGGTGCCCGCGAGTCGGACGCGTGCCTGCTGCATCTGTTTACTTCTCGTTGACGCTCATGACCTTCCCAGCCGCGATGGTCTGACCCATGTCGCGGACTGCGAACGAACCGAGTTCCGGAATCTCGCTGGACGGTTCGATGCTGAGCGGCTTCTGCGGTCGGACGGTGACGACCGCGGAGTCGCCGGACTGGATGAAGTCCGGATTCTCCTCGGCGACCTCGCCCGAGGCGGGGTCCATCTTCTTGTCGATGGACTCGATGGTACAGGCGACCTGTGCCGTGTGTGCGTGGAAGACCGGCGTGTAACCGGCCGTGATGACGGACGGGTGCTGCATGACGACGATCTGTGCCTGGAACGTCTCGGCGACCGACGGCGGGTCGTCGGCGGGGCCACAGACGTCACCGCGGCGGATGTCGTCCTTGCCGATGCCGCGGACGTTGAACCCGACGTTGTCGCCGGGGCCGGCCTCCGGCACTTCCTCGTGGTGCATCTCGATGGTCTTGACCTCGCCACCGACGTCGGAGGGCTGGAACGAGACGTTGTCGCCCGTGTTGAGCATACCCGTCTCGACACGTCCGACCGGCACCGTACCGATGCCGGAGATGGTGTAGACGTCCTGGATCGGGAGGCGCAGCGGCGCGTCCGTCGGCGGCTGCGGCTCCGGCAGGTTGTTGAGTGCCTCCAGGAGGATGTCTCCGTCGTACCAGTCGGTGTTGTCGGAGCGCTCGGCGATGTTGTCGCCCTCGAACGCCGAGATCGGGATGAAGGTCGCGTCGTCGGACTTGAACTGGACCTGCTTCAGGAGCTTGTTGACCTCGCTCTTGACCTCGTTGTAGGTGTCCTCGCTGTAGTCGACGACGTCCATCTTGTTGACGCCGATGATGAGCTCGCCGATACCCAGCGTGCGTGCCAGGAAGACGTGCTCCCGGGTCTGGGGCGCGACGCCGTCGTCAGCTGCGACGACGAGGACGGCGTTGTCGGCCTGGGACGCGCCGGTGATCATGTTCTTGACGAAGTCGCGGTGGCCCGGACAGTCGACGATGGTGAAGTAGAACTCGTCGGTGTCGAACTCCTGGTGGGCGATGTCGATGGTGACACCGCGCTCGCGCTCTTCGGCGAGGTTGTCCATGACGTAGGCGAACTCGAAGCCGCCCTTGCCCTTCTCCTCGGCTTCCTCTCGGTACTGCTCGATTACGTGCTCTGGGACGCTCCCCGTCTCGAAGAGGAGTCGTCCGACCAGTGTACTCTTCCCGTGGTCGACGTGGCCGATGATGGCCAGGTTCTGGTGCGGTTTGTCGCTCATTGTTATATCTCACGCGCAGAGGCGCTGTGTGGGAATCTTTCGGCAGAAACGGTTAAAACCATTTCGATACGTACTCCTGCCTACCCCGTCTCCGTCTTGCGGTTTGTGTCACGGCGACATACGACAACCACTCCCAGACCCCCGACGGGTCGCCACCGGTAGCCGGTATCTAGCGCTGGGAAGGCACCGTCTTCCGACCCGGTTGGCAGTGCCTGACCGGACGAGTCACTCCAGGCGGGCCACGTCCGCGAGGACGGCACTCGCGGTCTCGTCACCGCCTGCCCCGCGCCCGCGAAGTGCCAGCGTCCCGGCGTGTCTGGTCTCCAGCTGGACGATGTTCTCCGTCCCGCTCACCGCCAGCGGACTGTCGGTCGGGACGAGCCTGGGGCCGACGCGAATCCCGTCCGGCGTCGCCTCGCCGATGAGTCGGACCGTCCGTCCGTCCTCCTGTGCGAGCGACAGCGCGCTCGGCGGGATGTCGACGATGCCGTCGACCGTCGCGTCCGAGAGCGTGTACTCGGGCTCCCCGTCGCCCAGCACGTTGGCGAGGATGACGCACTTCAGCGCGGCGTCGGTCCCCTCCACGTCGAAGGCGGGGTCTGCCTCGGCGACGCCGAGGTCCTGTGCCTCGGCGAGGACGTGTTCGTAGTCGAGTCCCTCGGCGGCCATCCGCGAGAGGATGAAGTTCGCCGTGCCGTTGAGCACGCCCCGGACCGCCGTCACCTGCTCCGGTCCGTAGTCGGCGACGGTGCCGAGGACCGGGATGGCACCGCCGACGGTGGCCTCGAACAGCACCCGGCCCTCGCTGTCTGCCTCGAGTCGGCGGACGTCGGCGTATCGCTCCGCGACCGGCCCCTTGTTCGCGAGGACGACGTGCCGGTCGCGTTCGAGCGCGCTCTGCAGGTGCGAGAACCCGGGGTCGGCGTCGTCGAGCGTCGTCGGCGTCGCCTCGACGAGCACGTCGTAGGGGGCCGCGAGCGCGTCGTCCGGGGTGGCCGACCCGACGGTGCCCTCCGTGGCCTTCCGGTCGAGGACCGCCTCGACGTCGACGCCGTCGGGGTCGACCACCGCGCTCGACGAGTCGGCCACCGCCGTCACGGTGTGGCCGCGTTCGCCGGCGAGTCGCACGACGGACCGACCGACGGCCCCGGCCCCGAAGACGGCGAGTCTCACGCCTCCACCTCCACGAGGGGTTCGACGACCATCAGGTCCTTTCGCTCCGCGACGGCACGGACCGCCGACAGCGCGTCGTCGACGAGTTCCGGGTCGACCGCGAGGTGGAGGCGTGCACTCGACGGTTCGGCGGTCCCCTCGGGTGCGTCCAGCGAGAAGTCGGTCACCGACGCACCGGTACACTCCTCGACGGACGACAGCGTGTCCGAGAGGTCGGTGTCGACGAGGTGGCCCACCAGCAGGACCGTCACCTGCTCCGCGTACTGCTCGGCACCGGCCTGCGTGACGGTCACGCCGGCCTCGCGCAACCCGTCGACGACGTTCTCGAACCGGGCCGGCGAGCACTCCAGGTCCACCTCGACCGGGATGTTCCCCCGGGGGGTGAGGTTGCCGCGCTCGTGGAACACCGACAGCAGGTTCCCCCCGTTCTCCGCGATGGGTCGGAGTGCACGCAGGAGTTCCCCCGGTTCGTCGACGAGTTCCAGCCGCACTGTGTACGCCCGCCGCGTCTCGGAGAGGTCAGCCATCGCCATCACCTGACACCGGGCGTGGTCGCTTCATACCAGGTCTGACCCGCCAGGCGGACATAAGCCTTCAGCCCCGTGCAAGTCTCTCCACTGTCTCGGGATTCGACTCGTCGGTCCGGTGGCTTCTTGAGCCGTCACCCGAACCCTCGGGTATGTCCGTCACTCGCCAGCTGTTCGAAGTCCTCGTCGCCAGCGTGCTCGGCATCGTCGGCATCCTCGTGACCTCGGCCGTCGCCCCGTCGCTGACCCAGACCATGGGCGTGCTCCTCGCCTGCGCCTACTACTTCTCGCGGTACCCCTACGGCGCACGCGACGGCGACGAGATAAACGAGCGCATCGACGCGTTCTACGACCGCTACCTGCCGTTCTGAACGGTACGAGCATCGGGCAGGCCCGGGGTCACTCCCTCGAACCCGTAGCACCGACACAGAGACCCGCCGCTACCCGGCGAACGAGAACGAAGAGAGAGAGAGTCTACAGGTAGTCGGCGCCTTCGGGCAGTTCCAGCTTCATGCCCTTGCGCTCGCGGATCTCCATGATCTTCTCGCGCTGGAGCGAGTCGGACATGAACTCGAAGCCGGCGTTCTCGGTGTTCCACGACGCGCGACCCTCGGTCGCAGAGCGGATGTCCGAGGAGAAGCCGATCATCTCGTCGACGGGCGCGATGCCCTCGACGACCATGAGGTCGCCCTCCTGGTACATGTCGTCGACGCGGCCACGGCGACCCTGAATCTCGCCGGACGCGGCGCCCATGTGCTCGTTCGGCACGTCGATGCGGACGTCCTGCATCGGTTCCAGCAGTGCGACGCCGGAGTGGATGAGGGCGCGGTGGACGGCCTCCCGAACGGCGGGGATTACCTGTGCCGGACCGCGGTGGATGGTGTCCTCGTGGAGGCGGGCGTCCTTCAGGCGGAGCAGCGCGCCCTGGACGGGTTCGGCGGCCAGCGGGCCGTCCTCGAGGGCCTCCTCGAGCCCCTCGATGACGAGTTCCATCGTCTCGTTGAGGTGCTGGATACCCTTCGTGTCGTCGATGAGGATGTTGGTCCCGTAGATGTGCTCGACGTTCTGGGAGGTGTCCTTGTCCATGCCGGCCTCCTGCAGGGTCTCGCGACGCTCCTGCTCGGGCATGTCCATCGAGACCTCGCCGAGGCGGATCTTCTCGACGACGTCCTCGCTGAGCGGTTCGAGGGTGAGGTAGAACCGGTTGTGTCGGTTCGGCGAGATGCCCTCGACCTCCTCGGTCGCCTGGCGCGGTGCCTCGCGGTAGACGACGATGGGCTCACCGGTGTTGACCGGGATGCCCTGGTTGCGCTCCATGCGCTGGGTGATGACTTCGAGGTGGAGTTCGCCCTGACCGGAGATGAGGTGCTCGCCGGTGTCCTCGTTGATCTCGATCTGGATGGTCGGGTCCTCCTTGGAGAACTGGCGAAGCGCCTCGATGAGCTTCGGCAGGTCGTCCATGCTCTTCGCCTCGACGGACTTCGTGATGACCGGCTCGGAGATGTGCTCGATGGACTCGAACGGCGTCATCTCGACCGAGGAGACGGTCGACCCGGCGATGGCGTCGCGCAGACCGGTGACGGCCGCGATGTTCCCTGCCGGGACGTGCTCGACCTCCTCGCGCTCGCCGCCCATGAAGATGCCGACGGACTGGATGCGGTTCGTGCCCGCGGTGCCGGAGACGTAGAGGTCCTGGCCCTTCTCGACGGTGCCGGAGAAGACGCGCCCCGTGGCGATCTCGCCGGCGTGGGGGTCCATCGCGATGTCGGTGACCATCAGGACGACCTCGCCCTCGTCGTCGACCAGGCGCATCTGCTCTGCGATCTCGCTCTGGTCGTCGCCGCGCCAGATGCGCGGGATACGACGGGGCTGGGCGTCGAGCGGGTTCGGGAAGTGCTCGACGACCATGTCCAGCACGACGTTCGACAGCGGGGTCTTCTCGTGGAGTTCCTGGCGCTTGTCGGCGCGTTCGAGTTCGATGATGTCGCCGAAGTCGAGACCGGTGCGCTGCATGGAGTTGACGGAGACGCCCCACATGTAGAGGGCGGACCCGAACGCGACGGTGCCGTCCTCGACGGAGACGGTCCAGTCGTCGACGTCGTCCATGTCCTCGGTCATCCCGCGGATGAGTTCGTTGACGTCCGCGATGACCTTCTGGAGGCGCTCCTGCATCTCCTGGGGACCCTCCTGCAGTTCCGAGATGAGGCGGTCGACCTTGTTGATGAACAGCGCCGGCTTGACGCCCTCGCGCAGGGCCTGCCGGACGACCGTCTCGGTCTGGGGCATCGCGCCCTCGACCGCGTCCACGACGACGAGTGCGCCGTCGACCGCACGCATCGCGCGGGTGACGTCGCCACCGAAGTCGACGTGGCCGGGGGTGTCGATGAGGTTGATGAGGTGGTTCTCGTCGTCGTACTCGTGGGTCATCGAGACGTTCGCCGCGTCGATGGTGATCCCACGCTCCTGTTCGTCCTCCTCGGTGTCCATCATGAGCTTCTTCGCCTCACCTTCGTCGGCGATCATGCCCGTTCCCGCGAGGAGGTTGTCTGTGAGTGTTGTCTTGCCGTGGTCGACGTGTGCGGCGATGGCGATGTTCCGGATCTGCTCCGGTTCGTCCATCAGTCGCTCGCACTCGTTGACTATCTTCTTGCGTCTACCCATTGGTATCTCCTTCCGGCACAAGGTTCAAAAGGGTAGTGTTTTCGTCCGGACCCAGTTCACCCGTATTCCCCGGTGCTTGCACGCGATTCTCTGGGTTACGTTCGTCAACTATACCCACGGAAGAGCCACCGAGTCACGGTGGTCGGCGACTTCCCAGGTCGGTTCCTGCTGTCGGTTCTGGCCCGGCCGGCGCCCCTCCCGGCAACGACGTACGTAGCCGCAACGCTCTTGGCCGCGAGTTCCGTGGTATAGTTGAACATGGAGGTTCGCGTACAGGGGGCTGGCCCGACCAGCCCGTTTCTCAGCGCCAAGGACGTCTTCGAGACGGAGTACGACGTAACCCTCCCGGTCCGCGTCCACGTTCGAGAGAACCCGGACGAACGGACCTGGACCGCCCACTACGACGACCACCACGTCCTCAACATCTCGCGGCGTGCAGCCACGAGTGCGATGGCACGAGAACTCTCGCTCCACGAGTTCTCGCACATGGCACGCTACGAGGAGTCACACCCCTCGCACACCCAGTCGACGGACGAGGCGCTGTTCCTCGGCCTCGCAGGCAACAGCGTCGAGCGCCACAAGGTCGCCCAGTGCTACCAGATAGCGAACCACATGAAGGACATCTACGCCGACGACATCACCGTCCGCCTCGCCCCCTCGGACAAACTCGTCTCGTTCCTCGAGTCGGGGCTGGCCGCCGCCGTCGCCGACCAGCCACGACCGTTCCGGGGCGGACTGGTCCCCGCGAACCCGGGGTCCGACCCCGACATCACCGCGGTCAACGCCGCGTTCGCGCTGGCGCTGGTCGAGCGACACGGACTGGTCGGCCGCGGCCACCGACTGTACGACCTGGCCGCCGCCGCCGCCAGCGACGCACCCGAGGTGAGTCTGGAACGGTTCAAACAGCGGTTCGCCTCGCTCGCCGACGACCCCAGCGAGAGCGAGTACCGGAAGGCACTGGTCGACGTGACCCGCGAGTACGCGCTGGGGAGCCAGCAGGCCGCCGACTGAGACCCACCGCCGACGCCGGCCCAGGGTGCACGTCTTGCTGAGTGGGAGAGACTTATTATGCTGATGTCGTTAGCGATAGCCGTGCCCTCCCCGTTCGAGATACTGCGCATCGACCCGGACGCCGACGACGAGGAGATAAGTCGTGCCTATCGACGGCGGGTGAAAGAGGCCCACCCGGACCAGGGCGGGAGCGTGCGGGAGTTCCAGATGGTCCAGACGGCGTACGAGGACCTCCGCTCCGGCGACCGGTCCGACTGGGAGGACGCCGACACCGAACCCGCGCCGGAGCGGTCCACGGGCCCACCCGAAGCAGACACACGGACCCAGGTCGAGTATCTCAACTACGAGGTGCTCGACGACCACGGCTGGGACCTCGACGACGACGACCTGTTCGAGAAGGCCGCCAGGGCGAGACTCGACGAGGACGACCACGGCTGGTTCGACGTCGAGTCCGGCGAGACGCTCCTCGAGGCGGCCGAGGACCGCGGCTTCTCGTGGCCCTACTCCTGCCGTGGCGGTGCCTGTGCGAACTGTGCGGTCGCGGTCGTCGAGGGCGAACTCGAACTCTCGGTCGACCACGTCCTCCCGCCCGAACTGACCGAACAGGGCATCCTGCTCTCCTGCATCGGCACGCCGACCACGCCCGAGATGAAGGTCGTCTACAACGTCAAGCACCTGCCGGAACTCGAGGACCTCTGGCTCCCACCCCGGCCGAACTGAGTGTCGACGGTCTCAGTGCGGCAGGACGCCAGCGACCGACCACCACAGGCCCGCGAGCGCCAGCGCCGCCCCGGCCACCGTGACGAGGGCGTCCGCAGGGGCGAACGACGCCGGTGGCGGCGTCGGGTTCCACGAGAAACAACGGGCGCGGAGCGCGACCGAGAGGCGGTCGGCGCGCTCGAACGCCCGCGAGAGGCCGACGAGTCCGACCCGGCGCGTCCGGTCGACGACGGACCGGCGCTGGCCGCCGCGTGCGTGCATCGCCTCGCGGACCGCCAGCAGGTCCCGGCGCAACAGCGGCAGGAACCGGAGCGTGAGCGCCATCCCGGCCCCGAGCAGGCGACCCGCCTTCCCCGGGACGTACCGCTGGACCGCCGCCCGCGTCGCCCGGACCGGCGTGGTCCGGACGTACGCCGCGCTCACGAAGAGGACGAGGACGACCCGCGAGACGGCGAGCGCCGAGTCGACGGCCCGCGCCGGCACCAGCCACGGCGGGCCGACCGTCACCGCGGCGACGAGCGGGCTGAGCGCCAGGAACGCGAGGACGAGTCGCAACGACCAGACCACGGCCAGCGGAGAGACGCGCGCCCCGGCAAGCGACGCCGCGGCGACGACGACCATCGCGGCCAGCCACCGCGGCGTCGGGTTGGCGAACACGGCGACGGCGAAGCCGACCTGGAACGTCAGCTTAGACCGGGCGTCCAGTCCGTGAGCGAACGAGTCGCCCGGGGCGTACGAGAGCACGGTCACGAGGGCGGGACGTCGACCCCGAGGTCCGAGAGGTCGGGGCGGACCGCCCCCGGCGGACCGTCTGCGACGACGCGCCCCGACGACAGTGCGACGACGCGGTCGGCACGGTCGAGCAGGTCACGCAGGTCGTGGGTGACGACGACGACGCTGGTGCCCGCCTCGTGCAGGTCGTCGAGGTGGGCGAGCACGGACCGGCGAGCACGCCGGTCCAGGCCGGCGAACGGTTCGTCCAGCACGAGGTGACCGGGTTCCATCGCGAGCGCGCCCGCGACGGCGACCCGGGACTGCTCCCCTCCGGAGAGTTCGTCGACCCGGTCGTCCTCTCGGCCGGCCATGCCGACGGCGTCGAGCGCCGCGGTCACCCGGCGGTCTATCTCCTCGCGTGCGAGGCCGAGGTTCTCCGGACCGAAGGCCACGTCGGCACCGACGGTCGCCGCCACGAGCTGGTCGCGAGGGTGCTGGAAAACCATCCCGACGCTGGTCCTGGCGGCGACGGGGTTCGCCGAGACGGACTCGCCGTCGACCCTGACGGTCCCCGAGTCGGGGGCGAGCAGGCCGTTGAAGTGCCTGACGAGCGTCGTCTTCCCGCTGCCGTTCGGACCCACGAGCAGCACGAACTCGCCGTCGCCGACGGCCAGCGAGAGTCCGTCGACGGCGCGGTGGCCGTCGAACTCGTGGACCAGGTCGTCGACCGCTATCATCCGGTGAGCGCACCGAGGTCACCGGCGCGGACCAGCGCGACGACGGCGACCATCTCGACGAGGTCGCCGGGGAGGTACGGGAGCATGACGGTGAACGCCCTCTCCAGCGACCACCCGAGCACCGACGCCATCCACGGCGTGCCGACGACGTAGATGACGACGATGCCGAGACAGACGGCCCCGACCTGCGTGGCGGTCGACACCGACGACAGCGGGCGGGTCCCCAGCCCCCTGTGGACGACGGCCGCGATGAGCGTCGCGGCGAGCAGGTAGCCGAGCAGGAAGCCCCCGGTCGACCCGAGGAGGGTCCCCAGTCCAGCGTGTCCCTGTGCGAACACCGGCGCGCCGGCGACGCCCGTGAGCAGGTAGACGACCAGCGAGAACCCGGCCCACCGCACCCCGAGCACCAGTCCCGCGAGGAACACGGCGGTGGTCTGGAGCGTGACGGGTGGCAGCGCCCCCGGCATGGGAAGCGAAACCTGTGCGAGGGCGGCGGTCAGCGCAGCGAGAAGCGCCGCCAGCGCGAGGTTCTGGACGGTCTCGTCGCCGACGAGTTCGACCGACTCGTGAGATTCGGACATGTCTACCGAACCCTCGTCAACCGCCAATATAGTTCCGGTTTACGAGATTGCTGCCGCCCACGTCGGTCCCGACTCAGGCCTGCGTGACGCGGACGAGTACGTCGTGGCCCTCCGTCGGGAACGGCTCGCGAGCGCGGCCGTCACGGTTGGACGTGACGAAGTAGAGGTCGCCGTTCGGCCCCTGCTCGACGTGGCGGATGCGCCCGAACTCGTTCTCGAACAGGACGTGGACGGTGGCGACGTACCGGTCGTCCATCCAGTCGGCGTCGAATCGCCGGCCGTTCTCGGCGGGGGGGAGGTCCTCGCCGGACCGGGAGAGGGTGACGGCGACGAGTTGCTGGCTGCGGAGGCCGCCGACGAGCAGTCGGTTCTGCAGCCCCGGGACGCTGTCGCCGGTGTAGAAGACGCCCCCGGTCGGTGCCCACGTCTCGTTGCCGGTGTTGACGACGGGGCGACCGACGTCGCTGTTCCGGTACTCGTCGGGCGTTCGGGCCTCCGGCCACCCGCTGTTTCGACCGGCCGAGACGAGGTTCACCTCGTCCTTGCCAGCCGGCCCGTGCTCGGCCACGACCGGCGTCGTGTCGGGCAACCAGGTGATGCACTGCGGGTTGCGGTGGCCGTACGCGAAGACCCGCCGGTCGCCCGTCTCCGGGTTGCCCGGTGCCGGGTCGCCGGTCGTCGTCACGCGAAGGACCTTCCCGCCGAGGGACTCGCGGTCGGCCGCGAGTTCGCGCTCGTTCGCCTCGCCGGTCGTTATCCATAGGTAGCCGTCAGGCCCGAACGCGATGCGCCCGCCGTTGTGGACGTTCGTCCCGGGGATGTCGTCGACGATGGTCTCCTGGGTCCGGTTCGGCGCCTCGGCTGACGCGTCGAAAGAGGCCACCCGGTTGTACCGCCCGTCGCCGTCCCGGTACGTGTAGTAGGCGTACACCAGCGGTGGGTCTGGAAAGCCCGGATGGGCGGCGACCCCGAGCAACCCGCCCTCGCCGCCGTCGACCCACCAGGTCTGCTCGTCGCCCGGTTCGATGGCTCCCGCGTCGATGGCGTCGTCCGGCGACACCACGTCGACGACGTCGCCCGATTCGAACCGGCGAATCGTGCCGGTCCGTTCGGTCAGGAACAGTTCGTCCGTGCCGGTGAACGAGAGGTCCCACGGAATCTCCAGGTTCTCGACCAGCACCTCGGTCTCGTACTCGTACGCCAGCGGCGAGTCCGTCGGTGCCGTCCAGTCCGGGTCGTACTTCGCCCAGTCCGCGCGGTCCCGGTCGACCGACCGGTCGTAGGTCGCCGTGTTCGGCTCGGTCGCCAGGGACTGCGACAGGCACCCTGCGAGGCCGAGCGCGCCGCTCGCGGCGAGGAACTGACGTCGCGTTGGAGGGGTCGGAGACATGCCGACAGCTATCGACAGGACCGGTAAATACTTCGTGTAATCGAACCGTCGCTCGGGGCGCGAGCGAGAGAGAAGCGAGAGAGCGTTAGCGTGCCGCGGCCGCGACGCGTTCTTTCTCTTCCTTCTGGCTGATGGCGTACGTCTGGACGTCGTAGTTGGCCGCACCGATGAGCTGGTCGGCCAGCGCCTCGGCGGCGGGCGTCGGCGTCTTGAACGACGCGTTCTGGACGCCCGTCGCGAGGAACATCAGCGCCTGGTCGACGCGACGCTGCGGGGCGACGTCGACCGCCTTCGGGACGGAGATGCCACCGTACTTCAGGCGGACGGTCTCCTCCCGCGGTGCCGCGTTCTCGACGGCCGTCACGAGCACCTGCACCGGGTTCTCCTCGGTGCGGTCGTGGATAATCTCGAAGCCGTCGCGGACGATCTGGAGCGCCTTCTGCTTCTTGCCCGTGTTCTCCTCGGTCTGCATCAGGCGGTTGATGAGACGCTCGACGATGGATATCTCGGACTTCTTGAACTGCTTGGAGGAGTGACGACCCATCGTGTGTGCGACCGGCGTCACGGTGATGTAGCGCTCGGTCGAGGGGTCGGCGTACTCTATCTCGGTGATGTCCCACGTCGCAAAGAGCTGTGCGCGTGCGCCCTCCTCGTCGGTGCCGGCGGGCTTCTCCGGTTCGGGTGTGTCTTCTGCCGCCATGGTTATCGCACCGGCTTCTCCGCGTTCCCGCGGACCAGTTCGAGCATGGCGACGCCGTTGACCTTCTCGACCTTGTAGTTCACGCCGGAGAGGTCGCCCATCGCACGACCCTTCGCCCCACCGATACCGGCGATGGTGACCTCGTCGTGCTCGTCGATGAACGAGATGGCGCCGTCTCCGGGGCAGAACGCCGTGACCTGCTTGCCGTTCTTGATGAGCTGGACACGGACGCACTTTCGAATCGCGGAGTTGGGCTGTTTCGCCTCGATGCCGACCTTCTCCAGAACGATACCTCGACCCTGGGGCGCGCCCTCGAGCGGGTCGGACTTCTTGCGAAGCCCTCGCTCGCGTCGGGCGTACTCAGAGTCGGACCACCGGTGGTTCTGGCGGTCCTTCTTGAGCTTGCGCGCGGCGTACTTGCCGTTTGCCATAGTACACGTCGGTATCTTACGGAGCCACTTAAGCCTCCCCTTTTCGAGTCGGGAGTTACGGCTCCAGCGACGGCGAGAGGGGTCGAAGGAGGAATCTGAGGCCGTCTCTCCGATTCGAGTTACGCACTCTGCGAGCGTTTTACTCCGAACGCGGGCCGGAAACACGCTCGTTTGGTGTGTTAGCCGGCCGAGACGTTCGCCAGTTCGCCATGCCGGTGACGCCGGGTCGTGACCGACGGGTCGTCGTCAGTCGCCGGGGGCCCAGCGACTCGCGGCGCGGTTCACGACCTCGACGTAGTCGGCCCAGAGTTTGACTGGGGTCGAGACCAGTCTCGCCGTGGGGCGGCCGGAACCGGCCTCGTCGTCGCCGTCGGCGTAGGACCGACGGACGGTGACGGTGTGGCCGCACTCGGGACACTCGTAGGCGGTGCCCGCCGTGGCGTCGGCGAGCACCCAGTCGCCGTCCGTCGGGCTCTCGTGGTCGCAGACGCTACAGAACAGCGTGGCCTTCCGTCGGCCGTGGTCCGCGTCGGGCGGTCGGGTGGCACTGGAGGGGGTCATGCGCGGGGCTAAGTTCTCGAACGGGAAAAGCCTCGCCTGCGTATGCGTACCGCACACGTATGAGGGGTTCACAGGGATATCGAGACATCCCAACACCTCGTACGTCGGCGGCTGTCCAGCCGCCCATCGTGGGGTGTCCCTGGGGCGCGACGGCGGCGTCCGCGCCGGACTACGCCGAGCCGACGTCGTCCAGGCGCGCCAGTTCGTCGTCGGTCAGGTCGATGGCGGTGGCGGCGACGTTCTGCTCCAGGTGCTCGACGCTGGAGGTGCCCGGAATCGGCAGTGTGACGTCGGAGTGCGCGAGGAGCCACGCCAGCGCTATCTGTGGCCTGGTGGCGTCGTGGGACTCGGCCACGTCGTCGAGTTCCGCGGCGACGTCGTCGTCCAGGCCGCCGGCGCCGAGGGGGTACCACGGGACGAACCCGATGCCGTAGGTCTCGCAGGCCTGCAGGACGGCCTCGTGCTCGCGGTGGCCGACGTTGTAGCGGTTCTGGACGGTCGCTATGTCGGTCACGTCCATCGCCGTCTCCAGCTGGTCGACGGTGACGTTGCTCACGCCGAGGTGGTCGACGACGCCGTCGTCCTTCAGTTCTGCGAGCGCCTGGATGGACGTCTCGAAGTCCGTCGACGGGTCGGGGCGGTGGTACTGGTAGAGGTCGATGGAGTCGACACCCAGACGGTCGATGCTACAGAGGTGGGCGTTGCGCAGGTAGTCGGGGTCGCCGTGGGGGAGCCAGTCGCCGTCGCGGTTCCGGAGCAGGCCGCCCTTCGTGGCGACGACGAGGTCGTCGCGCGTGCAGTCGAGCGCCTCGCCGAGGAGTCGCTCGGAGACGCCCGGACCGTAGGAGTCGGCGGTGTCGACGAAGTCGACGCCGAGTTCGACGGCGCGACGCGCGACGCGTTTTGCCTCGGCCTCGTCGTCCGGCGGGCCGATGATGTCCTCGCCCGTGAGCCGCATCGCACCGAACCCGAGTCGCCTGATGGTGGTTTCGCCGCCCAGTTCGAACGTCCCGGACTGGTTCTCGACCATGCGTCAGTCTGCGGTCGCGGTCCCCAAGAGTGTCCGTGTCCCGGCCGTCCGTGTGGTCGTTCGCGGGCGCCACCCGGACGGGCCGGCTACCAGTGGGGCGGCTACCAGTGAGTCGACGGCGAGGTCACGTCGTCGGTCACCGTGGTCGTGGTCCCGTTCGTGCCGCCATCGTCGCCCGACGTCGTGGTCGTCGGTTCGGGTTCGCCAGTGGTCGAGGTGCCGGACCCATCGACCGGTTGCTGCCCGCCGTCGAACGACAGCACGTTGACCGGTCGCCACGTGGTCTCGTCGACCACGGTCAGGCCGTCGGACGAGAAGACGTAGAGGTAGTCGCCGACGTACGCGGCGCGCGTCGCGGGCGTGTTCGTCTCGACGAACGTCTCCTGGTTCAACGACGTGTCGAAGACGTAGCCGCCGCGCTCGGTCGGCAGGAAGAACACGCCGTGGCGCTGGTCGTAGAGGAACGCGTGGTGGGTCCGGGCGATGGCCGACCAGCGTGCGTCGACGACGGTCGACTCCGCGACGGTCGGCGACGACGGGTCGGACACGTCGAAGACCGTCGCTTTCACCTGCCCGTCCTCCCGTCCGATGCCGAGGATGCGGTCCTCCGAGAGCGGGTGGAGGTAGCGCGAGAACCCGGGGAGTTTCAGTTCGCCCCGGACCGTCGGGTCCGCCGGGTTCGAGAGGTCGACCACGTAGAACGGGTCGACCTGCCGGAACGTGACGACGTAGGCGGTGTCGCCCTGGTACCGGACCGAGTAGATGCGCTCGGTCTCGCCCAGGTCACGAACCGACCCCCGGACGTCGAGCGAGTCGTCGAGCGTGTAGAGGTCGTTCACCGAGGTGGCGCCCATCGGGTCGACCGTCGTGGCGATTCGCAGGGTCCCGTTGTGTTCGTCCAGTGCCCACTGGTTCAGCGGCCGTCCCGGGACCGACCCCGTCTCGGCGACGGTCAGCGAGTCGCCCTCGACGTCGACGCGGACGATTCCCGACCGCAGCAACGAGCGCTTGCGTTCGTCGACGTACTCCCTGTAGCCCTCGTACAGCAGGGTCCGGAGTTCCTCGCGCTCGTCGCCGTCCTGCCGTGCGAGCCAGTCCTCGACGACGGCGTTGAGTTCCATCTGGCGCGCGGCCGGCGAGAGGTCGTACCCCGCGAGTTCGTCGAGGCGCGCCCTCGCCTGCTCGTCGAGCAGGTCCGACGAGCGCAGGTAGCCACCGAACGTCTCCGCCCTGCTGGCCCGTTCGGTGTAGGTGAGGTAGATGGAGTCGTTGTCGACGTACGTCGCCGAGTGGGTGCGCGTCCCGAGGAAGGACACCCGGTCGTGGGTCTGGCCGGAGGCCGGGTCCATCGAGACGACCGTGTAGGTGACCGAGGCGTCCGTCTGGCCCGTGGGGTGGTACACGTCCGTACACGGCGTCCCCGGTCCGTCGGTGAACGGTTCGACCGGACAGGGGTCGTCGAGGTCGACGCCCTGCTGGAGCACGAGGTGGATGCGCCCGTCGCTCAGGCGGGCGGTCCGTATCTGTGCGTTCAGCCCCGTCGCCCAGACGCGTTCGGGGTTCTCGCGGCCGGAGACGTCGTAGCCGCTGATCCGGTCCTGACCGAGGACGACGAGCGTCTCGTTCACGAGCAGGAGTCGTCCCGAGTCGGATATCTCCGAGCGGACGACGGGCGAGGCCGGTTCGCTCGCGTCGATGACCCGGGTCTTGCCGCCGGTCTCGGTCCGGTACCGCCACCCGTCGGCGTAGTACAGCGTCCCCGGGGCCGTCTTCAGTCGGTCGGGTTCGTCGACCCCCGTCACCTGGACGTTCGTGTCCGAGACGCGCACGTCTCCCCCGCTCCCGCCGTCGCCCGAACCGGCCTGGGCACTCTCGGTGCTCACGGTCTGGCGCTCGGCGTCCGCGGTGGGTTCGACGGCGACGTCCGGTCCCCCGACGACGTACGACGTCGACTGCCGGTTCGCCGCCCTGACGTACTCCTCGAACGCGGCGGCCGACTCGAACTGCTCGACGGTCGCCGCCTCGTCGAATCCCGGTTGCCCGTCACTCGGTCCCGACTCCGTCCCGTTCTTCGGGGCCGGGTCCGCGGCCTCGTCGGCCACGATCGCGATGGCACCGGCACCGCCGACGACCACGGCGACGGCGGCCACCAGTGCGAGAAACTGCAGTGAACGTTGCATATGCTACAGCACGATATCGGACCTAAAGGCCGTATCCCATGCTGAAACGCCGGTTTCAGTTTGTGAGGGCAACCGTTTTGACCGTGGGGTCGGAGTGGATACAGTATGAAGGTCCTGCTGGGCATCGAGGGGAGCGACGAGTCGGTGAAGACGCTGGAGAAGACCGTCGAACGCGCCCGGGAGACCGGGGACGACCTGACCGTCGTCGTGGTCGAGAAGGAGGCCGCACAGCGCTCACAGACGGAGATGGCGGAGCTAGCCCGCCACCGACTCGCGGAGGCCGGCATCGAGGGCGAGGTCCGCGTCGTCACCGGCGACCCGGGGAGCGCGCTCGTCGACATAGCCGAGCGCGAGTCCTTCGACCAGCTCACCATCGGCGGCGGCACCGAGAGCCCGATGGGAAAGATTCGACTCGGTTCCATCACCGAGTTCGTCCTGCTCAACGCGAACGTCACGGTGCAACTCGTCAGATGACTCCAGAACGCGTCTACCCCGACGAACCCGCCGGCCCGTTCCCGAGCCCCCCGACCACGTTCGAGGACCGGGAGGCCCGACGTATCGATATCGACGTCACCGGACCCGAGGCCAGAGACGACGTGACCGCGATGTACGTCGACTTCGACCCCGCCGACCGCGCCCAGGGCATCCCGCCGACCGGCGAGGAGCGCATCCGCGAGTGGCTCACGACCATCTTCGACGAGGGACTCAACGTCGTCGCGACCCACGAGGGTACCGTCGTCGGCCACGCCACGCTCGTCCCCGACACGAGCAGCTTCGACACCGGAGAGCGAGCCTACGAACTCGCCATCTTCGTCCTCCAGGCGTACCAGCGCGCCGGCATCGGCCGACAGCTACTGACCAACCTGCTCGGCTACGGACAGCGAGAGGGCGTCGACCGGGTCTGGCTTACCGTCGAGCGCTGGAACCGCGCCGCCGTCGAACTCTACCGCGACGTCGGCTTCGAGACCTGTGGCTCGGAGAGCTTCGAACTGGAGATGTCCCTGCTGTTAGACGGAGAGTAACGGCTGGCTCGCGTACAGGAGCACGTATTCTGCCGCCTTCGCCAGCACGTCGCCGGCGTCCTCGGCCATCGACTCCCGTGGCACCACGATGAAGTCCGCACCGAGTTCTTCGGCAGTGTCGAGTACGACGCTCCCGGGATGCTGGGCCTTCCGCGACGTCGAGAAGCCGTAGGCGGTCGAGTTCGACAGCGGCACGCCGTGGTCGGTCGCGAGGGCCTCCACGTCGTCGATGAACGACTGGGTCTCGGCCGCCACGTCGTCCTCGTCGACCGCACCGTCCTCGATGCCCCGGACGACGTCCTGACCCACGACGTAGACGGCGTGGACCCTGGCGTCGTAGCTCTCCGCGATCGCGACCCCGTACTCGACCGCCGTCGCGGACTCGTCGCTCCCGTCGACCGGCACGAGTACGAGCTCTACGTCGAGGGCGTCGGTCATGTGCTGGAGTGCGAGGGCACGCACCAAAAACGTGCCCCCTCCGGCCCTGTGGTGCGCCGAGGGCGCGCCCGCCTCCGGTCGGGTGACGGGCGAGCAGGGAACGGTCGTCACGAACGCACTTTCGAAGCCCTTAACCCCGCGAACGGAAAAGTGACGAACAACTCGCTGGGGAACGGGCACCAGCGGGCACCTGCCCACACGCAGGTCATCGGAATGTGGTTCGCGCGACGCGAACTGAACCGGACGACGCCCGTGGTGATACACATGGCACGAAGCTTCTACTCCCACATCAAGGAAGCGTGGCGAGACCCGGACGACGGGAAACTCGCAGAGCTGCAGTGGCAGCGAAAACAGGAATGGCGGAAGCAGGGCGCCATCGAGCGCGTCGAGCACCCGACCCGCCTCGACAAGGCCCGCGAACTGGGCTACAAGGCCAAGCAGGGCATCGTCGTGGCTCGCGTCGCCGTCCGCAAGGGGAACGCCCGCAAACGGCGCCACAAGGCCGGTCGCCGGTCGAAGCGCCAGGGCGTCAACCGCATCGGTCGCCGGAAGAACATCCAGCGCATCGCCGAGGAGCGAGCGTCGCGCAAGTACCGCAACCTGCGCGTGCTCAACAGCTACTGGGTCGGCGAGGACGGCAGCCAGAAGTGGCACGAGGTCATCATGGTCGACCCCGAGCACCCGGCCATCGAGAACGACGACGACCTGAACTGGATCTGTGACGACCGGCACCGCGGCCGTGCGTTCCGCGGCCTGACCAGCGCCGGGTCGAAGAACCGCGGCCTGACGTTCAAGGGCAAGGGCACCGAGCACACCCGTCCCTCGAACACGTCCGGCAAGAGCCGCGGCAAGTAAGCCGGCTCACAGAACGTCTCTCCGGCCGATATCGCCACCGAGCGACGGCACCGGTCCTCGACATCGAACGGTTCTTGTCCGGGGGCGGCCGACCACGACCGGATGAACGGAATCGCGCTGGCGCTGTTCGCCGCCGTCCTCTTCGGGGTCTACATGTTCGTCGTGAAGCGGTACTTCGCGGCGTATCCCGCGTCCGTGTTCATGTTCGGGGTGTACGCGGCGGCCCTCGCGTGGTACCTGCCAGTCGCCGTGCTGACGACCACCGGCGTTCCGCTCCCGACGACGCCGACGACGCTCGGCGCGTCGGTGGCGGTGAGCGTGGGCGTCGTCGTCGCGTTGCTGGCGTTCTTCCGTGCGCTCTCGACCGGGGACGTGAGCTACGTCGCACCCATCAGCAAGGTCGTCCCCGTGTTCGTCCTGCCCATCGAGATAGCGCTGCTGGACGAGCAGCTCTCGGCGATGCAGGTGGTGGGCGTCGTCGTCGTGACCGTCGGTCTCTACCTCGTCAACTACGAACCGGGCGAGTTGCTGACGCCGCTGTCTCGAATCGGCAGCACGCGTCCGGCCCAGCTCGCCCTGGCGAGTGCGGCGACCTTCGGCGTCGTCGACGTGGGAAAGCGGGTGGTGTTGAACGACATGGGCGTCGACCCGTCGGCCTTCGTCGTCGTGATGCTCGCGACGACGTTCGTCGGCGTCTGTCCGCTGGCGCTCGCACGGGTCGACCGCGAGGCGATGGCGGCCGACTGGTGGAAGTTCGTCGCGGTCGGTGGCGTCGTCGCCGGCGGTCAGCACGTCATCTCGCTCGCGTTCACGACGCTCCCGGCGAGCGTCGCCTCGCCGGTCGTCAACGCACAGGCCGTCGTCGCCGTCGTCCTCGGCGGGCTGGTGCTGGAGGAACCCAACTTCGAGACGCGACTGGTCGCGGCGGGCGTCGCCATCGCAGGCGTCGCACTCGTCACGCTCGGCTAGCCCTGCCCGTTCGCAGGGGGACGGACCGCCGAAGCGATTCGAGTTCTGCAGCGACGGGCGCGGGAAGCGCGTCGAGTGCGGCGTCGACGTCCAGTTCTACGGCGATACGCCGTGCCAGATGGGTGTGCGGCGTGGCGACGAGCGTCGCCAGGTAGGAGACCCACAGCAACCAGACGGCGTGGTCGATGCCGTCGGCGTCGACGACCCGGTAGGAGGTCCACCCGGAGTCCGGGTAGAGCGAGTGTGCCCTGACGAGGCCGGCCGCGACGAGTCTGTCCCCGAGCGGCCGGTAGAACTCGACGTCGACGAGCCCCGAACGGTGGACGTGGCCGACCTCGGCGGTACCCAGGTAGAACGCGCGGCCACCGCTCCGGTGGTCGCGGTCGGTCACACCGGGCCAGGCGGTCACCTCGGTGGCGATGGCGTCGACGACCTGGAGAGTGAGACGGTCTTCCATGCTACTACAGAGGCGCTCACCGGATATCACCGTCTCGTCGGGCTGGACCGGCGGCTCTGGGGGACGGTGTGCCGCGAGAATCGCCGGCGAGTGACCGCCGAGCTAGAGTTCGTCTTCGTCCGGGAAGCCGTCGTACTCGGTGATGTCGACGCCGTCGGACGTGACCTCACACAGGACCAGTCCGTTGCCGGAACCGGTGTCGCGCTCGGCCGCGCTGCGGACGGCGCGGGCGGCGACGCGCTTTGCGTCCGCCATGCTGATGTCCTCGTGCCACTCGCCTTCGAGCAGGCCGTAGGCGACCATCATGCCGGAGCCGGTGACGGTGTAGTCGTCCTCCATGACGCCGCCGGCCGGGTCGATGGAGTAGACGTGGCTGCCCTCCTCGTCGACGCCACCCAGGATGGGGTTGATGGCGAAGAACGGGCCGCCCCGGGCGAAGTTACCGGCGAGCGTCGCCAGCGCGTCGATGGTCATGTCCTCGCCACGGCGGGTCTCGTAGAGGTTGACCTCGGCGCGGAGGGACTTGATGAACGACTGTGCGCCGCCGACGCTCCCGACGAGCGTCATCGCGGCGGTCGGGTGGATCTGTTCGACCTTCACGACCTGCTTGTTCGAGACGAACCGGCCACCGAGACTCGCCCGGCGGTCGGTCGCGATGACGACGCCGTCGTCGGTGGAGATGCCGACGGTGGTCGTTCCGGTCTTGTTGACGCTGTCTTCGTCGCGTTCCTGTTCTCGCCACTCGGCCGCGCCGAGTTCGGGTTCGTAGGGGTCGGTGTTGGTGAGCTTCATTCTTCTTCTTCACCCTCCGTCAGGAGGTCGAGTTCGCGCAGTCGGTTCGCTATCTCGTCCACTTCGAGGGACCGGTACTCACCCGTTTCGGTCTCTACCGTCGAGATGGCGAGACCTTCGGCGGGGAAGCCGTCTTCCTCGCCGACGGCGAGTGACTCGATGGCGAGGTCGACGGCGGCCTGCAGGGACATGTCCTCTTCGTAGTGGTCCTCGAGGTGGCGCTGGATCTCTTCGCGGTTCCCGCCGATGGCGATGGCCTTCCACTCGTAGGGAGTCCCGGAGGGGTCGGTCTCGAAGAGGCGGGGTTCGCCGTCCTCGACGCCGCCGACGAGCAGTGCGACGCCGAACGGGCGTGCGCCGCCCGTCTGGGTGTACTGCTGGATGTGGTCGGTGACGTGCTTCGTCAGCGTCTCGACGCCGATGGTCTCCCCGTACCGCAGCTGGTTGACCTGGGCCTGGCGGCGGGCCATGTCGATGAGTTGCCGCGCGTCGGCGACGTGGCCGGCACTGGCGATGCCGATGTGGTCGTCGATCTTGTGCAGTTTCTCGACGGAGTCGCGCTCCATCAGCGACGAGCGACTCCGGCGCTCGGCCGCGAGGACGACGCCCTCCGGCGTTCGAATCCCGATGCTCGCGCTGCCGCGCTTGACGGCCTCGCGAGCGTACTCGACCTGGTAGAGACGTCCGTCCGGCGAGAAGATAGTGATTCCCCGGTCGTACGCCTGCTGTTGGTTTTGGCCTTGCATTGTCTAGCTTAACCTGAGGTTAGTGACGTGTTTGTAAGTACTTTTTGTACTCCCCCGGAGACGGCGACGACTCGGGGCGCTGCTGCGTGTCCTGTCGATACAGTCCCAAGCCCCATAACGACACCGCACTCGGCCAGACACGTGGTCGACCGGAAGGCGCCGGCGAAACGGACAGTCGGACGGGTGTTCTCTGCCCGGTGTGGAACACTCGGTGCGTTCGCGCTCGAACCCGGCTTTCGCCCGCGACCGGAGCACGCGGGACAGCTGGTCCGCGACGTCCCAGTAGCCGTCGACGGCATCGTCGAACCGTTCCGCAGTACTCTACTCGAACGTCCTCGCCCGCCTGCGCAAACAGATTGCCCTGGGACGGGACCGGTCGTCGGCGCCACGACCAGGAACGGACCGGCACCACTAACTCCCGGCCGCGACCAGTCACGCACATGACCGAGCGCGGGAAGATCGACCGCACCTTCTTCGACGACGTCGTCTACCCGAACCTGGGTGCCGAGCGCGACGACGTCGCCCTCGGACCGCACCACGGCGTCGACTTCGGCGTCCTCGACGTGGGCGGCCGGGCCGTCGTCACGGCGACCGACCCCGTCTCCATCCTCCCCGACCTCGGCTGGGAGCGCGCCGCCCGGTTCGCGCTGGGCGTCGTCCTGGCCGACGTGGCCGTCTCCTCGATACCGCCCTCGCACCTCGCCATCTCGTTCTCGCTCCCGCCCGAGATGTCCGACGAGGCGTTCGCGACCGTCTGGACGACGATGGCCGACGACCTCGAAGACCTGGGGACGAGCGTCCTCGCCGGCCACACCGCACGGTACGCCGGATGCACGTTCCCCTGGGTCGGCGGCGCGACGGTCCTCGGCGTCGGTGACCACGCCGACGTGGTCCGGCCGGACGGCGCACGTCCCGGCGACCACCTGCTCGTCACGCACGGACCGGCCGTCGAGGCGACGGCGCTGTTCGCCGCGCTCTTCCCCGACGCCATCGACCTGCCCGACGACCTGCTGGCCCGACAGGCCGAGCGCCTCCCCGGCACCGAGCACGTCCGCGACGCGCTGGTCGCCGGCGCGGCCGGTCCCGTCACCGCGATGCACGACGCGACCGAGTGTGGCCTGCGGGGCGCACTGGTCGAACTCGCCAGGGGCGCCGGCGTCCGACTCGACGTGGACTCGACGGCGACGCCCGTCTCGGACGAGGCCGCCGCCATCTGCGACGCCCTCGACATGGACCCATGGGCGGCGACCACCAGCGGGAGTCTGCTCGTCACGGTGCGACCCGACGGCGTCGAGGCCGTGGTCGAGGCACTGGAACGGCGGGGGACGCCAGTCGCCGACGCAGGCCTCGTCCGGGAGGGCGAGGGCGTCTACGTCGACGGCGAACGCGTCCGCCACCCCGAGGAGGACCCGGCGTGGCGCGTCTGGGAGACGCTCTCGGGTGCGTAGCGGGTCACGCCGACTCGTCGACGGCGACGCGCCCCGAGAGGTCGCGTTTCGACGCCGGACTGATGGTGATGCCCGCGCCCTCCAGTCGCGTCTTCACCTGCCGGGCGTACGCCGACCTGACGAAGACCGCCTCTCCGGGGTCGGGTTCGGTCAGCCAGTAGTCGCTCCGGAGGACGACGGCGTCACCGCCGAACTCCTCTACGTGGACGGTCGGACTGGGACTCTCGGCGATGCCGTCGACCGCGTCCGCCGCCTCTCGGAGGTGAAAGAGCGCCTCGTCCACGTCGTCCTCGTAGGCGATACTCACCCGGTCGACGATGCGGGCCCGGCCGTGGCCGAACGGGCGCGTGACGGACTGACTCGTGAGGTGGGTGTTCGGGATGGTCACGAGAGCCCCGTCGGGCGTCTGGACGCGCGTCACGCGGAGCGTGATGGACCGGACGGTCCCCTCGCCGTCGTCCCACTCGATGTAGTCGCCGACGTTGAACTCGGGGTCGGCCACGAGGACCAGGCCGCTGACGAGCGACCCGACGACCGTCTGGGCCGCGACGCCGAGCGCGAGGGTCGCGGCGGCGACGATGAGCGCGGACGACTGCAGGAATCGGCCGTAGCCGGCGGTGCTCATCCCGGCGAGGACGGCGACCAGGAGCACCAGCAACCGGACGTAACGGGTCATCGCCTCCTGAACGGTCCGGTTGTTCCGGTTGCGAGTGCGCACGATGCGACCGACGACCGGTTCGACGACGTACCAGCCGAGAAGGGCGACGACGAGGAACGCGGCGAAGAACCACGCGAGACGGACGACGAGTGACCAGTAGCCCACCAGTTCCTCGGGTTCGACACCCGGTGGCGGCGGTGTGGTCTGAACCACGACCGCGGCGTCCAGGACCATTACCGTGAAATAACGTGTCACACCACCAAAAGTCCGTGTGACGACGGGCCCGGGCGTAGCGGGCACGGACCACTTAACTCGGCAGGGGGTGAAATGCCGACCATGCCAGTGGTGCTGCCCAGCGAGATAGTCGTCGAGCGGTTCCTTCCGACGGCTCGGGCCATGCTCGTCGCCGAACTCGCGGAACGGGGGCTGACGCAGCGCGAGGTCGCCGACCACCTCGGGGTGACGCAGGCGGCGGTGAGCAAGTACCGGAGCGGGGACGTGACCGTCGAGGAGCGGTTCAGCGAGGACGCCCGGATGGTCGCGACCATCGAGCGCGTCGCGGACGGACTGGCCGACGGCGGGATGGACCACTACGAGGCGCTGGCGGAACTGGTCGCGCTCGTCGAGGAGTTCGAGGACCGGGGGCCCATCTGTGCCGTCCACGAGGACGTGATGCCCGCGCTCCGCGGGATGGGCTGTGACCTCTGCGTCCGGGGACCCGACAGCGGCCTCCTCGCCGAGCGCGAGGTGCTCTCGACCGTCCGCGAGGCGGTCCGGACGCTCTCCGGGTCGCCGTCCGTCGTCGACCACGTCCCGAACGTCGGAACGAACGTCGCGATGGCGCTCCCGGACGCCGAGGACGTGGGTGACGTGGCCGCGATTCCGGGACGCCTGCACGCCATCCGGGGGCGACTCGACGTGCCGGGGAGCCCCGAGTTCGGGGCGTCCCAGCACGTCGCGACCGTGGTCCTCGCCGCGACCGCGACCGACCCCGAAACGCGCGGCGCGGTGAACCTCAGGACCACACCGGAACTGCTCGAAGCAGTCCGGGAGGCGGGACTCGACCCGCTGTCGTTCGACGCCGACTACGAGGGCCGGGCGAGACGCCTGCGCGAGCGCTTCGCAGAGGCGGGCGTCCCGCGCGTCGCCTACCACGAGGGCGACTACGGCGTCGAACCCATCCTGTACGTCCTCGGACCGACCGCGGTCGACGCCGTCGACCTCGCCGTCGACCTGTGCGACCGCGCCGACGCCTGACTCACGCGCCGGTGGTGCTCGTGGCAGGGACCCCACCCACGAGCCACGTCGGACCCGGGTGAGCGGAAAGACTATGAGCGAAGTACAACACTACCTCGACATGAACGAGCGCCAGACGGTGGTCGCCAGCCTCGTGGCGGCCGTCGGACTCGCCGGCGCGACCAGCGTGGCGACGGGGCAGCCGACGCTGTTCTCGCAGACGCCGCTGGGCGTCGCCATCTACGCCTTCGTCGGCATCGCGGTCCCCCAGCACGTCCTCGCCACCCGGACCGGCTCCGACGTCCGACGCGGCCTGTCGGGCATCGCCGGTGCCGGGGCCGTCGTCGCCCTGCTCGCTGGCTACGCCCGCGGCGGCGTCAACGACCCGTGGTCGTTCGGTTTCACGTCGCTCATGCTCGCCATCGTCCTCGGCGGCCTGTTCGGGAGCGTCCTCCGCGAGTTCTGGGCCGGCTACCGGGCCGCCGCCGTCGAGCAGTCGCGCTGAGGAGGGTCGAGAGCAGGTCGAACCACTGCCGCCGAACCGAGGTGGACTGGTCGTCGCACCGCCCCACCACCGATTTATACTACCGTGTAATACCGTCGGGTATGCACGACCGTCAGCCAGCGGACCGACGGCCAGCACCGGACGGACGACCGGTCGCACTCACCGTCGCCGGGAGCGACTCCGGCGGTGGCGCGGGCGTCCAGGCGGATATCCAGACGATGGCCGCCCACGGCGCGTTCGCGACCAGCGCGATCACGGCCGTCACCGCCCAGCACACGCGTGGCGTCGAGTCGACGCACGTCCTCCCGACCGGCGAGGTGGCGGCACAGATAGACGCCGTCGTCTCGGACTTCGACGTCGGCGCCATCAAGACCGGGATGCTCGGGACCGCGGCCGTCGTCGAGACCGTCCACGACCGGGCGTCGGCGGTCGACGCGCCACTCGTCGTCGACCCGGTCATGGTCGCCACCTCCGGAGACCGACTGCTCGACCGAACTGCCGAGGCCGCGTACGAGGACCTCGTCTCCGCGGCGACGCTGGTCACGCCCAACGTCGACGAGGCCGCCGTCCTCACCGGTGCCGACCCCGTCGACGTCGAGTCCGCCCGTGTGGCCGCCGAGGAACTCGTCGAACTGGGCGCCGACGCCGCGCTGGTCACGGGCGGTCACCTCGACCAGGCCGCCGACGGCGTCGTCGACGTCCTCGTCACCGGCGACGGGGCGACGGTCGTCGACCACCCCAGCATCGTCGACGCCGCGACCCACGGCTCGGGCTGTACCCTCTCGGCCGCCATCGCGGCCAGACTCGCGGGCGGCGACGACCTCGTCACGGCGGTCGAGGAGGGCGTCGCCTTCACCGCCCGGGCCATCCGGTACTACGCGAACGTCGGCACGGGCCCCGGTGCGGTCAACCACGTCGTCGACGCCAGGAACGAGGCCGCCGCCCGCGAGACGCTCAGCGCCGTCGAATCCGTCGTCGACGACCTCGTCGCCGCAGACGCTCGCGCGCTTGTCCCCGAGGTCGGGACGAACGTCGTCGGGGCGCTCCCGCACGCCGAGACGGTCCCCGAGACCGTCGGCGTCGACGGCCGACTCGTCCGCCGTCACGACGGCGTCCGTCCCACCGGTGGAGTACGCTTCGGTGCGTCCAGTCACGTCGCACGCTTCCTGCTCTCGGCCCGCGAGTACGACCCCGCCCTCCGGTTCGCGCTGAACTGCCGGTTCGACGAGGACGTGGAAGCCGCCGTCGCGACCCTCGACTGGCCCGTCGCGGCGTACGACCGCGAGTCCGAACCCGACCCGGCGGTCGAGGACAACACGATGGGGTGGGGTGCCCGGCAGGCGTTCGGCGACGCGACGACGCGCCCCGTCGCCGTGTTCGACCGCGGCGCCGTCGGGAAGGAGCCGATGTGCAAACTCGTCGCCGAGGACGCCGCGACGCTGTCTGCGCGTGCGCTGGCGCTGCTGGAAACGGTACAGGAGTGAAACGAGTCCGACCGGAGAACGGAGCTACGCCAGCTGGATGTCGTCGACGTCGAAGTGTCGCGCCGCGAGTCGTCGCGCCGCGTCGATGTTGCGGCCGTCGACCCCGATGGCGACGCCCGTGTCCTCCTCCGCCACCTCGGCGTAGGCGACCGTGTCGCCGTTCTCGCTGATGGTGACGTGGTACACCGCCGCCGGTGCGAGCGCGTTCGCCACGAAGTCGGGTGCGGTGGCCGCGTCCTCGACCAGTTTCACGTCGCGGCCGAGTCGCTCCTCGAACTCGCGGACGTGCTGTCCACCCGGACCGATGGCGGTCCCCATGTCGCCGGCGGCGACGAGGACGACGACCCGGTCGTCGTCGACCAGGCAGTCCCGGCCGGTCGCCTCGGTCACCTCCTCGAACAGCCCGAGTATCTGGCGCGCCTCGTCGGACAGCGTGACCGCCATCAGTCCGCCTGCTCGGTCTCCCTGGTGATGGAACCCATCCGGAGGTTCACGTCGCCGGTGCCGAGCTTGATGGGTTTCCCGACGATGACGTTCTCGGTGACGCCGTTGAGGTCGTCCACCTCGCCGTGGATGGCCGCGTCGAGCAGGTGATTGACCGTCACCTCGAACGCCGCCCGGGCCAGGACGGACTCCTTCGACCCGGAGATGCCGTGACGGCCGATGGACTCTATCTCGCCGCGGTTCGTCATGATGTCCGCCACGAGCATCAGGTGGCGGACGTTCACGTCGTCGAGGCCCTGCTCTTCCAGGGTGTTCTTCGTCTCCTCGATGATCGTCTCGCGGGCGGCCTCGATGCCGAGTTCCGAGTGTATCTCGTGGATGTTGTTACACGTCGTCCGCGAGGCGTCGACGCCCTCTATCGTGAGCACGTCGCCGAAGGCCGACCCCTCGGTGTAGAGGACGAACTCCTCGGTGCCGTCGTCGAGTTCCTCCTTGCGGATGACGACCCGGGATATCTCCTCGATGCCCTTGAACGTCACGTCGCGCAGTTCCTCGACCAGCTGGAGCAGGTCGCGATAGGACGGTTCCTCGGGACCGAACTGGATGTCGGTGCCCTGCTGGACGGTCTCGACGCCCAGCGAGTCCTCGATTATCTCGGCGACCTCGCCAGCTATCTCGTCGGTGCTGTCGACGGTCGGCCAGCGCTCCTGCAGCGTGTCCGGGTTCAGGCTGACCTGGACGCGCATGTCGGCGACGTTCGTCGAGATGTCACCGAGTGCGAGTATCTTCGTCGCCTCTATCTTCCAGACGACCTCGTGGGCCTTCTCGCGGTCGGTCGCGTACTCCTCGTCGAGGTGGACCGTCATCATCGGCGTGTCCGGCGTCTTCCGGGCGTCCACGAGTTCGATGAGTCGCGGCAGCCCCTGGGTGACGTCGATCTCCGCGACGCCCGCGAAGTGGAACGTGTTCATCGTCAACTGCGTCCCCGGTTCCCCGATGGACTGGGCGCTGACGGTCCCGACGGGGTCGAGCGGGTCGACCCGCGTGTCCAGGTAGCGGTGTTCGACCGCGCGGGCGATCTGGTCCGCCTGCTCGACCGAGGCGCCGCGCTCGTCGACCGTCCGGTACACCTCCTCCTTCAGCCGGTGCGGCAGTTCGGTGTCCTCGACGACCGCCTCGACGTCGGGGGAGACGTCGAACTCAGTCATCGGACTCCACCTCCGTCAGGAGGTCGGGGTTCCGACGTGACTCCCCGTGTTCGGAGAGGTTCGTCGGGCGCGCCTTGGCCCCGAGGAACTCCTGTTTCGCCTCCTCGTCCTCGAACTCGGCCTCGATGACGCGGTCGGCGATCTGGTCGACGTCGATACCGTGCTCGTCGTCGTAGGCGACCTTCGTCGGCGACGTGCCGTCCTCGCCGAACTCGAACTGGACGACGGTGTCGCTGGTGTCGCGCACCGTGCCGTCGTACTGGGTCTCCAGTTCGGACAGCGCGTTGATGAGGCGACGCTGGAGGTACCCGGACTTGGAGGTCCGGACCGCCGTGTCGACCAGCCCCTCGCGGCCACCCATCGCGTGGAAGAAGAACTCCCGCGGGGTCAGACCGCCGGTGTAGGAGTGCTCGACGAAGCCGTGTGCCTCCGCACTCAGGTCGTTCTTCTGGTAGTGGCTGAGGGTGCGGTCCTCGTAGCCACGGTTGATGCGCTCGCCCCGGACCGCCTGCTGGCCGACGCACCCGGCCATCTGGGTCAGGTTGAGCATCGACCCACGGGCACCGGAGTTGGCCATGACGACCGCCGGGTTGTCGTCGGCGAAGTGCTCCTCGGCGATGTCACCGGCGTTGTCGCGGGCCTTGCCGAGCGTCTGCATGACCTTCATCTCCAGGGTCTCGTCGACCGTCCGGCCGGGCAGGGACTCGAGTTCGCCCGCCTCGTAGGTCTCGATGAGGTCCTGGACGCGGTCGTAGGCGTCGTCGATGGTCTCGTCGATGCGCGCCTGTGCCTCCTCCGGGATGGTCTCGTCGTCGATGCCGATGGAGAACCCGAAGTGCATGATAGAGCGCATCGCCAGCGTCGCGACCTCGTTGATGAAGATGCGGGCACGCGTCATGCCGTACACCTTCGCGAGCGTGTCGACGACCTCGCCGCCGAACGCCCCGACGCCGTCCTCGTCGATGGTCCCCTCGACCAGCTGTCCGTCCTCGATGACGACGGTGTCGCCGGTGTTCGAGACGAACTCTAGGTTCAGGTCGTCGGGGAGCAGTTCCGAGAACAGCTGGCGACCGGTCCAGAACGGGGCGTCGTTGTCGTCGGTGCCGACCGGTTCGGGCAGTTCGTCGATGCGCGTCGCACGGAGCAGGTCGAGCGCCTGCGTCTCGTTGAACCGCGGGTTGTCGTGGGTGAGGAGGTAGGTGCCACTGATGTGGTCCTGGATGGCACCGATGATGTTCTCGCCCATGCGGGGGCTGAGAATCTGCTCCTGCACGCGCATGAGGACGCGCGCCTCGGCGCGGGCTTCCTCGTTCTGCAGGGCGTGCATGTTCATCTCGTCACCGTCGAAGTCGGCGTTGTACGGCGGGCAGACGACGGTGTTCAGCCGGAACGTCTTGTACGGCATCACGACGACCTCGTGGGCCATGATGGACATCCGGTGCAGCGACGGCTGACGGTTGAACACGACGATGTCGCCGTCGATGAGGTGCCGGTTGACCTCCCAGCCAGGTTCGACCTTCTCGGAGAGTTCCTCGCAGTTCTTCTCGGTCACCTTCAGGCGACGGCCGTCGGGCCGTCGAACGTAGTTCGCACCGGGGTGGCCCTCCGGGCCGTTGCGGACGTACCGGCGCGCGTCGGCGAGGTTCCGCTCGGTGACGTTCATCGTCTGGGTCATCTCGGTCGCGACGCGGTCCGGGACGCCCACCTCGTTCAGCGAGAGCGTCGGGTCCGGCGAGATGACTGTCCGTGCCGAGAAGTTGACGCGCTTTCCGGACAGCGAGCCACGGAACCGGCCCTCCTTGCCCTTGAGGCGCTGGGAGAGCGTCTTCAGCGGCCGGCCGGAGCGGTGTCGCGCCGGCGGCGTCCCCGATATCTCGTTGTCCATGAACGTCGTGACGTGGTACTGGAGCAGTTCCCACAGGTCCTCGATGATGAGCTGGGGAGCACCGGCCTCGCGGTTCTCCATGAACCGCTGGTTGATGCGGATGATGTCGACCAGCTTGTGGGTCAGGTCGTCCTCGGAGCGCTGGCCGTTGTCCAGCGTGATGGACGGTCGGGCGGTGACCGGCGGGACCGGCAACACCGTCAGTATCATCCACTCGGGCCGGGACTTCTCGGAGCTGATGCCGAGGACCTCGATGTCCTCGTCCGGGATGTCCTCGAACCAGTCGCGGATGTCGGAGGGCATCAGCTTGTTCATGTCCTCCTCGGTCAGGTCGATGTCGAGGGCCTTCTCCAGGGCCTTCCGGTCGGACTCGCGCGGGCGGAACTCGCCCGAGAGTATCTGGTTCACCCGGGAGAGCTCGATGCCCGTCTCGTTCGCGAGGTCCTCCCGACTCATCGGTTCGTCGTCGTCCTCCCCGGGCTGCATCGCGGCGGCGATGCGCTGGGAGTACTCGGACGTGAGCACCTGCTGGACCTCGTAGTACGTCGTCGGCTTCTCGTGCTGGATGTCGAACTGGACCTCGCCACAGAAGGGACAGCGGTCCTTCTTCCGGGCCTGGCGGATCGCGGCCTTCGTCACGTCGTTCAGGTCGCGACCCAGCTTCCGGGTCTGGTCGAGTTGCTTCCGGAACTCCTCGCGCTCGTCCTCCGTGAGGCAGAGCCGAGCACACTCCCGGCAGGTGCCACGGAGGAGGCGACGGATGAGCTTCGTGAACCCGACGTGGATGACGGGCGCGGCCAGTTCGATGTGACCGAAGTGCCCGTTGCACGACCCCGAGTGCTTTCCGCAGGTCTTGCACTCCAGCCCCGGGTCGATGACGCCCAGTCGCGGGTCCATCAGCCCCATGTCGATGGGGAAGCCGTCGTCGTCGTACGTGTCCGCCGTGATTATCTTCGTGGCGGACATCTCGCGGTACTCCTCCGGGTCCATCAGCCCGAAGTCTATCTCGCCGATCTCTTTGGGTGTCTGAGAGCTTGCCATGTTAGACTGCGTCCTCCAGTTCCAGTCGCGGTGCGATACCCAGCGCCTTCATCTCGTCCAGCAGGAGCTTGAAGGCGTAGCTCATCTCTATCTCGTGGATGTCCGTCTCCTCGCCACAGTTCGGACAGTAGACCCGGCGCTGGTCGACGTTCTCGACCGCGCTCATGCCACACTGACCGCAGATGTGGATGAACTCGCGGTCGGACTCGTCGAGCAGGCGCTCCTTGAGCGCCATCGCCGCACCGTGTCCGATGAGCACGTCGCGCTCCATCTCCCCGACGCGCAGGCCGCCCTCCCGGGCGCGACCCTCGGTCGGCTGGCGCGTCAGCACCTGCACCGGACCGCGCGACCGGGCGTGGAGCTTGTTCGAGACCATGTGGTACAGCTTCTGGTAGAAGATGACCCCGACGAAGATCTCGGCGTCGATCTTCTCGCCAGTGACGCCGGAGTAGAGTATCTCCTTGCCCGAGGACTTGAAGCCGACGTCCTCGAGGCCGCCGCGGAGTTCGCTCTCGTCCTCGCCGGTGAACGGCGTCCCGTCGACGCGCCGTCCTTCGAGCGCGCCGACCTTGCCGCCGAGCATCTCCAGCACGTGGCCGACCGTCATGCGCGACGGGAGCGCGTGCGGGTTGACGATGAGGTCGGGGACGATCCCCTCCTGCGTGAACGGCATGTCCTCCTGGGGCGCGATGTGGCCGACGACGCCCTTCTGTCCGTGCCGGGACGCGAACTTGTCCCCCAGTTCGGGGATGCGCTCGTCGCGCACCGACACCTTCGACAGCTTCGACCCGTCCTCGCCCTCCATCAGCGTGACGGTGTCGACGACGCCGGACTCGCCTGAACGCATCGTCACGGAGGTCTCACGCCGCTTCTGCGGGGAGAGACCACCCATGTCGTCGGGTTCCTCGAGGAACCGGGGCGGCGACGTCTTCCCGAGCAGCACGTCGTTCTCGCCGACGCGCGTCTCGGGGTTGACGAGGCCGTCCTCGTCGAGGTGCGTGTAGGCGTCCTCGCCGCGTGCGCCGCGGACGTCCTGGCTCGGGATCTCGAAGCGGTCCTCCTGACCGCCGGGGTAGCGCCGTTCCTCGCCCTCGTACGTCCGGAAGAAGTGCGAGCGAGCGAGCGCGCGGTCGACCGACCCGCCGTTCAGGACGAGCGCGTCCTCGATGTTGAACCCCTCGTAGCTCATGACGGCGACGACGAAGTTCTGTGCCGCCGGCCGGTCGTCGTACCCGATCTGCTCGGTCGTCTGGGTCTTCACCATCGAGAGCTGGGGGTAGTGCAGCAGGTGCTGGCGGGTGTCCGGGCGGATGCGGTAGTTCGCGCTCGGCAGCCCCAGCGACTGCTTGATCATCCCCGCACCCATCGTGATGCGCGGGCTCGCGTTGTGTTCCGGGTACGGAATCATGCCCGCACCGATGCCGAAGATGAGCTGCGGGTCGACCTCCAGGTGCGTGTGGTCCTCGTCGAGGTCCTCCTCGTCGACGGCGACGTAGATGTCTTCCTCCTCCTCGGCGTCGATGAACTCGACGTAGCCGTGCTCGACGAGGTCGTCGAACTCCAGTTCGCCGTTCTCGACGGCCTCGAACTCCTCCTCGGAGATGAGCGGTTCGCCGTCCTCGACGACGAGCAGTGGGCGACGGGCGCGGCCGGCGTCGGCGTTGACGATGACCTCGCGGGTGCGGTCTTTCACCGAGACGTTGACCATCTCGGAGATGTCGCCGAGGCGACGGGCCTCGCGAATCTGCTCTGCCAGCTGGTGCGGTTCGGGATGTGTCCCGACCAGACTCCCGTTGACGTATACCTTCGCTTCGCGCTGTTGACTTGCCATGTATTAGTCGTCCGCAGGGTGTTCCTGTCCTTCGAGCCCGGGGATACCCTGCACCCCCATCGACGCCAGCTCCCGTTTGAGACCCTGTTCGTCCTCGATGTTCTGTGACAGCTCCATCGCCTGGGCGAAGTTCTTCACCAGCCCACAGTTCGGCCCCTCCGGCGTCTCGGAGGGACAGATGCGACCCCACTGGGTCGCGTGCAGGTCGCGCGCCTCGAAGTGCGGTTGCGACCGCGAGAGGGGACTGCGCAGTCGGCGCAGGTGCGACAGCACGCCCATGAAGTCCGTGCGGTCGACCAGCTGGGAGACGCCCGAGCGCCCACCGACCCAGTTACCCGTCGCGATGGGGTGTTCGAGGCGCTCCGTGAGCACGTCGGACCGAACGACGGTGCTGACCGAGAGCTGCCGGTTCCGCATGTTGGCGCGTTCGAGCTGGTACTTCACGTCGCGTGCCAGCTTGTTCAGCGCCGTCCGGAACAGGTCCTTCATCAGGTCGCCGCTGACCTTCAGGCGCTTGTTCGCGTAGTGGTCCTTGTCGTCGGAGTCCCGGCGCTGGAGCGCGAGTTCGAAACACGCCTCGGCCATCCGGCAGAGGTAGTACGCCTTGTTGATGCGCACGTCCTCCTCCTCGACGCCGTCCTCGTGGAGGTGCGGCAGGAGGTACCGGTCGATGACGTAGTTGGCGCGCTTGAGCTGGTAGTTCTTGCCCTGCCCGCTGGCGACGCGCTTGCCCAGCGTCTCGATGGCCTCCTCCTGGGTCTGGACCTCCGCCGCCTCCAGGTTCTCCAGCATGTACTTCACGACCTCCGGGTCGTCGCTGACCCGGTGGACGATCTCCTCGTCGGATTCCAGGCCGAGTGCGCGAACGAGGGTGACGAAGTTGATGCTCCCAGACACCGACGGGAACGACACTTCGAGCAGGCCCTCGCGGTTGCGCTCGGTCAGGACGAGCGCCCGGTAGCCCCGGCGCTGGCTGAACGTCTTCGCGACCTGGATCTCGTCGCCGTACTTCGTGTCGTACTCGGCGAGGATCTTGTTCGGTGCGAGGTCCTCGCTCGTCATCAGCACCCGCTCGGATCCGTTGACGATGAAGTAGCCACCCGGGTCGGCGGGGTCCTCGCCGATCTCGATGAGTTCCTCGTCGGAGAAGCCCGCGATGTTACACTTCTCCGACCCCACCATGATCGGCATCCGGCCGATCTTCGTCTCGGTCGAGTCGACGACCCGCTGTTCGCCCTCCTCGCCCTTGACGATGGACATCTCCATGAACACGGGCGCGGAGTACGTGATGTTGCGAAGCCGGGCCTCCTGCGGGTAGAGCAGTTCCTCGGAGCCGTCGGCCTCGCGGACGCGCGGGGTGACGACGCGGACGTCGCCGAGTTCGACGTGGACCGGCTCCTCACCCTCCTTGTCACCGATGTCCGTGTCGATGGTCTCCTTCTCGTCGACGACGCGCTGCATGCCCCGCGTCAGGAACGCGTTGAACGAGCGGAAGTGGTGTTCGGCGAGTCTGTCCTTCGAAAAGTACTCCCTCGAGATTGCGCGTCGGTTCTGTCGTTCCATTAGTTCAGTCCACCACCAGTCGGTACACTACGGCTGTGTCTGTTGTGCGCGATTCTCGGATTATCTTCACCACGTCCCCCATCTCCGCCTCGTCCGGGAGCGCGGGGTCGGTACGCTTGATCTTGGGAAGGTCCGTCCTGTCGATGTCGTACTCGGAGAGCACGTCGCTCAGTTCGTCCTCGTCGAGGACGACGTGTTCCGGTACGAGTTCGTGTTGGCTTACGTCTACCATGGTTGTGTCTGGCCGGAGAGAGAAGCTGCGGTCACGAGATACTACAGGCCACTATAGGCGGCAACCATTTAACGTTTGCCAAGTAGCTTCGAAGCTATCCGCTACTCGATTCCGCCGCGGCGGCGGCGGTGGCGAACTCGCACCCGAATCGACGCGGCCAGATTCAGTTCGTCCTGACGATTGCGCTACTTGCCTAAAGCGTTTGTGCCGAGGTGAGCACCCACACACGTCCCACGATTGGAAAGGCTTAAACGTACAACCCGGGTACGGGTAGGTGAAGCCCGGGTGGTGTAGTGGCCCATCATACGACCCTGTCACGGTCGTGACGCGGGTTCAAATCCCGCCTCGGGCGCTTCTGCGAGGAACCTCGTGACGAGCGGAGCGACTGCGTGCTACCCGCAGACGATTGTGCCATGCGAGACGCCCGTTCCTGCGAGTATCTATACGCGAAAGCGACCCAGTACGGAGCATGAACCCCTCGCGTCGAGGCGACGAAACCGAGGCGACACTCCTCGGGTTGTTGATGGAGGTCGGCTGTTCCGTCTCCGTCCCGTTCGGCGATAGCGACCGGTACGACCTGATCGTGGACGACGGTACCGAGTTACACCGGGTGCAGTGCAAGACCGGTAGCTGGGTGAACGGGACGGTCCGGTTCAACCTCTACAGTTCGACCGTCGGTACCGATGGCCGCGTCGACGCTGACTACACGCCCGAGGAGGTCGACGCCTACGCCGTGCACGCACCGGAGCAGGACGAGAGCTACTGGGTCCCCATAGCGGAAACTGGCTGCGGCGAGATGCGACTGCGCGTCGACGAACCGCATCCGAAGGCGCCAACCTCGAAGATCAACTGGGCCAACGACTACGAACTGGTGGACCGATTCACCCTCCCATGACCAGATTGTCACGGCGTCACACCCTCCGGCGACATCGACACCCATTAATAAGTTCACCCAGAACTGCCGAGTGCGTTCGAAGCCCGGGTGGTGTAGTGGCCCATCATACGACCCTGTCACGGTCGTGACGCGGGTTCAAATCCCGCCTCGGGCGTATTCTGCTGGCGCACCGTGAATGAGGAGCAACGCGACGAGTGAGCCATCGCCAGCGAATCGCCAACGAAAGGGTGAGACGCACCTCTGTCGAGCAGCGTCGCCCGTCGCGCCGCCGCCCCGTAGCCGACAGTAATCATCACTGGATGGCCTCTAATCGTTTAGTACCAGCGTTGCGTAGGACGCGATATGTCTCAGGACGGTCGCGACGACGTCGGCCACGGGACCCAGTCCACGGGGCCGGTATCGGTGCTCTTCGTGGACAACGACCCGGATTTCGCGGACATGTCCAGGGCGATGCTGGAACGGGAGAGCAGTGCGATGCGTGTGACGACCGCGGCAGACGGTGCCGAAGCGCTGTCGGTGCTCGACGACGGGGACCAGCCCGTCGACTGCATCGTGAGCGACTACGACATGCCGACGATGGACGGCCTGGCGTTGCTGGAGGCGGTCCGGGAACGGGACGAGCGCCTCCCGTTCGTCCTGTTCACCGGGAAGGGGTCGGAGGAGATCGCGAGCGACGCCATCGCGGCGGGCGTGACGCAGTATCTCCAGAAGCGACCGGGGGGCGAACGGTACGCGTTGCTCGCGAACCAGATAGCCAACGCGGTGTCGCAGTACCGCACCGAGAGCGCGTTGCGAGAGCGGGTTCGCCAGCAAGAGGCCGTCGCGACCATCGGGCAGCAGGCGCTGAACGAACCACAACTCGACGTGCTGTTCGGGACGACGGTGCGACGGGTCGCCCGGGCCCTGGACGTCACGCACGCACGGATTCTGTCGCTGGACGAGGCGACGGGCGAGTTGCGGACCGAGGCCGGGGTGGGGTGGCCGTCCGACGCGCCGCCGTCGGGGCAGGCACGCTACGCGGTCGAGGAGGACGCGCCGGTCGTCGTCGTCGACGACGCGAGTGCCGAGGAACGGTTCGAGGTGGACCCGACGTCGGGAGGGGACCTCCAGAGCGGCGCGTGCGTGACGGTCGGACTTCGCGGGAGCGACTGGGGCGTACTGGAGGTGCACGCGACGACTCACCGCCGGTTCACGCAGGACGACGTCACCTTCCTCCAGAACGTGGCGACGGTGCTCGCGAGTGCCGTCGAACGGACCGTCATCGAGGACGAGCGACGCGAGAGTTCGGAGCGCTACCGGACGCTGGTCGAGGTGTCCCCGAACCCGATCGTCGTCCACCGGAACGGCGAACTGGTGTACGCGAACCCGGCGTTCGTCTCTCTGGTCGGTGCGGCCGACGAGGCGGACCTCCTCGGGTCGGCGCTGTCGTCGCTGATGCACCCGTCGGAGGAGGAGCGCGTGTCGACGACGATGGCGCATACGCAGGCGGGCGAGGCCGAACCGACGCGGCAGGAGCGACGCATCGTGCGCCGGGACGGAACGGTCAGACACGTCGAGGTGACCTCGCGAGCCATCGAGTACGAGGGCGAGGACGCCGTGTTGACCATCGCCACGGACATCACCGAGCGAACGCGCTACGAGCAGACCCTCGACACGCTCCACGAGACCTCGCGGAAGTTCATGCGCGCGGAGACGCGCACGGACATCTCGGAGACCGCGGCGGAGACGGCGGCCGACCTGCTCGGGGTGAGCGCACTGGTCGTCTACACCTTCGACAGCGAGTCGGGGACCCTCAGGCCCGTGGCGACGACCCGGAGTACGGCCGACCTGCTCGAATCGCCACCGGTGGTCGAACGGGGGACGAACTACGTCTGGCAGTCGTTCAGCGAGGGTGAGTCGAGCTACCACCCGGACCTGACCGACGACGCGGACCGACTCGACCCCGCTGTGTGCAGCGAACTCGTCATCCCGCTGGGGACCCACGGCGCACTGGTCGCCGTCTCGGACGTTACGGACGGGTTCGACGAGTCGACCGTCGAACTGGTCCACATCCTCGCGGCGAACACCGAGGCGGCCCTGGACAGGGCGGAGCGCGAGTACCTGCTGCGCGAGCACGACCGGCGACTGGGCCAGCAGAACGAGGAACTCCGGAAGCTGAACCACACGAACAAGCTCGTCCGCGACGTGAACCGGGCGGTCGCGCAGGCGTCGACGCGACGCGAGATAGAGCAGGCGGTCTGTGACCGACTCGCCGAGGCCGACCCGTACGTCGCGACGTGGATCGGCGCGGTGGAGGAGACGGACGGGTCGGTCTCGCCGCTGGTCTGGGCTGACGCGGACGCGAACTACATGGACCGCGTCGCGGACAATCGGGAGACGCCGACGCCGGAGGGAACACTGGTGCGTCGGGCGGTCGAGGACCGCGAGGTCCGCGTCGTCGAGGACGTACTCAACGACGACGAGTGGGAGCGCCGCCGGACGGAGGCGCTCACCTACGGGTTCCAGACGCTGGTCGCCGTCCCGCTGGTCGACAACGAACGGGTCTACAGCGTACTCGTGTTGCACGTCGCGACGCCGGACGTCGTCACCGACCAGGAGCTGTCGGTGCTCGCGGAACTCGGCGAGACCATCGGCTACGCCGTACACGCCGTCGAGCGGACGCGCGCGTTGCTCACCGACAGCAACGTCGAACTGGAGTTCCACCTGCACGACGAGCGCTTCTCGTTCTCCCGACTCTCGGGGGCGGTCGGTGGGAGCCTCCACCTCGACGGCGCCATCGCCCGTCCCGACGGGACCCACCTCTGTTTCGTCCGGATGCAGGACGTCGACGACGAGGTGGTCGAGTCGACGCTCTCGACGTGGTCCTCGGTCTCGACGGTGGCGGCCATCAACGCAGAGGACGAGCAGTCGCTGTTCGAGGTCCGTCTGGCCGAACCGCGGCTGTTCGAACTCCTCAGGGAGTACGACGGGACGTTACAGGAGTTGTCGGCGACCGAGGGCGAGGTGTCCATGGTCGTCGAACTGCCACAGGGTGGCGACACGCGTGGACTGTGGGACGACCTCCGCGAGGCCTACCCGGAGACGGAACTCGCCGCCAGACGCGAGACGAGTCGTGGGGCACGACGCCACCGCGACCTCCAGTCGTGGGTCGAGGGCGAGTTGACCGACCGACAGTTCGAGGCGCTCCAGGCCGCCTACTTCGCCGGGTTCTACGACTGGCCGCGAGAGGTGACGGGCGAGGTGCTCGCCGAGGCCCTCGGGGTGACGCCCCCGACGTACCACTACCACCTGCGTGCGGCCGAGCGAAAGGTCGTGACCGGCATCTTCGACTCCGAATCTAATTGATTAGAGTGGGGTTCGTCGTTCCACTAATCAGTTAGAGTAAACTGTTAATCCCGTCGCATCCCTACCTACAGTCGGCGAACGAGCAGCTACCCGCTGTCGCCACCCGATACCCCAACCCCTTCCTGACGACGTCGCTCGCGAGTGGCGTCGCTGGTCCAGGTCGTCCGACACCTCGAAAGAAACAGTGGTGCAGTCGGGTCGCGCGCTGGCGTCAGTTGCGTTGCCCGATGGTGGTCGTGTTGTACTTCTGGCGGGAGGTGCCGCCGGCGCCGTAGGCGTCGACGTCGACCCAGTCGTACGCGAAGCGCTCGCTCGTCGCGTGGTAGGTCGGCAGGAGCACCACGTCCTCCCAGTTGGCCTCCTCCATCTCGACGTACGCGTTCGCGCGCGCGTTGCGTGCCGACTCGGTCGGGGCCTGGTTGTTCTGGATCGTCTCCCAGGCGCTCATCGCACGGTCGGAGGCGTTCGAGTTCGCGTCGTCCCAGTCGACGTACGCACCCTTCGCGCCGCCTTCCTGGTCGGTGTTGGTCAGCGACGGGACGAGTTGCCCCCAGAAGTTGTCCGGTGCGGGCCAGTCCATGACCCAGCCGAGCGAGTACACCCCGAGGTTCCCCTGCTGACCGCGGCTGAGCAGGGTCGCGAATGGCGCCTCTTCGAGGTTCATGTTGACGTGGGCGTTCGCGAGTTTGTCTCGGAGGATGGTCCCCAGCCCCTGCCACGTGTCGGAGGGATACGTGGTGAACGTGACCTCGTACTGGTTGTTCGGTCCGTAGCCGGCGTCCTCCATGACCTGCCGGGCGGACTCCAGGTCGGTCGTGTCGTAGCCGTACGGGTAGTTCTGTTCGGCGTGCTGGTCGTAGGCACTGACCCCGCCGGGGTAGATTCGCGGCGGCGTGAAGTGGTACGCGGCCTTCCCCCGACCCTTGAAGACCTCTTCGATGCCTTCCTTCTGGTTCATCGCGTACGCGATGGCCTTCCGGGCGGGGCGCTCGACGTTCTTCGCGTTCAGGCCGATGTAGTACGTGTTGATGGTCGGGACCGCGGTGTAATCGACGGTCTTGCCGTTCCGCATCGGTCCGTAGGTCCCCGTCTTGCGCCCACGGTCGTCCGTGTTGTCGGTCGAGACGAGGCTGGGGTCGTACTTCGACGTGGGAATCGAGAGGAGGTCTGCGTTCTCGTTCTGGCCGTAGTTGTACAGGGCGTCCGGGTCGGTGATGACCTGCCAGTGGACGCCGGCGACGTAGGGTCCCTCGCCGTGGTAGTTCTCGAAGCGACTGACCTCGGCCATGGTGTTGGACTCCCAGTTCTCGAACGTGAACGGACCCGCACCGATGGGGTTCGACCGGGCGAAGTCCTCGTAGGCCATCTCGCCGTCGTAGCCCTCGACGTCGCCCAGCAGTCCCTCGGGGACCGCGCCGCAGGCGCTGTAGGCGAGCAGTTCGAGCGTCGAGTGGAAGGGACCGGCGAGTTGTATCTCGAGCGTCGTCTCGTCGATGGCGGTGACGGCCAGCGAACCGGAGACGTAGTTGCCGTCGCCGTCCGTCTCGTGCTGGATGTTCATCGACGAGAGCAGGAAGTACGCCCGACTGGAGTTCGGGGACGACGCGAGGCGCTCGAACGAGTAGACGAAGTCGGACGCGGTGACGGGGTCGCCGTTGTGGAACTGCGCGTCCGACTCGAGGTCGAACGTGTACGTGGTGTAGTCCTCGGACACCTCGTAGTCCGACGCCAGCAGCGGTTCGACCTCGATCTCTCCGTCGGGGTAGTTCGTCAGCGGGTCGAATATCTGCTGGATGACCCGACCCGACGCAGTGTCGGTCGCCGCGATCGGGTCCAGCGTGCTCATCGTGGCGTTGGTCAGCTGGAGCGTCTTGTCGGACGGTTCGGGTGGGGCGTCGGTTTCGGTGTCCGTGTCGGGACCGTCGGTCCCGTCGGTGTTCGTGTCGGTCGGGTCGGACGGGTCGTCCTCGCCCGTGCAACCCGCGAGTGCGACTGTGGTCGCCGCGCCGCCGGTCGCTTTCAGGAACGTCCGGCGCTGGAGGGTCTGGTCGTCTGACATGCGCTCACACGTTGCCGGTCGTCGAAGAAATATCGACCGGAGACACAAGTGGACACTAGCCCAACGAAAACCCTTATAACGAAGTTACCGGATACGCCTTCCGGGATGAATCAAACAGACGTTTCAGTTTCGGCTATAGAATCTGACGGTGATAGCTGTCGACAGGAGGTGGACTCCGGTCGCAATCGTGAGTGGCGCTCCGCGGGGGATGACAGCGGGCGGCAGTCCTGTCGACGCTTCCGACTTCGGCTGGGACGATATTAACTCCGGTGAAGGGTCAAACCCTCACTTGATGCACTCCGGGCCTGTCGCCTCGCTCGCACGGGGACTCCCCCCGCCGTGTGGCGTCTCGCGTTCACGGACGCGAACCGCGTGCACGCGCTCGGTGGCGTCGTCGACCACGGTCACGTCGCCGGGTCGCGTCGGCATCGACTCCGCCAGTTCCGTGCCGGCGTAGGACGGCCGTGCCCGCTCCAGGGCTGCCCGGTCGCTGCGGTCGGTGAGCCGATGGACGACCAGGACGTCGGCCTGCGACGCCGCGACGTCCGGCAACGCACCCGGTCGCTGGGTCGCCGCTACGAGGCTCACGCCCGGCTGTCGTCCACGGGTGAGCACCGTCCGCAGTGCCGGTTCCGCCACGCCGCCGAAGAATGCGTGTGCCTCGTCGAGCAACAGCCACGGCAACCTGTCGACCGTGCCCGACGAGCGTCCCCGATAGCACGTCGACGCGACGGCGCGGACGACGGCGTTCGCTGCCGCCCTCGGCCGTCCGGACACGTCAAGCACCGTCGCCCGGTCCGACGCGAGTTCGGCCGCGTCGAGTCCATCCGGGTCGAACACGTCCCAGGACCGGGCGAGGGCGACGTGGTTCCGGGCCGCCCGACGCGCACCCCGTGTGCAGTCGAGGTCGACGAGCGCGTCGTCGACGCCGGAGAGCGTCGACGCCGTCGCCGCCGCGCGCCAGAGCGCCGCCCCGGCGGCCGATTCCGGGTCGAGTCCGACCAGGTCGCACCAGGCCGTCGGGGGGAGTGCGCCGGGGTCGACCCGCGGTTCTGGGACGACGGACGCCCGACCGCCGTCGGCCGCGAGCGTCTCGAACACGCCCATGGGGTCGACCACGACCGGTGCGACACCACGCGCGGCAGCGAGTCCCTCCGCCAGCACCCCCAGCGTGTAGGACTTGCCGTACCCCCGTTTCCCCACGACCAGCGCGGCGTGGGGGTGCTCGCAGTCGAGTTCGACGTGCGCACCGGCGCTCCCGTCCGGGGCGCGGTAGCGCCCGAACTCGACCGTCTCGCCCTCGCCGCCGTCGCGTCCGATGACGACCATGCCCCGTCTGGCCCCTCGATGGTACTTGAAGGGCGGGACCGGGATTCAAGTACGATGAGGCGGCCAGGGGCGGCGTGAACTGCACCCACCTCCGGCGCGACGAACGCGCCATCGAAGGACTGCCCATCCGACTCGTCATCGCCCTCGTCGTCGGCGTCGCGAGCCTCTCGGTCATGATGAACATGATATCGGGCATCGGCGGCCTCGCGGTCACCGAGGTCGACGCCCAGCCGACGCCTGACGTCGTCACGCCCGGCGACCAGACCGTCACCGTCCGCGTCGTCGACACGGACGGCAACGGCGTCGAGGGTGCGACGGTCGTCGTGAAGGGCGCGACCGCCCGACTCGACGGTATCGAGACGGTTTCGACCGGCGAGAACGGGACCGCGTCGGTGTCCATCTCGCCGTCGCTCGGTCCGAACCAGGTCGAGGGGACGCTGGAGATAGACATCAAGCCGCCCGCAGGAAGCGAGTACGCCGACCAGAGAGCGAACACCGTCATCCTGGTCGTCGAGGAGTAGGCCGGCCCGGGGCGGACGGGGCCAGTCAGTCCCAGTCGATCCAGTCGTGTTCCCAGCCGCGGCCGGCGGACTGCTCGGCGCGTTCACGGTCCTCGCGGTCGGTCCGGTTGCGTTCGAGTGCGCCGGCCTGCTCGCCCTCGACGAGAAGCGGTGCGTACGCGACGGGGCCGTGCTCCTCGACGACCCGGCCGTCGCCGTCGACCACGACGAGCGTCTGGTCGCCGACCCCTCGTGGCATGACGAGTCGTCCGTCGTCGGCCAGTTGCGAGACCAGCGCCCGCGGCGGTTCGACGGCGGCGGCCTCGACGAGTACCCGGTCGAAGGGGGCGTACTCGGCCAGTCCCTTCGAGCCGTCCCGGCAGTCGACCAGCACGTCACCGTAGCCGGCGTCGGCGAGGTTCTGGCGCGCGTCGTAGACCACGTGCCGGGTGATGTCGACCGCGTGGACGTTCCGTGCGCCCGTGAGTTCGGCCGCGACCGCACTCGTGTAGCCGACGCCGGCACCGACGACGAGGACGGCGTCGTCCGGGCGGACCTGCAGGGCCTCGAACAGCCTTGCGACCGACCGCGGGGCGAGGACGCGCGTTCCGGCGTGTTCGTGGGACTGGTCGCTGTACGCGCGTCGCTCGTCCGGAACGAACTCGTGTCTCGGGACGTCCCGGAGGGCGAGTCCGACAGCCTCGGTGCGTACGACCCCCTTCGAGTCGTGTTCGAGGCTGTCGACCATGTCGTCTCGGATGACCGCCCGGTCCATGCCCGGGGGTCGGGCATGCACGGTTATGAATCTCGCGCCTTCCCCAGCACCGTCTGCCGGTTCGTCCCCGGCACGTCCCGCACCTGTACGGCCTGCAACCCTGCCGCCTCGAACCACTCGCGGTAGGTTGACGGGTGGTATGCCTCGCCCGCGCCGAGCGCGAGTCTGGCGACCGTCGTCGGCGTCGCGGCGGGCGAGCGTCCGCGAAGGTGGTCGACGACGACCAGCCAGCCCCCGGGGACGAGCGCGTCGGCCGCCGCCGCGACCAGTCGCCGGTTCGTCGCCCGCGAGAACTCGCTGGTCCGCATCGGTACGAACGCGCAGTCGACGCCGTCGACCGGGAGCGAGTCGGCTTCGTCGACCGTCGACGGGTCCCACGCGACGGTCGTGACGGACTCGCGTTCGAGCAACGACGTCGACGCGTCGAGCCGGGGTCGCCCGTCCAGCAGCGTCACGTCGTAGCCCCGCCTGGCGAACTCACGGGCGTAGGGGCCCGGCGCTCCGCCGAGGTCGACGACCCGGTCCGCGTCGGGGGCCGCGTGCTGGGCGACCGTCACGCTGGCTCGCACCGTCGCCTCGTCGGTCGCCTCGACCCGCCCGAGTCGGTTGCGAACCCATTCGTCGGGAGCAGTCTCCGCCGCCAGCTCCGCGTCGGACGCCGCCCCGCCAGCGGGCGGGTCGGCACCGGTCATCGTCGCCGGAAGCGCCTGCAGCGCATCCAGGTCGTCGAGGTCGGCCGGTATCGACCCGACCGACCGGAGGTCACTCGCCGCCAGGAAGCCCAGTGCCCGGTTCGTCGGCTCGTAGGTCCCGTCGACCGGCGTGAAGAACCCCTCGTCGGCGAGCGCCTCGACCGTCAGTCGGGCCGCGCGCTCGGTCACGTCGGTCCGGTCGGCCACCTCGGCCGGCGTGTCGGCGTCCGAGAGCAACGCGTCGAGGACGCCCGTCTCGCGGGCCGCCCACAGCAGGAACAGCGTCTCCGTCTCCTCTGTCATGGCGGGAGCGTTCGACCGCCAGCGGATTAATACCCCATCCGGCCGCGACGACGCCCGGGTCGTCCGGTGGCTATCGGCCCTGCATCCTGACGAACCGCACGCCACCCCGGCCGTCGCGCTCCAGCGAACCGTCGGGACGCCGGGTCGCGTGCACCAGTTCCTGTCGGGTCGTGCCGATGGGGCCGAGGAGACGCCCGCCGGGGTGGACCTGCTCGACCACCGCCTCGGGGAACTCGCGTGCAGCACAGGTCAGGTACGCCGCGTCGTACGGCGCGTTCTCGGGCCACCCCTCGCGTCCGTCGCCGACGCGGACGGACACGTCGCCGTAGCCCAGTCGGGCCAGTCGCTCGCGGGCCTCCCCGGCGAGTCGTTCGCTGTACTCCACGGAGAAGACGTTCTCGGAGCCGACCACCTCGGCGGTCACCGCCGCGTGGTACCCACAGCCCGTCCCGACCTCCAGCACCGTCTCGCCCGGCGACAGGTCCAGCGCGTCGACCATGATGGCGACCATGTGCGGCGCGCTGATGGTCGCGTCGTCACCGATCGGGAGCGGCCGGTCCGCGTACGCGTTCGCCCGTCGCGACTCGGGGACGAACTCGTGGCGCGGGACCGACCGCATCGCCGCTAGCGTCGACTCGTCAGTGACGTCCCGGCGGCGCGCGAGGGCGTCGACCAGCGACTCGCGGGCTGCCTCGACGTCCACGCTACCACGCGGACCAGGCCGTCGTCTCCTCGTCCCAGGCGTAGACGCGCTTGACGTCCTTCGCCACGACGGTGTCGCCGTCGTGGTCCAGTTTGTCGTGGTCGTAGCCCGACGCGTCCCCACGGACCGCGATGCCACTGACGCTGAACTCGTCGTTGTCGAACGTCTCCGTCTCGCCCACGACGAACTCGTAGTCGCCCGGGACGAAGACGCGCTCGGAGCGCGTCTCGTGGTTGCGCCCGTCTCGCGGGTGGATGGTCACGTTGACCCCGACGTTCCCGACGGCACGGGTCCAGAACGTCGCTACCTCGCCGGCCGCGGCCTCGTCGACGCGACGGTCCCCGTCGAGTTCGAGGCTCGTTATCCGCACCGTCATGATGGCCTCCTCGGTGTCGAGGATGAACTCCTCGCCAACCGCGACCGTCTCGTCGGCCGGTGCGTCGACCGTCGCCGCGAAGGACTCGCCGTCCTGGCTGACGACGACGTCCACCGTTACGGTCTCCTCGGGTTCTATCTGTTCCTTGTGTACGTGGCCACACTCCGTGCAGCGCACGGTGTACATCTGGCCACGCTCCTTCAGGACCTCGTGTGCCCGTTCGAACTCGGGCGAACACGAGGGACAGGGGAGCGCGACCCTGTCGGCGACTTCGTTCATACCCCTCCCTACACCGCGACGCGGTAAAAGCCGTCGGACCCGTCCGCCGCGTGCGTTCGGTTGCCGTGGCCCCGACGGGCGACGGGACGGTCGCCCGTCGACGTCGACGCCCGGACCGGTCGCGTACGAATTCGGAACCGCATCGTACTTACTATCTGGCTCCCTTCACTCGACCGAATGGACGACCCCGTCCTCCTCACCGGCGCGTCAGGGCACGTGGGTACCGCGATACTCGGCGATTTGAGCGACGACTACGAGTGGCGGTGTCTCGACCGCGAACCGCCGACGGACCCCGACGACTACCCCGGCGAGTTCGTCGTCGCCGACGTGACCGACGAGGAGGCGATCCGCGAGGCGGTCGAGGGCTGCGGTGCGGTGGTCCACCTCGCTGGCGACCCCCGTAAGACCGCGCCGTGGGACAGCGTGCTCTCGAACAACATCGACGGGACGTACAACGTGCTGTCGGCTGCGGTCGAGGCCGGCGTCGGGAAGGTGGCGTTCGCCTCGTCGAACCACGCGGTGGGGGCCTACGAGACCGAGGAACGGACGCCACACATGTACCGGACCGACCACGAGTTCCGGCTGGACGGGAGCGAACTCCCGCGGCCGGGGAACCTCTACGGCGTCTCGAAGGCGAGCGGCGAACTCCTCGGCCGGTACTACTACGACGAGCACGACCTGTCGTTCGTCGCGGTCCGCATCGGCAACCTCACCCGGGGGCAACCCCCGGAGGACTACGAGCGCGGCCAGGCGATGTGGCTCTCCTACCGCGACTGCGCCCACCTGTTCGACCGGTGCCTGCAGGCCGACTACGGCTACGAGATAGTCTACGGCATCTCTGACAACGACCGAAAGTACTACTCTATAGAGCGCGCGCGCGAGGTGCTCGGATACGACCCGCAGGACAACTCGGCCGAGTGGGCGGAGTGACGGACGGGGGCGCACCGGCACCGGCGGGGACGCCTGAACGACGTTAAGTGTCCGGCGGCCATTCTCGCTGGTATGCAAGTCGGTTCGCGACGTGCCATCCTGAACCCCGTCAGCGGTAGCGGTGACCACGCCGACTACGTCCGTCGGTTGCTGGCTGCACGCGGTTTCGACGTCCGCGAGACCAGTGGTCCCGAGGACGCGGTCAGCCTCGGTCTCGAAGCCGGTCGCGACGGCGTCTCCGAGCTGGCGGTCGTCGGCGGGGACGGGACGATCAACGAGGTCCTGCGTGGACTGGCGGCGGCCGACCACTTCGGGTCGGTGACGCTGAGCGTCGTCCCGACCGGGACGGCGAACATCCTCGCGACCCAGATCGGCGTCCAGGACGTCGAGCAGGCCGTCGAGGTCGCCGACACGGGCGAGACGCGAACCGTCGACCTCGGGATGGCCGACGGGCAGCCGTTCGCCGTCTCCTGCATCGCCGGCCTCCCGGCGGAGGCGAGCATCGCGGCGTCCAGCGACCTGAAGGCGCGGGTCGGCACGCTCGCCTTCCTCGTCACGGGCATCCAGGAGGCCGTCGAGTTCGAACCGCTGGACATCGAGGTGGAGGCGTCGACCGACGAGTCGGTCGAACGCTGGGCGGGCGAGGCGCTCTGCGTCCTCGTGGGCAACGCCCGGAAGTTCGTCGAGGAGGGCGGACAGGCGGACCTCGAGGACGGGTTGTTCGACGTGGCCGTCGTCGAGCAGATGCCGGCGAGCAACCTCGTCACCGAGGCCATCCAGCACCGGTTACTCGGTTCGGGGAGCGAGAACGTCGCGCACTTCCAGGCGACGCGGGTGACCGTCTCCGACACGAACGGGGACGCGATAACGTTCAGCCGCGACGGCGAGATGAGCGAACACGAACGCCTCGCGTTCCACGTCGCCCCCGGTGCCATCGACCTGCGCGTCGGACCCGGCTATGAGTCCGACCCCTCCTGACCGAACAGTCCGTCCACGTCGCGTTCGCGGTGCTCGCGCCGGTCGACGTGCTCGCCGAGGCGCTGGTAGACGACGTCCCGGTTCCCCGGGTCGGCCGCGAAGTCCAGCACGAAGTGGACGAACGGACTGTTCTGCGCCCCGGAGTCGAGGTCCGTCCTGGCGAACTCGACGGCGCGCCCTATCACCGCCTCGTCGTAGCGGCCCCGTTCGGCGTACACCCCCGCGGCGACGGCCGCGGCCGGGAAGTCGAGGTCCGGGAGGGCGACCACGTCGCCCTCGTGGGTCAGCACGGGGACCCCCCGCCGGTAGAGGACCTCCGGGTCGGCCGCGAGGTCCACGAGGATGCGCCGGACCCGGGCGACGTCGACGCCCCGGTACTCGTCGGGCAGGTCGGCCAGGTACTCCCCCGCGCTCTCGGCCAGGCCCACGCAACCCGTCCAGTTGCGCCCCGAGGCGTGGTGGACCGCGGCGGTGAACTGGATGAGGCCGTGGAGCAGTCGCTCGTCGTCGGTGTCCCGGTCGAGGTCGAGCCACAGGTCCTCCCACGCGTCGTGTGCGTCGTGGAAGTCGCCGGCGTTGTAGACGGCGACGCCGGCCCGGAGATGTTCGCGCATTCGTGACCGGGTACGGTCTAGCCCCTCATAGGTCGCGGGGTTCGGCAGGGACGCGTCGGCGTCGCTCGGTGCTCAAACCTCCGCGTAGCGTTCGGTTCAGCCCAGACCGGTCGCTATCGCTCTCGTGGGTTGGTGCTGAAAGGAAACGTCCGGACGGAGTCCACGCGAGCGATAGCGAGCGTGGGCCCGTCGGGCGCGAACGAAGTGAGCGTCCGGACGGAGATTTGAACTCACTCGCTCCGCTCACCTCGTTCGCGTCGCTCGCTGCTCAAATCTCCGTGCCGAGTTCCGCTCGACCCGAACCGGTCGCCGTCGCTCTCGGGGTAGCGTCGAACGAAGTGAGCGTCCGGACGGAGATTTGAACTCCGGTCCCTGGCTCCGCAAGCCAAGAGGATAGTCCACTACCCTACCCGGACTCATCTCTACGTTCCAGGGAGAAGGATAAGAGGGTTACGATGTGGCGGGCCCGCGTCGCGTGCGTGCATCGCACGTGGAGTCGGTCCCCGTCGGCCGGGGTCGTGGAATCGGTAGGGGCACCGACGTAGCTGAAAGCCCGTTTTCACCGTTGGAAAGGGATTTGAAATAAGGGTCCGTCTGGCAGGACATGGAGCGGCGTGACCTGTTGCGGCGGACGGGCGCAGTGCTGGCCACCGGTGCGGTCGCCGGTTGTCTGACCGACGACGCCGACGCCGGCAGTGGCGGCGACCCCGACGGCACCGGACCGGAACTCGTCTCCCGGAGCGTCGAGACGGTCGAGACGGGGTGTGGCACGGAGAACGCCGCCACCGTCGCGTTCGACGACGGGAACGGGACCGTGACCCTCCAGGGTTCCATCTCGGCGTCCACCCCGTGTCACGTCGCGGCCATCGAGCGTGCGGACTTCGACGCGGAGTCGCGGACGCTCGTCGTCGTCGTGACCGCCGAGGACGACGGGTCCGACGGGTGCGTGCAGTGTCTCGGGCAGGTCGACTACACGGCGTCGTTCGAGTTCGCCGGCGGCCTCCCCGACTCCGTCGAGGTCAGGCACGCGAGCATGGGAGAGACGACGACCGTCGCGACCGGGTCGCGATGACGACTCCGAACGCGTCGCTCTCCGGGTGCGACCGTTCTTGTAGGAGGGCGCCCCAGACCGGGACGTGACCGCCCGACATCGACGAGCGAAACCGCACGATGGGACCGCCGTCCTCCGGCAAGGACAACGCTTAAGCGACGCCCAGACCTGCCAAACGGTACGATTATGGGCGCGATAGAGGACGTCTACGAGGACCTCGACACCGAGGTATCCTTCGAGGAGTTCGAGGAGGCCGTCGAGGCCAAGGTCGAACAGATGGGGGGACTGGCCGACGACGAGACGGCCGCGATGCTGATCGCACACGAACTCGCCGACGAGGAGGTCAACGGCGTCGCCGACGTGGACCCGGGGATGCAGGAGGTGAAGTTCCTCGCAAAGGTCACGGCCATCGGCGACGTCCGGGAGTTCGAACGCGACGGCGAGGACGCCGAGGACGGCCGCGTCGTCAACGTCGACGTCGCCGACGAGAGCGGGTCGATTCGGCTCGCGTTCTGGGACGAGAAGGCCGACGCCGTCGAGGACGAACTCGAGGTCGGGCAGGTCCTCCGCGTGAAGGGCCGCCCGAAGGAGGGCTACAGCGGCGTCGAGGTCAACATCGACGAGGTCGAGGTCGACGACGACGCCGAGGTGGACGTCCAGATACGGGACGCCTACCGCATCGATGACCTCTCGCTCGGGCTCTCGGACGTGAACTGCAAGGGTCGCGTCCTCGACACGGAGTCGGTCCGCACGTTCGACCGCGACGACGGGTCGGAGGGCAAGGTCGCCAACCTCACCCTGGGCGACCCGACCGGCCGGGTCCGCGTGACGATGTGGGACGGCCAGGCAGAGACCGTCGAGACGGTCGCTGCGGGGACGACCGTCGAGGTCGTCGACGGCTACGTCCGCGAGCGCGACGGGAGCCTCGAACTCCACGTCGGCGAGCGCGGGGCCATCGAGGAACTCGACGAGACGGTCGAGTACGAACCCGAGAGTACGCACATCGGGGAACTCGAGATCGGCGACACGGTCGACATCGCGGGCGTCGTTCGGTCGGCCGACCCGAAGCGCACGTTCGACCGCGACGACGGGTCCGAGGGGCAGGTCCGGAACGTTCGCGTACAGGACGACACCGGCGACGTTCGCGTCGCGCTCTGGGGCGACAAGGCGGACTACGACATCGGTCCCGGCGACCGCGTCGCCTTCGCGGACGTGGAGATACAGGACGGGTGGCAGGACGACGTGGAGGCGTCGGCTGGCTGGCGCGCGAGCGTCACCGTCCTCGACGGCGCGTCGGGCGGTTCGACCGGCGCCGACGCGACCGACGAGGGACAGTCGACCGGGCTGGATGCGTTCTCGGGCGACGCGGGGGCGGCCGACGAGGACGACGACGGCGGCGACGGCGACGATTCGGGCGACGGGGGAGCGTCCGACGACGGGTCCTCGCCGGCGTCCCGCCAGGGCGAGGTCGTCGAGTTCACCGGGACGGTCGTCCAGGCCGGGTCGCCCGTCATCCTCGACGACGGCGAAGAGACGATGAGCGTCGAGACGGACGCCGACGTCCACCTCGGGCAGGAGGTCACCGCCCGCGGAACGGTGCGCGACGGCACTCTCGACGCCGACGACGTGTTCTGAGCGGTCGGTCTGCAGACGTACGCTGCGCGCCCGTCCGGTCGGTTCGCGGGTAGTGATGGCGTGACGGAAAAGTACAAAGGGCCAGACTCACTCGGTTCAGGGTATGAGCGTTGAGCTACCGTTCGCCCCGGTGGACTCCATCATCCGACGGAACGCAGGTGACCTTCGGGTCAGTGCCGACGCCGCCGAAGAACTGGCGCGGCGAATCCAGCACCACGGCGCGACGCTGGCCGAGGACGCCGCGAAGGAGGCCACGGCGGACGGGCGAAAGACGCTGATGGCGTCCGACTTCGGCGTGGAGGCGACCATCGACAAGGACGAACTCGAACTGCCGGTCGCCCCGGTCGACCGCATCGCACGCCTCTACATCGACGACTCCTACCGCGTCTCGATGGACGCCCGGGTCGCGCTCGCGGACATCCTGGAGGACTACGCCGACAACGTCGCCGCAGCGGCGGCGAAACTCGCGCGCCACGCAGACAGACGCACAATCAAGGCAGAAGACATCGAGACGTACTTCGCCCTGTTCGAATGAGATGAGATTCGGATACAGTCCGCGCTGTCTCGACCACGACACCGGCCCCCGGCACCCGGAGACGCCGGACAGGTTGCGGGCCATCCGCGAGGGACTCAAGCGGAAGCACGGCGTCGAGTACGTCGACGCCGACCCGGCGGACCTCGCCGCACTCACGAGCATCCACGACCCGGACTACGTCGAGTCGGTCCGGGAGTTCTGCGCCGACGGCGGCGGCGACTGGGACCCCGACACGGTCGCCGTCGAGGAGTCGTGGGACGCGATGAACCAGAGCGCCGGACTGGCCCAGTGGGCCGCCCGGCGGGCGCTGGCCGGCGACCAGGGCCGGGAGACGCCCTTCTCCATCGGCAGGCCACCGGGGCACCACGCGGTCTTCGACGACGCGATGGGCTTTTGCTTCGTCAACAACGTCGCCGTCGCGACCCAGACCGTCCTGGACGATGGGTCGGTCGACCGCGTCGCCATCGTCGACTGGGACGTCCACCACGGCAACGGCACGCAGGACATCTTCTACGACCGCGGCGACGTGTTCTTCGCGTCGGTCCACGAGGAGGGCCTCTACCCCGGGACGGGCGACGTCGAGGCGACCGGCGAGGACGACGGTGAGGGGACGACGATGAACGTGTCGTTGCCCGCCGGCGGCGACACGGCGGACTACGCGGCCGTCTTCGAACGGGCCGTCGAACCGGCCATCGAACGCTTCGATCCAGGGCTGTTGCTCGTCAGCGCTGGCTTCGACGCCCACCGCCACGACCCCATCTCGCGGATGCGCGTGTCGACGGAGGGGTACGCGGTGTTGGCCGACCGACTCAGGGGACTCTGTGAGCGCGTCGACGCGCCCATCGCGTTCGTCCTCGAAGGGGGCTACGGACTGGACGTCCTCGCTGACGGCGTCGGAATCGTCCACGAGACGTTCGACGGACGGTCACCCATCGACCCCGACGAACCGGTATCCGACGACGTGGCCGAGCTGATCGAGGAGGTCCGTACGATTCACGGACTCGGCGAGAAGTAACGTGCGAACTCCCGCCCGAACTCGGTCGCAAGTGCCGTGACTTCTTCACCGACGAGTACCTCGTACCCCTCTTCGAGCTCCGTCTCCACGTTCGCACCGAGGGCGACGTCGAACAGCGCCTCGGGCGCGAGGACGTCCGCCGGCCGGCGCAGGTCGCGCTCGCGCTCGACCACGTAGCGGTCGCCCTCGACGAAGGGGCCGTAGGCGTCGGTGTCGGCGTACTTCTCGTAGAAGCCCGTCGCGTGCTCTCGCACGTGGACGGGCGGACCGTCGTGGTGCGCGACGGCCGGTCGCCGGGCCACCTCGCACTCGACGAACAGGGCCGCCGTCTCGTCGGCGAGCGCCATCGACCGGAGCGGGTCGAAGCCACGGCGGTCCAGCGCAGCCGTGACGCCGTCGAGCGAGCGTCGAAGCTGCGGCCAGAGCTGGTCCTCGACGACGTCCGGCGGGTCGAACCGGACCGCCACGGGCGTCGTCCCCCGGTCGTCGAGGTGCTTGCGGACCTGCGCCGGCGAGAGGGGGTCGACCGTCCGCGGTTCGAACCGCGACGGGTCGGGGTCGGAGAGCAGCGCCCGGGCGTGGTGTTGCAGGCGCGCGACGTTCGTCGTGGAGACGACGGCGGCGACGTTGCGCTCCGGGTCCGTCGGGTCGACGACGACCAGCGCGTCGTCGAACTCGCGTTCCCCGTGGTCCACCGGGTCCAGACGGACCGGCGGGTGCCAGTCCGCGGCGGCCTCGACGAACGGTCGGAACCCGCCGTACTCCAGCACGAGCAGTTCCGTCAGGTAGCCCGAGAAGCCCTCCGTCCGGAGGTCGCTCCCGTAGATGCCGACGGCCTTCAGGAACCCCTTGGCGACGCGGACGTCGCCGGCGAGTTCGTCGTCCAGGTGCTCGACGAGGTAGGCGTTGTGGAACGGGGTCCGGTCGACGGCCGACCGGATCTCCGTCGCCGTCGGCACGCGGAAACACGGCACGAGGTCGACGTCGAACCCCTCGTACTCGCCCTTGACGTAGGGATGCTCGGCGTACTCCTCGTGACCGTCGGGGAGGACCGCCCGGCCGACCTCGAGGCCGTACTCCTCCAGCGTCTCGCGGTCGAGGTCCGTGGGGAACCGCACGAACACGTCGATGTCCCGGTCGCCTGCCGTCCACGTCCCCCTGGCCGTGCTCCCGACCTGGACCACGTCCGCCTCGGGGGCGTACTCGGACACCGCCGCCTCGGTCCGCGCCACCAGTTCGTCGGCGACCGCGGCGAGCCGTCGGCGCTCCTCCGGCGACGGGTCGACCCGCTCACGGACGGTCTCGACCGTCGCCTCGAAGGCGTCCTCGCTCATGTCGCGGGCTACTCGGCGGCACCCTAAACCCGTGTCGATGGGGCGCCTGTGAGACAATACCGCGGTACACCACCGCCGTAAAGCGAAAGTCTCTTTATATCCGGGTGGCCTACGTGTGAACGCGTCGGGCCGTCATAGCTCAGTTGGTAGAGCACCACGCTGTTAACGTGGTGGTCCCAGGTTCGAGTCCTGGTGACGGCGCTTCTCTCACTCCTGCCCTCGAGAGGCGTTTCTGTGCAGTGCCGTCCCCGGATGCAGTCGGTCGGTCCCGATGTCGGCCCGACCGCTGCCCCCGATATCATTCGACACGTCTATTACGTCTCGTCAGGAACTTCGTCACGACGGGCCCTTAGCTCAGCCTGGTTAGAGCGCTCGGCTCATATCGACCGCGGACCCGCTCTCGGGATTCGAGTGCGTCCGGTCGTGGGACACCGAGTGGTCGATGGTTCGAATCCGTCAGGGCCCATACACGGTGCACGAGCGACAGCGAGTGCTCCGGGCTCTCCCCTGCCGATTCGAAGTACGGAGCGGAGCGACTGCAGTTCGAATCCGTCAGGGCCCATCCGAGGAGGCCCCGGCAACCGAAGGCTTTTCTGCGCGACGGTCGACCGGAGCGACATGACAGCGGTCGAGATACGTCCCGCCGAGGTGGCCGACGCGCCGGCCATCCAGCGCATCGCCCGCGCCGGGTGGCACGCCGCCTACGACGACGTCTTCGGCCCCGACGTCGTCGACGAGTACGTCGACGACTGGTACGCACCGGAAACGCTCGAGGACCCCATCACCGACCCCGGGGTCGGCTACTTCGTCGCCGAGGCGGACGACGGGACGGCAGAGTGTGCCGGCGATGGGAGCGACAGCGGGGGCACGGCCGAACCCAGCATCGTCGGGTACGCCTCCTGCGGACCGGCCGAGGACGAGTACCCCGACGACTGCGGCGGCCTCTACAGCATCTACGTCGACCCCGAACGCTGGGGCGAGGGTATCGGCTCGGCGCTGCTCGACCGCGCCGAGACCTTCCTCGAGGAACGGGGCCACGACCGACTCCGGGTCGTCGTCCTCGCGGCGAACGACGTCGGTACCTCGTTCTATCGCTCACACGGGTACGAGCGCAAGAAAAGACGTGTCGACGAATTCGGCGGGTCGGAACACGCCGAATACGTGTTCGGTGGGGACCTCTAGGCGGCGCGGTTACGCCGTCGTCGTCGTCGTCGTTCCGGTTCCGGTACCAGTGCCAGTGCTCTCCGACGAGACCGAATCTTCCGCGACGACCAGGTCGAACGACTCGTCGGCCGGTGCGGCGTCGGGGTCGAGGTAGCCGACCGCGAATCCGGTGTAGGCGGTACCCGATTCGACGGTGACGTCGAAGGTGGCGACCGACTCGCCGTCGCCATCTTCTCCTTCTTCGGTGGTCTCCTCGCCTTCGGTGCCCGTCATGCCACCCCCGGCCGGTCGGACGCCGAGCGTGTAGTCGCCGGCCGGGACCGTCGCGTAGTCGGCGCGGCTCCCGAACTCCAGGTTCTCGAACAGCACGTCACCGGAGGACTCGACGACAACGTCCACGGCCGGCGCGTCCGCCGAGGCGTGGAACAGGCTCACGGCCGCCTGGTCGCCCGAGAGCGACGGCGGCTCGTCGCTGAGCACGGCCACCTCGAACTGGTCCTCGGTCAGGTTCCCGTACGCGACGGCAGTGTACGCCGTGTCGGCTTCGACGGTCACCGTTCCCTCGAAGGCGACGGTGCTCTCGTCGCCGGCCGCGGTGATGCGGACCTGGTGGTCGCCCGCGGGGACCTCGAGGTAGTCGCTGATGGTCTTGAACGCGACGTCGGTCAGGACGGCTTCGTCGTTCACGTAGACGTCGACGTTGGGTGCATCGGCTGACGCGTGGACGACGCGCAGTTGGCCGGTGCCGCCCTCGCCAGTCGTCTCCTCTTCGGTCGTCTCCTCTCCGGTCGTCGTCTCCTCTTCGGTCATGCCACCGTCGGTCTCCTCTTCGGTCATGCCGGTCTCGGTACCGCCTGCGGGGTCGGTTTCGCCGGTTTCGTTGACGCCGGTTCCGGTTTCGGAACAGCCTGCAAGCCCGACGGCCGCGATTCCGGCTGTCAGTTGCAGTACTCGACGGCGGTGGAGGGGTTCGTCAGAACTCATGCAAGTCGGGAGTTTGCCAGATACACCGGTAAGTCTGATTTCGAGATTGTAGACGGCTAGCGAATCCTCCCGACCGGTTACCGACGGCACGGCGCCCTGTCGATAGCATCTGCCGACCAGTCGGCGAAGGGTAGTTACCACCAGACGGTGGTGCGCGAGATTCGTGGACCGGGTCGCCCCGTTTCGAAATCCTTTTCTAGTCTATCGACTGAGTGTGGAGTGCGCGCCGCCTTAGCTCAGACTGGGAGAGCACTCGACTGAAGATCGAGCTGTCCCCGGTTCAAATCCGGGAGGCGGCATCCCGATCGTACTGGTTCTGTTGACTCGGCTCTGGTGAATCACTAGACAGCGTCGACTTCGACCGTCGGAACTAGGAAGTTGAAGCGGGAAACCGTCGATGATCCATGTCTAAGATCTCCCGCTTCACGAGCAAGGCGGTTCGGTTAGCTAAAAATGCTGTCGGTGGGCGAGGCGAAGTCGCCGCCCCCGAAGGGGGTGGCGGCTTCGCCGAGTACGCGGTTGTGTCGCTGCACTGTCTGCGGGTTTACCTCGACAAATCCTACCGAGACAGCCTCGATCTGCTGAGCGAGATGCCACAAATTCTGGCCGAGATCGGCCTCAACGCAGCCAATCTCCCCGACCACTCAACGTTAGTCAAGGCATTTGATAGATTACAGATGAAGATCTGGCGAGTGCTGCTCCGACGAGAGTCGGAGCTGCACGACCTCTCGGGTCACGCCGCCATCGACGCCACGTTCTTCGACCGCGAAACCGCGAGCAAGCACTACTGCCGCCGGACGAATTACCGCGTTCAAACACTGAAAGCGACCGCGCTCGTCGACACAGAAACACAAGCTGTTCTCGACGTTCACTGTACGACCGGGAAACCGCACGACACCCAACTCGGCTGGCAGGTCGCCCGCCGCAACGCAGGCGACCTGCACAGCCTCGCCGCCGACAAAGGCTATGACTGGATGCAATTACGCGAGAAACTCAGAGAAGAAGGCGTGAGACCGCTGATTAAGCATCGCATCTTCCGGCCTATCGACCACGCGCATAACGCGCGGGTCGATGGACCTCGCTACCGCCAGAGATCGATGTGTGAGACCGTCTTTTCGGCGATCAAACGCACGCACGGCGACGCCGTGCGTGCTCGCACCCGGTACCGAGAATTTCGCGAACTCGTTCTGAAGTGTGTCGTTCACAACATCAAGCGAGCTGTGACACAGTGAAATCAAGCGCTGTATGGCGATTCACCAGAGCCGTTGACCCCAAAGTGGTGGCAGACTTCAGTGACTGTACTGACTCGTTTGAGTACGAATGTAGCGACGAGGGGTCCGGACGGACCAGTCCAGCAACGACGAGGCGAGCACCCGAGTTCGGACGATGACCGTCGTCTTCGAACAGTCCGTCAGTGCACGTTCGACGTGGTCAGCGGGTAACTCACCGTGACGTCGGGATAGGCGACCGGTTACAAAGTCTGCAGAGCGCGACTTCTCGGTGTGGAGTATCACCGCCGACAGACCGACGTCGACGTCGTGTCCTCGAAACGGTCGGCGCGATCACAGCTGCAACTACGCTCACCCTTCCAGCGGCAAACGGGTGGCGCAGAACTCCTCACGGGGAAGAACCAATGCCAACGTACATCACGCTGTTGAACTGGACGCAAAAGGGGCTCGAGAACGTCGAAGCCAGTCTCGAGCGAGACGAGGCTGGGGCAGAGGTAGTCGAGTCGCAGGGTGGAGAGGTCAAAGACATATACTATACGATGGGACCGTACGACAACGTCGTTATCTCTGAATTTCCCGACGACGAAAGTTACGCGAAAGCCATACTGAAGATCGAAAGTGAAGGTTACATCACGGGTCAAACACTCAAAGCCCTCCCCGAGGACGTCATCAGAGAACTCTCCGAATAACGTCCGCCCCGCATCGCTCCGTCGCATCGCGTCCGGTATCGGGGGCGGGAGTGCGGCCGGGCGCGACGTCCAGTGCCCGCAGCCAGCGCCGCTATCTGCAACTGTGGCGGCCTGTCGAGAACCGTTCTGAGGGCGGGGATACTGGCGCGAACTCCGCAGGGGTCGTCGGATGAGGTGGAAGCGGTCCGTCGATTCAGAACGTTTTTGTCAACCCAGAGAACGGATACGTCCATGCACCGGCGTTCGTTCCTGGCCGCCACGTGTGGCATCGGCGTCGCGACCCTCGCGGGTGCTCGGGAAGCGACCCGTATCACGTCGCCGGAGTAACGGGAGTCGAGGAATCGGAGATATTCGAGAGCCTACAGTGAAACCCGGCCAGACGGAGGTACGTTCCCATCAGCTGCAGTGACGAGACCGTCCCGGTCGACGTGGTCGCGTACGGCCCGAACGGCAGTCCGCTAGACGCAATCCAGGTGACGCTGGTGGTGGGCACCTCGACGTAGCAGTGACGGTCGCGGCGGCGGAGACGCTCTGGAGTCGAACGAACGGGCTATCGAACCGTCGAACGCGAAAAAAGACGGGACGCACCGACGTTCGGCTTACCGCGACCGTCGCAGTCGGACTTCGTCGTCGTCGATGGTGTCGACGTGGTCGTTCCTGATCTGGTTCGAGTCGTCGTCGCCCCAGCCGAGCATGTCTTTGACCTTGTCCGTGAGGCCCTCGTCGTCGTCGCGGTCGACCGTCGCGCGGTCGTCGTGGACGCTGTCGATGGTGCCGACGTGGTGGCCCTCGGAGGTGACGACGTTCTTGTCGCGGTCTTCGTCTGTGAAGTTTCGTGCCATTGCACGCGACGTAGTCCCGCGTCGCTTGGAAGGTCGTTGCCTGTACGTGCGTGCCCACTTTGAGTGGGACGTCCGACGGAGCGTCGACTGCCTCTGCAGGGCGGACACCATCACGGAAGCAGAGACAGCTACGACGGGCTAGCCGCGCATGAGGTTCATCACCTCGTCTGCGACGTCGGCCTCGACGGCGAGGAGGTACCGGTTGCCGGCTTCGAGGACGGTCTCCGGGCCGCCGATGTGTTCGCCGTCGGCGTCGACGATTATCAGGCTTCCCCGCGGGAGGCGGACGTCTTCGAGGCGCTTGCCGGCGACGGGGGCGCCCTCGGCGATCTCGACCTCGAGGACGTCGACGTCGCCGAAGACGTCCTCCAGCGACCGGACGCCTTCGCCCACTATCTCGTTGGTCGCGGCCCGGGCGCCGTAGTGCTCGGGGAAGACGATGCTATCGACGAACTGGTCGTAGAGGTCGTCCGGGGGACCCGCGACGCGCATGACGGTCCTGACGTCGGCCAGTCGCTGTGCAGCGAGGCAGATGGCGAAGTTGACGTTCTCGTCGCCGGTGAGTGCGGCGACGACGTCGGAGCGCTCGGGTTGGGCCTGACGGAGGACGCTCGGTCGGGCCGCGTCGCCCTCGATGACGGTCGCGACGTACTCCTCGCTGAGGAACTTGCCGCGTTCCGGGTCGCGCTCTATCAGGACGACCTTGTGGCCTCGGTTGGCGAGCAACCGCGTGCTTCGCAGGCCGACGGCACCTCCGCCGGCGATGACGACTCGCAGGTCCGGGTCTCGGTCTGGTTGTGACATTGGTTAATCTCCTTCGACGTCTATCTGTTCGGGGTCGGCGATGCCGGCCTCCCGTTCCTCGGCGGGACTCGGCTGGTACCCCTGCTGCCAGAGGAGCACGTAGACGCCGGCCCCGACGGCCAGCCAGCCGACCGCCAGTACCCACGTGAACGGGTCGATGAACAGTCCGAGCAGCAGGTTGAGGACGATTCCCAGCACTGGCGGGACGGGGTAGTACGGAATCTCGAACGGCCGACGGAGGTCGGGTTGCTGGCGACGCAGTCGGATGACCGCCAGGTTGACCACCACGAAGCCGAGCAGCGTGAAGAGACTCGCCAGGTTGCCGACGGTCCGGATCGGCACCACCACCACGGCCACGAGCATCACGCTCGCGCTGGCGAGGATGGCGACGAACGGGGTCCCGTACCGGTAGTGCAACCGGCCGAGGTGGCTCGGCAGTTGGCGCTCGCGCCCCATCGCGAACGCGACGCGACTGGAACCGATGACGACGGCGTTGAGCGCGCTGACGGTCGAGAAGACCGCCCCGAAGGCGATCAGCGCAGCGCCCGTTCCGAGGAGCGGGAGCCGTGGCATGAACCCCTCGGCGGCCGCCGCGATGGCGGTCTCGCCAGCCAGTGCCAGGCGCTCGGCCCCCAGGGTACCGATGGCGACGAACACGACGAGCAGGTAGACGACGACCGTGGCGACGATGCTCAGGACGATGGCTCGTGGGATGTTCTGGCGCGGGTTCTCGACCTCCTCGGTCACCGTCGCGATGAGGTCGTATCCCTGGAACGCGATGAAGGTCAACCCCATCGCGGGTAACATGGCGAGCGCTCCGTTCGGGAACAGCGGGTCGAACTCGGCGGTCCGGACGACCGGCAGTCCGAAGACGACGAACACGCCGAGGATGGCGACCTTCACGAGCGTGGTGGCGGTCTCGGCACCGCCCGACGCCTCCGTCGAGACGGCGTTCAACGCGACGAACGTGACGACAGCCAGGAGCGCGTAGAGTTCGGGGAACGTCTCCCCGTACGGCAGCGAGAACCCGTAGAGGTGGACGAACTCGACGAAGTTCGAGGAGAACCCCAGGGCGTAGAGTGCCCCGGCTATCATGTAGGTGAACCAGCGCGTCCACCCCATGACGAACGATACCGGTGCGGAGAACACCTCCCTGACGTAGGCGTACCCGCCACCGTTCCGGGGAATCGCACTCGCGAGTTCGGCGTACGAGAGTGCGGTGAAGGCGGTGACACCGCCGTTGAGCGCGAACACGACGATAGCGCCCGGCCCGGTGATGTCGGCGGCGAGGCCGGTCAGGACGAAGATGCCGGCACCGATCATCGCCCCCACGCCGACCATCGTCGCGTCGAGCAACCCGAGGCTGGTGGCGGGGGCACGTTCGCCTGACTGACTCATCCTGTCGGGTACCCGTTACTTAGTTGCTCGTCCGTCCGGACGCGGACTGCCGGGAGCGACGACGACCGGGGTGTCGGAACGGTCGACCGGCAGCACTGGTTCGGGCGCTACGTCTCGCCGTCCGAACCGTGGACCTCTAGCAACCGCAACTCGAACTCCAGTGGCGCTCCCGCGAGGTCGTGGTTGAAGTCGACCGTCACCGTGTCCTCCGAGACGTCCGTTATCCACCCCATCTCCCCCGTCTCGCTCTGGACGATTCGCCAGGGGCGGGCGTCGCGTCCGCTCCGGGACTCGAGTTCACCGCGTGGGACCTCGACGACGCGCTCGTCGTCCCGTTCGCCGAAGGCCTCGTCGGGGGCGACGGTGACCGTTCGCTCCTCGCCGGCGTCCATCGTTCGGACCGCCTCGTCTATCGGTGGGAGCACCTCCCCGGCCCCGACCTCGAACGACAGGGGTTTGAAGTCCCGGTGGGCCCGGTAGACGCCCGACTCGAGGGCGACGTCGACGTCCGAGGTGTCGACCACGGCCCCTTCCTCGTCGCCCGCTGCGATACGACCGACGTAGTGAACGACCGCCGTGTCGCCGGGTTCGGCCATGGTCATTCGACGGTCACGTCGACCCCGTGGGGCACGTACGCGTTGTTGATGTAGCCGTCCTGGTTCCAGGGGAACTGGTCGTCCTGGATGCCACGCAGTTGCGCGCTCGGGTCGGAGATGGTCGCCGGCTGGGTCCGGTCGAGGGAGTCCGTCGCCCGCGAGACGAGCGTGTACTCGCCGGGTTCGGGCGACCAGTCGTAGCGGAACAGCCGCCAGGAGAACGGACCGAGGTCGGGCCTGAAGAACTCGGCCTCGTTCCACGTCTCGCCGCCGTCGGCGGACACCTCGACCGTCTCGACCTCGTTCACCCCCGCCCAGGCGACGCCGACGACCTCGACGCTCCCGTCGGCCCGGCGACTGACGGTGCTGTCCTCGCCCGGGAACCCGATGATGGACTTGACCAGCTGGTCGTAGATGTAGGCGTTGCGTATCTGGTCGGGGTTCTGCATCTGCTCGTACGTGTCGAAGGTGTCGATGCTCTGGTACTGCTGGGCCTCCTCGTCCTGTTGTGGGATGATGCGGTAGGAGTACTGCTGCCAGTGGGTGTACGTCCGCTGGTCCTGTGACTCCCACTCGTCGCCGAACACCATCATGTCCATGACGTGCATCCGGTCGACCCACTTGACGTTGTTGTTGCCGTACCAGCCCGGGGCGACGAACCGCACCGGGAACCCGTGGTCCGGCGCGAGCGGTTGGCCGTTCATCTCGTAGGCGAGGATGCAGTCGTCCATTATCTTCTGCATCGGGATGGACCGGGTGAAGATGTCCTCCCCCTCCGGTGCCTCGCCGCCCATCACAGACAGCCACATCCCGTCGCTCGTGTCCGCGCCGTAGCGCTCCAGGATGGCGCTGATGGGCGTCCCAGTCCACTCGGCGTTTCCGACGGCGCCGAACGTCCACTGGTTCCCGCCAACCTGCGGTTCGAAGTACGACCGGCCGTTCCCGGAGCACTGCATCACGTGGAAGACCGTCTCGGTCGGGAACCCCCGTTTCAACTCCTCCATCGATATCTCGACGTCCTGGTCGGCCAGCCCGGTCAGCGAGACGGTCCACTCGCTCTCCTGGATGTCGGGGGTCGGGTAGTGGTTCCGGATGTAGAACTCCTCGAGCGGCGTGATGAGCGTCGTGTAGGTGTCTCGCTCCGCTGCCTCGGCGTTCTCGGGTTCGGGCGAGAGGATGCGGAGTCCCGGGTATCGCTCCTGCAGCGACTCCTCCGGTTCTTCCGTCGTCTCGGTCTCAGTCTCGGTTTCGGTCTCCGTCTCCGTCTCCGTGTCGGCCGGCATGTCGGTCGGTTCCGTCCCGGTCGTCGGCGTTCCGGTCCCGCCCTGTGGGCAACCCGCCAGCAGGGACGCACCGCCGACCGCGCCGGCGGCTCGCAGGAACCGTCGGCGCTTCAGGTATCGGTCGCGTCTCGTCGGCCCCGAACCGTCGTCTGAGCGCTCTGACATACCGGTAGTGGTCGCATTCAGTGAGTATTGTTATACATGCACAAATGCCCACGGTTCTCGGTATGGTCGTCTTATCTGCACCACGGGACGGGGAACGAAACCGGCGCTACTCCTGGACGACGACCGTCCCGACCATCCCCTGGCCGGCGTGCGGGGCGCACACGTAGACGTACTCGCCGGGGACGTCGAAGGTGTGTTCGTACGTCTCTCCCTCGGGAACGACGGCGTAGTGCTGGTTCCCCTCGTAGGACGCGAACGGCTCGGCACCCTCCGGGTTCCTGACCTTCTCGGACGACCCCGGCTTGGAGGTGACGTTGTGACCGGGGCTCTCGAACGTCCACCGTACCGTGTCCCCGACGCTGATCTCGACGGTCTCCGGCACGAACCGGAGTCGCCCCTCGGGTCCGGCGGCCACCTCGGTGACGCCGCCGCCATCGCCGCCGCCACCGGTCGTGGTATCAGCCGGTTCGGCCGTCGTCTCGGTGGCCGTCGACGTCGGCTCGGTTGTCGGTTGCGTCCCCTCGCCACCGACGCAGCCGGCGACAGCCACGAGTCCGGCAGCACCGAACCGTCGGAGGACCGCTCTTCTGTCGAGCATATCACGACCGACGCCGGGGAGACCCATTGTAACGGGGAGCTTTCTCACCCCCCGGCGACGCCGGAGCCGAGCGTCACGAGCGCGGCCCCGACGACGACCAGGACCGCACCGGCGACGACGCCACGGGTCACCCGTTCGAGGTCCCGCAGGAGGAAGAAGGCGAACGCCGTCGTGAACAGCGGCGCGGTCGAGGAGAGCGACTCGACGATGGCGACCCGGCCCTCCGGCAGCGACAGCGCCGTGAAGAGCGAGAGGAGGGCGACGGCCGTGAGGGTCCCGCTGACGGCGAAGTAGACGTACGAACCGCGGGCGGCCGAGCTGACGCTGCTGTTCCCGCGGACGACGGCGTAGGCGACGAACACGAGGAGCGCACCGGCCTCGTTGAGCGCGACCGCTTCGAGCAGTACCACGTCGCTACTCTGGAGGCCGAACCGTCTGAGAACGTTTCCGAACCCGAAGAACGCCGCCGACCCGACCGGATACAGCAGGTCGCGGGGCCGCCACCCACCGAGGTCGCCGCCCTTCGCCAGACCGAGGACGACCAGCCCCGCGACGAGGACGACGACGCCGACGGCGGTGCGGGGCGCGACCGGTTCGCCGAGCAGGCCGAACGCCAGCGCGGTGGCGAACAGCGGTCTGGCGCTGACGGCGGCGCTGTTGATGCTCGCACCGACCCGGTCGACGCCGACGAACACGGCGAGTCGACCGAGCGCGGTCCCCGTGGCGCCCGCGAAGAGGAAGAGTCCGGCGATGGCGAGGTCCAGCCCTGCGAACGCCTGCGTCCCCTGGCTGACCGCCAGCGCGATGCCGAAGAGGCTGAGGTCGACGAGGACGACCACGAGGGAGGCCTGGACGGCGGTGCCGCCGAGGGACATCCCTCGCTTGTCGAGGATGGGCGTGAACCCCCAGAGGACGGCGGGGACCAGGGCGAGGAGGTAGACGGACTCCACGGGACCGAGAGCCATGGCGAGACTCCGCCATCGCCCGCCAAAAAAGCGCGGATTGGGTCACCGCCTCCACAGCGACATGATGGCCCCGCCGCCACCGACGCTCATCCCGAGCAGGCCGCAGGTGAGGTCGTCCGCCACCATGGCGTAGGCGAGCGAGGTGGCGAGCATCCCACCCGAGGCGCCGATGGGGTGGCCGAACGCGATGGCACCGCCGTCAGGGTTCAGTTTCTCGCGCGGGATGCCCAGGCGCTCCATCACGTACACCGACTGGGCGGCGAAGGCCTCGTTGACCTCGAAGTAGTCCACGTCGGCGACGTCGAGGTCGTTGGCGTCGAGCAGGCGTTCGATGACGTCGCCGACGGCCTCGTTGAACTCGTCCGGGTGGCGGTAGACGAGGTCGTAGTCGACGAGTTCGAGCATCGGGTCGAGGCCGGCGTCCGCGGCGGCGGCGCGGTCGGCCAGCAGTACGGCACCGGCACCGTCGGAGAGTTTCGAGGCGTTGGCGGGCGTGATGGTGCCGTCCGGACGGAACGACGGGTCGAGCGACGCCAGCGTCTCCATCGTCGACTCGGGACGGGGACCCTCGTCGCGGTCGACGACGCCGTCGGGCGTGTCGACGGCGACTGTCTCCGCGTCGAACCGCCCCGACTCGATGGCCGCCGCGGCCCGGCGGTGGCTCTCCAGCGCGTAGCGGTCCTGTGCCGTCCGCGAGAGGTCGTACTCGTCTGCGAACCGGTCGAGCAGGCGCTCGGTTATCTCGCCCATGTGGACGTCGAGGTTGACGTCCCAGAGCGAGTCGAGGAGCATCGAATCCTTCAGCGTGACGTCGCCGTACCGACGGCCCGTCCGGTAGCCCGGCAACACCCAGGGCGCGTTCGTCATCGACTCGAAGCCACCGGCGACGGCGAACTCGCTACGGCCCGCGTCGATGCGGTCGGCGGCGAGCGCGATGGCCCGGAGACCGGACCCCGATGCCTCGTTGACCGTCGTCGCCGGCGTCTCGTCCGGGAGCGACGACTCGACGACGACCTGTCGGCCGGGAACCTGCCCGATGCCGGCCTGGATGGCGTTCCCCAGCGAGACCCAGTCGACGGTCCCGGGGGCGAGGTCGACGCGGTCGAGGAGTCCGTCGACCGCCGTCCGGCCGAGTTCGACCGCCTGGACGTCTGCGAGAGACCCCAGCAACGTTCCGTGAGGCGTCCGTGCCCCGTCGACGAGGACTACGTCGGACATGGAAGAGGGTTCGACGGGCGGCCGTGTCAATGTTCGTGTCGGGGCACGGCCCCGAGACATCGTTCCCGGGGCCGAAGATAAATATAACCCCGTTCTGTACAATATCTAACGTACATGACCAGTGAACTGAACGCCGACGAACTTCGAGAGGTCGTCGGCGACGAGTCGGAAGTCGAAGACGTGGACGACGACGAGACGTCCGTGGCGGAGGCGTTCGGATGGAAGACCGGCGTCCCGGTGGGACTGGTCGCCGTCTACGCGATGTTCCTCGGACCGGATCGCGTCGTCGGCCTGTCGCCGGTCGCCGGGGACCTGCTCGCGGTACAGACCGGCGACGGTGCCGGGCCGTTCGTGCTCGTGTCCGGTGCGACGCTCGTCGCTGGCTTCGTCGGCGGACTCGCGTTCACGGTGGTCGCCGACGAACTCGAAGCGGACTACAGGCAGGACCTGGCCATCGGCGTCCTGTTCCCGCCGGTCGTCGTCGTCCTGCTCGTCGTGCTCGTCGTCCTCCTGGAACCCGTCGCGAACCACCTCGTCGCCGGCCAACTGGTCGACGCGACGATACTGTTCGTCGTCGAGGCAGTCGTCGCCGCCATCGTGGTCGGGTCCTCTATCGGCATCCTCGCAGCGATGGTCGTCTTCGGCGTCTACTTCGGCATCCCCTCGTTCGTCGGCGTCTACGCCGGGAGTCTGCTCGGCGAACTCGGCCGGAGGCTACTGGGAGCGTAGCGGGGAACGTCCCTCCAGATTGACGACTAGGCTCGTTCTTGAAATGACTCCCGACCCAACTACCGGTCATGAGCGACGACGAACACGGCATCGACATCGAGGAGGATACGGCGCTCGAAACGGCGGAGGAAGCCGACGAGGAGGAACGAGAGGAGGCCGAGGAAGCGGCCCGCGAGGAGGAACGACGCGCCGAGGAGCGCCAGAAACAGCGACGCGTCGAACAGGAGTCGGAGGTCCGCGAGGAGGAGGCGAGAGAGCAGGAGAACCCCGACAACCACCGCGACGAGGAGCCGTTCCAGTCCGAGTGAGCGGCCGGCGACGCGATAACCCCTTCTGCAGGTCGTCCTCAAGGAGCGTGTCACGGAGGAGTCGTCGGACAGTCGGTCGCGCGTTCCGGCGCGCGGCCGCAGGGTGGCACTCGCGGGCGCGGGCGCGGTTCAGACGTCCTGGTAACCGTTCAGAGTCAGGTAGACCTTCTCGCCCCGTATCCGGGTGTGGGCCGGTTCGTGTGGCGGGAAGTCCAGCGCCCGGATCCGGTCGTACACCTCGACGCCGCCGTCTCGAACCTCCTCCAGCGGAATCTCCTTCATCCCGTCGAGGCTCGACTTACGGTAGAAGTACCGTGGGCCGTCGAACTCGGACTGTGGCGTCCGCAGTTCGTCTACCTCCCGGTCGACCAGCTTCGGGAGGGCGTCCTCGAACAGCGCGACGGATTCGTCTCGCACCTTCTGGTACAGCGACCACGCGGTGTCCGTCTCGGTTATCTCCGCGAAGCGTCTGTCGACGACGTCCCCCGCGTCGACCGATTCGGCCATGACGTGGAGCGTCGTCCCGTGCTTCCAGTGGTCGTCCGCTCTCGCGTTCAGTATCGAGTGCGTGAACACGTTCGACCCCCGGTACCGGGGGAGCTCGGCCTGGTGCAGGTTCAACGAGTGTTCGTTCGGGTGCTCGAGGAGTTCGGGGCCGAGGATGTTCGGGTAGTAGACGCTCAACAGGTAGTCGACGTCGTACTCTAACACGGACTCCTCGTCCGAGACGGGGTAGACGGTGTGACCGAGGTCACTCGCCGTCCGGTGGAGGTCGCCGTCCCACCAGTTGTCCGCGTCGGGCGGGTACGTGACCACCAGCTCCACCGACACCGATTCGTGGTCCGTGAGGCGTTCGAGGCACCGTTCTCCCAGCGGATGACTGCCGAAAAACGCGACCGAGATTTCACTCATACCTCGGTACCACCTTCGCGTTCCCGACAGATAACTGTTCGAGGCACGGGGAGTGGAGCGGCTCTGGCGGCCGATTCCGCCCGACGAGCTAAAGAGGGCTTGCACCTGACCGCAGAACTGGTAACTCGGGGTAGACCGACTTCCGAACGCAATGGCACTATTCCAACAGCGCGAGTCGAGCGCAAGCGAAAGCCCGGAGAAGAGCGAGCGACGTCGACGCGTCGAGGAGCGCGTCGACAGGGTGACCGAGCGCACGCCGATGTCGACCGGCGACCCAGTCGCTGCCGCGGCGGCGGCGTCGGTGCTGCTCGCCTGGTACCAGTTCTACGCCAAGGGCAACAAGGAGACCGGAATCTTCGTCGGTCTGTGGGCACCTACGCTCCTCGCGGCCGCGAGCTACCTCCAGCAGAAAGACATCGTCCGCAAGTTCAAGCGCGGTCTGTCGTCCTTCTAGGTCGGGGCGCGAGGCGGGCCAGCTCTCCGGCCGGCGACTGGCTCCCTGGCGTACGAATCACGGCGTTCACACGTACCCCCCAAGTGTAACCGTCGCGCGACCGAACTGGACGGTGGCATGCAAGCGTCCTCCATCGTACTCGCGTTCGGCGCAGTCCTGTTCGTGCTCCCGGTTCCCGGCACGTTCGTCGCCGGTGCACTCGTACTCGCCGCCGGAGCGCTCGCGCGCTTGCTCGGGTCGTAGTCGCGGCGCCCCGGACCCGTCACTCGGGCGTCACGCGCCCGGTCATCCTGTCGATGTCCATCTCGAAGAGCACGATCTCGATGTCGGCGATGTCCTCGTCGAAGACGCGGATCGGCGCGAAGTCCCGGTTTATCTCGGTGGGGTCGAACGCCTCGCGCTCCTCGTCGGTCAGTTCGTGGAGCGTCCCGGTTATCATGACGCTCCATGACTCTATCTCCCGTGCCTCCTCCGTCTCTTCCGTCCCGTAGAGGACGTACGACGCCGTCGTCGTCGACTCGATGAACGACCGCTTCTTCGTGTCGCCCGTGTCGCCGAGTCTGAAGTACAGTCGCTCGCCGTCGTAGTAGTGTGCGAGCGGTATCCCGTAGGCCTCGCCGTCGTGTGCGAGCGAGAGGACGCCCGTCTTGGTGTTTCGCAATCGGTCCTCGAGTTCCGACTCGGCCATGCCACGCGTGTAGGCGTATTCGACGTTCTCCATGGTACTCGCCCGGGTTCGGTCACCCGAGTCACGTACGGTACATGACGCGGCGACGGTGGATAGTACTTTCTCGCGGTCACCGCGTGGGAGCCGTCACCAATACCGGTTCCAGAATAAAGGTTTTTGAACGGGACGGCAGTTACTCCGGGCCACATGATTCCCGTCGCAGTATCGACGCACGTCTCACCCGACCGACCGACGGCGGCACACGAACGGGGTGTCACCTGAATGACGGCGACTGCCACGCGCGAACGTCCCGGTCGCATCGCCAGTCCGGCCGACAGGTGGGTCGGTCACGACGCCTGACTCTCCTCAGAGACCAGCTATGAGTTCCACAACCTACGACCTGCTCCTGTCGAGGTTCCTGCAGTACCAGCACGTGTTCGTCTTCCTCGCGCCCCTCCTGTTCGTCGGCGGCGTGTTCGTCGGTGCGCCGACGGAGGGCAGCGGCGTCGAGTACTGGCTGGAGTACTGGTGGCTGTTCCCGTTCTTCCTGCTCGGTGCGACCATCGTGAACACGGTGGGCATCAGCGGGTCGGCACTGTTCGTGCCGTTTCTCATCTTCGTGTTCCCGGTCGTCGCCGGGGAGACGCTCACGCCCCAGACGCTCGTGAAGGTCGGCCTCATCAGCGAGGCGTTCGGCCTGTCGAGTTCGTCCATCGCGTTCGTCCAGTACGGGCTCGTCGACCGGCGACTGGCGCTCGCGCTCGTCGGCGGCGGGTTACCGTTCGTCGTCGGGGGCGCGTTGCTCTCGTTCGTCATCCCGGAGTGGATCTTCCACCTGCTGCTCGGCGTCGCACTCATGGCGGCGTCGTTCCTGCTGTTCAAGGCCGACCTCGGCCACGAGAGTCCCGCGGACGAGGCCGAGACCGCGACCGACGGCGGGACCGAGTCCGAACTGCCCGACGACGACAGCAAGCTCGGCCCGGCCGGCGTCGAGACCGACGAGGACGGCGTCGTCACCCGCGTCGACCGCGACGGGAACGACTACGTCTACGACCGTGGCGGCTACCTCCGCCGGTTCGGCAACTACAGCATCGGCGGCGTCTTCCAGGGACTCGCCGGGTTCGGCATCGGCGAACTCGGCATCGTCACCATGCTCAGCACGAAGGTCCCGGTCCGGGTCGCCATCGGGACGAACCACATCGTGGTCGCGACGACGGCCATCATCGCCTCGCTGGTGCACGTCTTCGGCGGTGGCTTCGTCGGCGCCGGTCACCAGATGGACCTCGCGTCGACGCCGTGGAACATGGTCGTCTTCACCGTCCCCGCGACGGTCACCGGCGGTCAGATAGCGCCGTACGTCTCCGCGGCGCTCGACACGGAAACCATCAAGAAGGGCGTCGGCGGCCTGTTCGCCGTCATCGCCGTCGCGCTCTTTCTCATGGCGCTCGGTGGGTTCTGACCCGTGGCGAACGGATAGCTACGCCACGGGTCAGGACGAGTCGTCCTCGTACAGCGCTGCTCGTTGCTCGACGACCAGCCCGGGCCACGCGGACACGTGGGACCTGAGCGCGCCGACCACGGCGCGCGGGACCGTTCGCAGGGCCGGCCCACGGGGTTCACCGGGCGTTCGGTCGCCGGACTGGCGGTCCGACTCGGGGCGGCCGAGTGAGGAGTCGTCGTAGCTCATCACGTGTGGGCGTTGTGCCCCCCGGCCAAAAATTGTCATGGTCGTTCCCGACCGTCGGGAACGGCCACAGACCGGGCCGAACCGGTTTACGCCGGGGTTCCGTCGTCCAGCGTATGGACACCGTCGACGCCGACGAACTCGACTGGGAAGCGACCGAGCGCGGGGAGACCTCGTTCCGGCGGAAGCGCCTCGCCTCCGCGGCCGGCGGCGAGGAACTCGGCTGTAGCCTGTACGAACTCCCACCGGGCGGTCGGTCGTGGCCGTACCACTACCACACCGGGAACGAAGAGGCGCTGTTCGTCCTCGCCGGGTCGGGGTCGCTCAGGCACGGCGACGAGACGGTGCCCCTGAGTGCGAACGACTACGTGGCGTTGCCCGCGGGCGAGGCGGGCGGCCACCGGGTCGTCAACGACACCGACGACCCGTTGCGGTACCTGATGGTGTCGACGATGCACGACCCCGACGTGACCGTCTACCCTGACTCCGGGAAGATCGGCGTGTTCGCCGGGTCGCCGCCGGGCGGGTCGGACGAGCGCTCGGTCCACGGCTACTACCGGCGCGACGACGACGTCGACTACTGGGCGGGCGAGGAGTCGGACGGCTGAGGGCCGCCCACAGACAAGGTATATTCCGTTCGTGGCCGAACTGCGCTACTGTGGCGCACAGTACCGTCGTCCCGGTCGCTCGACGAGCCGTCGTCGTCGGCCTCGGCGCGTGCCTCGCCGGGTGTCTCGGGAACGACCGGGCCGATACCGGGACGGAGTCGACGACCCGGACCGGCAACCCAGCGACAGGAGAGGTGACACAGATGGGAGACCTGACACTCACGAGTCAAGCGTTCCAGGACGGCGAACGGATACCCGAACAGTACGGCTACAGGGCCGAGAACGTCAACCCACCCCTGGATATCGACGGCGTGCCCGACGACGCCGAGTCGCTCGCGCTCGTCGTCGACGACCCCGACGCGGTGAAACCGGCGGGGAAGGTGTGGGACCACTGGGTCGTCTGGAACGTCCCGCCGGACACGCGACGGATTCCGGAGGGGTGGGACGCCGCCGGCGCGACCGAGGGGACCAACGACTTCGGCGAACGCGGCTACGGCGGGCCGAACCCGCCGGACCGGGAGCATCGCTACCGGTTCAAGTTGTTCGCGCTCGATACGACGCTCGACCTGTCGGGCGACGCCGACGCCGAGGCGCTCGGCGAGGCGATGGACGGACACGTCCTCGCCCAGACGCAACTGGACGGGACGTACCCCGCCTGAGTCACTCGCCGTCGAACTCCAGGCCGGAGCAGTGCGGGAAGTCGTCTCGCTCCGGACAGCCCTCGCAGTCGTCGAGCGCGGTCAGGCCCTTGAAGCCGACGTAGACGACGAGGAAGCCGGCGACGAGGAGCCCCCCGACGAGCCTGTCGGCGGGCCTGAACAGCACCGGCATCGCGGCGACGGCGAGTCCCATCGCCAGGAGCGCCTTCGTGAGGACGCGCCAGCGAACGCTCCGAACGTCGACCAGCGCCTTGGAGACGAGAAGCGGCCCCGCCAGGAGCGCTCCGACGGCGTAGAACAGGACCGTCTCGGCGGCGAACAGGCCGGTGACTGCGAGTCGGAGCGCGGTCAGTCCGGCCAGCGAGGCAAACCCGACGGGATAGACGACGAAACAGCCCAGACAGAGCTGTGCGCCGTACAGTTCGAACGTGTGATGCGCGTAGTACGCACAGCTCGGGTGGTGCGACAGCAGGAACGGGTTCCGCTGCCAGACGTACTGGACCAGTCGTTCGAGGGGGTTCTGCATGGTGCGTATCAGGGGCTGTATGGTTCGGTGCGGGTCGACGCCTGAAAAAGTACGTCGGTCGGTCGTTACGCTTCGTCTTCTTCGAGGTCGCCGGTCTCGTCGCCCGTCGTGTGCGAACGCAGGTCCTCGCCACAGTGCGGACACGTGCCGGCGCCGATGCGCACCGAGCCACGGCACTCCGGACAGACCCACATCTCCTCCTTGTTCGTGAAGTAGTAGTAGATTCCTGCGGGGAAGCAGATGAGCACGGCGAGGATCAGTGCGGCCATGCTTCCGTCGAATTCTGAAGTCGTCTCCATACACGGCTCAACTCAAAGAGCGCTCACTTATATCTTGTCATCAGAAGTGACTGTTCGCGCGGCGGGTGCACCCGTCGCCGACTCGTAGGGGGACACGACCACTACGAGGGTTTACAAGCCCGTCCGGTGAACCTCTCGGATGGATGGAAGGCGTGCTCTGGTACGTGCTGGCGAGTTCGCGAGGTGGCCCGACACGGGTACGCATCGTCCGCTTGCTCGACGAGCGTCCGCGTAACGCCAACCAGCTCGCGACGGCGCTGGACATGGACTACACCACGATTCGCCACCACCTCGACGTGCTGATGGACAACAACGTCGTCGAACGGAGCGGCGACGAGTACGCGGCGGTGTACATGTTCACCGACGCGGCACGGTCGAACTGGGAGACGGTCGAGGACGTGCTGGACACGGTCGACTCTGGGGACTGAGTATGGACGAAGTTTGGACAATACAGATGGCTGTTCGCACACGAGGGACGAACCGATGACGCTCTGGCTCGACGTCGCACTGGCCGCTGCGTCGGTGAACGTGCTGTTGCTGCTGGTGCTGGGGTCCGTCTGGGTCGGGAGCTACCGGCGACACGGCGCGGCGCACACGCTCGGCCTGCTGGTGTTCGCAGGGTTCCTCCTCGTCGAGAACGTGCTCTGGGTGTACTTCTACTCGCTCCATCCCGGGTTCGTCGGCTGGTTCGAGGCGACGAGCGTCGACGTCCAGGTCGGGCTGACGCTCCTGTGTGCGCTCGAACTCGTCGCGTTGCTCGTCCTCGTCCGCATCACCTGGCGGTGAACCTGCGGATGTCGGACGAATTTGGGACCGAGTTCGGACAATCCTCATGCCGGGAGCTACCGTCGTCTCCGCTATGGCACCGACACGACGGACGCTGCTCGGCGCGACTGCCACGGCTGCGACGACGCTCACGCTCGCCGGTTGCCTGGGCGGCGACGATGACACGGAGGCGACCACACCGCCCGACGGCGCCGCCGCGACCGACGAACCGACGGACACGGCGACTGCGACGGACACCGAGACGACCACCGGGGAGACCGACGCCGATGGGACCGCCACGACGACCGACGAGGGGGCCGTCACCGTGCAGGTGCGGTCGCACCCCGACCTCGGCAACGTTCTCGTCGGTCCCGACGGCCTGACCCTGTACATGTTCGACAACGACGAGCAGGGGGCCGGCGCGAGTACTTGCACCGGTGACTGTGCCGGGGCGTGGCCCCCGCTGACCGTCGACGGCACGCCGACCGCGGGCGACGACGTCACCGCGACCCTGAGCACCTTCGAGCGCGAAGACGGGACGACGCAGGTGGCCGCGAACGGCTGGCCCCTCTACTACTTCTCGTCCGACGCTGCGCCCGGCGACGCGGCCGGACAGGGCGTCAACGACGTCTGGTGGGTCCTCTCGCCCGACGGGGCGCCCGTCCGGTCGACTGGTGGCGAAACCGACGCCACGTCGACGCCGACCGGAACCGAGACCAGTACCGAAACCGACGCGTCCGGTCCGGAGTACTGACCGTTCGACGGTCGCTGTGACGGACCGGACGGGTTCCGGGGCAGTCCTCGGGTCGATTCGACGGCATCGAACGGGTGAATCGTCGGATTTCTGGCGTGAGAACCGCTCTGACCCGGTATCGCCGACGAGCAGCCGAACGCGGAAGCCTTATCGGGCTGCCCCTCTTTCGTTAGCTTGCAATGGCGAAAGGCAAGGTTGATTTCTTCAACGACACCGGCGGTTACGGTTTCATCGACACTGAGGACGCGGACGAGGACGTTTTCTTCCACATGGAGGACGTTGGCGGACCGGACCTCGAAGAGGGACAGGAGATCGAATTCGAGATCGAGGACGCCCCGAAGGGCCCGCGCGCGAAGAACGTTACCCGTCTCTAAGCGCCGGCCCCCCGACGGCCGACCACGATCGCACTCGCGCCGCCTCGCGGCGTGAGCTGCTCGCACTCCGCGCAGGGCACCCCTTCGGGTTCCAGCGCGTGTATTCAGGTTTTATCGAACAATTCGCTCACAGTCGCGACGCCCGGTAGCGACGGGAGCGGTCGGGTCAAACCGACCACCGACCGGTACACCTGGCCGGGGATCCGTCGGTGTCGGTCCGGGAACGCAGGGGCCGGTACACGAACGCCCAGTTCGACGGCCGCCGTCAGCTACGGAGTGGACTATACACCAGCTTCACCCAGAATTTGGCAACAGATGTGCGAGTAATAAGTCGATAGGCGGTCAAATTTGCTCTATCGGGCAAGATTTTAATACATCGTCGCATAGAGGAGAGTGCAGCGGTTACCCGCTGTGCGCTGGAGTACCTGTCCGCAACGCTGGCTCGCAGGTGCCTCTGTGTGCTGCCGTCACTCGTGCTCGAGACGGCGGCCGTGAGTGGCTGCACGGCCGCCGGCCCGTGTCCTACCACCACCCGGGCGGCGTCAACCCCGCCCGGGACCGTGTCCTACTCCACGTAGCAGGAGGTGCGGTAAGGGGCGTGCGGTGGAATACCACCCGTGGGAGAGAATATCAATACGTGTAGAAGGGAGTATTAGGTTATCTTACGTTCTGGGGCATAGATTTATATTCGATGTAGTCGAGTTTCCATATACAATGAGCACCCAACAGGCTGTCGCCAGACCCGCCATCGAACCCCTTCCCGAGCGCCTCTCCTCGCCGTCCGCGAAACTCGTCTACTTCTACCTCGACGCGACCGGCAGTGCGACCCTCGACGAACTCCAGACCACCCTGCGCCTGCAGAAGATATCGCTGCTGAGCGTCCTGCGGTCGCTGGACGACGACGGGCTCGTCGACCGCGACGGGGACACCTACGTCGCGTCCTGAGTCGCCACGACCGCGTTCGCGGTCGGAGTCGACAGCCACCCCACGCCCGTTTCTCCGCGTCACTCGCTCCTCACCGAGCGACGCGACCGTCACCGGCGGCGTCTCCGCTTCGAAGGCTTTATTCGCTCGCTCGGCCTCAGTTGCCCGTAATACCCATGTCCGACAAACCGGCGTCGATGTACCGGGAGATCTCCAAACCCGCGTACACGCGACGTGAGTACATCACCGGCATCCCCGGTTCGAAGATCGCACAGCACAAGATGGGC